>NZ_LDES01000099.1 GCF_001015195.1 Sphingomonas sp. Y57 | reverse complement strand
TCAGCAACTTGACAATGCCCGGTGAAGTCATCCGTGATCCATTTGGCGATCTCCGGCCCGTTCATGGCCGACATATGTTTCAGGAATGTCCGGACGACCTGCTTGTTCGCGTCCAATGAACTTTCCTCTTTCACCCGATCTCTCCTCAATGTGTCGTAGCGGAAGGAAGAAGGCGACCGACCGTTCTAAATTTCCGTTTGGAAATGCGCCTTGGCGCATCTGCATCGGCCTCCACCCCCCGACCACCCGGATATGGCACCCTGTTGCGCGGTCGGGTGAGGGTCGAGGATCGGTGGGAAAGCCCAAAATGCGCTCTTACGGTCATTTCCAAACAGGCGCTCAGGCCGGGAGGACGTCCTGATCTTTGCTTGCCGCCCAGACCCGATATC
>NZ_LDES01000098.1 GCF_001015195.1 Sphingomonas sp. Y57 | reverse complement strand
ATGTTCTGACGACGGACACTCCTTGCTGCCAACCTTGTCGAAAGGTGGGCGCTTGGCGAAATAGTCATCGAACACGCCGATCGCGGGATGCGCCGTCGCCCTGTGCTCAATTGTACGCCACTCGTCCATCGACGCGCGATGGAAGGCGGCGAACAGTCGGCGCGCGGTCTCGGATCCTGGATTTGGTATGGGAGCGATGTCAGGCACGCTCTGTCGCCAGCGCTCGACATCCTTCGCCGTCTTTGTCAGCGCAGCATGTATCTGCTCGACGTCCTCGGCGATCTGGCCCGCGACCTCCTGTAGTGTAACGTCGGTCGTATGCATGACGAGCCGGTACCCAGCTACATGTTGCGCGACGAGACGAAGTGCGCGGTTGGCCGGGTTATGCCGAAGCTTCCGAAAGACTTGCGTGTCGAGGAAGGCGTGCCGCGTCTCCAACTCACGCGGCGCGGTTTGCCGTTTCCGCTCAGTCTTTGCCCCCTCGATCATGATGGATGTTAGTCCGAGCTCGATGACACGCGCCACCCTCAATCCGATCCTTGCCGAACGAGATCACGATGGTCAGCTCGCTCAAATCCGTCAAAGCATGTGATCGGCGACGTACGCCTAATGCGGTTTGATGCCAAAAAGCGATAAGGCAGCTGGTGATCAAATAGCGGTCATTGATCTTCCGCCGCACTAGCCCCAAAGCCGGATCATGGCCTCAGACGAGATTTCCGCGAAGATCACGAAAGTCATCGAGAGCACGCCCGAGTGGCTACGCCACGATCTTACCTCGAAGGATGTCCTTATACGGGCCCGCGCCGAGGAAGCCCTCTCAGCCATGATCACCGCCTCCCTGAACCCGCTCAAGAACTGAAGATCGGCTCTGGTCGGACGGATGGCGAAGCACGGCCGCCGCTGCCTCGACTAAAAGGCCCATATCTCCGCGCGACTGCTCGCGGGCATCACGATCTTTACCCTGCCCTGCGGAGGCATCTCCGGCGGCATCCCCAAGCTCCCCGGTCATCAACGCGAATAGCCTGAAAACAAGCTCAGCAGTCCGTATGGAGCTTTTCCAATGCAATATCTGCTCGACTTCCGCACGGAACGGAGCACTGGTGCGGCTGCGAATCGCACCGGCTGAACGAGCCGATGCGGGCCCCGACCGGGCGACCGGCGGGGCTCTGGGTGGTAGGGCGCGGCAATGGCGCCGAGCCCGGCGAAGGACCACCCACATGACCAAATTGACTGACATGCAGCTCATCCTGCTCACCACCGCCTGGCAGCGGGATGACGGCAGCCTTCTGCCTCCGCCCGAGAGCCTAGGCGACAAGCAGGCCGCTATTCACAAAACGATCGAAGGCTTCGTCAAGAAGGGCTTCGCCGCCGAGAAGGAGGGCATGACCGCCGCTCAGGCTTGGCGGACCGATGGCGACCTCAACTTCGGCGTGGTGATCACCGAAGCGGGCATTGCGACCATTAACTCCCTCCCCGACGCCGTTAAAGACACCGACAGGACCGACAAACTCACGGATCATGGCTTACCGCCGAAGCCCGCGCGGGCGTCCAGCAAGCGGTCGCTGGTGCTCGACCTGCTTAAGCGGGAGGGTGGCGCAACCCTTGGCGACATCGTCGAGGCGACGGGCTGGCTGCCGCACAGCTCGCGCGCGGCGCTGACGAGCCTCCGTCAGAATGGACATGATATCGCCAGCACCAAGGTCGAGGGCGTGACCCGCTACCAGATCGCGATCGCCGCCTGATCATGAGCCGACTTGATCACAAACTGGCTGCGCTGGCGACACTGTCGCCGGCGCAGCTCCGCGAAGAATGGCTCTCGATGTTTAGCGAGGAGGCTCCAGACTTCCCACCGTCAATGATGCGGCGGGTGATCGCCTATCGTCTGCAAGAGCAGGAGCTGGGAGGCCTCCAGTTCTTGGCACCGGATATCGTCACAGCGATCCTCGAAGGACGCCAGCCGATTGAACTCAACACGCGGACTCTGCTGCGTACCAGCGAACTGCCGATCGAATGGAAGGAGCAGCGTAAGGTGCTCGGCTTCGCCTGATCGCCGCAACCTCAGAAGACTAGAGGCGCGCCGTTGGCGCGCCTCTTTTGTTTCGGGCCTTTTTTAAATCTCAGGACTGGTTTTACGTCACCAGAGACGGCGCCCAAAAAAAGCACAGAATCCGCCGAAAACGCAGGGGTCTCCGTCCTGACTTTTTTAGCTAGCGAGGGAAAAGGCCCCGGAAGTCCGGGCTTTTCAGGGAGACCTTCTCACCAGTCTCTCGAAATCACTCGACCCGAAGGTGAGTGGTGCTGCCGGTGAGGATTGAACTCACGACCTCAGCCTTACCAAGGATGCGCTCTACCACTGAGCTACGGCAGCACTGCCAGCGTTCCGCGGGCGTGCCGGAGAGGTGATCTCCGGCGGTGTGGCGCGCCTATGGACAATGCGGCGGCTCACGTCAAGGCGGCTTGCCGATCATCTTTCGATAAGTCTATCGAACACGCGATGAAGAAGGCCGAATCCAAGCCCGGCGACGGCAAAGCCGGCGACGAGCGTGCCGCGCGGCTGGCGCAGGCACTGCGCGCGAACCTCCATCGCCGCAAGGCGCAGGCGCGGGCCATGGACGACGGCGCGGAGGATGGCGGCAGGGAAAACGCCGGAAAGTCCGCTCAGTAGGGCTTCTCGCCGATCACGTTGCCGCCTTCGAGATAGCGGCAGACCAGGACCTCATCCTCCTCGCCCGCCGCGATCGCGCAGCCGACCTCCGTCGTCGATCGCCAGATGAGTTGGGTATAATGGCCGACGTCGCGCCACTGTCCGGTCGTGCTGTTGCGGGGGAACGGTGCATTGACGAAGATTTTTCGCTCGTCGACCCACAGGTTCACCATCTGCTCGGGCGTGTAATAGCCCTTGGTCCCGCGCCACAGATTCTCCCCCTCCTCCCCGTCTGTCGGGTCCAGGTAATCGGCGGTGTCGCTATGCTCCAGCCCCTCTATCTGAGCGAGCTGCCGCGCCCATTCGAGCGATTGACGGGCGAGCTTGTCGCTCCACTTCAGCGGCGGGATGCCGAGCCTCGCCCGCTCGGCGTTATGCGCGGCGAGCAGGCGCTGGTTGACGTCCTGCGGTGTCCAGAGCGGCGCGGCGCCATGCGCGGCAGTGCCGGCCGCCGCGATGAGAAGGCCCGTCATGATCCGGCGTAGCGGCTGCATCTCGCGCGTCGCCTGTTTCCCCTGCCCCGACCCCGAAAACCCTGCCGGGCCAGTGTGAAGGCCCGACTCATCGCGACGGCGATGAACCTTAAGATTGGCTATCGCCGCTTTCAAGCAAGGGCGCGGTCTGCCGCAACAGCCAGGCCGCGGCGTCGCCGCCGAGCTGCGGCCCGACCACGGTGCGCACCTGGGCATGATAAGCGTCGATCCAGGCGATCTCGGCCGCGTCGAGCATCGCGGTATCGATCAGCGCGCGCTCATAGGGTGCGAAGGTCAGCGTCTCGAAGCCGAGCATTTCCTTTTCCGCGCCGTCGATCGTCCTGGGCACGGTGAGGATCAGGTTCTCGATCCGGATGCCATATTCGCCCGCCTTGTAATAGCCGGGCTCGTTCGAGAGGATCATGCCGGGCTGCAGCGGCTCGTCGCCGCCGCCGAATGTGGCGATCCGCTGCGGCCCCTCATGCACCGACAGATAGGCACCGACCCCGTGGCCGGTGCCGTGTGCATAGTCGAGCCCCGCCGCCCACAGATATTGCCGAGCGAGGATGTCGAGCTGCCCGCCGCGCGTCCCATGAGGGAAGACCGCGCGGGCGATCGCGACATGGCCCTTGAGCACGCGGGTGTAGCGGTCGCGCATCTCCGGGGTGGGCGTACCGATCGCAACGGTACGGGTCACGTCGGTGGTGCCGTCCTGATATTGCCCCCCCGAATCGACAAGGTAGAGCGAATTGGGCTCCAGCACCCGCTTGGTCTCGTCGCTGGCGCGGTAATGGACGACCGCTCCATTGGGGCCGGCGCCGGAGATGGTGTCAAAGGACAGGTCCTTGAGCAGCCCGCTCTCGGCGCGCAGCGCCTGCAGCTTGTCCGAAGCCTGGATCTCGTCGAGCCCGCCCTTGGGCGCTTCCACAGACAGCCAGTGGAGGAAACGGCTGAGCGCCGCGCCGTCGCGTGCCTGGGCGGCTTTGTGCCCGGCGATCTCGACCGGGTTCTTGATCGCCTTGGGCAGGACGACAGGGTCACGCTCCTCGGCCAGGCGTGCCTGGCCGGCCTCCAGTGCCTCGAAGATCGCCGCAACCGCGCGTTCCGGATCGACCGCCACGGTCTTGCCTTCCAACGCCTTGAGCCCGGCCTCGAAGGCGGCGCGATCATGCAGTCGGACGCCGTTGCCGAGGTGGGCACGCACCGCATCGTCGATCTTGTCAGGGGCGACGTAGAGGTCGGCGGTCGCGTCGTCATGGACGATGGCATAGGCGAGCGCGACCGGCGTCCGGTCGACGTCCTGACCACGGATGTTGAACGTCCAGGCGATCGAATCGAGGGCCGAGAGCACCGCCGCGTCGGCCCGCTTCGTGGTCAGCCAGTCGGCGATGTCGGCGCGCTTGGCCGCCGACGACTTGCCGGTCAGATCGTCGGGCTGCACGACCAGCCGAGCCTGCGATGGCGCCGGCTGGTCGGGCCAGATCGCATCGACCGGATTGGTGTCTACAGCGACCAGCTCGGCGCCCTTCGCTGCCAGCGCCTTGCGCGCCGCCGTCACCCATCCCTTGGTGTGCAGCCAGGGATCGTAGCCGATCCGACCGCCGCCGGGAGCATGCTCCTCCAGCCAGGCGGCGACGCTGGTCTGCGGCACCGACTGGTAGCTCCAATGCTTCCCGTCGACCTGCTCGCGCACCTGCAGCGTGTAGCGCCCATCGACGAAGATCGCCGCCTCGGCCGGCAGGACCACCGCCGAGCCGGCCGATCCCTGAAAGCCGGTCAGCCAGGCAAGCCGTTGCGCATAGGCGCCGACATATTCGCTCATATGCTCGTCGGTCAGCGGGACGACGAAACCATCCAGCTTGCGCCGCGCCAGTTCCTCGCGGAGCGCCTTCAGCCGGTCTTCATGGGTGGACATGGAATGGGACCTCGATGGGGATATGCGGCCAACATAGGAGCGGGCGATGGTGGCGGCAACGGGACATGGCACCGCCCGTCACCCCGGCGGAGCCGGTGTCCCGGGAGAGGGGAGAAAAGGGCGAGGCAGGAGCCTCCCGAGATCCCGGCCTCCGCCGGGAGGACGAAATGAAGAGCTATTCCGCCGGTTGCGCCACCGCCAGCGCCTTACGGTGCCTGCGAGCCTCCATGACATAGGCGGCGACACCCTTCTGGTTGCCGGCTATTTCTTCGGGCGACAGGTCGCGCATGTAACGCGCGGGGCGGCCGCTCCAGAGCTGGCCGCCGGGAATGCGCTTGCCCGGCGTCAGCATCGCGCCGGCGGCGAGCATGGCATCCGATTCGATCACGCAGCCATCCATCACAACCGCGCCGAACCCCACGAACGACCGGTCGTGCAGCGTACAGCCATGGACCATCGCCATGTGACCGATCAGCACGTCATCGCCGATCACGGTCGGATGGGTGCCGGCGGATATATGGATGACGCTACCGTCCTGGACGTTGGTCCGCGCGCCGATGCGGATATAGTTGCCGTCGCCACGCACGACGACATTGTACCACAGGCTCGATTCCGCCCCGATCACGACATTGCCGATCACCCGCGCGCCCGGGGCGATGAAAGCACTCTCGTCGATCGCCGGGGTGACGCCTTCATAGGTCAGGATGGTGGGTGCGTCGCTCATCTGGGTCTTTCGATGCTGTAGGTGACATGGGCTTTCAGCCGCTCCTCGAGGCCGGGCAGCGGATGATCGAAGTCGAGATCGTGGCGCCGCGTCATGCCCAGCCGCTCCATCAGCCCCCAGGACCGAACATTCGCGGGCACGGTGATGGCCCACACGGCATCGGCGTCGAGATGACGCCAGGCCCAGTCGAGCGCCGCCTGCGCGGCCTCGCGCGCATAGCCCCGGCCCCAATAGGCGCGGGCGAGCCGCCAGCCGATCTCGATCCGCCCCTCGACCGGCGTGCCGAGCGCACCCGGCTTCAGCCCGCAAAAGCCCATGAAGGCGCCGTCATCGCGACGCTCCATCGCCCAGAAGCAGTGACCATGGGTGTCGAGCAAGGTATTCTGGCGTTCGATAGCCTGGGCCACATCATCCGCCGACATCGCCGGGCCGAGGAATTCCATCACCGCCGGGTCGTTGCCCATCACGGCGAAGGGTGCGGCATCACTCTCACGCCAGCCGCGCAGGAACAGCCGGTCGGTCGCGATCATGCGCCCATCAGGCGCGCGGCGTGGAGCGCGTGGTAGCTGAGCACGCCCGATGCGCCGGCGCGCTTGAACGCCATCAGCGTCTCCAGCACCATCGCGTCGCGATCGGCGGCGCCGGCGGCAACCGCCAGCTCGATCATCGCATATTCGCCCGACACCTGATAGGCGAACACCGGCACCTCGAACCGCTCCTTCACCAGACGAACGATGTCGAGATAGGGCAGGCCCGGCTTCACCATCACGCTGTCGGCGCCCTCGGCCAGGTCCAGCGCCACCTCGCGCAGCGCCTCCTCGGCATTGGCGGGGTTCATCTGGTAGCCCTTCTTGTCGCCCTTGAGCAGGCCGCGCGTATCGACCGCGTCGCGGAACGGACCATAGAAGGCCGAGGCGTATTTGGCCGAATAGGCCATGATCTGCACGTCGACATGCCCGCCGGTCTCCAGCGCAGCGCGGATCGCGCCGACCCGGCCATCCATCATGTCCGACGGCGCGACGATGTCGCTGCCCGCTTCGGCCTGGACCAGGGCCTGGCCGACCAGCACCTCCTTGGTCGGGTCATTGAGGACGTGGCCGCCGGCGTCGACCAGACCGTCATGACCGTGGGTGGTATAGGGATCGAGCGCGACATCCGTCAGCACCCCGATGTCCGGCACCGCTTCCTTGATGGTGCGGATCGCGCGGCACATCAGATTGTCCGGGTTGAGCGCCTCGCGCCCGTCGTCGCTGCGCCGGTCACGCGGCGTATTGGGGAACAGCGCCAGGCAGGGAATGCCGGCGTCGCGCGCCTCCCTGGCCCGCGCCGCTATCTGCGCCAGCGGCCAGCGAGAGACGCCTGGCAACGACGCGATGGGCTCGACCTCGTCGCCATTGGCGATGAACAGCGGCCAGATCAGGTCGGCGGGTGTAAGGACATTCTCGGCGAAGAGAGCGCGGCTCCAGCCATGGCGGCGCGGGCGGCGCAGGCGGAGCGCGGGAAAGGCAGGCTGAGTCATGCGCGCTGCTTTAGCCGGTGGGACGAACAGGTGCAAAGATATGGAGTCCCCCTACGCGTCATGCGGGCGGAGGCCGGCATCTCAGCGGGCGCCTGCCTCTACCTCATCTCCTCTCTCCGGAGATGCCGGCCTCCGCCGGCATGACGATCGGGATTCGGTGCCGCTATGCATCCGAAACGACCGCGGCGCGTTGATCCCACTGCATGACCGAACCCACCTCCCCGCCCCGCTCGGCGATCCTGATCGTCAATGCCCTGTCACGGCAGGGCCGCAAGCAGTTCGACGTCGCGCGCGAGAAGCTGCACGCGGCGGGCATCGAGCTGATCGACGCGGTCGCCATCGACCGCCCCGGCACGCTGGAGGCGGTCGTCGCCAAAGCCATGGCCAAAAAACCGGCCATGCTGATCGTCGGCGGCGGCGACGGATCGCTGTCCTGCGCGGTCGACCAGATCGTCGGCACCGACACTATCTTCGCTCCGCTGCCGCTGGGCACCGCCAACAGCTTCGCCCGGTCGCTGGAGATACCCCTAGACCTCGACGGCGCGATCGACGTGATCGCGAACGGAGTCCCGCGCCGTATCGATCTCGGCATGATTGACGACGATTATTACTGCAACTGCGCGGCCATCGGCCTGTCGACCCGAATCGGCGGACAGATCCCGCCGCTGCTCAAGAAGAGCCTCGGCCGGCTCGGCTATCTGATCTGGGCCACCTGGCAGTCGATGAAGTTCAAGTCCTTCCGGCTGGTCGTCACCCATGACGGGGTGCGCGAGGAGCTAGACGTGCTTGAGGTACGGATCGCCAACGGCCCTTATCATGGCGGGGTGGAACTGGTTGACGAAGCCGATCCACAGAGCGGCGAGATCGTCGTGCAGGCGGTGGTCGGCCGCTCGCCCGCGCAGCTCGGCTGGAGCTGGCTCACCAGCTGGCTGCGGCTGCGCGCTCGCAAGGACACCACGATCGAATATCGCGGCCGGGCGATCGGGGTCGAGACGACCCCGCCGCAGAAGGTGTCGATCGACGGCGAGGTGCTGGCCAAGACTCCGTTCACCGCGCGGATCGCGGCCGGTGCCGTGCAGGTGATGACGCCCCGCGCCGCCGGGTGACGGTTCAGGCCGGGGCGTGCTCGGCGCGTTCGGCCTGCTCGACCAGCGACGTCTTCTTCCAGCCACCCTGCCGGTAATAAAGCGATGTCAGCGCGGCGGACATGATCGAACCGACCGGGAAGGCCCACCACAGCGCATCGACATGCAGCCAGGGCTCCGCGAACAGGGCGAAGCCGAGCCGGCAGGCGAACAGGCTGACGATCATGATGATCAACGGCATCAGCACCACGCCGTTCGCCCGGATCGTGCCGAACAGCACCATCGTCGCGCCCGAGAAGAGAAAGCTCCAGCTCGCCAGCAGGTGGATGCGTCCGGCGACCGCGATAGCAGGGCTCCCGGCGCCCAGGAACAGGCCCAGCACATACTCATCGAGCGCGCTCAGCAGCAGGATCAGCACTCCGGTCATCACGAAATTATACAACAGGCCGACGCGTGTGATCGAACCGAGCCGGTCCCAGCGCCCGGCACCGATGTTCTGAGCCGCCATCGCGCTGACCGCCGATGCCACCGCCATCGACGGCATCTGGATGTAGTTCCATAGCTGGAAGGCGACGCCATAGGCGGCTGTCACGATGACCCCGGCCTTGTTCACCAACCCCACCATGACCAGGGCGGCCCCGGTGAGCACGAACATCTGCAGGCCCATCATCATGCCCTTGCCGAAGATCAGGCGGACGAGCGCCGGACCGGGAAGGAGATAGGCGAGCTCGCGGCCGCGCAGGCGGATCGGCAGATCGCGCCAATAGACGACCGCCAGCATGCCGACCATCGAAACTGCATTGGCGATCAGCGTCGCGACCGCCGACCCGACGATCCCCATTTCGGGGAAGGGTCCGATGCCCGCGATGAAGAACGGATTGAGCCCGGCGTCCAGGGCGATACCGACGATCATGAACCAGAGCGGCGTCATCGCATCGCCGATACCCCGGAGCGTCATCATCATCAGCACCATGATCGCGCTGAACGGCAATCCCCAGAACATCATCTTGAGGTAGGCCGAAGCGAGCGGCGCGGCATCGGCCGGGGTGCCGAGCAGGAGCAGCAGCTTGTCGGTTAGACCGATGCCGACCGCCATCATCACGACCGATATGCCGAGCAGCAGCGTCGCCGCCGCACCGACCGCGCGACGTGCGCCGTCGACGTCCTTGCGGCCGATATGCTGGCCGACCAGGATCATCGCCGCCATGCTGCATCCGAACAGCGCGGAGAAGATCAGGAACAGAATGTTGCTGGCGTTTGCAGTCGCGGCGAGCGCGCGCTCACCGAGAAAGCGCCCGATCCACACCATGTTGATCGAGGCGTTGAGCGACTGGAGGACGTTCGCCGCGAGCGTGGGGATGGCGAACAGCAGCAGGGTGCTCGCAATCGGCCCCTGCGTCAGGTCCTGCCGCCCCCCCGCCATCGGCGATCAGCCGAGGCGGGCGAGCGCGGCGCTGAGCTGCTCGGCTTCCAGACTCTTCTCGGCATGATCGGCACGTGCCTTCTCGACCGCCTCCGGCTTCGCCTTCTCGACGAACGCCGGATTGCCGAGACGGGCAGCAAGACTGTCGCGCTCCTTCTCCGCCGCGGCGATGCCCTTGGCGAGGCGTGCCCGCTCCGCGTCGAGGTCGATCACCCCTTCGAGCGGCAGCACATAGGTTGCCTCGTCGACGACGACCTGCGCCGCCCCGCCGGCCGGGGCCTCGCCCTCGGCCAGGTCGATCCGCGCCAGCCGCGCGATCGCCACCGCGTTCGATCCCAGCCGCCGCCGGGTCTCCTCGCTGGCGCCTCGTGCATAAGCCGGCAGCCGCGCGCCGGGGGGGACATTGAGGCCGGTGCGCGCCGCACGAACCTCGCTCACCAGCCGGATCAGCCAGTCGATCTCCTGCTGCGCCGCCGGATCGATCGCTCGGGCATCCGCCATCGGCCATTTCGCGACGATGATGTCGTATTCGCGCTCGCCGAGAGCGTGCCACAGCTCCTCGGTGATGAACGGCATGAACGGATGGAGCATGACCAGGATCTGGTCGAGCACCCAGCCCGCGACCGCCCGCGTCTCGGCCGCCTGCGCCGGATCGGCGCCCTCGGCGAGCACCGGCTTGATCAGTTCCAGATACCAGTCGCAGAAGCTCGCCCAGACGAAATGATAAATGGTGTTCGCGGATTCATCGTAGCGCAGGTCGGCGATGGCGAGGTCGAGCGCCTGCACCGTCTTGACCGTCTCGGCGATGATCCAGCGGTTGACCGCCAGTTCGGCGGCGGGCGGCTCGATCGTCTTCGACGCGCCGATGCCGTTGCCCTGCGCGAAACGGGCGGCGTTCCACAGCTTGGTCGCGAAGTTGCGATAGCCCTCGACCCGCTTCTCATCGAGCTTGATGTCGCGGCCCTGGCTCTCCATCGCGGTCAGGGTGAAGCGCAGCGCGTCGGCACCGTACTTGTCGATAAGGCCCAACGGATCGACCGTATTGCCCTTCGACTTCGACATCTTCGACCCGTCAGCGGCGCGGACCAGCCCGTGCAGGTAGAGGGTGCGGAACGGCACCTCGCCCATGAAGTGCAGGCCCTGCATGATCATGCGGGCATCCCAGAAGAAAAGGATGTCGAAGCCCGAGATCAGCACGTCGTTCGGATAGTGGCGCTGGAGCTTCGAAGCCTTGCCGATGCCGCCCGCCTGATAGGCCTCGGGCGGCTGCTGGCCGGCCTGGTCGGGCCAGCCGATCGTGCCGAACGGCCAGAGCGCGGACGAGAACCAGGTATCGAGCACGTCGGGATCGCGGCTCAGCGCCTTGCCGCCTGCGAGCGCCGACGCGGCCGCCTCGTCTTCGGCCACATAGACCTGGCCGTCGGCATCGTACCAGGCCGGGATCTGGTGTCCCCACCAGAGCTGGCGCGAGACGCACCAGGGCTGAATATTCTCCAGCCAGTTATAATAGGTCTTGGTCCAGCTTTCCGGGACGACCTTGATCGCGCCCGAACGCACCGCTTCGAGGGCGGGCTTGGCCAGCGTCTCGGCGTCGACATACCATTGGTCGGTCAGCCAGGGCTCGATCACCGCGTTGGAACGGTCGCCATAGGGCGTCTGGATGACACGGTCCTCGACCTTTTCCAGCCGGCCCTCGGCCTCGATCGCCACAACCACCTTCTTGCGCGCCTCGAACCGGTCGAGGCCGAGATAGTCGGCGGGGATCAGCCCGTCGGCGGTCTGGACGACCTTCGCCTCGGCATCGAGCATGTTGAGCATCTCGGCCGGCTTGAAGCCGGCGCGCTTGCCCACCTCGAAATCGTTGAAGTCGTGGCCCGGCGTGATCTTCACAGCACCCGATCCAAGTTCCGGATCGGCATGCTCGTCGGCGACGATCGGGATCAGCCGGCCGGTGATCGGCAGCTTGACCAGCTTGCCGATCAGCGCGCGATAGCGGCCGTCCTCGGGGTTCACCGCGACCGCCATGTCGGCGAGCATCGTCTCCGGCCGGGTCGTCGCGACCGAGATCGCCCCCGAACCGTCGGCGAGCGGATAGGAGAAGTGCCAGAAGCTGCCCTGCACCTCCTTGGTCTCGACCTCCAGGTCGGAGATCGCCGTCTTGAGGCCCGGGTCCCAGTTGACCAGCCGCTTGTCGCGATAGAGCAGGCCCTGGTTGTAGAGATCGACGAACACCTTGAGGACGGCCTTCGAGAAGCCCTCGTCCATGGTGAAGCGCTCGTTGGCCCAGTCGCACGATGCGCCGAGCCGGCGGAGCTGGCGGGTGATCGTGCCGCCGCTCTCCTCCTTCCACTCCCACACCTTGGCGACGAATTCGTCGCGCGTGAAATCGGTGCGCTTCTGCCCCTGGGCGTTGAGCTGCCGCTCGACGACCATCTGGGTGGCGATGCCGGCATGGTCGGTGCCGACCACCCACAGCGCGTCCTTGCCCTTCAGGCGGGCGTGACGGATCAGCACGTCCTGCAGCGTGTCGTCGAGCGCATGGCCGATGTGCAGGCTGCCCGTGACGTTGGGCGGCGGGATCACGATGGTATAGGGCTCGGCCTCCGGACGTTCCGGACGGAACAGGCCGTTATCTTCCCAATGGGCGTACCAGCGCGCCTCGATGGCGGCGGGGTCGAAGGTCTTGTCGATCGTCATGATGGCGCCGGCTTTAGCGGGGGAAGCGGCAGCCGCGCCACTCAAATATTGCGATTTTCGCAAGCCTCCGTTCGTCCCGAGCGAAGTCGAGGGACGCTTCCGCACCTGGGAGAAGCATGTCTCGACTTCGTTCGACACGAACGGGGGTCAAAAGGGAATCACTTCGCCTTGGTGTGCTTGTCCATCCAGCCCAGCACCTCGCTGTACCACTGGATGCTGTTCTTCGGTTTCAGTATCCAGTGGTTCTCGTCGGGATAGACCACCAACCGCGATTCGATGCCGCGGCGCTGTGCGGCGGTGAAGGCGGCGATCCCCTGGGTATAGGGGATGCGGAAGTCCTTCTCGCCGTGGAGGACGAGCATCGGCGTCTTCCACGCGGTGACGTGGTTGACCGGGTTCCACTTCTCGTAATTGGCCGGAACCTCGAAATAGGGGCCGCCATGCTCCCATTCGTCGAACCACAGTTCCTCGGTCTCATAAGCCATGGCGCGGGCGTCGAACACGCCGGCATGGGTGACGAGGCACTTGAAGCCGTCGGGCCAGTTGCCCGCGATCCAGTTCATCATATAGCCGCCATAGGACCCGCCAGCGGCGCAGACGCGATCCCCGTCGAGCCAGCCATATCTGGCGGTCACCGCTGCGAAGCCTAGCTTCAGGTCCTCGAGCGGCTTGCCCCCCCAGTCCTGATTGATGGCGTCGGTGAAGGCCTGTCCATAGCCGGTCGATCCATGGAAATCGACCATCACCGCGCCATAGCCCGCCCCCGCAAACAGCGCGGGGTTCCAGCGATAGGACCAGCTGTTGCCGAAGCTGCTCTGCGGGCCGCCATGGACCAGGAATGCCATCGGCGCCCTGGCGCCATCGGCCAGCCCGGCGGGCTTCATCACATAGGCCCAGACGGTGTCGCCGTTGGCGCCCTTGAAGCTGACATGCTCGACGCTCGGCATGTCGATCCCGGCGAGCTTGTCCTTATTGACCCAGGTCAGGCGGGTCGGCTTGCCGCGGGCCTTGACCCCCGTGCCCGCGTAGAAGTCGGACGGGGCGGTCAGGCTGTTCAATGTATAGACATAACCCTTCGGCGTCGCGAGGACGCCGGCCGCGGAGCCTTCCCCGGTCAGCCTGGTCGGCTTGCCGGTGGCGATGTCGACCGCGAACACCGCATCGTCGCCGGTATCCTGCGCGGTCGCATAGAGCGTCTTTCCGTCCTTGCTCCAGCTAAGGCTGCCGACCGAACGGTCCCAGCCCTCGGTCAGCGCCCGGACCTCGCCGGTGGCGAGGTTGCGGAGCTGGATCACCTGCCGGTCGGCTTCGTAGGTCGGCCGTTTCATCGCGACATAGGCGAGCCACTTGCCGTCGGGGGATATGGTCGGCAGCGTGTCGGTGGCCCGGTTCGCCTGGGTCAGGTTGACGGGTGCCGCCGATCCGTCGGCGGGCGCCGCGAAGATATCCAGGTTGGTCGACAGCGGTTCGGTCGTCCCCGCCTCGCGGAGGGTGAAGTAGACGGTCTTCCCGTCCTTGCTCCAGGCGATCTCACTGCCGTCGCCGAACGGCTTGGAAGGCGTGTCGCCGACCAGCGCGCCGCCGATGGCGACGCCATCGCCGATCGCCTTGCCGTCGGCGAGCGGCAGAATGAATAGCTGCGACCGCTGGCCATCGCTCCACGCATCCCAGTGGCGGACGAAATAATGATCGTAGGTGCGGGCGCTGCCGCCGTCGCTGGTCGCATCCTTGTCGACGAGCGACCTGGCACCGACCGGGCGATCGGCCCAGACGAGCAGCTTGTCGCCGGTCGGCGCGATCCGGAAGCCGCCGACGTCCTGATCGGCGACCAGCTCGGGCGCGCCACCGCCAATCGCGACGCGCCACACGGCGGACTTGCCGTTGCTGTCGGCGGTGAAGAACACCCAGCGGCCGTCCGGCGAGAAGGCCGGGCCGGATTCGTTCTTCACCGGGTCGGCAGCGAGTTTCTCGGGAACCGCACCCTTGCGCGACAGGTCGAGGCGCCACAGGTCGGTGCGCCCCTTATTCGCCGCCATGTCCGTCTCTCGCTGATCCCAGACCAGCCAGCGGCCGTCCGGCGAAACGTCGGCGCCGCCGATGCGCGAAAGGGATACGACATCGTTTATGGTGAGCGGGCGAGCCTGCGCCACAGCGCCGAGCCCCGCGATCAGGCCGATGGCCAGAAGCGATATTTTCTGCATGGCAGGGACCTAGACCAAAATGGCCCTGCACGCCAAGGCTGTATGAGGCGGATGGTACAGCCGCCCGTCAGCCCTTTTCGGTCATCCGGCGGATCTCGGCCTGGACAAGCCTCTCCACCATGTCGGGCAGGTTGCGCTCGATCCAGTCGGCCAGCATCGGCTGCAGCATCTCCCGCACCAGCGCATCGAGCGTGACGTCTCCGCCGGTCGTGCGCGGGGCGGGCGTCCGCGGCAGCAGGTCACGCGGCACCGGGCGCGGCGCAGGATGATCGGGCATCGCCGCCTCGGCCTGGCGCAGACGCTCGACCGCGCGCTGGACCGGCGCCGGCGGAGATACGGGCGCGGCGGCCGGCGCAGCCTGTGGCTGAGGCGCTGGCGCGTGGTGGCGCGCCTGGAAGGTTTCCGGAACCCGGTCGGTCAGCTCGAGGATCGAATCGGGCGGCGTCGGATCGGATGGTCGCGGCCAGGGCGGCGCCGCATCCGCGGGCGCGACGCGCGGCGGCTCGAGCGGAGCCTGGACGGGCGGCGCAACCGCCGTGGCCACAGGCCTCGGCGGTACCGGGTCGTCGTGGATGATTCGCTTGATGGAAGCCAGGATATCTTCCATCGACGGTTCGGGACGCGGATCGGCCATACGCCGGATATAGGCTATTTCGCCGGGCTTTCCACCAGGCTGTGAGACGGCACCGCCGAAACGCTGGGCTCCTTCAGGGTCGATGTCGCAACCGGCTTGGGCCGGGGATCGCTGTCCCAGTCCCAGATGCGGCCATGGACCCGCCGGTAGTTGGCGACCGGATCGTAGAGCGCCCCGCCGTCGAGGCTGAGATCCTTCGCCTGTGCCCGCCCCATCGCCGCGATCAGCGCGAAGCCCGCGACATAGGCGTCGCGCTTCGCCGAGACGAGGGCGGAACGCGAGTTGAGCAGTTCCTGTTCGGCGTTGAGCACGTCGAGCAGGTTGCGGTTGCCCACGCTCTGTTCGGCACGCACGCCTTCGAGCGCCAGCTCGTTGGCGGACACTGCCACCTGCGAGGAGTCGATTACCCCGAGGGCAGCTTCGTAACGCGCGAAGGCAACCCGCGCATCGGCGATGACCGCTCGCTCGATCGCCGTCTGGTTCTCTATCGCCTGGCTCTTGCGCGCCTGCGCCTGGCGAACCTGCGCGGCCGGCCCGCCGCCCTGGTAGATCGGCACCTGAAGCTGCAAGCTCACGGTCGCGGTCTTGTCGATCTGGCGGACGCCGGCGGCACCACCGGCGAGCGTGCCGCGATAGTCGATATAGTCGCCGGTGCCGACCGCGTTGAGGCGCGGCATGCGCGACGCCTCGGCGACGCCGATGTCATATTCGGCGGCGCGGGCCGCCTGCCTGGCGGAGGCCAGGTCGGGATTGTTGGCGACGGCGATGTCGACCGCGTCCTCGGAGGTTGCGGGCAATCCGGGCAGCGGCGGCGGCGCTTCGAGCGCATCTGGGAATTTGCCGACCACTTCGAGATAATTCTGGCGGCTGGCGTCGAGTTGCGCCTGAGCCGTGCGGAGATTGGCCCGCGCGCCGGCAAGACGGGCTTCCGACTGGGCCACGTCGGTACGGGTGAGATCGCCGACCTGGAAACGATCCTGGCTCGCCTGGAGATTGGTCTCCAGCACCTTCACATTTCCGGCGTTGAGATCGACGATCGCAGTGTCGCGGATCACGTCCATATAGGCGGCGACCGCTTGCGTGAAGACATTGCTCTCGGTCGCCTGGAGGCCCGCCCGCCCCTGCTCCACCCGTGCCTTCGCGGCGCGGATCGAGTTGCGGACGAAACCGCCCTGGTAGATCGGCACCGACACCGTGGCCGACCCGCCGAGCGACCGCTTCGGCTGGGTGAAGGCATTGGCCGAGCGCTTGACGAACTCGTTGTAGGAGCCGCTGGCGCTGACGTCCGGCAGGCCTTGGGCGCGGGCGATGCCGACCCCTTCATCGGTAGCGCGCAGGCCGGCGCGGGCGCCGGTCAGTGTCGGATTGGTCCGATAGGCGAGACCCAGCGCTTCGCGCAGCGTATCTGCCGCCGCCGGTGTGCCGAGACCGACCGACACCAGCGCTGCGACGGACACAACCCGGCGGCCGGCGGCCGCCCCGCGAAGCTTGCGTTTCACCTGATTTCCATCCCTGTCAGAAGCTGAAGGCGGCGGGCACCCCGAACCCCGGCAGCAAGGCGGCATCCGCATCGGCAAAGGCGGTCACGCCGAAGCCGCCGCCAGCGCGCACGCCCGACACGAGCCGAGAGACACCGTTGTCGAGCAGCGCGCCGACCAGGCGGCCACCATCGGCAAGCTGGTCGATCAAGGCCTGCGGAATCCGCTCAACCGCGCCGTCGATCACGATCAGCGTGTAGGGAGCGCCCGTCTTGCTGCCGGAGGCCGGAGCACCCTTTACCCACGTCACGCCAGGAACGGCCGACTTGCCGGTCGCGAGCAGCTCCGCATCTTCCTCGACCGCGACGACCGATGCGCCAAGCTTTTCGAGCAGTGCAGCCGTGTAGCCGGTCGCTGCGCCGACGAGGAGTGCCTTCTCCCCGGGCGCGACTTGCGCCTCGGTGAGCAGGCGGCCCGTCACCATCGGCGGATTGAGCGCACGGCCCGGTGCGATCGGCAGGGGCAGATCGGCATAGGCGATAGCCGCCTTGTCCGCCCCGACGAAGCGCTCGCGCGCGACCTCACCCATCGCCGCGACGACGCGCGGATCGTTGACGCCGGTGGTGCGAAGCTGGCTCACCACCATGGCATGCCGCATTTGCTCGAAATTCTGTTCGGTCACTGGCTCTACCCGCCTCTAGTGTCTTAGACATACAATACAGTTGAAAGCGCTTCAAGGCTTTATCGCGTCGCCTCACCGCCGCCAAGCGCGATCTCCTGCCCGACGCCTGCCCTTCCTCGCCGCCATGGCCGTGTCGATGGCGGTTGACATTCGTTCGCCCTGCCGCCATTTCCCGCGCCCACACCGGCCCGATGGCGGAGTGGTTACGCAGAGGACTGCAAATCCTTGCACGCCGGTTCGATTCCGGCTCGGGCCTCCACTTTCTTTAGCTCGATCGACGAGCTTACCCGGTCGTTCCGGCTCTCCTAAGGGAAGTTCCTGGGGCGAAGTTAATCCATGTTGGTCGCCTTCACTGCCCCCAAGGGCTATAAGGGACTCATCGACGTCCCCAGCCTCAAGCACGATGTTGACCGACAGCAACGGGAAAGCTGCCGCTTAAACGGAGCTTTCTATGAGCATCACCGATCATCTCGAATATTTTGAGCAGCGCCGCCTGGAAAGCGTAGAGCGCGCGGAAAACACACGCGATCCTGCGCTCGCTCACATCTATCGTGAGTTTGCCAACCATTATACGCGGGTTTTACTCAAGGACGGCGAAAACCCGTCGATTGCCGCGCATTCTCGGCGCAGCTACCGAGCCAGACGGGCATAGGGCCGTTCGACGCCATTAGTCGAGTGTCCGCCGTCAGCGCCAA
>NZ_LDES01000097.1 GCF_001015195.1 Sphingomonas sp. Y57 | reverse complement strand
GGCCGCACCACCGGCGCCGACCCGCGCGAGGCGGCGCTGGTCGCGGCCGAACTGCTGCCGGCGGGCGGCAATGCTCCGCCCGGGACGCTGCTGCCGCTGCTCAGCCGCACCTCCGCCGCGCTGGCGCCGTTCGGCGGAGCGGTGACGATCCGGTCGATGCAGTTCGACGAAGCGGGCCGCAGCCTGCGCCTAGACGTCGACCTCGCCGATGCGGCCGCGCGCGGGAATATCGTCAATGCGCTACGCTCGGCGGGCCTTGTCGGCCGCTTCGACGGCGCCAGCCTGATCGTCGGAGGCGTGGCATGAGGCAGCTCGATTTCGCCACGCTGTTCCCGACCTTCGAGCCCGCACGGCAGAAGGCGATCGGGCTGTGGCAGGCGCGCAGCCGGCGCGAGCAATGGCTGCTCGGCGGGCTGGCCGCGATAATCGCGCTCTATGTGCTGGTGGCGATGGTGATCCTGCCGGTCCAGCGCGCCCGCGCCCAGGCCTTGTCTGACATCCGCACCTATGAAAGCCTGAGCGCGCGGCTGCGCAGCGCCGGCCCGATCGGCCAGGTGCCTGCCCGGCCGCAGGCGAGCGGCAGCCCCGCCGCGGTCCTCTCGGCCAGCGCGGCGCGTTTCGGCGTGGTGCCCGTGGTAGCCGAGGGCGGCGACGGCATCCGCGTGACCGTCGCCGACGCACCCTATGAATCGTTGCTCCGCTGGATCGCCGAGGTCGAGCAGACCAGCCGGCTGCGGGTGGTCCGCCTACGGCTCGACCGCCGCCCGTCGAGCGGCTTCGTCTCGGCCGAACTGATGGTGCGCGCATGACCGAGGCGCTTCCCTACGGTTTCGCCCGTCGCCACGGCGTCCTCGTCCAGCCGGGGCCGGGGCCGGGGCCGGGGGAGGGCGGCGCGCGCTGCCTGTTCCGCGCCGGCGCCAGCCCCGAGGGGATGCTGGAGGTGCAGCGCCGCTTCGGCAGCGGCCTCGCCTTCGAGCCGGTGGCCGAGGAGGTGTTCGAGAGTGCCGTCGCCGCCGCCTATCGCGACAGCGCGGGCGGGACGATGGACCTCGCCGACACCGACGATCTCGCGACGCTGGCGGACAGCGCGGCGGCGGTCGACGACCTGCTCGACAGCCGCGACGACAGCCCGGTGATCCGGCTGATCAACGCGCTGCTGCTCCAGGCGGTGCGCGACGGCGCCTCGGACATCCATGTCGAGACGCAGGAGAAGCGGCTGATCGTCCGCTTCCGCATCGACGGCGTGCTGCGCGACGTCGTCGAGCCGAAGCGCGCTCTGGCGCCGCTGCTGGTCAGCCGCATCAAGGTGATGGCGCGGCTCGACATCGCCGAGAAGCGGGTGCCCCAGGATGGCCGCGTCACCCTGCGGGTCGGCGGATACGATATCGACGTGCGCGTCTCGACGATACCGACCCAGCATGGCGAGCGGGTGGTGATGCGCCTGCTCGATCGCGGCTCGACCGGGCTCGATACCGCCGCGCTCGGCATGTCCGAGCGCGACCGGGAGATATTCCTCGGCCTGCTCGACCGGCCCCACGGCATATTGCTCGTCACCGGCCCGACTGGATCGGGCAAGACGACGACGCTCTACACCGCGCTCACCCATCTCAACGATCGCAAGCGCAATATCATGACGGTCGAGGACCCGATCGAATATGAGCTGGCGGGCGTCGCCCAGACCCAGGTCAACGCCCGGACGGGGATGACCTTCGCGCGCGGCCTGCGCGCGATCCTGCGCCAGGACCCCGACGTGATCATGGTCGGCGAGATCCGCGACCAGGAGACCGCCGAGGTCGCGGTGCGATCGTCGATGACCGGCCATTTCGTGCTGTCGACGCTGCACACCAACAGCGCGATCGGGTCGATCACCCGGCTGATCGACATGGGGGTGGAACGCTACCTGCTCGCGCCGATGGTGGTCGGGCTGATCGCCCAGCGGCTGGTGCGGCGGCTGTGCGAGCATTGCCGCTGGCAGGACCGCGCGACCGAGGCCGATTCGGCGCTGCTCGGCCGCGCGATCAAGCCGGGCAAGAAGATCTGGCGCGCGCAGGGCTGCGAGCATTGCCATGGCGAGGGCTATAAGGGACGGATGGCGCTGTACGAGGTGGTCGCCGCCGACGACGAGCTGCGCCGCCTGATCCACGACGGCGCGTCGGAGGCGGAACTGACGGCGGCCGCGCGCAAGGCGGGACCGAGCCTGCTCGACGATGGCATCGCCAAGTTGCGCGCCGGCCTTACCACGATCGAGGAAGTCGCCCGCGTCGTGCAGGATGAGGGTTAGGGACTGATGCCGGCCTTCGCCTATCGCGCGGTCGACATGCGGGGGGCCGCGAAGCAGGGGGTGATCGAGGCGTCGAGCCCCGCCGCCGCGCGCCAGCTGCTCCGCGATCGCGAGCTGTTGCCGACCGCGGTGGAGGCGGCGACGGCGGGCGGCGCCGCCCCGGGGATCGGCGCGCGGCTGTTCCGTCGCAAGGTCGGCGCCCGCGCGCTCGCCACCGTCACCCGTCAGATCGCGACGCTGGTGACGAGCGAGGTCAATATCGAGCATGCGCTGAAGCTGGTCGCCGAACAGGCCGAGGGCGCGGCGCTCCGCTCGCTGCTGCTCGACGTGCGCGGCGCGATCCTCGACGGCTACAGCTTCGCCGCCGCGCTGCGCCTGCACCCGGCGACCTTCCCGGAGTTCTACACCGCCTCGGTCGCGGCGGGGGAGCAGGCGGGGCGGCTGGCGCAGGTGCTCGCCCATCTCGCCGACTTCGTCGAGAACCGGCAGCGCAACCAGCAGAAGATCCAGCTCGCTTTGCTCTATCCGGCGCTGCTCGCGGTCGTCTCCTTCGGGATGATGGCGCTGCTGATGGTCTATGTCGTCCCCGACATCGTCCGCGTCTTCATCTCGCGCGGGGCGGAGCTGCCCTTCCTCACCCGCGCGCTGATCGCGATCTCGGGCGGCTTGCAGAAATATGGGCTGGCGATGGCGATCGCGCTGCTCGCGGCGATCCTGATCCTCGGTCGCTGGCTGCGCGTGCCGGCCAACCGGCTGCGCTTCGACCGGCGGATCGCCACGACCTGGCCGGTGGCGCGGTTCAGTCGCCAGTACAACGCCGCGCGCTTCGCCGCGAGCCTCGCCACCCTCGTCCAGAGCGCGGTGCCGCTGGTCGATGCGCTGGGCGCCGCTGCGGCCGTCACCCCCAACCGCCATTTCCGCGAGGCGGCGATCGGCGTCGCGACGCGGGTGCGCGAGGGGGCGAGCCTGCAGGCGGCTATGGCCGAGTCGGGCATCTTCCCGCCGATGCTGGTGGCGATCGTCGCCAGCGGCGAGAATGGCGGCCAGCTCGGCCCCGCCCTTGCCCGCGCCGCCGCCGAGCTGGAGCGCGAGCTGGAGGCGATGGCGGCGCTGCTCGTCTCGCTGGTCGAGCCGCTGGTGCTGCTGATGATGGGCGGGCTCGTGCTGCTGATGGTGCTGGCGATCCTGCTGCCGATCATCAACCTCAACAATATCGTGGGAATGTGATGGGGGTTTTTCCCAAAGATCCTCCCCATCGCGGATGGGGAGGAGGACCGCCGCAGGCGGTGGAAGGGGCGCCGGCGAAGCTGGTGCGCGCCAACCCCTCCACCGCTCTGCGAGCGCTCCCCCTCCCCCCGCTGCGCGCGGGGAGGAATGTACGAGTCCTAGAGCTCCGTCTCGATCTTCATGCCCCCGGGGGGCGACAGGAAGGGCAGCGTCGCGGCACCCTCGGCGGTGACGATCAGGCGCAGCGTGCCCTTCTCCTCCAGCCCGCCGACGATGAACGGGCGCCGCCGCTCGCCGGCCGGCGCGAGGTTGATCATCGCGACGCCCGGCGTCTGCCGAACGTCGAAGGCCATCGCCGGCACCGCGACCGCCTGACTGCCGAACGCATTGCAGCTTCCTGGCTCACTCTTGATCCGGCCGTCGGCGCCCTGCTTGCCGCCACCGATCGCGACGCGCGCGAGGTCGACCTGCATGTGCAGGTCGCAGACGAAGCTCGGCCGCGCGATCGCGGCGAGCAGGCCGAAACCCGCGCTGCCCTTCGCATCCTCGATCAGCACACGGCCGGGGCGCAGCAGCGCGCGGGCGGTAAGGGCGGTCCCGGGGCCGGTGACGGTCACATCGGCGGCGAAGCCGAGCCCAGCCAGGCTGGCGAGCGGCGACCAGCGCCATTCGGCGCGGCTGCCGCCGTCGACCGGAGCGGCGCCATGCCATATCGTGCCGGTCGCGCCGGGCAGCGGCGCGACGATCCGCGCCGGGATCGTCGCCAGCAGGGTCAGCAGATAGACGCCCAGGCCGATGCCGCCCATGGCGAGCGTGCGGCGGTCGAGGCGGCGGCGGACGGGAGCATCATATGAATCGGGATAGGCGTCGATTGCTGCGGCTGGTGCCGCCGGCACTGCTTCTGGGGTCGGCATCGTCCTTGCTGTCTCCGCTCGTCGCCGCGCCGGCCCGGTCGGGGAAGCGTCCGCGCGTCGCGCTGCTGCTGCCGCTGTCGGGGCCGTCGGCCACGGTCGGCCTTAGCATGCAGCGCGCGGCCGCGCTCGCCCAATCGCCGGGCGGGAAGGCCGACGAGACGATGGTGCTGGACACGGGCGGAACCGCTGCCGGCGCGGTGGCAGCGGTGCAGCAGGCGCTCAAGCGCGACGCGCGCGCGCTGGTCGGCCCGCTGTTCGCCGAGGAGAGCCGCGCCGCCGCGGGGGCCGCGGGCCAGGTGCCGGTGCTCAGCTTCAGCAACGACGAGGACCTGATCGGCAGCGGCGCCTTCCTGCTCGGCATCACCGCCGGGCAGAGCGTGACCGCGATCCTGCGTTATGCGCGCGGGCGCGGGGTGCGCCGGGTCGCGGTGTTCGGCGGTACATCCCGCTGGGCGGCGCAGGGCAATGCGGCGGCCGAACGGCTGCGCGGCGCGGCCGGGCTCGAGGTGTCGATGCTGCCGGCCGACACGGCCGCGGCGGACCTGCCGGCCGCATTGCGCCGGCAGGGCGAACTGCCCGACGCGCTGCTCGTCACCGAAAGCGGCGATGCGCTGCGCCAGGCCGCCCGCGCCCTGGCGGGCAGCGGCATCCAGTTGCTCGGTACCCAGCAGGCGATGGACCTGCCCCCGCAGGACGTGGCCGGCGCCTGGCTGTCGGCGCCCGATCCCAATGCGCTCGCCGACTTCGCCGGCCGCTACCAGAAGGCGGGGGCGACCGGCCCGGGGCTGATCGCCGCGCTCGCCTATGACGCCATGACGATCATCGAGGCCCTGCGCGGCAACGGCGTGGTCGATCGGTCGGCGCTGCTGTCGGTGCCGCAGTTCAACACCGTCACCGGCCCGATCCGCTTCGCCGCCGACGGCAGCGCCGCGCGTGCGCTCGCGGTGCTGGTGGCGGGCCCCGACGGCTATGTGGTGGCGGACAAGAGCGGATCGTTGTGACACTTGCCGGTGCGAAGGAGCACCGTCATCCCGGCGAAAGCCGGGATCTCCCCTTTCTTTCCGGCGATATCCACGTTCGGACGTCGCAAGGCAGGGAGAGTCCGGCTTTCGCCGGAATGGCGGGAGAGGGGGAAGAGGCCGGCTTCACCCTGATCGAGCTGATGATCTCGCTGGCGCTGT
Source organism: Sphingomonas sp. Y57 (assembly GCF_001015195.1). Lineage (GTDB taxonomy): Bacteria > Pseudomonadota > Alphaproteobacteria > Sphingomonadales > Sphingomonadaceae > Rhizorhabdus. The sequence continues at coordinate 32,581 of NZ_LDES01000097.1, read as the reverse complement.
TCGGGCTGATCGCGCTGGCGGGGCTGGCGCTGGTCGACAGCCTGATGGGAATCCGCGACCGCACCGAGGGCCGGCTCGACCGCCTCGCCGAGGTGCAACGCGCGATGTACGTGATCGACAATGACCTGACGCAGATCAGCCCCGGCCCGCTCCAGGGCGACGCCGCGACACTGACCTTCAGCCGTCCCCTTGCGGCGGCGGGCGGGCTGCCGGTGCGGATCGACTATCAGCTCGGCGCCGGCACGCTGCTGCGCGGGGTGCGCGGACGTGGTCTGCCGCAGGGAGCCCAGCGCATGCTCCAGGGCGTGGCCTCGGTGCGCTGGAGCTATTACCGGCCGGGCGAGGGCTGGATCGACCGCTGGCCGCCCGCGCCCGAACTGGCCGGCCAATGGCCCGCGGCCGTCGCCGCTGACATCGCGCTGGCGCCGGACGGCAGCGTCGGCGGGTCATTGCGGCGGGTCGTGCCGCTGCCGGTTCATCCGTGACGGCCGCGCTCCCGCCGCGCGACCGCGACGAGGAGGGCATGATCCTCGTCAACGTGCTGCTGTTCGTCGCGATCGCGAGCGGCCTGTTGCTGCTGATGATCTCGGCCGAGGATAGCGGGCTCGAACGCGGCCTCAGGATGCGCGAGGCGGCATGGGCGCAGGCGATCGCGCGCGGCGGCGAAGTCTCGGCGGTGGTGGCGCTGCGTCGCGACGCGCTGGTCGCGCCCGATACCGACAACCGGGCCGAGCCGTGGGCGGCGCTCGCCGAATCGGGCGCACCGATCGAGGGCGGCAGTTTCGACCTCGCCATCGCCGACGCGCAGGGGCGCTTCAACGTCAACGCGCTGATGCAGCCCGATCCGGTCGCGGCGGCGACGCTCGGCCGGATCGCCGGCGCGGTCGGCATGACGCCCGAGCAGGCGGCCAGGGCGGTCGCCGCGATCCGCGCCGCCGGGCCGCTGACCGACATCCGTCCGCTCGGCGCGCTCGGCCTCGCGCCGGGCCAGGTGGTGCGGCTGTCGGGATTGCTCACCGCGCTGCCCTATGAGGGGAAGATCAACCTCAACGCCGCCAGCGAGGACCTGATCGGCATATTGACCGGCGATCCGATGGCGGCGCGGCGGGTCGTAGCCCTGCGCGACCGGCAGGGCTATCTGACCGCCGCCGACCTCGCCTCGCTCGACGTGCCGATGCCGCAAGGGACGGGGCTCACGTCAAATCTCTTCTGGGTGCGGACGCGGGTGCGGATCGGCGACACCAGCCAGCAGATCACCAGCCTGATCGCCCGCAAGGACGACGGCCGGGGCGGAAAGACGGCGGCGGTGGTCGGCCGCTGGACGGGCGCCTCCGCGCCGCTGCAGGTGCCTGCGCTGCCGTGAATTGCCCACCCGGCCCACCCATGCTGAAACAAGTTCAGCATGACGGTGGAGGGGAGGTTTCGTAAGACTCTCCCCATGAAGATTCTTTCCATTGCCATCGCCGCGGCTTGCGCCGCGATCGCCCTGCCCGCCGCCGCCAAGGTCGCGGCCGATCCCGTCCGCCTGACCGATACCGTGAAGACGCTCGCTTCCGACCTGTTCGAGGGCCGCGCGCCCGGCACGGCCGGAGAGGAGCGGACGATCGGCTATCTGGTCGCGCGCTTCGAGGCGCTCGGGCTGCAACCGGGCGGGCCTGGTGGACAATGGGTGCAGACGGTGCCGCTGCTGCACACCCGGCTCGGCACGCCGAAGACGCTGGCGTTCGAAGGGCCGAGGGGCGCGATGCCGGTCGCGCAGGGCAAGGACGTCTATGTCTCGACCGTCCGTCCGGACGACGCCGCGCGGATCGCGAGCGCGCCGGTCGTGTTCGTCGGCCATGGCGTCAGGGCGCCCGAACGCGGTTGGGACGACTTCAAGGGCGCCGACCTGAAGGGCAAGGTCGTGATCTTCCTGGTCAACGACCCCGATTTCGCCGCCAGGCCGGGGGAGGCGGCCGCGAACAGGTTCGGTGGCCGGACGATGACCTATTATGGCCGCTGGACCTACAAGTTCGAGGAGGCCGCTCGGCAGGGGGCGATCGGTGCGCTGATCGTCCATGAAACGGCGGGCGCGGGCTATGGCTGGAACGTGGTGATCAGCGGCGGCGGCGAGAATTACGACATCGCCCGCAAGCCCGAGGACGTGACGAGCGTCGCCCTGCAGGGATGGCTGGCCGGGGATGCCGCCACCCGGCTGTTCGCCTCGGCCGGGCTCGACCTGGCGAAGCTGTCGGCGGCGGCGCGTTCGTCCGGCTTCCGGCCGGTGGAACTGAAGGGGGTGACCTTCTCCGCCGATGTGCCCGTCGCGCACGAGACCGTGACGAGCCGCAACGTCCTGGCCCGGCTGCCCGGCGCGAAGCGGCCCGACGAGGTGGTCATGCTCGGCGCGCACTGGGACGCCTATGGCGCGGGCAAGGCCGATGCGCAGGGCCGCATCTATCGCGCCGGGGCGAATGACGACGCGCTCGGCCTCGCCGGCCTGTTCGAGATCGCCCGCGCGATGAAGGCGGGCCCCGCGCCCGAGCGCAGCGTCGTCTTCGCCGCCTGGACCGCCGAGGAGCGCGGCCTGCTCGGCTCCGAATATTATGCGGCCAACCCGGTCTATCCGGTGGAAACGACCGTCGCCAACCTCGCGATCGACATCCTCCAGACGGCGGGGGCCGCGAAGGATGTCGTACTGGTCGGCAAGGGGCAGGGCACGCTCGAGGACGATCTGGCGCGGGTCGCGGCGACGCAGGGACGGACGGTCACACCCGAAAGCCTGCCCGAGCGCGGGCTGTTCTACCGCGCCGACCATTTCTCGCTCGCCAAGCGCGGGGTGCCGGTGCTGCTGCTGATGGGAATCGCCGGGGCATCGGACCTGAAGGACGGCGGCGTGAAGGCAGGGCAGGCGTGGATCGATGCCTATACGGGTCAATGCTATCATCAGGCCTGCGACGCCTGGAGTCCCGAATGGAATCTCGCCGGGGCCGTCGAGGACATCGACCTGCTCGGTACCATCGCCGAGGAACTCGCGAACGGCAATGCCTGGCCGCAGTGGAAGCCGGGATCGGAGTTCAAGGCGATCCGGGACCGTAGTGCTGCGGCGCGGCAATAGCGGTTTTTTCCTAACCTGGATCAGTTTTCCCAGAAGTGGCGGAGGATGAAGGGGATTTTTTCAGTTCCACCGGCCCGAGTCGGTGAAACTATTGCGGAGCAGCATCGTTCTCGAGTCGCGGCGGGGGGCGCCGTCAACAAGGGAGCGTCGTGCGGCATGCAGGAGCAGATTCGTTCGATTTTCGAAGCCCCCCTCGGGGACCGGCCGGCCGCATCCCGGATTCGCCATATCGCCGTCGTCGGAAACGCGCTGCCCCGCCGATGCGGGCTCGCCACCTTCACCTCGCATGTGGTGGATGCGCTGCGCGCCCGTTTCCCAACGCTGGCGGTCGATCATTATGCGATGGATGACGGATCGGGGGTCGCCTATCCGGCCGATGTCCATACCATCGCCGCGGATGATCCGGCCGCCTACCGGCTCGCCGCCGGCCTGATCGAGGCGAGCGGCGCTCAGGCGATCTGGCTCCAGCACGAATTCGGCATCTTCGGCGGGGAGGCGGGACGCCATGTCCTCGACCTCATCGAGCGATCGACCCTGCCGATCGTGGCGACGCTGCACACCGTGCTCGAACGTCCGTCAGCGGCCGAGCGCGCTCCGTTCGAGGCGCTGCTGCGGCGCGCGTCGCACCTGATCGTGATGGCCGAGCGCGGCCGGCGCATCCTGCAGGACGTCTATGGCGTGGAGCCGGAGCGGATCGCCGTCATCCCCCATGGCGTTCCCGACCGCGAGCATGCCGACCCCGCAGCCGCGAAGGCCCGGCTGGGCCTGACCGCGGGGAAGATCGTGATGACCTTCGGCCTGCTTGCGCCCGACAAGGGCATCGACGTGATGATCGAGGCGATGCCGTCGATCGTGTCCGACCATCCAGACTGCTGCTACCTCGTCATCGGCGCGACCCATCCCAATCTCGTCCGCGAGCAGGGGGAGGCGCTGCGCGAGGCGCTGATGGCGCGCGCCGAGGCGCTCGGCGTCGCCAGCCATATCCGGTTCGTCGATTCCTTCCTCGATCAGGACGAGCTGCTCGACCAGCTCGAGGCGTGCGACGTCTACGTCACGCCCTATCTCAACATGGCGCAGATCACCTCCGGCACGCTGTCCTATGCCGTCGGGCTCGGCAAGCCGGTGGTATCGACGCCCTATCTCCACGCGGCGGAAATACTGGCCGACGGCCACGGCGTGCTCGTGCCCCCGCGCGACGCCGCGGCGCTGGCCGCGGCGGTCAGCGGGCTGCTGCGCGACGATAAGGCGCGCCACGCGCTGGCTTGCCGTGCCTATGCGCTGGGCCGCCGGCTGCTTTGGCCCAGGGCGGTGGAACGGGCCCTGAACCTGATCGGGATGGCGGTCGAGGCGGAGGCCGAAGCGGAGCCGGGCGAGCGGCGCCGAACCGGGCCGTTCGCGATGAAGCGGGTGCCGCTGCCGCTCCATCTGGGCGCGCTGCGGCGGATGACCGACGCGACCGGCCTGCTTCAGCACGGCATCCACAGCGTTCCCGATCGCAACCATGGCTATTGCATCGACGACAATGCCCGGGCGCTGATCCTGACCTGCCGGATCGAGAAGGGCGACCGCCAGCTGCTCGACCAGCTCGCCACCACCTATGCGGCCTTCGTCCACCATGGCTGGAACCCCGCGCGCGGCCGGTTCCGCAACTTCATGGGCTATGACCGGCGCTGGTGCGAGGAAGAGGGATCGGAGGACAGCAACGGCCGAACGCTGTGGGCACTCGGCTGTGCGGCTGCGCATGGTGCGGATCCCGGACTGCGCGGCTGGGCGACGGCGCTGTTCGACGAGGCGCTGCCGCTTGCCAGGGCACTGGTATCGCCACGCGCCCGCGCCTTCGCGGCGCTGGGTGCGGCCGAGAGGCTTTCCGCCGATCCCGGTCATGCGGCATCGTGCGCGGTCCTGCGCGACGTCGCCGAGGGGCTGGCGGCGCTGCTGGCGGCCACGCGGCGACCCGACTGGACCTGGTTCGAGCCGGTGCTCGCCTATGACAATGCCCGCCTGCCCGAGGCGCTGCTGCGGGCGGGGACGGCGCTCTGCGATCGTGCGCTGGTGGAGGCGGGGCTGGAGACGCTCGCCTGGCTGGGCCGCATCCAGACTGGAACCGCCGGCGTCTTCCGGCCGGTCGGCACCGACAGCTTCCACCGGCCCTACGCGTCGCCGCTTCCCTATGACCAGCAGCCGCTGGAGGCGCAGGCGACGATCGACGCCTGCATCGCCGCGGTGGCGGCGACCGGTGATCGGCAATGGACGGACCTTGCCTGGCGCGCCTATGGTTGGTTCACCGGCGACAACGATCTTGGCCTGCCGCTGGCGCAGGCGTCCGACGGCGGCTGCTTCGACGGGCTGATGCCGCATGGGGTGAATCGCAACCAGGGAGCGGAGTCGATCCTGGCGCTGCAGCTTGCCAATGTCGCGATGATCTCGCTTTCCACGAATCTCGACGCTAGAAAGACGCGTGACGCCGCCTGAACCCCAGAGACAGCGGCATCGTTACGGTCCCGGGGATTCGTGGGAGCCCATGCTCGCAGCCTACAACCATCCGCTCCGCCTCTCCGCCGATGCATCACGGGTCGTCGTGCGGCCTTTTCATCTTGCCTGGCAGGGCAATGGCAGCGAGCCGGGCCGTGCCCAGCGTCTGGTGCGCGCCGTGCTCGACCTGAATGGGAGGGAGACACGCCGCCAACTCGACCTGGTCCTCGCCGATTTCGAGGCGCGCCACTGGCAGACGCGGCGCGTGTTCGCGACGCGATTCGACCAGATTCGCAGCCTGCTGGGCTTCGATGCCGCCGGGATCGACGAAGACAAGCGGCAGTTGATCGGGGCCTATTTCTGCCACGAGTACAGCTATGCCGCCGCAGCGCTGATGAACCCCAGCGTCGTGCCGCATCCCGACCAGAGCGGGTTGTCGCCGTCGACGTTGCGCATCCTCATGTCGCTCCGCGCGGTGGGGGAAGGGCATATCAGCTCGGTCGCCTTCCGGGAGGGCCTGATCACCACCGACCGCGAGCTGACGCTGGCGCCCGAGCCGCCCTTCGCGACCGCCGCCGATGCCCCCGACGCGGACGGCATCTACGATCTGGACGGCCCGACGACCGTCTATCGCCATCCCGACAGCACCCTGTCGGGCACCGTGATCTTCCCGATCACCCCCGCCCAGCGCAACGGCCTGGAGGACCTCCGGCTGACGCTGTTCACCCATGACGACGGCAGCCGCGAATATATCGGCACCTACACCGCCTATTCGGGACGCGAGATCCAGTCGGAGCTGATGCGCACCCGCGATTTCCGGGTCATCGACCTGGTGCCGATCAGGGGCGCGGCGGCGCGCAACAAGGGCATGGCGCTGTTCCCGCGCAAGATCGGCGGTCGTTACATGATGATCGGCCGCCAGGACGGGCAGAACCTGTTCCTGCTGGCGTCCGACGCGGTCGACCGGTGGGAGGACGGCGATCTGCTGCTCAAGCCCGTCTATCCGTGGGAACTGGTGCAGATCGGCAATTGCGGACCGCCGATCGAACTGGACGAGGGGTGGCTGCTGCTGACCCATGGCGTCGGGGCCATGCGCAAATATGCGATCGGCGCGGTCCTGCTCGACAAGGATGATCCCTCGAAGCTGCTCGGGCGGACCGTCGAGCCGATCCTCGCCGCCTATGACGAGGATCGCGAGGGCTATGTGCCCAACGTCGTCTACACCTGCGGTGCGTTGCGCCATGGCGATCATATCTTCCTGCCCTATGGCGTCGCCGACAGCTCCGTCGCCTTCGCCTTCGTGCCGATCGCCGAGCTGTTGTCGAAGATGTCCTGATGTGGACCGGCGATTCGATCGCCTGACGGGCGGATGAGGCGGGACGGGCCGCTCTCGCTTGCCAGTGCTGGTCGAGCCGCCGCAATGTCGCGTCCGGTCCCGAACCGAGCGGAGAGCGCTTTCCCATGACGTCGCGCGAATTGACCGGCCTTCTTCCGCTCCCCGAAATGGCGTCAGGCGGCAAAGCGAAGCGCCGCTGGGCCGACGCGGCCTGCCGGCTGGCGTTCGGCGCGATCGGCTGGCCCTGGCTGCTCTACAGCCTGTGGGGCGGCCGACGTGCGGAAAAGGCGCGGCTGCTCGACCGGCTGGGCCTCGATGATCATGCGCTGCCCCATCTCGGTAGCTGGAAGGCCGATGCCGGCTTCCTTCACCGCATCGTCGACGCAGTCGAGGTGCTGCGTCCAAAGGTCGTGGTCGAGTTGGGGGCAGGGGCCTCGACACTGGTCTGCGCGCGGGCCCTGGAGCGCAACGGCGGTGGTCGGCTGATCAGCTACGACCAGCATGGCGGCTTCGTCGAGGCTACCGCGCAATGGCTCGAATCACAGGGCGTGAGGGCCGAGCTGCGGCATGCGCCGCTGTCCCGCTGGGTGCCGGGCTGGCCGGGGCCGTGGTACGATCTCGCCGACCTGCCCGAGCGGATCGACCTGCTGGTCGTCGACGGGCCACCCTGGACGGTCCATCCCTTCGTGCGCGGCGCGGCGGAGAGCCTGTTCGACCGGCTCTCGCCGGGCGCCATGATCCTGCTCGACGATGCGGCGCGGCCGGGGGAACGGATCGTCGCGCGCCGCTGGCGCCGGCGCCATCCGGCCATCGCCTTCCGGCGCCTGCCCGGCAGTACCAAGGGCACGCTTGTCGGCCGCCGGTCTCTGGCCGGCGAGGTCGTCCCTTTTCCCGGCCCGCCGGCGGCGCGGCCGACGCTGGAGGGATGGCGGCGGGCGGCGGCGGTGCTGATGCTGGTCGCCGCCGGCTGGATCGCGCACGACGTCGTCGACGGGATGGACGCCCCGGCCGAGGCTGCGGCTTTCCTCGCCGAGGCGAGCTCGTCGCACAGCGCCGGCCTGACGCGGCAACGGATGCAAAGCCAGATCGAGAGCACCCGGCTCAACCGGGCCGAAATCGCGGCCGCGACCGGGATCGCCGTCCCCGCCCTGCCCGGCCACTGGCGCGTCATCGACGTGCAGCTCTATCCCACCGGAGAGGGCATGGCGGTGGCGACGGCGATGCGGACCGATCATGGCGAACCCGTCACCCTGTTCGCCACCCGCGCCGAAACCCCGGCCGAGCGCCGTCCCCTGCTCGGCCGAAGCCATGGGCGCGCCGTCGCCTACTGGGAGGTCGGTGCCTTTGCCTATGCGCTGACTGCCGACATCGATCCCGCCCGGGTCCTCAGCCTGGCCGCCGAGGTCGCCGCGGCGGGATAGGGAACAGGAAAAGGGGCGCGGAACCTCGGTCCCGCGCCCCTCCTCTCGCTCGGTCGGATCAGAAGTTCGCGGTCAGGCCCAGCGAGAAGCTGCGGCCGACCTTGTAGCGGTTCAGGTAGATGGTATTCGAACCGGCCTTCTGGAATTCCTTATAGGGCGTTCCGGTCAGGTTGCGGGCCTCGACCTTCAGTTCCATGTCGGTACCGAGCAGCTTGAAGCCCTGGCGGCCGACCAGGTCGAGCCGGAAGCCCGGCTTCTCGACGATGTCGGGCTGGCGCGCCGTGCCCTGGATCGGGCCGCGATTGGTCACGCGGTCGCTCGCATAGTTGAGCAGCATCGTGATCTGCGACAGGCGCTCGGTATCCTCGAAGCTGAGCTGGAGGTTGGCGATGTGGTCCGACTGGCCGGTCAGCGGCGCGCCGTCACGGAACAGCGTGTTGGCGGCCACCGGCGACAGATCCGGCCCGATCACGATCGAGTCGTCGACCTTCAGCTTCGACTTGGTCCAGGTGTAGTTGGCGATCATCACCAGCCGCTTGGTGGCGAAGAACTCGCCACCGAGGCCGTCGAGCGGGAAATGCTTCTCGGCTTCGATCTCGGCGCCGTAGAGCTGCGCCTCAGGCGCGTTGGCGAAGCCGGTGCGAAGCACGCCGCCGCCCGCGAAGAAGGCCGATGCCTCGATCGGATTATCGATCTTCTTGTAGAAGCCGGCCAGCGACAGCCGCTGGTTGCGGTCGAAATACCACTCCCAGCGCGCTTCGGCGTTGTACAGCTTCGAGTCGGTCAGGAACGGGTTGCCGGTGAACTGGCGATCGCTCTCGAAGTCCTGGTAGATCTGGCGCGCCAGTTCGCGGAACTGCGGACGGGCAACCGTCTTCGATCCGGCAAGGCGGACCTGCATGTCGTCGTTGAAGTTATAGGTCAGCGTCAGCGCCGGCAGGAAATAGCTCTTCGAGATGTTGGTGCCGGATCCGGCGTCGGGGGTGACGGTCTGCCTGGCGTCCTCGTAGCGGACGCCGCCCTGGATGCGCAGGCCGTCGCCGAGCTCGAACTCCGCCTGGCCGTAGCCCGCATGGATGACGAGGCCCGCGTCGTAGGCGCGCGACCCTTCCGCGCCCGACACGTCGCGCAGCTGGATGTTGTAGGTGTAGATATTATAGTCGGAGAGCAGGAAGTCCGGTCGCTCCTGCGCGACGCCCTGGTTGAGGGCGCCGGACGGGCGGAAGAACTGGAACTGATAGCGTTCCGACGACCGCTTCGTCCTGTTGTAGGCATAGCCGGCGGTCAGCGTGCCCTTGAGCGCGCCGTCCAGCTTGTAGCCGATGTCGGCGCTGCCGGCGTAGACGTCTTCGTTGAGATCGCTGAACGCGATGTCGGCCGACTGGCCGCCCGACGCCAGGTTGTTGACGTAGTCGCCGACCACCGGGCTGTAATTATAGCTGAAGCTCCGTTCATAGGGGCTTTCGCGCTGCGAATTGGCATAGGTGCCGCGCAGGTCGATGCTGATCTTGTCGAAGCGCAGCTCGGCGACGCCCTGGGTGTCGATCAGCTGGCGCTCGAACCAGTAGGTGTTCTGCTTGAGCAGCGACGCCGGCAGGTTCGCGTCCTGGTCCTCGACGCTGCGGTTGTAGCCGGCCGACAGGCGGCCCTGCTTGACGGTGTCGCGGATGAACAGGTTGGTCCAGCGGAACTTGTGCTCGTTCACCTCGGCGCCGAGGCCGAGCAGGCCGTTCACCGTGACGTGGTTGTCGGTGATGACGGTCTGGAACTGGGTCTGCGGGATGCCCGCCAGATCGGGGTCGATCGACGACTGCTGGAGCACGTCGCGGGTCCGCCAGCTGTTGCTGTAGCCGAAGGCGGCGAGGACGCCGACCCGGCCGCTGTCGGTGTCGAACGAGGTGCCGCCGGTCAGGTCGGCCGAGAAGTTTGCCGGGATGTTGCGGTTGCGCTGGAGCAGCGCGGTGTCCGCATTGTTCAGGCTGGCGGCGAAGCCCTGCAGGTCCTGCGCGCTGTAGTTCGCGCCCTGGACGATCGGGGTGGTGCTCGAATTCTTGATCGCGGTCTTCAGCCCCTTGGGAATGTCGCGGGTGCCGTCGTCGAAGCCGAACCAGTCATAGTCCGACCCGTAATAGGTGTAGCCGAGATTGCCGGTCGTCACGCTGTCGCCGGCGATCGAGCCGCCGATCGACAGGAAGGTCTCGGTCGGGATCGCCTTCGTCGTCAGGTTGATCACGCCGCCGCCGAACTCGCCCGGATAATTGGCCGAATAGCTCTTCTGGACGAGCGAGGAAGCGAGGATGCTGGTCGGGAACAGGTCGAGCGGGACGACGCGCTTGAGCGGTTCGGGGCTGGGCAGCGGGGAGCCGTTGAGCAGCGCCAGCGAATAGCGGTCGCCGAGGCCGCGGACATAGACGAAGCCGTTGCCGACGACCGACAGGCCGGTGACGCGCTGGAGCGCGCCGGCGATGTCGCCATCGCCGGTGCGGGCGATGTCCGCGGAGGAAAGCACCGAGACGACCTGCGGCGTCGCGCGGACGACGTTCTGCTGGCGGCGGCCGGTGACGACGATGTCGCGGGCCGAGGGCGCGCCGAGCGTCGAGATCTCGACCTGCTCCTCGCCCTTGTCGGCGGACGACTGGTCGACGGGCTGGTCGGCGGGTGCCGGCGCGGCGGCCTGCGCGAGCAGCGCGGCCGGCGACATCAGCGCCGTCGAAAGGAGGAGAATACGCCCGAAGGCGAAAGGGTTGTTCATCGTGGGTCCCCGTTCAAATGTGCGAACGGGCGGCGAACGCTTCCGCGACCGCCGCCCGTATCGTCGTTCAAGCGCCGGTCAGTTCGGGATCGCGGTGCAGGCCCCGCTGGTGTTGCCGAACGACGCGGTCGAGGAGTTGCAGGTCCAGCCCGCATACCAGGTGTCGGTCGCGTCCCGCACCGCGCCGATGTACGACGTGGTGACGAAGAAGCTGCCAAGCGTCTTGGCGTCGAACGGCGTCACGGCGGCTTCGTTGGCGCCGTTGATATAGGTGCCGGTCAGCGACGAGGTGAAGCTCGGCTTGTTGTTGCTGCCGGCCGTGAAGATGGTCTGGACTGCCGCCTCGTTGCCGTCGGCGCGATAGTTGCCGCCCGAGCAGGCGAAGGCGACCGAGTTGAACACCGGCGGGCCGACGTCGTCGAGGCTGCTGTTGGCCGCGCGGGTCGTGGTGGTGCCGGTCTCGTCGATGTCGAGGCAGGCGCCGGTGCCGGTCACCACGCCGTTGACCATCGTATAGTCGGTGCCGCCGCGCAGCAGCATGACGTTGCCGCCCTGGACGGTGGAGCGCTGGACGAAGGTGAAGTTGGCGAGGCGGGTGTTCTGGCGCGGGGTCGCGTCCTCATTGCCGTTCGAGTCGGCCTCGATCATCGAGTCGCCGTTCGAGCCGTCGCGCTGCACCCCGATCACGAACTGGATGAAGCCCTTGTAGCCGAGGTCGGTGTCGAGGCCGTCGTCGTCGGCGCCGGTGATCACCAGATATTTCAGGTTGGCGCGGCCGCCGAAGATCTCGATGCCGTCGTCCGAGCTGTTGTGGATCTGGATGTGGTCGAGCGTGGTACCGCTGCCGACGCCGCCCAGGGTCAGGCCCTGCAGCTCGTTGCCCGGCGCGATCGCGAAGCCCGAATAGCGGATCTGGACATATTGCAGCGTGCCGCTGTTGTCGGCGGCCTGATCGCCGCCGTAGAGCGAGCTGGTGGTGCCTTCGATGACCTGCTGGCACTGGGCCGAGCCGCCGGTGACCGCGGTGTTGCAGTCGGAGATGGGTGCGCGGCCGAGCAGGATGATGCCGCCCCACAGGCCCTGGCTGCTGTCGGTCGCGGTGCCGACGACGTTGTCGCGGGCGGTGAAGACGATCGGCGAGGTCGCGGTGCCGATCGCGTTCAGGCGCGAGCCGCGGTTGACGACCAGATAGTCGTTGCCCGACGAGGCGAAGACAGTGACGCCCGGCTGGATGGTGAGGGTGACGCGCTGGCCGCCGGCGGCGGCGCCGTCGCCGCCGATGTCGGTGCCGACATTGACCGGGCCGGAGAGCGAGTAGACCACGCCCGGCAGCTTCTGCAGCGTGAAGTCGGCGCTGATGCGGCCGGAGATCTCGCAGTTACGGAAGGCCGAGGTGACGGTGCCGCGGTCGATCGTGCCGGTCGGGCAGCTCGCGGCGGCCTGGCCCGGGGTCGGCGTGGGGGTCGGCGTGGGCGTCGGGGTCGGCGTGGGGGTCGGGGTGACGATGGTGCCTTCACCGGGCGAAGCGACGTCGTCGGCGCCGCCGCAGGCGGTGACCGCCAGCGCGCAGCCGAGCATCAGGATGGTGCGGAACTTGTTCATGATGGCCCCTTTGCTGGACGAGGGGGCGCCCGACTCTCGGCCACGCCCTTCGGAACCCGCTCCTAGAGAGGCTGGATGGCGGCTCGATTACGCCGACATGACAGTTCGGAGACAGCCGCCGGGCTTAGCCCCGCTCGGGCCAGGGCCGTTCGCGATACCATTTGGTGATGACGTATTTGGCGCCCCTGCGGACCTTCATCCCGCAATGCAGCGTCGCCTCATTGGGTCGGCCGTCCCTGCCGATATTGGCCCAGATCACCAGCTTTCCGCGCTCGGGCTGGATGATCTTGTCGAGCCGGCGGAAGCGGGTGGCGCCGCCGGCGGCGGGTTCGTTGAGGTAGATCATCGCCGTCCAGCTCCGCTGACCGGTCTCGCCGCAATGGGTGAGATAGTCGAAGCCGGTCGGCTCGAAATAGTCGGTATGATCCCGGAACTCGTCGCCGACGTCATATTTCTGGCCCTGGATCGGCTCACCGAGTCGCGGGTCGATACCCAGCGCATCGGCGATCCGCGCGTCGATCGCCTGCGCCAGCGCGCCGCGCGGGTCGAGGTCGCAGGTCTTGCTGGTGCGGAAATGGGCGATGCCCTGGTCGTCGGCGATCGTCGATGGCCGGTTGTCGCGATCGATCAGCGCGACCAGTTCGGCGCAGGTCTCCGCCGGCAGAAAATCGCGGATCATGAACAGCTCCGCCTTCGCGCCGGGCAGTTTTTGTGCGCCGCGGCTCTTGAGATGGTCGGCGACGGAGGCGATCAGGTCGGTCATGGCGATCCCCTGCCTAGCGCGATCGGGGCCGGTCAGGCCATGGGGCGCGTCATCGTCCTGCAACATGATCGCTGCGCAACCGACCTTTTTCCGTCAGCCCTCCCGGCGCGCCAACTCGGCCTCATAGGCGGCGCGCAGCCGGGGAAGGACCGGGTCGTGCCCGGCGGGCAGCGGCGCGCCGAGGTGAAGGTGGCGCAGCTCCGCCATGAAATCCGCGACCAGCGCCGGCCCGCCTTCCTCCATGAGCTGTTGGCGGATCGCCAGCTCCGGCGTGGTCGGCAGGTGACGGCGGCCCCAGGCACCCATCTGGACGAGCAGCGGCAGCAGGTCGACCCCCTTGTCGGTCAGGCTGTACACCGCCTTCTGCTTGTGGGTCGGATCATCCTGCTTCGACAGCACCCCGAGGGCGACGAGGCGCTTCAGCCGGTTGGCGAGGATGTTGGAGGCGATGCCCTCCTCCGACTGGCCCAGCAGCTCGCGGAAATGGCGGCGGTTGCCGAACATCATGTCGCGGATGACGATCAGGCTCCAGCGGTCGCCGAGCACTTCGAGCGTCAGGTTGATCGGGCAGCCGGAGCGGCCGGAAAGTCGATCCGTCGTCATAACCGCTTGCAAAGTACAATCAGTTGATCTAGCACGCAACTGCTTGCAGATTGAAAGCGGTTCAGGAGAGTCATCATGGGCAGGCTTCGCGCAGCGGGCTTTTCTATCTCGCTCGACGGTTTCGGCGCCGGTCCCGACCAGAGCCTCGCCGACCCGCTGGGGCATCGCGGCACCGAGCTGCACCAATGGTATTTCGCGACGCGCAGCTTCCGGGCGATGATCGGCGAGGAGGGCGGTGACACCGACGGCGTCGACGCGGTCCACGCCCGCCGCGCGATGGAGGGATTCGGCGCGCACATCCTCGGCCGCAACATGTTCGGGCCGGTGCGTGGCCCGTGGAAGGGCGACGAATGGACGGGCTGGTGGGGCGAGGAACCCCCGTTCCGCGCGCCGACCTTCATCCTCACCCACCATCGCCGCGACCCGCTGGTGATGGCGGGCGGCACCGTCTTCCACTTCGTCACCGAGGGGATCGGCGCGGCGCTGGAGCAGGCCAGGGCGGCAGCCGGCGATCGCGACGTCAAGATCGGCGGCGGCGTCTCGACGCTGCGCCAATATCTGGCCGCTGGGCTGGTCGATGAGCTGCATCTCGCGGTGGCGCCGGTGTTGCTCGGTCGGGGCGAGGCGCTGTTCGAGGGGCTCGATCTTCCCGCACTCGGCTATAGGGTGCTCTCCAGCGAAGCCGGCGAGGCCGCCCGGCATGTCATCATCGGCCGATGAATGGAAAAGGCAGCGCGACCATGACGATCCAGCTCTATGCCCATCCCTTCTCCTCCTACTGCCAGAAGGCCAAGACGGCGCTCTACGAGAAGGGCATCGTCTTCGAGGAGAAGATGCTCGACGGCAGCGAGCCCAATGCGGGCGCCTTCGCCGCCCTCTGGCCGATCGGCAAGTTCCCGGTGGCGGTCGACGACGGCCGGCTGGTGTTCGAGGCGACCGGCATCATCGAACATGTCGAGGCGCGCTTCCCCGATGCGCCGCGCCTGATCCCCGCCGATCCGCTCGCGGCGGCCGAGGTGCGGATGTGGGACCGCTTCTTCGACAATTATATCGCCTATCCGCAGCAGCGCCTGGTCTACAACGCGATCGGCCGCGAGCATGACGACGGGGGCGACCGCTGGCGCGCCGCGCTCGACACCGCCTATGCGCTGCTCGACGAGCGGATGCGGGATCGGGAGTGGGTGGCCGGCGATTTCGGTCTAGCCGACTGCTCGGCGGCGCCGCAGCTTCTCTATGCCGACTGGAGCCACGCGATCCCTGGCGAATATGAGGCCCTGAGGGCGTATCGCGCGCGGCTGCTCGCCCGGCCGAGCTATGCTCGCGCGCTCGACGAGGCGCGGCCCTACCGCCACTTCTTCCCGCTCGGTGCGCCCGAGGGCCGGGACTGACGAGCCGCTCTAGCGCGCTTCCTTCCGCCGGCTGAGCGCGGCGATGCAGGAGGCGCGATCGATGTCCTCGCCGGTCGGCAGGCGGGCGTCGACATGGGTGACGACCGGCTCACGGCCCGGCCCCGGCGGATAGAGATAGGCGTCGAGCACACACACGCCGCTCGCATATTGCAGCTTGCGCGCGGGTTCCTCGCGCACGTCCTGATCGGGCGTGCCGAACAGGCTGATCAGGGCGCGGGCGTCCTTGCCGAGTACCCGATCGAGCCCGGCTTCGACCCGCACCGGCGGCGGGGCGGCGGAAAGGACGGGGATCTGGCCGGCTGGGCCGCAGGCGGCGAGCAGAACGGCGGGGGCGAGGGGCAGGAGGCGGGCGGATCGCAACAGGGTCATGCCGCCCCGCACAGCACCATATCGGGCCGGGCGCAAGCGCCGGGCGGCGGACCGCTTGGCGGCGGCGACCGCCTCCGGTAGGGGAGGCGCATGATTCCCCCCCGCTACGACGTCGTCGCGATCGGCAACGCGCTGGTCGACGTGCTGTGCCACAAGGATGACGGCTTCATCGCGGCGCAGGGGCTGCGACGCGGACTAATGCAACCGATCGCGCCGGACCGCGCGGTGCTGCTGCACGAGGCGATGGGGCAATGCGAGGAGGTGTGCGGCGGTTCCGCTGCCAACACCATGGCGGCGCTGGCGCGGTTCGGGCTGCGGCTCGCCTTCGTGGGACAGGTCGGCGACGACCGGCTCGGGCGGCTGTTCGCGCAGGACATGGCGGCCAACGGAATCGCCTTCCCGCTGCCGCCGATCGACCAGCCGACCGGACGCTGCCTGATCATCGTCAGTCCCGATGGTCACCGGACGATGAACACGGCGATCGGCGCTTCGGAATATCTGCCGGCGGCGGCGTTCGACGGCGCGCTCGCGGCGGAGGCGGCGATCCTCTACGTGGAGGGCTATATGTGGCGCACCGACGAGCCGCGCGCCGCCGCCCTCGCTGCAATCGGCGCCGCGCGCGCCCACGGCCGGCGAACGGCCTTCACGCTGTCGTCCGAATATTGCGTCCAGCAGCATCGTGACGCGTTCGTGGCGCTGCTCGACGCAGGGCTGATCGACATTCTGTTCGCCAATGAAGGCGAGCTGGCGGAGCTGAGCGGCTGCTCCGGGTTCGACGCCGGCGTCGCCTGGGCGGCGGCGCGGACGCCGCTGCTGATCGCGACGCGCGGGCCCGACGGGGCGGTCGCGGCCGCGGGCGAGCGCCGCTTCCAGACGCCCGCGGAACCCTTTGGCGCGATCGTCGACACGACCGGCGCGGGCGACCTGTTCGCCGCAGGGGTGCTGGCCGGGCTGGCGCAGGGCCACGACCTGCAAGTGGCGCTGCGCATGGGATCGATCGCGGCGGGGCGGATCATCGCCCTGACCGGCCCGCGCCTGCCGCAAGGCGAAAACCTGCCCCGGCTGATCGAGGACCGGCTTCGCGGCGCCTGAAAAAGAAAGAGCCCGGCGCTGGCCGGGCTCGATCTTCCGAAGGGTTCATTCGATCGGAGGTACCGGCTGCGGCGGCACGTCGGGATCGGTCTCGTGCGTCTCGACGATGCCCCGGCCAAGGTTGCTCTTGCGATAGCCGTACAGGAAATAGACGATCAGCCCGACCGCAGCCCAGCTGAAGAACAGCGTGATCGTGTAGCGCGACAGGCTGAAGAACAGGTAGATGCAGCCGATCGTCGCGATCGGGGCGACCAGCGCCACGGCCGGGGTACGGAACGGACGACGGCGACCCGGATCGGTCCGGCGCAGCACCAGCACGGCGATAGACACCGCGGCGAAGGCGAACAGCGTGCCCGAGTTGGAGATGTCGGCAAGCGCGCCGACCGGGAACAGCGCGGCAAAGATCGCGACGAAGATACCGGTCATGACCGTCACCACATGCGGCGTCTTGAAGCGCGGATGAACCCGCGAGAAGACGCCCGGCAGCAGGCCGTCGCGGCTCATCACGAAGAAGATGCGGGTCTGGCCGAACATCATCATCAGGATGACGGAGGGAAGGGCGAGGCCGGCGGCGAGGCCGAGCAGGTTGCCGATCTCCTTGTAGCCGATCTCGCGCAGGGTCCAGGCCAGCGCCTCCTTCGAGCAGACGACCTTGGCGTCGCCGATCGCCGAGCAGGCCTGCGCCAGCGCCGGCGAGCCGGTGGGGATGGCGGCGCCGGAGGCGTCGAGGATCGGCTGGGCGCCGACGCCGCCGATCACGCCGGCGGCGACGAGCATGTAGAAGATCGTGCAGATGGCGAGCGAACCGATCAGGCCGATCGGCATGTTGCGCTGGGGATTCTTGGTCTCCTCGGCTGCGGTCGAGACCGCGTCGAACCCGACATAGGCGAAGAAGATCGATGCCGCCGCCGCCGAGATGCCGGCGAAGCCGAGCGGAGCGAAGGGGTCGAAATTGTTCATGTTCATCACCGGCAGCGCCAGCACCACGAACAGCGACAGGGCAGCGACCTTGATGCCGACGAGGACGGCGTTGACGGTGGCGCTCTCCTTGGTGCCGAGTACCAGCAGCCAGGTGACGAGCAGCGCGATGATGGCGGCGGGAATGTTGATGATGCCCCCGTCAATCGGGCCGAGCACAAGTTCCTTGGGCACGGTTATTCCCGTCAATGACTGGAACAGGCCGACGACATAGCCGGACCACCCGACCGACACCGCGCCGGCCGCGATCGCATATTCGAGGACGAGCGACCAGCCGACCATCCAGGCGACCAGTTCGCCCATCACCGCATAGCTGTAGGTGTAGGCGGAGCCGGACACCGGCACCATTGCGGCCATTTCGGCATAGCAGAGTGCGGCAACCGCGCAGACGAACCCGGCGATCACGAAGCTGAGCATCATGCCGGGCCCGGCTTTCTGCGCGGCTTCTGCGGTGAGAACGAAGATACCTGTTCCGATAATGCCGCCGATTCCCAGCATGGTCAGCTGAAACGGCCCTAGCGATCGGTGCAGCGACTTCTTCGCTGCGGTGGCAAGAATGGCGTCGAGAGGCTTAACACGCCCGAATATCATGCGGATGTCCCTTTCATGCCGGGCTTGTGCCGCGGCCGGACATGGGGCGCGGAGCCTAGCCGCTAATTTGCCGCGCGCAACAGAATTGCGCGGATGCGCCGGCAGTCAGCCGACAAGCATAGCGTGGAACTGCCGCCCGCCGAAGACATGGACGTGGAGGTGGGGCACTTCCTGATGGCCGTGGCCGCCGATATTGGCGAGGAGACGGTAGCCCGGCGCGGGCAGCCCCGCCTCGCGCGCGACATGGCCGACCGCGCGGATGAAGCCGGCGATCTCGGCGTCGCTCGCCCGGGCGGTGAAATCGTCCCACGACACGTAGCGGCCCTTCGGGATCACCAGCAGGTGGATCGGCGCCTGCGGGTTGATGTCGTGGAAGGCGAGCGCCCACTCGTCCTCATAGACCTTCCGGGACGGCAGCTCGCCGCGCAGGATGCGCGCGAAGACATTGTCGTCGTCATAGGGCTGGGTCGCATCGATCGGCATGGTCTTCCTCAACGTCCAGTTCGTTGTTCAGAGGGAGAGAGGAGCTCAGCCCTTCGGCCGGGCGGCCTTCTCGGCAAGGCCCGACGTGCCCTCGCGGCGGTTCAGTTCGGCGAGCACCTCGGCGAAGGGCACGCCCGCCTCGGCGAGAAGCACCATCAGGTGGAACAGCAGATCCGCTGCCTCGCCCGTCAGCCCGCGCCGGTCGCCGGCCATCGCCGCGATCACCGTCTCGACGGCCTCTTCGCCCAGCTTCTGGGCGATCTTGGGCATGCCCTTCGCGAACAGCGCCGCGACATAGGATGCGGAAGGGTCAGCGCCGCGCCGCGCCGCGATGGTCGATTCGAGCTGGTCGAGAGTGCCGGTCATGCCGCCGCTTCAAGCGCGCCGGCGCGGCAAGGTCAATCGTGGAAACGTCGGTGGGTGAAACAGCGAACCCCCGCCCGTCCATCACCGACGGAAGGGCGGCGAAGGGCGGGCAGGGGACGCATCAAGCAAAACAACGCACCAAACACACGCTTATGGGAACGCAAGCCACTCGAACATCACGCGCAACTCACGGCTCGCGGCGCCTGCGGCTTGCATAGCGGCCCACCAGCACCCCCGCGACCGCGACCAGGAACAGGACGAGCGCACTGGGCTGCGGAACCTTCTGCAGCCACGCCGTCACCGTATCGAGTTGCGCCCAGGCGGGAGAGGCGATCACGGCGGCCATGCTCAACGCAGCAACCCCCCGGAATGCGGAACTAACCATCGGACCATCCTCCCCCGCCCTCGCCCCCGGGCGAGAGAATAACGGGTTGCCCATAACCAAGCGAGAATCGTGCCATTTTCACCAAAGGCCCGTTTCAAGGGGCTTTGGCAGCAACCAGCGGCGGCGAACGGCGCGGTGCTGTAAAGAAATCCGACAGGCGCGGGCGCCGGATACCGACACGAAAAAGGGGCCGGGATTGCTCCCGGCCCCTATCGAAGCATGTCCTGCGGACCGGCGATCAGGCGCCGGCGAGGTCCGCCACGTCGATCTTGACGCCCGGGCCCATGGTCGAGCTGACCGCGGCCTTGCGCAGATACTTGCCCTTGGCACCAGCGGGCTTCGCCTTGACGATCGCGTCGACGAACGCATCGAAATTGGCGCGCAGGTCCTCGGCCGGGAAGCTCGCCTTGCCGATGCCCGAGTGGATGATGCCGGCCTTTTCGACGCGGAACTCCACCTGGCCGCCCTTGGCCGCCTTGACGGCTTCGGCGACGTTCATCGTGACCGTGCCGAGCTTGGGGTTCGGCATCAGGCCCTTCGGGCCCAGGATCTTGCCGAGGCGGCCGACAAGGCCCATCATGTCCGGGGTCGCGATGCAGCGGTCGAAATCGACCGTGCCGCCCTGGATCGTCTCGAGCAGATCTTCCGCACCGACGACCTCGGCACCCGCGGCCTTGGCTTCATCGGCCTTGGCGCCGCGTGCGAACACGCCGACGCGGACATCCTTGCCGGTGCCCTTGGGCAGGGTGACGACGCCGCGGACCATCTGGTCGGCGTGGCGCGGATCGACGCCCAGGTTCAGCGCGACCTCGATCGTCTCGTCGAACTTCGACGTGGCGTTCTGCTTGGCGAGGGCGATCGCCTCATCCACGCCGTACAGCTTCTGGCTGTCGACCGACGCGGCCTGATTCTTCTGCTTCTTGGTCAGCTTGGCCATGGTCTCAGCCCTCCACCACTTCGAGGCCCATCGCGCGGGCCGAGCCTTCGATGATGCGGGTCGCCGACTCGATATCGTTGGCGTTGAGATCCTTCATCTTCACTTCGGCGATCTGGGTCAGCTGCGACCGCTTGATCGTGCCCGCGCTGGCCTTGCCCGGCTCCTTCGAGCCCGACTTCAGGTTGATCGCCTTCTTGATCAGATAGGTCGCCGGCGGGGTCTTGGTGATGAAGCTGAACGACCGGTCCGCATAGACGGTGATGATCGTCGGCAGCGGCGTGCCGACCTCGAAATCACCGGTCTGGGCGTTGAACGCCTTGCAGAAGTCCATGATGTTGACGCCGCGCTGACCGAGCGCGGGGCCGATCGGCGGCGACGGGTTCGCCTTTCCAGCGGGCACCTGGAGCTTGATATAGCCCGTGATCTTCTTTGCCATGTTTCACTCACTCTTTGTTGGTCCGATCGCGAACCGAAAAAGTGGCAGCCACTTTTTCTGCGATCCTCCCGTTCAAGTTTAGCGGTCCATGCGAAGGCCGAGGCCCTCTCCCGCAATGTTCGGCACCTGCAAGGCGCCATTCCGGATCGCTCCGAAACTTTCCAAATCGTCATGCTGAACTTGTTTCAGCATCCACCCATCATCCGCACCGTCCGTGCGTGTGGCCCGGTGGATCCTGAAAACAAGTTCAGGATGACGGCCCTGGTCAGGCCGTCACTTGACCCGCTCGACCTGCTCGAACTCGAGCTCCACCGGGGTCGCGCGGCCGAAGATCGACACCGACACCTTGACGCGGCTGCGGTCGAAGTCGAGCTCCTCGACGACGCCGTTGAAGCTGGCGAACGGACCGTCGAGCACCTTGACCTGGTCGCCGATCTCATAGTCGACCTTGAGCTTCGTCTTCGGCGCGGCGGCGGCGGCCTCCTCCTTGGTGTTGAGGATGCGCGCGGCTTCGGCCTCGCTGATCGGCTGCGGCTTGCCCGACGAACCGAGGAAGCCCGTCACCTTCGGCGTGTTCTTCACCAGGTGATAGACGTCGTCGTTCATGCTGAGCTTCGCCAGCACATAGCCGGGGAAGAACTTGCGGTCCGACGTGATCTTCTTGCCGCGGCGGACTTCCGTCACCTTCTCGGTGGGAACCTCGACCGCCTCGACGAGCTGTTCAAGGCCCAGGCGCGCGGCATCGGCCAGGATCGCTTCGCGGACCTTGTTCTCGAAGCCCGAATAGGCGTGAATGATGTACCAGCGCGCCATGAACGCCAACGTCTCCGTCTTTTAGCCCAGAAGGGACAGCAGGAACTTCACGATCGACGCGAACATCTGGTCGATCCCGAAGAAGAACAGGCCCAGCAGCAGGGTCATGATGCCGACCATGATGGTGGTCGTGATCGTTTCCTTGCGGCTCGGCCAGACGACCTTGCGGGTCTCGGCCTTGACCTGGTTGATGAACTCAACGGGTGAAGTCTTCGCCACGTCCTCAGCCTATCCTGCCGGGTCCGACCCGGAAAATCATTCAAACAACGACACGAGGCCGCGGTCCGCTCTTCGGCCTTTCGGCCGGCGGACCTGACCTCGTTTCGCTTCTCGACCCCAGCGGCCTGCCGGCCATCGTCAGATGGCAGGAGTGGAGGGACTCGAACCCCCGGCCCTCGGTTTTGGAGACCGATGCTCTACCAACTGAGCTACACTCCTCCGGGTCCGAGACGCGGGCACATAGCGGTGGGTGCGTGCCAGCGCAAGGGGTTGGTGCATACCGGCAGCGGATGCCGGCCCGGTCATGCCGCCCCGGTCATGCCGCCCCAGTCATGCCGCGATGTCGTAGCCCTGGATCTCGCCCGACAGATAGAGGTTGCGCGCCTTGGCTCGGCTCAGCTTGCCCGAACTGGTCTTGGGCAGGGTGCGCGGCGGTACCAGTTCGACCACGCAGTGCATGCCGGTGATCGCGCGCACCTTCTCGCGGATCTGGTCGCGCAGCCGGGTGCGCTCCTCGGGGTCCGAGGTGCGGCACTGGACGAGCACGGCGGGGGTCTCCTCGCCGCCCGGGGTGGTGATCGCGAAGGCGGCGATGTCGCCGGCCTTGAAGCCGGGAAGCTGCTCCACCGCCCATTCGATGTCCTGCGGCCAGTGGTTCTTGCCGTTGATGATGATCATGTCCTTGGCGCGGCCGACGATGTAGATGTAGCCGTTGGACATGTAGGCCATGTCGCCGGTGTCGAGCCAGCCATCGACCATGCAGGCGTCGGTCGCCTCCTCGTCCCGGAAATAGCCGGTCATGATCGACGGGCCCTTGGCCCACAGCTTGCCGATCATCTTGTCGGGCAGCACCGATCCGTCGTCGTCGCGAATCTCGACCGTCATGTCGCGCACCGGCTTGCCGCAGTTGACGATCGCGCGGAAGCGGCGCGGCCGGTCCTGGCTGTGGTCGCCGCCCGACAGCTGGGTCTCCTCGACCAGTTCGACGACGATGCCCTCGCCCGGCGGCATGATCGAGACGGCGAGCGTCGCTTCGGCCAGGCCGTAGCTCGGCAGGAAGGCGGAGGCCTGGAAGCCGGCCTCGGCGAAGGCGTCGACGAAGGACTGCATCACGTCGGGCCGGATCATGTCGGCGCCGTTGCCGGCAAGCCGCCAGCGCGACAGGTCGAAACGCTCCGACGCCTTGGTCTGGCTCGACATGCGGCGCGCGCAGATGTCGTAGCCGAAGGTCGGCGAATAGCTGATCGAGGTGCCCTCGTTGCGGCTGATCAGGTCGAGCCAGGCGAGCGGGCGACGGGCGAAGTCCTCGGTTTTGAGATAGTCGACCGACACCTGGTTGGCGATCGGCGACAGGAAGCAGCCGACCAGCCCCATGTCATGGTACCAGGGCAGCCAGCTGATGCAGCGGTCCTGCGGTTCGAGCAGCATGCCGTGGCTGTGCGCGGCGAGGTTGTTCAGCAGCGCGCGATGGGTGACGGCGACGCCATGCGGGAAGCGGGTCGATCCGCTCGAATATTGCAGATAGGCGATGTCGTCGGGCGACGCCTGCGGCAGGATCGCGTCGACCGCCTCGCGCGCCTCGAACGCCTCGTAGCTCAGCGCTTCGACCCCGCGCAGCGCAGCGGCGGCCGTCGCCATCTCGGCCAGCTCCTCGGGGAAGAAGAGCAGCGTCGGGTCCGAACTGCCGAGCTGGACGGCGAGCTGGTCGATATAGCTGTCCTTGCCGCCGAACGAGGTCGGCAGCGGCAGCGGCACAGGCCAGGCGCCGGCATAGACCGCGCCGAAGAACAGGGCGGCGAAATGCGTGCCCGTCTCGGCGATCAGGGCGATGCGGTCGCCGGGGCGGACCCCCGCCGCGACAAGCCGTCCGGCATTGGCGAGCGCCTCGGCGCGCAGTTCCGAAAAGGGATAGGGGCGTGTCAGGGTGCCGCGCGCATCGTGGAAATTCAGCCCCCGCACGCCGGTCGCGGCATAGTCCAGGGCGGCGCCCAGCGTCTCGAAATCGGAGAAACGGCGCGGCAGCGCGTCGGCTGTCGGCGTCGGCACCAATGCCATTATCGGTCTGATCCTTCGTTCATTCGCGGCCATTTCCACCCGATCCAGCATGGTCGTTCCCTCACGGTCACGCCGGCCAGCCATCAGGCAGCCTCGTTCATTGCGCCACATCTTGCCGAACGGCGCGTTCAAAATCCGGCCCGACTGTGGCACAATCATGGCGCATGCCCCGTTCCGTTGCCAAAGCCTTGTCTCCCTATGACGCCGCCGCGCTCGAGCGGGCGGCGCTCGATTATGCCGCGCGCTATGCGACGACGCGCGCGAAACTGGCCGCCTATCTGCGCCGCAAGCTGCGCGAGCGCGGCTGGAACGGCGAGGGTCCGGCCCCGGTCGAGGCGCTGGTAGCGCGCTTCGCCGAGCGTGGCTATGTCGACGATCGCGCCTTCGCCTCGGCCAGGGCCGACGCGCTGCTGCGGCGCGGCTATGGCGCGCGGCGGATCGGCGCCGCGCTGCGCGCCGCCGGTATCGATGCGGAAACGAGCGAAGGCCTGCGCGAGCGGATCGACGGTGATGCCGAGGCGGCGGCGCTGCGCTACGCCCGGCGCAAGCGGATCGGACCCTTCGCCGTCCGCCCCGCCGATCCCGCCGAAAAGCGCCGCTGGGTCGCCGCGATGGCGCGCGCGGGCCATCCGATCGACCTGGTGCTGAGGGTGCTTCAGGTCGATGCGGAGGCCGATGTCGACGATGTAAGGGTTGAACCGTGACGCAGAACGCGCGATGGCGGGGGTTTGGGGCGCGGCACCGGATTCGGAAGCGCTTCGTTTCAACGGCGCTCTATGATAGAAGCTGACGCCAGGGCTGCGGGTGACAGGGCGATGAATGAGAAGTCTGTTGCGTCTGTGACGTTGCGCGACGTCAGCGTGGACAGCGAGCAGGAATGCATATCGATGGTTGCCGGCGAACCTGCCGAGACCGTCGTGGGGGCGGTGAAATGGTTCGACGCCACCCGCGGCTTCGGATTCATCGCCACTGATGGCGATCGCGGCGATGTGCTCGTCCATTTTTCCGTGCTGCGCGACCATGGCCGTCGGACCCTTCCCGAAGGGGCACGCATCGCCTGCGAGGTGATTGCGCGCGATCGCGGGCTGCAGGCGCGCCGCATCCTCGCGATCGACCTGTCGACCGCGACCGGCCCGGACCCCGACCTGATCGCCAAGCGCAACGCCGACCGCGTCGATCCGACTCAGCTGGTCGAGCAGGCGGGTGACCCGGAACCGGTCACGGTGAAATGGTTCAACCGGCTGAAAGGCTACGGCTTCCTCGTCCGCGAGGGCGAAAACCAGGACATCTTCATCCATATGGAGACGGTTCGCCGCGCCGGATTGCCCGACCTTCTTCCCGAGACGCGGATGAAGGCGCGCATCGCCGAGGGCCGCAAGGGCCCGCTGGCGGTCGAACTGATCACCGACTGACGATGGTCGCGCCACTGCGGCTGCTCGGCGCGCTGGGCGCCCTTTCCTTTGCTCTCGCAGGCTGCGCGCCGACCTCGGCCGGATCGCCGCCCGCCGCCGAGGCGAAGGCGACTGTCCCGCTGACGATCCAGACGGCGCGCGGCAGGCTCGACTATGCCGTCGAAGTCGCGGCGACTCCGCAGGAACAGGCGCGGGGGCTGATGTATCGCACCAGCCTGCCCGAGCGTGGCGGCATGATCTTCCCGATGAAGCCGCCGCGCGAGGCGAGCTTCTGGATGAAGAACACCTATATTCCGCTCGATATGATCTTCATTCGTGCCGATGGCACGATCGCCCGGATCGCCGCCAACACCGTGCCCGAGGACCTGACGCCGGTGGAATCGGGCGAGCCCGTCGCCGCCGTGCTGGAGATCGCGGGCGGCGGCGCCGCCGCCAACGGAATCGCCGAAGGTGATAAGGTGGAGTGGAAGAAGTAGGATTGTTTGTTTTTTGCGGTGGAACGGGACGCGTCAGCGTCCCGCAAGGCCGAACGGCCGCCCGAGCTTATGCGAGGATAGTCAAGTGCGCGGATGCGCACGCCGGCGCTTGAGGCCAATCGAACACCCCACAAACACTTGCGCCGGCTAGGGCGCAAAGGCTAAGCGGGCAGCATGCTCAAGAAGATTTTCACCTGGTGGGACGGCGCCACGATCGGCACCCTGCTGTTCAGCAAGCTCAACGGCTCGCGGGTCGGCGAGGATGAGCTGGGCAACGTCTATTTCGAGGGCGGTCGCACCACCGACGGCCGGCCGCGTCGCTGGGTCATCTATTCCGGATCGAACGATGCCAGCCGGGTGCCGCCCGCCTGGCATGGCTGGCTGCACCACAGCACAGACCTGACCCCCGACCAGCTTCCGGCGCCGCGGCCCTGGCAGAAGCCGGCGGAACCCAATCTGACCGGGACCGAGGCGGCCTACCGGCCGGCCGGCGCGCTCGAGCGGGGCGGCGTCCGCGCCGCCGCGACCGGCGATTACGAGGCATGGAGCCCGAACTGAGCCATGAAGTCGCTGTTGCGTGAGAATATCGGCGAGGCGCTCGTCGGACTGTTCGTCGTCCTGTTCGCGGCCTGGTTCGTCTGGTTCGCCTGGGGCGCGACCGGCGGCGGCACCAAGGCCGGGGCGATCCACGTTACCGCGCTCTTCCCAAACAGCACCGGCATCAACGTCGGCAGCGAGGTCCGTGTCGCCGGCATGAAGATCGGCACCGTGACCAGCCAGGCGCTCGACCCGCAGAGCTTCCAGGTCAAGGCCACTCTGGCGATCGATCCCAAGGTCAAGCTGCCTGCAGACAGCAGCGCCGCGATCACGTCGGAGGGCTTTCTCGGCGCGACCTTCGTCTCGCTGATTCCGGGTGGAGACACCGTGCCGCTCAAGGACGGCGATACGATCGCCGATACGCAGGGCGCGATGGACCTGATGAGCATGGTCGGTCAGTTCATCAACAAGTCGGGCGGCCCGGCCGCCGGTGGGGCCGAAGAGGCGCCCAAGCCGTGAGGCGCGTCCTGCTGGGCGCGGTCGCGCTCGGCGGCCTCGCGACCTTTGGCGCGTGGCAGGCGATCAGTCAGCAGCAGGTTCCCGTCGAGGCGGTCCCGTCGGACGAGCAGGCCGGCGCGCCTGCCCTGGCGCCGAGCGGCGATACCGAGAGCGAATCAGCCAACAGCAGCGCGTCCGCCCCGCCGTCCACGCCCGTTACCGAAAAGATCCCGGACAAGCCGCTCGTCACCGAAGGCACGCCGATGGGCGAGCGGGTGGCGGTGCTGGGACTGATCAACAAGCGCAACGGCGAATCGCGCGACGTCACTCTCCGCCCCGGCCAGGCTATCCGGATCGGTGACGTCGTCCTGCGGCTGCGTGCCTGCGAGACGACGGCCCCCTGGGAGGATCAGAAGCTGACCGGCGCCTTCGTCCAGACCGACGTTCGCGGTCGCGACGGCGCCTGGCGACGGGTCTTCTCGGGCTGGTTGTTCAGGGAGTCGCCGTCACTCAACGCGGTCGAGGACCCGGTCTACGATGTCTGGCCCAAGAGCTGCACGATGGTGCATCCCGATATCGGCCCAGACACGGTGCGCATATCCGGGTCGATCGCCCCGCCGTCGAGCGCGAAGAAGTCGGGCGCCGACCAGCCTGCCGCGGCTCCCGCGACTGCCGCGCCGCCCGCCGCTCCCGCGGCAACGCCCAGCGCGACGTCCAACAGCGCGACATAATCGTCGCGGCTCACCTCGATCGCGCCGAGCGACTGGAGGTGGTCGGTGATGAACTGGCAATCGAGCAGCCGGAAACCGCCGACGCGGAGCCGCGCGACGAGCCAGGCGAGCGCGACCTTCGACGCGTTGCTCTCCCGGCTGAACATGCTTTCGCCGAAGAAGGCGCCGCCCAGCCGCACGCCGTAGAGGCCGCCGACCAGCCGGCCCGCACGCCAGCATTCGATCGAATGGGCGTGGCCGCGGCGGTGGAGATCGGCATAGGCCGTCTCGATCGCCGGGTTGATCCAGGTGTCGGGACGCTGGCTGGTGATCGCGGCGCATTCCGCCACGACCTCGCCGAACGCCCGGTCGGCGGTGACGGTGAAGCGGTCCGACCGGATCGTCTTGGCGAGAGAGCGGGACAGGCGGAACCGGTCAAGCGGAAGGATACCGCGCTTCTTGGGTTCCACCCAGTAGACATCGTCTGCGGCACGGCTGTCCGCCATCGGGAAGACCCCGATCGAATAGGCTCTCAACAGCAGGTCCGGATCGATCGCCTTCATCGACTATGCTCGCCCGGAAAGTATAGCCGATCGGCGGAGAATCGGAAGAAGCCCGTTGCCTTCACTCGCCCCGCTTCATCGCCT
Source organism: Sphingomonas sp. Y57 (assembly GCF_001015195.1). Classification (GTDB taxonomy): domain Bacteria; phylum Pseudomonadota; class Alphaproteobacteria; order Sphingomonadales; family Sphingomonadaceae; genus Rhizorhabdus. The sequence goes on along the minus strand of NZ_LDES01000097.1, from coordinate 4,122 downwards.
CGCGCTCCGCGCGCGCGGCTTCGAGGAACTGGCGCATGCACCCCGTCTGGCCGTTGCTGCCGTTGGGCGAGCAACTGTTGGGCAGACCCTGTTTGCTGACCATGTCGAAGGTCCGGGTCCGCTCGACCCAGCTTTGCGTGACCTCGTCGGTCTTGGGCTTCTTCCGCAACGCCTTCGGGATGCGATAGCGCTCGCTTTCGGGCTGGCGGGCGCAGACGATGATCTCCTCGTCCGAGCTGCGCGGGCAGGGGTCGTTGCCGAAGACGACCAGCGTGCTGATGCGCGGCGGCGGTTCCTCGCCCTGCGGGGCGGCGAGCGCGGGCGCTGCCAGGAGCAGCGCGATCGGGAGGAGGAGCTTCATGGAGACAGGTAACGCGCGAGACGCTTTCGGGGGGCTGAATGGGACAGAAGCCATGTCTGTCATCCGTCATTCCAGCGAAAGCTGGAATCTCACTGCCTTGAGAAGAGAAGGGAGATCCCGGCCCTCGCCGGGATGACGTCGGGAGGGCTCAGAATTTGATCCCGCATTTCTTGCCGTCGGCCTTATCCTCGTCGCATGCCTTGCGGGCAAGCTGGCGGAAGCAGCCCGATGCGCCGCCGGCGCCGCTGGTCGAGCAGCTCTGCGCACCGCTGCGACCGACATATTCGAGGCTCGACGCGCGATCGCTCCAGTTGTCGTTGTGCGGCTCGGTGCGGCGGAGCTGTTCGGGAATGCGGTAACGCTCCGACTCGGGCATACGCTGGCACACGACGATCTCATCGCCGTTGCTGGTGGGGCAGGGATCGGTGCCGAAGATGGTCAGCACCCGCTGGGTCCGCTGCGCCTGGGCAGGCATGGCGAAGGGTGCGGCGGCGGCGATGGCGGCCAGGATAGCGAGCGCCGGCGGGAGAAAACGGTTGGTCGTCATCGGCGCGATTCCTTGGCTGTGGTCGGTTATTATATGTGGCGGGAAAGCCCGATGGCAATGCGGCAGCCGAGCCGGATCGCGCCGGACAGCAGCGGATAGGCGGGGGCCTGTTCGGCGCCGGCGGCGATCGCGGCGTCGCGATGCTCGACCTCCTCGGCGCGGAACTCCTCGATCGTCGTGCTGAGCTCGGGGTCGCTGTCGCCGATCTGCTCGAGCTGCTCCCGATAATGGCGGTCGATCTCGGTCTCGATCGCGGCGGTGCAGGCCATCGCCGCCTTGGGGCCGATCAGCGCGGTCGCCGCGCCCAGTGCGAAGCCCGCGACATTCCACAGCGGCTGCAGCGCGGTCGGCCGCACTCCGCGTTCGGCGGTCATCCGGTCGAAGATCGCGCGGTGGCGCGCTTCCTGCCCTGCCATGCGCGCGATCGCGCGGGCATCGGCCGACCGCTGGCCCATCACCGCGAGCTGCCCGGCATAGATGCGGGTCGCGCCATATTCGCCGGCCTGGTCGACGCGGAGCATCGCCGCGCGCTGTTGCGCGTTGGCGACCATCGACGGCTCCGCGCGCTGTTGCGCGTTGGCGACCATCGAAGGCTCCGCGCGCTGTTGCGCGTTGGCGGCCATCGAAGGCTCCGCGCGCTGTTGCGCGTTGGCGGCTGCCGAAGACGCGGCATGCCCTCGCGGATCGGCGCTCATGGCTTGCGCTTCCACAGCGCAATGATGCCGAGCCCGCCGAGGATCGAGAAGATCGCGTTGAAGCCGGCAAGCGAGATACCGAACAGCGTCCATTGCGGAACGTCGCACTGGATCATCGGCGTTGCCATGATCTGGGCGAGCAGGTCGCCCTCCGATCCGCCCGTGGGTGGGGCAGAGCAGCGGGTGATCCCCTGCCACCACCGATATTCGACGCCGGCATGGAAGACGCCGATCGCGCCGCTGATCAGGATGGCGACGATCGCCAGCGCGAGGACGGTCCGCCCCGCGCGTCCGTCGCCCAGGGGGAAGGCGAACAGCGCCAGCGCGATCGCCGCCTCGTGCGGCCAGCGCTGCCAGTGGCACATCTCGCAGGGGAAAAGCCCGCCGATCAGCTGCGAGCCGAGCGCCCCCAGCATCAGCGCCGACGGCAGGAGGAGCGCGGCGAGCCGCGCCTGGGCGAAACCGGTCATGGAGCGGGTATAGCCGAACCCCCCTCCCGTTCAAGGGAGCGACGGCGGCAGCGGCAAGCTGCTGCGCATCGAGCCCGTCTCTCGGCGACCCNCCCGTCCTCAGCCCCCCCCCCCAGCCGGGAGGGGCCCGATGCCGGTTACCGCGCGCCTTGCTTGGCGCCGGCGAGGGCGGTGCGCAGCGGCGGCTGGGCCATGCGGGCGATGGTCTTGACCGCATAGTCGAGCTGGAAATCGTCGATCCCCTGCTTCTTCAGCGCGTCGGAAGTGAGCTGGAAGCGCGGATCGGGCTTGCCATCGTCCTCGAGCACCTTGTCGTCGACCTTCGCCTCGTTGATCAGGTGACGGCGCAGGTCCGCCTCGCGCAGGCGCGGACGATCCTTATAGTCGGGGTCGCTGAGCTGCGGCACCAGGATGTCGGGCTTGATGCCGCCTTCCTGCACCGACTTGCCCGAGGGCGTGTAATAGCGTGCCGTGGTGAGCTTGAGCGCGGTATCGTCCGACAGTTCGAGCACGGTCTGGACCGAGCCCTTGCCGAAGGTCCGCTCGCCCATCACCAGCGCGCGCTTCTGGTCCTGCAGCGCGCCGGCCACGATCTCGGCCGCCGAGGCGGAGCCGGCGTCGACCAGCACGATGATCGGCAGACCGTGGGCCAGGTCCGGCGGGCTCGCGGTCGCATAGCGCCGCTCGATGTCGTTCTTCTCGCGCCCGCGCTGCGAGACGATCTCGCCGCGATCGAGGAAGATGTCGGACACGTCGATCGCCTGGTCGAGCAGGCCGCCCGGGTTGGAGCGAAGGTCGATCACATAGCCCAGCGGGTCACGCCCCAGCGACTTCTGGATGCCGGCGATCGCCGCCCGCACCGAGTCGCCGGTATTGGCGTTGACGAAGGTGTTGATGTTGATGATGCCGACCTGGTCCTTGACCTCCCACTTTACCGGCTTGAGCTGGATCAGCTCGCGGGTCAGCGAGACGTCGAACGGCTTGTCGCGGCCGGGACGGACGACGGTGATCAGGATCTTGGTGCCGGGCTTGCCGCGCATCTGGTCGACCGCTTCGTCGAGCGTGCCGCCGTAGAGCAGCTTGCCGTCGAGATGGGTGATGAAGTCGCCGGTCTTGAGGCCGGCCTTGGCCGCGGGGGTGTCCTCCTGCGCCGTCATGATCTTGACCGCGCCGTCCTCCATCGTGACCGACAGGCCGAGGCCGCCATAGGCGCCCTGCGTCTGGGTGCGCATGTTCTGCCGGTCGCGGGCGTCGAGATAGGAGCTGTGCGGATCGAGGCTGGCCAGCATGCCGTCGATGGCGCCCTTGATCAGGGTGCGGTCGTCGACCTTGTCGACATAGTCCGAGCGGACCCGCTCGAACACGCTCATGAACTGGTCGAGCTCCTTGTAGGTGCCGACGTCGACCGCGCCGATCGCGGGGGCGAGGGTGGCAACCATGACACCGGCGCCGAACAGGCCGATGGAACGCAACAGGGTCTTCGTCATCAAATCAGCCCGCTCCAAACACGCAAACATCGTACAGGCTTTTGCCGGGTCGCGAAATAGGCGCCTGTCCGGCTTCGACCATGGGATAAGATGGTTGGCCGTGCGCGGCGGGTCAATGGCGCCTCCCGGCCGCCGGTCATCCCCGCGTCAGCAGCGGCAGGATGTCGACCGGCTGGCTGGCGTGACGAAGCTCAACCGTGATGCGCGGATTTCCGCCGCCAGCGACGCCGAGCGGGCTGCCCTGGATCACCTCGGCGCCGACCTTGGCGGCCACCCGGCCCAGCCCGGTGATCAGCGTCGACCAGCCATTGTCATGGTCGATGATGACGATTCCGGTATAGCTGCGGAACGGTCCGGCGAAGGCGATCCGGCCGTCTGCCGGCGAAACGATCTGCGCGCCGCCCGGCGCCGCCAGCGTCAGCCCGCGCGCGCGGACGCCCGAGTCGGACAGTTCGCCCATCCCGGAGACGAGCCGGCCGCGTACCGGCAGCCGATAGGCTGGCGGCGCCTGTGCGATCGCCGACAGCCGGGCCAGCTCCGACGGCGGCGGCGCGGCCGCGCG
>NZ_LDES01000096.1 GCF_001015195.1 Sphingomonas sp. Y57 | reverse complement strand
ACGATTTTTGCAACAGAGCCCATGACGGTGCGCGAGGTGGCGCCGGCGATCGGCGTCTCGGTGCCGACGCTCTACCGCCACTTCCCAGCATCGGTGCAGGATACGATCAACGCGGAAGGGGAGGGCGTTGAGGCGTGAATGTCTGGCTCTTCACTGGCGCTGATGGCCTGTCCGCTCTGACGATCGATGGGGAGGGAGCGAACCTTCCTGACGAGCTGGGTCCGTGGACGAAGGTTCGGGCGCTGGCGCTGGAAAAAGACAGGCCCGACGAACAGGAAGCGATCGCCTTGATCGAGGAACATGGCTTCTGCTGCTTCGATCGATAAAGCGTGCACCTTGAATTTTCCGGCAATTGGCCGTACATCTCTGGCGACACGGAGAATTGCTATGGCCCACGCACAAAGACAGGAAAGCGCCGCGCCAGCTCGCCGGCGTGCCGAGCGACTGGAAGCGCGCGTCACGGCGGAACAGAAGGCGCTGATCGAGCATGCTGCCGCGCTCGAAGGGCGCAGCATCACCGATTTCGTGCTGACCAGCGTTCAGGACGCGGCGAAGCGCGCCATTGCTGAACACGAGGTCATCCAGCTCAGCGTCAGGGATTCCAAGGCATTTGTGGATGCGCTGCTCAACCCACGCGAGCCGAGCAAGAAGATGCGCGAGCGTGTTGCGGCGTATAGGGCGCGCTACGGCGACCAATAAGCGTGAGCATTGACGCAAGGCCCGTTATCGAGCTTCTCGACACGGCACGCCACGATCGTTCCGGTTTCTCCTGTAGCGTCGAAGCGCTGGACCGCTATCTACAGTCGCAAGCCGGCCAGGATGCGCGCCGTCGCGTCGCCGCGCCCTATGTGCTGATAGAGCCGCCGTCCCACGGTGTCCTGGGCTTCTACACGCTGTCGAACACGTCGATCCAAGCGGCTGAGCTGCCGGCGGCGTTCGTCAAGAAACTGCCGCGCTATCCAGTGCTACCGGCAACGCTGCTCGGCCGTCTCGCGGTCGATACAAAAGGGCGAGGGAGGGGGCTGGGAACGGAACTTTTGCTGGACGCGCTCCGGCGCTGTCTGCGCAGCGAGACGGCCTCTTTGGCAGTCGTGGTCGATGCCAAGGACGATGCCGCGATCTCATTCTATGAGCGGCACGAGTTTCTGAGATTGGCCGAACAGCCAAACCGCCTGTTCATGCCGATGGCGGAGATCGAGAAGCTCTTTGCGACAGAGCCATGAAAACCGAACAAAATGGAAGGGCCGCCCTTTTGCACTTCCCCAAAAGGGGCGTGTGGCGGCCCATGACCAGACCCATATAGCCTGAAAACGACAAATGTGTAAGAGTTGGGCGCTTGTTGCGAAGCGCTCGCAGAAATGTCGCCCAAAAGAGCGTCCTGCATTACGATGCCGCGTTACATCCTACAGTGCCGGAATGTTGGGAGACTCCCATGAAACCGAAGAAACCGTCAGAAGGTGAAGTTACCGCAGCCCTTGTTCTCATCGAGACAGCGATCAAATTGTTAGACAAGGCCAACCAGGGCAAAGCAGCCATCCATTGTCAGGAAGCGCTCGAAGTCTTGCAGTTTGGGGATGTCGCTCGCCCAATAATAGAGCCTGTGCGGACTAGCTGAACGGGGCCTTGTCTCCCGCACGGCTTCGCTTCTTGTCGTGCGGAGCACGCCAAGGGGCGGCGCTGGGCTCCAAACGCTCAGTGGTGTGTGAGGGCGCTGATTGCCGTTCTGGCGAACCGCTCGAAGCCGGGAGTGCATAAGCTCTCGTAAATCCATTTCTGGTAGTCTTCGAATTGGCCGCGAATATCTTCTTCTGACTCCTGAGTTCCATCGCGCACGGCCTTGTGGATTCTTCCATTCATCAGACTAGCGAATATATAAGCAGCCTCAGCAAGATGCCGCTTTATAAGGCGGGTGAGCGCGTCTTCTTCGTCGCCACAAACCTTCAATTCGGCATCCAACTCTCGCTCATCAATATTGAACAACTCCATGACTCCACCTCAAAATGAGAGTCGTTGGCCGGAAGTTGCAGTATCGCACTGCTCCTTGCGAGCAGAAAACAGGCCAAAGTGGCACGATTAGGTGCGAGCTGCCTCGCGGTCGACGGTCTCTATGGTGCTAAAACGGATGCTGGTGGGCCTTCGGATTTAGCGCAAGCTGTGGAGACAAACGCCGAGCGCAACGACAAAGCCGTTGCGTTCAACGGCTCCGCTCCCTGTCGCGCGGCGGCGGCCGCGTCGAAGACGCGCGACCGATTTCGGTATCCAGTTCGCCTCCGGATTTGATCCGATCGGCGACGAGCTGCCGCGTCGACTCTCCGATCGTCCCCACCATGCGCGCGCTCTCCCCCCGATCTCGCGCGCTTTTTATGGCGGCATCGACGATCGACTGGGCAGGGGCAAGGCGCGGATCGGCGTGGTTCATCTCGGCCGTGTTCGTCAAAAACTGCGCGGCAAGCCTGTCCTGGCCCGGCGAATGACCGGGAGGCAGAATCGGCTTTTCCAGCGCCCGCACGGCGCGCTGAAGCTGGGCCTGCTGCTGGGCATTGATCTGGATGCCGAACGCCGCGCCGATCTCGCGCACGCGCTCAAGCGGGGTCTGCTTGGCGCTGATGACCGCATCGACCTGTCGAATGCCGAGATAGGTCAGAAGATGCGATTGATAGACCGGCCCCTTGGCGTGCCGCACATAGGCAAGCTCGGTGCGCGCATTCGCGATGGCGGCTGATGACGCGCCTTCCCTGATGAGGCCGCGCAGCCGGTCGGCCGCCTGCTGGCGGGCAGCGGGCAGATAGCGGTCCAGTTCTTCGCGCGCCTTGGCGAGCGTCACCCTGTAGCGTTGCCCCTCGGGCGGAGCGCGGTTGGGGAGCATGGCGATCCCGGTGGGACCGATGCGCGTCTCGGGTGCGAGATCCCGCCGGATCGCCGCGGTGGCGAGGACAGTCGCCATGCGGCGATGATCGCCGGTCAGGAAGCCGTGGCGCGAGGCTTCCATCCACGCATCCTTGTCGATCAAGGCGATCCGGATTGGATGCCCTGCTTCGCGCGCGATCTGCGCTGCGTGCAGGCGCATGGTGCGGCCATTGCCTTCGCGGAAGGGGTGAATGGCGTTGATCTCGTTAATGTGGTTGCCGAGCCGATCGAAAAACTCGTCTCGAGGAAGGCCGCGCAGGCCGTTCCTCGAGTGCATGTCGGCAAACAGCTTGTCGAGTTCGCGCGCGAGATAGGGCACCGCCGCGAAGCTGGACCCGTTCTTGGCGATATTGACGGTGCGGTCCAGGCCCGCCCACTCGTAGAGGTCTTGGAACAGGTGCTTGTGCAGTTCGCGGTAGCCTTCGGCCGTGGCCGGAAAGGTCAGGCGCGCGGCCTCCGCGCCGCGCGCCTGAGTGAATCGCCGCTCCGCTTCGGTGAGCGTCTTGTCGTCGGTGATCCCCAGCTTGTTCCGAAGGGTATCGGTGCCGGGATAGGTGTAGGGATCGCTGGCCAAGGTCAGGCGGCGATCTGGCGGTTTCCGGGCTTGTAGAGTTCGAGAATCATCGACGACATCAACGCGGGCGGCACGCCCTCGTCGAGCATCATGGCGAACATCGCGTCCTCATCGGTGGTCGGGGTCATGTCCTCGATCGCGAGATTGGCGCGTGCTTCGGCCACATCCTCACGCCACAACGCGACCTGCTCCGGGGTGCCGCGCTCGAATTCCATTTTGCGGATGCGCGCGCGCAGCGCCTTGAGATCGATCTGAGCCATCGCATCATCCTTTCTGCTTCATACACTACGCTGGGTAGCGCGATTTCACAACAAATCACTGGCCGTTCAGGGCGGTCGCTTCATCATCGGCCGCGCCCGATCGGGCGCGGCGCGTGACGAGCCAAGTATCAGTATTCACACGATAACATGATGGTGAGAACGCGCTTGGTCTGCGCCGCGTCCCAAGGCGCTTCGCTGCCAAACGTCAGGCTTGTGTCGTAATAATCCACTTTCCAGAAAACGGTCTCGGAAATTGACTTGGAATCGCGGGGCCGGTCCTGCGTCGGCTCTGTTGCAAAGATTG
>NZ_LDES01000095.1:84450-97123 GCF_001015195.1 Sphingomonas sp. Y57 | reverse complement strand
TGGCGCTGACGGCGGACAGTTGCGTGTCAGCTTCAAAGTTTCACCCAAGCGGCGCAACAACGGATAGGTTATATGTTTTCGCATATTAATTCCAATGATTATCTATTTTAGCGGATAACATCAATATGACATCTATCTGCTAGGACATATAAATCGAGAAAGGTATATAAAATAGCAGATAGACCGTCCGGCTGGCGGTCCGGACCGATCGCATCGTCGATGCCGCCCAAAGGGCGCTGTCGGGCGCTATGATGTGGAAGGCGGCGCATTTTTCCCGCACTTAAAATGCATGAATTAATTGCGGCTCTCGATGTGCGAGGAGCAGAGCGGGCGCAGCAGCGAAAGCCACCGAGCGAGCGGGATAGGCAAGATGATGATGCCGGCAGGCCAGCGCGAATATCGGCCATTTGGCTAAGCGCGATCGTTCCGAGTTTCGGCAGTTGGCTGTGCGGCGTTGATCGGGTAGCGGCGCTGGCGCATCCTTCCCCAACGGAATAAGCATCATGACCACAGGCTTCTACCCCATTGGCACCCCTGGCATTCAATGGGGCGAGATCGAGCGCGATCTATGGCGCGCCCGGCAAAGGCGCCAGCGCCACTACGAGCTGGATGTCGTGCCGCGCATCGATGCCTTGGCCGACAGCTACGAAAAGCTTGCTTATGGCCACCTCGACTATGCGGAGGATAGCTATACGCTGCTCGCACTGCGCGATCGGGACTTCGATCCCGGGCTGCCGACGGCGCTAGTGACCGGCGGTGTGCACGGCTATGAGACTAGCGGCGTGACTGGTGCGCTCGACTTTCTTGACACGCATGCCGCGGCTTATGCTGGCAAGGTCAACCTGCTGGTGGCGCCCTGCGTGAGTCCCTGGAGCTATGAGCGCATCAACCGCTGGAATTATGATGCGATCGATCCCAACCGCAATTTCCGCCCCGATGGTCCAGCCCGTGAAGCCACCGCGCTGATTGCCCTGGTGCGTGCCATGGCTGTCCCGTTCTTGCTGCATATCGATCTCCACGAAACCACCGACAGCGACGAGCTAGAGTTCAGGCCCGCGCTGGCGGCGCGCGATGGCAAGCCGTTCCAACCGGGCCTTATCCCGGACGGATTTTATCTCGTCGATGACAGCGAAAACCGGCAGCCAGCCTTTCAGCAGGCGATCATCACTGCTGTCGGCAAGGTCACCCACATTGCACCTGCGGATGCCAGAGGCGAGATCATCGGTTCGCCGGTCGTTGCCCATGGCGTGATCGAGTATCCGCTGGCAGCGTTGGGACTCTGCGCCTCGGTAACAGGCGCGCGTTATACGACCACGACCGAGGTCTATCCGAACAGCATGCGGACGAGCGCTGCCGAATGCAATCGCGCGCAGGTGGCTGCTATATGCGCGGCCCTAGACTATGCCCTTGCCCATGGCTGATGCCGCACGATGGGCCGCGGATACGGGGCCAAAAGGTCGTTGCCCGGCCGGTTCGGTCGGAGTCGCCGAAGATAGAATGCGTTGTAGATCGGTATCCTGACGGGGCTGATCTGGCGGCATCGCCCAAGACTGGCCGGGCGGCCACTTTCCACACCTTCGAAATATGACATTGTATTTCGTGGGATTTCCGCGCATCACCGAGGAAGGAGGCGCCTTACCACGCCTCCGCATCCAGAGTCGGGTGATTTCGTGTCACTCGCGCCAACCTGCCCCCTGACGGGGAGAAGGTGGCGGCTTCTTCGGAAGCGATGCGGCCGGGCGGCAAAGCTTCCCTATGCGTCTGGATGTTATCAGACGAGGGATCTCATGCCGCACCGTTCCATTGAGTTTGCCGATATCGAAGCTGCGCGCGATCGCATCCGCGACGCACTGATGCTCACGCCTTGTCTCCCGAGCCGAACCTTGTCGCAGATCACCGGCTGTCAGCTTCATCTGAAATTCGAGAATCTCCAGTTCACCGCCAGCTTCAAGGAGCGGGGGGCGCTGAACAAGTTGCTGAGCCTGCTCGAAGAGGGGCCTGTCTCGGGCGTGTGTGCGATGTCGGCGGGCAACCATGCGCAAGGCGTCGCCTATCACGCGCGCCGGTTAGCGCTCCCCGCGGTCATCGTTATGCCCAGGGGCACGCCCCTGACGAAGATCAGCCGGACCCGAGATCATGGGGCTGAGGTGATCGTTGCCGGCGACAATCTGTCCGAAGCACTCCAGATCGCGCTTTCCACTGCCACGACCAGAGGTCTAACTTTCGTGCATCCGTTCGACGACGCCGCCGTCATCGCCGGACAGGGTACGGTTGGTATTGAAATTCTTGAGCAGGTTGACGAGCTCGATGCGCTCGTCGTGCCGATCGGAGGCGGTGGGCTCATTGCGGGCATTGCGGTTGCGGTCAAGGCGCTCCGCCCCGATCTCCAGCTGTTCGGTGTCCAGTCGGCGACCTATCCATCGATGTCGCGGGCATTGCGCGGTGAAGCGGATCCCTGTCCCGACGGCTTGACAATCGCCGAGGGCATAGCTGTGAAGACTGCCGGTGACATCACCCGCGCAGTCGTGCGCCAGTTGGTTGATGAGATAGTGCTCGTCGAAGAGCAATCGATCGAGCGAGCGGTGGCGCTCTTGCTCTCGGTCGAGAAAACGGTGGTTGAAGGCGCGGGCGCCGCGGGGCTCGCCGCGATCTTGCAGCATCGCGAACGCTTCGCCGGGCGGAATGTCGCCACGATATTGAGCGGCGGCAATATCGATCTCTCGGTCATCTCATCGGTGTGTATGCGGGAACTGGTTCGCGCCGGTCAGCTCCAACGGATCAGCGTGCCGATATCGGACCAGCCGGGCGCCTTGTCGCGCCTGACCGCCATCCTGGGTGATGAGGGAGCGAACATCTTCGACGTAGCGCACGACCGCCTCTCGCTCTCGCTAAACCCCAAGGGCGCTATTCTCGACCTTGTCGTTCAGGTTCAGGACAGTGCCCATGCTACCGCAGTGCTCGCGGCGCTGGCGGGACAAGGATTTGCCGCAGAGGAAAAGCCCGTGCGTTGAGCATCCGAGCTACGAATAGGACCCACGATAGACGCTTAAGATCAATGACCGCCATACACTTATTGGCGCCCAGGCTCTTGACCACAGCTCTGCTTCTTGGTTGGCACGTGCGGCGCACAAAAATCGGATGAGGCGACGAGTGGATTTTTCGCGGCTTCAGAGGTCGAGCACGATTGCGGACGAATGGCGCTATCCTGAAGCCGAGCCGAACCGCGCCGGGCATCTGGGGGTCGCGGAAGGGCATCGCCTCTTTTGGGAGGAATATGGCAACCCGCTGGGCGACCCCGTCATGTGCCTGCATGGCGGACCGGGCGCTGGCTGTTCACCGAACATGGCGCGGTTCTTCGATCCGGCCCGCTTTCGCATCATTCTGTTCGACCAGCGCGGCTGTGGGAAAAGCACCCCCAATGTCGCAGCGGACGGGCCCGACAAGGCCCTTGCCAATAACAGTACCCGGCATCTTATCGACGATATCGCCGGACTTCGAGCAGCGCTCGGCATCACCGGCAAGATGCATGTGTTCGGCGGTAGTTGGGGAAGCACGCTGGCGATGGCCTATGGGATTGCGCATCCCGATCACTGCGCGAGCCTGATCCTGCGCGGCATCTTCCTCGGCACACCCGAGGATCTTCGCTATCTGTATCAGGGCAATGCCGAGACCTTCGAGACGGACCCCTATGCATTGACCGCGCCGGGCGCCTATATCCACTATCCCGAGGCATGGCGTGCCTTTCTCTCGGTCCTCACACCCGTTGAACGGGCAGACGTCATAAAGGCTTATAAGCGGCTTTTCGACATGAAGCCCGGGACCGATGCAGAGCGGAAACGTCAGCTGAATGCGGCACGCGCCTGGTCGCTCTGGGAGGGCACAATCTCCAACATGATCCCGGACACCGGCGGGGTTGGCAAATTTGGCGAGGACGAGTTCGCGCTGTGCTTCGCGCAGATCGAGGCGCATTATTTTGCGAACGACCTCTTCCTCGAGCCGGATCATTTGCTCGGTAACGCGGCGATCCTGGCGCGCATTCCTATCCATATCGTCCACGGCCGCTTTGATCAGGTCTGCCCGCTTACCCAAGCCTCGCGCCTTGTCGAGGCCCTACGCCACGCGGGGAACGGGCCTGCAAGCTTCACGATCACCCATGCTGGGCACAGTGCGGTCGAGCGTGATACGGCGCTCGCGCTGACCGCGATCATGGATGCACTACCTGCGATTGGCGCCGAAAGTGGTCCGACAGCTGGATCGGACGGTTAAAGACAGTTCGGTGCAATTTTACTGAAAAACTGGCTGAGATTGGCTAATAATCTCTGTCCATCTGTTTCGTACCCATGATAAGTGGCGAGGCCAGTGACGATCAAGCTGAAATGAATAGTACGAGATTTATTGCCGGATATAGGTCAACAGTCTTGACTGCGGGCGTAACGAAATCTCGGCTTGCGCTTTTATGACACTCTGCCTCATCATATAGCTATGGCTGGAGTCTCCGACGATCGGGCGCTTTGGATCGCGCGGCATATTTTGCCGCACGAAGCTTCGCTGCGCGCGCATCTGGCCAGATGGCGGCTCCCTCAGGACCTCGATGCCGACGATGTGGTGCAGGAAGCGTATAGCCGCTTTGCGGCGATGGAGACGGTCGACCAGCTTCGAAATCCCCGTGCTTATCTGTTCAGTGTCGCGCGCACGATCGTGCTCATGCATGTGCGACATGCGCGGGTTATCCCCATCCGCTCGGTAATCGATGAGGACACCTCCGACTTTGCGGCCGATGAACCATCGCCCGAGACGCAGGTGTCGGATCGCGAGCAGCTCCATCTCCTGGCTATGGCGATCGCGGAGCTGCCCGAACCAGGTCGTGCCGCATTTCTCATGCGGGTCATGGGAGAATTGCCGCATCGCGAAATAGGCGAGCGGCTCGGTATGAGCGACAATGCTGTTCAGAAATCGGTTGCCAAGAGCTTGTCACGGTTGATGGCGATCCTCGGACGTGGCGGAAATGGCGCTGTCGAGGCATCTAGGGTATCGAGCAAGCAAACAAGGGGTCGGAATGCCGGGACGCGAGACGAGCGCTCAGATTGATGCGGTCGCGGCCGAATGGGCCGTCCGTGTCGACAGCGCGCCGCTCGATTCCACAGAGCAGGCCGCGCTGGACGCTTGGCTCGCCGGTGATGCGCGCAGGCTCGGTGCCTATGCGCGCGCACGGGCCATGCTCCTACATGCCGGACGCGCAAAGGCGCTCGGGACAGGGTTCGATCCCGATGCCTTTCTGGCGACACATGGCGAGCCATCGGCAGATCGCCATAGCGATGCCAACGAAGCGGCCTTGCCGGTCCAGCCCCGAGGTGTCGGGCGCCGCTCGGTCCTGTTGGGTGGATCGGGTGCGGTGGCGGCAGGCGTCCTCGTTTCCCTTGGCTTGAGCTGGCAGGCCGCCGCACAAACCTTTTCGACGAAGCGCGGCGAAATTCGGCTGGTGCCGCTCGCTGACGGCTCCACGATGACTCTCAACACGGCGTCGACAGCGCGCGTGAAGTTCTCCGAAACCGAGCGCCGTGTCGAGCTGCTTGAAGGCGAGGCTTTGTTCGATGTCGCGAAGGAGACCAGCCGGGCGTTCGTCGTGGCGGCTGGCGAGACGCGCGTTCACGCGCTTGGCACCAGCTTCACGGTCAGCCGTCTTGACCGGCAGCCGGTTCAGGTGCTCGTCCGCCAGGGCATCGTCGAAGTCGTGCAGTCGGGATCGACGCAGGAGAGACGACGTATCGTTGCCAATACGAGAGCCATTGTCAGCGCCTCCAGATCGGTAGAAGTCGCCACCATCGGCGCTTCAGAAGTTTCTCGCGAGCTGGCCTGGCGCGAAGGCATGCTGTCGTTCGAGGACAAGCCGCTGCGCAATGCCGCAAGAGACTTCGCACGATATAGCGAAACGCACATTCTGTTCGAAGATGACGCCATCGGCGATGAGACGGTTACGGGCTTGTTCGCCGCGAACAATCCAGCCGGGTTTGCCCGGTCGGTCGCGCTCGGCCTGGGGCTCGGTGTCCGCACCGAGCCGGGCGGGATCGTGCTTATCCGCACGAACTGAGTTTTTTTCCATCCGCTGGGCGGATCGGGCGAGACTTGCGCATCTATCTCCCGACAAACGCGACTGGAGGTCGCTTGAAGAGGGGGCGCACATGGGTATTGCCACGACGAAGAAGCTTCTAATCTGTGGTGCCGCGCTGGCAAGTTTCGCGATGCCGAGCGCCGTGTGGGCACAGCAGCGTAATTTCGATTTGCCGTCACAAGCAGCGACGCAATCCATTCCCGAATTTGCTCGCCAGGCAGGCGTTCAGATCGTCGCTCCTGGCAAGACGTTGCGCGGCATCACCACACGCTCGATCAAAGGTGAACATGATGTCCGGACCGCGCTGAGGTTGCTGCTCCAAGGGACGGGCATCCAAATCATCGCCGACGATGGGGCAACCATCACGCTGGGCAAGGCCGCGAGAGGTGCCGGGCTCAGCCCGGGGAGCGGTTCGTCCCAGTCCCTTCCGGTGTCTCAGCCTTCGTCAGGCGCGCCGGTGACGGCCGGTGCCGAGCCCGCCGACCCCGAAGGTGCGGAAATCATTGTCACGGCGCAAAAGCGCGAGGAACGACTGCAAGAGGTGCCCGTCCCGGTAACTGTCCTGAGCGCGCAATCGCTCGCGACCAACAATCTCACGCGCATCCAGGACTATTATGCACGCGTCCCCGGCCTGAATTTCTCCACCGGCTATCGTGGCGATCCCTATGTGGTCATCCGGGGCGTGACCACTACGGGCGCCGCCAATCCGACCGTAGGGTTCGTGGTTGATGACGTGCCCTTTGGATCAAGTTCATTCATCGGAGGCGGGGCCTCCGCGCCTGATATCGACCCCAGCGACCTCGAACGGGTGGAAATCCTTCGCGGTCCGCAGGGGACGCTGTACGGTGCGAGCAGCATCGGCGGCCTCATCAAATATGTCACCGTGAAGCCCACGACGCGCGAATTGTCCGGCCAGATTACTGCCGGACTGAGCACGGTCGACGCGAGCGACGAACTCGGCTTTGCGGTGCGCGGAAGCGTCAACGTGCCGCTCAACGAGAAGCTTGCCGTGCGCGCCAGCGGGTTCTTCCGCCGCGACCCTGGCTATATCGATGACCCGGTCAACGGCATCAAGGACACCAATCGCCGGGATGTCGGCGGGGGCCGTGCGGCGCTCCTGTGGCAGGCGTCCGATGAGCTGTCGGTGACGCTGAGCGCACTCGTTCAACGCCAGGATGCCGACGGCGCCTTCTTTTCGGATCCCGCACTGGGCGATCTCAAGCGCAGCGCGGTTCGTGGGACCGGCGGCTATCAAAAGGACATCGCTTCCTATGCTGCCGCGATCGAGTGGAGTGCGGGCAAGGCCTCCGTCACGTCGATCACTTCCTATGGGATCAACCGCGTCAACATATCGAACGATCTCAGTCTTTTCTATTCGACCCAGGCGAACACGAATTTCGGCGTCAGAGGCGTGGAGTTTGTCGAGCGCAACCGGACCGACAAATTCACGCAGGAGCTGAGGGTCGCGCTGCCTCTTTCGGACCGTATCACGTGGCGGGTCGGGGGCTTCTACACAAACGAAGATACCGACTACGAACAGCAATATTTCGCCGAAGACCCCGCCGTCGGCACGCCGGTCGGTCAGCTCCTCTATACGTCTTTCCCGTCCACGTTCAGCGAATATGCGATCTTTTCCGACATGCTGATCGGTTTCGGGGAGCGCTTCGACGTCCAGCTTGGCGGGCGCTACAGCGTGAACCGCCAAAGCTATTCGCAGATCGAGACCGGACCCCTGGTCCCCGGCGAGGTCATCCAGGCGGCGATCCGGAGCAAGGACGACAGCTTCACCTATCTCGTCGTTCCCCGGTTCCGGGTGTCTCCCGACTTCATGATCTATGGACGATTTGCCTCAGGCTATCGTCCCGGCGGCCCCAACCTCGGAGCGCGACGCTATGGTCTTCCCCTCACCGTGGACGCCGATACGACGCAGAATTACGAACTGGGGGTGAAGGGTAATCTCGCGGGACGCGCCTTGTCATATGAGGCGTCCATCTATCGCATCGACTGGAAGGATGTTCAGGTGTCCTTCCGCGATCCGATTACGGCCTTCTCCTTCCTGACCAATGCGGGCCGCGCTCGGATTACGGGTGCCGAAGCTTCGGTAACCGCGAAGCCATGGCGTGGCATGACGGTCGTGATGTCGGCCGCCTATACCGATGCGGAACTGGCGGAAAATCTTCCGCCGGGCAGTTCGATCGGCGGCCTCGAGGGCGACCGCCTGCCCAATAGCCCCAAATTCGCCGGCAGCATCTCGGCTGATCAGACGTTCCCGCTGTCCGACGAAATGATGCTCTCCATCGGCGGCACGGTGAGCCATATCGGAGACCGAACCGGCGTGTTCCGGGCCAATCGCGTGCGCCAAATCTATCCCGACTACACGACCGTCGACCTGCGGGCGGGCGTCGAATATGCGACGTGGAAAGCCAATCTTTTCGTGAATAACGTGACCAATCGTCGCGGCGTCCTGTCGGGCGGCATCGGCAATATCCACCCGACGCTGTTCAACTATATCCAGCCCAGGACGATTGGCCTTTCGATCACGAAGAGCTTTTGATGAGATGCCGCTGATCGAACCGGCGCGGTCTCTTCTCCGTTCGGTCTGGACGCGCTTGCCGCAGCAGGCGCGTCCATCCGGCTCATATCCGGGGCGAAGCCGAGCCTTGGCCTTGATTGCGCTGGCAGCCTCGGCCGGCTTTTATACCCGATCGACCTTGGGGCCATTGCAGGAACATATCCGTTCCTCCTTTGCGCTCAGCGACAGTGCGATCGCCGTGCTGCAGGGGCCCGCGCTCGCCCTTCCGATCATGCTGGCGGCGATCCCGCTCGGCATGCTGATCGACCGCAGCGCTCGCGTGCGTATCCTCTTGGTGGCCGCATCCCTCAACATCATTGGCACGCTGCTGACCGTCGCGACCGACAGCTTCACCCTGCTGCTCATCGCTCGCAGCATCGTCGGCGTTGCCGCCAGTGCCGCCTGGCTTACCTCGGTTTCGCTCATCGCCGATCTGTACGCACCCGACGAACGGGGGCGCGCCGGCTCGGTTCTCGCGGTCGGCCAAGTGCTCGCAGCCTCGCTAGCCTTTGCGCTTGGTGGCCATCTCCTCGCCGCAAATGAAGGAGCGGAAGGCTGGCGCATTGCACTGCTATGGCTCGCTTTGCCTTTGCTGCCGATCGTGCTGTTGCTGACGACGCTACGCGAGCCGGCGCGCGCTACCCCGGCCGACCGCGGCACCACGGACGGCGCCTTTTCGCGCATCTGGCAACACCGACGGCAGATTCTGCCGCTGTTCGCGGGGATGGCAATGGTCGACATTGCGGTCGGAGCCGTGGTGATATGGGCGCTGCCGAACCTCATGCGTCATTATGGACTCGGGGTGGAGAGTGCCGGATCGGTGATGGCGCTCGTCATGCTCGCGGGTGGGCTTATCGGCCCACTGGCCGGGGGAATCCTCTATGATCGGGCTCAACGCGTGGGCGGTCCGCGGCGCGCCATGGCGGCTTTGACGATATTGGCCCTCCTCACCGTGCCGGCCAGCCTCTTTCCAATCATGCCCGTGGCGATCGCGAGCATATGCCTTCTCACCGCGTTCAAGATCTTCAATATGGCGATCAGCGTTGCATCGACCGCGCTCGCGACCGTCATCGTTCCGGACGATCTGCGCGGGCTGTGCATCGCATTGCTGAGCGCGATCGCCATGCTTTTTTCGCTGGGTATCGCCCCGCTCGTCGTCAGTTCGCTATCCTCCGCATTGGGTGGCCCCGCAATGCTCGGCCCTGCGCTCGCAATCGTGACCGTTGTTACCAGTCTTGTCGGCGCATTGATATTCGCCGTCAGTATTTCGGCATATGCGAGCGAGGCGGCAGGATGAGCCGAATGGCCCAAGAGCGCTATGCCTACGCCGCCGATGGCACGCCAATCTATTTTCATCTGATCGGAGAGGCGGAGAAGCCCGCGCTCTTTCTCGGGCCGCACTTCTACGCCACGCCAACGGGGATCATCGACCCCGGCGTCTGGATAGATGCGCTCGCCGACGACTATCTCGTCATCGTTGCCGATTATCCACGCGGTGTCGGGAAGACACCTCGTTCGCATGGAGCAGGCTTTTCCGTCGAACGGGCGGTCGAGGAAGTCGAGCGGATCGCCGATGCGGCAGGCGTCGGTGCCTTCGGGTGGCTGGGCTACAGCTTCGGCGGGGCGCTTGGCATCCAGCTGGGGTGCCGGAGCGGGCGGCTATGGGCGCTGGCGGCCGGCGGCTTCCCGCCTCTCGATGCGCCACTGGACATGCTGACGAGCGTGCTGTCGGACCTGGCGGAGAACGCCAGTCTGCGAGGCGACACAGCGAGTGAATGCCGCTACCTCTCATCGCAGGCTTTCTACCGCTCGCTCCTCGACTGGGATGCCTTGGCGTCCTTGTCGCGCCTGACAGTGCCTCGGCTCGCCTTCATGGGGACCGACGATCTCGCTCAGGGCATGTCGGATCCTATCGAGATTCCCCTGGCACCGCGCATGAAGGCCACTGAGGCTCCGCTTCGCCGTCTGGGCTGGGAGATCGCGTGGTTGGAAGGCCGCGACCATGCCGGAGGGATCGACGCTGACCTGACCCTCCCGATCGTGGCCGATTTCTTCAAGCGTTCGTCTACCGACAACGGGTTCATTGTAGGGAAGCCATGACGCGTAAGCTCTTCATCAGCGCCGATATCGAAGGTTGCGCCGCCGTCGCCTCGGTCCACGCTCTTGCGCCCGATCGGTGGGAGTGGAGCGCGGCAAGAAAGTGGATGACGCACGAAGTCGTGTCCGTCGCAGAAGCCGCGATGGCCTCGGGCTATGACGAAGTCATCGTCGCCGATGGACATGGCAACGCGCATAATATCGACCCAGACGCGCTTCCCGACAATGTAAGCCTCATCCGCTCGTGGCCGAGACCGATGCTGCAAATGCAGGGGGTCGATGAGCCTGGCGTCGAGGCCTGCGCCTTCGTCGGCTATCATGCTGGTCCAGGCAGTCCCGACAGTATCCTGTCGCATATCTACAATGGCGCAGCATTCCGCTCGATCGGGCTGAATGGCGAGGCTTGTTCGGAGGGCTATCTGAATGCGGCGCTCGCCGGTGCCTATGGCCGGCCTGTCATCCTCGTGGCAGGGGACGAACAGACCATCGCCGAGGCTCGCACCTATGCTCCCGACGCCGAGGGGTTCGTCAGCAAGCACTCGATCGGCTGGCGCTCGCAGAGGTCATTGCCGCCCGCACAGGTTTGTCGCCAGCTCGGAGCGGTCGCGCAACGCGCCTTTCAAAAGCCGCTGCCAGCGCCGTTCGTCCTTTCAGGGCCGTTTCATCTTGAAATCGAGACCGTCAGCCAGGGCAGTGCGGAGATGCTGTCCTATCTTCGCGGTGTGAAGCGGACCGGATCCTTCGGCATCTCGACGCAATTCGATTCCATCGAAGAGCTGATGCGCTTCATCGCCTTCGCCACCTTTTATACGCCGTCTGGCGTCCCGGCACTCTAGCCTCGGCCGCCGGGCATTGTGTCGTGACCCGCGCCGCTCGCTGGTCAGTCGTTGGGCAGCAAGGCCGTGAACTCCGGTTCGGGAAGCATCGCGCCAACGTTCGTCCAGATGATGTGCATCGCTTGGTCCCAGACCCCGACGGGCCGTCCATCCGCAAGCGATCGACGGGGTTGGCCTGTCTCCTACGCTATAGCGCCGCGGCGAAAAATTTCGCCAAGCCCTAGGAAGTGCGCCCGTCATGTCTCTAGCTCGCGATGAGCTGTGAATATGATATATCCGCCCGCGGAGGGAGCGCATGATGCGGATTGCACCAGATAGCGTCCGCCGCCGTGAGATCGCCACTTGGGTGGGCGTGAACATCATGCCGCATGAAGCCAAGGTCCGGCTGTGGCTCAAGCGCGCCCGGGTCTCTGGCGAGGATGTCGACGACCTCATCCAGGAGGCCTATTGCAAGCTTGCCGGTCTCGAAACCGTTGAGCATATCGACCGACCTGATGCCTATTTCTTTTCGCTGGCCCGCAATCTTCTGGTCCGCAAATTGAAACGTGCGGCTATCGTCCCCTTCACCACGATCGCCGAGATCGAGGCCTATGACGATGATCGCCCTTCACCCGAGCGCGAAGTCGCTGCCCGCCGCGAGGTCGAGCGCGTGCGCTTGCTGATCGCGCGCTTGCCCGATCGCTGCCGTCGCATCTTCGAGATGCGGCGCATCCAGGGACTGAGCCAGAAGGAGATCGCCCGCGCCGAAGGGGTGAGCGAAGGCATGGTCGAATATCATGTCCATCAAGGGGTGCGCGCGCTGGTCAGGGCGATGCGCGAGGAAGAGGGGGAAGCCGATGCGCTCATCGGGCGAGCGATCAAGCAAGGAAAGAAACGATGACCCGGCAAACCGCCGCTCAGATCGAGGATGAAGCCGCGCAGTGGGTCGCGCGCATGGAAGGCGATGGCTGGAATGCCAGCGCGGCGACCGAACTCGATCAATGGCTGAGCGCCGATCCGCGGCGCGAGGGCGCGCTGCTCCAGGCGCAGGCCGCGCTGGCGCTGCTGGATGCGCGCGAG
>NZ_LDES01000095.1:0-84440 GCF_001015195.1 Sphingomonas sp. Y57 | reverse complement strand
GCGCTGCTGGATGCGCGCGAGCCTGCCCCCGCCGTGCCGCGCGTCGGGCGGCGGTGGGTGCTGGCCGGGGGCGGCGCGGCGCTTGCGGCCTCGCTCGCAGGGGTCGGTTTCCTGCTATCCGGCACGACCTACAGGACCGACATCGGCGAGATCCGCCGGGTGCCGCTAACCGACGGATCGACCGCCGCGATCAACACCCGGAGCGTGGTGGCCGTCGACATGCGCGATAGCCTGCGCCGGGTTTCGATCAGGGAGGGCGAGGCGTGGTTCCAGGTCGCCAAGGATGCGAGCCGCCCCTTCCTGGTCGAAGCCGGTCGGGTACGGGTCCAGGCGCTGGGCACAGCCTTTTCGGTGCGCCGGCTGGACGGCGGCGCCGAGGTTCTCGTCACCGAGGGTACGGTCGAGGCCTGGGCGAACGGCGCCGACGGTCACCGCATCCGCCTCGCCGCCGGCGACCGGGCGTTCATCGGCGACAATGCCGCGATCGAGCGGGCCGCGAGCCAGGCGTCCGATGTCGACCGGGCGCTCGCCTGGCGCAGCGGCAAGATCGATCTGGTCGGGCAGCCGCTCGGCGAGGCGGTTACGGAGTTCAATCGCTATAACCGGCGCCAGCTCGTCATCGTCGATCCGGCGCTGAATATGGAGCGCTTCGACGGACTGTTCCGCACCGACGATCCGGCGGGGTTCGCGGCGATGATCCACACCAGCCTCGAGGTCCCCGTCGATCTCTCGTCGCCGGATCGCATTCTCGTCGGCCGGGCGCCGTCATAAAAATTTCATGTCGATCCTAGGAAGGACCGCGCCGAGGCCTCTTGGTTCCAGAAGCGCCGCTGGGGGCGCGGAACAAGGGGGGTTTTCGAGATGAGCAGTTTCATGGCTCGACAGGCATGGATGGCGTCCGCGGCGATCATCTGCGTGACCGCGACGTCACCGGCAGTCGCGCAGATCAAGACCTTCGACATTCCGGCGCAGGAAGCCAGCAGCGGGATTTCGGCGCTTGGCCGGCAGGCCGACGTTCAGATCGCGGCGTCGCGCAAGATCACGGCGGGCAAGCGGACCAACGCAGTGCGCGGCGCGATGTCGGTCGAGCAGGCGCTGCAGACCCTGTTGGGGGGCACGGGTCTCGTCGCGCGCGGTACCGGCTCCCAGACCTTCACCATCGTCGCCGATCGGCCGGTCGCGGCAAGGCCGGCAGCGGCGCCGGGGGAAAGCTTCGCCGGAAGCGCCGCGGCGGATGACGAGAGCGCCCAGGACATCATCGTCACCGCGCAGAAGCGCGATGAACGTCTGATCGAGGTGCCGCAGTCGGTCGCGGTGCTGACCGCCAGCGCGATCGAGAAGCGCGGCGCCAGCCAGCTTCTCGATTTCGTCGACAAGATCCCGGGGGTCAGCATCACCACGCTCGGCGCCGGCCAGACGCAGATCGTGATCCGCGGCATCACCGTCGGCGCCGATCTCGGCCCGACCGTGGGCATCTATCTGGACGATGTGCCCGTCGGCGGCACCAATGCCTTCTCCAACGCCGCCGACATCGCGCTGGATGCCGCACTGTTCGATGTCGATCGGGTCGAGTTGCTGCGCGGTCCGCAAGGCACGCTCTACGGCGCGAGCACGATGGGCGGCCTGCTGAAATATGCGAGCAAGGCTCCCAACCCCAGCAAGCTGGAAGTCCAGGCGCGCGGCGAACTCTCGTCGACCCGGGCCGGCGGCACCAACTACAGCGCGGTATCGGCGATCAATCTGCCGCTGAACGAGAAGCTCGCGGTCCGGGCGAGCGCCTATTATTCGCGCGACGGCGGCTATATCGACAATCTTACGCTCGGCGACAGGGACGTGAACCGCTCGGACATTTATGGCGGGCGCCTCGATATCGGCTTCCAGGCCAGCGACGCGCTCGAGGTCCGCCTCTCGGCTTTCGCCCAGAATATCAAGCGCGACGGCTCGATCGCCGCCGATTACACGCTCGCCGGCCGCCCCGTCGACAATAGGCTCAGCCAGCGGCGGCAGTTCAACGAGTTCTTCGACACCAAGATCCGGCTAGCCAGTGGCACGCTGACCTATGACGCCGGCCCCGCGACGATCACATCGATCACCAGCTACCAGCATATCAAAACCGACTATATTCTCGATCTGACGGCGGCCTATTCGGCCTTTGGCCTGCCCTACAGCGCCTTCGGCTATCTCAACAGCAAGCCGTTCGACAAATTCACCCAGGAGGTGCGTGCGTCATCCAATGGTGACACGCGCTTTAAATGGCTGATCGGCGGTTTCTACACCAATGAGGATGTCGGCAATGAGCAGGACTTCGTGTTGCGCGATCTCGCCGGGCAGCCGGCACCCAATGTGCTCTACCGTTTGTCGGCGCCGACCCGGTACAAGGAATATGCCGCCTTCGCCAATGCCACTTATGAGCTGATCGACAATTTCGACGTCTCGGCGGGTGTCCGCTACGCCAAGAACAAGCAGCGCTATGAATCGACCAGCCTGTTCGCGGTCGCCGCACCCCGCCGGTCGAGCGAGGGCGTGTTCACCTATCTCGCCAATGCGAGCTATCGCTTCAGCCCGACCGCGGCCGTCTATGCGCGTTATGCGACCGGATATCGCCCCGGCGGCCCAAATTACGACATCGCCGATTTCGCCGGAAATCCGGTGCCGGCGGCTCCCTTCGATGCCGATCGCATCAAGAGCTATGAGCTCGGCTTCAAGGGGGCGAATGCGAGCGGCAGTCTCGGGGTCGAGTTGTCGGCGTTCCATATCGACTGGAGCGACATACAGATCGTCCGCTTCGTCAGCGGCTTCAGCGTGATCGGCAACGCCACCGGCGGCGCGACGGTCGACGGCGGCGAGCTGGTGCTGACGGTGCGGCCGGTCCGGGATCTGACGGTGAGCGGCGCCTTCGCTTATCAGGATGCGAAGCTCAACCGTGCGGAGGCCGCGCTGGGCGGCGCGCGACACGAGCGCCTGCCGAACGTTCCGAAGTTCACGGCAAGCCTCAACGGTGATTATGAGATGCGCGATGTCTCCTTTCGTCCCGCCATCGGCGCAACTTTGCGCTATGCCGACAAGCGCAGCACGGCCTTCGGGGCTTGCGGCACGGTTCAATATTGCCTGCCCGACCATGTGACGGTCGATCTGCGCGCGAGCGTCATGCTCGGGCCGGTCACGGTCCGTGGTTTCGTCAAGAACCTGTTCGACGTGCGTGCGCAGCTCGGTCAGAAATACGGGTTTCCGGCGGCGAATCTCGCGGAGGTCGCCACCGCGCAGCCGCGGACAATCGGACTCGGCGTCTCGACCCGCTTCTGATCGAGGCGAGCGGACCAGGCGGACCCGATATGGCTGTCGACGATATTGCCGGCTGGTCGCGTCGCTACGACCTGGCCAGCGCGGTGCTCCATGCGGCCGAGCATGTTGCCAATGCGGCCGTCTATCCGCATTGGTTATCCAACGATCGGTTCTGGTATCAGCGGCGAGGCGAGGACGACGTCGAATATGTCCTCCTCGATGCCGCCGATGGGCACTGCCGGCGGCTGTTTTCGCAGGGCGAGCTGCGCGCTGCGCTGACGCCGCATCTCGGCCGCTCGCCCGATCCCGCTATCTTCCTGCCTGTCCACCTCGCTCTCGACCATGACGCCGAAACCGCCATCTTCGATGCGTCGGGCGGCACCTGGCGCTTCGATATCGCGACCGGACGGATATCGCCCGCGGCGACGCGCGTGCAGGCGCAAGGAGTCCTGTCGCCCGACGGCAAGCATCTGGCCTTTGTGCGCGGTCATGATCTTTGGGTGCGGGCGCTCGACGATGGGAGTGAACGACCGCTGACCTGCGACGGTCAAGCCGATCACGCCTACGCCCGATTGCCCATGGCGATGCGCGTCCTCAAGGAAGCGGCGGGGCCATTGCCGCCCGAATGCCGCTGGTCGCCGGACTCGCGCCGCCTTCTCAGCTTCCGCGTCGACGATCGCGGCCTGACCGAATTGCCGATCATCGAATATTGCCCCGAGGGCGGCGGACCGCCGCATGTCGAGTTCATCAAGACCAGCCTGCCCGGCGATCGCGCAGTGCCCGGCTTCGAAATGATCGCGTTCGAGGTCGAAACCGGCCGCCGGATCGACGCGGACTATCCGAAACTGCCGGCGGTCCGCATGCTCGATACGCCGGCCTCGGCCAATTGCCTGTGGTGGAACAGTGATGGCCGCCGCGCCTATTTCGTCCACGTCGAGCGCGGCGAGGCGACCGCGCATGTCGTCGAGATGGACGTGGCAAGCGGCGCCTGCCGCGTGCTGTTCACCGAACGCAGCGACAGCTATGTCGAGCTCGGCGTCACCGTCTATGCGCCGGCCCTCGCGCAGCATCTCCCCAGCACCGATGAGCTGATCTGGTATTCGGAGCGCAGTGGGCGCGGCCATCTCTATCTCTACGATCTCACGGACGGCGCGCTCAAACACGCGATCACGGCCGGTGCGTGGCAGGTGCGCGACATATTGCACGTCGATGCCGATCGCCGTGAACTGCTGGTGCGCGCGGGCGGGCTCGATCCCGCCGATCCCTATCTGTGCAAGCCGTGCCGCGTTTCGATCGACAGCGGCGAGATGACGATCATCGGTCCCGAGCCCGGCGACCATATCATCTGGCGGCCAGGGGAATATGATCTCGCCGCGGTCGATCTGCTCGGCATCGACAGCGGCGCGGTATCGGGAGTTTCGCCGGGGGGCGACTATCTGGTCGAGACGATTGGCGCGGCCACCGGATGGCCAGTCACCGTGCTCCGGTCGCGCGAGGGCGCGGTCATCGCCTTGTTGGAGGAGGGCGACGACCGTGGCCTGCCGGCCGGCTGGCGCTGGCCGACGCCCGTCCGAATGTTGGCGGCCGATGGCGCGACAGAGGTCCATGGCCTGCTGTTCGCGCCATGGGATGTCGACCCGGGCAAAGCCGTCCCGTTGATCGACCTGGTCTATGGCGGTCCGCACATCGCCTTCACCCCCAAGTCCGCTTTCACCGGTGGGGTCGCCTCCAATCTCGGCTTCGTCGAGGCGATGCACCTTTCGGCGCTGGGTGCCTATGTCCTGATCCTCGACGGGCGGGGGACCGCGAACCGCGAACGCGATTTTCGCGCGGCGTCGCACGGGGCGGTCGAAACGGCATCCAATCTTGCCGATCATGTCCAGGTGATACGGGAGCTGGCGCGCGAGCATCCCGGGATCGATCTCGATCGGGTCGGCATTTGCGGCTTTTCGGCCGGGGGCTATCTCGCGGCGCTGGCGGCGCTCCGCCATGACGACCTCTACAAGGTCGCAGTGGCGGGCGGGGGAAATTACGATCAGCGGCTGATGTGGCATTGCTGGTCGGAGCGCTATCACGGCCTGTTCGACGAACCCCGCTACGAACGTCAGGCGGCGAAGCATTACGCCGACGGTCTGAACGCCAAGCTCTTGCTGATCCACGGACTGATGGACGCCGGCGTCAATCCCGCGCAGCTTTTCCCCTTCGTCCAGGCGCTGATCGACGCCGACAAGGACTTCGACATGTTGCTGCTGCCGAAGGCGGGCCACGAGATGCCGGGCTATGCGCTCAGGCGGCGGCTCGACTATTTCGTCGAGCATCTCTTCGGAAGCAGTCCGCCACCGGCGACGCGCTTCGAAAGCACTATGGGCCGACAGGCGGCGCGGCTCGCTGCGACGAGCAGAGCGGCCATCTCGGAGATCCAGCCATGACCGCCGCGACCGATCCTGGCTCGGTCATAGGCGTGCGGCTGACCACCGCAATGGGGGATATCGAGATCGATATCTTTCCGGATCGCGCGCCTGAGACCTGCGGCGCGTTCCTGCGCCTGGTCGACGAGGAGAAGCTGACCGGCGCTGCCTTCTATCGGGCAGTGCGCCCGACCAATGATCGCGGCAGCCCTCCGATCTCGATCCTGCAAGCCAGACCTTCGCCGGCCAACGAGCCCGTCCTCTCGGTACCGCATGAACCGACCTGCCTGACCGGCCTGCGTCATGGCGACGGTGCGGTCGCCATCGGCCGCAACGCTCCGGGAACAGGCTCGCCCGGTCATTTTTACATCTGCCTGGGCAATCAGCCCGCCCTCGATCATGGCGGCGCGCGTTTCGACGATGGCGAGGGCGCGGCGGTCTTCGGGCAGGTGGTCGCAGGCCTGGATGTGATCCGCGCGATCCATGCCCTGCCTTGCGAGGCGTCGGCGCCCACCGCTTATTTGGAAGGGCAGATGCTAACATGTCCGGTCGCGATCCGATCGGCGAGGCGCCTGTGAACGGCGATGCACCGGGCGGTGTGAAACCCCTCACCGCTTATTATGGCCTGGCCGTACTGCTGGCGCTGGTGCTGCTCGCCTATGTCGACCGGCAGGTGATCACGCTCGCCGCCGCGCCGATGGCGCAGGATCTCCGGCTCACCGATACCGAGCTCGGCCTCGTCCAGGGGCTCGCTTTCTCGATCTTCACCCTGCTCGCGACCTACCCCGTGGCCTGGACGGCGGACCGCTTCGATCGGCGATGGGTGCTTGCGGGCTGCCTGTTGCTGTGGAGCGCAGGGACCGCCGCATGCGCATTCGTCGGCTCGTTCGAGCAGTTGTTCCTGGCCGCCATCGCGATCGCGGCGGGGGAGGCGGCGGTGACTCCGATCGCGCTGGCCGCCGTGCCGGACCTGTTTGCGGGACCGCGCCGGGTCACGGCCTTTCTCATCTTCTACGCGGCATCGACGATGGGCGGCTCGCTCGCCTGGCTGCTCGGCGGCAGTGCCTTCGCCGCGATCGGATCGGCCGAGACCCAGCTTCCGCAGCTCCTCTCGTCGACGGGGCACTGGCGATTGGTGTTCCTGATCGTCGCCGCTCCCGCGCCGTTGCTCCTGCTCGCGCTGTGCATCCTGCCATCCCGGGCCGGTGCCGCTGACAACCGTACCGGCCAGAACGCGCCGATAGTGCCCTATCTCAAGACGCACGGGACGACATTGGCGCTGCTCCTCGGCGGGGTGGGGATGATCGGTTTCACCCTTGGCGCCATGCTGGCCTGGGCGCCCCTGGCGATGGCGCGGCGCTTCGGCCTCGCGCCCGACATGCTTGGGCTCGGAATGGGCGTGACGATGGCGGCGGGCACCGTCGCAGGACTGCTCCTGGCCGGCGTCATGATCCGGCGATGGGAAGCGCGGCTGGGATCGATCGCGGGCGTGCGGCTGATCGGGCTTGCGGCCTTGCTCGTCGCGCCATGTCTGCCGTTGTTGATGATGGCCGGGGATGTCGGCGTGATCTTCGCGATCATCGGCATCCAGATGATCGCCGGCACAATCATCGGTGCGACTATCCCCAACCTGCTCCAGGCGATCGCCCCGGCGACGCTCCGCAGCCGTATCATCGCGATCTACACGATGAGCTATGTCTGCATGAACGGGCTGGGCGCGCTCGTTGCCGGCATCGTCTCGGATTCGCTGGGCGCTGGCCCGGCCGGAATCCTCCAGGCCCTCAGCCTGATCGGTCTTGCCGGATGGTTGGGCGGCGCCGCGCTGCTCCGTTTCGTCGAACCTGGCTTTGCGCGAACCGCCGCCGGGTTCGAAGCCGTCGCTCCTGGCCGATGAACCCTTCGGCTCTCATGAAAAGGCAGCCCGTCATGCAATCCGCCATGCCCAGCGTAACCGTCGAATGGGGCGTCGGCATAGCCATGCGCGACGGCACGATCCTGCGCGCAAATATCTATCGGCCGAGCGCGATCGACGGGCCGATCCCGGCGATCCTGGTCATGACGCCCTATACGCGGGACCATGTCCATGGATCGGCCGACCATTTCGCGCGGACCGGGCTCGCCTGCGTCGTGGTCGATGTGCGGGGCCGCGGGGATTCCGAGGGTGATTTCCGGCCCAATCTGCAGGAGGCGCCCGATGCCCGCGATATCATCGAGTGGCTGGGACGACAGCCCTTCTGCAACGGCAAGGTCGGTATGTATGGACCCTCCTATCTCGGCTATGTCCAATGGGCGGCGATCAAGGAGCGCTCGTCCCATCTGGCGACGATCGTGCCGACCGCGGCCCCCTATATGGGCGTCGATTTCCCGATGCGGGGCGGGATCTTCTATCCTTATCTGATCAAGTGGCTGAGCTACACCCAGGGTGCGACGGCGCAGCGCCATGCCGGGCTCGATACCCGTTTCTGGGCGGAAGCCTTCGCGGCCTGGCATCGTTCGGGCGAGGCATTCCGCAAGGTCGGCGACTATGCCGGTATATCCAGCCCGGTCTTCCAGCAGTGGCTCGACCACCCCGATCACAGCCCCTATTGGGACGCCTATAGCCCGACCGAAGACGATTTCGCCGGGCTCGACCTTCCGGTCCTGACGGTCACCGGAATATATGACGACGATCAACCCGGCGCCCTCGAATATCATCGCCGGCACCTGGCCGCGAACCCCGCCGCGCGCGCTCGGCATTTTCTCGTCATCGGCCCTTGGGACCATGCCGGCACCGGCTATCCCCAGCTTGCCTTTGGCGGCCTGCAGCTGAGCGAGGCGGCGCGGTTCGACAGCCTGGGCTTCCACCGCGCCTGGTATGCCTGGGTGCTCGAAGACGGGGAGCGGCCCGCCTTCCTGAAGGATCAGGTCGCCTATTATGTGATGGGCGCCGATGCGTGGCGCTATGCCCCCAGCCTCGGCGCGGTGACCACGCGCTCGGATCCGCTCTTTCTCTCCTCGGACGGCCGTGCGGATGACATCTTCGCTTCGGGAAGATTAGACCCCGTCGCCTGCGCCGGACCGCCCGACCACTACCGTCACGACCCGCGCGACGTCACGGGGGCCGAGATCGACGCCGAAACGCGGGCCAGCGGCGGATCGCTGACCGATCAGAGCGTCGCCCTGGCGATGACGGGCAAGCAGCTCGTCTATCATAGTGCGCCGTTCGAGGCCGATACCGAGATCTGCGGCTTCTTCCGGCTCTCGGCCTGGATCGCGATCGACGGGCCCGACACCGATTTCTACGTCTCGGTCCATGAGATCGATCGCGAGGGCAACAGCATCCGTCTGAGCAACGCGGCGCTGCGTGCCCGCTACCGCACCGGTTTCCGTACCCCCGAGCTGGTCACCGACGACGCACCTCGCCTTTATGAGTTCGACGGTTTCACCTTCACCGCGCGCCGGGTGGCCAAGGGAAGCCGGCTGCGCCTGATCATCGCGCCGATGGGCCGGCTCGTCGAAGCGACCTTCGCCCAGCGCAATTTTCAGAGTGGCGGCGCCGTTGCCGACGAGACGGTCGCCGATGCACGCGCCATCACCGTGCGGCTGTTTCATTCCGCGGAGCATCCGAGCGTGCTCTTCGTCCCGCTCGGCGAGGAGGCGGGCGCGTGATGGAAATATCGCCTCTGTCCGAACTGCGCGGCAAGCTGGCTGACGCCGGCCTCGATGCGTTCATCATTCCCCAGTCCGACGAGCATCTGAGCGAGTTCATCGCTCCCGACGCGCAGCGCTTGCGCTGGTTGACGGGCTTCACCGGATCGGCGGGCATCGCGGCGGTGACCGCCCGACGCGCCGCGGTGGTCGTCGACGGGCGCTACACCGACCAGGTCGGACGCGAAGTCGATCGCGCGCTCTGGTCCTGCGAGCCCGATCTGGCGGGCTGGCTCCTGGCCCAGCTCAGCCCGGGCGCCAGGGTCGGCTATGATCCCTGGCTCCACAGCGCGGATGCGATCGCGGCGCTCAAATCGCGGTTTGCTGAAAGGCGGATCGCCTTTGTGCCGGTCGCGGCGAACCCTGTCGATGCACTGTGGCAAGATCGTCCCCAGGCCTCGCGGTCGCCAATCCTTGTCTGGCCGGAGGACCGGGCCGGGCGGAGCTCGGCCGACAAGCGGGCCGCCGCTGCCCAGCTGGTCGCCGATGCCGGGGCCGATGCCATGCTCATATCGGCGCTCGACGCGCTCGCGTGGCTGTTCAATATCCGCGGGCGCGATATTCCGCACGTTCCGGTGGCCCTGATGTTTGCGCTGCTCGGCTCGGACGGCGGCGCCGACATATTCGTCGACCCCGGGAAGGTGACGCCCGAGCTGGTCGCGCATCTCGGCCCGTCCGTCCGCCTGCATCGTCGCGATGACCTCGAGGCGCATATCCTCGGTCTGGGCGGGCGCCGTATCGCTGTCGATAGGGCGCTCACCGTCGATGCGCTGGTGACGCTGCTCGATCGTGCCGGTGCCGCGGTCGTTGCGCTGCGAGACCCCATCACCAGCTGGAAAGCGCAAAAGACCCCGGAGGAGATTGCTGGGCATCGCGCCGCCCAGTTGCTCGATGGCGTGGCGCTCACTCGCTTCCTTCATTGGATGGCGCTTCATGCGCCCTTCGGCGAAGTCGACGAGATAGGCGCCGCCGATCGGCTCGGGCGGTTCAGGGCCGAGGCCGCCGACTTTCTCGATCTGTCGTTCACCGCGATCTCGGCCACGGGCCCCAACGCAGCCTGCCCGCATTATATGCCGACAGCGGCCACCAATCGCCGGATCGGGCCCGACGACATCTATCTGATCGATTCCGGCGGCCAATATGTCGGTGGTACGACCGACGTCACCCGCACGATGGCAATTGGCGCGGTTGATGCCGAGCATCGCGATCGTTTCACCCGGGTCCTGAAGGGCCATATTGCGCTGGCCATGGCCCGCTTTCCGGTGGGGACGCGCGGCGGCCAGCTCGACGGATTTGCGCGGCGTCACCTCTGGGAAGCGGGCCTCGACTATAATCACGGCACCGGCCATGGGGTCGGAGCATCGCTGTCGGTCCATGAAGGGCCGGCACGCATCGCCAAGCCCTGGCCAACGGCGGGTGGTGTCGACGAGCCGCTGTGCCCGGGCATGATCCTCTCAAACGAGCCCGGCTACTACAAGCCCGACCGCTACGGGATCCGGATCGAAAATCTGCTTCTTGTCGTGTCGCTGGGCGATGTCGGCGGCGATCAACCCTGTCTGGGATTTGAAACGCTGACCTTCGCACCGATCGATCGGCGATTGATCGACGTGGCGCTTTTGACGCCCGACGAGCGCGCCTGGGTCGATGCCTATCATGCCGAGGTTCTGGCGCGGATCGGGCCAGCGTTGTCCGACGATGTTCGCGACTGGCTCACCGAAGTCAGTCGACCGCTCGCAGCCTGACGCGGACTCAAATCCTCCTCTCATCGAAAGGAAAGCACCGTGGAAGCTCCACATCTAGGCCCTGTGCGCATGTCTGTCGCGATCGAGCAATGGCCGCTGACGCTACCGTTCCGGATCTCGGGCCACGTCTGGCACCATGTCGATCTCGTCATCGTCTCTTTGCAGAACGGTGAACTGGTCGGCCGCGGAGAGGCCGCCGGAGTCTATTACCACGGTGACACGCCGGAGATGCTGGTCGCCCGGATCGAAGCGGTGCGGGCAGAGGTCGAAGCCGGTACGGATCGACTGAGCGCGCAGCGCCTCCTGCCGCCTGGCGGCGCGCGCAACGCGCTCGACAGCGCCTTGTGGGATCTTGAGGCCAAGTTGAGCGGCGTCGACGCTTGGCAGCGCGCCGGATGCACCGATCCAAGGCCGGTGCGAACCACCTTCACCTGCGGCGCCGAGGCTCCCGAGATCATGGCCAAGACGGCCCTTCGCTACGATCAGGCGCGCAGCATCAAGTTGAAGCTCGTCGGCGACGACCTGGATGCCGATCGGGTAAAAGCTGTGCGCGCCGCCCGGCCCGATGTGTGGCTTTCGGTCGACGCCAATCAGGGGTTCGACCGGCGCAAGCTGGAAGCGCTCATGCCCGTTTTCGAGCAGGCGGACATCCGGATGATCGAGCAGCCCTTCCCGGTCGGACAGGACAAGCTGCTCGATGGTTTTCGATCGCCGATCCCGATCGGTGCCGACGAAAGCGTCCAATGTCTGGATGATATTCAGGCGATGGTCGGACGCTACGATCTGATCAACATCAAGCTCGATAAATGCGGCGGTCTCACCGAGGGCCTGGCGATGGCGAAGGTGGCGCGCAGCCATGGCCTGGACGTCATGGTGGGCAATATGATCGGCACCTCGCTGGCCATGGCGCCTGCCTGGGTGTTGGGACAATCCTGCGATATCGCCGACCTCGACGGACCGCTCTTCCTGCGATCGGATCGCGATCCCTGCGCGACCTATCGCGATGGGGCGATCGATTGTCCGGCGGCTCTTTGGGGGAGCGCCCGATGAACCGTCATGACCTTGCCAAGCCCTATGTGCTGTTCATCGGCGATGTCGAGCACCCCGCCTACGCCAAGACCGCTTTCGGGCTGAGGGACTGGGTGCCAGAGGCCTGTGTCGGGCAGCTTCGCCTGAGCGATCGCGCGGTGGACATCGGCCTGCCGGACATGACCCTTGCGCAGGCCGTCGAGGCGGGCGCCAAGACGCTCGTGATCGCGATCGCGCCGATGGGCGGACAGCTCGACCCGGACTGGCTGGAGACCATCACCGCAGCGCTCGATGTCGGACTGGACGTCGCGGCCGGCCTTCACGAGCGCCTGGCGGAGATTCCCGAGATCGCCGAGGCATCTCGGCGCTCCGGTAGCCGCGTTCATGACGTACGCCAGACCGACATGGCGTTGAAAGTGGGGACAGGGGCTCGCCGGACAGGAAGGCGCCTGCTGACCGTCGGCACCGACTGCGCACTGGGCAAGAAATACACCGCGCTCGCCATAGCGGCGGAAATGCGAAGACGCGGCATCGACGCCGACTTCCGAGCGACCGGCCAGACCGGCATCCTCATCGCGGGCCAAGGGCTCGCGATCGATCACGTCGTCGCCGATTTCATCTCGGGCGCTGCCGAAGCCCTGTCACCGGCGGGTGCGCCTGATCACTGGGACGTCATCGAAGGCCAAGGTTCGCTCTTTCATCCCGCCTATGCTGGCGTGACATTGGGTTTGGTGCACGGGTCCCAGCCCGACGCCATGGTGCTCTGCCACGATCCGGGCAGGGAAAGCCTGTTGGGCCTTCCTCACATGCCGCTCCCCGCTCTACACGACGCTATCCTGGCCTATGAAGCGGCGGGCAGGCTCACCAACCGCGAGGCTCGGGTGGTTGGCATTGCCCTCAACACCAGCTCGTTGGCAGCAGCCGACGCTCGGTCGCTGATCGAGGCACTGTCGCTCACATATGGCATGCCCTGTTGCGATCCGGTGCGGTTCGGCATCGGTCGGCTCGTGGATGCGATCGAGCGAACAGGCCGGCAATGACGCGGCCTTTCCTGAGCCGTCCGATCCTAGCTTGGCGCGCACCGCCATCATGAATGTCGCGCATAGGCCCGCAGCCGTTCGGCCAGGACAGCGCCTGATTGACCAAAACGGGATCGCGTGTTTGGCTGCAATATGGCCTCGGAGGCGACAAGCTTCAGACAGGTCAGGCCGGCGAGGCGCGCAGGATGAGGCGCTCGTCGATCGCGCCGAGATCCGGACAACCCGCCAGCTGCATCGCGACCGCCAGCTCCTTGTGCAATATCGCCAGGGCCCGATCGACCCCAGCCTCGCCGCCGGCCGCCAGGCCATAAAGATAAGGCCGGCCGATCGCGACGCCCTTTGCTCCCAGAGCGATCGCCTTGAGGATATGGGTACCCCGCCGCACGCCGCCATCCAGCACGATATCCGCACGTCCGGCCACCGCCTGCGCGATCGCGGGGAGAACCTCGATCGGTGCCGCTGCCCCGTCCAGCTGGCGACCGCCATGGTTGGAAATGATGATTCCGGTGGCACCGGCATCTAGCGCGTGGCGGGCATCGTCGGCCGCCATGATGCCCTTGACGACGAAGGGGCCGTTCCACAGCGCGGCGAGGTCGGCCAGGCCATCCCAGTCGAGCGACGGGTCGAGCTGCCACGATGTCGATGCTCCGCGTCCGCGACCCGCAGCGCCGCCAATGGTCTTCAGGTTCGCGCCGAGTCCCAGTCCCCCCCGCACGCCCCAGAGCCAGCGCGGCGAACAGGCAAAACGCGCGACCGCCGCCGGGGTGAAGCGCATCGGGATCGACAATCCATGGCGCAGGTCGCGTTCCCGCTTGCCGACGACGGCCACGTCGACGGTGATGCAGAGCGCGCCATAGCCCGCCGCCCGGGCCCGCTCGATGAGCTCGCGGTTCACCCCGTGATCCTTGTAGACATAGAGCTGGAATATCTTCGCGCCGTCGCTTGCCGCGGCGACCTCCTCGATGCTCCGCGTCGACCCGGTCGACAAGGCATAGGGCACGCCCGCCCGCGCCGCTGCCCGGGCGACCGCGATCTCGCCCGCCGGGTGGAACAGACGGGAAGCGCCGGTCGGTGCGCAGATCAGCGGCAGCGCACTGGCCTGACCGAAGATCGTCGTCGCGGTGTCGACGGTCTCGACGTCACGAAGACAGGAGGGCACGAGCTTTTCCCGGTCGAAGGCCATCCGATTGTTGCGCAGGGTCGCTTCATCCTCGGCGCCACCGTCCAGGAAGTCGAATATCGGTGTGGGAAGCCGGCGCGCCGCCTGGCGGCGCAGATCCTCGATATTATGGCAACGGGCGAGCATGCGGGGTCTCCCAGGGTGCGCGCTGTCGATGATCCGATGGCCGGTGCGGGCTCATTCGACCGCATCCGCGGCGATGGCCCGGCTCGCCGCGGCCCAGAAGAGCGCCCCGGCCAGAAGCGGCAGCGC
The DNA here is from genome assembly GCF_001015195.1 of Sphingomonas sp. Y57. Taxonomy (GTDB): domain Bacteria; phylum Pseudomonadota; class Alphaproteobacteria; order Sphingomonadales; family Sphingomonadaceae; genus Rhizorhabdus. Next base: position 69,820 of record NZ_LDES01000095.1, on the reverse strand, counting down.
CATGATCGCCAGCGCGTAGCGGAGATGGTCGGTCGGAAAGCCGGGAGCGAGCGCATCGCTGATCGCGCCAGTGAGGATAGGGCCGAGCGTGGCACCGATCAGGGTCAGCGCGATCATGTACAAGGAGGTCGCCGTCCCCCTCAGCCGATCCCCACAGATGCGTTGGGCCGCGACGCCGAGGGCGGGGACGGCGATCGTCAGAATGCAATAGATGATGCCGACGACCAGCAGGAAGGGACCCACCTCCCGCATGCTCATCGCCAGCGCGGTGAGCAGGCTGACCAGGGCAGCGCTCGCTGCCGGCAGCCAGAGCAGCCATCGAAGGTCGTGGCGCTGGAGCCGGTCGACGCTCAGCGCGCCGATCGCGGTGCCCACCAGCGTGCCGATCGTCACGGCGGTACCATATTGGGCGCCCGCCGCCGCGAGTCCCAATCCCATTTCGCGGACGAGGAAGGTCGGAATGAACATCACCGGTCCATGGACGAACATCCCGTAGAAACTTATCCCCACGATCATGAGCAGGTAGGAGCGCTTGCCGAGCAGCTTGGCGCAATCATCGCGAAAGTGCCGCGCGCGGTCGTCGTCCGCCTCGGGGCGGGTCGGCTCGACCAGGACGATGGCGGCGAGCAGCGCCACCGGTATCGAGAAGGCCGCGACCGCGATGAAGGTGCCGCGCCAGCCATAGAGGTCGGTGAGCCATCCGCCGATCGCAAAGGCGATGAAGGTGCCGGCCGTTGCCGACGAGGCCAGCAGCACGAAGGCGGTACCTCGCTGCTCGGCGGGAAAGTAGCTCGCGACCAGGGCATGCGATGACGGCATGGCTCCACCCTCGCCGACCCCTACGCCCATCCGCGCGACGAACAGCATCAACAAGCCTTGCGCCAGACCGCACAGCCCTGTCATCACACTCCACAGGATGAGCGAGAAGAGCAGGACCTTCTTGCGGCTATATCGGTCCGCAAGGCGGCCGAAGGGCAGGGTGCACAGGGCATAGCAGAGCGTGAAGGGCAGGCCGCTGAGCAGGCCCAGCTCGGTATCGGTCAGGCCGAACTCGACCTTGATCGGCTCGAGCACGAGCGGGAGCACGAACCGGTCAGCATAGCTGGTCGTCACCACCAGGAACAATATCAGCAGGAAGAGCCAGCGCTGCCGCGAAGTGAATTGCCGCCAGGGTTCGGCGCCCTCGCCGCCGGCGGGCGTGATCTCGCCTGCTGTGGTCATGCTGTCCCTCCGCTCGCGGGTACGAGCGTCCCCCCGCGGTCGCAGCCTATCCTGGCTGACGCGCGCGACCAATGCCGTGACCGCTTATCCGGCATTGGTCGGGTTCGGCACATCGAGGCGATAGACGGCCTTGGCCGTTCCGAAGAACAGCGCATGCTTTTCCGCCGCCGATGCGCCGCTCGCGACCCGCTTGAAGGCGTTCCACAGGGTCGCATAGCCGCAGGTGCCCGCATCGACCGGAAAGTTGCTCTGGAACATCGCGCGCGTCGGCCCGAACGCCTCGATGCAGGATTCAAGATAAGGTCTCCATTCCGCTGCAAGCGTCTCTGAGCCCGCTGCCGGCCGCGCCCCGAACGACGGCAGACCGACCGCGGCCAGGCCGAGGCCGCCGAGCTTGATCGCGACATTGGGCAGTTTCGCCAGCGCGAAGATCGCGTCGCGCCAGACCGGAAAGCGCTCCGCCCGCTGGCCGGCGTAGCGACCAACCGCGACCGGAAAGCCGATATGATCGAGGATGATCTGAAGACCGGGAAGGGCGCTGGCGAACGCGATGAGCTCGGGTATCTGCTGGTCGACGATGAACAGGTCGAGCGAAAGGCCCATATCGACGAGATGCGCCGCTCCCCGGCGGAACTGGATGTCGCGCAGCCGGTGCGGCTGGCAGCGGCCCCGGCCGAGGATCGCCGGGTCATCGTGGTAGATGGCAACGCTGCGGACGCCGCGAAACCGATGCCCCCCCGCGCTGAGCTGCGCCTCGAGCACCGGTCGCACGGCATCGCCCAGCCCCAGATCGACTCCCCCTATGATGCCCGCGCACATCAATATGTCGGTCAGGTTATGGCTCGCGGCGATCGCGGCCATGCCGTTGGCGAACTCGATCTCGCCGACGCCTCGCATCTCGGCGGGCCCGGTCGCCCGCAGCATGGCGCTGCCCTGCATGTAGCAAGTGGCGCGCACATTATGCCCCGTGTTCAGCTCGGCGAGAAACTCGTCGAACAGGAAGCGTCGATATTTCCGATATGTCGGGCTGATCGTCCTGGAGATGATGTCGTCATCGGCCTCCATCGCGGCGAGCGCGGCGTCGGTCTGGTACCAGAGATGATGATGCGCATCGATGATCGGCAACTCGGGCTCGATGATCGGCTCGCCGGCATCGTCGCTCACGCCATCGCCCCCCCGGTATGATCACCGGCGGGACGGGCGTCCAACAGGGCTCGCCTGAGGCCCTCGCGCGTCACCGACACGTCGCTCCCGACAATGAAGAACCGATAGCCCAAGCCGAGCAGATCGGCAGTCCGCCGCCCGGCGTGCGGCGCCGCGCCGATCAGTCTTCGATGCGCGGCGGCGGCAGTCTCGATCGCGCGGTTGGCCGCCACATAGGCGGGATTGTCGAAATCGCCCGGCGCTCCGAGGTCCGCGGTCAGATCCGCCGGTCCCAGCATCACGCCATCGAGGCCATCAACCGCACAAATCGCGTCGAGCCGCGCGACGCCGCAGGCGGTCTCGATCAGCGCGATCAGCAAAGCGCCGCCGCGGGGCGCCGCCACATGCCGGGCGAGATCGGTGCCGAAACCGGCTTCGCGATGCGACGATGGGGCGAAGCCACGGCTGCCGGCCGGTGGATAGGACATTGCCGCCACCAGCGGGGCCAACTCGTCTGCCGAGGTCACGCCCGGCACGATGATGCCGTCGGCGCCGAGGTCGAGCATCCGGCCGATCATCTTCGGATCATGCCGAGCGATCCGCACGAAGATGAACAGCTCGGTCGATCGAGCGGCCAGGATCGCGCGCGACACGTCGCTGTCGGTGAACAGGCCGTGCTCGAGGTCTACGACCAGGAAATCATAACCGCTGATACCGGCCAGTTCGACGAACAGCTCGTGCGGATGCATGTGCATGAGGCCGAAGACGCCGTCGCCGGCCGCCATGCGGTCCTGCAAGCCGCGGCGGTGATCGATCATGATCGGGCGGCCGATGGCGCGCCGGTCGCGCGCGTGGTTGGCAAGGGTCGCCCAGGACGGGCGATCCGCGCCGGATCGGGCGGCGTGCGGGCGATGAAGATGATGTCTGGCAAGCCGCTGCCCCCTCTAGTCCGATCGGTCGAGATATCGAGAGCGGGCGTCGTGGCGATAACCGCAATTCTCCGGGCTCATGGGTAAAATGGGTAACCGTCGGTCACGCACGGCTTGCGGTTCCCGCGGTGGCAGTTAGGCATGTCGGGGTCGCCATGCCGGTTCCTGCACGCGATGATCGGGAGATCGAACGATGCTGACGCGTCTCAAGGCCTGGGAGCCGCACAGCCCGATCTGGCGGTCCGTTTCTCTTCTCGACCGCCCGAGGCGTCGGGCGGGAAAGACCGTCGCGGCGGACAGCGCGTCCAGGTCCCGGAGACGGTGATGGCGGCGGTGAAACTCCTCGCGCGCCTGGGCGCTGGGGACGCGGTGTCGCGGGCCGGCACGCAACAGCTGCTTTTTCCAGCTATAGCCGATTTTCCGATGCCGGCTGCTCTGTTTGTCGCGGTTCTCCCGATCCACGACGCCAATGGGCTGCTGCTGACGGAAATGCGCCGGGCGCCGATCCCGCCGGATATATGGGCGTGTGTCATCGCCGATGACCCGTTTCGCAGGCCGGTCGATCTGTTGCGACAGCTCCGGGACGCCGGCGCGGCGCGGCTTTGCTGCTTCCCGCTGTCGCGGCTTCACGGCCCCGATCAGTCGCGTTTCTTCGAATCGGGTGGCGCGGGAATGCTCGCCGAGCGTCGCATGGCCGAGGCGGCACAGGCGATGGGGTTCGAGGTCGCCGATTTCAGCGGCGAAATCCTCGACCTCGCGGCCCGACTGGATCCCGCGGCGTGACGGCCGACCCCGAGCTGGCGCCCGACATCGCCGCTGCCGACTTCCTCGCGGCCTGGCAAAAGTCGCGCGCGCGGCGCAGACGGCGCGATGCACCCTATCTCGTCGGTGCGGCGGTCGGCACCGGCCTGGCCGCGAAAGCAGCGGTCCGTGGTGGCTGCGATTTCCTGCTCGCGACCAATGTGGCGAAGCTCAGAAGCATGGGGGCGGGCGCGATGGCGGCGCTCCTGCCCATCTCCGAGAGCAATGACGTCGTGTTTCGCTTCGGCGCGGGGGAGGTGCTGCCGCAGCGCGAGGCCACACCCGTCTTCTTCGGAGCCTGCTGCTTCGATCCGAGGCTCGATCTGACGCTGCTGGTCGATGAGGTCGCCAAGGCCGGCTATCGCGGTATCTTCAATTTCCCGACCAGCACCCAGCTCGATCGACGCTTTCGTCTGGCACTGGACCGGGTCGGCGCCGGCTTTTCGCGGGAGGTGGATCTGCTCCGCTGCGCCAAGCGCGCCGGGCTCACCACCATGGGATGCGTCGCCTCATTGGCGGAAGCGCTCGATATGATCGACGCGGGCGTCGATATCATCAGCTTCAGCCTGGGATGGACGACGCAGGGATTTTCGGGCCTCCAGGCCGATCTCCAGGTCGACGACGCGGCCGACGGCGCTCGGTTCATCTTTCGGGAGGTCCGCAAGCGCCGCAAGGACATGCTCTGCTTCGTGGCAGGCGGGCCGATCATCAATCCCGATGACATGCACATGATCTGCGAGACCGCGGCGGGCGACGGCTATATCGGTACCGCCATCGACACCCAGCCCTTGGAAAATGCGGTCATCGAGGCGGCCTCCTCGTTCAAGGCGATCAGCCGCCTCGAACGGCGGCGGAGACGGCTGGAGGCTCCCGAGCATCATGGCATCGGACCCGCCATAGTCGGCTGGTCGGATGCGGCGGTCCATCTCAGGCGCGAATGCCGCCGCCTGGCGCGCAGCGCCGGCCCGATCCTGATCAGCGGTCCGGCGGGCGCTGGCAAGAAGCTTGCGGGCCAGCGGGTCGCGTCGGAGCGGCGCTCGGCCTCGTTCGTGACCGTGCCCTGTGACGAATGGCTCGAACAGCGGTTGTTTGGCACGACCGCGACGGGCGGTGGCTCGACGATGAACCGGATCGGGCTGCTCGAGGCCGATGCCGGCACCGCCCTTTATCTCGACGGTCTCGAAGCGATACCACGCAAGGTACAGCGGAGCCTGGCGCTGGCGCTCGACGCCGGGCGCTTCTTCCGGATCGGCGACCCCGTCGCGCGCACCGTCACCGTGCACATGCTCTTCTCCTCCCGACTGGCCGGCTCGGAACTCGACCGGGAGCGCTTCGACCCGCGCCTGTTCGACATGCTGGCGGGCCGGGAAATCCGGGTGCCGTCCCTCGCCGAGCGCATCGAGGATGTTCCGCTGCTGGCGCGCTATTTCATCACCCAGTGCTTGCCCAAGGATAGCCGGCCGCGGATCTCGGGCGATCTCTATGCCAGCCTGATGGCACAGGACTGGCCCAACAATATCGGTCAGCTAAAGTCGGTGCTGGAGGCGGCGAGCGCGATCGCGCAGGGCCATGCGGTTTCCGCCGATCATGTCCGGCAGACACGATCTTCGGCGGATCATGGCACCGACGAAAAGCACAATCTGCTCGATGCGCTGCGGCGGCATCGCTTCCACCGCGGACAAACGGCGGCGTTCCTCGGCATCTGCCGCAAGACGCTCTATAATCGGATGCGGGTGCACGGCATCACGCGGCTGGGGCTGCGCTGAGACGCGATCCGTGGCCGCACCCGGCAATCGCGCCTCGCGCCTGCCAGCCGCGACGCGAGGGCAATCCCCGATGACCGTGCAATCGCCGCTGGTCCTTACCCAAGTTACTCATGCGCTTCGCGATCGCCCCTTCATCTCCGCTCCCGGCTGTGGCGCTTTGCGGCGAGATCAAAGCAGACGGGGAGCTCATATGAGAAAGTTTCGGCGGATCACGCTGCGGGCAGGCCTGCTGGCCGCGACCGCGTTCGGCGCCTGTCAGGCCGGCGCGCAGGCAGTGGGGCAGGGGAGCCCTGCTGCGCAAGAGGAGGCGCAATCCGAGATCGTCGTGACCGCGCAGCGTCGCGAAGAGGCGCTGTCGCAGGTACCGATCTCGATTTCGGTCCTGTCGAACCGGACGCTGGAGGCCGGCGCGATATCGAGCGTCAACGACGCCATCCGCGGCGTCGCGGGGATCGCGGCTTACGAAAGCGGCCAGGCCGGATTGTCGAAATTCTCGGTGCGCGGCGTCACGTCGAATAACTCGCTGTTCAACGGGAGCAGCACGATCGGCTATTATCTCGATGAGATTCCCTTCGCATTCGTGCGCTTCCCCGTGTCTCCGGACGCAGGCTCCTTCGATATCAGCCAGGTCGAAGTGCTGCGCGGCCCGCAAGGCACCCTCTATGGCGCGAACGCGCTGAACGGCGTCGTGCGGGTGATGACGACCGACGCCGATCTCGACGACGTCTCGGTGAAGGGACGGGCTACCCTGTCGCGGACCCGCTCGGGCGGCACCAATTATCGAGGCGACGCGGCGATCAACCTTCCGATCGTGACCGACAAGCTCGCCGCCCGGCTGGTGGTGGGCTATGCCGACCAAAGCGGCTGGCTGAACAAGCGAGCCGGCGGGGCCGACAATGTCAATGACAGCGTCAGCAAGAATTTCAGGCTCAAGCTCAATGCCGCCCCCAGCGAGCGGCTCAGCCTCGAAACGCTGGTCTGGCTGTCCCGCGCCGAGCGCGGCGCCTCCAACGAAGGCACGCCCGGCAATCGCATCACGACCACGGTGCTCGCCGAACCGATCGACACCGATTTCGACGCTTATGGCCTCACCATCGGCTATGAGTTCGACGGCTTCTCGGTGACAAGCGCAACGAGCCACATCAAGCTCGACAGTTCCAGCGTCGCCGATCGCGCAGGCGATCGGTTGTTGACCGCGATCGGCGCGAAACTGACCTCGCAGGAGGTGCGGCTGGTGTCGAACGGGAAAGGCCCGTTCAGCTGGTCGCTTGGCGGCATCTATCGCGACGCGCGCGACACCCAGTTTTCGGACTTCACGCTCGACCGCATACCGACGTTCCTGGGCGTTTCCGACAATGTCTACACGTCCAAATCCTTCGCGGCCTATGGCGAGGTGACGGCCCATCTCCTCGGTGACGCACTCGACGTCACCGGCGGGCTTCGCTATTTCACCGACAAGGAGGCCAGCAACGAACGGCAGGCGCTGTCGACCGGGGTCGCGCCCTTTGGCGTGCGGCGGGACAAGTTCGACGCGGTCACCCCGCGGGCGGTCATAACCTATCATCCCGACCGGAGCTCGTCGCTCTACGCCAGCTATTCGCAGGGCTTCAGGAGCGGGTTCGCGCAGAATGGCGAAGTGCTGCGCCTTTCGGCCGGCCTTGCCTCCTCGATCAAGCCCGACCGGCTGCACAATTACGAGATCGGCGCGAAAGCCGGCCTGTTCGGGGGCGTGCTGACGGTCGATCTGGCGGCCTATTATATCGACTGGAAAGACACCGTTCAGGTGGTGACGACGTCGGTCGGCAATCCCAACAATCCGATCACCTTCAACGGAGCGGTGAGCGCGCCCGGGGCCAATGGCTTCGGCGCCGATATCGGGCTCAGCCTGCAGCCCAGCAAGCGCGTCCGCATTGACGGCTCGTTCAGCTGGAACAATCTGGAGTTCGCCAAGGACGTCAGATCCAACAATGTCGTGGTCTTTCCCAAGGGCACGCGGCTCGTCGACAGCCCCAAATATACCGCCAGCGCATCGATCAACCTGAACCAGCCGGTCAGCGACGACCTCACCGCCGAAGCGTCGGCATCGGTGAACTATACCTCGAAGATGCTCACCGGCACGATCCTGGCGCGCTTTCCGGCAAATGATATCACGGTGGTCCGCCTGAACGCAGGCCTGCGGTCCGCGGCGGGGTGGACGATCGGGGTCTTCGCCGACAATCTCCTCGACGAGAAGGGCTTCACCCGGGCGACCGGGCTGCTCAACGGGATCGTCAACGGCGACCATATCCGCCCGCGGACAATTGGTGTCCAGCTCGACTTCCATCTGTGACCAGGGCCGGAAGCGCGGTTCGCCGCGCTTCCTTTCCAGCACATATCCGCAGGCAGGCCCACTATCATGATCGAGATCGAGGACCAGGGGGACGCGGAGATCGCGCCGCTGATCGATGGCGAGCTCCAGCCTTCCATCGAGACGCGGCGTCTCCAGCTCGTCAACCCCGCCACCGCCGCGCCGACCGCATCGATGTCGATCGGAGCCCCCGGGGACGTCGATCGTGCGGTCGAGGCGGCACGCGCCGCCTTTCGCGATGGGCGCTGGCACAAGTCGCCGCCGAGCATCCGCAAGGCCGTGCTGCATCGCTTCGCGGACCTGATCGACCGCGATGCCACGACCCTCGACCGGATCGACGCCGTCGACATGGGCAAGCCGATTGGCCTCGCCACGGGCAGCGCGCGATCGGCGGCGTCGTTGATGCGCTTCTACGCCGAGGCGGTCGATAAATGCCCCGGCGAGGCCCATGACAGCAGCGCGGGCAGCCTTGCCGTCCAGATCCAGGCGCCTTTCGGTGTGGTAGGCGCGGTGACGCCGTGGAATTTCCCGACGATGAACGCGCTTCGCAAGCTCGCTCCGGCGCTGGCCGCGGGCAACTGCGTGGTCCACAAGCCATCGGAGCTCGCCCCGCGCGCGGCATTGCGCCTCGCCACCCTGGCGGCGGAGGCGGGGGTGCCGCGCGGCGTCTTGAATGTTGTTCCGGGCCTTGGCAGCACCGTCGGCACCGCCCTTGCTCACCATAGCGACGTGGATCTCATCACCTTCACCGGCTCGACCCATGTCGGAAAGATCATCGCGGAAAGCGCGGGGCGCTCGAACATGAAGGCGGTCATCGCCGAATGCGGCGGCAAGTCGCCGCACATCATCTTCGACGATGGCGTCGACCTCGACGCCGCCTGCGCGTTCATCGCGCGGCAGATCCTGACCAACCAGGGCCAATTGTGCAGCGTCGGCTCGCGGGTCCTCGTCCAGCGATCGATCGAGCCCCGGGTCACCGAGCGATTGACCGAGCTGATGGGAAAGATCGCGATCGGCGATCCGCTCGATCGCACGACGACCTTCGGGCCGCTCGCCTCGCAGCAGCAATTCGAGCGGGTGCAGGGATTTGTCGAGCGCGCTGAGGCGCGGGGGATCGTGCGCGTCCTGGGCGGGGCAGGGCTGGCCGAGCGCCCCGGCTTCTACTTTGCGCCCACGCTCTTCCGCAACGTCCCACCCGATGCCGAGATCGCGCAGCAGGAGATATTCGGGCCGGTCCTGTCGCTCATCGCCTTCGGGTCCGAGGAGGAGGCGATCGCCATTGCCAATGGGACGGTCTACGGCCTCATATCCTATGTCTGGTCCGCGCGGATCGATACCGGCCTGCGGGTTGCGGCCGGGTTGCGATCATCGGTGATCCTGAACGCAGCACCACCCGAAGGCGAGGGGGCGGGCCACGCCATGGCCTTCGAACCGGCAGGCCAGTCGGGCCTGCGGCCCGAGGGCGGTATCGCCGGGATGGCAGCCTATCTTCGCCGCAAGAGCTTGTGGATCAACTATCCCGCCACCGCGGCCTGAGACGATCGGAGATCGCATGAACCAGCCTTCCGATCTGGGCAGACGACCCGATTCTGACCGATCGAGCCGGCTCGGGGTGAAGGCGATCCGGGCGTGGCTCGGCCGCCACGGCCTCGCCGGCCTCGTGATACCGTCCACCGACGAACATGTCAGCGAGTTCGGGCCCCCGGCGAACCGGCGCCTCAAATGGGCGACAGGCTTTGGCGGCTCGACCGGCGTGGCGATCATCACCGCGCGCGGTGGCGCGATCATCGTCGACAGCCGCTACCGCGCGCAGGCGGCCGAACAGTGCGGTTCGGCCGGTCTCGATCCGGTTGCGGCGACCGCGGAGGCACGCCTCGCCTGGCTGGGCGCGAACCTGACGCGAAGCGATGTTCTCGCGCTTCTCCCCGCGCTGCATTCGATCATCGATTTCGACCTCTGGCAGGCTCAGGCGGACGAGCTCGGGCTGAGCCTTGTCGAGCGATCCGTTGGCGAGATCGACGCGCTGTGGGAGCACCGGCCTGGGCCCCACAACCCCGTCATCGTGGATTATCCGCTCGAGTTCGCCGGACGCGCCTCGTCGGACAAGATCGCGGACGCCCAGCGTCATGTCGCGGCAGCACGGCTCGGCGCGTTGATGGTCGCCGATCCGGAGGACGTCTCGTGGCTGCTCAATATTCGCGCCACCGGGCCCGAGTTCGTCACCGACGCCGGGGAATGGCATGTCGTCCCGAGTTGCCCGAGCCGGTTGATCATCCGATCGGATGGCGTGGTCGAGTGGTTCGTCGCCTTGGACAAGGTCGATGTCGCGGTCACGGCCCGGCTGCGCGGCGCGGTGACATGCTTCGAGGCGGCGCGGTTTGAGGAGCGGCTGCGCGACGCGGCGGGTCTCGGCGACATCGCGCTCAACCCGCGACGGACCGCGGCATCGCTCAGGACCATGATCGCCGGCCAGGCCCGGGTCCGCAGCGACGACAGCATCTCGCGCGGCCGGTGGCGAAAGTCCGCCGTCGAGGTCGATGGAGCGAGGCGCGCCCATATCATCGATGCCGTCGCTGTCGTGCGCTTGATGGCGTGGCTGCGGGATGAGGGCGGGCGGGAAGCCATCAATGAACTGGCGGTCGCGCGCGAACTCGAACGGCTGCGCCGCACATCACCCGCCTATCTCGGCGCCTCGATGCCGATCATGGTCGCCTCGGGCGTCCATGGCGCGAGGCCGCATCAGGTGCCGGAGCCGGGGCGCGCGCTCCTGGTCGGAGAACACCCCCTGCTGTGGATCGATTCAGGTGGCCAATATCGGGGAGGAACGACCGACAACACGCTGACCGTCGCGGTCGCGCCACCAGAGCCGCGGCATGTGCTGGCGCATAGCCTAGTCCTTAAGGGATATATCGCGCTGGCACGGGCGCGCTTTCCGCAAGGCACGAGGTCTTTCGCCCTCGACGCCCTCGCGCGCATGCCGCTCTGGGAGCATGGCATGGATTATGGCCACTCGACCGGCCACGGCGTTGGCAACTTCCTCAACATCCATGAGGGGCCCTCGATCGCCAAGGAGCCCAACGCGACCAGCGATGTCCTCGTGCGCGGGATGATCGTCTCGAACGAACCTGGATATTATGCCGACGGAGATTTTGGTCTTCGCATCGAGAGCCATATGGCGGTCGTCGACGCGGATAGCGCGGGGTTCCTCCGGTTCGAGACCATCTCCCGCCTGCCGATCGATCCGGCCCTGATCGACTGGAAGCTGATGAGCCGCGAGGAGGTTCAATGGTTGCGCTCCTATCATCGGTCGGTGTGGGACGATCTGTCGCCCCTGCTCGATGGAAGCGTGAAACGCTACCTACAGGACTTTCTGGCGCCCTATCTCGAACTATCGGCGGCGGATCCCGGCAAGGGTTGAGCCCGCTTGGGCGTGTCGCTGCGGCACCTCGCGCGTCGAGGCGAGCGGTCGGGAAAGCAGCTGAAGCCGCACGCGCCCGATGGCGCCGGCATCGCTTGGCCGCGACGGATCGCAGAGGCCGTGCGGGGACGCGTCCTTCAAGCATCAGCGGATCGGGAGCGCCTGCGATCCTCAACGCAAGGACCAGCGCTCATCGCTCGGCTCCCCGTACATCTGCTCGGCCGGCCAAGCGCGACGCAAGGCCAGCAGGTCGCCGACATGGGCGATTCTGCTGCCTGGCTGTCGATCGCCATCGGGGAGGGCGGGCGCGAAGGGTGCATCGCGTCGAGGGCCGACGATGCCCATTCTCTGCAGTCGGCGGGATGGCCGCTATGACGGCCTGAAGCGGCTCGTGAAGCGATGGACGACCAGGAGGATGGGGATGATCGCGATCGCCGTCATGCGATCGACCGCGAGCGCACCTTTGAAGAACTCGATCCCGGACAGGAAGAGGTGGAGAAGGCTGGCGACATAATATGCGATGGCCGCGACCGAGAGGCCTTCGACCGTCTGCTGAAGCCTCAACTGCAGCCGGGCGCGATCGTTCATCGTTGCGAGAAGGTCGCGATTCTGGCTTTCGAGGGCGATCTCGACCCGCGTCCGCAAGAGCTGTGCGGCGCGGGTGAGCTTCCTCGCCAGGTTCGCCTCGCGCTCCGCGCAGGTCGCACAGGTCCTGACCGCGGGGTCGAATCGCCGCGAAAAGAAAGCGACTAGGCTTTGATGATCCAAATCGGGGCGTTCCGCGAGCGCCTCGATGCGCAGTCGCACCAGCTCGGCATAGGCTTTGGTCGCGCCGAACCGGAAATGCGTCGCCGCGCTATTGCGCTCAAGCTCCAGCGACATGCAGGTCAGGCGTTCGAGGAGATCCTTGTTGTCCTCGAGGCTCGACGCCGCGTCCATATCCTCCATGAGCGATGGCAGCGCGTTCTCGATGGCCGCCATCACCCGGGCGGACTGTTCGGCCACGGGTAAGCCGAGCAGGGCGAAGCACCTGTATGTCTCGATCTCCAGGACCCGTTGGACGGTCGCACCGGCCATTGCCTGGTTCATGTCGCAATTGATGATCGTCATGGCGACAAAGCCATTCTCGTCGGCAGCGAAGTTCGTCTCGAGGATGGCCCGATCATCGACGATCGACGTGCGAACCATCGCGCTCTGCCCTGCCGCCTGCGCCATCATCCGCAGATCCACTGCGACCAGCAAAGGTCCCGGCGCGGTCAAGTCCTCTGGCCATTTCGCCTGCCCATCCCAAGGAATGCGCAGCGTGTAGCTTACGAACTCGCTGTGCCGTTCCCAGCGCAGATGGCCATCGCCGAGGGTTACATGGCGCCTGTCCCCCATAGTGCCATTCGAGCCCGCCTCGGCGGCTGCCCGCCGCTCGATGCCGAGCCGATCCCGCTCGGCAGCATCATCGTCGACCTGAAACGCGAAATGCAGCAGGCGACAGGGGGTGTCGGCGGGAGAAAATGGTCGGGCGTGGAGCTCATCGAGGACCCGAGCGCGATCGCGGTGGGATTGCAAGGGCAGGGCTTTGGCCGTCCGAGCGGAACAGGGCGATCCCCTGTCGATCCTGGCTCCGATGGCCACGACGATGCTAGCGGCGGGTGATGTAGAGGAGGGCGGCAGCGACCGCCGCCGATCCCACGCTGCCCTCGCCGACCTTCACCGGCGCTTTGGGCACCGATGGCGCGGAACGCGCCTGCTCCTCGATCCTGACTGGCGGAATGCGCTTCTGATCCATAGCGATCATGTCCTTTCCTTTTATCCCGACCTCTTGCTGACGCGGGGCAGCTATCCGATCGCCATCAGCGTCGCATTGCCGCCGGCGGCGGTGGTGTTGATCGAGGTCGAGATCTCCTCGAGCAGCCAATCGGGCTGATAGGCCCCGCCCGCCATGCATTGCGCCGTGGACGCCGCATGGACCGACAGGATCATGTCCGAACCCTCGGCCACATCCCTGGCGGTGGCGAGCAGATCATCGCACTCGCCCTCGACCAGCACGGCGGCGACCGGCTTGCTGCCATGTGTCGACAGCCGGAGGGCAACGCTTCGCGGCAGGTTCGCCGGGATGTCCATGCCGTCGATCACGCCGTCGCAGCCGGTCGCGAGGACCGCCGCGATCTGTTCGTACAGCCCGCGCGCCGTCCGGGGCTTCAGCAGGATGCAGCCGCGCGGGTGCAGCGCATAGAGATTGCGTTCGCCGACGGGGCCGGGAAGCTCGACCGTCCGACCGACCTGCGAGGCGGCGCCATAGGCGCGCGCCTGCCTCGCCGCCGCGGCCTCGCCATGGCCGTCGAGCCAGGTCGCGAAATCGGCCAGAGCGCCACCGAGCGGGCCTCCCCCCTGGCTGCTGGCAGGCATCGGCTCCTGGACCAGGCGGTTCAGATAGAGCGGTCCGCCCGCTTTGGGACCGGTGCCCGAAAGGCCGCGCCCACCGAACGGCTGAACGCCGACGATCGCGCCGATGACGTTGCGGTTGATGTAGAGATTGCCGGCCTTCACGCGACCGGTGACATGATCGATCGTCTCGTCGAGCCGCGTGTGCAGCCCGAAGGTTAGACCGTAGCCGGTCGCGTTGACCGCGTCGATCAGCTCGTCGAGCCTGTCGCGCTTGAAGCGAAGCACATGGAGCACCGGGCCGAAGACCTCGCGCTTGAGATCGGCGATGGTGTCGATCTCGATGATCGTCGGGGCAACGAAGCTGCCAAATCTGGCTTCCGCGGGCAGGCTTTGCTGCTCCACATGATGGCCCTTGGCGCGCATTGCGGCGACGTGGAGGAGGATATTCTCCCGCGCCTCGCTGGTGATAACCGGACCGATGTCGATCGAGAGCCGGTCCGGCCGGCCGATGCGCAGCTCCTTGAGCGCACCTTTCAGCATCGCGAGCGTGCGATCGGCGACCTCGTCCTGCAGCGCCAGGATGCGCAACGCCGAACAGCGCTGGCCGGCGCTGTCGAAGGCCGACGCGATGACGTCGGCGACGACCTGCTCGGCCAGCGCCGAACTGTCGACGATCATCGCATTCTGGCCGCCGGTCTCGGCGATCAGAGGGATCGGCTTCCCCAAGGGGGAAAGGCGGGTGGCGAGCTGCTTCTGGATCAGGCGTCCCACCTCGGTCGACCCGGTGAACATCACGCCGGCGATATCGGGCGCGGCAACGAGCGCCGCTCCGATCGCGCCATCGCCGGGAATGAACTGCAGCACGGGGGCGGGCACGCCGGCATGATGGAGGATGCGGACCACTTCGGCGGCGATCAGCGGCGTTTCCTCGGCGGGCTTGGCCAGCACCGGATTGCCGGCGACCAGCGCTGCGGCGACCTGGCCCGTGAAAATGGCGAGCGGGAAGTTCCACGGGCTGATGCAGACGACCGGTCCGAGCGGCGCCTGCGCCTCACCGAGCGTCGTGCGGGCGCGCTCGGCATAATAACGCAGGAAATCGATGCCCTCGCGGACTTCGGCGACGGCGTTGGCGGCGGACTTGCCGGCCTCGCGGATGGCAAGCCCCATCAGCGTCGCCATATTCGCCTGCATCGCGTCGGCCGCGCGGTCGAGCATGGCGGCGCGCTCGGCGACCGGCGTGGCGGCCCAGCCGGGCGCGGCGCGTGTCGCGCCTTGTGCCGCCGCACGCGCGTCCCGTTCGGCGGCGAACGCGACCGTGCCGACGATGTCGCGGTGATCGGCGGGGTTCGCCACCGCCAGCTCGCGGCGCTCGATCTGGAGACCGTCGATCAAGGGCCTAGCATGCCAGTGCTGGCTGGCGCTGGCGCGCAGCGCTTCGGCGAGGGCGGCAAGCGCGTCCTCGTCGCTGAGGTCGATGCCCGCCGAATTGCGCCGGTCCGGATAGAGATCGCCGGGAAGCGCGATCAGCGGGTGGGGCGCGACCGGCTCGATCGCGCGCGCGATCTCGACCGGGTCGGCGGTCAGATCCTCGATCGGCACGGCGGGGTCGCCGATCCGGTTCACGAACGAGGAATTGGCCCCGTTCTCCAGAAGGCGACGGACGAGATAGGCGAGCAGCGTCTCATGCGTGCCGACCGGGGCATAGATGCGACAGGGCCGGTCGAGCTTCTGGGTGCCGACGACCTCCTCGTAAAGCGGCTCGCCCATCCCGTGGAGGCACTGAAATTCATAGTCGCCGACCGTGAAGTCCGGGCCCGCCATATGGTATATGGCGGCGAGGCTCTGCGCATTGTGCGTCGCGAACTGCGGGAAGACCGCGTTACGGGCTGCGAGCAGCTTCTTCGCGCAGGCCACATAGGCGACATCGGTGTGGACCTTGCGGGTATAGACGGGAAAGTCGCTCAGGCCGTCGACCTGGGCGCGCTTGATCTCGGCATCCCAGTAGGCACCCTTGACCAGGCGGACCATGATGCGGCGTTCGGCGCGGCGAGCGAGGTCGATGATCCAGTCGATCACGAACGGGCAGCGCTTGCCATAGGCCTGGACCACGAAGCCGAGGCCGTCCCACCCGGCGAGATCGGGATCGAGCGCCAGGCTCTCCAGCAGGTCGAGCGACAGTTCGAGCCGGTCGGCCTCCTCGGCGTCGATGTTGAAGCCGATGTCGTAGAGCCGGGCCAGCTCGGCCAGTTTCTTCACCCTGGGCAGCAGCTCGCCCATCACTCGGTCCGCCTGGGCGCGGGTATAGCGCGGGTGAAGCGCCGAGAGTTTGATCGAGATGCCGGGGCCCTCATAGACGCCCTTCTGGGCGGCGGCTTCCCCGATCGCGTGGATCGCGCGCTCATAATCCGCATAATAGCGCGCGGCGTCGGCGGCTGTGGTCGCGGCCTCGCCGAGCATGTCATAGCTGTAGCGGAAGCCCTGCGCCTCCATCGCGCGAGCGCGTTTCAGCGCCTCCGCGATCGTCTCGCCGGTCACGAACTGCTCGCCCATCATCCGCATCGCGAGATCGACCGCGCGGCGGATCACCGGCTCGCCGGTCCGCGCGATCAGGCGGGTGAGCGCCGCTGCGAGGCCGCGGTCGTTGACGCTGTCGAGCAGCTTGCCGGTGACGACGAGGCCCCAGGTCGCCGCATTGACGAACAGGGATCGTCCGCCGCCGACATGCGATTTCCAATCGCCCGCGGCGATCTTGTCCCGGATGAGCGCGTCGCGTGTGGCGTCGTCGGGAATGCGCAGCAATGCCTCGGCGAGACACATCAGTGCGACGCCTTCCTGGCTCGACAGCGAGAATTCCTGGACGAGCCCCTCCACCCCGCTGCCCGACCGTTTGGCGCGCAGCGCGGTGATTAACTGTGCGGCGGTTTGCGCTGCGGCAGCCCCGGTTTCGGCCGGCAGCTTCGCTTGTTCGAGCAGCGGTGCGAGGCAGTCTGCTTCGGGACGGCGGTATGCCGCGGTGATCGCGCGCCGCAGCGGTGTGGGGGGGCTGATGACGGGCGCGAAGGCGGCAAAAGCTGGTGTGTCGCTCATGGCGGAAATATAGCGCTGTCGCCAAAGGCGATTCGACTTAAGACGGGCCGCTGCGAGGTCATCCCGACTTTTAATTGGCGAGGATAAGGTCCATCATCATGGTTCAAACGTCCCCTATAGTCGATCTGGATGAGTTCGACCGCAAAATCCTCCGCGTTCTGCGGCATGACGGACGCACGACCTTCACCGACCTGGCCGAACAGGTCGGCTTGTCGAAGACGCCCTGTCAGCAGCGGGTGCGGCGGCTCCTCGACAATGGGGTGATCGTGGGGTTTCGCGCCATCGTCGATCCCGCCAAGCTCGGGCTCGATCATGTCGCCTTCGCTGAGGTCAAGCTCTCCGACACGCGCGAGGCCGCGCTGGCGGAGTTCAACTTGGCGGTTCGCAAGATCCCCGAGGTCGAGGAGTGCCATATGATTGCCAGCAGCTTCGACTATCTGCTCAAGGTCCGCACGCCCGATATTCGCCGCTACCGCTCGGTGCTCGGCGAGAAGATTTCGAGCCTCCCCCATGTCGCGAGCACGTCCACCTTCGTTGCGATGGAGACCGTCCGCGAGTCGGCGCGATAGGGTGGGTAAGAGGCGGCCGGTCAGCCAGCACCCATCGGTGATGCCGAAGGCGGCAGCTCAGCGGCCGACTGGCTTGCCCCAGACCTGCTCGGCGATGCGCAGGTGATTTCCGCCGAACAGCTTGGCCAAAGTTTGAGGGGAGTGCCCGCGATCGTGCAGACGCTCAGCGATGGCGGGCAGCCTCCACGGCTCGATCATCTTGGCGCCCTCGGCATAATGAGCGGGGGGGAAAGCGTCGGGATCGGTGCGAATGAGTTCATCGAGCTCGGTGCGATCGAAAACATAGTCCAGCGCGATGCCGACATGATCGTCGCCGACCAGATCGAGGGCATATTCGACATGGGCGATATAGGTTTCGATGCTGGCGTCATTCTGCCCGAGAAAGGGCCCGAAGCCATTGATCCCGATGACGCCTCCGCGGCGGGCGCAAGCCATCATGAGGTCGTCAGGGATATTGCGCGGATGATCCCAGACGGCGCGCGGGTTGGAATGCGAGAAGATAACCGGATGGGCCGACACATCGATCATTTCACGCGCGGTGCGGTAGCCACAATGCGTCGCGCAGCAGACCATCCCGAGACGATTCATTTCGGCAATTGCGTCACGGCCAAAGGGTGTGAGCTTGTCATCGTCCTCGGAAAGGCATCCGCCACCCGCGATCCCCGGCTGATTATAGGCCGCAAGCATCCATCGCACGCCGAGGCGGTAGAAGCGCTCGATGTTCGCGAGCCGACCGTCCAGAGCTTCCATACCCTCCAGGTCGAAGCAGATGCCCAGCCGACCCGAGCAGTGCGCGAGGCGGACGTCCTCGGCGGAGCCCACCAGCATGAAGCTGTCCGCCCGATCGGCGATCCATGCCGTGAAGGACGCCGCCATCGCCGCCGCGCTCGCTGCACCTTGCCGCCCATAAGCGAGGTTCAGCGTAACGATGCTAATCCCGGCATCGCGGACGCTGTACAACAAGGGAAGAAAGGTGGAATCCTCCGGCCGGAGCGGCATGCAGCCATGATTGTCCCAAACGAGGATGGGGCCGAGTATCTTCGACACGGATAGGCGGGTCCCCCGCGCGCGTCGTCCAACCATGTCGATCCTCGCTCTGAAACCCGGATCCGCTTCCGCCGAGCGGTCTGCCGATATCTACGATTTTATCCAATTGCAAGAAAGCGTGCCGGAAGCTAAGCAGCCTTTCATGGTAGACGCTTCACTGGTCGCTCCATCGCGACGCCCGATCGACGAGCTGGGCAGGCCCAAGCGCAAATTCGTGAAAGAGACGGTCGCGGATGCCGTTACGCGCGAGTTGCGCCAGCGCATCATGACGGGCGAATTGCCCGACGGCATGCCGCTTCGGCAAGATGCGCTGGCGGAAGAGCTGGACGTCAGCCGGAACCCGGTCCGGGAAGCCCTTACGCGCCTGGAGAATGAAGGTCTTGTCAGCAGCAAGGCGTATTGCGGTTATGTCGTCAATGCGTTGTCGAGCGATGAGATTCGTGAATTATTCGAGCTGAGGAGCCTGCTGGAGCCGGAATTGATCCGTCATGCGATCCCGAAAATGACCGATGCCGACCTGGCGAAGGCGGAGGCCATCCTGGACAATTTCGCGGCCGGGCTGGACATGGCGGACGTCCGCCACTGGGGTGAGCTCAATGTCAGCTATCATATGGCGCTCTACGAGCCATCCGGGCGCCGGCGCACCCTGGAGATCGTCCGGGGCTTGCTGGTCAACACCGATCGCTACACCAGGCTGGTGCTGACGCTCGATGACGGGCCGAACGATGCGAAAGACGATCATTCCAGTTTGCTGAACTATTGCCGGAGGGGCAATGTCAGCCAAGCCGTTGCGTTGACGCGCGATCATATCGATCGCGCCAGCAGCAACTTGCTGGCTATGCTGAACATGTCGAGCCGTTAGCCCCGCTGCCGATCGCGTATCGAGCGGTGAAAATGCCGATCCACAGTGATTGGATAAAATCGAAAATCATATTAGGATGGGCGGGACGCATGACGCTCCGCTGGTGCGAAACGGCTTCGTCACGGTTGAGATGGTGAGGGACGTCATGGCTTGGGGAGAGGTTATGGATGAATGCCCGGAGCCGCGGTCTCCAGCCGTGGCGGCGATGCAGCGTCTGCCATTTTCGCGCATGTGTCCGCGCCGATGACGGGCGATCACTATCGGAAATATATGCTGGCCGTGCTGCTGATGATCTCGGCATCGAGCTATGTCGACCGCATCGCACTCGGGCTGGTCCTCCAGGATATCAAGCTGGAATTCGATCTGAGCGATACGCAATTGGGTGTCCTCACGGGGATCGCCTTCGCGCTCTTCTATTCGCTGATGGGTATTCCGATTGCACGCTGGGCCGATCAGGGCAACCGGGTGACGATCATCTCGCTGACGACGGCGCTATGGAGCGCCGCGCTCGCCGCGTGCACGATGGCAGGATCCTTCGCGCAGCTGCTATTGATTCGGATCGGCGTGGCCGTGGGAGAGGCGGGATGCATCCCTCCGGCCCATTCGCTGATCGCTGATCACTATTCCCGGGACGAGCGGCCCCGGGCGGTGTCGATCTATATGATGGGAGCTCCCTTGAGCCTGGTCGTGGGCTATTTTCTGGCCGGCTGGCTGAACGAGCTCTACGGCTGGCGAACCATGTTCCTGATTCTCGGCCTGCCCGGCATCGGCTTGGCGGCTCTCGCGCGGTTCACACTGCGCGAACCCCGGCGTGCGAGAGCCTCGACCCCGCGCCCGCAGGGTCTCCCGTCCGGGGACATGCCTAGAGACGAGTTGCGTCCCGGCATCGGTGAGGTCTTTCGCGCATTGTGGCTCAACACCACCTTCCGTCATCTCCTGGTGGCTTTCGCGCTTACCTCCTTCTTCGCGGGCGGTGTCGGACAATGGAGCCCCGCCTTCTTCATCCGGACGCACGGGTTCGAGACCAGCGAATTGGGCATGTGGCTGGCCATCGCCCATGGCGGAGGAGGGCTGGCCGGGGTGCTGTGGGGAGGCGAAATCGCCACCAGGATCGCGCCGAGTGACGAGAAGAAGCAGCTCAGGGCAATCGGCTTGTCCTATTGCGCGTTCAGCGTCGTCACGGCGCTGATCTATATGTCGCCGAGTTACGTGCTGGCTTTCACCTTCATGGCTCTAGCGTCCTTCGGGGCGTGGCTCGCGACCGGACCGCTCTTCTCGACGATTCAGACCCTGGTGCCAGCGCCTATGCGAGCCACCTCCATCGCGCTTCTCTATCTGTTCGCGAACCTGATCGGCATGGGCTTGGGACCCTTGGCCACAGGCATGTTGAGCGATGCGCTTCATCCGGTTTTCGGCAGCGAGTCCCTGCGCTACGCGCTGCTCGCTCTGTGTCCAGGCTATCTGTGGGGCGCCTGGTATATCTGGCGAGCAAGCAGCACCGTCGAACGTGACATCCTCAAGGCCGCGGGCGCGGAAGCCATCCTACCGGCGGGCGACGCTCCAGACGCCATCGCGCGCTGACATGCGGTAGCAGACGGCCAGGCGGCAGGGATAGTCACGGCCTTTCTGAATAGCGCTGCCCCGCCACGGCGACGGCGTGGCCGGTGACGGCATTCGATCGAGGGGGCGACGGTCGGCGCGCCGGACGGCGCTTGGTCAATGAATCGCGAAGTGATGTCGGCAGCACGCTTCTCCAGGGCTTGGGGACGTGCCCGGCAGGCGGAACGGGGGGGAGGCAAGATCGCGTTTGACGTCGACTCGCCGTGCTACCCGTCTTGGCTATTGTTCGCCGCTCATGCGCGTCGAGATCAGCACAGCGCGCTGTAAATCATCGCCCTCATCTGGGACAGGAAGATATTGACCGCCAAGGGCGGCATCGCCGTATGCTGCGTCAGCGCGACCACGACGAGCTGCTCTTTCGGGTCGATCCAGAACAGCGCATGTGAGCCGCCGAACCAGAATATCTGTCCTTCGGAGCCGAGGATGCCCATCGCCACCGGATCCTTCATCACGCCCAGACCCAACCCGAAACCCATGCCGCTCGGGATGTTGCCCGGATTGGGGATGGTGATCGGGCCCAGATGGTCTCGGGCCATATAATCCACGGTGGGCCTGCCCAAGATCCGCCGGCCTTCCCATTCGCCGCCGTTGAGCAGCATCTGCGCGAACCTCCAATAGTCCATGACCGTGCCGACGAGCCCATTGCTGCCGCCCTTCAGCGCATTGTCGCGCGCGTAGCTGTCGATATTGCGGCGTTCGAGAAGGTAATTGGCCGGCTCGGGATAGCCATGGGCGGTCCCGCACGGAACGAGCCGGTCCCCCTTCCACCAGTGGATGGCCGCCAGGCGAGACGGGTCTCGGGGGCGATAGCCGCTGTCCTTCATTCCCAGCGGGCCGAATATGCGCTGCTCCAGGAACCGGTCGATCGGCATGCCCGACAAGATCTCGACAAGGCGCGCCTGGATGTCGGCGCTGATGCCATATTCCCATGTCGTCCCCGGCTGATGGCGCAGGGGCAGGGGCGCCAGCGTTCGCATCATGTCGGCGAGCGAGCTGTCGGGGTCGAACAGATTGGCCTTCAGATAAGCGGCGTCGATCGTGCTGTCCGCATCGCTGCCATCCGGCCGCCCGGAGCCCCGCGCGAAGCCGGCGGTGTGCCGGAGAAGGTCGTGAATCCGGGGTTGGCGCGCTGCCGGCACGATATCCTCGATCGGGCTCTCGGGCGTGCGCAGAACAGCGAGATCGGCAAATCCGGGGATATAGGTCGAGATGGGATCAGCGAGCTGGAACGCGCCATCCTCATACAGCGTCATGAGCGCCGTCGCTATGATCGGCCGCGTCATGGCGTAGAGGCGGAAGACGGTATCCCGGCGCATCCGCGCGCGGCTTGCCAGATCGGCATATCCCACGGCACTATAGTGCGCAATCTTGCCATGCCGGGCGATTAGGGTGACGATGCCCGCCATCTCGCCCGTTTCGACCTGGGCGGCGCGGACCTGGTCGATATAGGCGAGCCTGCCCGTGTCGAAGCCCAGCTCCCCCGCTCGGGTGTCGAGCGCATCGATGACGGTCTCCGCTGACAACGCGCGCTCCTACATTATCTCCAGAAGGCCATGGCGGACGCTGCGCTCGAGCCCTTCGGGCGCGAAGCAGATCTCGAAATGCTCGGGAGGCGTCTCGCCAAGAAGGTGGCGGACAAAATAGTCCCACATCCGCCGCTGGGCATAGGCGGAGGTCGATAGCACGGCATGGCCCTCGTTCGGCACGATCAGCATGTCGAAATCCCGATGGGAGCGGATCAGCGCCGCCGCCAGGGCCAAGCTGTGCGCGACGGGAACGCGCGCATCGGCGTCACCGTGCAGCAGGAAAAGCCGGCCCTGCAATTTATGCGCGGCGGTGATGTTGGACTGGGACTCATGCGCTTGGGGACCCATGGACCAATCCGGCTGGAACGCGAGCGACTGGTTGAGGTCGTGAAGCCCGCAGACCGACACGCCGACTTTGAACATGTCGGGGTAGTCGAACAGGGCTCGCGCGGTCATCATCCCGCCATAGGATTCGCCGAAAATCCCCACGCGAGCTCGGTCGATGAACGGATGGCGGTCGCAAAGCTGCCGGATGACGGCCGCATGGTCGGCGAGCTGCGGCTCGAAAAAGCCGCCATATCCGGCCTGGTTGAATGCGCGATCGCGATAGGCGATCCCCCTGCTGTCGAGCATCACGCAAAGGAAGCCCAATGCCGCAAGGGCGCGGCAATGGGAGGACTTCACCGTCATATAGGACTGGGGCGCCTTCGACACCGCCGTGCAGCCATAGATATGATCGATCAGCGGATAGGATTGCCGTTCGTCGAAATCGGGCGGAACGAACATTAGGCCATGGAGCAGCGTGACCCCGTCGGCCGCCAAGGCCGTGAAGCGGCGCGGCAGATTCTCGCCCGCAGCGGGCAGGGCGGTCGCGATGACTGGCCCGGGGCGGAGAGGTCGAACTGCAAGATCGACGAGCTCGGTCCGGTTACCGCGATCGACGCTCCAATATTGGACGACTGCGGCCTGTCCATCGGGCGACAGCCCGCCTTGGGCGGCGGCATCGCGAAACGGGCTGTCCTGTGGTGGGCCGTCGATCTCGTGCGGGTTGATGTAGAGATCGCCATCGTGCGCGAGCAGCAATTCGAAACCGGTTCCGTCGAAATTGACGGCGCATAGGGTGCGATGGGCGGGATCGGCGGCGGGATCCACGCCATGGGCTGCGAACACGATCCTTCTCGCCTGCTCGTCGACGTGGAGGATCCGGCGGACCACCCAGTTGCCGCGCGTGATCTGCCATTTCATCGCGCCGGTGACTGCATCGTGCAGATAGAGGTGCCCCCAGCCGTCGCGCTCGGAATACCAGATGAACTCGCTCGAACCGGACAGCGTCCACACGATGGGCTTGTCGGTGAAGGAGGTGTTCATCTGGAGATAGCCGGTGTCGGCTTCCTCGGAGAACACGACCTCTGCGCTGCCTTGCTCGAGATCGAAGCGGATCAGCTCGGCGCGCTTCTGATAGCGGTCGAACCGGATGAACCAGGCGATCCGCGAGGTTTCGAACCAGATGGTCCGGATCAGGTCGAGGAAGGGGGAATAGAAACCGATCTCCGTCGGGTCGATATCGAGCGCGACGATCCGGCCCGAATCCGCGTGGATCGCGACGAAGGCGAGCTTCGGTTTCGGATCGTCCTTCATGCAATATTTATAGCGATGCAGCCGCGGGCGCCCGCCATCTTGCGGCGCATGCTCGACGACCGGCAGGTCGGGGATATCGCGGTCATCGACGAGATGGGTCAGGAACCATTGCGAATCGGGCGACCATCGTCCGGAGGGCGCGCCCCGCCCCGCCGGGATCCGGGCCCAGCTGGCCTCGGGATTCTGCCCATAATATCGATTGGGTGACCCGTCGGTGGTCAATGCCCGTCGCGCGCGCGTCTTCCTGTCGCAGAGCCACAGATCGTTTTCGCGAATATAACAGGCGTACCGACCGTCCGGCGAGAAGAGCGACGGCAACTCCATCGCCGGCTCGACGCTCGCCAGCCGTCGCTGCTCCACGTCGATGACATAATTCCACTCGCCGATCGTGACGCCCACCAGATCCTCGCCCGCCCAATCGAAATGGGCGCGTCCCGCGGTCGCGGGATCGATCATCTCGGCGAGATGGCCATTGATCAACGCGACTACGGTGTCCACGGAGACCAGCTTCCTGATCTCGCCCGTCCGACGGTCGACCAGCGACGGAATGCGGACGATGCCGAGGGCCGGATCCATCTCCTCGAGCGAGACGAAATACCGGTCGTCGTCGATCCAATAGCCCTCGGTAATGATGGCGTCTCGCTTCCGATATACCGCTGGAGCTGTTTGCTCAGCGGCGTGGGAATATCGGTCCTGCATCCCGCACCCTCGTTGTTATGGTGCCGGAGCGGCGCAAGCCGCTCCGGTTACGTGCCCTGCGACCATTGGATCAGAATTTGGCCGTTGCGCGAAGGCCAATGGTCCTGGGTTGCAGACGCGAGACTTGGGTGATGCCCGGGATACCGGCATCGCTCAGCACCGGCGAGGTCTGGCCCCGGCCGTCGAACAGGTTATGGACATAAAGCTGGAGATCCACCTGCCCGAGCGATACGCCCGAGCGTAGGTCGACCGATGCATAGCTCGGAGCGCTATAGGCGGTGGCGCCAAAGCCGCTCGTCCTTCTCGACACATATCGGACAGTGGCGCCGATCGTCGGCTTGATGCCGTCGGGCATGATCCGATAGTCGGCGGTCAAGGCCGCCGTGAAGCGCGGGACATTGGGCAGACGCTCACCGTCGCTTGCGCCGATGCTGGCGATCACGTCGGAGACCCGCGCCTTGGTGTATGCGAGGTTGCCCACCAATGTCAGATCCCGGTTGGGACGGGCGGTAAGAGACAGCTCCGCTCCGCGCACCGTGGCACCGCCCGGTGCGTTGGTGCGGAAGGCCGCGCGGGCGGCGCCAGTGCCAAGCACCGCGATGATCTGGATATTGCTCCAATCGATATAATAGCCGGCCAGGTCGATACCGAAACGCCGGTCCGCGGTTTCCGCCTTGAAGCCGATCTCATAGCTGCGCAGCTTGTCGGCCTCGAATGTATCGGGACCAGCCAGGTTGCCCGTGGTGGGGTCGCGCAGCACGAAGTTCGGTCCGCCCGGACGATAACCCGTGGCGTAGCGCGCATAGGCCGTCGCCCTGTCGCTGAAGCGGTAGCGCGCATTGGCGAGATAGGTCGCCACATTCTCCTTGAAGCGGGTCAGCGCCCTGGGCACGACGAAAATGCCGGTGCCGGTGGTCTCGAACGTGCCCTTATTCCGTGCGTAGCGTCCACCCACCGCCACGTCGAACCTGTCGGTCAGATGCCAGGTCAGATTGGCGAAGGCGGCGAGTTCCTTGACCGTGACCGGGGACGAAGCGTCGTAGAAATCGGTCGCGATCGGCTGTCGCGCTGGATCCAGGGCGAAATAGGCCTGGCGAAGGTCGGTGTCCTCATCGCTGTAGAAGGCGCCCACCGACCATTCGAGCGGTCGACCGCCCTCGCTCGAAAGGCGTAGCTCCTGGGTGAAACGCTTGGTGGTCTGCTCGCTCAGCAGTCCGACGGCGCTGTATCGCGGATCAAACGGCACGAAGAACTGGGAACTGTCGGACACGAAGCTGCTGCGGCCACGCTGATAGGCCGAAATCGAGGTGAGCGTCGCCGCGCCCAAATCATAGTTCACGGTGCCGCTGACGAGCCGGAATCGCTGCTCGAAAGGCTCGGCGATCAGGCGGCGCTGATCCATCGGACCGTCCACCGGCGCTCCGCCTGGATTGGTGACGTCGGCCAGCGCGATGCCATCGCGCGTAATGTCCTGGATAAAGCCTGTGAGACGGACACTGAGCGCGTCCGTTGGCTTCAGCATCAGATCCAGGCGACCGCCGCGGATGTCGGATCGATCGACATTCTTCTGGTTGAGCGTCCTGTTGTCGATGAAGCCGCCGTCGCGGGAATAGAAGGCGCTTGCGCGCAGCGCCACCGTTTCGGCCGCAATGGGCACATTCGCTGACGCTGCTCCATGATAATTGGTGCCGCCATGGCGCGTGGAGGAGATGCCGGCCTGGACGGACGCTGCGCTGCGGCTGACATCGGGCCGGGGCGTGACATATTTGATGAGCCCGCCCATCGAACTGGCGCCGTACAACGTTCCCTGCGGTCCCCGCAGAACCTCGATCCTGTCCAGATCGAACAATCCGACATCGAGCGGAAGCCGCCCGCCAAAGGTGAGCGAACTGCTCGAGCCATAGGGCACCTCGTCGACATAGACGCCAACGGTCGCGCCAATATCGGTCCCGGCGGTCACGCCGCGCAGGGTGATCTGGGTGTACCCGGCGCCCTGGGTCGCGAAGGACAGTCCCGGGACCGTATTGGCGAAATCGCGAAGCTGCACCGCGCCGAGTTTCAGCAGGTCATCGGACGAGAGCATCGACACCGATTGCGGCACATCGATCAGTCGCTCTTCGCGCTTCTGCGCGGTGACGACGATCTCGCTATAATTGTCTTCGACGGCGGGCGCACCAGCCGGCCTGGACGGCGAGCTGCCCTGGGCGAAGGCTGGAGTCGCGATCGCCAAGGCGAGCATCGACGACGTCATGCAACCGATTTCGAGCAATTTCCGCATCGTACCGTCCCCTTATGTGCGGGTGCTGCACTTGCAGTCACCCCGTGCTACCAGCTAGGCGTAAAGTGGATTTTATCCAAAAGCGAGTCCTATTTTTGGAGCGCTGTTGGGCGCGCGAGATGCCTGACGCCGAACCGGACGTCTGGCGGTGGATTTTGACGAGGCGAGTTGACAAATACTCGGCTCGTCCAGGCGAATATCATAGAGACTGTTGCGTTCTGCCCTGATTTCCGCAGTGGCGGCCACAGGCGCTCAATAGGATCGCGTGGCGGAAAGCATTGGTGGGGCGGCCTCGCCGGTGGCGAAGTGGCCGGGCACGCCGGCTCGCAATCCTGTACGCCTTTTCTCTTGTAATTGGATAAAATCTGGCCCAACGCTGTGTCATCGTCGGAATGCACCTGGCCTTCGCGCGCAGACCAGGTCGGGCGCGGGGAGGAGGCATGGTGCGTGAGAGCTGTCCTTCAAGCACAATGGCCCAGCTTGTTGCGGGCGACATTTTGGACGGGTCGACCGGTGGTTTGGCCAGTTGCGCGGCCGCGGTCCGCCGTCCGGGCAAATACTATGAGGGGACAATGAACAAGCCGGAGCAATCCAATCGCAGCGAGCGCTCGACGGCGCAGCCCGTGTCCGACATCCTGGCGTCATCCGATGTCTGGGACATGACCTTGCCCTGGCTGCCCAGCTATCAGGAGCTCAGCACTTTGCGGCGGTTCAAGGCCGCTGGCTACACGTTCATCTCCACCACGACCGAGGATTTTCCGCCGACGTTCGACGGCGTGCGCGCGCTCGTTCAGGACCTCAGGGTGATGGCGGAAGCGGAGGCGGATTGGCTTATCGTCGGCACGTCGCTCGCGGACATCGATCGCGGCCGGTCCGAAGGTAAGCTCGTGCTGGGTCTGAATGTCCAGGATACCGTCCAGCTGGAAAGCGACCTCTCCCGAATTGCCGCTCTGTATGCGCTCGGCGTGCGGCACATGCTGCTGGCCTATAATGTTCGGAACTTCGTCGCCGATGGCTGTGCCGAGCCGGCCGATGCGGGGCTGAGCATCTTTGGCCGGGAAGTTGTCCGCGAGATGAACCGCGTCGGCATGATCGTCGATCTCAGCCACACCGGCCGGCGCTCGACGCTCGAGGCGATCGAGATCAGCGAGCACCCGACAATCTTCTCGCATTCGAACGCGCAGGCCGTGTGCGCCCATATCCGCAATATCGATGACGACCAGATCCGCGCCTGTGCCGCGGGTGGGGGCGTCATCGGGGTTGTCGGCATCGGCGCCTTCATCGGCGATCCACACGCGAGCAGCGCAAGCCTGTTCCGCCACATCGATCATATCGCTGCGCTGGTGGGCCCGGAGCATATCGGGCTCGGAACGGACTATGTTCCCAACATGCAGGAGCTGTGGACCGCGATCCGTGCCGCCAAGGACTCGTCCTGGCCCGATCCGAGCGGTACCCAGCTCTACGAAGGTGGTTGCGTCCAGCCCGAGCAGCTGGCCGAGGTGGTCGAGCTCATGCTGGCGCATGGCTATTCGGCAGACGCCGTCAAGGGTATATTGGGAGGTAATTTCCGGCGGATATACGCTCTGGCCGAAGCGCGCGTCAGCGCGATCGCATGACCCGCGACGCGACCATCAACGCGATGGCGGACGGGATGCCGGTGCCGCTCGTCGACATTGCTCCGGAGCTGGAGCGGCTTCTGGAAAGCGAAGCCGGCCCATCCGGCGGGGACGACGCGGCGGCGATCCGCGTGGAGACCTCGATGGTCGCCATGCGCGATGGGATCCGCCTTGCGACGGACCTGTATCTGCCGTCCGGTGTGCCGGCGCCCGCGATCGCGGTCCGCACGCCTTATGGTCGCGGCCATCTTCGCCAGACCGCGATCGCGTTCGCGCAACGCGGCTATGTGTTCATCGCACAGGATGTCCGCGGCACCGGCGACAGCGAGCCGGAACGCTGGGACACCTATATGTACGAAGGCGAGGACGGTATCGACTTCGTCGAGTGGGCGACCCGGCAACCCTGGTATGATGGCTTCCTCGGCTCCTGTGGCGGCTCCTATGTCGGCAGCACCCAATGGGGCATGTCGATGCATCCGCGCATGTCGGCCATCGCCCCCGAGGTCGCGGGCCTCGGCGTCACGCCCGCCTCGACGCCGGGCTATCATATGTTCGTCAATGCGTTCTCTCGCGCCGTGGGGAAGGGCCCGGACAAGCTGCCGATCCCCTTGGAGACGGCGGAACGCCAAATGGTCGAGGAGACGCTGTCCGGCGGCTATTTCAACGAGCCGTTGCACCTGCCGCCGCGCGACGCGCTGCTCAGCGAATATCCCGACCTTCAGCATCTTACGCCCGAAGGGCGCGGACGCTGGCTCTGGGAACGCTATCGGGCGAGCGCCCCCGCGCAGCGCGCCGCTCTGGTCAGGCTGGTCACCGGCGAAGATGCGATCACCTTTGGGAGCGCCCTCGGCGCCGCCTTCAGCTGCGAGGCGAGCGGGCTGCTCCGCTTCCCGAGCAAAGGGACCGCCGAACTTGCCCGATCGCTTCACGCCCCCGCGCTGATCATCACCGGCTGGTACGACTGGGGAAATGCCGACACGCTGGCGACCTGGCAGCTGCTGACCCGCGAAGCCCCCGAGCCATGCCGGTCGGCAAGCCGGCTCCTGATCGCGCCCTGTGCTCATAATATGCCGGGCTATCGCGAGGGACGGGAGGACCATCCCGAGCTCGATCTCGTCTATCGCAGCGCGAACGTCGCCGGGGGCCACCGCATGGCGAACATGCGGGATCTGCTGTTGCGCTGGTATGCCGCCATCCGGACGGGCGGCTTGGCGGATTGGCCGGTCGTGACCTATTATCTGATGGGCGCCAACGAATGGCATGCCGCTCCGGCATGGCCTCCGCCCGCGACCCGCATGACCTCGCTCTATCTCGGTGCCGGCGGCGAGCTTGCCGACCAACCGCCGTCGCCATCCGCGGTGCCGAGCCGCTACACTTATGATCCCTTTGATCCGACCCCGACCATGGGCGGCGCTATCGTCTCCTATGTCTACACGCCCGGCAGCGTCGACGTCAGCGCGGTCCAGCGCCGCGATGACGTGCTGACTTTCACCACCGCGGTGCTCGAGCACGATATCGATGTGGTCGGATCGCTCCGGCTGATCCTCTTTGCGAGTTCCAGCGCCATCGATACCGACTTTTCCGCGCGCTTGAGCGATGTGTTTCCCGATGGCCGCGCGATCCAGCTGCAAAGCGCGACCCTGCGTGCGCGCTATCGCAACCCGGGCAGCGCGCCCGAACCGCTCGAGCCAGGGCGCATCTATAGGTTCGAGATCGACCTTGGGCCTACGGCCAATCGCTTCAAGGCCGGTCACCGCTTGCGGCTCGATATTTCCTCGGCGGATTTCCCGAAGTTCGACCGCAACGCCAATCGGGGCGGCAAGCCAGGCGATCCGATCCCCGCGGTCCAGAGCATCTACCACGAGGCCGCCCGTCCATCCCATCTGCTCGTCCCGGTTGTGCCGAGCGCCCGACCGAACATCGACATGATGTCCTGACCGCGCGCTTCGAGGCTGCCGATATGCATGATTCATCCCAACCCCCCGTGGTCGTCGTCGGCGGTGGCGTGATCGGCGCCGCCGCCGCTCTTCGCCTGCAACGTTCGGGTCTTCGCACGCTCGTCATCGACCGCAACGAACCCGGCCGCGAATGCTCGTTCGGAAACGCCGGCGTGATCGCGACGTCCTTCGTCCTGCCGCTGTCCAGCCCGCGCCATATCCTCGGCGCGCCGCGGATGATGATCGATCCGCTCGGCCCCCTGTCGATCCGCTTTGGCCATCTGCCCTCGATCGCGCCCTGGCTGCTGCGCTTCCTGATCAACGGGATGCCGGCACGACAACGGCGGACCATCGAAGGGCTGAAGGCCCTAAACGGCCGCGCTCTGTCGTCCTGGCTGGAGTTGCTGGGCGGCGTCGCGCGCACGAGGCTCGTCCAGCGCGGCATGCTCGAGGTGGTGCGCGATGCCGCCGGGCTGTCCTCGCTCAGGGGCATGGCGGCAAGGCTTTCGAGCGAAGGCGTTCCGCTGCAGCCGCTGGACGCCGGCGAGGTCGGGGAAATCGAGCCGCTCCTGCGCGATCGCGTCGCGGGCGGGATGCTTCATCCCGATGTCGCACATACACCGGACCCTTATGGGCTCGTGCTCGAGCTGTTAGGCGAACTGCGCAAGGCGGGCGGGGAGGTCGCGCGGCGGCAGGTCAGGGGCATCGAGCCGGCCGGCGATACCGTTCGCGTCATTCTGGACGGCGGCATCATCGAGGCGTCCCATATCGTCATCGCGGCGGGGTTGCGATCGGACGACCTGTTGAGGCCGCTTGGCATGCGCGTGCCGCTCGGCGTCGAGTTCGGCTATCATCTGACGCTGCCGCACGTCGGTGAGATGCCGTCGCGGCCGATCTCCTTTCACACCGAGGCATTTCTCGCCACGCCCATGACTGGCGGGCTTCGCCTGGCCGGCACGGTGGAACTAGGCCGGCGCGATGCCGAACCCAATTGGAAGCGATCGGGGCAGCTTTTCAAGCTGGCGCGCCGCTACCTGCCCGGACTGTGCGACGCACGGGCCGAGCCTTGGCGAGGGGGGCGGCCGTCCTTCCCGGACAGCCTTCCCGCGATCGGACGGGCACCGTCGAGTCCGCGCGTGGTCTACGCCTTTGGTCATCAACATCTCGGCCTGACCCAGGCGGCGATAACGGCGGAGTGCGTCGACGCGCTGGTCAGGGACGTGCCGCCGCCCATCGCCCTCGACCCATTCTCGCTGCGGCGATTTGCCGGCCGAGCGTCGGGGCCGTGAGGCACCGTGCCGCGCAATCAACGCCTGGCTCTCCCGCGCGCTACCGCGCGGGCCGGCTCCGGCGCCACGGCGAACGACCAGCTTATCCCCTTCGAGACCATCCGGAACTGTCATGACCCTTCTTCTCAACGAAAACCATCTGGATGGCCTTCTGTCCGTCGGTGAGGTGATCGCCGCGGTCGAGGAAGCGCTTGCCTGCCAGCAAAAGGGCGAGGTGCTGTCGCCGATGCGCATGAGCTTGAGCGGAGCGGATCGCACCCTGCTCGCGATGCCCGCGCTGACGCCGGTCGGCGCCGGGGTCAAGGTCGTGTCCGTCGTTCCCGCGAACGCCGCGACGGGTCTGCCCGTAACGCTTGGGATCATGATCCTTCTCGACCAGGTCACCGGCCAGCCCCTGTGCATCATTGACGCCGCTTCCTTGACGAAGCAACGCACCGGGGCGGTCGGCGCCATCGGGATAAAGCACATCGCGCCCCCCGATACGGACAGGATCGGGATCATTGGCTGCGGGGTGCAGGGAACGATGCAGGCCATCTATGCATCCGCGGTTCGCCCCATCCGAACGGCCTTCGTCCTGGAACCGTCCGACTCTGTCTACGATCGGTTCGTGGCCCAGCTTGCCAAGGTGGTGCCCGATCTGCACGTCGTGAGATGTTGGTGTGCCGACGACGTCCTGGGACGTGTCGACGTCATCATCACGGCGACGACGTCCGCGGTGCCGGTGCTGCCGGACGATCGCAGGTTGCTCGCGGGCAAAGCATTTGTCAGCATCGGCTCGTTCAAGCCCGAGATGCAGGAATTGCCGGACGGCGTCTATGCGCTGGCATCCACGATCCTGGTGGATTCCGAGCATGCGATCGAAGAGGTTGGCGACCTGGTCAATCCGCTGCAAAAAGGTCTGATACTCCCGGAAAATATCGTTCCGGTGGGTCGCCTGTCATCCGGTGAGCCACGGTTTCATAAGGGGGATACCGCCGTCTACAAAGCCGTCGGAGATGCCCTTTTCGATGTCTTCGTTGCCGATGCTTTCTACCGCAAGGCCAGGCAACAGGGCGTTGGCTTCCCCATGGACCTTTGAAGAGCGAGTTTGATCGGCGCTCGGCCGATGAGGACCATCCCCATAACAGGTCAGCAGGCCGATCCCGGACCGGGCAGCAGCTCGACCGGCGAGACGCGGGACAAGCGGAACGGCGCTTGCGCTCAAACGCCGGCGGGCGCGACGAACAAGGCGTCCTCCAAGCCCCGCTGCGCGATCCCGGCCTCGTCAGGCGCCGGCCGATGATCATTGGATGACGAGCGCATCAGCCTCCTTGCGGGTTGACCTGCACAATTGCTGCGACACTCTCGCGCGTGAGGAGCGATGATGGCGAATCCACTGGACCGGAGCGTGAGGGCGCGGCTGCTACATTATCTGCAGGGGCGCACGAGGGCGGCGGATGAAGCCGAGGATATCGTGCAGGAGGCCTATCGCCGCCTGTCCTCCCATCCGCGGCCGGCGGAGATCGTCGATGGGGAGCGATTTTTGTGGCGCACCGCGTTCAATCTCGCGACATCGCTCGGCCGCCGTCGCCGGGTGCGCAGCGATGCCCATGCCGATCAGGCGCTTGTCGAATATCTTTATCCGCATCAGCCGCCGCAAGATGAGGTACTTGCGATGCGGGAGCGTCTAAGGCTGGTGGAACAGGCCATTGCCGAACTGCCCGAGCGCGCGCGTCAGGTGTTCGTGGCGGTGCGGATCGAAGGCATGACCTACAGCGAGGCCGCCCGGCATTTCGGCATCTCGGTCAGCGCGATCGAGAAGAGCATGGCGCGGGCGATTGCCCAGGTGACGGTGAAGGTGAACGGCATTGACTGACGTACCTCGCCCCAAGGTCGATGCCGAGACCGTGGCGGAAGCCGCGATCTGGGTCGCAAGGCTCCAGTCCGATAAACGTGGACCGGAGCTGCAGGACGATTTCCGCGCCTGGCTTGCGATCAGCGAGCGTCATCGGGCCGCGTTCGAAATGGCCAGCGAGACATGGGAGCTTGCCGGCGGCACGCGCGCCCCGCCACCGGTCGCGCAACGGTCGCACAACGGTCGTCGGATCATGGCGATGGCGCTGAGCGTCTCGCTGGTCGTAGCTATGGTCGGCTGGATGTTCAATCGCGGCGAACCCATCGAAACCGGTATCGGTGAGCAGCGCTCGGTCAAACTCGCCGATGGTTCGGTGGTCACGCTCAACACCGCGACCCGGCTCACCACCTATTTCAGCGATGGTCGCCGTCTCGTCCGGCTGGACAAGGGCGAGGCATCCTTCGAAGTCGCCAAGGACAGCTTGAGGCCGTTCGTCGTCGAGGTCGCGGGCGCCCAGGTGGTAGCGGTCGGCACGGTCTTCGATATCCGCTATGTCGAGCGCGCGCTTGCGGTGACCCTCGCGGAAGGCAAGGTGCGGGTCGTCGAGAATCAGCCCGCCTTGGCCGGACAAGCCTCTGAAATCGACATGCGGCCGGGGCAGCAGTTGGTTCAATATGATGGCGGTCGGTCAAGATTGCTCGCCGTCAATCTCCAGAACGTCCGGGCTTGGCGGCGCGGCCAAGTGGTGTTCGCGAACACGCCGCTCGCAACCGCGGTTCGCGAGATGAACCGCTATAGCGTGGCACCGATCCGGATCAACGATGCCGGGGTGGCGTCGCTGCGCATCGGCGGGACCTTCCGCGCCACCGACACCGGTCAGTTCGCGCGCGCCATTGCCGACATCCATCAGTTGCAGCTCGGCGCGGACGAAGGGGCCATCGTCCTCAAGGCCTCCCCCCGCCCTCGATAAAAATCAACCAACCGGCAAAAAGCGGGGTGGGGTGATCCGGCGGGTGCCGCGTCTATGCTCGACGGTCCGAACAGGCCGTCGCGGACATGGGCTTCGGACGGGGGGAAGAAATGGCTTTTCGGGACTATAAGGCAGGCATGATGGCCGCCACGGCGATCATGATGGTCGCGCCGGCACCGGCACTTGCGCAGACGATCGTCTTCGATCTCCCGGCGCAGTCGCTCGAGGCTTCTCTGAAGGCGGTCTCGAGCCGCACCGGTGCCAACATCATCTTCGCGCCGGCCACCGTCGCCGGGCGCAACGCCCGCCCGCTCAAGGGAAGTTTCACCGCATCGCAGGCCGTCTCGCGCCTGGTCTCAGGGGCTGGTCTGTCCGCGGCCGCCAATGGCGACGGCACCATATTGGTCCGACCTGCGGCCAAGCGGGTGTCGGTCGCCCGACCGGCCCAGCTATTGTCCGCGCGCCCGGCAGGTCAAGCGCTCGGGGCCTCCGTCGACGATGGCACCGAGTCCGACGGCGTGGAAATCGTCGTCACGGCGCAACGGCGCGAAGAGCGGCTGATCGACGTCCCGCAATCGGTGTCGGTCCTGTCGGTCGACGACCTCGCCAAGAGCGGAATCACGCAGTTTCGCGACTTCGCCGATCTCGTGCCCGGCGTGAGTTTCACGACCTTCGGCGCTGGCTATAATCAGATCTCGATGCGAGGTGTCACATCGGGGTTCGATGTGAGCCCGACGGTCGGCATCTATGTCGATGACGTCCCTTATGGCTCGACGACCGCTCTGGCTTCGTCGGCGCAGCTGGCGCTCGACGTCGGGCTCTTCGACATGGATCGCATCGAGGTGCTTCGGGGGCCTCAGGGCACGCTTTATGGCGCGAGCTCGATGGGAGGCCTGATCAAATATATCACCCGTAAGCCCGATGCCGGTTCGTTCGGCGCGGAGGCCCAGGCCGGCATCTCGAGCACCCGCGACGGCGGCATCAGTTATAATGGCGCGGCGGCGATCAATGCGCCGATCGCCACCGATGTGGCGGCGATCCGCGTCAGCGGCTTTTATTCGCATGACGGCGGTTACATCGACAATATTCGGTTGAACGACTCCAACGTCAACCGATCGAACGTC
Source organism: Sphingomonas sp. Y57 (assembly GCF_001015195.1). GTDB lineage: Bacteria > Pseudomonadota > Alphaproteobacteria > Sphingomonadales > Sphingomonadaceae > Rhizorhabdus. Next base: position 33,720 of record NZ_LDES01000095.1, on the reverse strand, counting down.
TATGGCGGTCGGCTCGATCTGCTGCTGCAGCCCACCGACCGGCTGAGCGTGCGTCTCGGCGGTTATCTTCAGAATATTGATCGCCGCGGGTCGGCCTTCGCCGACTACAGCTTCAACCTGGCGGCTGGCCCCAGCGCGGGTCGTCCTGCGACAGACGCGCTCGCGCAGGATCGTAGCGTGCGCGAACCCTTCGAGCAGAAGTTCCGCCTGTTGAATGGAACGCTGAGCTATGATCTGGACTGGGCCGCGCTGACATCGATCACCGGCTATCAGACCTCGCGCACCAACTTCGTCAATGACGTCTCGGCGCTTTACGTCCCGTTCATCAACAGCTTCTTCAATCGGAATTATTCGGCGCTTTCGATCGCCAACTTCACCAAAACCAACAAATTCACCCAGGAGGTCCGGCTCGTCTCCCAAGGCGAGTCGCCCGTCGATTGGGTGGTCGGCGGCTTCTACACCCGCGAGACCGCCGACTTCCAGCAGGCCATTATCAGCTATGATCCAGCCGGACTGTTGGTCGCCAATGACGTTTACACCCTGGCCGGACCATCGAGCTATAAGGAATATGCCGCCTTTGGCGATGTGACCTGGCACGTCACCGACCGGTTCGACGTTTCCGGCGGCCTGCGTTATTCTCACAACCGTCAAAGCTACCGGCAGATCCAGACCGGCATCCTGGCGGGCGCCTTCGACCGGACCGGCCGCTTCAAGGAGAATGTGGTCACCTATCTCGCCAATGCCAGCTACAAGTTCAACGATCGGGCGACGCTCTACGTGCGCTATGCCACCGGCTATCGCCCCGGCGGCCCCAATGCGGTGGGTTTCGATCCCGTCACGGGCAATCCGCTGGCACCGCCGACATATGAGGCCGATCGACTGCGCAGCTATGAGGCGGGTTTCCGCGCGGAGACCGCCGATCGGGCCTTCGGCATCGATATGGCGGCCTATTATATCGATTGGAGCAATTTCCAGGTCATCACCTCGCGCGGCGGGTTCAGCGTAAGGCTCAACGCGCCTGGGGGAGCCGAGGTCAAGGGCGTCGAACTCAACCTCACGGCGCGGCCGACGCGCGGCATGATCTTCACGGGCGGCTTCGCCTTTCAGGACGCGACCTTATCGGAGGCCGATGCCGATCTTGGCGGGGTCAAGGGCGAGCGCCTCCCCAATGTGGCCAAGTTCACGGCGACGCTGAGTGGAGACTATCGGTTCGATGCGGGAAGGTTGCCGGTGAATGTCGGCGCCACGTTGCGCTATTTGGGCGACCGCACCTCCAGCTTCACCGCGAACTTCAGCCGCTCCTATCTCCTGCCGGATTACGTCTCGGTCGATCTGCGGGCTGGAGCGACGCTCGGTCCCGTGGAGCTTCAGATTTATGGCCGCAACATATTCGACACCCGCGGCAAGGTATCGGCCTTCACGGGTTACGGCGTGCCTTATATCGCGACGACGCAGCCTCGGACGATCGGATTGACGGCGACCACCCGCTTCTAGGCAATGCGGGAGAGACCGGGCCTGCAGCAACGCCACCCGGTCTCTCCCAAGCGGCGGCTGCCCCCATATGGCTCGGCGAGACGGAGCATCGCAGCATGGGGTGATTGCCCGATGCGACAGCCTCCCCGCCATGACGCCGGACCCCGTTGGCAACGACTGACCGAGCAGCCGCGAACGATCTCGACGAGATGCAAAAGCCTATGAAAACGCCCGCCTACCGGCACTATCTTCTCGGCATATTGCTGGTCGTCCTGGCCTCCAACTCGGCCGAGCGCGTCGCCCTGTCGCTGGTGCTTCAGGATATCAAGGCGGAGTTTGCCTTGAGCGACACTCAGCTCGGCCTGCTGACCGGGATCGCCTTCGCGTTGTTCTACGCGATCATGGGGATACCGCTTGCCCGCTGGGCCGACCGCGGCAACCGCATCGCCATCATCTCGCTGACCACGACGATGTGGAGCGCGGCGATGATCCTATATTCCCTGGTTGGGAGCTTTATTCAGCTCCTCGTCGTGCGCGTCGCGGCAGCTGTAGGCGAAGCAGGCTGCATCCCCACCGCGCACTCGTTGATCGCGGATCATTTCAGCCGGGCGGAGCGTCCTCGGGCGGTCGCCATCTACATGCTCGGCACCTCATTAAGCGTGCTGATCGGCTTTTTTGTCGCTGGCTGGCTCAATGAGCTGCTAGGGTGGCGGCTGATGTTCGTGCTGCTGGGACTTCCCGGCATAGCGCTGGCCGTCCTCGTCCACCTGACCCTGAGAGACAAGCGCCAATCGGCGGCGGGGCCCGTCGCGTCGTCCGGCGCCTCGAGCGAACCGGGCGTCGGACGAACGGCCCAGCCGCCGCTTGGCCAGGTGCTGAGGATATTATGGGCCAGCACCACCTTCCGTCATCTCGGGCTTTGCTACTGCGTCCTGGTTCTCCTGGCGAGCGGCGTCGGACAGTGGCAGCCGACCTTCTTCATCCGGAGCTATGGACTGCAGACAGGCGAGCTTGGCACCTGGTTCTCGGTGATCTGGGGCGTGAGCACCACGCTCGGACTGCTCGGCGGCGGTGAGCTGGCGTCTCGCTTCGCTGCGAACAATGAGCGTCTGCAGCTGAACATGATGAGCGGCGCCTATCTGGTCTTCGGTGTCGCATCGGCGTTCATCTACCTTGCACCGGATCAATATTGGGCCTTTGGCTTCGTCGCCGTCGGTATCGCCGGTGCCAGTCTCGCCACCGCTCCGCTATTTGCCATCATCCAGACGCTGATGCCCGAGCAGATCCGCGCAACATCACTTGCCGCGCTCTTCCTGTTCTCCAACCTGATCGGGATGGGGCTCGGCCCCTTGGTCATCGGCGCACTGAGCGACGCGCTGCACCCGGTCTTCGGCGTCGACGCCCTCCGTTATGCGCTGCTGGCCGGCTGCCCCGCTTATGGCTGGGCGGCGCTGCACCTGTGGCTCGCCGGCAGGCATGTCGTCGATGATCTGACCAGCGCGCATGGCGATAGCGGAGAGCCGCCTCGCGCCCCTTCCGACACCCGGCACGACGTCGCTTTGCCGGGGACGAACTGAACGCGCGCCAATTTTGCGGCCATGCCGAACGGGTGGCTGCCGGAGAATGATCGAATGAGCATTACCGACAAAGCCAAGGCCATGATTTCCGGCTCGGAAGTTTGGGAGATGACGCTGCCCTGGCTGACGGATTATCAGGATATCGACATTCTCGCCCGATATCATCGCGCCGGCTTCGATTTCGTCTCCCTGACGGTCGAGGATTTCCCTCCCACATTCGACGGCGTCGACGCCCATATCCGCAAGGTCAAAGACTCCATCGCACCCCATGCTGAGTGGCTGACCGTCGCGACAAGCCTTGCGGAGCTCGACGCGGCGCGCAGCAATGGCCAGTTGGCGCTCGGCTTCAATGTGCAGGACACCGTCCAACTGGGAAGCGATCTTTCGAGTATCGAAGCGCTCTTCCACCTCGGCGTCCGGCACATGCTGCTCGCCTATAACATCCGCAATTTCGTGGCCGACGGATGCGCGGAGCCCTCTGACGCGGGACTGAGCCTGTTCGGACGACAGGTCATCCGCGAGATGAACCGCATAGGGATGGTGGTCGATTGTTCCCACACGGGTCGGCGCTCCTCGCTCGAGGCAATCGAATTAAGCAGCCTCCCGACGATCTTTTCGCATTCGGGTGCCAAAAGGCTGTGCGCGCACATCCGCAACATCGACGATGCACAGATCCGCGCTTGCGCCGCTGGCGGCGGTGTCATCGGCGTCGTCGGTATCGGGGCGTTCATCGGCGATGCCGAAGCGCGCAGCGAGACGGTTTTTCGACATATCGATCACATCGCGTCACTCGTCGGCCCCCAGCATGTCGGTCTTGGCACCGATTATGTGCAGGACATGGCAGGCGTCTGGGCGTCGATCGTCGCGGCCAAGGACTCTTCCTGGCCCGACCCGACCGGCACGCAACTCTATGAGGGCGGCTGCTTTCAGCCGGAGCAACTCGTCGAACTGGTCCAGATCATGCTGGAACACGGTTACGCTGCGGACGCCATCAACGGCATCCTCGGGGGGAATTTCAGGCGTGTATACAAGATGTCTGGCATATCATGATGAGGACTTATCGAGTTCCCCAGACCGACCTGACAATCTCGCGCATAGCCTATGGCTGCGCTGACCTGGGCTGGGAACGAGGGGCAGATGGTGCCGCGCGTTGCCCCTCCAAAGAGCCATTAGCCGCAGATTCGGTTGAGAGGGCGGCGCGGGTCGTTGCCGCGGCCCATGAAAGCGGGGTCAATATCTTCGACCTGGCCAAGTCTTACGGAAGCGGAAAATCGGAGCAGGCCTTCGCAGAAGTCCTCAAGCGCTCGCCTGGCCTGCGCGATGAAATCGTCATCCAAACCAAGTGCAGCAGCGGACGCCCGGGGCCGCTTTCGGGGGCCCTGGACTTCCGGCGCGAGCAGACCATCGAGGGAATATCGTGATCGATCCATTCCCGCTGCTCGGAGACGTCGCGCCTGATCTTCAGAATATTCTGGACGGCGCCCATCACGCCGGCACGCGATTCGAGCCTGGCCAGATCCGCAAGGAGACGGTTTTGGTCGCCATGCGCGACGGCATCCGCCTCGCCACCGATCTCTATTTCCCCCCCGTCCTTTCTGCGCCGACGATTGCCATACGCACGCCTTATGGCCGCGAAACCTTCAGGGACGTCAGTGCATTCGCCGAGCATGGCTATGTCGTCGCCATACAGGATGTCCGGGGTACCGGCGACAGCGAACCAGACCATTGGGACAGCTTCATTTATGAGGGTGAGGATGGCGTCGACTTCGTCGAATGGGTGACGCACCAGCCCTGGTATGATGGCTTTGTCGGGTCGGCCGGAGGATCCTATCTCGGAACCACGCAGTGGGGCATGTCGCTGCATCCGCGAATGTCGGCGATCGCCCCTGAAGTCGCCGGTATTGGCGTCAGTCCGGTCGATACGCCGAATTACCATCTTTACGTCAACGCCTTTTCCCGCTCGGTCGGCAAGGGCGAAGCGAAGGTGCCGATCTCCTATGTGGAGATGGAACATCAGATGATGCCGGAAACGCTGGCGACCGGCTATTTCAACAGCCCGTTGCACCTGCCGTGGCCCGACGCGCTGTTCGAACACTATCCGGTTCTCCGGGGTCTTTCGCTCGTCGAACGCAAGCGGTGGTTGTGGGAGCGCTTCCTGACCGCCGGCCCGGTGCAACGAGCAGATCTTGTCAGGCTGGTCACCGGTGAGCCGAATATCACCCTTGGCAGCGAGATGTCCGCGCTGTTCGGTCATCATATTCCTTATGGCCTTTTCACTTTTCCGCAGACGGACGCGGTCGCACTCATTCGATCGCTGAACGCGCCGGCGCTCGTCACCACGGGCTGGTACGATTGGGGCAATGGCGACACCCTCGCCACGTGGCAGATGCTCGCGCGGGATGCGGTCGAGCCGGTGAGGTCGCGGAGCCGCCTGGTGATCACGCCCAACGCCCACAATATGCCGGGCTATCGCGAAGGGCGCGAAGGTCGGGCTGAACTCGATCGCATCTATCGGATCACCAGTCCCGACGATGATGGTCGCGCGATCATGCGCGATCTCCTGTTGCGCTGGTATGCCGCCGTACGAGCGGACGCGCTCGATGATTGGCCCGTCGTCACCTATTATCTGATGGGAGCCGGCGAGTGGCGTAGCACTCCAAGCTGGCCTCCGCCCGAGGCCCGGATGCATAGCCTTTATATCGGCGCTGGCGGCACGCTCTCGCCCGATAGGCCATGGCAACCGTCGCCGCCGGACAGCTATGTCTATGATCCGCACGACCCGGCCCCGACGTTGGGCGGCAGCATCCTTTCCAGCGTCTACGCGCCCGGCAGCGTCGATGTCAGCGAGGCGCAATGCCGAGCGGACGTGCTATGCTATACCACAGCGGTGCTGACGCAGGATGTCGATGTCATCGGTCCGCTGCGCCTCATCCTCTATGCGAGCTCCAGCGCAATCGACACCGATTTCACCGCCCGTATCAGTGACGTTTTTCCCGATGGCCGGGCCATCCAGCTGCTGAGCAGTACCCTGCGGGCGCGCTATCGCGACCCCGATGGTCAGGCGATGCTGCTCGAGCCCGATCGCGTCTATCGCTTCGAGATCGACCTGTGGGCCACGGCGAACCGCTTCAAGGCGGGGCACCGGCTGCGCCTCGACATCGCCTCCGCCGATTTTCCCAAATTCGATCGGAATGCCAATCTCGGTGGCGGATCGGGCGAGCCCGTGCCCGCGACCCAGAGCGTCTTTCACGACCCGGACCATCCCACCCATCTGCTTGTGTCGATTCTCGGCGCGCCAGACGGCCTGTTGGGCGAGGAGCCGGCCGAGATGTCGGCATGACCGAGCCCCCGCGCTCATCCCATCGGGTAGCCGCGCCCCCTCAACACTCCCGGAAGGTATCATCATGGCAGTCATAATCTCGGGCGCGACGATCCTCGATGGCGTCTCCGACCGGCCCATCGAAGGCAAGTCGATCTGGATCGAGGCGGGGCGCATCAAGGCGATCGCAGGGCTCGACGAACTCGGCGACCAGCCAGCTGCCGAGCGGATAGATGCGACCGGAAAATATATCATTCCGGGCCTGATGAACGCCAATGTTCACCTGCTCGCCGATGTCCGCCTCGAGAATCTGTTGCTTCACGATGGTCGATATGAGGATTTGATCATCGAAGCGGCGCAGGTGGCGCTCAAGCGCGGCGTTACCACCGTTTTCGACACCTGGGGCCCGCGGCGGGCGCTGATCGCGACGCGCGACCGTATCAATGCCGGCGAGATGCAAGGCAGCCGGATCTTCTGCGCCGGCAATATCATCGGGCTGGACGGCCCATGCTCGCCCGATTTCTTTCCCAAGACCCTCGATGTGGCGAGCCCCGCCATCGTCGAGCGCATCAATACGGCCTGGACCGACAATGCCGGCGCGCATCTGACCGCGATGACGCCCGAGCAGGTGCGCGAGGAGATCCGGGCCTATCTCGGCAAGGGTATCGACTTCGTCAAATATGCCTCGAGCGATCATCGCACCGGCTCCACGCCGATCTTCCTGGTGTTCTCCGATGCGGTACAGCGCGTGATCGTCGAGGAGGCGCACCGGGCCGGCACGACCGCGCAGGCGCACAGCAACACCGTCGAGAGCTTGCGGATGGCCGTCGCGGCGGGTGCGGACCTCATCCAGCACGGCAATTTCACGGGCCCGACGCCCATCCCGGAATCGACCTTTGACATGATGGTGCGCGGCAACACCGCTTGTGTGGTCTTCCCCATCACGCGCCGTCGCCTCGACTGGGCCGTGGGTTGCGGCGAGGCCTATTCGAACACGGTTGCCGAGGCGAACCGCAATGTTCCCGGGCTTATTCGAGCCGGCGTTACCGTGCTGCTCGGCACCGACGGTGGCCTCTATGCCCCGGAGATGGCGTCCGATCCGCACTGGGGCAAATATATGCCTGGTGAGGACTGCCTCTACGACCTGGACCAAGGCCATATCTTCTGGCTGAAGGCGATGGACGAGCTCGGGCTCTCGCCCATGGAGAGCCTGAAAGCGGCGACCCGCAACGTGGCGGTCGCCTATGGCAAGGGCGCGGAGCTCGGAACGCTGGAGCCAGGCAAGACCGCCGACCTCGTCATCCTCGACCATGATCCGCTCATGTCGCCCGATCACTATCGGAGCGTCCACAGGGTCATCAAGGATGGAGTGGTCGTCGACCACGCCGCCTTACCGCTAAACCCCCTGCTGACGGCGCCGCGTCCGGTGCCTTCGGACGATGTGCTGGCTTATCGCGCCTCGCGCCGAGGCTTTTCGATCGGCCACCCGATCTGCTGTGGGTGACCCGTGGCGACGCTAGGAAAACCTCCCGGCTGTGCCCGAGGTACCGAGGTCGCGGTCGCCCTGCGCCTCCTTGCGACGTCGCGCGCGGTCCTGGCCGCGCAGGCTCCTGAACCTCACGCCGTTGAAGATGGAAAAGGGGGCAGGTCATGATCCAGCTTGATGCCCGGCAGATCGAGGCGGCTTGTCCGCTGCCGATCCTCATCGACGACTTGGAAGTCGCCTTTCGCAGCGGCCTGTTGGCGCCACCGCGCTTCCATGTTCCGGTGCCGGGCGGCGATGGTGATCGCCTTTTCCTGATGATGCCGGCCTTTGCCGCCGAGGGCGGCGGTATGGTCAAATGCGTCAATGTCTTTCCGGACAATCGGGAAAGGAGCATCGCGACGATCCAAGGCGCCATTCTCGCCTTCGATGAACGTGGTGCTCCAAAAGCGCTGCTCGACGGCGGCGCGATCACGCGATTGCGCACGGCAGCCGCCTCGGCCCTGGCGGCGCGCCTGCTGGCGCGAGCCGACAGCAGGCGACTGCTCGTGATCGGCACGGGTGCGCTCGCCCCCTATATGGCCGCGGCGCATGCCTGCGCGCGGCCCATCCGCCATATCGCCTTTTGGGGGCGCGACCCTCAACGCGTCGCGGAAACCGTCGCGCAAGCGCGTGGGCTGATCTCGCCCGATATCGAGATCGAAGCCGCCGAGGCGCTCGCCCTTGCCGTACAGGCGGCAGACATCGTGTCCTGCGCGACCTCGGCCAGCGAGCCGGTCCTCGAGGGAGAGTGGCTCCGTGCGGGGACGCATGTCGATCTCGTAGGCGCTTTCTCGCCCGACACGAGGGAATGCGACGACGAGACCGTCCGCCGCGGGTCGATCTTCGTCGATACGATGGAGGGCGCGATGGCAGAGGCGGGGGATATTCTTCAGCCGCTTGCGCGCGGGGTGATCCGCCGAGAACAGGTCAGGGGCGATTTTTACGATCTTACGGCGCGTAGGGTCGAGGGGCGCCGGCACTTGGACGAGATCACTATGTTCAAATCCGTCGGAAGTGCGGTCGAGGACCTTGCCGCTGTCCAGGCGGTGATGCGCCGGCTGGCATGATTGTCGCGTCCGTGCGTTTGGCGACATCCCCTCTTCTCCTGACCCTGTTCCACAGCTCGGCGGGTCGCATGATCAGGAATTCGGTAAGCGGTCACGATATGAGCGTGGCGGGCCTCAATCCCGTACTGCCAGACGGAGGTGTGGGTTGACGCCGATTTTCGAAGGCGAGGGCAAGCGCGCGCTCGATCGCTATCTGCACCGGCTGGAGGGTCATGGATCGGCGGTGAGTGTCGTGGACATGCACACCGGCGGCGAGCCACTACGCATCATCACCGGTGGTCTCCCGCTCATCGAGGGCGCCGATGTTCTCGAGAAGCGGCGCTTCTTTCGAGACCGTCTCGATCATATCCGCACCGGGCTGATGTGGGAGCCCCGGGGGCATGCCGACATGTACGGTGCCGTCCTGAGCCGATCTTCCACGGCGGACTTCGATGTCTTCTTCCTTCACAACGAAGGCTATAGCACGATGTGCGGTCACGCGATCATCGCGCTGACCAAGTTTGTGGCGGAAGCGGGGCTCGTCGATCGCGCCGAGGTGACATTCAACGTCCCGGCCGGCCGGATCGAGGCGCGAGCGCATTGGGAAGGCGAGGTCGTTCGGACGACTTCGTTCAAGAATGTGCCATCCTTTGTTTATAGATCCGATCAGTGTGTCGATGTGCCAGGCTATGGACCGGTCGATTATGATATTACCTTTGGCGGCGCCTTCTACGCGATCGTCGATGCCAAAACGCTTGGGCTTTCGCTTGAAAAGGCAGATATCGGCCGCCTGATCGAGGCGGGCCGGGCGATAAAGCGTGCCGTGGCCGAAAGCATCCCCATCGATCATCCTCATGGGCCGGATCTGAGCTTTCTCTACGGCACGATCTTGTAGCGCCATCGGCGGATCCCGCCGTGCACAGTCGGAACGTGACCGTGTTCGCCGACGGTGAAGTCGACCGGTCGGCGACCGGATCGGGGGTCAGCGCCCGCGCCGCGCTCGAACGGGCCAGGGGACGGCTCAATCTGGCGGACAGCATCCGGATCGAGAGCATCACCGGCAGCTTCATGGACGTCAGGCTGATTGGGGAGGGCGTTGACGAAGGCTATGCGACGGTCACGCCGGAGGTTTCCGGCAGCGCCTATGTCGTGGGACGCTCCAGCTTCCTGTTCGATCGCGATGATGAGATGCGCAACGGATTCTTCCTGCGTTGAAGGGGCGCTGGACGGGACCGTTCCACAAAGCACGATCGACCTGAGGGAGCGCAGTCGGTGCGCACGACAGGCCTCCGACAACTGCGGGTTCCTCAGACGCTCGGCAGCAGGGCCCTGAACTCCGCGTCGGGCAGCATCGCGCCGCCGGTCGTCCAGACGATATGCGTCGCGCGGGCCCAGCCCCGGTAGAGGTACGCGGGGCGGTCGGCGCCACGCGAGACATGGGCCAGATGATCCCAGGCGGCGAAGCCGGCGGCCGCCGAGGGCTCGACGCGGACTCGCGCCGCGGCCCAGGCCTCGCCCACCCAATGGAGGAAGCGATCGTCGGGGAGGGCGACGACAGCATCGATCTCATCGCCGACCAGGTCGAGCACCAATTGCGAGGCGGCTGGCGTCGCGAGCCCATCCGCGAGGGTGCGGTTCGTCAGGCCGAGCGCATAGACCGATGTCGGCTGGGGTCCGGGAAAAGCCAGCGCCGCCAGCATCGACGCCGACGCGACCGGCTCGGCGAAGACGCAGCGGACATCGTCGCCATAGATCGCCTTCAGGCCGTAACTGATCCCGCCAGGTGCCCCCCCGACCCCGCAAGGCAGATAGACGAACAGGGGATGCTCATCGTCGATACCGATGCCGGCCGCCTCGAGCTGTTCGGCGAGCTCATAGGCGGCGACGGCATAGCCGACGAACAGAGCCTCGCTATGCTCGTCATCGACGAAATGCGCATGGTCGCCGAGCGCCTGGAAGCGGGCACGCGCCGCTGCGACCGCATCGGCATAATCGCCCTCATGCTCGACGACCTCCACGCCCAGCGCACGCAGCCGCACCTTCTTCCAGGCTTTCGCGTCGGCCGACATATGCACCTCGGCCTGGAGGCCGAAAGCCCTGGCGGCCATGCCGACGCTCAGGCCAAGATTGCCGGTGCTGCCAACCCCGACCCGCCGCTCCGCGAGCGCCGTACGCGCCCTGGCGTCTGCGAGGCAGGCATAGTCCTCCCCCAAGGTGACGAGCCCGAGCCGCAGCGCCGTCTCCTCGACGAACTGGAGCACTTCGTGCACGCCGCCGCGCGCCTTGATCGTCCCGGTGAGCGGAAGCTCGTGATCGCATTTCACCCAAAGCCCGGTCCGGTCGTCCGCGCCGATCGGATAGGCGCGGAGCGGTGATCGGATCCGCCCGTCCCAGCTTCCCTCGCCGAACAGGCGGCCGAGCGCCGGCGCGAAGCGGTCGAAACGGGCGCGGGCGTCGGCAAGACGCGTGAGGGCCAGGGACGGCGACGAGCGGGGGAGGGGCGGTTCGCCCTTCGACCAGATGGTCGGTTCTCCCGCCCGAAGCGATGCGCGCAACGCTTCGGCGGGTCGGTTATGTTCGGTCGAGCGCATCAATCTTCCCATAGGGTGAACGCTGCGCGTGCCGACGGACGCCGGGCCGGATGATTCCATCGCCCGGCCCGGTCCGCGGTCGCGGCAGTCGTCGAGGGGGCTGGCGCGACGGTATCGCGCCCGCCCCGCGCCTCAATATTTGAACGACGCCTGGATGCCGATCGTGCGCGGTCGCAGGCGCGAGGCGATGTTGCGCACCTGTGCGTTGCGGCCGTAGAGCGCGCCCCGTTCGTCGAGCAGGTTATCGGCGAACAGACCGATCGACCAATGGTTCGCCTCGACCCCCATCGTCGCCGACAAGGTGCTGATCTTGTCCGATTGGGTCGCGCTCAATGTCGCGACATTGAGGAAGCGCAATATTCGCGCGGAGGTATAGGCGAAGTCGGTGCTGGCGTAGAAGTCGAGGCCTGCGCTGATCGGACCGCGATAGTCGGCGCCGAGCGCGATCGTCCATTCGGGCGAGTCGTTGACCCTGCTTCCCTTGGGAAAGAGTAGCGCCTGCGAGGCGACTCCCGCCACGGTCACGGTCTGGAAGATATTCTGGTCATATTTCAGGTCGTTCCATCCCACCGAAGCCGAGAAGGACAAGGCCCGCGTCGGATGGAGCGTCACCGCCGCCTCGGCGCCCCAGCCGCTCGCATTGCCGGCGTTGAGCACCGCCGCAAAGCCGCCAGGCACGATCAACTGCTGCTGCACGCCTTTCCATTTCATATGATAGACCGCCGCGTCGTAGCTCACCAATCCGTCGAGCGCGCGGCCCTTGCTGCCCGCCTCGAAATTCTCGATCGAGTCGGCATTGGCATCGGGGAAGGTCGGCTGGGTGAGCAGCACCACCGGAGCCTGGATCCAGCCGCTGCGAAAGCCGGTCGAATAGGATGTGTAGACCATCATCTGTTCGGAGGGCTTCCAGGTCAGCACCGCGCGACCCGTCAGCTTGTTGTAGTTGGAGGTCCTCAAACCCAGCAGCGGCGATGCCGGATTGAAGGCACCGAGCTGGCGGACGAAGATCTTGTCCTTGAAATAGCGCAGGCCGCCGGTCGCTTCGAACCGGTCGGTGAGCTTGTAGGTGAGCTCGCCGAACAGCGCGTAGGATTTGGAGCGATATTTGGTGATCGCGACGCCCGCCAGGGTGGGGCGGGGATCCTGGCTGATATATTCCTTGGTGTCCTTGTAGAGGCCGCCCACCTGCCATTGCAGCGCGGTGTCGCCCGACGATGCGATGCGCAGTTCCTCGCTCAGCGATTTGATAGTGTTGACCTGGGTGAAGGCGAAGGCGGCGAGGGGCACGCGCGATTGCGTGTCATAGTCGATATAGCCGGTCGTGCTGGTAATATCGATGCCGCCAAGATCAAGCCCACCGGTCAGGTGGAAGATATCGAGCACCCGCTTGTCGGGCAGCCGCGAGGTGAAGGGCGAGCTGAAGTCGTCAAGGGCGGCGTCCTGAGCGCTGCTGTCGACGATATTGTGCGACCAGCCCGCCTTGAGGCTGAGCGCCTCGCTCGGCTGGAAGTTGATCTTGAAGCGGTAATTCTGCGCGTCGTAATCGTTTATCTGGGTCCGGCCATCGACGCTGCTGCGAATATAGCCCGAATAGCTGGCCTGGCCGACGACCGCCCGCACGGCCAGCTTGCCGGGAATCAGCGGCATGCTGACAGCGAGATCGCCGGTGAAGTTCTCGCCGCCCCGCCGGGTGGTCGATGCGCGGACGCGGCCCTTCGCGACGATCTCGTCGAGGTCGGCATCGGCGGTCAGCACCCGGACCACGCCGTTGAGCGCGTTGACGCCGTAGAGCGTGCCCTGGGGCCCGCGCAGCACCTCGACCCGGTCGAGATCATAGCTGTTGGCATCGGGCAGCGACGCGTTGCGGATGAAGGCGAAGGGCACGTCATCCTGGTAGAAACCGGTCGTCGACGTGCCGACGCCACCGGGAGAGGCGGAGGAGCCTGGCTGCACGCCCCGAATGGCGATCACCGTCGTGCCCGGGCTCGACGAGGTCAGCGAGACGCCGGCCACCTCGCGCAACACATCGGCGACGGCGCGGGAACTGCCGCTCTCGAGCTGGCCGCCGCCCAGCACCCCGATCGAGATCGGGGTGTCGAGCAGCCGCTGGTCGCGACGTTGTGCGGTGACGATGATCTCGGCGCCGTCCCCCTCGTCGGCGCCCGCCGGCTGCTGTGCCAGCGCGACGCCGGGCGCCAGCGCTGCAGAGGACAAGAACGCCATAATGACGCGTGTCTTTCGAATGAACATAGGTCCCCCCTTCTTCATGACGGCGCGCCTTGACGCCGCACCTGTTTGAGATTTCGAGGGGTGCACGATAAGTCGCAGCCGCTGGCGGCGCATGTCATGATCAACGAAGTTGCTGTCCAGATCGCCGAATCTCGCGGTCGACGTGAATCCTCTAGTTGAGATGAGCTTTACGGGGGCGGCCGACCGACGGCGCATAGCCGAAGGTCTTCTTGAACGCCTTGGCGAAATTGCTCGGATGCTCGAAGCCGATGGTGAGCGCGATCTCGGTCACCGATGCGTCGCTCGACGCGAGCATGCGCCTGGCTTCCTCCATGCGGACCTGCTGGCGGTAATGCGAGATCGTCGTGCCGGTGACCTGCTTGAAGCATTCGGTCATCTGGGTCTCGTTCCAGGCGACGGCACGGCACAGGTCCCTTATGCTCATCGCGCGGCCTTCCGGGTCGTCGAGGAGCGCGCAGACATCCTTGACCCGTTGCAAATCCCGGGCGCGGATCGCCTGCGAGGAGGGCGCGTCCGACAGTTGCTGCATGGTGAAGCAGAGCAATTCGATCGCCCGCGCCTCGACCATCAGCGCGGCGAGCTTCCCGCCCATGGGGGGATCGAGAATATCCTCGACCAGGGTTCGCAGCTGGGGAACGATCGGGAGCGACGCGAAGGCGAAACGCTGTTCGCGTCCGATCAGGAAATCGCGGACGAAGCCGGGAAGCCCGGAGGCTTCGCGCTCGAGCATTTGCGATGCGAAATCCCGCTCGCAGATCAGCGTCACCGAGCGCTCGCTCTGATCGGCAAAGATGCGCTCGCTCTTGATCGAATCCGCCGCATTCACCAGCAGCGAGATATTCCCCATTTCGACGGGCACCGCGGCCCGGCCATTATCCTCGAGCTCGGCATGGCCGGCGAGGCGATAGTGCAGGCGCAGATAATCGCCGTCGCTGATGTGACGATTGCAGGCATTCTCATGATAGCAGACGTCGGAGGTCGAAATGCCGAATCCCGGCCGGACCGCGATCGAACGGCGTGATCCGCTGATCGGACCCGCCAGGTCCCGACGCTCGCCCAATCTCGCCTGCCACATCTGACCGGTTCCTCTCTTGCCTGGCTGGACGTGGCCACCGCTGTTCGGCGTCCCGCGCGCCTGGCGATCGGCCGCCACGCCCAGTTGCCGATATCTACATTCGGGAATGGCCACGAACAAGGCACCGGGCCCGTGCGGCCGGGGAGGATCGCCGGGTTACGGTGATCTGAACACGAGATTTGGGGCTGGAGACAGGCGGCCGGGCGGCGCCGGGTGGTAGCCCCGGGGCAATCCAGCGCTGTCCGATCGTCCAGCGCCGGTTCGTCCATGTGCTCGGCCGTCGCGTCGTGCACCGCTTTTCGGGGGTGATCCGCGTCCATGCATCTGAGTTCCACCTTACAGCGCGAGGCTTATCGACGGATGCTGCGCATCCGGCGGTTCGAGGAGGAGGGGACCCGGCTTTACGTCGCCGGCGCGATCCCCGGAGCCTTCCATGCGAGCATCGGCCAGGAGGCCGCCATCGTCGGCGCCTGTCTCGCTCTGGGGGAGCGCGACATGATGACCGGGACCCATCGCAGCCACGGTCACCCGATCGGCAAGGGCGCCGATCTCGACGGGTTGATGGCGGAATTGATGGGCAAGGATGCCGGCATCTGCCGCGGGCGGGGCGGCTCGATGCATCTCGCCGACACCAGCGTCGGCATCATCGGCGAGTCCGCGATCGTAGGGGGCGGCATACCGCTCGCGACGGGGTGCGGGCTGAGCGCCAGGGTGCGCGGCAGTGATCAGGTCGCTCTGTGTTTCTTCGGCGATGGCGCGGTCAACCAGGGCACCTTCCACGAATCGCTCAACATGGCCTCGCTCTGGAAATTGCCGGTCATCTACCTGTGCGAGAATAACGGCTACGCGATCACGACGTCGATCGGCCGCAGTCATGCGCAGACCAGCATCGCGCGGCGCGCCGAGGCCTATGGCCTGCCGGGCGTGCTCGTCGATGGCCAGGATGTCGATGCGGTCTATGCCGAGGCTTCGGCGGCGGTAGCGCGCGCCCGCGCGGGCGGCGGACCGACGCTGATCGAGGCCCAGACCTATCGCTTCGACGAGCATCAGGTGAAGCTCGTCACCAGCAAGTCGAGCTATCGGCCGCGCGAAGAGGTCGATTTTCACAAGGCCGAGCGTGATCCGCTGCTGCTGTTCCGGGCGGCTCTCCTTGCGGCCGACGTCGACGAGCGCGAGCTGGCCGCGATCGAGGCCGAGGTCGATGACGCCGTCGCCAAGGCGATCCGCTTCGGCGAGGCCGCACCCTTTCCGGACCCCCAGAGCGTCGGCGACTTCATGTTCGCGTCCCCCCTTCAGCCGCAGGAGCTCGGCGCATGATCGACATCGACGCGACGGCCAACGCGCTCGAGGCGCCACCCGCGACCCAGCGGATGAGCTATCTCGACGCGCTGGTCCAGGCGCAGCTCGAGGAGCTCGACCGCGATCCGAGCGTGATCATGATGGGCGAGGACATCGCGGTCTATGGCGGCGGCAAACTGGTCGAGCGCTTCGATGAGCGGCGGATCTGGAGCATGCCGATCTCGGAGACGAGCTTTACCGGCATGGCGGTCGGCGCGGCGATCAGCGGGCTCAGGCCGATCGTCGATCTGACCATCTCGAGCTTCATGTATCTGGCGTCCGATCCGATCATCAACCAGGCCGCCAAGCTGCGCTTCATGACGGGCGGGCAGGTCCGGGTGCCCGCCGTGTTCCGCTGCTGCATGTACTACAACGCGTCGATCGCCGCCCAGCACAGCGACCGGCCCTATCCGATGTTCATGAACGTACCGGGCCTCAAGATTCTGTGCCCGACCACCCCGGCCGACATCAAGGGGCTGCTCAAGTCGGCGGTGCGTGACGACGATCCGGTGCTGATCTTCGAAGATACCAAGCTCTGGCCGGTCAAGGGCGAGGTCCCGATCGGTGCGGATCATCTCGTGCCGATCGGCAAGGCCGACATCCGCCGGTCCGGTGACGACATCACCATCGTCGCGATCGGCGGCGCGATGCGGCCGGCGCTCGAGGCGGCGGAGGCGCTCGAGGCGGAGGGCGTCTCGGCCGAAATCGTCGATCCACGCACGCTCAAGCCGCTCGATCTCGAGACGATCATCGGCTCGGTGCGCAAGACCGGGCGCGTCCTTCTCGTCGAGAATGCGCATCTGACCGCCGGCGCCACCGCCGAGATCGCCGCCCTGATCGGCGAACATGGCTTCGAGAGCCTGCGCCGCCCGATCCGGCGGCTCTGCGCGCCCGATATCCACATTCCGTTCAGCCCGGCGCTCGAGAGCCAGCTGTTTCCCGACAAGGACCGCATCCTCGCAGCGGCGCGCGCGCTGCTGTGACCCCCCGGCTATCGAGACTGGAACTGATCATGAGAACGAGCGTGAACCTGCCCAAGGGCGGCATGGGCATCGACGAGGCCACCGTGGTGGCCTGGCTGCGATCCGAGGGCGACCGGGTCGAGGCCGGCGAGCCGATCGTCGAGGTCGAAACCGCCAAGGCGACTCAGGAGGTCGAGGCGCCGGTCAGCGGTATCCTCGTGCTGATCAAGGCGCAGCCGGGTGACGAGGTGATGGTCAATTCGAGCCTGGGCGAAATCGAACATGACGATGGCTGACGACCATGAGCTCGCGCCGCTGACGCCGCTGCGCCGGATCATCGCCGCGCGGATGGCCGAGGCGACCCGGACGATCCCGCATTTCCGGCTGACCGCCGCGATCGAGCTGGACGCGCTGCTCGCCCTGCGCGAGGCGATAGGCGCCCAACGGGGGAATGCGCCGTCGGTCAACGCCTTCATCGTCAAGGCCTGCGGGCTGTCCCTGGTCGAGGTGCCGGAGCTCAACATCCAATGGGCCGATGACGGCATTCGCAGCTATGCCGATGCGCATATCGCGATCGTGACCGCGGTGTCGGGCGGACTATCGACGCCGATCGTCGCCCAGGCCAATCGGAAATCGGTCTGGGAGATCGCCGAGGAGACGAGGGCGCTGGCGGCGCGCGCCGCCCGGCAGGAGCTGACCATGGCCGAGATCATGGGCGGCACCTTCAGCATATCCAATCTCGGCATGTTCGGGGTCGAGCAGTTCGACGCGATCATCAACGCGCCGCAATGCGCGATCCTGGCCGTCGGCGCGGCACGGCCCCAGCTTTTGCCGGACGCGGCCGGTGCGCCGCGTCTTGCGAGGCTGCTCAGCTGTACCTTGTCGGTCGATCATCGCGCGATCGACGGGACGACCGCGGCGGCCTTTCTCCAGGCCTTGCGTGCGCGTCTCGAGGCGCCGGCCTGCCTGCTCGATCCGGAGCCGGCCCGGTGCTGAATCTGGACGGGAAAATCATCCTGGTGACCGGGGCCGGCTCCGGCATCGGTGCAGCGATCGCCGAGCTGCTTCAGCGCTGCGGCGCGCAGCTTGTCGCGACCGACATTCACGACGATCCGCCGTCCGGCTGGCACGGCGGATCCGCGTCCTATGCGCGGCTCGATGTCACCAGCGAGGACGATTGGCAGCGCGTCGTCGGGGAGATCATGGCGCTCCATGGCCGGCTTGACGGTCTCGTCAACAATGCCGGGGTCATCGGGCCGGTCGACGATCTGAGCCTCGAACGGCTTTCGCTCGACCGTTGGCGCGCCATTTTCCGGGTCAATGTCGAGGGCGCCTTTCTCGGCTGCCGGACATCGCTGCGCGCGCTGCGCGAGGCCCGGTCGGGCGCCATCGTCAACATCGCCTCGATCGCGGCAATGCGCGCCACGCCGCACGCCCCCGCTTATGGCGCCAGCAAGGCGGCGCTCCACCACCTGACCCTGTCGGTCGCCCAATATTGCGCCGAGCAAGGCCTGGCGATCCGCTGCTGCTCGGTCATGCCGGGCGACGTCCGCACGCCGGCCTGGGATCGCATCGTCGGCGGGCGGATGGACGAAGGGGCGGTTGCTCCGCCGTCTTTGGCGGAGCTGGCGGCGGCGGTTCCGCTGGGCGACCTCGGAACGGCTGACGACATCGCCGGCGCGGTGGCATTCCTGCTCTCCGACGAAGCGCGCCACATCACGGCGTCACCCCTGATCATCGATGGCGGTATGACCGGCTGCGCCAGCTTCGCGGCGCGCCGCCAGCGCCAGGCCCGTCGCCCGGCGCGGGAGACCATGGCAGGATGAGCCCGCAACCCAAGCCCGCCGCCGACTGGGCCGCGCGCGCCGCCCTCGTGAAGCCGACGATCCTGAACATGATCGATGGACGAGCTTCGCCTCCGCGCGGCGACGCGACAGTTTCTAAATGCGCTCCGCGCGATGGCTCCGCCTTCTACAGCTTCGCCAGCGGCCATCCGGATGACGTCGATGCGGCGGTCGCGTCGGCGCGCCGCTCCTTCGTGGCACGTCGGTGGAGCGGCGCTACGCCCGCTGCGCGCAGGGCGGTGATGCTGCGGTTCGCCGCACTGGTCGATGCGCATGCCGAAGATCTCGCGCTGCTCGAATGCCTCGATGTCGGCAAGCCGATCGGCGAAGCGCTGATCGGCGACCTGCCGGTCACCGCCGCGATCCTGCGCTACAATGCCGAGGCCTGCGACAAGCTGCCAGCCATGGTCCATGCCGCCTCTGGCTCGCACCTGTCCTGGCAGATGCAGCGGCCGATCGGGGTGGTCGGGGCGATCACCGGCTGGAATTTCCCGCTGGCCCTCGCCGCGGGCAAGATCGGGCCCGCGCTCGCCGCGGGCAATTCGCTGGTGCTGAAGCCGTCCGAATTGACCTCGGCCGCGACCCGGCGGCTGGCCGAGCTGGCGCTGGAAGCAGGCGTCCCCGAGGGTGTCTTCAACGTCATTCATGGCGACGGCGCGGTGGGGGATGCGCTCGCCCGCCATATGGACGTCGACCTGCTGACCTTTACCGGCAGCTCGGCTACCGGCAAGAAGCTGCTGGTCGCCGCCGGCCAGTCGAACATGAAGCGGCTCGTCCTCGAATGCGGTGGCAAGGCGCCGAACATCGTCTTCGCCGACGCGCCCGATCTGGCCGAAGTCGCCGCAGCTGTCGTCACCCGCGCCTTCTGGAACCAGGGGCAAGTCTGCACCGCCAGCTCGCGCCTACTGGTCGAGGCATCGATCAAGGATGCGCTTCTCGATCATATTGTGCGGCGGCTCGACCGGCTGCGTCCCGGCGATCCGCTCAATCCGGACACGACCTATGGCGCCCTGGTCAGCCAAGGCCATCTCGACAAGGTGCGATGCTATCTCGACGCCGGCCGGGCCGAAGGCGCCCGGACGATCGGGGCCGATATGGGCGCACCTCCCGTACCGGGCGGCTATTATATGGCACCGATGCTGCTCGACGACGTGGAGCGGCAGCATCGCGTGGCCCGCGAGGAAATTTTCGGCCCCATCCTGGCGGTGCTGAGCTTTCAGGACGAGGCGCAGGCGATCCGGACCGCCAATGACAGCATCTACGGTCTGTCGGCGATCGTCTGGACACGCGACATCGGGCGGGCGCTCAGGATGGCGGAGCGGCTGGACGTCGGCTGGACGGTGATCAACGCGACCGGCGCGCCGAGCGGCGGACCGTCGCCGGGCGCCGTCGACAAGGGTGGGCACAAGCAATCGGGGATCGGCACCGAGGGCGGCCTGGATGGGCTGCGGCAATATCTGGCCAGCACGTCGGTGCAGGTCTTCGCATGACCATCGGGTCGAACCTGTCTGACGCGGCGCTCGCCGATCGCGTCGATCGGGTGATGGAGGCCGCTCTCGCCGAGACCCGCGCGCCCGGCGCGGCCGTCGCGGTCGTGATCGACGGCGCGCTGCGCTTCGCACGCGGCTATGGCTTGCGCGCGGCCGGCGGGACGGCGCCGGTCGATGCCGCCACCGCCTATCCGATCGCCTCGACGACCAAGGCGATCAACGCGACCTTGCTGGGCATGCTGGTCGACGAGGGGCGCCTCGACTTCGACGCCAGGCTCCGCGGCTATCTTCCCGACGTCCGCTTCGCCGATCCCGTCGCGACCGACCATGCCACGCTGCGCGACCTGATCACCATGCGGACCGGTCTCCCGCGGCATGACTGGCTCTGGAAGGGCTATCCCGCGTCGCGCGGCGAACTCGCCTCGCGACTGGCCTGGCTCGAGCCGAGCTGCGCGTTCCGCGAGCGATTCCAGTATAATAATCTGACGACCACGCTGGCGGGTCATGCCGCCGAGCGCGTCATCGGCGAGAGCTGGGACCGCATGGTTGCGACCCGGATCCTCGAACCGCTCGGGATGTCCGCCACCAGCTTTACCCGCCCACAGGCGGAGAATGTCACCGACTGCCATCATGAAAACGCTGATCGGGCGATCGTCACGACCCGGTTGCTCTCGACCGCGGCGACGGCCCCATCAGGCGGCGCGATCTGGTCGACGGTCGAGGACATGGCGCGTTGGGCGGCGTTCAACCTGGACGCGGGCTGGGTCGGCGGTCGGCGGCTGATCGACGGCAACATCTTGGCCGACATTCACCGGCCGCAGATCGAGATGGGCGCCGACAGCACCGCCCCCTCGCCGACCGCCGCTTATGCGCTGGGCTGGTGCGTCGATCAGCACGCCGGACGGCGGCGTGTCTCGCATGGCGGCTATCTCCACGATGTGAGCAGCGACGTCACCCTGTTCCCCGACGAGCGCCTGGCCATCGTCAGCTTCCTCAACTTCGGCTGCGTCTTGCCCGCCCGCGTCGTCAACGAGCAAATCGCCGACAGGCTGTTCGGGCGGGCAAGCCCGCCGCTGGCCGATCATCGGCGCGCTTATGAAGCGAAGGTCGACGATCGGGCGCGCGCGAACCTTGCCGGCGTCGGCGCCGGCATCGGGATGGGCGACAAGGCGCGGGGCTGCATCTCGATCTATGCCGGAGCCTATCAACATCCGGGCTATGGCGATGTCGAGCTGCACCCCGATGCGGACGGCAAAGGCCTGCTCTTCCATCGCGGCGACCTGCGCGAGCGGCTCGAGCCCGCGCGCGACGGCAGCTGGCGGTTCGCACCCAGCGATCGCTATCCCATCCATCTGGTCCATCCGTTCGAGCGCTCGAACCGGGTCATGCTCGCGGCCGACGAGACCGGTGCCGAGCGCGCCCTGTCGCTCCGTCTCGAACCGTCGCTGCCGCCCATCCGTTTCGTGCGCAAGGATTGAGGATGCGGATCTTCATCGCCAGCCTCGGCACCGAGACCAACAGCTTCGCGACGATCCCGACCGGCCTCGCCGATTTCGAGCTCAACGGCCTGTTCCGCGGCGACGGCAGTGCCCGCGCCCCCGAAGGCGTCGGATCCTATGTGCACCATATGCGGATGGCCGCCGAACGCGCCGGTCTCGATGTCGCGGAGAGCCTCGCGGCCTGGGCGGTGCCGGGCGGGCCGACCGTCCGGTCGGCCTATGAGCATCTGCGCGATGCGCTGCTCGAGGATCTGCGGGCCGCCATGCCGGTCGACATCGTCCAATTGACCCTGCACGGCGCGATGATCGCCGAAGATTATGACGATTGCGAAGGCGATCTGCTCGAGGCGGTGCGCGCCATCGTCGGGCCTCTGGTCGCGGTCGGCGCCGAACTCGATCTCCACTGCCATTTTACCGAGCGCATGCGCTGCTCGGCCGATGCGATCATCTGCTTCAAACACTATCCGCATGTCGACTGGCGCGAACGCGCCGATGAGCTGCTCGATATTCTGATCCGAACGCGGCGTGGGGACATCCGCCCGGTCACCGCGGTCCACGATTGCGACATGATCGGCTTCTTCCACACCACCCGTGAGCCGATGCGCTCCTTCGTCGCCCATATGGAGGCGTTCGAGGGGCGCGACGGCATCCTGTCGGTGTCGCTCGGTCATGGCTTTCCCTGCGGCGATGTGCCCGAGACCGGCGCGCGGCTCTGGGTGATCGCCGATGGCGACGCGTCGCGCGCCCAGGCGCTGGCGGACCGGCTTGGCAGCGACTTCTGGGCGCTGCGCGATCAGGTCGCGGCGCGCTCGATAGATGTGGCACAGGCGCTCGATCAGGCGCAGGCGGCGACCCGCTCGCCCGTCGTGATCGCCGACGTCGCCGACAACCCCGGCGGTGGCGCGCCCGGCGACAGCAGCTTCATCCTCGCGCACATCATCGAACGCCGGATCGCCAATGTGGCGCTCGGCGCGATCTGGGATCCGCTCGCGGTCGCGATCTGCCGGACGGCGGGCGTGGGTGCCAGGCTTCTGTTGCGGATCGGCGGCAAGGCGGGTCCGACGTCGGGCGCGCCGGTCGACCTGGAGGTCGTCGTGCGGGGCCTGGCCGACGATCATGGCCAGTCGACTTACGGTGGTTGGCAGCCCTTCGGTCCGGCCGCCTGGGTCGAGGGGCCCCACGCGCTGCACATCCTGCTCGTCTCGCAGCGCAACCAGATCAAAGCGCTGGACGCCTTCACCGGCATTGGAATCTCGCTTGCCGATCGCGCCCTGATCGTCGTCAAGTCCGCGCAGCATTTCCACGCCGCCTTCGCGCCGCTCGCCGCCGACATCCTCTATGCGTCCACGCCGGGCGCGGTCCCGGCCGACTTTGCCCGGCCGATCTACACCAAGCGGGACGGCAATTATTGGCCCCATGTCGAACGGCCCCATGGCAGGCTGGTCGATATGCTGGCATCACGCGAGGGCAGGGAGGGGTGATGGCGATCACGACCGACATCGGCATGCGCGGCGGCTACCGGCGCTATGCGCTCGGCCTGATGACCGCAATCTACACGCTCAATCTGACCGATCGGGCGCTGATGGGGCTCATGCTCGAGACGATTAAGGCTGACCTCGCGCTGTCGGACACCCAGCTCGGCTTCGTGACGGGGATCGCCTTCGCGCTCTTCTATGCGATCGCGGGCCTCCCGCTCGCGCGCTGGGCCGACCGCGGCAATCGGGCGCGGGTCGCCGCGGTCGCGATCGGCCTGTGGAGCTGCACCGTCATGGCGTGCCTGCTGATAACGAGCTACTGGCACCTCGTCCTCGCCCGGATCGGCGCGGCGGTCGGCGAAGCCGGCTGCAAGCCGCCAACCTATTCGCTGGTCGGCGATTTCTATCCCGGTGCCGCCGAACGCACACGCGCAATGGGGGTCTACTGGCTCGGCAGCCCGCTTGCCGGCGTGATCGCCTTCGTCATCGGCGGTGTGCTGGTCGAGCGGATCGGTTGGCGCGAGACCTTTTTCGTCATGGCGCTGCCGGGCCTGCTCCTGGCATTGCTCGCCCGCGTCACGCTGCACGATCGTTGGCGCGCGCAACCGCTCCAGCCCGTCCGCACCGCGCTGCCCGGCTATGGCGCGGTGCTGGCTGTGCTCTGGCGACGGCGCGCCTCGCGCCATCTCGTCGCGGCGGTCGTGCTGTTCTTCTTCCTGGGCTACGGATCGGCGCCCTGGTTCGCCGCGCTGCTCATTCGCGTCCATGGCATCGGCACCGCCGAGGTCGGGCGGTGGCTGGGCCTGACGCTCGGGGGGTGTGGCGTCCTCGGCGTGCTGGCCGGCGGCTTCGTCTCTGCCAGACTGTTCGGCGAGGATGAGCGCGGCCAGCTCCGCTTCACCGCCCTGGTCGTCGCGATGCTCGTGCCGGTCTTCACCCTGTTCCTGTTCGCGCCTCAGCCCTGGCAGGCGCTGCTCGCGCTCGCGGTGTTCCAGATCCTGATCAATTTCTTCTTCGCGCCCACCTTCTCGATCCTCCAACGGCTCGTCGGGGCCGATATGCGCGCCACCACCATCGCGATCGTGATGCTGCTCGCCAATCTGATCGGAATGGGGATCGGGCCGCAGCTCGTCGGAATATTGAGCGATGCGCTGCAGGCGAGCCTGGGTCCGGCTTCGCTTCGCGTCGCGCTGCTGCTCGTGTCGTTCGCAGCGCTCTGGTCGGCCTGGCATTTCTGGCAGGCGTCCGCGACGATCATGTCGGATCTGAGGTGCGATCAACCGCCTGTTGCGCACGCCAGCGCGGCCGAGGAGGCGCCGCTTGCCGGCTGATCACCAAGAGCCGCCGCCTGCGCCGGGCCCGGATGCCGAGCTCGCCATTCCCTTCACCCGGTTCGCCAGCGCCGAGGCCGAAGCCGCTTGGGAGCGGCGCGATGCGTGGAAAGCTGATTTCGCAACGTGGCGCGCCGCCGATCCGGCCCGGCAGCAGCTACCCGGAGATGAGGCGTTCTGGCGCTGGTTTCGCGAGGAGGGCGATCATCTTGCGTTGGCGCCGCTGGTTGCAGCGCAGCGCGCCCGCTACGACGTGCTGATCGAGCCGGTCACCCTCAACGGCGTGCCGGCGGTCCGGATCATGCCGAAGGCGCGAACCCGACGCGAAGACCGGCTGCTGATCAATCTCCATGGCGGTGCCTTCATGGGCGGCGATGGCCCGGGCCTCCTCGTCGGCGCGATCCCGATCGCCGCCGAGACGGGGATCGACGTGGTCAGCGTCGACTATCGGCTGGCGCCCGAGCATCGCCATCCGGCGGCGCTCGAAGATGCGCTGGCGGTATTCGGCGCGTTACAGGACCATGCCCCGTCCAAGCGGATCGGGGTCTATGGCTGCTCGGCAGGCGCGATGCTGGCGGCGCAACTGGTGGCGGCTCTAAGCCTGTCGGGGCGCCCGGGACCCGGCGCCGTCGCGATGCTGTGCGGCACGGGCGAGCTGTTCGCCCGCGGCGACAGCGCCTATCATTGGGCGATGCTCAATGGCTTGCCTTTGGCCGGCGCCGAACTCCGCCAGGACGATCGCCCCTATCTCCGGGGAGCCGACGATCGGGACCGGACCCTCTTCCCGATGCGCCATGCCGAGGTGCTGGCCCAGTTTCCGCCCAGTCTCCTGGTGTCAGGCTCGCGGTCCTACGAAATGAGCACGATGACCGACGCCCATAATCGCCTCAGCCTCGCTGCTGTGCCTAGCCATCTTCATATCTGGGACGGGGTGACGCATGGCTTCGTGCACAATGCCGAGCTCCCCGAATCCCGACAGGCCTATGCGCTGATCCGTCGCTTCTTCGAGCGCTATCTGGGCGGGAACGATGCATAGCGATGCTTCTCCGGCCGACCGGCAAGCGATCGAACCGCCGTCGACGGTGAGCCTCGAGCTGCAAGCGGCATTGCGGCGCGGCAAGGCTCAGCCGGCCATGCCCTGGCCGACGACCAACGCGGCCTGGCGAGAGCTCGTCCGAAGCGATGCCGAGCAGCGGGCCATCGTTGAGCGCCTGCTTGCCCAGCGCAACGCCCGGCTGGTCCCGACCATGGTCGGCGGCGTGCCCTGCTATCGGGTCGAACCGCTCCACCCGGCCACCGATGGGCATTTCATCCTCCACTTGCACGAAGGAGGCTATGTGTTCGGGGCTGGGCTGCATGGCGTCAATGAGGCGATCCTGCTCGCAAGCGCAGCCAGGCTGCCGGTGCTTAGCGTCGACTATCGGATGCCGCCCGACTTTCCCTTTCCCGCCGCGCTCGACGACGCGATGGCGGTATGGTGCGCCATGGCCCGGATGGCCGATGCCGACAGAATGACGATAGCAGGCACCTCGTCGGGCGGGGCGCTCGCACTGGCATTGGTCCAGCGCCTGCGGATCGAGGGCGGACCCATGCCCGCAGCTTTGGCGATTGGGTCGCCCTGGTCGGACCTCAGCAAGACCGGCGACAGCTACCGGGTCAACGCCTTTGGCGGCGCCGCCTATGAGGGTCTGTTGGCGCATATGGCGCGGCTCTATGCAGGACCCCATGATCTCAAGGATCCTCGCCTCTCGCCGGTTTATGGACGGTTTGACGGTTTTCCGCCGACGATCCTGACGAGCGGAACCCGAGACCTGTTTCTCTCCAACACGGTGCGGGTCGACGAAGCGATGCGGCGTGCCGGCGTCGAGACGCGCCTGCAGGTGCTCGAAGGCCAGGTCCACGCTGCCTATCTCGATCCCGCTCTCCCGGAATCGACATGGGTGTTCAGCGAGATCGCCTGCTTTCTGCGACGGCACTGTGGCTGACGTCCACGATGGTCTCGCCATGAGGGCAATATCATGATGAGGGCAATATCATGGCGGATGCCTCCCGCACGTTGCGCTATGGGCCTCCATTAGCACGCGGAATGGGGGAGCTCAGGAGAGTACCGACGAACCGCAAGCAATGCGATGAGCGCTGCGACAAACAGGTTTTCGGTGCCGAAGGCGTCGACCAAGGCATTTGCGAAAATGCGAACGCGCGCGCTCTAACGGATCGGTCAGCGTAGAGGACGGGACGAAGCCGTCCGACTTGCCGCCAGCCCGGCCATCCGCTCATCACACGGGGTTCACCACCAGGTAGCGACCCGAATTCCGCATTGCTCTGTCGGGTTGGAGTTTCTCTTTTGCCGCATAGTACGGCCACTGGCCTTATTCGTCGCGAGGACCGGAGCGACCGAAAGGTCGGACGATCCTGACAGTCCGGTTTTGGGAACGGAACCGGCAAAAGCGGACGTCATTCTATGATGAGAATACGACCGCTACTGGGCCGGTTGCGGCCTGACAGCTTCTAGCGTTCGACCTACGAAAGCCGCCATACGTAAAACCGGCAAGCGACTGCTTGATCGAGCCTTCTTCTTGTTGTCCAAGCGGAATTACGAATAGGATGGATCGAGGGGGATTGGTGTGACCTATAAAGCAGTCGAGTTGAGCAAGTTAAATGTCAATCGAGGCAACGATCGGCACGGTGAGCTAGAAAACGAAACCGCCGCGATTGCTTGGCTGTTTACGCACCATCAATCCCAAATGAAAAAGCTCGCTCGCGATATCGCCGATTCAGGCGGCATCTATGAGCCGCCTCTGGTATATCCCGAAGGTCATTCCTTCATCGTCTTTGACGGCAACCGCAGAATCACATGTATGAAGCTGTTGGCCAATCCGAAGCGCGCGCCATCATCCGAGCTACAAAAGTTTTTTGTTGGCTTGAAAGCGGAATGGGGCGGGTCATTTCCGACCAAAATTACATGCCGCGTGGAGACCGATCGCGACAAGATCGATGAGATATTGTTCCGCCGGCATACCGGGAGTCAGGGTGGGGTCGGACAGGCCAACTGGGATGGCCGGATGAAAACCACCTTCGTCAATCGGACTGGCAAGGGTGGCGGCCTAAACGTCGCAGACGAGATCGAAGAGCGCCTTGCGCGGGCTAATCTCCTTCCAGAGCGCAAGAAAGTGCCTCGCAGCAACCTCAACCGGCTGCTGTCTGCTGAGCCATTCCGAAACAGGGTTGGCATCTCTGCGGCTAAGGGAAAATTCCAGTTCATCCGCAAAGAAGAAGCGGTCCTGCCGGCTCTCGCCCGGATCGTTGACGACCTGGCAAATCGCCGGATCACCCTCGACGATGTTTGGGATGTTGATCGCAAATCCGATTACCTCGATGCGCTTGAGAAAGAGGGCATCCTTCCGACGGCGGCAGACGCGATCGACGTTGGTGGCAAGCAGGCCGCCAAGGGAAAAGCGGACAAGACCAAGGGCAAGCCCAAAGCTCAAAAGCCTCAGCGTCGCACGCGCCTCATTCCCGATCTGGATTATGGTGTGGCGTGGTCCGGTCGTTTGCAACGACATCGCGCTATCTGGGAAGAACTTCAGTTCAACCTCGAACTTGAGTCACACCCTAACGCCATTGCTGTCCTTTGCCGTGTCCTCATCGAACTCTCCGTCGATAATTACATCAGGCAAGCAAGCCTCACGACCGTTGTTGAGCCGGATGCGCTGGTCAAAAAACTTGTCGGTTGCGCAGAGGATTTGGGTACGAAGGGAAAGGTGCCGAAACGCTATCTGGAGGTGGTCCGAAAAGCCCGGAACATGGACGCCATCATCTCGGTCGATACCCTGAACAAATACGTTCATTCGTCGAGCCTTGCCCCGGCCCCCGATCATCTAACGGCCATCTGGGACACGTTCGCCGAGCTTATCGTTCACTGCCTTAATGAGTGAATGCCAAACCGAGTATGTCGGTGGTGACGAACAGAAGCCCAAGAGAGCGCGAACCCGCTTTTTGAAGCGCTTCATCATATCGTCAGACATTCATAGCTTTACCCGAACCCTTCGGCCGACCACAACATCCCTCAATCGATCCGCACGAGATCGGCTTTTCGGAAGGGCGATGGGACTGGGCACGCGGTCGTCGACTGCGAACATCGAGCTTCTGCAGCGTACCTCGGACTGCCATAAAGGCGGGACAAACAACGGAGGGGCGGATGGCGCGTGTGCGCAAGGTCGAGATTGGCAACTTCCGCGCGATCAGGAGCCTCGAATGGTTCCCGGGGCCGGGTATCAACTGCCTGATCGGTCCGGGCGACAGCGGTAAGTCGACGATACTTGATGCGATAGACCTTTGCCTCGGCGCCAGGCGCACGCTCTCCTTCTGCGACGACGACTTCCACCGGCTCGATACCACTCAGACGATACGGATCGCCGTGACACTTGGGGAGCTGGACGCGAACCTCCGCTCGCTAGACCGATATGGGCTCTTTCTGAGGGGTTTTCATCCGCAGACCGGACAGTTCGAGGACGAGCCGTCCCGGGACCTCGAGACGGTGCTGACCCTGGAGCTGACGGTTGCGACCGATCTGGAACCGCAGTGGCGCCTCGTGTCGGATCGCGCCGAGGCGCAAGAGAGCACGCGGAGCCTCGCATGGGCCGACCGCGTGCGTCTGGCCCCGACGAGGATCGGACAGAGCGGCGACCACAACCTGAGTTGGCGCCGCGGTTCGGTGCTCAATCGGGTCTCCGACGAGCGGGCGAATGCCTCCGCTGTGATCGCCCAGGCGGCGCGAGATGCCCGGAAGGCGTTTGGCGACGGCGCGCGCGAGCAACTCTCCCAGGCGCTCTCGGCCACGAAGCAGACGGCTGATCGTCTCGGCGTTCCAGTCGGGGCAGAGGTTCAGGCGTTGCTCGACGCGCACTCGGTCAGCTTCAATGGGGGCACGATATCCCTCCACGATCAGACCGGCGTTCCCCTCCGCGGCTTGGGGCTGGGCTCCGTCAGGCTCCTCGTCGCTGGCTTGCAGCGCCATGTCGCCGGCGACGCGCCGATGATACTCATCGACGAGCTGGAGCATGGATTGGAACCCCATCGCGTCATCCGACTGCTCGGCGAGCTCGGGGCGAAGGAAGCGGCACCAGCGATTCAGGCCTTCGCCAGCACCCATTCCCCGGTGGCTGTGCGCGAGCTGGCGGCATCGCAGCTCTTCGTCGTCCGCCAGGTCGGCGAGCGCCACCACGTCTACTGGCTGGGTTCCGTCGGGGACGTCCAGGGCACGATCCGCACGTTCCCCGACGCGCTGCTCGCGAAGTCGGTGCTCGTCTGCGAAGGAGCGAGCGAGGTCGGATTGATGCGGGGCATCGACCTTTCGCGGCAGACTGCGAACCTTCCATCCCTGATGGCCATGGGCACCGCTCTGGTCGATGGTGGCGGCGACCGGTGCTTTGAGCGCGCGCGGCAATTCCAGGCCATGGGATACCGGACCGCCCTCGTGCGCGACAGTGACATAGTTGTGCATGCGGAGGTTGAGGCCGCCTTCCGTGCGTCTGGCGGATCGGTCTTCTCGTGGACCGCAGGAAACGCGTTGGAAGACGAGCTCTTCGGCAGCCTCGACCCCGCATCGCTGGTCAGAATGATCGACCTGGCGATCGAACTGCGCGAGGAGGGGACTGTGGATGCGCATATCAGGACCGCGTCCGGCAACCTCCGCGATCTTGCCACGGTTCGCGGCGTAACGACGTTCGGCGTCGCATCCTCCGAGGACCGTGCACTTCTCGGTCGGGCATCGCGGCTGAGCAGAGGCTGGTATAAGAACTTGACCGCCATGGAGATGGTCGGCCGTGACATCGTCGGGCCCTCCTTCAATCTCGCGACACCGGCATTCCAGTCCACCATCAATTCCATCATTCACTGGTGCGCCAGTGCCTGAACCAGACCTGCTCACGGTAGCGAGAGGCCGGATCGTCGCGCCTGCCGGGTGCGGAAAGACGGAGCTGCTCGCGCGTGCATTGCACCGCCACGATGGCGACAGGCCCGTGTTGGTCCTCACACACACGAATGCCGGCGTTGCTGCGATGCGGACGAGGCTTGTGCGGGCACAGGTTCAATCGTCCCGTTACAGGCTCGCCACGATCGACGGTTGGGCGATGAGGCTCATCTCGACGTTCCCGCGCAGGTCGGGACACGATCCCGCGATCCTGACCGGACGCTTCCCCAATTACGTCGCCGTGCGTCAGCACGCGGTCGCGCTGCTCGCCGCAGGACACGTCAACGACGTGGTCACTTCGAGTTATGCGCGCCTCTTCGTCGACGAGTATCAGGACTGTTCCCGGCTCCAGCACTCGCTGGTGACGTGGCTTGCCCAATTGCTGCCCACCGCGATCGTCGGGGACCCGATGCAGGCGATCTTCGGCTTCGACGCCCGCGACCCCCTAGCAGGTTGGGACGCCGACGTTTGTCCAAACTTCCCGCTCACTGCGACCTTGGCTGATCCTTGGCGTTGGACCAACGCGGGAGCCGAGCCCCTCGGTCGCTGGTTGCTCGCCGTTCGGATTGAGCTAGAGGCAGGACGCAAGATCGACGTGCGGCAGGCTCCCGCCGGAGTGCAGTGGGTGGCTCTCGATGGCAGCAATGCCGACCATCCCAAGCGGCTGACCGCCGCGCGGACCAACGCACCGGGGCGGGACGGCACCGTCCTGATCATAGGGGATAGCCGCAACCCCGCTGGCCAACAGTCGTTCGCCAGCCAGACCCCAGGCGCGGTGACGGTGGAAGCGGTTGACTTGAAGGACCTGGTGGCGTTCGCCGAGAGCCTCGACCTGTCTGCTGTCGACGCCACGTCGAGGATTCTCGACTTCGCAGGTCGGCTCATGACGAATGTCGGAGGCGCCGCCATGCTGCAACGGATGGAATCGCTCCGCGCCGGTCGGGCCCGGAATCCTGCGAGCGCGGCGGAGACGGCGGCGCTCGATTTCGAGGCCGACCGGTGCCATTCGCGCGTGGCCACGTTGCTGGCCGAACTGAACCGGCAGAGCGAGGTTCGCGTCTACAGACCGGCCGTCCTGCGCGCGTGCATGCAGGCTTTGCAGCGGTGTCACCAGCACGATGTCGGCTTCGCTGAGGCCACCGTGTCGATGCGCGAGGAATACCGGCTTTTGGGAAGATCGCTCCCCCGCCGGGCGGTTGGAAGCACGCTGCTGTTGAAGGGGCTCGAAGCGGACGTCGCCGTGATCCTGCACGCCGATGGACTGGACGCGCGCAACCTCTACGTTGCGATGACGAGAGGTTCGCGCCAGTTGGTGATCTGCTCGGCCTCGCCGCTGTTGGGGTAGCGGGCGATGGAGGCCCTCAGATGTTCGAGCACGACGTGTTCATCAAATACGACTTCAAGGAGGTCGTGCTCGGAACCGACACGCACCTCATGGATGTGCGCTGGATGCGCGAGTTCGAGGCTGAATGGATCAAGACTGCGCGGGGCGAGGAGGCAGATCCCTATGTCGTCGGCTACGTAACGGACATCAGCGCCATCGAGATCGCGGACAACGGCATCGAGATCGCCTTCTTCGCGAATACCCACGATCGCTTTCATGAGCTGAAGACATTCCTCCCGAAATCGGAGATCGCCGCCTGCATCGACATCAGGGGCTACGATTCGCGTCCGACGATCTTCGTCCGCAGCGAATGGCTGAAGAACCTCCACCTCAGGAACAACTCAACGTTCGCGATGATCGACGTCGCGGAGATGACGAACGCGCTGCGCACGGGACGGATCGATCGCTCCAAGCTGGCGGCGCTCCGGGACGGGCTCGACGATGTGGCGGCCCGCCATCCCGACGTGTCGTTCATCTCCTTCGCCGACAGCCTGCTGCTCAAGTCAAACTGGACCGTCGGGATGGTGGAGACGACGACCACATACACCTACACGCCCGAGGCGATGCTGTTCCTTTTCCGCGAACTGCGCGACCTCTACCGCAGGGTGCTCGGCCTCGATATCTACGGTGTCTTCGCTCAGGGATCGAACGAGTATTACGATGACGCGCTTCTGCACGTCTCGCCGTCGTCGAACCACATCTCCCTCAACAGCCTCGGTTTGCCATTCGCGCAGATCATGATGATCGAGGGAGCAGCGCGGTCTGCCATCAAGGCAGGCGAGCACCGACGGCATGAACTCTACATCGACGAGGACTTCTACAACTCGCTGCGGTTCGAGGACTATCACGACCGAGCAAGTCCCCAGTTCGGTCACTTCAAGCAGAAGATGACGGCGGCGCCAGGCACGTATTTCTATTTCGAGTGCGATGACCTGCTGGCAAGGCTCAAGCCGGCCTCCTGACACCGTACGCCTCTGGAGTTAGCACTCAGTGCGTTCTATAAACGTTCCTCGCGGCGCATGGAACCCTGACTGCCTCGTCGCTAAACGCAAGGTAGTCGAACAACGCGCGTCCTGGATTTCTCCTGATCGCGTCGAGGACGCGTTCCGAAATTTTGAAGCCGTAGTTCGCAGGTGTGTAGTCCCCCGCTCCCTCGAACCACAGATCTGACAGGAACCAGTTTTCATCCGGTGTCGAGTACTCGATCGCTTTCTTCTCCGCGATGTACGCGGCAAGTGTCTCCGTTAGGATGCGCCGCCGCCCGCGGAACACGCGGCCGCGGCTGATGAGCGACTGCGCACGGGCCATCATGGCACGTCTGACAGGATCGTTGATCTTGGCGGTCTCGTAGATGTTGGCGAAGCTGAGCGGTACGAGGATCTCGTTGGATCGTACGCTCTCCACGACTTTGGTCAGCGCCGCATGTTCGCGGGGAAATTCCGACTTGTCCCAAGAGCCCCTTGCCAAAGCCACCCAAGCATTTTGGTCGAGGTAGACGATTTTGCTCATCGAGATGTGTGCGCTTTCACATTTCGGTGGTTGAAGTGGCATTGTCCGTCGTCGGGACATT
>NZ_LDES01000094.1 GCF_001015195.1 Sphingomonas sp. Y57 | reverse complement strand
TCTCCTTTTCGAGGACGGTTCGGATGTCGATGTCGAGATTTTCGGCTCCGATGAAGGCGACCATATCGTCGGCACTTCGCAGGACGACGCGATCGAGGGCGGAGCCGGCGACGACGTCATTGATGGCGGCGGCGGCAACGACGTGATCGAAGGCGGCACCGGCACCGACACGGTCCTCTTCGCCGGGGCCAGGGCCGATTACACTGTCAGCGCCGGTCCCGAGGGCGCGGTCGTCATCGGCGGCGACACCATCTCCGAGGTCGAGATATTCCGCTTCGCCGATGGAGACTTCAGCTGGAACGGCACCGCGCTCGTCGCGATCGAGCCCGGGACGCTGACGGGCACTGCCGGCAACGACACCATCATGGGCACTCCCGGCGCCGACATCATCAACGGCAAGGGGGGCGTCGATAACATCCAGGCCGGCGGCGGCGACGACCGTGTCATCCTGAATACGGCGATCGCCAATGGCGGGACCTACAATGGCGGCGAAGGGTTCGATACGCTCGAGCTATACACACTGGCCGGCGCGCCGCGCGGGCCGAACGGTCCGACCACCCTCTATGCGGGACAGGGTTTCGGCGGCTTCGAACGGCTCGAGTTCCATTCGAATACCGGCACGGTGCTGACATTCGGCGCCGGCTATCATGTGGTCAACCAGAGCGGCACCTTCACCATTCCGCCGCCCCTCCAGGCCATCGGTGGCGCCGGGATGGACAATCTCGTCCTGGCGGCTATCGGCGGGATGGGCACCGACACGAATATCGTCATGCCGACCTTCGACGTGACGAACTGGACCACGCCGTCCGTGGCCTACAAACCGGGTGACACCGTCGCCCTGTCCGCGTCGGACAACGCCAGCTACCAGCTCACCGCCTCGGACGCTAACGCCGGCATCCGCCAGGCCCTGGTCGGCAATGCCGGAAACGACACGCTCAACGGCTCGTCGGGCATGGACGTGCTCAACGGCAATGGCGGGACCAACATGCTGTACGGCAATGACGGCAACGACGTGCTCGTCATCGCCGGCGGCGAAAGCGGCGAAGGCAGCCTGTTCGACGGCGGCGACGGCAGCGACTTCCTCTCGGTGGGCGGAACCGTGGACTTCCGGGGCACGGTGCAATCGATCGAGGGCATCTTCCTGCAGCCTGCCTTTACCTCGGCGATCCAGGGCTCGCCGAGCCAGGGGATCGCCAACCTCACCATTTCGGGCCAGACGATCGGCGCGATGGCGTCGGACCTCGTGCTCGACGGTACGGGGGGCATCACCATCAACCTGTCTTCGGACGGTGTCTTCGACGGTTCCGCCTATAGTTTCCAGGCGGGATCCGGCATCCGTATCGCGGTCAACGGCTCGGACGGAGCGGAGGCGATCACCGGCACCGTTCAGGGCGACAGCCTCTCTGGCGGCGCGGGCAACGACACGATCAATGGCGGCGGCGGCGCGGATACGATCGTCGGTGGCGACGGCTTCGACGTGATCGACGGCGGGGCGGGCACGGACATCGTGCGTTTCTCCGGCGACCGGGCCGACTATGTCGTCACGGCGGGTTCCGGCGGCAGCTTCCAGGTCGGCGACGCCGAGCTTTCGAACGTTGAGATCGTGTCGTTCGCTGACGGCGACTACAGCTGGAACGGTACCGATCTGGTCGGTGCCAATCAGGGCACGATTGCGGACGGCTATATCAGCGGCGCCACCGTCTATATCGACGTCAATGGTAACGGCCAGCTCGACGAGGGCGAGGATTCGACGACCTCGGACCCCAACGGCAACTACACGCTGGTCACCACGCAGGTCGGCAGCCTGCGCGCCTTCGGCGGCACCAACATCGACACCAATCTTCCCAACCAGCTGACCTTCGCAGCGCCGATCGGTTCGACCGTCATCAATCCCCTCACGACGCTGGTCGAGGCGCTGGTGTCGGGCGGTGCGACGGCCGGCGATGCGGAGGTGCAGGTCAAGCAAGCGTTCGGCATCGACGCCGGAGTCGAACTGCTCAAGCTCGATCTGGTCGGTGCGGCTACCACCGATGCCAACGGCCTGGCCGCGCAGAAGGCTGCGGTCGCCGTAGCGGAGTTGCTCAACAGCGTGGCCGGCAACGACGGCGACACAGCCGCGGCGCTGGATACACTGGGCACGCTCGTCGCAACCGGCGATCCCGTCGATCTCACCGACCAGCAGGTGCTGACGAACGTGATCGGCGCGGCCCTGTCCAACGCTACGCCCGAACAGCTCGCCTCCATTGTCGAGGAAACCCAGGCGACCACGCAGGCTATTGCCCAGGCGGAAAGCGTCACCGGCATCACGGCTGTCCAGGCGAACAATCCGCCGGTGGCCACGGCCGATACGGCGTCGGTGGACGAGGATGCCACCGTCACGGGCAACCTGCTGGGCAACGACACGACCGGAGAGAACGATCCGGACGCCCCGGACATATTGGCGCTGATTTCGGTTGCTGGACAGTCGGTTACAGGCCCCACGGTCCTGCAGGGCCTATATGGTTCGCTGACGATCGACGCTGATGGCAGCTGGTCCTATGTCGCCGATGGCGATCGTGTCGATGCACGGCCGGCTGGCGAGACCCTGACCGACAGCTTCGCCTATACGGTTGGCGACGGGCGCGGCGGAACGGCCGGCGCGACGCTGACGATCAGCGTCGCCACGATCGACGACGTCGTGACGACCACGCTGACCGACCAGACGACCTTCACCGGTACGGCTGCCGACGACCGGATCACCGGCAACGCCAGCGCCAACAATATTCGCGGTGGTGCGGGCGCCGACGTTATCGACGGTGGCGCCGGCGACGACTCGCTCGGAGGCGGTTCGGGCGACGACAGCCTGATCGGCGGCAATGGCCATGACTGGCTCTATGGCGGCTACATGACCTCCGGCGACGGCGAGGGCGGCAACGATACGCTGTCCGGCGGGGCCGGCAACGACCATATCTATGGCAACAGCCTCAACGGGACCGAAAACGCCGCCGATGGCGACGATCTGATCGATGCCGGAGACGGTACCGACGTGGTGATCGGCAATGGGGGCAACGACACCATTTCCGGCGGTGCCGAGCGTGACCGGCTATATGGAAGCGAGGGCAACGACAGCATCTCCGGCGGCACCGGCAATGACCATCTGAACGGCAATCAGGGCAACGATGTCCTGTCCGGCGGTGATGGCGACGATCTGGTGCGCGGCGGCAAGGACAATGACCGGCTATCCGGCGATGCCGGCAACGATACGCTGATGGGCGATCTGGGAGACGACACGCTGGTCGCGGGCAGCGGCGTCGATCAACTCACCGGCGGCGCGGGCGCGGACCTGTTCGATTTCGCGTCCGATGGCGCGGGCAATATCGACACCGCCGGCTCCTGGACGGCGATCACCGACTTCGAACAGGGGAGCGACCTCATCCGGCTCGGCTTCACGGTTTCGAGTGGGGAGGTGCTGCACGATGCCACCAACTATGCATCGGTGGCGGCGGCGCAGACGGCTGCGGCGACGCTCCTGAGCGGCCACGGGGGAACGCAGGACGTGGCGGCCTTGCAGGTCGGCTCGGATACCTATCTGTTCTACAACGCAGCGGGTACGGCGGATCAGATCACGGCCGTAGTGGCCCTGCGGAGCACGACGGCGGCGGATATCGATCAGCTCGATTTCGCGGCTTGAGGGCCGTGGTGTTGTAAGGTCTGGCCTGGAGGGGGGCAGGCCCTGCGATCGATCATGGTCGACGCGGGGCCTCTTCCGCCCGCCCTGTCAGCGGCCCGGCCCGCAGGGCGGTCCCGTATCGGAATGAGGAAAGCCGGCCCCCGCGGGGAAGAGCGGCGGCGATAGGGGCGGCTTGCTCGATCAGGTCACGGCCAATCGCTCGCGAAAGCGCGGCTGCCGATACGTCCCCGCCGCCATGACCCCCTCGAGCCGCTCAATT
This sequence comes from Sphingomonas sp. Y57, assembly GCF_001015195.1. Classification (GTDB taxonomy): domain Bacteria; phylum Pseudomonadota; class Alphaproteobacteria; order Sphingomonadales; family Sphingomonadaceae; genus Rhizorhabdus. The sequence goes on along the minus strand of NZ_LDES01000094.1, from coordinate 60,338 downwards.
GCATGCCAGATGTCGGCGAAGCTGTTGTAGAGCGGGACGAGGCCGAAGCGGGCAATGTCCGGCATCCGGAAATCGCCGATCACGCCTTCGCCGATCAGGGCCTGAATGATCGCATAGGCCTCGGGATGGCGGAGCGATATCTGGCTGCCGCGCACGTCATGAGCCTCCGGCGTAATGATCTCCAGCCCGTAGCAGGCCAGGCGTTCGCGGGCGAGCGCGACGAACAGATCGCCCAGAGCCAGCGACTTGGCCCGGACACGGGTCATGTCGACGCCGTCGAAGCTGTCGAGTGCGGCATCGAGCGCCGTCAGGCCGAGGATCGGCGGCGTGCCTGCCAGGTTACGCAGAATGCCAGCGGCCGGGCGGTAGTCCAGGTCGAATGCGAAAGGCTGGTCATGTCCCATCCAGCCCGACAGCGCCGGCTTGAGAACCGGCTGCAGCCGGCGCGCCACGAACATGAAGGCGGGTGCGCCGGGCCCGCCGTTGAGATATTTATAGCCGCAGCCGACGGCCATGTCCGCGTTCGAGCCGTTCAGGTCGACATCCATCGCGCCGGCGCTGTGGCACAGGTCCCAGATCACCAACGCACCGGCGGCGTGCGCGCGCGCGGTCAGGTCGCTCATGTCGTGGCGGCGGCCGCTGCGATAATCGACCTCGGTCAGCATGATGACCGCCACGTCCTCGTCGATCGCCTCGGCTACCTGATCGGGATCGGTGATCCGCAGCCGGTGCTCCTTGTCGAGCAGGCCTGCCACCCCTTGAGCGATGTAGAGATCATTCGGAAAATTTCCGTTGTCCGAAAGGATCGTTCGTCGCTCCGGTCGTAGCGCGAGAGCGGCCGACAGCAGCTTCATCAGGTTGACCGAAGTGCTGTCGGCCGCGACCACCTCACCCGATTCCGCCCCGATCAGCCTGGCGATGCGGTCGCCGACGCGAGCCGGCATGGATATCCAGTCGTGGCGGTTCCAGCTCTGGATCAGGTCCCGGCCCCATTGCTGTCCGATCACCTCAGCCACCCTGCCCGGCACATGTCGCGGCAGCGCGCCAAGCGAATTGCCATCCAGGTAGATCACGCCCTCGGGAAGGTCGAACGCCGCACGCGAGGCGGCGAGCGGATCGGTCCGATCGAGCTCCAGCACGTGGTCGTAGTCCATCATTCCCGCCGTTACCCCTTTTGCGTTGCCGGCAATTGTCCTGTCCGTGATATCAATAAGGAACAAATGTTTGTCAATAGGAACACATGTGCTAAGAGGGTCGGGAGAGGCGGGCCGTAGCCCGCTCCATTCGCGATGGGAATATCGGTTGCGATAAAGGGGAATATCATGAAAAATCCGGGTTTTCTGAGAATCTATGTGGCAGGTGTTCTTGCTACGACCAGTGCGTCCGGCGCCCTTGCGCAAGATTCGAATGTTTCCAGTTGGGAACAGTTGGGCGACATCGTTGTCACTGCCCAGAAACGCGAGCAGACCGTTCAGACCGTTCCCATTGCGATCTCCGCGGTGACCGCTGGCGAGCTGGAACGCCGCTCGGCCACCAACATCACCGACATCGTGTCCAAGACGCCGGGCGTCGAGGTGACGACCAGCTCGCAAGGTGGCGGCAATGCGGGATTCTTCATTCGTGGCATCGGCCAGTTCGATTTCATCGCCACCACCGATCCGGGCGTGGGCGTCTATCTCGACGGCGTCTATATCGCACGGACGGCAGGCGGTGCGCTCGACCTGCTCGACATCGACCGGGTCGAGGTGTTGCGCGGTCCGCAGGGAACCTTGTTCGGCAAGAATGCGGTGGGCGGCGCGATCAGCGTCTACACGCTCGCGCCCGATGCGCGCGAGGCGTCGGGCAAGGTCCTCGCGCGGCTGGGCGAGAATTATCGGATGGATGTGGGCGGCACGGTCAACCTGCCGCTCGTCACCGACGAGCTGGCGGTACGCTTTAGCGCGCTGACCAAGAATCAGCGCGGCTATGGCAAGAGCCTGTTCGACGGCCAGAAGATGAACGGGACCGATCAGCTGATCATGCGCGGCGCCCTCCGCTGGACGCCGTCCCCGAGCTTCTCCGCGGAGCTTGCGGCCGACTGGACCCATGTCGACGAGGACGAGAAGATGGCGATCGTCACCGCCATCAATTCCACTAGCTTCGTTACCATTCCGCAGAACCAGTTCGCGCTGGACAACGGCTTGCAGCTCTATGACGATCGTTTCCTGTCGCCGGGCGCCTATCGCAACTATTCGGGTTTCCACCCCGGCAACAAGTCGGACATCTGGGGGACGCGGCTGACCCTGTCATGGGATATCGGCGGTGCGGAGATCAGGTCGATCACGGCCTATCGAGAGCTCGACTCCTTTACAGGCCTGGACTTCGATGCCTCGCCCTACCCGCTGGGTGACCAGACCGTCGACGACTCCCAGAACCAGTTCTCCCAGGAACTGGTCATCACCGGCAAGACGTTCGCCGATCGGCTCGACTATGCAATCGGCGGCTACTATCTGCGCGAAAAAGGCTTCAGCGCGATCTATCTGCCGCTGTCCTATGCCGAGAATCCCGACGGCTTCGACACCTATACGACCAACGATTTCAAGAACCGCACCGCTGCCCTGTTCGCGCAGGGGACGTACAAGGTCACCGACGGCCTCTCGCTGACCGCGGGCGGACGCTATTCCTATGAGAAGAAGATCGACACGATCGAAACCTACGCCAACAAATTCTTTGTCGACCTGGTGCCGCTGACGCGCCAGTCGGACCGCTGGAAATTCTTCACCTGGCGCCTGGCCGCGCAATATGAGTTCTCGCGCGACGTGATGGCCTATGCAAGCGCCGCGACCGGCTTCAAGAGCGGTGGCTTCAACGGACGGGCACAGAGCGTCAACACGTTCCTGGCCTTCGACCAGGAGAAGGCGATCACCTATGAACTGGGGCTCAAGACGCGGTTGTTCGACCGCCGGGTCCAATTCAACGTCGCGCTGTTCCAGACCGACTACAAGAACATACAGACGACGCTGAATCTGCCCGATCCGGTGACCGGCGTTACGGTCAACGTCGTCGGCAATCCCGCTGACGCCCGTATCCGCGGAGCGGAGGTCGAAGGGCTGGCGTTGATCGGGCAGGGCCTGTCGGTCGACTTCAGCGGAACCTATCTCGACAACAAATATCGCAACCTCGTCGCGGGCGCCGACATCGACAAGACGGACAAGCTCCCCGACACGCCCAAATGGGCGCTCAACGCCGGCGGCCAATATCAGTTCGGCGTGCCTGTCGGCAGCGAGGACGCGATGGTGACGGCCCGGCTCGACTGGTCCTACAAGAGCAGCTTCTACTTCAACGCGCAGAACAGCATCTATAATTTCCAGAAGGGCTACAGCGTCTTCAACGGACGGCTCGGCATCGGCTCGGAGACCGACGGCTGGAACCTGGCCCTCTATGGGAAGAACCTGTTCGACAAGCGCTATGCCACCCATAAGGAGGATCTGATGGCGTTCGTCTATGCGATCGCCTTGCCGGCGCCGCCGCGCGAGCTCGGCATCGAGTTCACCAAGGCCTTCTGACGAAACGGGATCGGAGAGCGGACATGTGCAGAAAGGCGGTTACGGTGCGGGGGCCGGTCGATCCGGCGGCGCTCGGCATCACCCTGGCGCATGAGCATCTGCTCGCCGATTTCACCTGCCGGTACAGCCCGGCGGCCGACGAGGCCGCCATCGGCGACGGGCTCGCTTTGTCGGATCGCGCGGCGTTGCTGCGCGATCCGGCCGGATACCGGGTCAACCTGCTCGCCACCGACGAGGCGGCGGCGCTGCGCGAATGTGCCTGGTTCGCGGAGGCTGGAGGCCGGACGGTGGTCGACCTCACGCCGGTGGGGCTTTCGCCCGATGTCATGGGCCTCCGCCGGATATCGGAAGCATCCGGGCTGAACGTCATCGCCGCGACCGGCTTCTATATCGACAGTTCGCTGCCCGCGTGGGTCGAAGGGCTTTCCGTCGACGAACTCGCGAACCGCCTGGTCGACGAGATCGAGACCGGCGGCGCGGAAGGTATCCGCCGCGGCGCGATCGGGGAGATCGCGGTCGAGAGCGGTTCGGACGTGGAGCTCCGTTGCATCCGGGCCGCCGGGCGGGCTCAGGCGCGTACCGGCGCCCCCGTATTCTTCCACGTCATGTCGGGGATCCTGCCGCAGTTCCGGGACATGACCGACGAGCTGATCGGCCTCTATCGCGCCGAGGGCGGAGACCTCACCCGCCTCGTGCTCTGCCATCAGGACGGATCGGGAATCGATCCCGCCTATCAGGAGCGGCTGCTGTCATCGGGTCTCTGGCTCGAATATGATACCTTCGGTTCCGAAGGCGTCTTTGCCTTCGGGGACACCTACATCCAGCTGCCGACCGATAGCCAGCGGATCGCCGAGGTGGCCGCGCTGGTGGCGGCTGGCCATATCGACCGGCTGCTCCTGTCGCACGACATTTGCTACCAGACCGCCCGCCGTGCGCGTGGCGGCTGGGGCATGGCGCATATCCTCACCACCCTGCGTCCGCGCTTCGCGGCCGCCGGGATCGACGAGGGGAAGCTGATGCACATGCTGGTCGATAACCCGGCCCGCCTGTTCGCCTTCGCCTGATGTCAGGCGCGACCAGTTTCACGGATCAGAGATGCTGGAGATCGCGGATCATATGGGTCGTGACAGCCAGCACGCGGGCCGGACCGTCGCCGGTGGCGACATAGGCATGACCCGCCGAACTGTCGAGATACATGGAATCGCCTTCGCGCAGGGGCGTGGGCCGATAGTCCTCGGTGATGACGGTCACCTCGCCGCTGAGCACGAAGATGAATTCTTCGCCTTCATGATTGTCGAGCCCGCCGGCTTCCTCGAGGGTCCGGGCCGTGATCTCCATGATGCCGGGGCTCATTTTCTTGGCGGCCAGGTCCGCACAGAGCAGTTCGAACCGGTAACGGGTCGTCGCCTCGCGCAGGCCCTGGCCCTTGAAGGTCACGGCGCGGCGGCCGGCCCTGACGTCGGCCTCGGGCTTGCTGAAGAGCTGGGACAGCTCGAGCCCCAGCGCGGCCGCGAGCCTCACCAGATGCGGATAGGTGAGGGTCGTCAGGTTGTTCTGGACCTTGGAGAGCGTCGACAGCGGGATGCCCGACATGGCTGCGAGCTTCCGCAGGCTGAGGCCGCGCTCCTCCCGGATTTCGACGATGCGTTGGGCGAGATCCCGGCCGATGGCTTCATCGCTGTCGCGCAATGAGGTGTTCCTCTTCAAAATCAAACGTTCCGAATTGACAACGCTTGTTTACAGCGCGACCAAGGATAGCGCCAGTTGGAGATTAATGCACATGTCGTCATGCGACGAAAGGACGCGCCGATGGCGGCGGTAGCGGGACGCTTCGCGGGAAAGGCCGCGCTCGTGATCGGCGGAGCGTCGGGAATCGGGGCGGCGACCGCCGCCAGGCTGCGGGCGGAAGGCGCGCGGCTATGGATCGCCGATCGTGTCGCGCCTGAGGGCGGGGAGGCGGCGTTCGTTGCGCTCGACGTGACGGAGGGCGCCGCGGTCGACGAGGCGATCGCCTCGGTCGAGGCGCAGGCACCGCTCGACGTGGTCGTCAACTGTGCCGGCCTGCCGGCCCAGGGGACGGTCGCCGATACGGATGATGCGACCTGGGAACGGCTGATCGACGTCAATCTGTCGGGCGCATTCCGGGTGACGCGTGCTGCATTGCGCGCGATGCAGCCGCGCCGATCGGGCGCGATCGTCCATGTCGCTTCCGATGCCGGCCTCGTCGGGATGCCCGGCCAGGCCGCCTATTGCGCGGGCAAGGGAGGTCTCGTCCACTTCGTCCGCGCGGCCGCGCTGGATGCGGCACCGCATGGCATCCGCGTCAACTGCGTCGCGCCCTGCTTCATCGACACCCCCATGATGCGCGGGTGGATCGCGGCGCAGGACGACCCCGCGACAGCCGCCGCGGCGATCGCCGCCGAGCAGCCCATCGGTCGCGTCGGGCAACCCGAGGAGGTCGCTGCGGCGATCGCCTTCCTGGCCTCGCACGAGGCGAACTTCGTCACCGGTATCGCATTGCCGGTCGATGGCGGCGTGACCGCCCGATAGGATCGCTATGACCATCGCACAAAGGCTGGCGGGCAGGACCGCCATCGTCACCGGCGCGGGAGCGGGCATAGGCCGCGCCATCGCTGTCCGCCTGTCGCAGGAGGGTGCCTTCGTCGCCTGTTTGGACATCGACCCCGCCGCCGCCGCGGCCACGGTGGCGCTGCTGGCCGTGCCGGGCGTAGCCGCGACCTGCAACGTCGCTGACGAGGCCAGCGTCGCCGCCGCGGTCGCCACGGTGGTCGAGGCGCGAGGCCGGGTCGACGTGCTGGTCAACAATGCCGGGATCGCCGGGCCGCAGGAACCCGCGCTCAGCACCCCGCTCGACGGCTGGCAACACACCCTCGCGGTCAACCTGACCGGGACTTTCCTGATGTCGCGCGCTTGCCTGCCGGCACTGATCGAAGCGGAGGGGGCGATCGTCAACGTCGCTTCGGCACTGGCACTTGTGGGGTGGACCGACGAGTGCGCCTATGGGCCCGGCAAGGCGGGCGTCGTGCAGCTGACCAAGGGCATGGCAATGGACTATGCCGGCAGGATCCGCGTCAACTGCGTCTGTCCCGGTGCGGTGCGAACCCCGATGCTGGAAAGCACCCTTCCACCTAGCGCCGATGTCGAGGCGACCTTCGCAGAATATGGCAAGATCCATCCGCTCCACCAGCGGCTCGCCTGGCCGGAGGAGATCGCCGACGTCGTCCTTTTCCTGTCCTCGGACGACGCTTCCTTGATCACGGGGGCGGCACTTTTGGCGGACGCGGGGTTCACGGCGGGATGATGGCGATGGGGATGACAGGCCTGGAACAGGGCAGCGTGGATGTCGGCGGAGGCACCCAGCTCTATTGGGAAGCGGTCGGCACCGGTCGGCCGATAGTGTTCGTCCACGGCCTGTGGGGGAGCAGTCGCTTCTTCCGCCGCCAACTGACGGCCGTGGGAAGGTATCATCGCGCGATCGCGCTGGACCTGCGCGGCCACGGCCGGTCGAGCATGACGCCGGGCGGCCACACGGTGCCGACGCTCGCTGCCGACCTCCATAGCTTCATCGCGGCATTGGGACTGGAGCGGACCGTACTGGTCGGTTGGTCGATGGGGGCGCTGATCGCCTGGGATCTCCATCTCCAGTTCGGGTCGTGCGACATCGCGGGTCTCGTCGTGGTGGATCAGGCCCCGACGGACTTCCGCTATCCCGGTGCGGAAGACGCGCTGGTCGGGATCGCCGAGATGCACGACTGGACGGCACAGCTGCTCACCAACCGCAACCAGTTCATGCGCGGGGTGCTGCCGATGATGTTCCATCGCCAGCCGGATCCGGAGGCGGCCGACTGGATGATCAACGAGATGTGCTCGGCACCCGAGGCGATCGCCGCTGCCATCTTCTTCGATCAGTGCCTGCGTGACTATCGCCCGATGATCGCAGATTATGACGTGCCCACCCTGATCTGCTCGGGCGAACGCAGCGCGCAGCCGCGTAGCGGCGCGCTCTATCTGCGCGATAGGCTGCCCCAGGGCGAATTGCTGACGTTCGAGGATTGCGGGCATTGCCTGTTCTGGGAGGACGCCGAGCGTTTCAATACGGAGTTGTTGTCGTTCGTGGAGCGTCTGGCATGAGCAGTGTCGTGCTCCCCGCGACGGCGGCCCCGGCGGGCGGCAGGGCGCTGTTCGCCGCCGTCTATGCCTCGGTCGTCAGCGAATATAGCCTGCTGGTGATGCCTTTCATCGTCGGCGCGATGATCGACAGCTATGGCGCGAGCGAGCAGCTCGCCGGGCGCATCGTCTCGCTGCAGCTGTTCGGCATGGCGATCAGCGCGGTCGGGGCGTCGGTGCTGATGCGGCGGATCGATCGGTTGCACGCGATGGTCGCGATGACGGCGATCGTCGTGCTGTCCAATATATTGTGCGCATTGATGGTGCCGCTGCCGGTGATGATCGCCGCGCGCTTCGCGACCGGCATCGGCGAAGGTGCCCTCATGGCTATTGCCGGGGCCGTGGCCGCTGCGACGCCCGATCCCCGGCGGGCCTTTTCCGCCATTGGCTTTGCGGTCGCGCTGGCCGCTGCCGCGGCCCTGGTCGCGACGCCCTGGCTGGTCGGGATCGCCGGCCGTGCCGGTACCTTCTGGTTTCTCGCGGGCTTCAGCGCCCTGTCTCTGCCTTTCCTCGGCTGGGCAGCGCCGCTGCGGCGCGTGAGTGCGAGCGAACCGGTCGCCGGCACCGCGGCGATCCCTGCCACTCTGTCGCGCAATCCGTTGCTCGCGCTCCTTGCTTTCGGACTGTTCTGGGCCGGGGCCGCCGGGCTCTGGGTTTACGCTGAACGCATCGGGCTGTCGCACGGCCTGTCCCTGGGACAGATCGGCTTCTTCCTGGGGCTCGGGCAGCTGGCCGGTATACCCGGGCCGTTGTGCGTCGGCTGGCTGGCACGGCGTTTCGCGCTGCCGCCGCTGTTCACGGTTGCGATCCTGTTCAATCTGTTCGCGGGATTGGCCTTCGTCTTCGTGCCGAACGGCTGGGTCTACTGCCTTGGCGCGGCGCTGCTGTCCTTCTGGGCGATGTTCCTGACACCCTGCTTCCGCACGCTGATGGCCTTGCTCGACCGGAGCGGAACGGTGGTGGCGGCATCGGTTGCCGCCTTCACCATAGGATATGGTGCCGCGCCACTGCTGATCACCTTCTTTCTCGACGGCCGATCGGGTTTCGCGGCTGTCGCGCTCATCTGTTCGCTGCTCTATTTCGCCTCGGCCGTCTGCGTGTTGCCGCCAGCGATGCGCATCGGTCGCGCCGACGTGCAGGGGTAGGGCGGCCCAGCCATAGGCCGGGCTCGCCCTGAACCATACGGAACCCGCGGCCGGCCGGTGGGACGACGTCAGACCAGGGCGGCGCGGGCCGCCTTCGCCGCGTCGACCATGGCGATCAGTGCCGGCTTCACGTCCTCCCACTTGCGGGTCTTGAGGCCGCAGTCGGGATTGACCCAGAGCTGGTCCGGCGACAGGCGCTCGCCCGCCTTGATCAGCAGGGCCTCCATCTCTTGCGCGGAGGGAATGCGCGGGCTGTGGATGTCATAAACGCCCGGCCCGATCTCGTTCGGATAGGCATAGTCGACGAACGCATCGAGCAGCTCCATCTTCGATCGTGAGGTCTCGATGGAGATGACGTCGGCGTCCATCGCGCCGATCGACGCGATGATCTCGTTGAACTCCGAATAGCACATATGGGTGTGGATCTGCGTGTTGTCGGCGACGCCCGAGGCAGAGATGCGGAAGCTCTCGACGGCCCAGTCGAGATAATGCCGCCAGTCGGCCCGGCGCAGCGGCAACCCTTCGCGCAGCGCGGCCTCGTCGATCTGGATGATCCTGGCGCCAGCCGCTTCGAGGTCGAGCACCTCGTCGCGGATCGCCAGGGCTATTTGCCGGCAGGTCTCCTCGCGGCTCTGGTCGTCGCGAACGAAAGACCAGTTGAGGATCGTCACCGGCCCGGTGAGCATGCCTTTCATCGGCCTGGCCGTCACCGACTGGGCATATTGCCACCAGGAGACCGTCATCGGCTTCGGGCGTGACACGTCGCCATAGATGATCGGCGGGCGGACGCAGCGCGAGCCGTAGCTCTGCACCCAGCCGGCGCGGCTGAACGCGAAGCCGGCGAGTTGCTCGCCGAAATATTGCACCATGTCGTTGCGCTCGAACTCCCCATGGACGAGCACATCGATGCCGATCTCCTCCTGCCAGGCGATCGCCCTCGCGGTTTCCTGGCGCAGGAACCGCTGATAGCCGGCGGTGTCCAACTCGCCCTTGTCGTGCGCCGAGCGCGCCTTGCGGACCTCGGCGGTCTGCGGGAAGGAACCGATCGTCGTGGTGGGCAGGGGCGGGAGGTTCAGCCGCGCCCGCTGCGCCCCGATCCGCTTCGCGAAGGGTGTCTTGCGGCGAGCCCAGTCGCCGGTGATCCGGGCGGTCCGGTCGCGCACGGCGTGATCGTTGGTCAGGGCCGAGACGCGGCGGGCTTGGATTGAATCCGCATTGGCCAGCAGTTCGTCCGCAACGACGTAGCGACCGTTTGCCAGGCCCAGCCTCAGCACCGAAAGCTCTTCGAGCTTCTGCGCGGAGAAGGCGAGCCAGTCCTTCACCATGGGGTCGAGCTTCGTCTCCAGCGCCAGGTCGATCGGTGTGTGCAGCAGCGAGCAGGAAGGAGCGATCTGAAAGGCCGGACGTGATCGAATGATGGGCTCGTAGCGATCGAGCAGGGCGGTCAGGTCGGCCTTCCAGACGTTGCGGCCGTCGATGAGGCCGAGTGACAGCAGGAGATCCTCGCGGGCGCCCGCCAGTACGGCCTCGAGCTGCCCCGGCGCGCGGACAAGGTCGATGTGCAGGCCGGCCACCGGAAGCGAGAGGGCAGTTTCGAGATTGTCGCCCAGCGCGCCGAAATAGGTTGTGAGCATCACTTTGACGCCGTCGACCTTCGCCAGCTCGGCATAGGCCGAGATATAGGCAGCGCGCGCTGCATCGTTCAGGTCGAGCACCAGTGCCGGTTCGTCGATCTGCACCCAGTCCGCGCCCGCACGTCGCAGCCGGCCCAGCAGTTCGGCATAGACCGGGAGAAGGCGTGGCAGCAGCGACAGGGGGTCGAAACCGTCAGCCTCCGACTTGGCCAGCTGCAGCCAGGTGACCGGGCCAAGGATCACCGGCCGTGTATGGTAGCCGAGCGCCCGGGCCTCCTCGAACTGATCGACCGGCTTGGTGGTGGCAAGGACGAAGCTCTGGTCCGGCGACACCTCCGGCACCATATAGTGATAGTTGGTGTCGAACCATTTGGTCATCTCCTGAGCCGGCACGTCTCCGCCCGCCGCCTGGCCGCGGTCGCAGCCCGCGTCGCCAGTGTCGGTGCGGGTGCCGCGTGCCATGGCGAAATAGACGTCGAGCGAGTCCGGCGTGCCGAGGCCGCGATAGACGTCGGGAATCGCGCCGACCATCACGCTGGTGTCGAGCACTTGGTCGTAAAGCGAGAAGTCGTTGCTCGGGATTACCTCTATTCCGGCCGACCTTTGCCGCGCCCAGGTCGCGGTGCGCAGGGCTCTGGCGGTCTCGAGCAGCCGGGCTTGGTCGATCTTGCCGGCCCAATAGGCTTCAAGGGCGGACTTCAGCTCGCGGCGAGGGCCGATGCGGGGGAAACCGAGATTCGCGGCGATAACAGGCATGAAAAATCTCCTTCGGCCGGGCGCATGCGCCGGCCGTCACGGTGGCTGGTAAGGGGACGGAGGTGAGCGCGCCGCGTCAGGCCCGTGGCGGAGGACTCGGCGCGCTATCGCATTCGGCCGGGCGGACCGATGGCAAATGGGTGGGGTCTGGGCATCGACTCTACACCTGCTTTGCGGGCGAAGGCCGACGGAAGAGCGCGCGAACGAGCGGGCAGCTCCGCGAGCCGGCGGCCGCAGGGCTTTCCATCGCGCGATCCACCGGAGGAACCCCCGTCCGAGGAACGTTATCGCGTCGGAGGCAGGTTTCCTGGCTCACGGGTCGTCACGTCGGTTCCGGCCTTCCCAGCGGTCACGAGGGCCGCCAGTGGCAATGATGAAACCGCCGCTCACCGCTCACAGTTGCGGGGGCAGCGCCGGACTTCACCTTGCGGGCGTCACCGGCTTCCCGTCTTAGCCCTGCCGCCCGCAATCCTTCGGACCCGGCGCAGGGAACCTCGACGCCGAGCATTGGACAGCATCGGGCCGGAGCTGTCAACAGACATATAAAGAAAACTTTATATGTGATTCTGAAGGGGGTTCTGCGCGGTGGCGGCCACGACAGGGCCTCCGCCGTTCCAGGCATCCTCGGCCAGGGCGATGGCACCCAGGGGCCCCGCCATCGCGCCGAGCCCTGGCGGAACGATCAGAGCGGCGAGGGAGTCCTCGTCGATTCCGGCGACATAGCCGCCGAGCAAGCCGGCGGTCCGCTGGCGTAGCCGCTCGAAGAGGGAGGATCGCTGCTGCAACACGCCGCCGCCGATCACGATCCGGCGGGGGGAGAGGGTCAGCAGCAGCATGGCCATCGCCTCGGCAAGTTCTGCCATTACGTCGTTCCACACTGCATGATCATTCCCGACCGACGCGCCGTCGAGGCCGGTGCGCGCCGCGATCGCCGGGCCGGAGACGAGGCCCTCCAGGCAGTCGCCATGAAAGGGGCAGACGCCGGCGAAACCGTCGCCGGTCGCCCGTCGGACGCGCAAATGGCCCAATTCGGGGTGGACCAGCCCATGGACCGGCCGCCCGTCAACGACGATCCCGCCGCCGACGCCGGTGCCGATCGTCATGTAGATGGCGACGTCGCACCCTTGCGCCGCGCCCCACCGATGCTCGGCGAGCGCCGCGCCGGCGACGTCGGTGTCGAAGCCGATCGGAACCCCGAAGCGCATGCCGAAATGGCGCACCAACTCGGTCTGCCGCCAGCCAGGCTTGGGCGTGGAGGTGATATGCCCATAGTCGGGCCGCGACCGATCGAGCCCAAGCGGTCCGAAGCTGGCGATGCCCAGGGCATGCGCACGGCCGTGCTCGCTCTGCCATGCCTCGATCCGGTCGCCGATGGCCTGCAGCGTCGCGTCCGGCGTGGTGGTCGGGATGCGCGCGCTGGCGAGCACGTCGCGACCTCGCGCCAGAAGGGCGATCGCCTTTGTGCCGCCCAGTTCGATGCCCGCCATGAGCCGATCCTGCCCGGTCAACGGTTGCTCTCCTCTTCGGTGGCCGTCGCCGGCTTTCACAGTTTCAACGCGTCGGGCACCTTATAGCCCCATTCGGCATATTTCCGGGCGATCACCCCCGCCATTATTCGCAGCTCGGGCGAGGAATCGCCGATCCGGTGGCTCATGATGATCGGCGAGGTCGCCCCTTCGAGCAGTTCGCGGTAGCGCACGTCGTGGCTGCGCGCGCGGCGAACCGTCTCGGGCACGATCGCGATCCCTTCTTCGGCGGCGACGAGGCCGATCGCGGTCTGCAACTCCCGCGCCTCCTGCACCACCCGCGGTTCGATGGAATGGTCGCGAAACAGCGAGAGTACCTGGTCGGCATAGCTCGGGCGCGGCTGGCGGGGGTAGATGATCAACGGCAGGTCGGCCAGCGCGCGGATGGAGATCGGTCCTTCCTCCTGCGCCAATGGGCTCGCGATCGGCAGCGCGACGACGAGTGCTTCGTAGCGCAACACGGTGCGCTGGAGCGACGGGTCCTCGAAGCGGATGCGGCCGAAACCGACGTCGATCCGTCCTTCCTTGAGCGCGGCGATCTGGTCGAAGGTCACGCTCTCGACCAGGACCAGCTCGACGTCGGGCGCCTCGACCCGGAACTCGCGGATCAGCTCCGGCAGGCGTGCATACATGGTCGAGGCGGCGAAGCCCATGGCGAAGCGGCGGCGTTCCGATCCGACCGCGGTACGGACCATCAGGCGCATGTCCTCCATCCGGCTGAGCATCTGCAATGCCTGCTCATGGACGAGGTGGCCGATCGCGGTCAGCCGGAGCGGGCGGCTGGAGCGATCGATCAGTTCGGCGCCGATCTCCTCCTCCAGCTGTCGGATCGTGCGGCTGAGCGGCGGCTGGGCGATGTGCAGCCGCTCGGCCGCCCGGTTGAAGTTGCGCTCGGCAACGACGGTGGCGAAATAGCGAAGCTGACGCAGGTCCATAAAATACCTCAAGGGTATCTTACCGAGATCGGATTGATCTTTGCAAGCGCCCTAAGGGAGCAATTATCATCGGATAATAGAAAGGATCGGGGAGCACGTCGAAGCGGCGCAGCCTCCTTTCGAAAATACCTTTCGGGTCACAATGACGACTGAAGGAGAGTTTCCATGACGATGTCCATCCGCGACCGCGTGGCGACCGCCGTCGTCGACGACCCTGGCAGCGGCGCGTTCCGCTGCCGGCGGGACATCTTCACCGATCCCGACATCTTCGATCTCGAGATGAAGCACATCTTCGAGGGCAACTGGGTCTATCTCGCCCATGAGAGCCAGGTCGCGGGCAAGAACGACTATTTCACCACCTGGATCGGCCGCATCCCGGTCGTCCTGACGCGGGGCAAGGATGGCGCGATCAACGCCTTCGTCAATGCCTGCTCGCATCGCGGTGCCCAGCTGTGCCGCCGCAGGCGCGGCAACCAGCCCCTGCTTGTCTGTCCCTTTCACGGCTGGAGCTTCCGTACCGACGGGTCGCTGCTCAAGGCGAAGGATGCGGCCACCGGGGCCTACCCGGACAGCTTCGATCGCGACGGATCGCATGATCTGACCCGCATCGCTCGCTTCGCCGAGTATCGCGGTTTCCTGTTCGGCAGCATGAACGCCGATATCGCGCCGCTTGAGGACTATCTGGGCGAGACGCGCGTGATCATCGACCAGATCGTCGAACAGGCGCCCGAAGGTATCGAGATTCTTACCGGAAATTCGACCTATATCTTCGACGGCAACTGGAAGCTGCAGATGGAGAATGGCTGCGACGGCTACCATGTCAGCTCCGTCCACGCCAATTATGCCTCGACCATGGTCCGGCGCGCGGAGGGTGGCACCAGGGCGGTGGATGCCAATGGCTGGTCCAAGGCGGTGAGCGGCGTCTATGGGTTCGAGAACGGCCATATCCTGCTGTGGACCCGCGTCCTCAACCCCGAGGTGCGCCCGGTCTGGGCGCAGCGGGCGGCGCTTGCGGAGCGGCTGGGCGCCGAGCGCGCGGAGATCATCGTCAGCCAGAGCCGCAACCTCGCCCTCTATCCGAACGTCTTCCTGATGGACCAGTTCTCCACCCAGATCCGCGTGGTGCGTCCGATCGACGTCCATCGGACCGAGGTGACGATCTACTGCTTCGCGCCGAAGGGCGAGAGCGCGGAACTGCGCGCGACCCGCATCCGGCAATATGAGGACTTCTTCAACGTTTCCGGCATGGGCACGCCCGACGACCTGGAGGAGTTCCGTTCCTGCCAGTCGGCCTATGAAGGAGCGGGGGCGCTGTGGAACGACCTCAGCCGCGGCGCGACGCGCTGGATCGCGGGCCCTGACGACAATGCCCGCGCGATGGGCATGAATCCACTGCTGTCGAGCGAGCGCAGCGAAGATGAAGGGCTTTTCGTCCGCCAGCACGAATATTGGGCGCGCTCGATGCTCGACGGGATCGACCGGGAAACAGGCGAAACCCTGCTGGAGGCCGCGGAATGAACGCCACCGCCTTGCTCGAACCGGCCATCGCCGCCGTCTCCTATGCCGATGTCTGTGCCTTCCTCTATCGCGAGGCCCGGCTGCTCGATGATCGCGACTGGGACGCATGGCTCGAATGCTACGCTCCCGACGTCGAATATTGGATGCCGGCCTGGACCGACGACGGCGAGCTGACGCGCGATCCGCAAGCGGAGATATCGCTGATCTACTATGCCAACCGGCAGGGACTGGAGGACCGCGTCTATCGGCTCAGGACGGGGCGCTCGTCCGCCAGCACGCCCGAGGCCCGGACCAGCCACGCGGTGAACAATGTCGAGATTCTCGCCGAGCGGGACGGGCTGGTCGAGTTGCGCTACAACTGGCACACGCTCAGCCATCGGCTGCAGCAGACCAGCCAGTTCTTCGGCACCGCCTTCTGCACGCTCGACACGCGCGGCGGAGCGATCCGGATCGCGAAGAAGAGGATCGTCCTCAAGAACGACTATATCCACCAGGTCGTCGACGTCTATCATCTCTGACCGGGAGCCCGGGCATGTTCGAAGGACGGTTCGCCGGCAAGGTGATGGTTGTCACCGGCGCTGGACAGGGCATCGGCGCGGGCGTCGCCGTCCGCGCGGCGGCGGAAGGGGCGAGCGTGTTCCTCGTCGACCGGGCGGAGATCGTCGCGACGGTAGCCGACCGCATCGCCGCGGCCGGCGGGACCGCTGCGACGGCGCTGTGCGACCTTGAGACCGCCGCGGGCGCGCGGGAGGCCGTGGCGGCGGCGACTGCCGCCTATGGCCGCATCGACATATTGATCAACAATGTGGGCGGCGCGATCCGGATGCGGCCCTTTGTCGAGTTCGAGCCCGAACAGATCGATGCCGAGATACGGCGCTCGCTGATGCCGACGCTCTATTGCTGCCACGCCGTGCTGCCGGTGATGCTGGCGCAGCGATCGGGAACCATCGTCAACGTTTCCTCCAACGCCACGCGCGGCATCCGCCGGGTGCCCTATTCGGCCGCCAAGGGCGGGGTCAACGGCCTGACCCAGAGCCTCGCCATGGAATATGCCGGATCGGGCATCCGCGTCGTCGCGACCGCCCCCGGCGGAACCGAGGCGCCGCCCCGGCAAGTGCCGCGCAATGCGGAGGGCGACAGCGCGCGCGAGCAGGCCTGGATGGCCGAGGCGGTCGCCCAGGTGACCGAATCGAGCTTCTTCAAGCGTTATGGTTCGCTTGACGAGCAGATCGCACCAATCCTGTTCCTCGCTTCGGACGAGGCCAGCTACATCACCGGCTCCATCCTGCCGGTGGCCGGCGGTGACCTCGGCTAGGACGCTCCTCTATATTCCATCTGATCATCAACAGATGCGGCTTATCCCTTTTGCGCCGCCACGATCATCTCCTATCTGCGACGGGCAGACGGAGATATCATGCTGGACGATCATCAGACAATCGGTGAGGCCCTTGTCGCCTCGATGCTGGGTGCGCGGGCGGAGGCCGTCTTCGCGGCGGTCGATCTCGACGCCGCTCTCGCTCATCGTGCCCCCGGGGGCGGCGTTTCCCGCATCTGTTTCGCCGCGGCGCTCAACGCGGTCCTGTTCGACGACATCCTCGTCCGGGTGCCGACCGGCGCCGCCTTCGTCGCCGATCAGCGCGCGCGCGGCGAGCGGATCCGCTTCGATCACGGCGCGCTGCGCACGGTGCGTTTCCCGACCGGCGGCACCGGTGCGCTGCCCGCGGGGCAGGACGCCTTCGCCCGAATCCTCGGACCGCTGGGCTATCAGGTCGCCGGTACCTATCCTCTGCCCCGGCTGAAGATGACCGGCCGCGCCTGGGCGCAGCTCGACATGCCGGAGGAATTGCCGCAGTTCTTCGTCAGCGAATTGCACGTCGAGCGCTTCGACCCGGCCTTTGCGATGGCGGCGCAGCGGGTGTTCCATGCCAGCCGCGATCCGCTCGACGCCATGGCCAAGACTGTGCTCGCCGGGTTCGAGCGCGACGGCGAGGTGCCGTTCGACGCGGCGGCGGCGGCGCTGCCTGTGATCGTCGCGGCCTTCGATCGCCAGCATCCCGTGCCCGCGCTCGACGATTATGCGCTGCTGCTCGACCGGTCCGACGAGGCCGCCTGGATCGCGACCGAGGGCAATGCCTTCAACCATGCGACCAGCCGGGTGCCCGACGTGGCCGCGGAAGCCGATCGCCAGCGCGCGGCGGGCCTGCCGATCAAGGACCGGGTCGAGGTGTCGCAGACCGGCCGCGTCCGCCAGACGGCGTTCCGCGCCGATCTGGTGGTGCGGGCTTTCCGCGACGGGGACGGGCTGGTCGAACGGGCGGTGCCGGGGTCCTTCTACGAGATCATCGCTCGCGACATCGACCCGGCGACCGGGCGGCTCGACCTGAGCTTCGACAGCGGCAATGCGACCGGCATCTTCGCGATGACCCGCGCGGCATGACGACGGGGGCGCTGTTCGCGCGGCTCGCCGCCGTGGTCGGTCCGGCGCATCTGATCACCGATCCTGCCGATGTCGCGATGCGTGACCATGACGGGCGCGGGCCGGCCGGCCGCGCGCTCGCGCTGGTCCGGCCGGGCTGCGCGGCCGACGTCGCGCGAGTGGTGGCGATCGCCGCCGACGAAGGCGTTCGCGTGGTGCCGCAGGGGGCCCGCACCGGTCTCGTCGCCGGCGGGGCCGCGGACGACAGCGGATCGATGCTGCTGCTCTCGCTCGAGCGCCTGACCGGTCCGCTGGCCATCGATCCGATCAACCGGACTGCACGGGTCGGCGCGGGGGTGACGCTGTCCCGGCTCAACGCCGCCGCCGCCGAGCATGGCCTGTTCTTCCCGATCGATCTGGGCGCCGATCCCAGCGTCGGCGGCATGATCGCCGCGAATACCGGCGGCGCCCGCTTCCTCCGCTATGGCGACGTCCGCCGCAACCTGCTGTCGGTCGAACTGGTTTCGGGCGGACCCGACAGTGAGGTTTGGACGCTGGGCCGTGACTGCTGGAAGCAGAATGACGGGGTGGACCTGAAGCAACTGGCGGTCGGCACCGGCGGCGCGATGGGCATCGTCACCACTGCGACTCTGGCGCTCCAGCCGCGGCCCGCCCATGCCGTCACCGCGCTGCTGGCGCTGACCGACGCGATGGCGATCGACCGGCTGCTCGTCGCGTTCGAGCGCGACTGGGGCATGATGCTGACCGCGTTCGAGGGGATGTCGCCCGCGGCTTATGAGGCGGCGCTTCGCCATGTGCCGCGGCTGCGCCGTCCCTTCGCGGCCGATGCCGGCCATCGCTATTTCCTGCTGGTCGAGCTTGCGGCGGGCGCAGCCTTCGACGGTGCGATGCTGGAAGATGCGCTCGGCACCGCGATCGCACCCTTTATGGAGGGCGATGCCGCTTCGGTGGCGGACGTCGCGGTCGACCGTCACGACGGGCTCTGGGCGCTGCGCCATGCGATCCCGGAGGGGTTGCGGGCGTCTGGCAGCGTGATCGGTTGCGACGTTGCGCTCCGGCGTGGAGACATCGCGGCTTTTCGCGCGGCGATGACGGCTGAGGTGGAGCATGCTCATCCGGGCCTGCAGGTCTGCGATTTCGGCCATGTCGGCGACGGTGGGCTCCACTTCAACATGCTGTGGCCGCACGGGGCCGGGCCGATCCCGGCAGGCCTTGCCGACGCGGTGCGGATGCAGGTTTCGACGGCTGTCGTCGAACGCCATGGCGGCAGCTTCAGCGCAGAGCATGGCGTCGGGCCCCGCAACGTCGCAGCCTATCGCCGTTTCACCCCGTCCGCCGTGCAGCGGCTGGCCGGACGTGTCCAATCGCTGTTCGCGCCCGTGCCCATCGGCCGGGTCGCCTTCGGCCCCGCAGCAGAGGAGGAAGTATGTCCGACCAACTGATGCCCGTGTATAACCGTGCCGAGCCGGTCTTCGTGCGCGGCGAGGGCGTATGGCTCCATACCGCCGATGGCGATGCCTATCTCGACTGTGTTGCGGGAATCGCGACCAACGCGCTCGGCCATGCTCATCCCCGGCTCGTCGCGGCGCTGACCGAACAGGCGGGCAAGCTGTGGCATCTCTCCAACGTCTTCCGCATCCCGGGGCAGGAGCGGCTTGCCGAGCGGATCTGCGCGGCCAGCTTCGGCGAGCGGCTGTTCTTCACCAATAGCGGTGCGGAGGCGGTCGAGGCGGCGCTGAAGACGGCACGCCGCTACCATGCGGTGGCCGGCGCGCCCGAGCGGATCGACATCATCGGCTTCACGGGGTCATTCCATGGCCGGACCTATGCGACGATCAATGCGTCGGGCAATCCTTCCTATCTCGACGGTTTCGGGCCGCGGCTGCCGGGTTACGTGCAGCTCGACATCGACGCCCGCGCGATGCTGGCCGCGGCGATCGCGCGGCCGACTACTGCGGCCGTGATCGTCGAACCGGTGCAGGGGGAAGGCGGCGCACGGGCGCTGACCGGCGAGTGGCTGCTCGATCTCCGGCGGCTGTGCAGCGACCATGGCGTGCTGCTGATCCATGACGAGGTGCAGGCCGGCATGGGACGCACCGGAAGGCTCTTCGCGCATCAGTGGTTCGAAGGGGCAGAGCCCGACATCATGGCGATCGCCAAGGCGCTGGGCTGCGGCTTTCCGGTCGGAGCCTGCGTCGCGACGGCCGAGGCCGCACGCGGCATGGTGGCCGGCGTCCATGGCTCGACCTTCGGCGGCAATCCGCTCGCCATGGCGGTCGCCGAAGCCGCCTTCGACGAGATATCCCGGCCGGAAACGCTGGCCAATGCGCAGGCGACCGGCCGTCGGCTGGCCGAAGGGCTGGCGAGGATCGCCGCCGGTCATCCATCGGTCGTCGTCGACATCCGCGGCAAGGGGATGCTGATCGGCGTCAAGCTGGCCGTCAACAACCGCGAGTTCATGGCGGCGGCGCGGCGGCACAGGCTGCTGGTCGCCGGCGGCGGCGACAATTGCGTGCGGATGCTGCCCTCGCTGCTGATGCGCCAGGACGAGGCGGACCTGGTGCTCGAACGCTTCGCTGCGACCGTCGCGGACTTCGCCGCGGCGGGTGAACAGGCGGCCTGAAGCGCCGCTTCCCTTACTCAGCCCTGGTGCGGAGGCGCGGGCAGGCCGAACTGCTCGAAGCCGAAGACGTGGCGCTCGTCGGACGGGAAGGCGGCATAGGCGGTAAGGCGCCCGTCCTCGTAGCGGAAGTGCCAGGTCTGGCGGATGGCGGGGGCCGTCGCGGCGAAGGCGGCCGGATCGAGCAGCGCGATGTTGGCGCGGCGCGCCGGGTCTCGGACCGAGAGATAGCGGATCGCCTGGGCCGCGACGCCGCGCGCCGCACGGGCGAAGTCCTGGCAGGCCGTGTAGTCGTTGGGATCGGTCCAGGCCGCCGCCGATGCCGCATAGGGCGGCGCGGACAGGTCGAGCATCCGGGGCGTCCGCACCGGCACGGTGAAAGCCGAATGTTCGACGACGGTCGTCGGCGGCCGGAAACCGGGCGAGCGCGAGAAGAACAGCAGCCGCCAATAGGCGGTCTCGGCGACCGCCGTCGCGACATGTTCGGCAGCATAGAAGATGCCGGGCCGCTCCCCCGCCCGGCGGAAGCGCGACGGCTTCTTGTGGCCGTAGCGGAATGGCGTGGCGAGCAGGTAATGCAGCCCGCGCGCGGCCGGCGGCAGTAGCGGCTTCACTGTCTCGACCAGTTCCTCGAGCAATGCCTGGTCCTCGGCATTGGCGGCGAGACGGTTGGTCGAAATGCGGTGCTGCGCCTCGACCAGCCGCCACAGCGTCGCGTCATAGGCGCGGAACTGCTCGGCGCCCGGCGGCGGCGGATCAGATCTGGGCGCGATGGTCGTCGACATAGTCCGCCACGTCGCTCAGTCCGCGCACCGTCCGGATCAGGTCGATCGGGCGGCCGTCGAGGTCGAGGTTCGCGGTCCTGAGCCAGGAGATCGACGCCAGGTCGTCGCTGCCCATCAGCGCGTCGAGGCTGCGGAACAGGCGTACCAGATATTGGCCCAGCTCGAACGCCTTGCTCGACCGGTCGAACCGGAAACTGCCCGAGCGCAGTCGTGAGACGGTCGCCGGCGACAGGCCCAGGATGGCACCCAGTTGTTCGTTGGTCAGTTTCCAGCAGCCCGCAATCCGCGCGATCGCCTCTGACAGCACCCGGCTCTGGTCGGCGGCGCGATCGGAAAGGGCGGTGGCCATGATATCTCGTTCCTATGAACAATATAGACCTATATCAATCATAGGAACGGAAAGCCCGTTTTGCAAGGTGGCGAGAATCCCGGTCGCCGGGATGCGTGCCCTCACTCCTCTTCCTGTCGCTCCCGTTCCGCCTCCGCGAGAAGCCAGTCACGGAAGGCACGAAAGCGGCGGTTGGCGAGGCCCTCGGGCGGATAGACCAGATAATAGGCCTCCCGGCCCGACACCGACTGATCGGACAGCTTCACCAGAGCGCCCGACGCCAGCTCGGGTTCGATCAGGAAGGTCGGGACCAGCGCGGCGCCGCCGCCCGCCGCGGCGGCCTGGGCGAGCATCAGGAAATGCTCGAAGCTGGGCTCCGGGGAGATTGGCGGGGCGTCCACGCCGGCTGCCGCGAACCAGCGCCGCCAGGCATGGGGGCGGGTCGTCAGGTGGAGCAAGGGCAGCGTAAGCAGCGCGTCGGGGCCGCCGCCCGCGATCCTGTCGCGCAGCGCCGGCGATGCCACGGGCAGGGCGCGTTCGCGGAACAACAGGTCGTGGTTCGCGCCCGGCCAGTCGGGCAGGCCGAAATGAATCGCGGCGTCATAGCCGGCGGCGGCGATGTCGAACCGATCCGATCGCGCCGCGAAGTTGACGACCAGGTCGGCCTGCCCCGTCGTCAGTCCGGGCAGGCGCGGCGCCAGCCAGCGCATGCCGAAGCTCGGCAGCGTCGCAATCGTGATCGCCCCGCGCTCGGTCCGGTCGATCATCTGCGCGGTTGCCTGGCGGATGCGCTGCAGTGCGGGCTCGATGGCCTCCTTATAGGCGGCGCCGTCGGCGGTGAGCGCGACGCGGCGGCCTTTCCGTTCGAACAGCCTCACTCCCAGCCAGTCCTCGAGCAGCGCGACCTGTCGGCTCACCGCGCTCTGGGTCAGCCCGACCTCCGCTCCGGCCCGGGAGAAATGGCCATGGCGCGCTGCCGCCGCGAAGCTGTGGAGCGCGGCCATCGGCGGAAGCAGGCGGCGGGCGATGTCGGTGCGATCCGTCACGTTCCTCATTCCCGATGGGCATTAAAAAGGAGAGCTTATCGCTTTTCCGTTTCGGGAGGAAACGGCGATCCGGCGCTCGTCCAAGCTCTGCCGCCGTCATGCCGGATAGGCATCAGGGGCAGCGCGAAGGCGGGCCCGTTCGCCGCCCCGGATCGCTGCGGCACGGGAAGATCATGCTGAAACAGGCTCCCCCGTCGATCGTCGCATAGCTGGCCGTGCCGCCATGGGCCTGCGCGATCGCGAGCACCACGGCGAGGCCGAGGCCGCTGCCCTTCAACGGTCCCTCATGGTCCATGTAGCGGCGGAACGGCTCGAAGGCATAAGGCGCGAATTCGGGGGTGAGGCCGGGGCCGCTGTCGGCGACGTCGATGCGCACCTCGTCGCCGCTGCGCGCCAGCCGGATCCGCACCGTCGCGGGGTGGGCGTGGCGCTTCACATTTTCGAGCAGCGCCATCACCGCCTGCCGGATGCGTGCGGGGTCGGCCTCGCACCGGCATGGCGCCAGCTCCGCTTCGATCGTGAAGCCGGCGGCCTCCAGCCCCGGCTGCATGAGCCGCACCACGGCCTCTACCTCCCCCGACAGATCGAGCGGCTGGAGCCGGACGTCGAGGCGTCCGCCCTCGAACAGGCTGACGGTGCGCAGGTCCTCGATCAGGCGGGTCAGCGCTTCTACCTGGGCGACGAGCGAACGGAACAGCGTTGGATCTGGCCGGAACACCCCGTCGGCGAGACCCTGGAGCCGCCCGCTCAATATGGTGACGGGCGTGCGCAGCTCATGGGCGATGGAGGCGTTCCACCGCGTCACCGCCTGCGATGCGCGTTCGAGCCGTTCGGCGAGAAGGTTGAAGTCGTCGACCAGCATAGCCGCCTCGGATAGCGACCGGTCCCCCGCCTCGGCGCGGACGTTCAGCTCGCCGTCGGCGATCCGGCGGGCGCTGCGGGCAACCGAGACGAGCGGCGCCACGATCCGTCGCGCCAGCCGCAGCGCGGCGATCACCGTGATGCCGGCCGCCGCCAGGCACAGTGCCAGGATCACCATCCATTCGATCTGCGACGGCATCCAGTGCTGCGTCATCGGCAGCAGGTGCGGCGCCATGCGAATGACGACACCGTAAAAGGCATAGAGCCCGGCGATCGTCAGCAACACGGAGGCGATCGTCGCGACCACCATCGACAGGACGATCTGCCGTCCGAGGCCGCCGACTCCGGCCATCAGCCCACGTCCGTCAGCCGGAAGCCGACACCGCGCACATTGTTGACGAATCCAACGGCCCCGGCGTCCTCCAGCTTGCGCCGAAGCTTGCTGAGATGGGTGTCCACGGTGCGTTCGAGCGCGTCGCCGCCGGGCAGGCAGGCGTCGAGCAGTTCCCCACGGGAAAAGGCACGTTTCGGCGCCCGCGCCATATGCGCCAGGATGCGGAATTCGGTGAGGGTGAGGGGTAGCGGCAAGCGCTCCGGTTCGTCGCCGCCGATGACGCTGGCGAGATGGCTGTCGAGATCGACCTCGATCGGCCCCACGCGCAGCACGGTGCCGCCGCTGCCGCCCGCCCGGCGCAGCACGGCCCGGGCGCGGGCCGCGACCTCCACGGCATTGAACGGCTTGACCACATAGTCGTCGGCACCGATGCGCAGTGCCTGCAGCTTGTCGATGTCCTGGTCGAGCGCGGTCAGCATGATCACCGGCGTATCGCCGCGCCGCCGCAGTTCGGCCAGCACTTCCCATCCATCGACGCGGGGCATCTGCACGTCCAGCATGACGAGGTCGGGCTTGAGTGCAAGATGCAGGTCGAGCGCGGTGCGCCCGTCGGCTGCGCGAACGGTGCGGAAGCCCTCCCTCTCGAGATAGGCCGCGATAACCTCGGCGATTTCAGGCTCGTCCTCGGCCACCAGGATCAACGCATTGGTCAATTGCCATTCACTCCCCGACCAGGCTGATAATGCATTCGGCCCGTCGAAAGCCATGTGCCTCCACACTATCTCCACATTACGTACACAAATATTCGACGCGAGCGGTGCAAAGCCATCGCCTAGATTGTCCTGGACCAGGTTCGATGAAGAAGTTCGATGTGAGGTGCCGCAAGGCGCCGTTGCTTTGCGTTGCAGTGGCGCTGGCGCTCGTGGCCTGTGGGGAAAAGCCGCAGGGGCCGCCGCCTGTGCCCGAGGTTTCGGTTGTGAAGGTCGCCCCGACGGCGGTCTCGATCGCAGATGAACTGCCCGGCCGCGTCGTCGCCTTCCGCGTTGCGGAGATCCGCCCCCAGGTCAGCGGGATCATACAGCGGCGCCTGTTCGAGCAAGGCAGCGAGGTTCGCGCCGGCCAGCCCCTGTTCCAGATAGACCCCTCTCCCTTCCGCGCCGACGCGGGGAGTGCTGCGGCCGGCGTCCGCCGCGCGGAAGCCGCGCTCGCTCGGGCCAAGGCGCAGGAGGACCGGCTCGCCCCGCTGGTCAGGAGCGATGCGATCAGCGGACAGGCCTATGATGATGCGGTCGCTGCGCGCCGCCAGGCGGCCGCCGACCTCGCCCAGACCCGCGCCGACCTTGAACGGCGCCGCGTCGACCTGGGCTTCGCGACGATCCGTTCGCCGATCAGCGGCCGCATCGACCAGGCGGTCCTGACCGAAGGTGCGCTGGCCAACGCCGGCGACGCCAATCCGCTCGCCACCGTGCAGCAGATCGACCGCGTCTATGTCGACGTTCGCCAGCCGGCGGCCCGGCTCGATGCGCTGCGCGATGCGGCCAGCGCCGGCACCGGCGCGCAGGGTGCCCCGGTGGAGATCATTTCCGGCAGCGGCCGGGTCTATCCGGTCAAGGGTCGGTTGCTCTTTTCGGGCATCAGCGTCGATCCCGGCACCGGCGAGGTGATCGCGCGGGTCGAGGTTCCGAACGGCGACCGGGCATTGCTGCCCGGCATGTTCGTCCGCGCCCGGTTGCCGCGCCTCGCTTTGCCCGATGCTATCATGGTACCGCTGCAGGCGGTCGCCCATGGCGGCTCCGGTGACACCACGGTCAAGATCGTCGACGCTCAGAACAAGGTGCAGGATCGCAAGGTCGTGCTCGGCGACGAGAAGGATGGGCAGGTCGTCGTCCGTGAAGGGTTGAAGCCGGGTGACCGGGTGATGGTCGAAGGCCAGGACCGGGTACAGAACGGTGCTGTCGTCAAGCCGATGCCGTGGCGCCGGGCAGCGGCGCGCTGAGATAGGCCGGATCCATGCCCCGCTTCTTCATTGATCGGCCCGTCTTCGCCTGGGTGATCGCGATCGTGATCGTCCTGATGGGCCTGATCTCGATCCCGCAGCTTCCGATCGAGCGCTATCCGACGATCGCGCCGCCCAGCATCACGATCACCGCCACCTATCCGGGCGCGACGCCGCGCACGATGAACGACAGTGTCGTCGGCCTGATCGAGCGTGAGCTGTCGAGCGTGAAGAACCTGCTCTATTTCGAGAGCTCGACCGACACCTCGGGCGTTGCCCAGATCACCGCGACGTTCAAGCCCGGGACCAATCCCGAACTGGCGCAGGTCGATGTGCAGAACCGGCTCAAGACCGCCGAACCGCGCCTGCCGCAGGTGGTGCGGCAGACCGGCGTCTTCGTCGAGGCGGCCTCGTCAGGCTTCCTGGTACTGATCGCGATCCAGTCCAAGGACCCGAATGTCGATCCGGGCGTGCTCGGCGACTATGCCGCGCGCAACGTGTCGGAGGAGCTGAAACGCGTACCCGGCGTCGGCCGCGTCCAGCTTTTCACCTCCGAACGCGCGATGCGGGTGTGGATCGACCCCGACAAGCTGCTCTCCTACAGCCTGACGATGGCGGACGTGAACGCCGCGATCGCCGCGCAGAACGTTCAGATCGCGCCGGGCGCGATCGGATCCGAGCCCACCGTCGGCGAACAGCGCGTGACGATCCCGCTGACCGTCGACGGCCAGCTCCAGACGCCCGAGGAATTCCGGCAGATCGTGCTGCGTGCCAACAGCGACGGATCGAGCGTCCTGCTGGGCGATGTCGCCAGGGTCAACCTCGCTTCGCAGAGCTTCGCTGCCAGCGCCCGGACAAACGGGCGGCCGACCGCGATTCTGGCGGTCCAGCTTACACCCGGCGCCAATGCGGTCGCCACTTCCCAGGGCGTGCTCGACAGGATGGATGAGCTGTCGAAGGCGATGCCCGACGGCCTTTCCTACAGCGTGCCGTTCGATACCGCCCCGTTCGTGAAGATATCGATCGAGAAGGTCGTTGAGACGCTCGTCGAGGCGATGCTGCTCGTCTTCCTCGTCATGTTCCTGTTCCTGCAGAAGTTTCGCTACACGCTGGTCCCCGCGATCGTTGCTCCGATCGCGTTGCTCGGTACCCTCTCGGTGATGCTGGTCGCGGGTTTCTCGGTCAACGTCCTCACCATGTTCGGCATGGTGCTGGCGATCGGCATCATCGTCGACGACGCGATCGTCGTGGTCGAAAATGTCGAGCGGCTGATGGCGGAGGAGGGGCTGTCGCCCCGCGACGCCACCCGCAAGGCGATGCGGGAGATCACCGGCGCGATCATCGGCATCACCCTGGTGCTGACCGCGGTGTTCATCCCTATGGCCTTCGCCAGCGGATCGGTCGGCGCGATCTATCGCCAGTTCACCATATCGATGGCGGTATCGATCCTGTTCTCCGCCTTCCTGGCCCTGTCGCTGACTCCGGCGCTGTGCGCCACGATCCTGAAGCCCGTCCACGGCCATGAGGAGAAGCGCGGCTTCTTTGGCTGGTTCGACCGCAAGTTCGACACGCTGGCCGGCGGCTATCAGGGCTGGGTCGCGCGCCTGTTGAAACGGACCGGGCGGATGATGGTCTCATTCGCGGTGGTGCTTGTGCTGCTCGGCGTCGGCTTCGTGAACCTGCCATCTGCTTTCCTGCCGGAAGAAGACCAGGGCTTCTACATCACCGCGTTCCAGATGCCGGCCGACGCCACGATCTCGCGCACGAGCGAGGCGGTCTCGGTGCTCGAACGGCATAATAAGAGCCGCCCGGCGGTGCGCGACACGACGGCGGTACAGGGTTTCGGCTTCTCCGGTTCCGGCGCGAACGCGGCAATGGTCTTCACCCAGCTCAAGGATTGGAGTGACCGCGACGGCGCGACCGCGCAGAGTGAGGTGGCGGCGGCCCGGCAGGCGACGGCCGCGATCCGCGAGGGTGTGGTCATGAGCCTGCTGCCGCCATCGATCGAGGGTCTCGGCAATTCGTCGGGCTTCTCCCTGCGTCTGCAGGATCGCGCCGGCAAGGGCGACGCCGCGCTGATGGCCGCGCAGGGCCAGCTCCTTGGCCTCGCCGCGCAAAGCAAGGTGCTGCAGGGCGTCTATCCCGAGGGACTTCCGCCGGGCAGCAGCGTCAAGCTGGAGATCGACCGGCGCAAGGCGCAGGCGTTGGGCGTTTCGTTCACCGATATCGCCTCGACGCTCAGCGGCGCGATCGGCTCGACCTACATCAACGACTTCCCCAACCGGGGGAGGCTCCAGCAGGTGATCGTCCAGGCCGAGGCGTCGTCGCGGATGAAGCTCGACGACGTGCTCGACCTCCATGTCCGCAACGCTGCCGGCAATCCCGTGCGGCTGGGCGAGGTGATCAACCCGCGGTGGGAGGTGACCCCGCTCCAGCTCATCCGCTACAACGGCTATCCGACGATGCGCATCGCCGGTTCGGCTGCTCCCGGCTATTCGAGCGGCGCGGCGATGAAGGAGATGGAACGGCTCGCGGCTGAGCTTCCGCCTGGCTTCGCGATCGAATGGACCGGCCAGTCGCTGCAGGAGAAGCAGGCTGGCGACGAGGCGCTGATGCTGCTCGCTTTGTCGATGTTCGTCGTCTTCCTGGTGCTCGCGGCGCTCTACGAAAGCTGGGCCATCCCGCTGTCGGTGATCATGGTGGTGCCGCTCGGCCTGCTCGGTGCGCTCGCGGCGGTGATGGTCGCCGGGCTGCCCAATGACGTGTTCTTCAAGGTGGGGCTGATCACGATCATCGGCCTCAGCGCCAAGAACGCGATCCTGATCGTCGAGTTCGCCAAGGCGGCGCGCGACGAGGGGATGTCGACGATCGACGCGACGATCCACGCCGCCCGCCTGCGTCTGCGGCCGATCATCATGACCAGCCTCGCCTTCACCCTGGGCGTCATGCCGCTGATGCTGGCGACCGGGGCGAGCAAGGAGACACAGCGCGCCATCGGCACCGGCGTGTTCGGCGGGATGATCAGCGCGACGCTGCTGGCGATCTTCTTCGTACCGGTCTTCTTCGTGGTGATGATGAAGCTGGTCGAGCGCTACAAGAAGCGCAAGCCGGCGATGGAGGAGTGAGCATGCGCAGGATCGCCATGCTGGCGCTGCTGATGACCGGCGCCTGTTCGATGAACCCGCGGCTCGACATCCCGAAGCCGCCCGTCGCCGCCAGCTATCCCGACGCCGCGGTAGCCGAGCCGGCGAGCGCTGCCGCGATCGACTGGCGGACGATGTTCGGCGACCCGCGCCTCCAGGCGCTGATCGAACTGGCGCTGGCCAACAATCGCGACCTGCGCGTCTCGGTGCTCAACGTCGAGGCGGCGCGAGCGCAGTTCCGGGTGGCGCGCGGGGCGATGCTGCCGCAGGTCGACGCCAACGGATCCTATAGCCGCCAGCGTATTCCGCTCAGCACCGCGGCCGCGGGGATCGGCGGAGCGACCGGCGGGGGCACTGGTGCGGCCGTGCCGAGCGGGTTCGAATTCGGCCAATATTCGGCCAACGCCGCGCTCACCAGTTTCGAGATCGACCTGTTCGGTCGGCTCCGTTCGCAGAGCCAGGCGGCGTTCGAGCGCTATCTGGCAAGCGACGAGGGCCGCCGCGCCGCGCGGATCGCGCTGATCGGGTCGGTGGTGGACGCCTATCTGGCCGAGCGGCTCGCCGCCGAGCAGCTGGCACTGACCGAGCGTACCATGGCCGACTGGAACGCCTCGCTCGACATCACCCGCCGCCAGCATGAGGCAAAGCAGGTCAGCGGGCTCGAACTGGCTCAGGCCGAGGGGCAGGTCCAGCAGGCTATGGCCGATCTCGCCGCGGGCCAGCGGGCGCTGGCGCAGGCGGGCAACGCGCTGCAACTGCTGGTCGGCGCACCGATCCCGGCCGATCTGCCGGCGCCGATCGCGCTCGCCGACCAGCCGATCATGACCCAGCTTCCGGCCGGGCTGCCGTCCGAGCTGATCGCCAACCGGCCCGACATCCGCCAGGCCGAGCGCGAGCTGGTCGCGGCCAATGCCGATGTCGGGGCGGCGCGAGCGGCCTTCTTCCCGCGCCTGTCGCTGACCGGGCTGTTCGGCTTCACCAGCCTGGCGTTTGGCGACCTGTTCAAGGGTGACAATCGCACCTGGTCCTTCACCCCGCAGATCAGCCAGCCGATCTTCCGGGGTGGCAGCCTGCGCGGTGAGCTGCGGCTCGCCAAGGTGCAGAAATCGATCGCCATCGCCAATTACGAGAAGGCGATCCAGACCGGCTTCCGCGAAGTTGCTGACGGACTTGCCGGGCGCGCCACCTATGCGAGCCAGCTTGATGCACAGCGCAAGGCGGTTGAGGCGGCAGAGCGGCGCACGCGGCTGTCCGACATGCGCTACCGTGTCGGGTTCGACAGCCGGCTCGAGCTGCTCGATGCGCAGCGCAGCCAATATGCGGCACAGCGGGCGATGCTCGAGTTGCGCCGACAGGAACTGTCGAGCGCGACCGGCCTTTACCGGGCGCTGGGCGGCGGCGACGAGGACCGGGCGCCCCGCCAGTAGCGCGGCTTCACAACACCCGGAGACCAAGCTCGCCGAGCAGCTGGCCGGCCTGCTGGCGCGAGATCGTCGCGCCCCGGAACAGGGTGGCATCGGACAGTCGCAAGCCGCCCAGGTCCGCCCCCCGCAGGTCGGCCTCGTCGAACCGGGCCCCGACCATGTTCGCGTCGCGCAGGCTGCAATCTTCGAACTGCGTCGCGCGGAAATCGCCCTGGCGCAGGTCGGCCTGGCTGAAGTCGACCTTGACCAGCTGCTGCTCGCGGAAGGAGATTCCGGGCAGCCGGGCGTTGACCAGCAAAGTCTCCTCGAAGCGGATGTCGATCGTCCGCGCGTCGGACAGGTCGGCGCCGGTCAGCTTGCACCGCTCGAACGACGCGGCGGTCAGGACCGCGCGCCGCAGCACGCAATTGTTGAAGTCGCTGGCGGTGAAGCGCGCCTCGCCGAGCTGGGCGCCGGTGAACTGCGCGAAGGCGCCCCGGCACGACAGCCATCGGGTCTCCTCCAGCTTCGCGCCGGAGAGGTCGGTCCGGCGCAGGGTGCAGCGCTCGAAGGTCCATCCCGACAGGTCCATCCCCGACAGGTCGGCCTCCTCCAGGTCGCAATCGATCAGATGCTGATGCGGCCTCGCCGCCCGCAGCCGCTCGATATCGGCGCGGGCGAGGGTCTGGTCGCGGATCGCGCGATCGAAAAACAGGTCGTCCATCAAGGTGCGTTAGCGCGCTTTTCGCGGCGGCTTCAATCCGCGCGCTCGCCAGAGCGGGCCGAAAGCCCTATCGGCGACGGGACTCGGGAGCAGATGCGATGAAGGCACGTGAACTGATCGGAACGGCCCAGGTGCCGGGGGGCGAGCCGCTGAGGCTGTTCCGGCGGGGCGACGATTTCATGATCGTGCTCGATCGCAACGAGCTGATGAGCAGCCGTATGAGCGGGTCGGAGGAAGCGCTGGCGCTGATGACGATCGAGCGGCTCGGCGGCGGGGCGGGCACGCCGCACCTGCTGATCGGTGGCTATGGCATGGGCTTCACCCTGCGCGCGGCGCTGGGCGCGCTGCCGGCGACGGCGCGGATCACGGTGGCGGAGCTGGTGCCCGAGATCATCCAATGGGCGCGCTGGCCGATGGCCGAGCTGGCGGCCGGCTGCCTCGACGACAGACGGGTCACGATTGTCGAGAGCGACGTCGCCGAGGTCATCCAGGCCGGTCCCCGCACCTATGATGCTATCCTGCTCGACGTCGACAACGGCCCCGACGGCCTCGTTCGCGACGCCAATGAGTGGCTCTATTCGGCGCGCGGCCTCGCGGCGGCGCGGGCGGCGCTGAAGCCGGGCGGGGTGCTCGCGGTCTGGTCGGCGGCGCCCGACGCGGCCTTCGTCCGCCGCCTGCGCAGCGCCGGCTTTCGGGTCGATGAGGTCGCGGTCCGCGCGCGCAGCAACAGCAAGGGGCCGCGCCATGTGATCTGGTTCGCTACGCCGGCCTGACGCGGTCGCTCGCCTTAGTTCGCTCTGTTCAGCCTGATCCAGGTCGCGAGCTGCATGCGGCTGCGGATGCCGATCTTCTCGTAGATGTTCCGCAGATGGTTCTCCACCGTGCGGGTGCTGATCTTCAGGAGGCTGGCCATCGACAAATTGGTGTGGCCGTCATAGACGAGGCTGGCGATTTCCCGCTCCCGCTCTGTCAGGACGTCGGGGGCAGGCCCATTGCGCAAGGAGCGATGCCAGCTCGTTTCCGCGGACGAGCCATGCGCGGGCAGCGCCATCCCGTCTATGCGCGCCTGCAGGGCTGCCAGGTCCTCGCGCAGGGCGACGTTGGAACAGGCGAGCGCGAGCAGCGGCAGCACATCGCCGAGAAGCGCCTCTTCCCGCAGCGAATAACAGGGGCTTCCCGTCCGGCGCGTGAAGCTGACGGAAAAGGCCCGCTGGCCGAGTTGGGTCATGACCGGGAAGTGCACTCCGACAATGTCGCCGATGCCCTGCGGGACCAGGAAATTGTCATAATAGGCCGATATTTCGGGCCGTCTCGTCTCCCGCATGATTGCGGACATGGCGGCCGGCTTCCTGGGCGGCGCCGAATAAAGGGGATCGTCGCGGAACAATGAGCGGCGATAGGGCGCCAGCACCCCGGCAATCGAGCTGCTCAGGGTCGCCTCGCGGATATCCCGCGGCGATCCATCGTCGACATCGAGTTCGAACAAGGCCGTCGCGTCGGCGCCGATCGCGCCGGCAATCGGCCGCAGCAATATGCTCTCGATCTCCTGCGCCGTTATGACGCCATCGATCGACCTGGTCAGCTCCGCAAGCAGCGCGACACTCGTTCCCGAGCCCATGGCATCCTCCCGTCGCGCCTCTTCGTCCGCCTGATCCTTTCGGGATTTTTATGCCATCGAAAGGCGCATGGGAAGAGCCGCGTCGCCGGGCGGCCAGGGATGAGTATAAATCGCCATTTTCCCCACAGCGCTTTTCCAGCACCCCATTCCCATCGCGAAGTCGCAGGGAAAGAAACATGCCGGTCGACAGTATCCGTGCCCCGGAACCACAAGCCGCCATTTTCGCGGCCGACCCCTTCAGCGTCGAAGCGATCATCGATGGTCTTGGCACCAACCAGGCTATCCGCGAGGCCGGCGATCTGGTCTGGCTGGAAAAATACGGCATGTGGGCGACCGGCCGTTATGCGGCCGCCAACAGGATACTCGGCGATTCCGAGAATTTTTCTTCGGCCAAGCGGCCCTTCTCGCATCCCGACTTTCCCCTGCCTGCGATCCTGGTGACGGACGATCCGCCCGATCATGGTCCGATCCGGTCGGTGATGAGCCGCATTCTTTCTCCCAAGCTGCTGCGCGCAAACGAAGCCGCCTATCGATCGGTCGCGACCGTCGTGATCGACCGGGTGCTGGGTGGCGGCGACTTCGACGCCGTCGAGGACCTGGCGGTGCCCTTCGTGCTCTCGGCCTTCGGCGACACCGTCGGACTGCGCGATGAGGGGCGCGAGAATCTGATCACCTTCGGCGCAGCCATCCTCAACACCTTTGGTCCGGTGAACGATCTGTTCCTCTCGCTGGTCGCACGGGCGGAGACGGCGACCCGGTGGGTTCAGGCGCAATGCTCCCGCGATGCCTTGAAGCCCGACGGTCTTGGCGCGGCCATCTATGAAGCCCAGGGGCGTGGTGAGATCAGCGAGGAACAGGCGGGGTTGCTGCTCATGAGCCTGCTGTCGGCAGGTGTCGACACGACCGCCGGCTCGATCGTCAACATGCTCTACTGCTTCGCCCGCAACCCCGAACAATATGCGCGGCTGCGCGCGGATCGGGCCCTGCGCACGAGGGCGTTCGAGGAGGTGCTGCGCTATTATTCGCCGGCGCGCGTGTTCGGCCGCGTCGCCCATCGCGACACCGAGATGTTCGGACGACTGATCCGGCAGGGCGACGGCATCCTGGTCTTCCTCGGATCGGCCGGACGCGACCCGTCGATATGGGCGGACGCCGAACGGTTCGATATCGGGCGTCCCTCGGGCAAGCATATCTCGTTCGGCACCGGCATCCACAATTGCATCGGACAGATGCTCACCCGGACGGAGGCGCTGGCCCTGCTCGAAATGCTCGTCGAGAAGGTCGAGCGGATCGAAGCCGCCGGTGCTCCGGAAGTGCTGATGTCGAACACCATCACCTCGTTCGAGAAACTGCCGCTGCGTTTCGTCGCGGCCTGAGCACGTCGCCGAC
Organism: Sphingomonas sp. Y57; assembly: GCF_001015195.1. GTDB lineage: Bacteria > Pseudomonadota > Alphaproteobacteria > Sphingomonadales > Sphingomonadaceae > Rhizorhabdus. Next base: position 26,407 of record NZ_LDES01000094.1, on the reverse strand, counting down.
CGCCGCCCGTTTTCGTGGCTTCGGCGCCGTCGAAGCTCGTTCCCCCCACATGCCCGCAAGGATTCTTCAATGCCCCGCATGATCAAGACGACCGTGACTGGCGTCCTCATAGAGCTGCTGAGAAAATATCGCGTCCGCACGGTGTTCGGCCTGCCCTCGGGACAGCTCGGCATCTTCATGGACGGCATCAGCCGCGACCCCGATTTCCGCTATATCACGACTCGCCACGAGGAATGCGCCGGCCATATGGCGCACGGAGCCACCATTCCGGGCGACGATATGGCGCTTTGCTTCGCGACGGTGGGGCCGGGCGCGACCAACCTGCTGCCCGGCGTCGCCGCGGCCTGGGCCGACAATGTCCCCATGATCGTGCTGACGGCGGACAATCCGCTACCCATGCTCGATCCCCATGTCGACATGCTGCAGGCGGTCGATCAGATCGCGCTTTTCAGGCCGGTGACCAAATGGGGCGTGCAGATACGCGATCCGCAGCGCGCCGGCGAACTGATGGAGCGCGCGATCCGGCTGGCCCGGTCGGGTCGGCCCGGGCCGGTCCATATCGATCTCCCCGTCGACGTCTCGACGATGAGCTGTACCTATGATCTCGAGCGTGTGCCGGCGGGCTCCGTGCCGCGTCCCCGTCCCGCCGATAGCGAGCTCGACGCCATCGTCGACCTGATCGGGACGGCTACACGTCCGCTGCTCGTCGCGGGCGGCGGCGTCATCCGGTCCGGCGCGGTGGACGCCTTCCGGGCGCTGGCCGATGCGCTCGGCATTCCCGCGATCAGCTCGGTCCAGGGCTGGGGGGCGGTGGACCCGTGCAGCGAGCGCCATATCGGCAGCCCCGGCTGGCACGCGGGCTTCGCGGCGTTGCAGGCGGGCCGCGAAGCCGACCTCGTCATCGCGGTCGGCTGCAAGTTCGGAAGCTGGACTCCCGTCGCGAAGCCCCCGGCCGTCACGCCGACGGCGGGCCAGCGCATCGTACAGATCGATATCGACGAGACGATGCTGGGCAAGAATGCGGCGATCACGCTCGGCCTGATCGGTGACGCCCGCGAGACGCTGGAAGCCCTCCACGCCCGCCTGGCCGATGTGTCGCCGAAGGTCGACCGGGCCTGGGTCGCCTCGCTGGTCGCCGCCCGCGCCGACTATGTCGCCGCGATCGAGGCGGTGGCGGACGAGGCGGCGGTGGCGGTTCCGCCGGGAACGCCGGCCTTCATGCGGGAGCTGAAGCGGTTGCTCCCCGCAAATGCCATCGTGTGCGTCGATGGCGGGCAGACCTCGTCCTGGGCGATGTCCTTCCTCGATGCGGTCGGCCCCCACAGGGCGAAGTTCGAGAGCGGCATGGGCCATATGGGGTGCGGCCTTCCCATGGCGATTGGTGCGAAGGTGGCCCAGGCCGACGACCATCCTGTCTTCGTCGTCTGTGGCGATGGCTCGGCGGGCCTGACGTCGCAGGAGCTGGAAACGGCCTCCCGGCTCGGCATCAAGGTCGTCATGATCGTCATGAACGACAGCTGCTGGGGCTGTTACAAGCCGCTCGAACAGTTCGTCTTCCAGAATGAGAAGCTGGGCCCGTCGATGGTCGATACCGACTTCTCCAAGGTCGCCCAGGCCTATGGCTGCAGGGGCGAGCGCATCACGAAGGTGGATGAGCTGGCGGGCGCGCTGGAACGGGCCATCGCGTCACCGGTCACCAGCCTGATCGATATTCCGGTCAGCTTCGCCGGGCACCCGCTGGATGTCGATTTCTTCGTCAGGACAATCATGCCGGGCGCCGAACTGCGGCCGCATCAGGTGGAGGAGATATGATGGATTTCGGCTTCCGGAACACCGGGCGGATCAGCACGGGTTTCGGCCAGCCGATCGGCGCGGTCTGCCAGATCGGCTATATCGTGGAGGATGTCGAGGATGCGATCCGCCGCTTCCATCGGATGATGGGGGTGGGGCCATGGTTCCTGCTGTCCGACTTCCGGGTGCGGGAGCATAGTTATCGCGGCAAGCCGACCGGCATCGGCCTTTCGATCGCCGCCTCCTATTGCGGCAACACGATGATCGAGCTCATCATGCAGAAGGACGATGGGCCGTCGGTCTATTGGGACGTGATCGCCGACCGCGGCTATGGGGTCCACCATTATGCCGTGGTGGTCGAGGATATCGACGCCGAGGAAGCCCGGTTGGCGGCAATGGGGATCGACATGCCCTATCACGCGACGACCACCGAGATCATGGGCGACATGCGGGTCATCTATGCCGACGCGCGCCGGGAGATCGGCGTCATGCTGGAGATGTGCGAGTATAATCCCGTGATGGACGGTTTCTTCACCCAGATGAAATCCGCCGCCGAGGATTGGGACGGCCGGGAGCTCATCATCCGCGTCTGACGCTGGCCGGCTACTGGTCGATGTCGCGCCTTGCAGTTTCCGGCAGGGTGACCAGCCCGATCAGCACGGTCGCCGCGGCGACCACGATCGGATACCAGAGCCCGTAATAGATATCCCCGGTCGCCGCGACCATCGCGAAGACGATCGTGGGCAGGAACCCGCCGAACCAGCCATTGCCGATATGGTAGGGCAGCGACATCGAGGTGTAGCGGATCCGGCTTGGGAACAGTTCGACCAGCAGCGCCGCGATCGGGCCGTAGACCATAGTCACCAGCAGGACGAGCACGGTCAGGATCGCCACCACCATCACCTTGTCGATCGCCGCCGGATCGGCGGAGGCAGGATAGCCGGCTGCCTCCAGTGCCGCGCCGGCCTCCTTCTGGAAGGCTGCGATCGCCTCCTTGCGCGCCGGGCCGGAGACCGTGGCGGGATCGGGCGCGGCGATCCTCCGCTCGCCGATCCGCACCTGCGCGATCGTCCCCGCCGGCCCCTCGACATTGTGGTAGCTTACCCCGCCCTTGGCGAGGAACGCCTTGACGATGTCGCAGCTTCGGCTGTCGAACCGGTTCCTGCCGATCGGATCGAACTGGACCGAGCAGTCTTCGCCATGCGCGATCACCGCGACGGGCGCGGTCGCCTGCGCATGGGCGAGGGCGGGGTTGGCGGCGACGGTCAGCGCGTTGAACAGTGGGAAATAGCTGATTGCGGCGAGCGCGCAGCCTGTCAGGATGATCGGCTTGCGCCCGATCCGGTCGGATAGCCAGCCGAAGAAGACGAAGGCCGGCGTCGCAATGGCGAGCGCGATCGCGGTCAGGACGTTGGTGGTGGCGCCGTCGACCCTGAGCGTCTTCTCCAGGAAGAACAGCGCGTAGAACTGCCCAGTGTACCAAACCACCGCCTGTCCCGCGACCGCGCCGAACAGTGCGACGAGAACCCAGCGCAGGTTGCCCCAGCGGGCGAACGCTTCGGTCAGCGGCGCCTTGGACGTCTTGCCCTCGTCCTTCATCTTCTGAAAGACGGGACTTTCGGCGAGCTGCAGCCGTATCCACATCGACACCGCGAGCAGGATCATCGAGACAAGGAAGGGCACCCGCCAGCCCCAATCGGCGAAGCTATCCTCGCCCATCAGCGTGCGCACCCCGATCACCACCAGCAGCGCCGCGAACAGGCCGAGCGTCGCCGTCGTCTGTATCCAGCTCGTATAGAGGCCGCGCCGGTTATTGGGCGCATGTTCGGCGACATAGGTCGCCGCCCCGCCATATTCGCCGCCGAGGGCGAGGCCCTGGAGCAGCCGCAGGCCGACGAGGATGATGGGCGCGGCGACGCCGATCTGGGCATAGGAGGGCAGCAGGCCGACCGCGAAGGTCGACAGGCCCATGATCGCCATCGTCACGAGGAATGTGTTCTTGCGGCCGACCAGATCGCCGATCCGCCCGAACACGAGCGCGCCGAACGGCCGCACTGCGAAGCCGGCCGCGAAGGCGGCGAGCGCCAGGATGAAGCCGGTGGTCTCGTTGACGCCGGAGAAGAACTGGCTGCTGATGAAGGTGGCGAGCAGGCCGTAGAGGTAGAAATCATACCATTCGAACACCGTGCCCAGCGACGAGGCGGCGATCACCAGCTTCTCGTTCTGCGTTGCCCTGTGGTGTTTCGGCAGTTCCGTACCCGACCCGTCCGTCATCGCCCTCTCCCCCCTGTTTCCGGGACCGTTTCCGAAGGGGGGATACAGGCTCGCGGGCCGGTTGGCGATATCAGCCGAGCGGCGCGCGGCGAGCCGCCGCCCTGGGCCAGCCTTCGGGTTCGGGGAAGACGTCGGTGTTGCAGAAGGCCGAGATCTTGTTGCCCGCCGGATCGCGCAGATAGCCGATATAATAGGCCGGATGATAATGGGACCGGCGGCCGGGCGCTCCCTGGTCGGTGCCGCCATGGGCCAGGCCCGCGGCGTGGGCGCGGTCGACTGCCTCCGGGCTCGGTGCGTGCAGGCCGACCATCGATCCGTTGCCCACCGTCGCGGGGTCCCCGTTCTCGGGGATGCAGACCCAGACCTTGGGCATGTATATGCTGTCGGCCAGCCCATAGCCGATCCACCTCTCGCTGAGCATGACGCGCTCATGGCCGAGCGCGCTCATGACCGCGTCGTAGAAGGGCAGGGCGGCTTCGATCGAGTTCACGCCGATCGTCACATAGCTGATCATCGCCCTGCTCCCCGCCCGCCGATCACGAAGTCCGCGGCCGCCATCGGAAAGATATTATAATCGGTGGTCTGGGTGCGCCCCATCACCCGATAGCGCCGGTCGAGGAATCTCCAGCGGCCGCCATCCTTGCGATAATGGTCGCGGTAAAGGCCGTAGGACATGGTCTGCCCGGCCTTGGCGTCGTGCCGGATCTCGCACATGTACATGCGGCCGTGCGCCTCGCCGTCGCCGATCTCGATCACCGTGTTGAGGATGACGAACTCGAAGAAATCCATGTGGTCGATCGCCTTCGAGACGAAGGCGGCGAGGCCGGCGGGGCCATCGAGGTCGAGCGGCGTACCATCCATCCGGTCGACGATGATCCTCGCGCCTTCGCAGAAGATCGAGGGCAACTCGTTCCAGGCGCGGCGCGTGATCATGTCCGCGTAGGAGGCTTGCAGCCGGGTGATCGCGATATAGTCGATGCTTTCCTGATCCAGACTGACGCTCATCGCGGCCCCTCCCTGCCGCGTGCATCGGCCCTCCGGCGGCATCACGGCCGGAAAGGACTAAAACCAATCGCTTGGTTGGTCAATCGGCGGGATCAGCCGTCGGCGATGGCGCGCAGTTCCCCGGGGCGGTTGAGCACGATCCGGCGCAGGCTGGGAAGCGAGATGATGCCGGCTCGCTTGAGTCGGGTCAGCGAGCGGCTGACGGTCTCGATCGTCAGGCCCAATATGTCCCCCATCTGCTGGCGCGTCAGGGGCAGGTCGATTGCCGATCCGCCATCGGCCCGGTCGGCGATCTCGACGATCAGGCTTGCCACTCGCTCGCAGGCCGATTTGCGGCTGAGCAGCAGCATCCAATGGCGGGCGCGGTCGAGCTCGGTCAGCGTCCGTTCGAGCAGGGCCTGACCGATCGCGGCATGCTCGCGCGCGAAGGCGTCGAAGGCGGTCCGCCCGAACACGCACAGCGTGGCATCGGTCAGGGCTGTCACGCTGTAGGGGCTCTCCTTGCCGAAGGGACGTCCGATGAAGTCGGACGGATGGACGATCCCGACAATCTGTTCGCGGCCGTCGCCGGTGAGCGCCGACAGCTTGAGCATACCGGACAACAGGTTGCCGACGGCGACGGCCTCCTCTCCCTCCCAGAGCAGCGTCTGCCCGGCGGCAAGAGAAATGCGGCGGCCGAAGCGGCTGAGCGCGGCGAGCCCGCTCTGGTCGAGCACGCAGCAGATCGCCGAATCCCGCACGGGGCAGGCGGCACAGGAAGATGGCAGGGCGAACGCCGCCCCTTCGACAGATGCTTCCCTGGCCTTTGCATCCCTGTACATCGTCCGCCTCGCTTTCCGTGGCGATGATGGCGCGCGTGCCGATGTGCCGACATACGCAATATTCCCAAGCGCATCGTCCTTGTGCATGGAGGGCGGGCGCTATCCTGGGAGAAAGCCGCCATTCGTCCGTCGCATCCATCCCCCTCCGCCGGACTGCGCGTGACGCGGCAGAAGCGGTCGGCGTTGCGGCAGCAGGAGATCGCCGATGCCGCGATCGCGGTGATTGGCGAGCAGGGCCTGGCGGCGGTCACCCACAAGATGGTCGCCGACCGGGCCGGCGTATCGCTGGCCGCGACGACCTATTATTTCGAGACCAAGGGCGACATCGTCGCCGAGGCGTCGAGCCAGCTCCTCCACCATTATGCAGGGTCGCTCGGGCGTTTCGCGGAGCGCCGCCGGGCCGGTGCAGCCGTCGATTTCCGGACTTTCGCCGTACGCATCCTGGCCAATGTCGCGGGTGGGCATCGCTTCGAGACGCTGGCCTGGTGCGAGATCATGCTCGATGCCGCCCGGCGCGACGCCACCCGCCGGCTGGCGCGTTCCTGGTTCGATCGTGTCCATGACCTCTGGCTCGATCTTGCCGCGCTGCTCGGTGTCGCGGACGGGGAGCAGGTGGCGCGCTCCGGGCTCGACCTCTGCATCGGGCTGTTCTTCGTCATCCTCCCGCTCGCGCTCGACGAGCCCGAGGCGACGGCGCTCCCCTTCGCGGGGCTGCGCGAGCGGCCCGGTTCCGATGCCGCCCCGCCAGTCCGGATCGCGCCGCGCAAGGGACGCAAGGCGGCCGAAACGCGCCGCCGCGTCCTCGATGCGGCGATCGACATCATGGCGGCGGAGGGCCCCGGCGGGATCACCTATCGGGCGGTCGCCGACCGGGCGGGACTGACCCGGGCCGCGCCGACCTATCATTTCCCGACGATCGAGGGACTGATCGGCGAGGTGCAGGTCGAATTGTTCGAGCGCACCAAGGCCCGCTATCGCGAGGGACTGGCGGGGCTCGACCGCGCCGCGCTCGACGAGGATCAGCTCGTCCGCCGGACAGCCGCGATCCTGCGGCGCGAGGCTTCCGAATTCGGCTTGCTGGGCCTGGCCGACCTTGCGATCCGGCTGGAAGCGGCTCGCCATCCCGCCTTCCGTCCGATCATTCGCGCCCATATCGAGGACCAGAACCGCGCCTGGCTCCGCATCCTGCGCCAGCTCGACCCGCAGGGCGCGGCACCCGCGGGGGCTATGGCTCTCCAGGCGCTGTGCATCGGCAAGCTGATCCGCATTGTCGCGACGGGCGGCCGCCGCACCGACCTCGATTGCATCCGCGAGGAACTGGCCTACGACATCGGCACGATCCTGTCGGGCACGCATTGGACCGGGTGCTGATATCCAGTCCCGGCGAAAGCCGGGATATCACTTCTCTTCCTCTCTCGCCTCCCGGGCGGGTGGAAAGGCAGGGAGTGGGCTTGGGAAGTCGGCCCTAAGCCGGTTCGGCCTGCCCGCTGAAATCGACCATGATCTCGCCCGATATCTCCTCCAGTGCCGCGCGCACCCGGTCCGTGGTGACGGTGGCGGGGAGGAGCAGCTTCGCACGGCCGCGGAACAGCGGGGCGCCCGACCAGGCGCTGCCCTCGATCTCGCTGGTGAAATCCTCGATATTGACGTCCAGCCCGGCAAGCACGGTCGTCACTTCGCGGACGATGCCGGGCCGGTCCTGGCCGACGATCTCGATGCCGAGCGGCTGGCCGCCGCGATCGCCGCCGGGCGCGGCGGCGGGAACCAGCGCGACCGTCAGCCCCTCGGCGTCGATCGCGCGCGCTGCGGCTTCCAGTTCCGCGAGGCGGTCGCCGGGTAGTTCGATCAGCACCGATCCGACATACTTCCCGCCCAGCCGCGCCAGATGGCTTTCGAGCCAGTTGCCCCCGGCCGTGTAGACCGCATCGGCCAGCGCGCGGGTCAGCCCGGGGCGGTCGCTGCCGACGACGGTGAGGATGACGGACTGGTTCATGGGGCCTCTCCGGTGATGGTGTCGGGCATGATGGTGCGCCTTCCGCCGACGGGGCGCAATGCGGCTGCGATCGGTGCGCGTCCTATTCCGACCGGGCGAGCACCCAGCTCACGTCGATCCCTTCCGCCGCCGCCGTGCCGGCGATGACGAGCTGGCGGGTCGCCTGCGGGCGGCCGCGCGAATCGATCCAGAGGCTGTCCTCGATCCCGACCTCGCCTCCATTGGCGCGGAAGCGCCACAGCGCCCCACCGGCGATGCGCAGCAGCGCGCCGCTGCCGTCGGCGGTGGCGGAGACGTCGACCTCGGGCGCGAGGTGGAAGCGGATCGCATAGTCCACGCCCTCGCCCCGCGCGCGGCGTCCCTCGGGGATCAGCATGTCCTGGCCCCGCACCTCGCGCCCACCCTGGCCGATGACGATACGGCGGCGATGGCTGAACCCGAAGCGGCGGACATAGCCGTCATGGCGCATGTCGATGCTGCTGCCATGCATGTCCTCCTGCCGCTCGACCTCGACCTCGGTCACTCCCTTGCCGAGCGTGCCGTCGCCGTGGATCGCGGTGGAGTTGCTGTCGGCCAGCACCAATGTCGAGTGGGCCGCGGTGCTGCGGAGCGCTTGCGCCAGATCGGGGTGGAGTGCGTTGTTGGCGCCGCGGCCGCCGCCGCAATTGACGATCAGCCGCCAGGGCCCGTCCGACATCTCGAAGGCCAGCGTCGAGGCACAGGCATGACTGGCGAAGCGGGAGACCGGCGGCGGGGCTGCATCGGCGACGATGCGGCTGTGGCCAACCGACAGTCGCTGATAGCCCCAGTCGCGCGACTGGCGAAGAGGCCGTGCCCGGATGCCCGATGCAGCCACGATCGCATCGACCCGGCCGCCGTCGATCGGTGCGGCGCCCTGCCAGCTCGACAGGCCGCCGTCGCCGAGCGTCAGGCCCAGCAGCGGGGGCACGGCGCGGGCGATGGCATCACTGATCGGGCCGGGCAGCCGCTGGCCGCGCATCTCGTAATAGCGGCGCAGCATGGCGAGCAGCGCGACCAGATCCATCTGTTCGACCGGCGATCGGCTGACGATGCCGCCGTCGCCATGCAGCGCGCCGGCCAGCGCCCTCTCCATGCCCTTCTCTCCGTGAAGCTGCCGGAGATCGCCGCCCGGGATCAGCAGACCTGCCGCGATCACGCCCGCCCAGGCGGCGACCCGCGGGAGGCCGGGTGCCGCCTTGTCGGCGCAGCGATCGAGGTGCTTTGCGCCGCGATTGAGCGCGTTGAGCACCGGCGCGCGCAGCTCGTCGGAGGACATGATCAGCGGTGCGTGGCAGCCCCAGAACAGGATACGGCGGCCCCACAGGTCGGGGCGCCAGGCGGCCTCGTGGACCTGCTTGCCGAACGCGCCGAGCCAGCGGCCGGTCAGCAGTTCGGCGATCGGTGCGACGCGCTGGCGCGGACCTGCGGCGTTCAGGTCGCGGAGCCAGGCGAAGCTTTGCAGATGGTCGCTGAACGCGGCCGACATGGCACGCGGACGGAAATCGTAGCTTTCGATCGCGACGCTTTCGCCATGCCACAATATCTCGCCGTCGAGCATCGCCCCGCCGAGCCGCACGAGCCCATCGATCGGGTCGGGCGGCACGTCATAGAGCTTGAGCGGATAACGGCCGCGCAACCGCAGGCCGTGGACGGGGGTCCGCCACGCCAGCGCGTGGAGGCGGCCGGACAGGCGTTCGGCGAGGGAATGGCTGCGGTCGTGCTCGACGCGGATCAGGCGCCGACCGGGCTCCACGCGATCGTCGAAGCCTGACCCGCCCGTGTCGCTCATCCGCCCGTGCTCACGCCTGGCGCAGGCCCGCGATGTTGGCGGCATATTGGGACGGGCCGCCGCGGAAGGTGGCGGTGCCGGCGACCAGCGCCGTTGCGCCCGCCGCGATCACGCGGGGCGCGGTATTGGCATCGACGCCGCCGTCGACCTCCAGGTGGATCTCCTTGCCGGTCTTGTCGATCATCTTGCGGATCGCTTCGATCTTGCGGAGCTGGCTCTCGATGAAGCTCTGGCCGCCGAAGCCGGGGTTGACGCTCATCACCAGGACGAGGTCGACGTCCTCGATGATATAGTCGAGCATCTTGGCCGGGGTCGCCGGGTTCAGCGAGACGCCGGCCTTCTTGCCCAGCCCCTTGATCCGCTGGATCGTGCGGTGGATGTGCGGGCCCGCCTCGGGATGGACCGTGATGATGTCCGCCCCGGCGTTGGCGAAATCTTCCAGGAAGGCGTCGACCGGGGAGATCATCAGGTGGACGTCGAACGGCTTGGTGGTGTGCGGGCGCAGCGCTTTCACCACCGCCGGGCCGATCGTGATGTTGGGGACGAAATGGCCGTCCATCACGTCGACATGGATCCAGTCGGCGCCGGCCGCGTCGATCGCGCGGACCTCCTCCCCCAGCTTGGCGAAGTCGGCGGAGAGGATGGACGGCGAGATGAGGACGGGGCTGGTCATGATCGGTTCCGATTAGCCGGGTGAAGATGGTGGGGCAAGGTCGGCCTGCCGCGCGGCGGGGTAGATCAGCCGCGCCGGAAGCGCGCGATGAAGAAGCCGTCGGCGCCGCCGCGATCGGCGAGCGTCCCGGGGCGGACCCGGACGCGGCCGACCTTGTCGGGCGTGAAGCCGTGCGGCAGCTCGTCCGCCGCGACCGGGTCGATCCGCCAGTCGGGATGGCGCGCGGCGAAGGCCTTGGCGATCTGCTCGCCCTCGTCTGCCTCCAGCGAGCAGACCGCATAGACGAGCCGCCCGCCGGGCGCGACGAGCCCCGCCGCGTGGTCGATCAGCCGCGTCTGCAGCTCGGCCGCCTCGGCTATGACGCGCGGACCGGCGCGGTGGAGCACGTCGGGATGACGGCGGAAGATGCCGGTCGCCGAGCAGGGGGCGTCCAGCAGCACCGCGTCATAGGGAGCGCCGTCGGCGAACAGCGCGGCGTCGGCGATGCGGGTATCGGCGGCAAGGCGGGTTCGTTCCAGATTCTCGCCGAGCCGCGCCATCCGTGCCTCGGACAGGTCGACCGCCGTCACCGCCCAGCCGGCGGCGGCGAGTTGCATCGTCTTGCCGCCGGGCGCCGCGCAGAGGTCGAGCGCTCGGCGGCCCTCGCCCGGACCGAGCAGCCGCGCGGGGATCGCGGCGGCGATGTCCTGCACCCACCAGGCGCCCTCGTCATAGCCGGGCAGGTCGACGATCCGCCGCCCCGCCGCGATGCGGACATGGCCGGGCGCGAAACTCTGCCCTTCGAGCCGCGTGGCCCAGTCGGCGGTGTCGGCGTCTGGCTTGAGCGTCAGGTCGATCGGCGGCGGACCGGCGAGCGACGCGCGGGCCGCCTCGGCGGCATCCTTGCCCCAGCTCGCGGCCCAGCGGTCGGCGACGGCTGGCGGCAGGTGCGGCGGATCGGGAAGCGCGCCACCGTCGCGCATCACCGCAGCGAACACGGCATGGACCAGCTTGCGCGGGCCGCCGTCGACCAGCGGCAGCACCGTGGTGATCGCGGCATGCCCCGGCGTGCCGAGCGCCAGGGCCTGGGCCAGCGCGATGCGCAGCACCATCCGCGCCTTGGCATCGGCGGGAAGCGGGCGTTCGGTCGCGCCGTCGATCAGCGCATCGAGATCGGCGGTGCGGCGCAGCACCTCGGCGGCGATGGCGTGGGCGAAGCCGCGATCGTCGGCGCGGTCGAGATCGCCGCAGGCGCCATCCATCGCCGCTTCGAGCGGCAGGCCACGGCGCAGCACGGCATCGAGCAGCCGCAGCGCGGCGCGGCGGGCGGGGGTTCCGGTGGAGTCAGATGTCACCGCCCAGCCCTAGCCGGGGATGACCAAGGGGGAAAGTGCGTTGCACTCCATCCGTTCGTGTCGAGCGAAGTCGAGACACGTTCGCGCATGCCGACGTCCCTCGACTTCGCTCGGGACGAACGGAAGTGGGGAGATCAACCGCGCCCGTGGGGATCGAGCGCGCTGGAGCGGCGGCGAGTGCGGGGCACGGAGGTTCCGCCCGGTTGCCGTTCCGAGAGTGCCGCAAAATTGGGCGAGGGGGTCAGTATACCCATCTCGTTGGCGATCGACTCCAGGTGAGCGATGCGGTTCTCGGTCGCCGGGTGGGTGGCGAACAGGCTGTCGCCGCCACGCCTCATTCCCGGAACGATGTAGAGCGCCGCCGCGGCCGGGTTGCGCTCAACCACCGGATTGGGGGTGTGTGCGGCTCCACTGGCCAGCTTGGCGAGCGCAGAGGCAAGCGCGCGGGGCTTGCCCGAAATCTCGGCCCCGCCGCGATCCGCGCCATATTCACGGGCGCGGCTGATGGCGAGCTGGACGATCATCGCCGCGAAGGGGGCGACGAACACGGCCAGGATGGTCGCCAGCACCTGGCCGCCATCGCGATCGCGGCCGGCTCCGAAGAACATGCCGAAATTGGCGAGCATGGAGATCGCGCCGGCAATAGTCGCGGTCATCGTCATGATCAGCGTGTCGCGGTTGCGGACGTGGGCCAGCTCGTGCGCCATCACGCCCTCGATCTCGTCACGGTTCAGGATAGCGAGCAGGCCGGTGGTCGCGGCGACTGCCGCATTCTCTGGGTTGCGGCCCGTGGCGAAAGCGTTGGGGTGCTCGCTGTCGATGATGTAGACCCGCGGCATCGGCAGGTTGGCGCGCCGCGCCAATCCGGCAACCAGCCCGACGAATTCGGGGCAGCTCTGCGCGTCGACCTCGCGCGCGCCGTGCATCCTCAGGACAATGCTGTCGGCATTCCAGAAGGTGAAGAGGTTCATGCCGGCCGCGACGACCAGCGCGATCATCGCTCCGCCGGTCCCGCCGATCGTAAAGCCGAGCGCCATGAACAGCGCGGTGAGCGCCGCCAGCAGCATCGTCGTCTTCAGCATGTTCATCTCTTGCCTTTGCTCCTTCACCGCACAATGTGGGGAGAAATGTCGCCCGGTTCAATCATGCGGGCGCCGAAAGGAACGATCCCATGTCCGGCAAACGCCCGCCCCATGTGAAGCCCCCGGCGCATCTGTCGCCCAATCCGCCCGTGCCACAGCCCGAACCGATCAAGCCGGCGGCGGAGTCCGGCGGTCGGGACGGGCCCGATCCCACCCGTTATGGCGACTGGGAGCTCAAGGGCATAGCGGTGGATTTCTGATCCCCTCCTTCAGGGGAGCGGAACTGTAGCGAGCCTATTCCCGGGAAGGGAGGAGAATCGCTGAATCAGGGGGCCTTCGACCGGATCGGTTCGGGCCGCGGAGCAGGCTCCAGCAGTGCGGCGGTCTCGATCCGGTCGAGTGCAGCGCGAGCCTGGACATACCGGCGGGCCGCGACGATCCAGGCGGTCGCCGCCTTGCGGTTGGGGAGACGGGCGATCTCGGCCAGTGCGGCGTCGACATGGCCGGCGGCAAGGTCCTCGCGCGCCCGGGCGAAACGGTCGACGGGCGCGGTCGAGGCGACATCCGCGCGGCGGATCACCACCAGCTCGTCCAGTTCGCGGCGGATCGATTCCCACCAGCCCGCTTCTTCAGAGGGCGAGGAGAGCTGCGGGGCCAGCGCATCCAGCCCGTCGCGGAGCTGGGCGATCGTCACCGGCTGGCGGCCCGCACTGATCACGGTCGCCACCGCCTGCGGTTCGGTATGCCCGAAACGCTCGCGCAGCACGCCTTCGAGATAGCCGAGCGGCGCTCCGCGATCGATCGCCCGACGCGCGGCGAAAGCGATCAGCAACCGCTCGGCGCGGTGTGCTTCGCTCGTCGCGGCGGCAGTGCGCTCGTCGATGTCGTCGACCTTCTCCTCGATCCTCTCGATCCGCTGGTCGACGATCGTCTCGACGACGTCGGCGGCGGGCGGGGGAGCGATGTTGACCAGTGCCGGGCGCCGCTGCGGAGCGGGGGGGACGATCACCGGGACGGTCGGCTTGACGATCTGCGCCACCTCGTCGAAGCGCTGGAACAGCCAGGCCATCGCGCCCATGCCGACCAGCAGCGCGACGATCAGCGCCAGCAGCGTCGGCAGCACGGATCGGCGCGGCGGACGACCGCCGGCATCGACGGATGGCGAGACGGAGTCGGTGGCGGGCTCGGGCATGCGGTCGTGTCTACTCCTGCGATGCCGATCTTATTGACACAGCCGGGCCGCCGCCGCCAGCAGCGCCGCGTCATCCGGCTTGTCGGCGGCGATCCCCGCGCGCCAGCCGGGGCCTGCGGCTTCCAGCACGGCCGGCGCCAGGGCGGCGATCTTCACATGGCGGCGCCCGATCCGCGCGCCGTCGCACAGCCGCGCGAAATGCTCGGCCGCGCGGCCCGAATGGAGAAGCACCGCACCGCCGCCCTCTCGCAGCGCGGACACCGCTTTTTCGCCGAGCCGCTCGATGGCGGCGCTGCGGTAGACGATCCGCCGGTCGATCGTGATCGTGTCGAGCGTGGTGTCGCGATGATCCTCTCCGGCCAGGTGCAACGCGCGGGCGACGCCATTTTCGGCCGCCGCCTCCAGCATCGTCGCCGCGTCGCCGCGTCCGGTGCGGATATCGGTGAAGCCCGCCGCCTTCAGCGCGCGGGCGGTCGCGTCGCCGACCGCATAAGCGGGGATGACCGCATAGCGCCCGATTGCCTGGCCCGCCTGGCGCACCGCATTGGCGCTGGTGACGAACAACGCGTCATAATCCCCCGCGGGCGGCGCTCCCCACGCAACGGGCTCGATCCGGAAGATTGGCGAGACGACCGGACGCCATCCTTCGCCGAACGCGCGCTTGGCCGTCATGCTCGCGCCCGGTTCGGGACGGAGGATCAACAGGGGCGGGCGGCTCATGGGCCGGTGAACAGTGCGCGAAGACGCGGCGAGGCACCGTCGAGCAGCTGGCGGGCCAGCGCGGCGGCGTCACCCGTCTCGATCAGCATCGCTTCGCCGGAACGGCATTCGCTGCCGTCCTCGGTCATGATTTCAGCACGCAGCAGCAGCCCTGCCCCCGAACGGATGGCCAGCGCCGCGATTGGTGAGCGGCAATCGCCGCCGAGCGCGGCGAGCAACGCGCGTTCGGCAGAGACGCAGGCATTGGTCGGCGCGTCGTCGATCACCCCGAGCAGCGCGCGCACGTCCTTGCGTTCCGCCAGCGTCTCCACGCCGACGGCGGCCTGGGCGGGGGCGGGCAGCATCTCCTCGATCGGGATCGGGTGACCGATCTCGTCGCGGCCGAGCCGGATCAGGCCGGCGCCCGCAAGCAGCGTCGCCTCCGCCTCCCCCGCGGCGAGCTTGCCCAGGCGCGTGTCGACATTGCCGCGGAACAGCACGATCCCGATGTCGGGCCGCGCGCGCCGGACCTGGGCCGAACGGCGCGGAGAGGAGGTGCCGACCCGCGCACCCGGGGGCAGTGCGGCCAGCGAGGGAGCGCCGATCAACCGATCGCGCACGTCGGCGCGGGGAAGCATCGCGGCGATGACGATCTCCGCCGGGCGGATGGTCTCGACATCCTTCATCGAGTGGACCGCGAAGTCGATCGTGCCGTCCGCCAGGGCGATGTCGAGTTCCTTGGTCCACAGCGCCTTGCCGCCGACCTCCGCCAGCGCACGATCCTGGATGCGGTCTCCGCTGGTCTTGATCGCGACGATCTCGACCGCACTTTCATCCCAGCCATGGGCGGCCCGCAGCGCTGCGACGACCATATGGGCCTGGGTCAGCGCGAGCGGCGAGCCGCGCGTGCCGAGACGGAGGGGACGGGGGAGCGAAAAGGTCATAACGGCGCCTGCATAGAGAAGGTAGGGAACAAGCAAAAGCCGCTTTGCCGCCGGAGGCCTTTTTGGCCGTGCGTCCGTCCGCCTGTTTCCGGACTGCCCCTCAGGCGGCGGGAAGGAGACCCAGCCGCTCCCGCCATCCCCAGCGCCAGACCAGCAGGACCGCCACCACCCCCAGCCCGGTGGCAAGGCCAAGCCAGATGCCGACACCCCCCATCTTCATCGGGAAGGCGAGGATGGTGCCGGTGCCGATCCCGATCACCCAATAGCCGATCGCAGCGAAGATCATCGGCATGCGCGTATCCTGGAGCCCGCGCAGCACGCCCGCGCCGATCGCCTGGGTTGCGTCGACGAGCTGGAACAGCGCCGCGATCGCCAGGAAGGATATGGCATAGCCGATCACCGGCGCGTTGGAGGGGAGGTCGAGATCGATGAAGCCCCCGATCAGGGTGCGGGGGACGGTGATCAGCAGGGTGGCGGTGCCGGCGGCGAAGGCGGTGCCGAGGCCGAGGGCCAGCCAGCCGGCGCGGCCGATCGCCGCCCGGTCGCGCCGGCCATGGGCATAGCCGACGCGGACCGTGGCGGCCTGGCCGATCCCCATGGGCACCATGAAGCACAGCGCCGCGATCTGGATGGCGACGGCGTGGGCGGCCAGCTCGGCGCGGCCGATCAGCCCCATCAGGAACACCGCCGCGTTGAACACCGTCACCTCGAAGCCCACGGTGAAGGCGATCGGCAGGCCGATCCTCCAGACGGTGCGCAGCCGGCTCCAGTCGGCCACCCAGAAGCGGCCGAACAGGTGGTAGCGGCGAAACCGGCGATGCGTCGTCACCACCAGCGTCATGCCGACGCCCATGAAGATCGAGGTCAGCAGGCTGGCGACCCCGGCACCGTGCAGGCCCATCGCCGGAAAGCCGAGATGGCCGAAGATCAGGACCCAGCCCGCCAGTGCGTTGAACGGCACCGTCGCGAGGGTGACAAGCACGCCCCAGATCGGCCGTTCGAGGGCCGACACATAGTTGCGCAGGACGAGAAAGACGAAATAGGGCAGCAGGCCCCATTGCAGCGCGTGGATCAGCGTCGCGGCCTGCGCCGACAATTCGGGGTCCTGGCCGATCAGGATCAGGATCGGCTCGGCATGCCACAGCAATGCCCAGGCCGGCAGGCAGAGGATGGCCGCCGCCCAGATCGTCTGGCGAACGGTGCGGCGGATGTCGCGGACGGAGTGCAGCCGGCGCCCCCGCTCGCTGGCGATCAGCGGCGACGCTGCAGTGGTCAGGCCGATGCCGAACACCAGGAACGCCTGGTAGAGGTTGAGTGCGAGCGATCCCGCCGCCACCGCATCGGGCCCCAGCCGGCCGAGCAGCAGCAGATCGGTGGCCGCGATCGCCGACCAGCCGAGATTGCCGATCACCAGCGGCATCGCGAGCGACAGAAGCGCGCGCGCCTCTGCACGCCAGGGCGCTGCCGGATTCGCATTGTGGTCCATGGCGGCGTCCCTTAGCCGCGGCAAGCTGTGGAAGCCACCCCGGCCGGATGACCGCTCAGAAGAGCGACGGCTTGGGCCAGCCTCCGGGGAAGCAATCCGTCGGCTCGGCGGGAAGCGCACGGGCCGGTGCCGAAGGCCGGACGAACGCCGGTACCTGTTCGAGCGGGGCGAGGTAGCTGTCTTTCGGCCAGGCCGCGAAATTCTGGTCCCAGGCACGCGAGAAGCTGCATCGCGGCGGCGGAGAGGATGGAAAGCTCAGTGCGCGCGCGATCTCCGTCATTCCCGTCACGCCGCCGATCGCCATCAATGCGAGCAGCGCCGCCCTCCGCCGCGCCGACAGTTGCCAGCCGCCACCCAGCCCGTCTCCCAGATGGCCGGCGAGGATGGCGAGCGCCGGGATGGAGGCGCGCATCGCGAAATCGATCCACCATCCGACCTGGATCAGCGGCATCGCCAGCAGCGATCCGGCGGCGATGGCGAGCAGCGGCCCGCCGAACCGTGCGTGCCGTCCGGCGAAGGCGATCAGCAGCCACGGGACCAGTTCGATCGTCAGAAAGGTCAGATAGCGATCGGGTCGGACCGGGAAGAAGCGCATCCCGACGCTGTCGCCCGCCGCCGCCAGGTAGATCAGCGCGGGTGCGGCGATCAGCGTGGTGCACGCGGGCAGGGCGATGTCGGCAGGAACGACCCGGCGATGCCGCAGGTCGCTGCAGGTGGCGTAGAGGATGAAGGGCAGCGCCCCCATCGCACCGAGCGGCGACCAGAGCGCTGTCAGCGGCGACAGCATCAGCAGCGGACCGAGCCTGAGCCGGCCGGTTCGCCACAGCAGCACGCCAAGGGCGCCGATCCAGCCGGCCATCGCATGTTGGGGCACCCAGAAGGCCAGCGTGATCGTCGACGAGAATTGGGTCGGCCCCCAGCCCTCGAGATGGGCGGTGGGGGTAAGGCCGGCGGCATGGCCCGCCTTGATCTGCCCGATTACGTCGAGCCCACTGAAAAGGAGGAAGACCGCCAGAGCGACCCACCGGCGGCGGCCGTTCGCGAACAGGGTCGATCCGATCGCGAGGAGCAGGCCGAGCAGCAGCCCGTTCTGCGCGAGCAGGACCAGGTCGGCACCCGCCTGTCCCCACAGCTTTCCCGCCAGCGCGGGGACCAGGTACATGCCGATCGGCGCGCGCAGCAGGTCGCCCGAGCCATAGGCGAACGGCCATGGATTGATGGTCATGTCGCGCAGCACCGCGTCGCGCACCTGCCAGTCGATATTGGCGTAGAAGAAGCGTCCCTCGCCGCCAAGCATCAGCAGCAGCGTCGCGATCGCCAGCGAACCGAGCAGGGTGGCGACGGTCGGTCCGGCATCGCGGTCGCGGCGGCCCGGCATGAGCAACAGCCAGGCCAGCCCGCCGCTAAGTATCGCCCAGGCAAAGGCGATCCCGGGTCCGGCAAGGCCGATGAACCGGCAGAGCAGCAGCAGGTCGAGAACCAGCCAGCCGGTGACGATGCCGAACAGGGCCGATACCGGAACGCGCCGCGCAAGCCAGGCGGCGCGCGGCAATGGTCGGGGCGGGGCCAGGGCGATCGTAGCCATGATGCCCCGCTAGACGACCCAGGTTAAGATTCCCTCGCCTGTCCCCGCGTCGCCAGCCGGATTCACGCCGTCGGCGGAAGCGCTAAGGCTTCCACCTCGGACGATCAGGCACTAGATGCGCAGCCATGGCCCTCATCCTCGGTATCGAATCAAGCTGCGACGAGACCGCCGCGGCGCTGGTGACCAGCGACGGTCGCGTGCTCGCGCATCGCCTGGCCGGGCAGGAGGAGGCGCACCGGCCGTTCGGCGGCGTCGTTCCCGAGCTGGCGGCGCGTGCGCATGTCGAGATGGCGGTGCCCCTGGTCGAAGCCGCGCTGGCGGATGCGGGCGTCGCCCTCGCCGATGTCGATGCGATCGCGGCGACGGCGGGCCCCGGCCTGATCGGCGGGGTGATGGTCGGCCTGATGACCGGTAAGGCGCTCGCCCATGCCGCCGGCAAGCCGCTGATCGCGGTCAACCATCTCGAGGGACATGCGCTGTCGCCGCGGCTCGCCGATCGCGACCTCGCCTTTCCCTATCTGCTCCTGCTCGTCTCGGGCGGCCATTGCCAGTTGCTGCTCGTGAAGGGGGTGGGCGACTATCGCCGGCTCGCGACGACGATCGACGACGCCGCGGGCGAGGCGTTCGACAAGACCGCCAAGCTGCTCGGCCTCGGCTTCCCCGGCGGCCCCGCGGTCGAGCGGGCGGCCAAGGAGGGTGATCCAAAGGCGGTACCGCTGCCGCGCCCGCTGGTCGGTAGCGGCGAGCCGCATTTCTCCTTCGCGGGGCTGAAGAGCGCGGTGCTGCGGGCCCGCGACGCCGGTATCCACCGGCCAGAGGATATTGCCGCTTCCTTCCAGCAGGCGGTGGTCGACTGCCTGGTCGACCGTACCCGTCGCGCGATCGGCGCGATCGATGGCGGCGTTACGGCACTCGTCGTGGCCGGCGGGGTCGCCGCCAACCAGGCGATCCGTACCGCGCTGGCGGCGCTCGCCGAAAGCAAAGGTCTCACCTTCGCAGCGCCGCCGCTCTGGCTCTGTACCGATAATGGCGCGATGATCGCCTGGGCCGGGGCCGAGCGGTTCGCGGCCGGGCTGATCGACGATGTGGATGTACCGGCGCGGGCGCGCTGGCCGCTCGATCCAACTGCGGAAAAGGCGCGGGGCGCCGGAGTGAAGGCATGACGATGACGTTGGACAGGCTGGGCGTGATCGGCGGCGGGGCCTGGGGCACCGCGATGGCGCAGGTGATCGCGAGCGATGGCTCCGATGTGCTGCTCTGGGCGCGGGAACCCGAAGTGGTCGCCGCGATCAACGAGGAGCACAGCAACCCGATCTTCCTGCCGGTGCTACCGCTCAGCGAGCGGATCCGCGCGACCGGCGATCTCGCCGAGCTGTCGGATTGCGACGCGCTGGTGGTGGTGGTGCCCGCGCAGTTCCTCGGTTCGGTGCTGGCGCAACTGTCGCGCCGCGACGTGCCGCTGGTGCTGTGCGCCAAGGGAATCGAGGCCGGCACCCGCCGGCTGATGTCGGAAGTCGCCGCCGACGCCGCGCCCGGCGCGCCGATCGCGGTGCTGTCGGGCCCGACCTTCGCGCATGAGGTGGCGGGTGGCCGCCCGACCGCGATCACCCTCGCCTGCGCCGACGAGGCGGTCGGGCTGGCGCTGGCCGAACGGCTGCGGCGTCCGGGCTTCCGCCCCTATCTGTCGCAGGACGTGGTCGGGGCCGAGATCGGCGGCGCGGTCAAGAATGTGCTGGCGATCGCCTGCGGCGTCGTCGAAGGCGCCGGGCTGGGCCAGAACGCCCGCGCCGCGCTGATCAGCCGCGGCTTCGCTGAAATGACCCGCTTCGGTCTGGCGCGTGGCGCGCGGGCGGAGACGCTCGCTGGGCTGTCGGGGCTGGGCGACCTCGTCCTCACCTGCTCGTCGACCAGCTCGCGCAACTTCTCGCTCGGCAAGGGGCTGGGCGAGGGCGTCCCCGCCGCCGATCTGCTCCATGACCGCCGCACCGTCGCTGAAGGTGCTGCCACCGCGCCGGTCCTCGCCGAGGCCGCGCGCGCGGCCGGGGTCGACATGCCGATCGTCGACGCGGTCTGCGCGCTGCTGGCAGGCCAGGCGACCGTCGGCGCAGTGGTCGCCGACCTGCTGGCCCGCCCGCTCAAGCAGGAAGGGGCGTAATCCGAACCGTCACCCCAGTCTCCGCTGGGTGACGAAAAAAAACGGAGCCCGCAGGGCTCCGCAAGCGCGAATGCGCGCCCGAGCTTATGCGAGGAAAGCCAAGCAGGGCGGATGCCCTGCGCCCGGCGCCTGAGGGTTAAACAAACAAAGCCTCAGTTGGGATTATCCGCCGTGCCGCCCGACTGACCGACCGACCCGACCCGGCCGATATTGCCGAACAGCTCGCGGAAGAAGCCGCGCTTGCTGCCCAGGGTGGGCGTCTTGTCGCCATAGAGGGAGACCTGGGCCACCTTTTCGAGCCCCGTACGCTCGACCGCGGCGACGTTGCCCCGGTCGTCGAAATGGACCGCCAGGACGGTCTGCGAGACGGCCTTGGGCGTGCGGTAGCCGACCTGGCGGGTGTCGCGCGCGACATAATACCAGGTGCGGTCCTTATCGAACTGGCCGGCGAAGCTCGGTCGGCCGAGGGTCTTCTCGACCGATTCGCGATTGTCGACGCCAGGGGCGACGGTGTTGATCAGGGTCGAGTCGACGACATAGCCCTTATGGTCGCGGATTCGCGCGCAGCCGGCCGTCAGGCCCAGAATCGCGATCATTCCGGCGATGGCCGCCGATCGCAGCAGGGTCCGGGGCATCGACTTCTCCTTGAAACTCGAAACGCGAATGAGCGGCGCCCTTGCGGCCGGCGCGGACGGCCTCAATATGCGCGGGACCTGCCCGGTGGCAAGATGCCCGCTTACGGTATAGAGGGCGGCGCTTGATGCCCGCTGAATGGGCGCGAGGATGATAGAGTGAAATTCCTGAAATCCATTTTCGGCTTCGGTCCCGATCCGCGCGAGGAAATGATCCCCCTCTACGCCGCGATCGTCTCCGAGGCGCGCGATCCCGTCTGGTATGCGGAGGGCGGCGTGCCTGACACGCTCGACGGGCGTTTCGACATGGTCGCGGCCCTCCTGTCGCTGGTGCTGATGCGGATCGACGCGGAGGGGAAGGCCGGCCGCGCGCCCGGCGCGCTGCTCACCGAAGTGTTCATCGACGATATGGAAGGCCAGGTCCGGCAACTCGGCATCGGCGATGTCGTGGTCGGCAAGCATCTCGGCAAGATGGTCGCCGCGATGGGCGGGCGACTGTCGGCCTATCGCGACGCGATAGAGGATGCCCCGGCGTTCGAGGAGGCGCTGGTCCGCAATCTGTGGCGCGGCGAACCGGGGGCCGAGGCGAAGCCCGCGCTCGTCGCCGAGCGGTTGCGCGCGATCGCGGCCGGGCTGAAGGCGACGTCGTGGAATGCCATTCTGGCGGGACGGCTGCGGTGACGGTGCCTGAATTCTCGCGACCGGTGCGGATCGACACGCTCGGCGAAGGGGGGCGGACGTTGGCGATCGAGGCCGACGAGGGCGAGCGTGCGGCGCTGGCGACGCGTTTCGGGCTGCTGTCGCTGGCTGCGTTGTCGGCCGAGGCGGTGGTACGGCGCGAGGGGGCGACGATTCTTGCCGAAGGGCGGCTGCGCGCTTCGGCCGAACAGGCGTGCGTCGCGAGCGGCGCACCGGTGCCCGCGGCGATCGACGAGGGATTCAACCTGCGCTTCGTTCCGGAAGAGGCGCTTGAGGAGGGCGCAGAGATCGAGCTCGCGCCCGACGACTGGGATACGATCGATTATACGGGCGGCGCGATCGACCTGGGCGAGGCGGTGGCCGAGACGCTCGCGCTGAGCCTGGACCCTTTTCCCCGGGCGCCCGACGCCGACACGGTGCTCCGCGAGGCCGGCGTCGTGTCTGACGAGGAAGCGGTGACCGGTCCTTTCGCGGCGCTCAAGAGCCTCAAGGACAAGCTGGGCAAATAAGGCCCGACTACCGGGTCTTTCCCGTCCACCGCAGCAGCGCATAGCCGGTGCAGGCCGACAATATCGATCCGCCGAGCACGCCGATCTTGACCTCGTCGATCAACAGCGGGTCGTCGAAGGCCAGGCCGCCGATGAACAGGCTCATCGTGAAGCCGATCCCGCAGAGCAGAGCGACACCGTAGAGCTGCGTCCAGCTCGCTCCGGCGGGCCGCTGCGCGAGGCCGAGCGCGACCGCGAGGCGGACGCTGCCGAATATGCCGGCCTGCTTGCCGAGGAACAGCCCGGCGGCGACGCCGAGGGGCAGCGGAGCGAGGATCTGGTCGATCCCGATCCCCCCGAACGACACGCCCGCATTGGCGAAGCCGAACAGAGGCACGATCGCGAAGGCGACCCAGGGATGAAGACCGTGCTCTAGCCGTTCGAGCGGCGAATCGCGATCGTCGCCGATCGGAATGGCGAGCGCAGCGAGCACCCCGGCGATCGTGGCATGGACCCCCGACAATAGCACCGCCAGCCACAGCGCCATGGCGAGCAGCAGGAAGGGCCACAACGTCCGGACGCCGAGCCGCCCGAGCCCGAACATGGCGAGGAGGATGACGACGGCCGCCAGCAGTGCCGGGCCGCTGATCGCGGCGGTATAGGCAAGCGCGATGATCGCCACAGCGCCCATGTCGTCGACGATGGCGATCGTGGTCAGGAACAGCTTGAGCGACGTCGGCGCGCGGGAGCCCAATAGCGCGAGCACGCCGATCGCGAAGGCGATGTCGGTTGCGGTCGGGATCGCCCAGCCGCGGGCAAGGCCGCCGCTGCCGCCGGTGAACAGCAGGTAGAGCAGGGCCGGCGCGGCCATGCCCGCCGCCGCGGCGATGCAGGGCAGGACGCGATCCGACCAGCGGGCGAGGTGGCCGCGCAGGAATTCCCGCTTTATCTCCAGCCCGACCAGCAGGAAGAACAGCGCCATCAATGCGTCGTTGATCCAGTGGAGCAGGCTGAGCGGTCCGAGCTTGGCGTGGAGAAGCTCGAAATAGGTCGGGGCCAGCGGGCTGTTGGCCACGAGCATGGCCGCCCCGGCCGCCGCGATCAGGCCAACGCCGCCGGCGGCTTCGGTCGCCAGGAAGGAGCGGATAAGCGTGCGCATGTCCTCAGGGCACCAGGATGGTGTCCTTCGCCTCCTCCAGCATGTCCGGATAGTCCAGCGTGTAGTGCAGACCCCGGCTCTCCTTGCGGTGGAGCGCGGATCGCACGATCAGGTCGGCGACGTCGAGCAGGTTGCGCAATTCGATCAGGTCCGACGTCACACGGAAATTGCCGTAATAGTCGGCAACCTCCTGCCGCAGCAGGGCGACGCGGTGTTGCGCGCGCTCCAGGCGTTTGGTGGTCCGGACGATGCCGACATAGTCCCACATGAAGCGCCGGATCTCGCGCCAATTGTGCTGGACGATCACCTCCTCGTCGGAATCGGTGACCCGGCTCTCGTCCCACGGCCGGATCGGCGGGGGCGGCGGCATATCGTCGAAATTCACCTTGATGTGCTCGGCGGCGGCGTCGCCGAACACGAAGCATTCGAGCAGCGAGTTGGAGGCGAGGCGGTTCGCCCCGTGCAGCCCCGACTGGGTGACCTCGCCCGCCGCATAGAGCCCCGGCAGGTCGGTCCGCCCGTCGAGATCGACCATCACGCCGCCGCAGGTGTAGTGGGCGGCGGGGACGATCGGGATCGGCTCCTTCGTGATGTCGATGCCCAGGCCCAGCAGCTTGGCGTGGATCGTTGGGAAATGCCCGATGATGAACTCGGCCGGCTGGTGGCTGATGTCGAGATGGACATAGTCGAGGCCGAGCCGCTTGATCTCATGGTCGATCGCGCGGGCGACGATGTCGCGCGGCGCCAGCTCGGCGCGCTTGTCGAAGCGCGGCATGAAGCGGCGGCCGTTGGTCGGCAGCTTCAACTGCCCGCCCTCGCCGCGCATCGCCTCGGTGATCAGGAAATTCTTGACCTCCAGATGATAGAGGCAGGTCGGGTGGAACTGCATGAACTCCATGTTGGAGACGCGGCAGCCCGCGCGCCACGCCATGGCGATGCCGTCGCCGGTCGCGCCGCGCGGCGAAGTGGAGAAGAGATAGGCGCGGCTGGCGCCCCCGGTCGCCAGCACGGTCGCGCGGCCGGTGAAGGTCTCGATCGCCCCGGTCTTGCGGTCGACCGCATAGACGCCCCAGACATGGCCGTCGCCCGAATAGCGCTCGCCATGGCGGCCGGTGATCAGGTCGATCGCGGCGCGATCGGGGAACAGGGTGATGTTGGGGTGCGCGACCGCCGCCTTCTCCAGCGCGAGCTGGACGGCCTGGCCGGTCGCGTCGTCGACATGGACGATGCGGCGGTGGCTGTGCCCGCCCTCGCGGGTCAGGTGCCAGCGATCGTCGGCGCCATCCCCGCCGGGGTTGAAGGGGACGCCCAGCCCCGCCAGCTTCTCGATCGCGCGGGGCGCATGCTCGACGACGAACTCGACCGAGCGGCGGTCGTTGAGCCCCGCGCCGGCGATCATCGTGTCCTCGATGTGCGATTCGAAGGTGTCGCCGGGTTCGAGCACGGCGGCGATGCCGCCCTGCGCCCATGCGGTCGATCCGTCGGAGATGCCCGCCTTGGCGAGCACCCCCACCTTGAAGCGATCGGCCAGGTTGAGCGCGGCGGTGAGACCCGCGGCGCCCGATCCGATCACGACGACGTCGAAGGAATGCTCGCTCATCACCCGGCGCGCGTCAAAGCCAGGAAGACATCCTCCAGGTCTGCCTCCTGGGTGGAAACGTCGACGATACCGAGCCCGTTCTTCTGGACGGCGGCTAGCACCTCGCCCGCGTTCACCTTGTCCTTGGAATAGGTGATGACGAGGGTGCGGCTGCCTTTCAGCTCGACCTTCTCGAAGCAGATGGCGTCGGGCGCCTTGTCGAGATCGCGGTCGACGGTGACCGACACCGCCTTCTCCTGCGCCTTGCCGACCAGCTCGCGGGTAGGCTCGTTGGCGATCACCCGGCCATGGTTGATGATCGCGATCCGGTCGCAGAGCTCCTCGGCTTCCTCCAGATAATGGGTGGTCAGCACGACCGTCACGCCACCGGCGTTGAGCTCGCGCACATATTCCCAGAGCTGCTGGCGCAGCTCGACGTCGACGCCGGCGGTCGGCTCGTCGAGGACCAGCACCGGCGGTGAATGGACCATCGCCTTGGCGACCAGCAGGCGGCGCTTCATGCCGCCCGACAGCGACCGCGCATAGGCGTCGGCCTTGTCGTCGAGGTGGACGGCGCGCAGCAGCTCGTCGGTCAGCCGCCTGTTCTTCGGGATGCCGTAGAAGCCGGCCTGGTTGTCGAGCGTCTCGCGCGGGGTGAAGAAGGGATCGAACACGATCTCCTGCGGCACGATACCGATCGACGCCTTGGCGTTGCGCGGGTCCTTGTCGATGTCGAAGCCCCAGATCGACACCTGCCCGGCGGTCTTGTTGACCAGCCCGGCGAGGATGTTGATCGTCGTCGACTTGCCCGCGCCGTTGGGGCCGAGCAGCCCGAATATCTGGCCGCGCGGAATGTCCAGGTCGACGTCGAACAGGGCCTGCTTGCCGCCCTTGTAGATCTTGGAAAGCCCTCGGATGCTGATCGCCGCGTCGCTCATGGCGGGGGCATAGCGGCTGCGGGGCTCCGGTGCAAAGGGGGATGACCGGGGCGGGCGGCCATGGCCGC
>NZ_LDES01000093.1 GCF_001015195.1 Sphingomonas sp. Y57 | reverse complement strand
ACGATTTTTGCAACAGAGCCGCCGTGATGATCGCCCCGGTCTTGCCGCCTGCCTGAAATCGTTGCGCGACGGCGATGTCCTCATCGTTTGGAAGCTCGACCGGCTCGGCCGAACGCTCACCCACCTGGTCAGCACGGTGCAGAATCTGTCGGATCGCGGTATCGGTCTGCGGGTGCTCACCGGCAAGGGCGCGCAGATCGACACCACGACGCCATCGGGCCGGATGGTGTTCGGCATTTTTGCCACACTGGCGGAGTTTGAGCGGGATATGATCCGCGAGCGCACCATGGCTGGCCTGGCCGCTGCCCGCGCGCGGGGACGCAAGGGTGGCCGCAAGTTCGCCCTCTCCAAGGCCCAGGTGCGGCTCGCTCAGGCTGCTATGGCCCAACGCGACACGTCCGTTTCCGACCTCTGCAAGGAACTCGGGATCGAGCGCGTCACTCTCTACCGCTATGTCGGTCCCAACGGGGAACTCCGGGATTACGGTCAGCGCGTGCTTGCTGCCAAAACGCGATGATGATGACGGGAGCCCCGATCAAACTTACCCAAGCGGACGCCGCAGACGTTGCAGACCTGTACAACCGTTGCAGCGACTATTTCCTGTTGCAGGACGGGGCCGCGCCCACGCTGGACGATGCTCGCGAGCTTTTCTCCGATGTGCCGCCCGAAAAGAGCGCCCACAATCAAGCTGTCCTGGGATGGAAGGGGCCTGGCGGCCTATATGCAATCGCGGCCATCCTCCGCGATTATCCGCGTGATGGCACATGGTATCTCGGCTTCATGATCGTAGATGCCGCACAGCGTGGTCGTGGCGTCGGACGCTCAATTTACTCGACGGTCGAAAGCTGGGCCGCTGCGAGAGGTGCCACAGAGATTCGGTTGGCCGTGCTGGAAGCGAATGAAGCGGCAGAGCGATTTTGGCGTTCTCTCGGCTTCATTGAGTATCGGCGCGTTGGGCCAGACACCTTCAAAATGCGTAGCCATCGCCGGATAGAACTGAGCCGTCGCCTTTCTGGCGCGACCGTAGAAGGCAGCAACAAGTAAGATCTCGCGCCGGCTATCTGGGCGAGCTTGGCGTAGGATTCCGCCCCCTCCCGCAAACGCCCCCTTTCAGGGAAGGGGGCTTGAGATCGCCTTGATGGCCTTCAATCCCGTTCCAAAACGAGCGATCGCGTCCCTGTTTCTCTCCAGCTCGCCATAGGGCAGATAGGCGAAGTCGAGATCGGCAATACGGCTGAAAGCCGGGCGACGGAGTTGCGCGCGAACGTCCTGCTCGCGCGCATTCGGTGCGACCAGGAATAGCCCGGCGGCAGCGTGCAGATCGCTCCCCGACAGCGCCAGATCGAGCATGCGCACGATCCCCGAGTAGATCGAGGTCGAATGTTCAACCTCGAACGCGGCGGCGACGCCGTCGCCACCCTTCGCCAGCCACAACACGTCGATGAGGCGGATCGAGTCCGCTCCGGGAGAGGTCGCAATGGCGTCTGGAAGGCGCTCGAGGCATCCCTGTCCAAGCGGGCAGCCAGCGTGAAGTCGACCGCGGTCATTGGCGGCGATCCACACATCGTAACCGAGGGCATGGCCGAGGTCGCGCAGCCAGGCCTGGATTTCGGCGTGCGTGCGATCGGTTTCGCCCTGCGCGGCGGCTGTCTTGTCGAGCCGGCTTGCCTCCGCTCTGGCATGTTCCAATCTGCCGAGCCAGTCGTCGGCCGCCGTTGCGTCATCCTCCAGCGGTGGCGCGGGATAGCGGCCCGAGCCAATGTCGAACAACAGTCCGCCGATCGCGCCGAGATCGTTGGAGAGCAACTCGCGGTAACGGTCGTTGAGGTCGAGGATGCCGGCGCGCATGGCGAGAAAATGATCCCATGACCCGAGCTTCACCTTGGCGCCGGTGACGGCATTGTAGCCCTTGACGATCGCGGTATTGAAGGGCGGCACCAGCGTCGGGTGAAGGAAATAGAGCAGGTTGGCCGCCGCCGGCCCCAGCCCCTTGATCTTGAGCGCGTCTATGCTGCGGATGTGGCTGATGATCTCCTCGGCGGTATCGCAGCACGAGCAATTGTCGAGCAGGCGACCGAACGCCCGCTGATTGTCCGGGCTTTCGTAAATGTCGGGAATGCGCAGCTTGGGCTTCCACAGCCAGGCATGGTCGGCGCCCTTGAAGATCTGCCGCTGTTCGGCGATCGAGTGGACAACCGTTTCCAGTGACGAGCCGCGATAGGCGACGCCGAACCGCCCACTTTCGATTTCCACGACCACCTGCTGCAGCCCCCGACGGATGGAGCGGAAGTTTTTCAGGCGTTCGTCCCAAAGAAACCAGGAGCGATAGGTGGCGCCCGGATCGTCTCGCCAACGACGGACAAGCTCGCTCAAGAGATCATGATGTGTCGTGGGTAACAAGGTCATACTGGCTCGGTCATCCTGAACTGGCTCCTTGCCGCTCAGGCTATCGCGGGCAAGGGCGGCTTGCACGTTCAATGTGCGATCCGCGAAGCTTGCTCAAACTGCCTGTGATCGCGCAGGGAAACGCGGCTGGCGTTGGGCGTTGCCGATCGCATCCGTAGACCGGGCGCACGGCCAGGCAGACGGCCGGCAGGGGCGTCGCCGCCCCGGAGCGGCGACGCAACCAGCTTCTTTTGGTCGAACTTAGCGGATCATTGCTTTGTGATCGCGGTGACCTCGCCATCGCTGCCCTTGAGCGAGAGGTCGAAATCGACCTTGTCGCCGACCTTGACCGCATCGGTGATCGCGGGCGCCGCCTTGAACGCCATCGTCATCGCCGGCCACTTGGCTTCGGGGATCGGGCCGTGGTTGAGCGTGATCGTGCCCGCCGTCTTGTCGATCGCGGTGACGGTGCCATGGCCCTTGGCCTTGATTGCGGCGTTCGCGTCAGGCGCCATCGACATGTTGCCCATGTCGCCGCTCATGGTCGCGGCAGGCGCCGCCTGGTTGGTTTCGGTTGTAACCGGGGTCTCGCCCTTCTTGCCGCACGCGGCGGTCAGGACGGCAAGGCCGAGGGCGAGGGTCAGTCGTGCATGTCTCATAATCGTCTCCTTCATGATGAAGCGGGTTGATGGATGGGGTCGGTCTTCGGCCGGCGCAGCAGCAGATAGGCGGCGGGCAGGACGAACATCGACAGCAGCGGCGCGCTCAGCATGCCGCCGATCATCGGCGCCGCGATCCGGCTCATCACCTCCGAGCCCGCGCCCGATCCCAGCAGGATCGGCAGCAGGCCGGCGAGGATCACCGCGACCGTCATCGCCTTGGGCCGGACGCGCAGCAGCGCGCCTTCGCGCACCGCGGCCTTCACCTCGGCGGCGTCCGGATTAGCCGTGCGCTCGGCCAGCGCATTCTTGAGATAGATCAGCATCACCACCCCGAACTCGGCGGAGACGCCGGCGAGCGCGATGAACCCGACCCCGGTGGCAACCGACTGGTTGAACCCCAGCAGATAGAGCGTCCAGATGCCGCCGGTCAGCGCGAACGGCAGCGTGCCCATGATCAGCGCAGCCTCGTCGAAGCGGCCGAAGATGAGGTAGAGCAGCACGAAGATGATCAGCAGCGTCGCGGGCACGACCAGCTTCAAGCGGTCGACCGCGCGCTCGAGATATTCGAACTGGCCCGAATAGGCGATGCTGACCCCCGGCGAGAGCCGAACCTGTCTCGCCACCGCGCGTTGCAGATCGCCAACCACCGAGGCGAGATCGCGCCCGCGCACATCGACATAGACCCAGGTCGAGGGCCGGGCATTCTCGGTCTTGAGCATCGGCGGCCCTTCGGCGATCGTGACATTGGCGACCGTGCCGAGGGTGATCTGCTGGCCCGCGGGCGTCAGGATCGGTAGCCCCCGCAGCCCGTCGAGGCTGTCGCGCAATTCGCGCGGATAGCGCACGCTGATCGGATAGCGGGCGAGGCCCTCGACCGTCTCGCCGATCGTCTCGCCGCCGATCGCGCCCGAGACGATGGCCTGCACGTCGGCGATGTTGAGTCCGAACCGCGCAGCGGCGGCGCGGTCGATGTCGACATCGACATAGCGTCCGCCGGTCAGCCGCTCGGCGAGCGCCGAGCTGACGCCCGGCACGGTCCTGGCCACGGTCTCGACATCATGGGCGATGCGGTCGAGCTCGGCGAGATCACTGCCCGACACCTTGACCCCGATCGGGCTCTTGATGCCCGTCGCGAGCATGTCGATGCGGTTGCGGATCGGCGGCACCCAGATATTGGCGAGCCCCGGAAGCCTCACCCGGCGATCGAGCTCGTCGATCAGCTTCTCGGGCGTCATGCCTGGTCGCCACTGGTCGCGGGGCTTGAACTGGATCGTCGTCTCGAACATCTCGAGCGGGGCGGGGTCGGTCGCGGTCTCGGCACGCCCCGCCTTGCCGAACACGCTTTCGACCTCGGGCACCGTCCTGATCAGCCGGTCGGTCTGCTGGAGCAGTTCGCTCGCCTTGGCGGCCGAGAGACCGGGCAGGGCCGAGGGCATGTAGAGCAGGTCGCCCTCGTCGAGGTTGGGCATGAATTCGCCGCCGAGCCGGCTGAGCGGCCAGGCCGTGGTCGCGAACACCAAAGCCGCGATCAGCAGCACGGTCTTGGGCCGCTTCATCGTCCAGTCGATCGCAGGCCGGTAGAGATCGGTCAGCCAGCGATTGACCGGATTGGCCTGCTCAGGCGGGATCCGCCCCCGGATCAGCCAGCCCATCAGGATCGGCACCAATGTCACCGACAGGATCGCGGCGGCGGCCATCGCATAGGTCTTGGTGAAGGCGAGCGGCGCGAACAGCCGGCCCTCCTGCGCCTCCAGTGTAAACACCGGGATGAACGAGAGCGTGATGATCAGCAGGCTGAAGAACAGCGCCGGCCCGACCTCGGCCGCCGCCTCGGTGACGAGGATCCAGCGCGTCTCGCCGTCGAGATGCGTGCCCGGATGGTCCTGCTCCCAGCGCTCGATCTTCTTGTGGGCGTTCTCGATCATGACCACGGCCGCATCGACCATGGCACCGATCGCGATGGCGATGCCGCCGAGCGACATGATGTTGGCGTTGACGCCCTGGTAGCGCATCACGACGAAGGCGGCGAGCACGCCCAAGGGAAGGGTGAGGATCGCGACGAGCGCCGAGCGGACATGCCAGAGGAAGAGCGCACAGACCAGGGCCACGACGACGAACTCCTCGACCAGCTTGTGGGTGAGGTTCTCGACAGCACGGTCGATCAGCTGCGAGCGGTCATAGACCGTCACCACCTCGACGCCCGGCGGCAGGCTCCTCTTGAGGTCCGCGAGCTTGTCCTTGACCGCCGCGATCGTCTCCCGCGCATTCTTGCCCGAGCGCAGGATCACGACCCCGCCTGCGACCTCGCCTTCACCGTTCAGCTCGGCGATGCCGCGCCGCATCTCGGGGCCGATCTGGATCGTGGCGACGTCGCCGAGGCGGATCGGCACGCCGCCGGCCGCCGTCTTCAGCGGGATCGCGCGGAAATCGTCGAGCGTCTTCAGATAGCCTGAGGCGCGCACCATATATTCGGCTTCGGCCAGCTCGAGCACCGACCCGCCCGCTTCTTGATTGGCCTGCCGGATCGCCTCGACCGCCTGGGCGTGGGTCACCCCGTAGGCCGCGAGCTTCACCGGATCGAGCAGTATCTGATACTGCTTGACCATGCCGCCGATGCTGGCGACCTCGGCGACGCCGGTCACGGTCTTGAGCTCATAGCGCAGGAACCAGTCCTGCAGACCGCGCAGCTGCGACAGGTCATGCCGGCCGGTGCGGTCGACCAGCGCATATTCATAGACCCAGCCAACCCCGGTCGCGTCGGGCCCGAGCGCGCTGCGCGCGCTCGCCGGCAGGCGCCCCTGCACCTGGTTCAGATATTCGAGCACGCGGCTGCGCGCCCAATAGAGATCGGTGCCGTCCTCGAAGATCACATAGACGAAGCTGTCGCCGAAGAAGGAATAGCCGCGCACCGTCTTGGCGCCTGGCACCGACAGCATGGTGGTGGTGAGCGGATAGGTGACCTGGTTTTCGACGATCTGCGGCGCCTGACCCGGGTAGCTGGTACGAATGACGACCTGCACGTCGGACAGATCGGGGAGGGCGTCGATCGGGGTGGATCGTACCGCCCAGAGGCCCGCGCCGACCAGCGCCAGCATGCCGATCAGAACGAAGAAGCGGTTCTTGACCGACCAGCGGATGAGATGGGCGATCATCGGCCCGCCACCTTCGCCATACGCCGCAGCGTCGGTCCCGCCGGGGGCCGGTCGAACCCGAACCGAACCCGGTCGCCCGCCTTGAAGCCGCGCGCGATGCCCGGATCGGCGAGCGCGAAGGTCATCGTCATCGCGGGCCAGTCGAGCGCGGGGACCGGTTCGTGGCTGAGCGTCACCGCATTGGCCGTGAGCCGCTCGATCTTGCCCGTCGTCTCGTACAGCGTGGCTTTCGACCTCGGCGCGGCGATGGTCGCCGATGCCGCACCGCCGCCGATCGGCCGCGCCTCGATTCCCGACAGGCTCGCCTCGGAGTCGATCAGGAACTGCCCCGAGGCGACGACTTTCTCGCCGGGCGACAGGCCGGCAAGGATCTCGGTTTCACCGCCCGCCTCGCGGCCGATGCGGACCTCGGCGGGATGATAGCGCCCGTCGCCTGCGGCGAGCATGACGAGCGTGCGCTTGCCCGTGCGGATCACCGCCTCGCTCGGCACCAGCAGCGCCGGCTTGGCATCGCCGCCAAGCACGACGCTGGCGAACATGCCCGGCCGTAACCGCCCGTCCCGGTTGGGCAGCTCGATCCGCACGGTGAGCGTGCGGCTGTCGGCCTGCGTCGTCGGCAGGATCGCGATCACCCGGCCGGCGAAGCGCTCGCCGGGGAAGCTCGCCAGCGTGGCGCTGGCATTCTGGCCGACCCGGACATCGCCCGCGCGCGCTTCGGGCACCGCGGCATTGAGCCAGACGGTGCCGAGCCCGCTTACCTGGGCGAGCGTCTGGCCCATGGCGAGCGTCACGCCGGCACGGGCGTCGAGCGTCTGGATCGTGCCCGAGATCGGCGTCGTGATGGTCACCACGCCGTTCGGCCGACCGCTCCGCTCGACGCTGGCGATGAGGCCGTCGGACATGCCCATCAGCCGCAGCCGCTGGCGCGCGGCCGCGGTGAGATCGGGCTTGCCGAGCCGCCTGACGCTCAGATATTCGGTCTGCGCGCCGCCCCATTCGGGCAGGAGCAGGTCCGCGATCGGCGCGCCGGCGCGGACCACGTCCCCGGGCGCTCGCGCATAGACGCGGCTCACGAACCCGCCCGAACGCGCCTGGATGACGGCGACGTCGCGCTGGTTGAAGTCGATCGTGCCGGTGACCTCGAGGGCCGAGGCAAGGCTGCCCATCTTCGCCGCGACGACCCGCAATCCCAGGCTCTGCCGCGCGGCGGGATCGACGGCGACCGTGGGGGCCGCGCCGGCGCTTCCTCCGTCCGCGTATCGCGGCACGAGCTGCATATCCATGAAGGGCGACTTGCCGGGCTTGTCGAACTTCTGGTTGGGGAACATCGGATCGTACCAGTAAAGGACTTTGCCTGCCCCGGCGGGCGTGGTCGCCTCCGATTGCGGTGCCTGGCGATGGCCAGCCCAATAGCCTGTGCCGCCGGCCAGCAGCGCGACAGCCAGGATCGATGCGCCCCAGCGCAGCGCGGATTTATCGAGCGTCATGGCCGCTCCTCCCCATAGGTGATAGTGATGCGGACCGCGTCGCGCGCGACGTCGGCTTCGCGGTTGAGCGCCTCGACCTCGGCCTCCGCGAGCCCGAGCGTCGTGAGCAGCGCGGCGCCAAGGTCGAGCTTGCCGGCGCCATAGCTGTCGCGGTCGAGCTCGGCGCGGTGCCTGGCGAGTGGCACCAGCGTCTCGCGGGCATTGCGCAACCGGGAGAGATGCATGGCATGGTCTGCGAGATCGGCGTCGAGCTGCGCCACCAGCTCGCGGCGGATCGCCTCGCGGTCGAACCGACCCCCTTGCGCAAGGCTCTCGCTTGCAGCGATCCTGGGGTTCTGGCGCTTGCCGGCGAACAGCGGCAGGTCGATCGACACGCCGACCGAGGCCATGTCGCCGTACATGGGATCGCGCCGGCCATAGGTGACGCCGACCTTCCAGTCGGGGCGCTTGTCGGCGCGCGCGAGACGCACGTCCGCTTCGGCGACTGCGATCCGCGCGTCCTGCGCGCGCAGGGCGGGAAGCGCATCGATCCCGGCCCGCAGCCGGATCGGATCGACATCGAGCATCGGCGGGTCGCCCGTCGCCTGCGGGTCGGGGTCGCCGGTATAGCGCGCGAGCCGGGCCCGCGCCTGCGCCACCACCGCAGCCATCTCGGCGCGGCGATCGGCGATGGCGGCGCGGAGCTGGTCGGGCTCGAGCGCCTGGCTCGGGCGCGCGCTGCCCGACGCCAGGCGTGCGGTCACGGTCTTCTGCAGGTCGTCGAGGCTGGCATCGAGCAGGTCGAGCTGCCGGAGCCGGCGTTCTCCATAATAGAGATCGACCCAGGCGAGGGCGGTCTCGAGCCGCACGTTGCGGCCTTCGACCAGCTCGCCCGCCTCGGCGATACCGATATCGGCCGCGGCGCGCGCGGCGCGTGCATGGCGCTTGGCGAGATTGGGGAAGGTCTGGCTGAACCCGATCGTCGCCATGGTGAAATCGTCGCGCGTGAAGCTGCCGGCATTGGGGCCGCTCACCGGGAAGTTCTGCAGGCCCAGGTCGAGCGTCGGATCGGGCAGGCGATCGGCCGCGACCGCCGAAGAGCGGGCGCCGGCTGTCGCCGCCGCGCGCGCCTTGAGGCTTGGCGCGTTGGCGGCAGCGAGCCTCACTGCCTGCTCGTAGGTGAGCGGGCCGGCCGACACCGGCACGGCCCAGGCGCTCGCAAGCGTCGCACCGATAGAGAGCAACAGGCGTCGCACAGCGCGCCTCGGCATCATGATCATGGATATCATCCCCTCATGACAGAGGCGGCGCGCCAAGATGTGACGCGCCGCTCCGGAGCGGGTTTAGCCCTTGTCCGACCTGACTGCGCCGCGCATGCAGTCGGCGGCGCTTGCCTGCATCATCGCGCAATCGCAGCTGGCCATGTCCCGGCTGTCGGGCACCCATATGCGGACACGCGCAGGGCCAGTCGCCCGCGGACCATATTGCGGCGCCGACCGCCATTCCCAATGGCCTTGCGGCGTGCGGCTCGCGTCGGTTGCAAGCGCAGGCGCGGCGAGACTGAGGGCCGCCACAAGGGCGGCCGGAAGCAGTTTGATCATCACGAAAACCTTTGACTGAAAAGAAGGAAACCGGGCGCGCACGCATCGATCGATGCGCGCAGCCCGTGCTCGTTCAATCAGGCAAGGCTGGTGGGAGGATCCGGCTCGGGCGCAACCGCCTTGCCGGTCAATATCGTGTCGGTCGTCCAGAAGCTGGGCGCGTCGTAGAGACGCGCAGGCGCAACGCCGCCTGCCAGGTCCGCTGCGACCAGCGGGATCACGCACCCCATCGCGGCGATGCAATCGAGCGTCAGGCCCTTGCAGGGCTTTTCGCTGGGCGCAGGCTGCTGCTTGGCCATCATCGCCATGCAGTCCGCATCCATGCCCTTGGCCAGCGGCGCGCCTGCCGCCTGCGGCACGCTGTGCGCGGCCGCCATCTGGGCTCCGAAGAGACCGGACAGCGCTCCGATGACGAGCAGGAGGGCGAGCAGGCGTTTCACGGGCCTCGATATCTAGCGGGTTTCGCGGGCGCAGCCAACCAAAGTCTCGCGCCGCGCGGATTTTGAAGTGCTGACGGCTGATTCCGTCAACTCCGCGTCAATAAAGATCCGGCCCGGGGAAGAAGATCGGCTGCGGCCTCTACGTATATCGAGGCTGGACCCGGGACCGTAGTCCCAAGCCTGAAGAGACGCTCTTCCCCTCGGCAAAGTCCGGGCGGTGGCTTACCATCCAAGGAGGTGAATATGGTCAGAAAAACTCTCATGGTCGCGCTTGCCGGCATTTCGATGCTTGCTGCCGTCCCCGCTATGGCCCAGGGCATCGGGCACAGCCTGTTCATGCGCGGCTCGATCGTCGACACGGGCAGCAACGGCACGGTCGTCTGCATCGGCAAGGCCGATGGCGCCGAGGTCGGCCAGAAGCTCGAGGTCTATCGCGTCGTGACCCATCCGGGTCCGTCCAAGGGCGTGGCGCCGACCTATCACCGCCAGCTCGTCGGCCATGTGACAATCGACCATATCTTTGACGATCACTTCGCGCACGTGTCCGTCGCCGACGGCACGCCTGCCAAGCACGACATCGTCGAGCTTCGCAAGAACTGACAAGCCGGTGGCCCGGCGGCACGGGCTGCCCTGATGCGACGCGTCGGGGCAGCGGGCCGCCGGCGACGAGGAGACCGTTCGGGGTCAAAGCGAAACCGCTTGACCCTGGACCATGGTCCAACCGGCATGATCGAGCGGATGACATGGGCAATTTCAAGATCGGCGAACTGGCCGCGGCCGCAGGCGTGGGCCGCGATACGATCCGCTATTATGAGCGGATGGGCCTGCTGCGCGAGCCCGCGCGCACGGCAGCGGGCTACAGGCTCTACGACGCGACGGACCTCGAGCGCGTCAACTTCATCCGCTCGGCGCAGGAGCTTGGCTTCACCCTCGATCAGGCCCGGCAGCTGCTGGCGCTCAGGGCATCGGACACCGCGCATGCGCAGGCCGTGCTCGATATCACGCTCGCCAAGATCACGGACGCCGAAGTCCGGCTCAAGCGCCTGTCCGATATTCGCGACATGCTTCGATTGCTTGCCGATGAGTGCCCGGGCGAAGTTCCTGTTTCCGATTGCCCTATTCTCACGTTCCTCACGGAAAGGCGGAGATCTGATCACCGAAAGATATAAGAGCAAGCCTCGCAGGAAGAACAAACACCATTATTAAAAGGGGATTTATCATGACACGAATGCATATAGTGGCTGGGATTGTTCCAGCATTGCTTCTGGGCGCCTGTGCGACGACGCCGCCTACCTCCGCACAGGTCGAAAGCTGTAGGGCCATGGAGGGCGATATGGGTCTCCAGACACGTCATGACCATGGCGAGATGAAACAGCAGGGTCGTAATCCCATGAACCTGTCGCACGATCAGTGCCGCAAGATTCTTCGCCAAGCACAATGATTCCTGCTCCGGGTGGCTCGGGCCCACCCGGAGATTCCTCCAGTACGAAAGGAAGAAGCAATGGTCGGAAATCGAAAAGTCATACTGTCGCTAATCAGCGTTAGCCTGCTCTCGATGGCGGCGCTTTCGGGCTGTGAGCGCAAGACCGATCAGACGGTGCCGGCTGCGGCCAACAGCGCCGCACCCGCGGCTGGCGCTGATAGCGTAAATCCCGCCGGCATGGATCATTCGGACGCCATGGCCAATGAACAGGAGATGGAGCGGCATCACCAGCAGGCCATGGACCATGATGCGATGCGCCAGGGAGGCATGAACAGCAGCGCTCCGAAGACCGAGCCTGCGCCTGCGGATTCGGCGATGCCGATGAAGGACATGTAAGGGCGCGAAGGGGGTCGACATGTGCGTTTGGACCAGCCTTCGCCTTTCGGGTCTGGGGTTGTTGCTCGCTTTCAGCCTTCCCTCTGCGAGCGTGCACGCTCAGGAGGGCGAAGACCATTCGGCACATCATGGGGATACTTCGGGCGGTGCGGGGATGGCCGATGGCGCAATGTCCGCAAAGCCCGAGGTCGGCACCTCCGATATGGCCTCGATGATGAACTCTATGATGGAGCGCATGATCAACGGCGAAGGCGAGAATGAACATGGGCACGATTCCCGCCGCACCGCATTTTTTTCGCAGTTGCTCGCCTTTCCCGCGCTCGACGAAGCGGCCCGGCAGCGGGTCGCTGCGCAGGCCGGGGAACGGGTAAGCACGGGCCTGTCGATGGTCAACGCCGCCTCGGCCGACGGCGCGCGTGCGACAACGGTCTCGGCCCGGCTCGATGCGGCGCGCCGGATGCGCGAAGGGACCGACCTGTTCCGCTCCGGTACCGCCGCGCAGGGCGCGATCGGAGGCTTGCAGCCGCCCCGGGAGGTCGGGCTTGCCTGGCTGCGCGATCAGCTCGACATCGACCAGGCCGCGCCCGGCCATGCCGATCACTGGTTCGGCATCTCGCCCTCGCACCTCCTTCTCATGCTGTTCCTGGGGCTGGTGAGCGCCACGCTTATCGCGCTGCAGATCTTCCGCCTGCGGCGGATCGGGGCGATCGCCGGCGGTGTCGCCACCGCCAAGGTTCCAGCAAAGCCGGAGCCGAAGGCTGCCCCTCCCGCTACCAGGGTTGCGCCCGCGCCTGCACCCGTTGCCGACAGCGCCGGGCTCGCGCCGAGCAATGCGGCCGCACCCGCTGGGGCGTCGCTGCGCAAGCCCAAAAGCTGGGCGGGGCAGCTGCGCGTGGTCCAGATCGTGCGAGAGACGCCGAGCGTGCTGACCTTCCGGCTCGCGGACCCGACCGCCGACCGGCTGCCGTTCGACTTCCTGCCGGGCCAGTTCCTGCAGGTCGAGGTAGAGCCCGAAGCGGGCAAGACCGCGCGCCGTTCCTACACGATCGCCTCTTCGCCGACCCAGCGGGCCTATGTCGAACTGACGGTCAAGCGCGAGGAGCAGGGCGTGGTCTCGCGATACCTGCACGACAAGGTCGTCGCCGACGATCTGCTGAAGGTCAGCGGACCGTTCGGCGCCTTCACCTTCACGGGAACGGATGCCCAGAGCATCGTGCTGATCGCGGGCGGGGTCGGCATCACCCCGATGATGTCGGTGCTGCGCTATCTCACCGACACCGCGTGGAAGGGTGATATCTTCTTCTTCTACGGCGCACGGTCGACCGAGGAATTCGTGTTCCGCGACGAGCTCGAGCGGCTCGAACGCCGTTTTCCCAACCTCCATGTCGTCGCCGCGATGCAGCGCGCGCCCGGCACCGTCTGGATGGGCCCCGAAGGGCCGATCACCCGCGAGATGATCCTGGCCGCGGTGCCGGAGATCGCGAGCCGGCGGATCCATATGTGCGGCCCGCCGGCGATGATGGGCGCGATGCGCGGCGTGCTGGCGGAACTTGGCGTCCCCGAAGCGCAGCTGCACACCGAGGCGTTCGGTCCGGCCTCGCTGCCGGCCGACCACGAGGATCTCGAGGTCAAACCCGCGCCCGCGCCAGCGGATAAGCCGGCCCCGAGCGCCGAGGTGGCGCCGAGCACGGTGACCTTCTCCGTGTCGGGGGTGTCGGCGGCCTTGCCCGCGGACGAGACCGTGCTCGAGGCGGCCGAGGGCGCGGGCGTCGAGATCTCCTATGCCTGCCGTGCGGGCACATGCGGCGCCTGCGTGGTCAAGCTGCTGCAGGGCGAGGTAACGATGGAGGTCGAGTCCGGCCTCGCGCCCGCCGACAAGGCGCAGGGCTATGTGCTCGCGTGCCAGGCGAAGGGCACGGGCACGCCGCTCGTGGTCGAAGCCTGATGCGCGAACGCAGCGACATCGCCGTCGGCCTGCTGGTCGCATTCCTGCTGCTGTTCCCGTTCGGCTACCTCGTGCATGTGTCACCGCGCTTTCCGGGCAGCCTCGCTGGCGGGATCATCGGGATCGCAGCGCTCGTGCTGATGCTGCTGACGCTTCCCTATGTCGCGGCCAAGCACATCGCCTGGGTCGACAAAGTGCTCTCCCGGCTCGTCAGCAAGCCTACCCTGCTCGCCATCCACATCTATGCCGGCGTGCTGGCGCCGATCCTGGGTCTGGTCCACGCCGCGCACAAGCTCGAAAGCCCGGTCGGACTGCTTCTGACCGTCCTCCTGCTGATGACGGTCATCACCGGCTTCATCGGCCGCTACCTGCTTGCCCAGCTTGGTCGGGCGCTGCGCGGACGCAGGTCGGAACTGGCCTCGCTTCGCGCCGCCTTCCTTGAGGAGCCGGCGGCGCCGGCGCAGGCCGATACCGCAGCCGCGCCGCTGTCGGGCTGGAGGCGCTATCTGTTCGTCGCCGGGGATGCGCCCGCGGGCCAGCACCCCCAGAACAGGGCGGGGATCGCCGCGGCGCTGGCCGATACCGAATTCGCGATCCGCGCCGAAGAGGCGACCAACACCCTGTTCGCGCGATGGCGGTTCCTGCACATCCTGCTGGGCTGTCTCATCTTCGCGCTGCTCGCGCTCCACGTCGGCGCGGCGATCTATTACGGGCTGCGCTGGCTATGAGCTGGCAGCGTCTTTCCTATGCCGTCTTCATCGCAGCCCTGCTGGTGATGGTCGCCGCGGTCGCGATCCGGATGCGATCGGACGCGCCGAGGGATGCCGGCCTGGTGGCGCAGCTCGTAGCGCCCGGCCCGCTCTCGAGCGCCCACCAGTCCTTCGCCGGCCAATGCACGGCCTGCCACACGCCGGGCAAGGGCGTCGAAACCCGGACCTGTCTCACCTGCCATGCGGGCACGGATTTCGGGACGAAGCAGTCGACGCAGTTCCACGCGAAAGCGACGCAGTGCACCTCCTGCCACGTCGAACATGAGGGAGAGCGCGGCATCATCCGCATGGATCACGCCGCCTTGCTCGACATGGCAAAGTGGCGGCAGCCTTCGGCGGGCATGTCGACAAACACTCGAAGCCTGACCCCCGAGACCGCGCTCAATTGCGCGAGCTGCCATGCGTTCCGCGATCCGCACCAGGGCCTGTTCGGCACCGACTGCGCGAGCTGTCACAAGACCGACAGCTGGAAGATCGCCAATTACCGCCATCCATCGGTCAATTCGACGCAGTGCGCCGAGTGCCACAAGGCGCCGCCCAGTCACTTCATGGAGCATTTCAGCATGGTCTCGCAGCGCGCAGCCGGATCGAAAGCGCGCGTCGACCAATGCTATGCCTGTCACGCCACCGACAGCTTCAACAATATCCGCAAGCGAGGCTGGTATGATCACCATTGAGGCCGACTGGCTGAGCGCCTTCTTCCGGCTTGCGGTGATCGGCCTGGAACTGGCGGGCACGCTGACCATCCTGGTCGGCGCGGGGCTCGCAACCTTTCTGTTTGCGCGGCGGGCGAGGGCGGGCGACCGAACCGAGGCCTATAGCGCGTTCCGATCGGCGCTCGGCCGCAGCATCCTGCTCGGCCTGGAATTTCTGGTCGCCGGCGACATCGTCAAGTCGCTGGTGATCAACCCGACGCTCGACGATCTCATCGTGCTGGCCGGGCTTGTGCTGGTGCGGACCTTCCTGAGCATCTCGCTCGGGGTCGAGATCAACGGCCACTGGCCCTGGGAGGAAACCCGGATGGCGCGGGAGAAGGCGCGTGCGGCGTCGGATGGGTCGCCGGCTACGGCTGAGGCCGCCGGATGCGGCACAGCGCTCAAGCGATAGCAGATGGAAGGCGCATCATGATCGAGAGACGCGAATTGCTGATGGCGGGCGCCGGCCTTGCCGCCGCCGGAACGCTGGCTGCGCCGGCGGCGGCGCAGCAGCATCGAATGGAAGGGATGGCGATGTCGATGACGGACTGCATCGACGATTGCGTGGCTTCGCACCGCATGTGCCTGGAAACCGCCGCTTGGCTGACGAAGCAAGGCGGCGCGTCAGCTACGGCGTCGCTGATCGCCATGCTGAACGACTGTGCGGAACTGTGCCAGGCGACTGCCAACTCGATGCTGCGGGAATCTGCCCTGCACCGCATCGTCTGCCGCGCCTGCGCCGACGCTTGCGAGCGCTGCGCCGAGGAATGCGGACGCCATAGCGCGGACCAGCGGATCGCGCGTTGCTCGGCCACCTGCAAGAAATGCGCGGCGAGCTGCCGAACGATGGCGGACATGTCGAGCTGAGCGGCGCGCTTCGCACGTGCCCCACATAGTCACGTTCAGGCCAGAGCCCCCGGTCACAGCTTGTGTGTCCGACAACTACGCCAGGACAGCGATCATGGCACGTGGCACAAAGTCCGAGTATCCGGCAACGGCGGAAATCATCGCACCCGCCATCGCCGGAGCCTTCCGTGCCGCCACCCGATAGTCGGGTAATGCCGAGCACCATCTTTACGATTGCGTGAACGCTCCACGGTCGATCTGTATTGGAGAAGTCAGTGTCAACCGCCGAATTTGTCAACCGGCTACCCGAATTGCTCCGCCCCAATCCAGCAAGGGTAGTGATCAGACCCTATATGCCGTCGACGGAAACCTATAAATATGCGGTACCGGATCAGCCACGTGCGCAGCGCATCGCCGACCGCGTCCTGGCGCTCGACCCAGCATCGCTCCACGATGAGTTGCAACGCATTCTTGATGATTTCTCGGGAAGGCATCGTGAGGTTCCGTCCCTGTTTTTGCGGCGGTTCCACGAGGTTGATGGCATCATCGTCTGTGATTGCGAGGTCACCCATGAACAGGCGCTCTTGATCGGTGCCCATTTTTGCAACGAATATTCCTATGAGGCAGCAGCGCTTTTCAATCCGAGCATCGTCCTGCATCCTGACCAGTCTGCTGTACCTGAAAACTCTCTCCGATTCATTCTTTCCCTGCGAGGCGTGGGCGAGGGGCATATCTCCTCCGTCACCTTTCGCACCGGGTTTTGCGCCGCGGACGGAACCATAGCAATCAATCCTCCGAGCCCCATGCCGCTCGTGCTGGAGACTGAAAACATCTCCGGCGAGGACGGGCCGGACGCGGGCATTCGGATCAAGTGCGATGGCAGCCACGATCTCTCGGAGATCGTGATCTTTCCGACAACCCCCAGCCAGCGTGGTGGCATCGAAGACCTTCGCTTGGTCCGCTTCCTGGACGACGATGGCCGAGCCACCTATTTCGGTACATATACGGCATTTAGCGGCCAGTCCGTCCGGCAGGAGTTGTTGTCCACGCCGGACTTCCGGACATTCGAACTCAGACCGCTGCGTGGGGATGCCACCGGTAGCAAGGGCATGGCGCTTTTCCCCCGACGCATTGCCGGGCACTTTGCCATGCTTGGGCGCGAGGATAACGAAAATATCTGGTTCCTGACGTCCGCGGACATTCACGACTGGAGTGGCGGAGCGAAAGCCATCGAACCTCGCTGGCCTTGGGAGTTTGTCCAGATCGGTAATTGCGGATCGCCGATCGAGATCGACGAAGGCTGGCTGGTCGTAACTCATGGA
Source organism: Sphingomonas sp. Y57 (assembly GCF_001015195.1). GTDB lineage: Bacteria > Pseudomonadota > Alphaproteobacteria > Sphingomonadales > Sphingomonadaceae > Rhizorhabdus. The sequence goes on along the minus strand of NZ_LDES01000093.1, from coordinate 84,385 downwards.
GTCGGCGCCGTTCGGAACTATTGCATCGGGGCGTGCCTGCTGGACCGTGACGATCCCTCGAAGCTGCTGGCGCGGACGAAGCTACCGCTTTTGCGGTCGGACATGGATGAGCGCGAAGGTTATGTGCCAAACGTAGCCTACAGCTGCGGCGCGATGGTACATAATCGGGTGCTGGTACTGCCTTATGCCATTGCTGACAGCTTCACCACTTTTGCCACTATTCCTCTCGAGCGTCTGCTGGCCGCCATGGATTAGTCACTGTTGCCGACCTGTCCTGCTCTCGAGTCCGAACCATAGTTACACATCGGCACAACAACGATGCCAGTGCGATAATTTATGGCCATCTCAGAGACGGACTTCGCACATTACGTATACAGCAAGGCGGAAGGTGACACCATTTCACGGGCAAGCTCCGGAAGGGGCGACAATCGACCGGGCATATGCTCGATCGAACGAGAAACCCAGACTTGAAGGAATGGATACTTGCGCAAGAAGACGGCAATGATCGCTTCGCTCGCAGCTCTCGGCTTCCTCGCCGTCAGTGCCGGACCGGTGCTGGCGGACGGGATGCCGCCGGGCATGCCCGATCTTGAGGAGACCCTCAAGGCCAGGCCGGCGCCTGCCCAGCCCGATCCTGCCCACATGCAGGGCATGGCTCACGGTAAGGAGCAGATGCACGGCCAGATGATGCAGGGCCATCGAATGGCGATGCGGGATTCGCAGGACCAGGACGGCGCCTCCGGCATGTCACACAGGTCGGACGGTGGTTGCTGACCCTGCCATCATTCCATCAGACGACAAGGTTGACGGACAAGATCATGGCCGCTTTCAACCGAAGCCTTGGTCCGCCGTTCCCACGGCGGGCCAATCGCTTTTCTGGCCGGTCTCAGGACGAGAAAACCAGGCCGGGTCACATTTTTGATCGATCCCGGATCATCATTTTACGCGCCTGCTCCAGCAGGCACACGGCCGATCGGATTTCGATTCGTAACTTACGTATACAGACAGCGTCTCGCTAGCAGCATTGAAGCTTCGGAATTGCCGGGATCGGAACGTCGATCGGGCAACAGGACGAACACTCGGAGACCCTCAATGCGACAGACGATATTTCGCGCGGCGACCATCAGCCTCTTCGCGACGCTAACCTTCGCCGCCGGCACCGCTCTCGCCCAGTCGACGCCCGCGCCCGCGCAGACTGCGCCGGCCCATGCCCACCAGCAGGGCATGGATCATGGCGGGCAGCAGATGCACGATCAGATGATGAAGGATCATCAGGCCGGCGCGCAGAAGCAGCCGGGGCAACCGGCCCAGCAGGATCAACAGGGCATGTCGGGGATGGCCGGCATGTCCGGCGGGTCGCCTGCATCGAACGGCTCGGGCATGGCCGGTAAGGCGAAGAGTGGCTGCTGCAAGATGCCGATGAAGAAGGCCAAGCCGGCCGCGAAGAAGAAGACCGCCAAGCCCATGGCCGACAAGCCGATGAGCGACATGTGAGGTTTCCAGCCCCGAGAACAGACCCCAGGGGCTGAGGGCCCGCCGTTCCCCCGCGGCGGGCCAGTTCTTTGACGATGCCCAGCGTCGCCCCGTGCTCCCAGCTTTCAAAACCGGGTCCGAGCGTCTGACTTGACAGAGGAAACAGCGATGCGAAAACATCTTGGCGTCGGTGCTGCTGTTGGCTTTCTGCTCTTTGGCAGCACGCCGCTCCTCGCACAGGGTATCGGCCATAGCTTGTTCATGCGCGGCAAGATCGTCCGTATGGATGCGGGCGGCACAGTGGCCTGCCTGGGTAAGGCCGATGGCGCGCACATCGGGCAGATACTCGAAGTCTATCACGCAACGCCGCGCCACCGCCGTCTTGTCGGTCATGTCGAAGTCGACCAGATTTTCGACGACCATTATGCTCATTTCCGCGTGAGGGACGGGACGCTTCAGAAAGGCGATTGGGTGAGCCTAAAGCGCGTCCGGGCGTAACGCCAGAATTGGAATGCCAAGCGCCGCCCTCGCCAAAAGAAGACTCGGCCGAGTAACGCCTGTCTCGGCATAATTCCGATCAGGCGTGCGCGAATAGGTTCGGGAGTCGATGAATAGTCATCGGCTCTGTTGGCGTGTCTGACCCTCAAGCCCGCGACCCCGATACCAGACTACCTTCTGCGGAACTTACTTATAGGCCACCCGGGCAAAGAGATTACTCCGTCAGGCCATCGATAGAGATGGAGTCAGGTTATGTTCGAGAAGGCGATCGGGACCATTAACGCGGCGGCCTCCTTCCGACACCGCTATGATAATTTCATCGGAGGCCGCTGGAGCGCTCCTGCGGGCGGCGAGTATTTCGCCGACACGAGCCCGATCAATGGCGCCCAGATCGCAGAGTTCGCGCTGTCGACGCCGGAAGATGTCGAGCGCGCGCTCGATGCGGCGCACGCCGCCAAGGATCAATGGGCAAGGATCGCGCCCGCCGAACGCGCCAGGATTCTCAATCGCGTCGCCGACCGGCTCGAAGACAATCTGGAGTTGCTGGCACTTGCCGAGACGATCGACAATGGCAAGCCGATCCGCGAGACGCGCGCTGCCGACGTGCCGCTCGCGATCGACCATTTCCGCTACTTCGCCGGCTGCATCCGGGCGGAGGAAGGCGGCATCTCGACGATCGATGCGGACACCATCGCCTATCATTTCCGCGAGCCGCTCGGCGTCGTCGGCCAGATCATCCCGTGGAACTTCCCGCTGCTGATGGCGGCGTGGAAGATCGCCCCGGCGCTGGCGGCGGGCAACTGCACCGTCATCAAACCCGCATCCCAGACGCCGCTCACCTTGCTGATGTTCGCCGAGCTCACCGCCGACATCCTGCCGCCCGGCGTGCTCAATGTCGTTACCGGCCCGGGACGGACCGTTGGCCAGGCGATCGCCGCCAATCCGCGCATCGCCAAGGTCTCGTTCACCGGCGAGACCGTCACCGGCAAGCAGATCATGCACGCCGCGGCGGACCATCTGATCCCCCAGACGATGGAGCTTGGCGGCAAGTCGCCCAACATCTTCATGGCGGACGTGCTCGACGAGGACGATGCCTTCTTCGACAAGGCGCTCGAAGGCTTTACTTTGTTCGCCTTCAACAAGGGCGAGGTCTGTACCTGCCCGTCGCGCGCCCTGATCCATGAGTCGATCTTCGACCGCTTCATCGAGCGCGCCGTGGCGCGCGTCGCCGCGATCCGCCAGGGCGATCCGCTCGACCCGTCGGTCCAGGTCGGCGCGCAGGCGTCGGAGGACCAGCTCCACAAGATCCTGGGCTATATCGATATCGGCAAGGCCGAGGGCGCGCAGTGTCTGGTCGGTGGCGCCAGGGCGCTGCCGGGCGGTGCGCTCGACCAGGGCTATTTCGTGCAGCCGACCGTGTTCGTGGGTCAGAACCACATGCGCATCTTCCAGGAGGAGATCTTCGGTCCCGTCCTGTCGGTCACCACGTTCAAGACGGTCGAGGAGGCGATCGCACTTGCCAATGACACCGCCTACGGTCTTGGCGCGGGCGTCTGGACCCGGAGCGGCAACACCGCCTACCGGCTCGGCCGCGCGATCGAGGCCGGGCGGGTCTGGACCAACTGCTATCATCAGTACCCCGCCCATGCCGCCTTCGGCGGATACAAGGCATCGGGCTTCGGGCGTGAAAACCACCGGATGATGCTCGATCATTATCAGCAGACCAAGAATCTGCTCGTCTCCTATGACGAGCACGCGCTCGGCCTGTTCTGACCCCTCGCTCAAAGGAGAAACGGACATGGCGAAAACCATGAAGGCGGCGGTCGTCCGCGAATTCGGCAAGCCCCTGGTCATCGAGGAGGCGCCGATCCCGGCGGTCGGCCCCGGGCAGATCCTGGTCAAGATTGCGGCAACCGGCGTGTGCCATACCGACCTGCACGCGGCAGAAGGAGACTGGCCGGTCAAGCCCAACCCGCCCTTCATTCCTGGCCATGAAGGCGTCGGGCATGTCGCCGCCGTCGGTGCAGGCGTCACCCATGTGAAGGAAGGCGACCGGGTCGGTGTGCCCTGGCTCTACACCGCCTGCGGGCACTGCGTGCATTGCCTGGGTGGCTGGGAGACGCTTTGCCACGAACAGCAGAACACCGGCTATTCGGTCAATGGCAGCTTTGCCGAATATGTCCTCGCCGATCCCAACTATGTTGGTCACCTTCCCGACAATGTCGACTTCCTCGACATTGCGCCGATCCTCTGCGCGGGCGTCACCGTCTACAAGGGATTGAAGGCCACCGAGGCCCGACCCGGCGAGTGGGTGGTCGTCTCCGGCATTGGCGGGCTCGGCCACATGGCGGTGCAATATGCCCGAGCCATGGGTCTCAATGTGGCCGCGGTCGACATCGACGATAGCAAGCTCGACCTCGCTACACGCCTTGGCGCCACACTGACGGTCAACGCGCGCAACGAGGACCCTTCGGCAGCGCTCAAGAAAGCCATTGGCGGCGCGCACGGGGCGCTGGTGACCGCCGTTTCGCCCAAGGCGTTCCAGCAGGCGCTCGGCATGGTCCGGCGCGGCGGCACGGTCGCGCTCAACGGCCTGCCGCCGGGCGACTTCCCGTTGTCGATCTTCGACACCGTGCTGAACGGCATTACCGTGCGCGGCTCGATCGTTGGCACGCGGCTCGATCTGCTCGAGGCACTGGCGTTCGCCGGCGAGGGCAAGGTCAAGGCCACGGTCCATGCGGACAGGCTCGAGAACATCAACGACGTCTTCTCCCGCATGCATCATGGCGACATCGAGGGCCGGATCGTCCTCGACCTCGCCTGAAGCCGACTTCGCGAAAGTACAGTTCATGTCTCCCTTACATATCCGGCCGATCGCGCGGCGCCGTTTCGTCCAGGGGCTGGCGATCGGCGGCGCGGTCGCCGGTTTCGCCCCGGCGCTTCTCGCGCGATCCGCACCAACCTTGCCCGCTGAGCTGAGCGGGACCGAGTTCGACCTCGAGATCGCCGAGCTGCCGGTCAACTTCACCGGCAAACGCCGTATCGCGACCGCCGTGAACGGCAGCGTGCCCGCGCCGGTCCTGCGCCTGCGCGAAGGCGACACGGTCACGCTGCGCGTACGCAACGGCCTCAAGGAGATGTCGAGCATCCATTGGCACGGCATCATCGTGCCGGCGGAGATGGACGGCGTGCCCGGCATCAGCTTTGCCGGCATCGCGCCGGGCGAGACCTTCACCTATCGCTTCGAGGTCCGCCAGAGCGGAACCTACTGGTATCACGCTCACACGCTCGCCGAGCAGACGGGACTCTATGGAGCGATCATCGTGGAGCCAAAACAGGTGCCGACGGCGCGGGCGCCCGATCGCGACTATTGCATCGTGCTCAGCGACTGGTCGGACGAGCCGCCGCTGCAGATCTTCCTCAATCTCAAGAAGCAGAGCAGCTACTATAATTTTGCGCAGCCGACCGCCGGCGATTTCCTCAAGGATGTCGGCACCATGGGCTTGGGCAAGGCGCTCGAGCGGCGGCGGATGTGGAACAGCTCGCGGATGAACCCGACCGACTACAGCGATGTCTCTGCCGCGACCTACACCTATCTGATGAACGGCGCGCCGCCCGCCGGCAACTGGACCGGTATCGCCGCGCCCGGCGAGCGCGTGCGCCTGCGCTTCGTCGGCGCGGGGACGGCGACGTTCTTCGACGTGCGGATCCCCGGGGTCGAGCTGACGGTCGTATCGACCGACGGGCAGCCGGTCGAGCCGGTCACGGTCGAGGAATTCCGGATCGGCCCGGGCGAGACCTACGACGTCGAGTTCACCATGCCCGAGGGCGGCGCCCGCACCATCTTCGCGCAGGCGATCGATCGGAGCGGCTATGCGCGTGGCACGATCGCACCGGCCCCGGGCATGGCGGCAGCCGTGCCGCCGCTCGATGCCCGGACCTGGCTCGAGCCGGTCGACATGATGGGCGCGATGGCGACGATGGGCGCAATGGGAGGCGACGCGCATGCCGGGCACGGCATGACCGAGATGCCGGCCAGGGCACGGCACGCCCGCACCGAATATGGCGCCAATACCGACATGCGCGTCGACTATCCGCGCACCAATCTGGACGATCCCGGCGCCGGGCTGCGCGGGCGCGGCTGGCGCGTGCTGACGCTGGCCGATCTGCGCACGCCGGGCGGCGATCCCGACCCGCGCGAGCCCGAGCGCGACATCGAGCTGCATCTGACGGGCAATATGGAACGGTTCATCTGGTCGCTCGACGGCATCAAGCTCAACGATTCCCGGCCGCTGCATTTCAAGCCGAACGAGCGGCTGCGCGTCACCTTCGTCAACGACACGATGATGGCGCATCCGATGCATCTGCACGGCATGTGGAGCGATGTCGAAGGCCCGGACGGCGCCTTCCAGGTCCGCAAGCATACGGTCGTGGTCCAGCCCGCCCAGCGGGTGAGCTTCCGCGTCACCGCCGACGCCATGGGCCGATGGGCCTTCCACTGCCATCTGCTCTATCACATGGCGGCCGGCATGTTCCGGGAGGTGGTGGTCGCATGATCCGGATTATCCCCTCGCGCGGCATTGCTCTTGGCGTTGCCCTCTTCCTGGCGCCGGCGATCACGGCTCCCGCCCTCGCGCAGGATGCCTTGCCCCCGTCGCCCGCCGCCACCCCTGCCCAAACGGCCACTCCCGATCCAAACTCACCTTCCGCGCAAGGCTCTCAGGAGCATGCGGGCATGGACATGCCGGGCATGGATATGACCGACACGAAGGCGTCCGGTAACGGCGCCACGATGGACATGGGCTCGATGCAGGGTGGCAAGGCCCCGCCGGACGCGCGCAACTCGGACGATTATGCCGACGGCTATCGCAACTCGACGCTGCCGGGCTATGAGATGGCCGACAAGCTCTCGATCCCCAAGATACTTGTCGATGAGCTCGAGTTCACCAGCGGCAACGAGGGTCAGGGCGTGGGCTGGACCGTGCTCGTCACCAAGGGTCAGGACAATGACAAGCTCTGGCTGCGCAGCCAGGGGCTCAAGAACTCCCGCGACCAACGTCTCGATCCGGAGAGCAGCGTCGAGGCGCTGTGGTGGCACAGCAAGAACCCGTTCTGGGGCACGCTGCTCGGGGTCAGGCAGGATCTCGGCAAGGGTGCGACCACCTGGCTCGCCGCCGGCGTCGAGGGACTGGCGCCCTATTGGTTCGACGTCCAGCTCACCGGCTATGTAGGGACCGATGGGCGTCTCGCGGCGCGCGCCAAGGCCTCCTATGAGGTCTTGTTCACCAATCGGTTGATCCTCACACCGCAGGTAGAGACCAATATCTATTCGAAGCGGTCGAGAGATCGGCAGCTTGGCAGCGGCTTCAGCAATGTCGAGCTGAGCGGACGGTTGCGCTACGAGGTGTCGCGCAAGTTCGCGCCCTATATCGGCTTCGTCTGGGAGCGTGCGTTCGATGGCACGGCGGGCTTCCGACGCCTGCGGGGCGAGGGGTCATCCGAACACCGGCTGGTGATCGGCTTGCGCGCTTGGTGGTGATACCGGCTCTCCGACGAACCGCTGACCCGCTTGTTCCCCAAGGCGAATCACACGATGGCAAGCGTGGTCAATCCTCCTTCATTGTGTTGCTGCTCGCGGCGGTGTCGGCCTCGGCAGGGCAGACGGCCATTCTCGCCTTCCTTCCGGCACTGGTCGACCCGGCTCGTGGCGCGCTATCGTCAAGCGCTCATGATTTTCACGTCGCGAGCCTGACCGCGGTCCATCCCCTGGCAGCCTTGCTGGCGGCGCCGCTCTGGGGCTGGATCGCGGACCGGGTCGACTATCGGGCGATGTTGCGCGCAGCGCTGGTCATCCTCGCGCTGGTGACCGCGCCGATCGGCCTCGTCGGGTTGCCTGAGCTTTATGCATTGCGTCTGGTGGCGGGGATGGCGTCGGCCGCCATCATACCGTTGGGCTTGCTCTGCGCGAGCTTTGCCGCAAGCGGGCGCGCGGACCAGGCGCGCCGCTTCACCTGGCTGACCGCCTTCGTGTTTCTGGGCGATCTCGCCGGTCCGCTGGTGGCGGAGGTCTCGGCCGCGATCCTGCCCCGCGCTCCCCTCATGATCCTCGCTCTCGGCATCGGTGCCGTCGGGGCGGCGCTTTGCGCCGTGCGTCTGCCGCGCTGGTGTGCACCTTGCATCGATGGCGGAGACCTGCCCGCGCCTACGCTCGGCGCGACGTTGATCCTGCTTTTTATCACGATCGTCGCGGGCGGCGGGCTGGCGGCGATGCATGTCAATCTCCTGGTGACGCGGAGCGCCATTTCGCTGAGCCGCGAAGAGATCGCCTGGATGCTCAGTCTCTGCGGATTGGGCATGCTGGCGGCACAGATCTTCCATGCAAAGCTGGATTGGCTGGTCACTGTGCCGAGGCGGCTTGCCGGATTGACGCTGGGCCTGCTGGCTGTGGCACTTTTCATGTTTCCTGTCGCCGCGAGTATGGCCGAGCTCAGTGGGATCATCGTTGCTGCCGGCTGGAGCTCGGCAACCCTTCGATTGGTCACCAGCTTCTGGATCAGCGGCGGCGGGGCCCCTTCAGGCGTGAAGCTCGGTTTCCAGCATTCCGCCGCCAGCATCGGGCAGGCGCTCGCGCCGCTGGCGATAGCCATCGTCGCTCCCGGGGCGCAGCCGCTCGTTCTGTGGGGGATTGGTGGTCTATCGCTAGCGCTGCTTGTGTCCCTGCCGCTAGCCTGGAGGCCGCCCGCCATCGTAAAATCATCTGCGTGATGAGGGGAGGGGCGCATTGATGCGTATAGAAAAGAAGGGGCCTCTGCCCCATGCTTATCGTTCTTCCGGGAGTCATTTCATGAAGACCCGCCTATTCGTCGCCTTGCTGTTCCTCGCCATGCCCGGCGTAGCGCTTGCGGCCAGTGATATCGTCGTCCACCGGGATCCGGGATGTGGATGTTGCGAGAAGTGGGCGCAGGCCGTGCGCGCGAAGCTGGGACGCAAGGTCGTCATGCGTGACGATGCGTCGCGCAGCGAGCTTCAGCGCAAGGCCGGCATGCCCCGGACGCTGGCATCTTGCCACAGCGCGATCGTCGATGGCTATATGATCGAGGGCCATGTCCCGATATCCGACGTCAAGCGCTTGCTGGCGACCCGTCCTGCGGGCGTCAAAGGCATTGCGGTTGCGGGGATGCCGATCGGTTCGGAGGGCATGGAAGTGGCAGGCGCTGCCCGCCAACCCTATACGGTGGTGGCCTTCGGCAGCGCCGGTCAGCGAATTTTCGCCCGCCATTGATATCGCGCGGTTTGCAGCATCCTGCAGAATTGCCCGGTGGTAGAGGCCCCGCTGTCGAGTGTAGAACCTTGTGTCAAGCGAGCTGATGGCGTCCCTACCCCTACCTACACTGAAAAAGCAACGATTTGTCTTGTAAGTTGTTCGCGGTCGTCTCCCTGATTTGCCTGAATTTGGCCCAAAATGTGGGAACGATTGTGGGACCGTTTGCCCACCGAAAGTGTGAGAACGGCCCCAACATTCCCGATCAGGGCCCCGAACCGATGGCACTCACAGCATTGAAGGTGAAAAACGCGAAGCCCGGTCGCCATGTCGATAGCCGGGGCTTTGCCTGATTGCACTTTGCGTTCGCTTGCATTACATCGTCATGCAGAAAGGAAATCGACATGGCCGCAAACGCTCTTGTGCAGACCCGGATCGACGGAGCGGTGAAGGAGGAAGCCGCGACCGTGCTGGCTGCTATGGGGCTGACCGTCTCCGATGCCGTGCGCCTGATGCTGACCCGCGTTGCCCGCGACAAGGCCTTGCCGTTTGAACCGCTGGTGCCCAATGCCGAGACGATCGAGGCCATGAAGGAAGCGCGCGAGGGAAAGGGCAAGCGGTTCGCCACGGTGGTCGACCTGATGGCCGACCTCAATGCGGACGATTGAACGCTTCGGGCGGTTCAAGCGCGACTACAAGCGGGAGAAGAAGGGGCAGCACGCCAAGACGCTGGACGCTGACCTGATCCCGATCATCGAGGCGCTGGCATCCGACGAGCCGCTTGAACCGCGCCACCGCGACCATGCGCTGACCGGCGACTGGCGCGACCATCGCGATTGCCACATAAAGCCCGACCTCGTGCTGATTTACCGCAAGCCCGATGACGACACCTTGCAGCTTGTGCGCTTGGGATCGCACGCGGAATTGGGTTGGTGACGCCCGCGCATGGCGAGCTTATACGTTTGTCGGGTATGTCAGCCAGAGGCACGATTACGGGTTAGGTGTGATCAGCGAGCATCCGATGCCAACAAGCTTTTGCAGAAGACATCAATCGCAGAGATGCATTCGGCAGGCGCTGCTTGAAACAAAAATGAGGGCCATAAATCACTTTCACCCTCAAATTCTGACAAATTTGCCGTTAGTTCACGACTGGTGAGCGAGAAATGAGCCGATCGCGTTGGGCTTGAAGAGCCGACCGCTCGCTCCACCGTCGTGACCCCTACGTTGATGACCGGCGGATGCTGGCCCGGTAGACGATGCTGCCGAGAGCGACGACGACGCCCATGATCGCAAAAGATTCCATGCTCGAATGGCTCAAAAGCCAGATCGTGAGAAGGAACGTCACGGTCAAGGACGATATTGCTGCGGTCGTGGCCCGGGCGCAGGCGCGTCGACCCGTCGATATTCTGGTCAACAACGCCGGCGGCGGCGTGATCGGCGCCACCGAAGAGATGTCGGACGCCGAGGTCGAAGGCCAGATCGCGCTCAATCTCATGGCGCCCATCCACATCACCCGCGCCTTTGTCCCCGCGATGCGCCTGCGCGGGAGCGGCCGGATCATCCAGATCTCCAGCGCCAGCGGTCAGGGCTCGCTTCCGACGAGCAGTCTCTATCATGCGGCCAAATGGGGCCTGGAGGGCTTCAGCGAATGCCTCCGCCAGGAGCTTGAACCCTTCAACCTGTTCGTGACGCTGATCGAGCCGGGTGGCGCGCGCACCAGCTTCAGCCACAACCTGCAATTCGCCAGCGAGATCGCCGCCTATCGCGATACGCCCGCCGGCGATATCCGCAAGATGTTCGAGACCGCCGGAAACGAGCTCTACACGCTCGACCCGCAAAAGATCGCGCAAGCGATCGTCGATGTCGCAACCAGCGACCATCCGCCGCTGCGCGTGACTCTGGGGGGTGACGCTTTCGGCGTTGTCCAGGCGGCGCTGCAATCGCGGCTCGCCTTTCTGCAGTCCCAGGAAGCGCTCGCGCGCTCGGTCGCTTTCGACAGTTGAGCTTTCCCGTCTTCCAGCTTTCGTCTCCGCGCGGTGCGATGCGCCTCACCGGGGCCCGGCAACCCCTGTCGTCAGCGCCGCTATCCGATACTTAGGTATAGCCATCCGACACGATTGCCGAAGCGCCAAACGGGCAATCGCTTGGTACCATCGCAAGAGAGGACGAAGCCCTCGCGGTCGCCAATCAAGGGTGCGCGGACCTTCGCAGTCTGCGTGCCCTTGATTTGGCAGCGCGCCGCCCAGCCACGCGCGTCATGAACGGGAGCGGCCTTCTGCGAAACCCAACGCTCCGCCGCTTTTTCTACAAGCTCTCGCTCGAATTGCTGCGCGCCGCTTTCTTCTTCCTGCGACTGGGCTTGAAGAATGAGGCGCGTCTGCTCGTGCGCGCGTCTCAATGGGCCAGGCACACGGCTTCCGGTCGCCGCCGCAGTGGCGGCACCGGAAAGTGCCATGAGCGTCGTCGCCGCCTTTCTTTATCACGAGGGCAAACGGCTACGGCCGGTGACCCTGATCGATCCGGCGTGCGAGCATATCGCCAAGGATGACTTTGTGTGGATCGGCCTCTCCCAGCCCACCGAGACAGAACTTGCCGACATCGCCGGAAATTACGGCCTTCACCCGCTTGCCGTGGAAGATGCCGGCAACGGCCACCAGATTTCCAAGCTCGACGTCTACGGTGACCAGTTGTTCATCGTCGCCAGGACGGCACATCTTGAAGGCGATCATATCGCCTACGGCTCCACCGCGATTTTCCTGGGCAAGAGTTTCCTGATCACCGTTCGGCAGGGTTCGGCACGTTCGCACAGCGAGCTTCGCGCGCATCTCGAAATCACGCCCGAGCTGCTGCGCGAGGGCCCGGACTATGTGCTCCATGCCATTCTGGACTTCATCGTCGATGGCTATTTCCCGATCGTCGAGGCGATCGAGGAGGACGTCCTCAAGATGGAGCAGCGCATGCTTGCAGCCTTTCTCACCCGCGAGGAGGTGACCCGGATTTTCACGCTGCGGCGTGAGCTCGTCCGCTTCCAACGCGTGCTCGGACCCATGCTCGAGGTCGGTCGCAAGCTGGTGAACCTGCAGCTTCCGCGGCTTGATGAGGCCTCCAAACCCTATTTCCGTGATTTGCTCGATCACATGCTCAGGGTTGAGAGCGCCATCACCGGCATCCGCGACATCCTGATCTCGGTGTTCGAGGCGAGTCACCTGCTCGAACAGCAGCGCCAGGGTGCGATCACGCGTCAGCTTGCCGCCTGGGCCGCGATCCTCGCGGTGCCTACCGCGATTGCCGGAATCTACGGCATGAATTTCGAGAATATGCCCGAACTGAAGACGCAATGGGGATATTTCGTCATCCTCGGCGTCATCGCTGCGGTCTGCATCGGACCCTACATCCGGTTCAAACGCAGCCACTGGCTTTGACGTCGCTGACCGCTTTCCACATCGCGCGGGCTGAGGCCGCTGGGGCAGGCCGCCATAACTCAATGCTTTCGAAGCGTCTCGGCGCGGTGCCGGTCCAACGCATCGAGCAAAGCCCTGCCGATCAAAGGCTTTGCGAGAACGTGATCGAAGCCCGCCTCGGCGGCCCGCGAGGCCAGCAGCGTGTCGTGAAAGCCTGAGATCATGATGGCGCGTCCCGACCATCCGATCTCGCGAAGGTGACGCAGCATCGCGAATCCGTCGATGTCGGGCATGCGATAGTCGAGGATGACGCAGTCTGCTTCCTTCGCGCGCGGGTCGGCCAACAGCGCGTGGCCGGTGGTATATCCCCACACAGCATAGCCGCGCGATCTCAGCAGCAGCTGGAGGCCACGCCGCACGCCGGGATCGTCGTCGGAAACGAGGATGGTGTATCTGCCATCATGCTGGGTGGAACGGACCGATGGCATTGCGAGAAGCGGACACCCGTGTGACGATTGCACCATCGATCGCATATCGCGCCCCGTCCCGTCGCTACGTAGAGGTCGCAGTCACTTCGGCTTGCGGCCCATGCCCGCGGCAAAGGCGATCCGCAGGGCTTCGGACAAATTGCGGACCTCGAGCTTGGCCATCAGGCTCGCGCGATGGACCTCGACCGTTCGCGATGAACAGCCCAGGTCATAGGCGATCGTCTTGTTGGGCAGGCCGTTCGCCAGCCTTTCGAGCACTTCCCGCTCCCGGGGCGTCAGTGCAGCGACCCGCACCCCTGCTTCGGACGTTTCCAGGGTACGAAGGTCGACATCGTCGAGACGTGCGAACGCGCGGCTGACGGCGCCGAGCAGGGCCGCTTTCTCGAAGGGCTTCTCGAGAAAGTCGACCGCGCCGCCTTTCATGGCCTGCACCGCAACCGACACGTCGCCATGGCCGGTCAGGACGATGACCGGCATGTTGACCCCGCGTGCTGCCATGGCGGCCTGAACCTCGAGACCGTCCATCTCGGGCATGCGCACGTCAAGGATGACGCAGCCGACGGCCGCCGACTTCGCCTCCTTGAGAAACTCCACGCCCGAGGCATAGGTCACGACGTCGTAGCCCGCGGTCTTGAGCGCAAAGCTCGCCGCCTTGCGGATGCTCTCCTCGTCGTCGACCAGATGGATGACGCGTCTATCCCCCATGTTCCTCCTCCGCCCGCGCATGGATCAAGGTAAAATGAAAGCGCGCGCCGCCGCGGTCGGGGCGCTCCATCCAGATACGGCCCCCATGCGCTTCGATGATGGTCCGGCAGATCGAAAGGCCGAGGCCCATGCCGTCGGCCTTTGTCGAGTTGAACGCCGTGAAGAGCTGCTCGCGGACCTCGTCGGCGATGCCGGGGCCGGTATCCTCCACGGTCACCTCGATCAGCCCGTCAGGGCGCAACCTGGTCGCCACCTTGAGGTCGCGAACGGGACATTCCGCCATCGCCTCGATGGCATTGCGCATCAGGTTGACCAGCACCTGCTGGATCTGCACCCTGTCGACGAGGACCGGCGTCGCGGCGGGATCGACCGCAAAGAAGCTGCGGATGCCGCGCTCGCGTGCGCCGACCAGCGCGAGCTGGCTCGCCTCGGCGATGACCTGCGGCAGGTCGTGCAAACTCTTGTCGACCTCACCGCGTGCGACGAAGTCGCGGAGGCGCCGGACGATGTGGCCAGCGCGCAGCGTCTCCTGAGCGGCATCGTCCATTACGGACCGAAGAGAGACGAATGGCTCATCATCCTGGACAGCGAGCATGTCCCGAATGGTTTCGAGATAGAGCGCCACTGCGGCGAGCGGCTGATTGAGTTCATGAGCAAGCGTGGAGGCCATCGTACCCATCGCGCTCAACCGCGAGACATGAACCAACTCCGCTTGCAGTTCCTTGAGCCTGAGCTCATCCTGCTCCTTGGCGGTGAGATCCCGGATGAACCCTGTGAAAAGCCGCTGGCCCTCTTCACCGGCCTCGCCGACCGACAACTGCATCGGGAAGGTCGAGCCGTCGCGGCGCTGACCCACAACGACGCGGCCCAGACCGATGATCCGGCGCTCGCCCGTCTGCAGATAATGCGCGATGTATTCGTCGTGCCGGTCGCGGTCGGGCTGAGGCATAAGACAGGAGACATTTTGCCCGACGAGCTCGGCTTCCGAATAGCCGAACATGCGCTGGGCAGCAGCGCTGAACGAGGTGATGACGCCGGCCTCGTCGATTATTATCATTGCATCAGGTACGGTCGCCAGGATCGATTGCAGATGCTGCTCGCGCGTTTCGTTTGAAGCCCGGACCGCCGCCTCGTCGGTGACATCCCGGCTGATGCAGGCAAAGCCTCGATGGGCGTCGTCTTCGAACAGCGCAGTGATGGTCAATCGCGCAAGGTATTCCGAGCCGTTCTCGCAGACTCGCCAGGCTTCACGCTCCAGAGTGCCTTCGCGCAGAGCGGCGTCCAAGTCGGCGCGGGGCCGTCCTGCCGTTATCTCGTCTGGCGGGTAGAACAGGTCGTGGGGCTGTCCCAGAACGCGATCGAGCGGCCAGCATTCGGCACGCTCGCCTTCTTCATTATAGCTCAGCACGATCCCGGAAGGATCGAGCAGCGTCAGGACGTGGCCGCCAGCCTGTCGCAGGAACAGCGGCGCAAGCCGCGCTACGTCGCTTGCAATCTCGTCCGCCCCGCGCCTCGTGTCGACCATCGGCCGGCTCACATACCTGGCCGGGCGCACGTATCCGGGCGTAGCCCGACCGTGCCACTCAGCGCCGCGCGAGTATGGCCTTCATCTCGTCGATTTCCTGCCGCTGCGAGCGCTTGATCGATTCGCAAAGCCGGATGACTTCCGGATCGCTGAGCTTTGCTTCCTGGCACATCAGGATCGCCCCGGAATGGTGCGGGATCATCGAGCGCAGAAAGGCCGTGTCGCCGATCGTGGTCTGGGTGCGGATGAGTGCAAAGCTGCCGAAGAAGGCGACCAGCGACGCGGCGATCAGCGCGATGTTGGCGGCCTTCGACGCGAACATGTGCCGCATGGCGAGGATCATCAGCACCACCATCGGCGCGACCATCATCAGCGTCATGTAGAGCATGTTGAGGTTGTTGTAGAAGCTGTCGAGCCCGTCGATCATGACGAACATCACCAGATACATGATGACGCCGCTGATGACGGTCTGAACGGCAAGGCTCCAATAGGCGCCCATCTTCCGGGTGTTCATGTGGGACGAATGGTCCATGGCGTATCTCCTTCGCTCGGCGCCGGCCGACCTGGGTATGAGTGTAACGCCCCGCTCTCTTGTTCGCCCCCGCCATCAGCCGTCCTGATGCTAAAACCAGAAGCGAACGCCGGCGACGAAGCTGGTGGCATGGACGTCCTCGCCCGCAAGCCTCGACAGCCGCGCCGTGTCTCCGGCTTTGCGCAGATAGGAAACGCCGATGTAAGGCGCGAACTGGCGGCTGAATTCGTAGCGCAGGCGCGCGCCGAGCTCTATGTTGACCAGCCCCGAACCGATGTCGTTCTCCGGAATATCCTGTGCGGCGAAATTGACCTCGGCGCGCGGCTGGAGGATCAGGCGCTGGGTGATGCGCTGGTCGTAATAGCCCTCGACCCGGCCCAGAACATCGCCCTTGGTCGAGAGGAACAGCGCGCCTTCGACCTCGAACATGCCAGGAGCCAGGCCCTCGACGCCGATCGTCGCGTAGGTGCGGTCGGGCCCGCGGCCGAAGTCCTGGCGGATACCGCCCTGAAGATTGAAATAGGGGTCGATGGCCCGGCTGTAGAGCACCTGCACCTCGGCGCTGTCGATGCCGCGGCCGAACTCGCCTTCGCCCTCGCTCTTGAGCCAGAGCCGGTTGATGTCGCCGCCGTAAAAGCCTTCGCCATCCCAGCGATAGCCATCGCGGCCGCTATGCGCCTGATACTCGAACAGGTTGAGCAGCATTTGCCCGAAATTGTTGCCGCCGCTATCCTTCATCATGATGTCGCGCGAGCGCGCCATCTCGCCGCCGGGAAAATCACGATCGGCGAAGTGGTCGCTTGGGGGAGGCGGCGGGGGCGCATTGCCGGCCGGAAGCGCCGTGCCGGTCATTTGCATGCCGGGCATGGCGGAGGTTCCGGGCATGGCGGTCTGGCCATGCTGCGAATGGTCCATCCCGGGCATGTCCGGCATCGCGCCGTCCTGATGCCGGGAGTGGTCCATGCCCGGCATCTCCGCCATCGCGGGAGCAGCGGGTTGCGGTTGACCGGCGGCATCTGCCTGTGGCGCAGGACTGGCCTGGTCCTGCGAATGGTCCATTGCCGGCATGGTGCCCGGCGCTGGTTTCTGAGCGCGCGGCCTGGTAGCGGGCTTGGGGCGCGGCGCGGCGGCCTTGTCCTTCTTTTTCTCCTGCGCCGGCCGCGCCCCGCCCGGCGGCGTCATGCCGGGCATGTCGTGCATCGAATGATCCTGGGCAAAGGCGGGCGCGGCGGAGAGAAGGGCGATCGCGCTCACCAGCGGCGTGAGGATGCGGGTCATTGCGCGTCTCCCTTCGGACGGACGCTCACGACCCGCATCATCCCTGCATGCATGTGGTAGAGGAGATGACAGTGGAAGGCCCAGTCGCCGACCGCGTCGGCGGTGAAGTCCCAGGTCACCTTGCCGCCGGGCTGGACGATCACCGTATGCTTGCGCGGCGCATGATCGCCATGCCCCGTCACCAGCTCGAAAAAATGCCCGTGAATATGGATCGGATGCCCCATCATCGTGTCGTTGATGAGATTGACGCGCACCCGCTCGCCTTCGATGAAGGGGATCGGCTCGTGATGGTCCGACATTTTTTCGCCGTCGAACGACCACATGAACCGCTCCATGTTGCCGGTGAGGTGAATGTCGATGCTGCGGCTCGGCGCGCGCACGTCCGGATTGCGATCGAGCGCCATCAGGTCCCTGTAGACAAGCACCTTGTGGCCGACGTCGGCGAGGCCCTGGCCGGGCTCGCCGGTGCGGTCTACGGGCATCGGCGAGATGGTCTGGACGCTCGGGTCGCGCTTCACCTGCGGCGCGTTCGAGAAGTCGCGCATCTTCATCGAGCCCATCGCGTGCCCGCCATGATCCATGCCCGCCATCTGGCCATCGGCGCCCATCGCGCCGTGGTCCATGCCGGCCATCGATCCATGATCCATCCCCGAATGATCCATGCCTGCCATGGCGCTATTGTCCATGGTCGCCATCGCTGCCGCCGCGCCGGTCGCGAGGCGCGCGGACGCGTTCTTCTCGGCCGTCGGATCGACGCCCCGCATAGCGCCGCCCGACATGTCCATGCCTTCCATGCCCGGCATCGAGGACATGTCCATGCCCATGTCCTTCATGTCGGCGAGCGGCCGTTTGCGTAAGGGGGGAACCTCGCCGGCCATGCCGGCCCTCGGCGCGAGCGTGGCACGCGCCATGCCCGAGCGGTCGATCGCCTCGCCGACAAGGGTGTAGGCCTTGTCATCGCCTGGGCTGACAACGACGTCGTAGGTCTCGGCAACACCAATCTGGAACTCGTCGACGGTGACCGGCACCACATTCTGCCCGTCGGCCTGGACGATGGTCAGCGGCAGGCCGGGGATGCGGACGTTGAAGGTGGTCATCGCCGACGCATTGATGACCCGCAGCCGCACCCGTTCGCCCGGGGTGAAGAGCGCGGTCCAGTTGTCCATCGGACCATGGCCGTTGACGAGATAGGTGTAGGTGGATCCGGTCACATCGGAGATGTCGGCCGGGTCCATCCGCATCTGGCCCCAGTCGAGCCGGTCCTTGAGCGGCTGATCCTTGCCCGACAGGAGCCCGGCCAGGGTCTGGCGCTGGAAATTGAAATGGCCGGGGTTGACCTTGAGGCGCCGGAAGATCGCCTGCGGCGAGAGCGCGCTGTGATCGGCGAGCACGATGACATGCTCGCGGTCATAGGCGACCGGATCGGCACCGGCGGGATCGATGATGATCGGGCCGTAATGGCCTTCCTGTTCCTGCAGGCCTGAATGGCTGTGGTACCAGTAGGTGCCGCTTTGCACGACGGAGAACTGGTAGAGGTAGTTCGAGCCCGGCTTGATGCCCGGAAAAGACACGCCCGGCACACCGTCCATATTGGCCGGCAGGATCAGCCCGTGCCAGTGGATCGAGCTGTCCTCCTCCAGCTGATTGATGACGTTGAGCCGCACGCGCTGGCCCTCGCGCAGCCGGATCAGCGGGGCGGGGACCGTGCCGTTGAGGCCGATTGCCCGGAACTTGCGCCCGTCGATGGTCATCGACTGCCGGGCGATGGTGAGCGTGATGTCTTCGCCCGACACGGTCGGCAGCGTCGGTCGCATCCCCGGCGAGATCGTCTGCGCCCAGGCCGGCAGCCAGGCTGACAAGGCGGCGCCGCCACCGGCGAGGGCCGCGCCGCGGAGGAACTGGCGGCGGTCGAGAGCAGAAATCATTCGGTTGTCTCAGCTTTAAGAAAGAGGGCGGACCTAATGGAAATACGCAGCGTGGCCTCATCCCCCTCAAACTTTCTTCAACATTTCCGCGAGGCGTGCGCGGGCGCGGTAGAGGCGGGTCTCGACTGCCTTCTGGCTGATGCCGAGAATCTCGGCGGTTTCGGCTTCCGATTTCTCGTCGATCGTCCGCAGGATGAGCGTGTCTTTGAGAGAGGCGGGCAGGGCGGCGATCGCTTTCATCGCCTCCGCCAGTTGCTGCTCGGCGCCGATTGCCTGGTCGGGTAGCGGCGCCTCATCGGCGACGTCATCCGCCTCGCCCAGCGGCAGGGCCATGGAGAAGAAGTTCCGGACCGCGCGCCGGCGCCGCCAGTCATGGCATTTGTTGATGACGATCCGGGACATCCAGACCTGGAAGGGTCGCGCAGCGTCATAGCGGTTGAGTGCGGCGAAGGCGGCGACGAAGCTCGCCTGGGTCACGTCGAGCGCTTCGTCGCGGTTCCCGACATGGCTGCGCACGAGGCGGTGCACCCAGCCCTGATGCCGGCGGACCAGCTCGCCATAGGCCGCTTGCCGGCCTGCAAGCGCCAGAGCCGCAAGCTCCCCGTCCGAGCAGTCGGGGAGGTGGAGCGTCATTTTTTCTCGGCCGTCAGCGCTTTCACCACGGCGTCGTCGAACTTGTCCGTCTGATCCGGGCGCAGCACGGCCCGCATCGCGAAGATATGCTCGAGTGTTTCCTTCTGCAGCGCGCCCATCGCCTGGTGCGAGCGATCCACCGCCGCTGCGACTTGCGGGCCATAGCCATGCTCCGCCTCGATCGCCTCGGCGAGCCGCGCGTTATCGGCGCGCAGTTCGGCCTCCAGTGCCTGACGCCGGATCGCATAGTTCTTCTCGATCGTCTCGAGACGGCTATGTTGCGCGGTGTCCAGCTTCAGATCGCGATGGAGCAGGTCGTGCAACTCATTTTCGACCGGGTGCACCGGAACCACATAGACGCGGCCGATGACCACACCGGCGATCGCCGCGGCAAAGGTCAGCAGGACGAGGAGCAGGAGCCGGCGGTCGCGCATCATTGTGAACTCAGCAGCGTCGAAGGAGCGAGCGCGGGCCGCGCGTCAAAGGGCGATATCGGCCCGGCTTCGGTCGACCGCACAGGCACGGCCGAGCCGGCAATTCCCAGGAACAAGGCTGCTGCCGCGGCGATACCGAATGTCGTGGCGCTCAGGCGGGGCATGGCCTGGAGCCGGGCGATCTCGGCCATGACGCGGCTGTCCAGCCCGGCAAGCCGGGGATCGAGCGGCGCTTCCCGCAACCGGCTGAGCATGTCGTCGAGGTGGTCCATGATGTTTCTCCGTCTTCACTTCTCAATACGCAGGATGGTCCGGCAACCCTTGTCCGGGAACAAAAAGAAAATTGCGAGGGGTGCAGGTCGCGGCTGCGTATTCTCTCATGTCACTGACAGGAGAATGTCCAAATGCGCTTCTTTTCGCCGCTCGCAGCCATCGCCGCCGTCGGCCTGAGTGTTTCGGCTCCGGCCTACGCCCATCCCAAGCTCGTGTCCTCGACGCCCGCCGCCAACGCCAGCGTCCCGGCGCCGTCGCGTATAACGCTCACCTTCAGTGAAGGTCTGATGCCCAGGCTGTCGGGCGCCGAGATCGTGATGACCGGCATGCCCGGCATGCCCAACCACCGCATGGCGGTAACCGGCTTCAAGACGTCCGTCGAAGGCGACAAGACGCTCGTGCTGACGCTCGCCAAGCCGCTCATGGCGGGCAGCTATCAGGTCGCCTGGCACGTCGTCTCGACCGACACGCACCGCATCCAGGGCAATCTCGCCTTTACCGTCAAGTGACGCCATGAACGACGTGGCACTCGTCGCCGTCCGCTGGGCGCTCTACGTCGATCTCGGCCTGCTGTTCGGCCTGCCGCTGTTCGCGCTCTATGCGCCCGGCGGCGGCCGGATGGTGCAGCGGCATCTGCCGATGGCGGCAATGGTGGCCGGTCTCGCCTGTCTCGCCCTCCTGCTGTCGGCGCTGGGGTTCGCGTTGCAGGCTGCGGCGATGACCGGGCTGCCACTCGCCCAGCCTGATCTTTCCATGGTCGCAGAGCTGTTCAACGGCACTTCCATGGGAACGGCGCTGAAGGCGCGCCTCGTCGCGCTCCTCGTTCTTCTGCTCTGCATCCCCTTCTATCGCCGGCAATCCCGTCCTGCCTTCATCGCCTCCACTCTGGCGGGCGCGGTCGCGCTCGCGACCCTCGCCTGGAGCGGGCATGGCGCGGCCGGCGAAGGCGAGGCGGGCTGGCTGCAACTGCTGGCCGATCTCATCCATCTGCTCGCCGCCGGCGCCTGGGTCGGCGCGCTTGCCGCCTTCCTCGCGCTGGTTCTTCCCAGGCTCGCAACCGATGATGTCGCCGCTGAAGACATGGACCAGGTCACACTGGCCGAGGAAGCCCTGCGGGGTTTCTCCCTCGTCGGCACGATCATCGTCGCCCTGCTGATCCTGACCGGGACGGTGAACGGCTGGTTTCTGGTCGGCCCGGGCAACATCGCCTCGCTCGGTCAGTCGAGCTACGGCCTGCTGCTCATCGCCAAGCTGGTGCTGTTTGGGGGCATGCTGGGCCTTGCCGCGCTCAACCGCTACCGCCTGACCCCGGCACTGGCACAGGCGATCGAGGAAGAGGACGCGCCACGGGCGCAGGCGCTGTTGCGCGCGAGCCTCTTCGTCGAAGGCGGGCTTGCGATCGTCATTCTCGGGCTCGTCGCCTGGCTGGGGACACTATCGCCGCCCATGTCGATGTAGCTTATCGTTTCGGACGCCTCGCGTTGGGAGAAGCCTATGCAATCCTACACCCCGCCCCTCGGGACCGGATCGACGAAAGACTATGATCGCGCGATCCGCCTGTGGACGCGGGAGAAGCGGTGGCGTGCCGCCATGCTCGCCGCCCTGGCGCCCAAAGCCGGTGAGACGGTCGTCGACGTCGGCTGTGGCACCGGCAGCTTCGCGCTGATGCTCAAGCAAGCCGAGCCCAGGACGCAGGTGATCGGTCTCGATCCCGATGCCGAGGCGCTCGACATCGCGCGGCACAAGGCCGCTGTGCGGCGGGCCGATATCGACTGGCGTCAGGGATTTGCCAGGGACGTGGCGCCGGGTGCCGCCGACGCTGTCGTGTCGAGTCTCGTGCTGCATCAGATGCCGGTCAGGGAGAAGGCGGCAACCCTGCGCGCCATGTTCGCCATGCTGCGCCCGGGTGGGCGCCTGGTGATCGCCGATTATGGCCGCCAGCAGGGTTTCATGCGGCTTGCCTTCCGCCTGACCGTGCAGCGGCTCGATGGCATCGATGATACCCGGCCCAATGCCGACGGCGTGCTCCCCGGCCTGATCGCGGCGGCCGGCTTCAGGCATGTGGCCGAGACGTTTCGGCTTTTGACCATCACCGGCGCGATCGACTTGTTTACGGCGCATCGACCGGCGCAGGACCACGGCCTTACGGTTGCCAATGACCTTGGCTGATGGCGGCCAGGCGAACGGGCCCGCCGATTTGTCCGCTTAGGCGATTACGTATTGACCCTGACACGGTGTCAGACCCTAGATCGTCAGGCGTCGAAAGGAGCAAGGCGATGAACGAGACACATGGAGCGGCGCATGGCGGCGGTTGCTGCGGCGGCCACAGCGCCGCGAAAGCGGCGACCGGCGTCAAGGACCCGGTCTGCGGCATGACCGTCGACCCGGCGACCACGGCGCAGCAAGCCGAGCATGGCGGTGAACGCTATCATTTCTGCAGCGCGGGCTGCCGGGCAAAATTCATCGCCGATCCCGAGCGCTATCTCGGCCCGCCGGCACCGCCGGTCGCGGTGCCAGAAGGCACGATCTGGACCTGCCCTATGCATCCCGAGATCCGGCAGGACCATCCCGGGTCCTGTCCGATCTGCGGCATGGCGCTCGAGCCCGCGACAGTAACCGCCGACAGCGGCCCCAGCCACGAACTGGTCGATTTCACGCGCCGCTTCTGGGTCGGCCTGGTGCTGGCCCTGCCGGTGCTGATCCTCGAGATGGGCGCGCATCTCTTTCCCGTGATCCATCGCCTCGTACCGATGTCGATCTCGGTATGGATCCAGTTCGTGTTGGCGACACCCGTCGTGCTCTGGGCGGGCTGGCCCTTCTTCGAGCGTGGCTGGGCCTCGCTCAAGACCCGCAACCTCAACATGTTCACCCTGATCGCGATGGGCACCGGAGTCGCGTGGATCTACAGCGTCGTCGCGACGCTCGCGCCTCAGGTGTTCCCGCCGGCCTTCCGCGGTGAAGACGGCATGGTCGCGGTCTATTTCGAGGCGGCGGCGGTGATCACTGTCCTCGTGCTGCTCGGCCAGGTGCTCGAACTGCGCGCGCGTGAGCGAACCTCGGGCGCGATCAAGGCGCTGCTCAATCTCGCGCCCAAGACCGCGCGCCGCATCGGTTCCGATGGCAACGAAGAGGAAATCAGCCTCGATCTGGTCGCGGTCGGCGACCGCCTGCGCGTGCGGCCCGGCGAGAAGGTGCCGGTCGACGGCGTGGTCGAGGACGGCCGCTCCTCGCTCGACGAGTCGATGGTCACCGGTGAGTCCATGCCCGTCACCAAGGCCAAGGCCGACACGGTGATCGGCGGCACGCTCAACCAGACCGGAGCGCTGGTGATCGTCGCCGACAAGGTCGGACGCGACACCATGCTCGCGCGGATCGTCCAGATGGTCGCCGAGGCGCAGCGCTCGCGCGCGCCGATCCAGCGCATGGCCGATCAGGTGTCGGGCTGGTTCGTGCCGGTGGTCATCGCGGTCGCGGTGGTCGCGTTCATCGCCTGGGGTATCTGGGGCCCAGAGCCGCGCTTCGCCTACGGGCTGGTGGCGGCGGTCGCCGTGCTGATCATCGCTTGTCCTTGCGCGTTGGGTCTCGCAACGCCGATGTCGATCATGGTCGGCGTCGGCCGCGGCGCCGGGCTCGGCGTCCTTATCAAGAACGCCGAAGCGCTCGAGCATATGGAAAAGGTCGACACGCTCGTCGTCGACAAGACAGGCACGCTCACCGAAGGCCGGCCTGCCGTCACCCAGATCGTGCCGGCGCCCGGCTTCGACGAAGCCGAACTGCTGCGGCTTGCCGCCTCGGTCGAGCGGGCCTCCGAGCATCCGCTCGCGTTGGCAATCGTCGAGGCCGCGAAGGATCGCGGCATCGCCACGAGCGACGTCATCGACTTCGACTCGCCGACTGGGCGCGGCGCGCTCGGCACGGTCGAAGGGCGGCGCATCGTCCTCGGCAATGCGCGGTTCCTTGCCGACGAAGGGGTTGCGACTGAGGCGCTCGCCAGCCAGGCCGACGCACTGCGCCGGGATGGCGCCACCGCGATCTTCATCGGCGTCGACGGCACGGTCGGCGGCGCCTTCGCGATCGCCGATCCGGTGAAGGCCACGACGCCCGAAGCGCTCGCCGCGCTCAAGGCGGAGGGCATTCGCGTGGTCATGCTGACCGGCGACAACCGCACCACGGCGGAAGCGGTCGCCCGGCGCCTGGGCATCGACGAGGTCGAGGCCGAGGTGCTGCCCGATCAGAAGAGCGCCGTGGTCGCGAAGTTCAAGCGCGAGGGACGGGTGGTCGCCATGGCCGGCGATGGTGTCAACGACGCCCCCGCGCTAGCCGCCGCCGATGTCGGCATCGCCATGGGCTCGGGCACCGACGTCGCGATCGAGAGCGCAGGCGTCACCCTGCTCAAGGGCGACCTTACCGGCATCGTCCGGGCGCGACGGCTCAGCCAGGCGACCATGTCGAACATCCGCCAGAACCTCGTCTTCGCTTTCATCTACAATGTCGCGGGCGTGCCGGTCGCGGCGGGCGCACTCTATCCGCTGTTCGGCATCCTCCTCTCGCCGATCATCGCGGCCGCCGCCATGGCGCTCTCCTCGGTCAGCGTGGTCACCAACGCGCTGCGCCTCAACCGGAAAGCGCTGTGAACATCGGGGAGGCGTCGAAGCAAAGCGGGGTCTCGGAGCGGATGATCCGCCATTATGAGAAGATTGGCCTCATCCCGGCGCCGCCGCGCCGGGGTGCAGGCTATCGCGACTATGGCGAGAGTGACCTCCATCGCCTTCGGTTCATCGCCAATGCGCGAGATCTGGGTTTCCCGATCGAGGAGATCCGGACCCTGCTCGGCCTGTGGGCCGACACGGGCCGCAGCAGCGCGGATGTAAAGCGGGTCGCGTTGGCGCGGGCGGAGGAATTGCAGCGCAAGGCGGAGGCCCTGACGACCCTGCGCGAGACCCTGGTCGATCTCGCCGAGCGCTGTCATGGCGACGAACGACCGGATTGTCCCATCATCACTGAGTTGAGTCTCGACAGAAAATGTTAAGGCCGGCCGCCTCTCCGGCCAGACCCGTTCTGGCGGCCGCGGTGTTGGTCGCACTCGGCATTCTCACGATGGGGCTCGCGACATATTTCCTCGCAGTCCGCCCGCCAGGGCGATCGCACTGAGCCTCCTGGTCGTATTTGGCCGCTTTCTATACAGCAATGTCGTGCTGAGTTCCGACTTCTTGTGGGCTGTCGTCGGCTTCTTCGCGCTGGCACTCACTGCCCTCTGCCTTCTTGGGCTGGCATATGGGAGGCAATCCCTCCGTAGGACTACGGAGTGCGCAGAGGCTTCCCGCGCTTCAGGGCTTGTTGCCCCGCAGCAGGAGCGAGAGTGTGCAGAGTCGAAGCAATATCCCTGACCCGTTGGACGGTCTGGCCACGACGCTGGATCGATCGAGCTTCGCCGCCATCGCGCAGCTGACGTCCGGCCAGTCGCCCGCCACGCTGGCACAATCCTATTCCGACTGGTGGGCACATATGCTCTGCTCGCCGGGCAAGCAGCTCCAGCTTGCCGCCAAGAGCGGGCGCAAGCTGATGCGGCTTGCCGACTATGCCATGCGCAGCGCATCCGGGAGCGATCCGGAGCCCGCGATCGATCCGCTGCCCCAGGATCGGCGCTTCGCCGACGCCGCCTGGAAGCGCCACCCGTTCGACCTGATCGAACAAGCCTTCCTGCTCCAGCAGCAATGGTGGCATGCCGCCACCACCGGCGTGAGCGGCGTGACGAGCCACCACGAGGCGATCGTCGAGTTCGCGACCCGCCAGATGCTCGACATGGTCTCACCGACCAATTTCATCCCGACCAACCCCGTGCTCCAGCAGCGCATCCTCGAAACCGGAGGACAATGCCTTGTCGAGGGTGCGCGATTTTTTTGCGACGACCTGGAACGCCTGGTACGCGGGGAGCCCGCAGCGGGCACGGAGGCCTATCGGGTCGGCGAGAAGGTCGCAGCCACGGCTGGCAAGGTCGTGTTTCGCAACAGGGTCATGGAACTGATCCAATATGCGCCCGCAACCGAGACGGTGCGTCCGGAGCCGATACTGATCGTGCCGGCATGGATCATGAAATATTACATCCTCGACCTGTCGCCGGAAAATTCGCTCATCCGCTGGCTGGTCGGGCAGGGCTACACCGTGTTCTGCATCTCCTGGCACAATCCCGACAGCGCCGACCGCGATCTCGACATGGAGGATTATCGCCTGCTTGGGCCGATGGCCGCCGTGGATGTCATCCAGGTGATTACCGGCACCGAGAAGATCCACGCGGCCGGCTATTGTATCGGCGGCACGCTGCTCGCCATCACCGCGGCCGCGATGGCGCGCGATGAAGATGAGCGTCTGGCGAGCGTGACGCTGTTCGCCGCCCAGACCGAGTTCAGCGAGCCGGGCGAACTTGGTCTGTTCATCGACGAGGCGGAGATCAACCTGATCGATGCGATGATGTGGGCGCGCGGCTTTCTCGACAGCAGCCAGATGGGCGGCGCCTTCCAGATGCTGCGGTCCAACGATCTGCTCTGGTCGCGCATCCTCTCGACCTATCTCATGGGCGAGCGCGAGCCGATGACCGACCTCATGGCATGGAACGCCGACGGCACCCGCATGCCCTATGCCATGCACGCGCAATATCTTCGGCGCCTGTTCCTCGACAATGACCTGTCCGAAGGGCGCTACGAGGCCGGCGGCCACCCGGTCTCGCTCTCGGGGCTGCGCATGCCGATCTTCATGGTGGGCACGGAAACCGACCATGTCGCGCCGTGGCGCTCGACCCACAAGCTCCACATGCTGACGGGCGCGGAGATCCGCTTCGTGCTGACGAGCGGTGGCCACAATGCCGGGATCGTCTCCGAGCCCGGGCATCCTCATCGCCATTATCGCATCGCGACACGGATGCAGGATGGCCCGGCGCCAGGTCCCGATGCCTGGCTGGAGCGGGCCGAGCTGCGCGAAGGGTCGTGGTGGCCGGAATGGAGTTCATGGCTTGGATCGCACTCGGGCGAGGCGGCGGCCCCACCGGCGATGGGCGCGCCCGAACGGAACTATCCGCCGCTCGGTGATGCCCCCGGGCGCTACGTGCTGGAGCGCTGAGCCATGGCCGCCGCCAACCTCATCGAGAACCGCACGTTCGACGAGATCGCCGTCGGCGACACGGCCAGCCTCACCCGCACGCTGACCGCCGACGACATCCAGCTCTTCGCGGCGGTGTCAGGCGACGTGAATCCGGCGCATCTCGACCCTGTCTATGCCGAAACGGACATGTTCCACAGGGTCATCGCTCATGGCATGTGGGGCGCGGGGCTCATCTCGGCGATCCTGGGAACCGAGCTGCCAGGGCCCGGTGCGATCTATCTCGGCCAATCGCTTCGCTTCACCCGCCCGGTGGGCGTCGGCGACACCATCACGGCCTGCGTCACCGTCGCGCAGAAGCGCGCCGAGCATCATGTCATCGTTCTCGACTGCACCTGCGTGAACCAGAAGGGCGAGACCGTCATCAGCGGCCAGGCCGAGGTCAAGGCGCCCACCGAGAAAGTCAGCCGGCCCCGCATGCCGCTTCCCGA
Organism: Sphingomonas sp. Y57; assembly: GCF_001015195.1. Taxonomy (GTDB): domain Bacteria; phylum Pseudomonadota; class Alphaproteobacteria; order Sphingomonadales; family Sphingomonadaceae; genus Rhizorhabdus. The sequence goes on along the minus strand of NZ_LDES01000093.1, from coordinate 56,376 downwards.
CGTGCGGATCGCCAGCCACGACCGCTTCCGCCAGTTGATGGCGCGCGCCAAGGACGGATCTGCGTGCGTCACGGCCGTGGTCCATCCGTGCAGCGCCGACGCCATGCGCGCAGTGGCTGAGGCCGCCGACGCCGGCATCGTCGTTCCGATTCTCATCGGCCCTGCGGCGCGTATGACGAATGCGGCGAAGGACGCCGGTGTCGATATTGCGGCCTTCCGGGTGATCGACGTCCCGCACAGCCACGCCGCCGCCGCCGAAGCCGTCGCGCGCGTGCGGGCCGGCGAAGCCGCGCTGCTGATGAAGGGCTCGCTTCATACTGACGAGCTCATGGGCGCGGTCGTATCGTCCGACACGGGCCTTCGGACCGAACGCAGGATCAGCCACGCCTATGTGATGGACGTGCCCGGCTATCCGCGCCCGCTCATCATCACCGACGCCGCGATCAACATCGAGCCGACGCTTGAGGATAAGGCCGACATCGCGCGCAACGCGATCGACCTTGCCCATGTGATCAGGATCGAACAGCCCAGGGTCGCGATCCTCGCCGCCGTCGAAACGGTCAATCCGAAAATGCGCACCACATTGGATGCCGCGGCGCTCTGCAAGATGGCGGACCGGGGCCAGATCGAAGGCGCGCTGCTCGATGGCCCGCTCGCCCTCGATAATGCGATCAGCGAGGCGGCCGTGCGCGAGAAAAGTATCGTCTCGCCGGTCGCCGGCCAGGCGGACATCCTGCTGGTGCCCGATCTGGAGGCCGGCAACATGCTCGCAAAGCAGCTGACCTTCCTGGGCGGCGCCGATGCCGCAGGCGTGGTGCTCGGCGCGCGCGTTCCGATCATCCTCACCAGCCGGGCAGACAGCGTGCGCACGCGCCTCGCCTCCTGCGCGCTCGCGGTGCTGCTGGCGCGGGCTGCAACCAAGGCGTCTCCCGGCGTTGCGGGACAGCGCCGCGATGGCTGAAATCCTGTGCCTCAACGCCGGTTCGTCGAGCCTTAAGTTCGCGCTCTACGCCGAGCCGGGCACTGATGAGCCCTCTTTGCTGGCGAGCGGCAAGATCGAGAATATCGGCCTTGAGCCGCACCTGATCGCGCGCGATGCGAAGGGGGATGTCCTTGCCGACCGGCGCTGGACGAAAGACGTCACGATCACGCATGAGACGCTGCTCAAGGATTTGCTGCGGGAGATCGAAGCTTCGGTCGGCGAGGATCTGATCGCGGTAGGACATCGGATCGTTCATGGGGGCGCCGACTATTCAGCGCCGGCGCGGGTCGACGCGCCACTCCTCGCCGCACTCGAGGCGCTTTGCCCACTGGCGCCATTGCATCAGCCCCATAATCTCGCCGCGGTCCGCGCCGTCTCCAGGCTGCGCCCCGCTCTGCTGCAAGTCGCCTGCTTCGACACCGGCTTCCATCATGGCCAGCCCCCGGTTGCGACGCGCCTCGCGCTGCCGCGCGCGCTCGGCGAAGAGGGCATGCGGCGCTACGGCTTTCACGGCATCTCCTACGAATATATCGCGCGGCAGCTGCGTTCGATCGATCCCGATACAGGCGGTGGCCGCACGATCGCCGCGCATCTCGGCAACGGGGCCAGCCTTTGCGCGATGGCCGGGGGGCGCAGCATCGACACGACGATGGGGTTCACCGCGCTCGACGGGCTGGTGATGGGCACGCGCTGCGGCGCGCTCGACCCGGGCGCGGTGCTCTATCTTTTTCAGCAGAAGGGCATGACGGCGCGCGAAGTCGAGCATCTCCTCTACAGCGAGTCCGGCCTTTTGGGCGTGTCCGGCATCTCCAGCGACATGCGCGCGCTTCTCGGCAGCGAAACGCCCGCCGCTGGGGAAGCGATCGAGCTCTTCGTCTGGCAGATCGCGCGCCAGGCCGGCGCTCTCGCGTCCTCGCTCGGGGGTCTCGACACATTCGTGTTCACTGCCGGGATCGGCGAGAATTCGCCTGAAATTCGCGCCCGCGTCGCCGGTCGGCTCGGCTGGCTCGGCGTGGACCTCGACGCGGACGCGAACCTCCGAGGAGATGCAGTCATCAGCGCGCCGTCCAGCCGTGTCGCCGTCCGCGTCATCCCGACCGATGAGGAAAGGATGATCGCTATCCACACCGCCGATCTTCTGCGTGAGGAGCCGAAAGCATGAAACCTCTCGTCGATCTTACTGGCAAGCGCGGCCTGGTGATCGGTATCGCCAACGCGCATAGCATCGCGGCGGGTTGCGCCCAGGCCTTTCACGACTGTGGCGCGAGACTGGCGGCGACCTATCTCAACGGAAAGGCCGAGCCGTTCGTGGCGCCCGTCGCGGAGACCCTGGGAGTCGAATGGCTCGCCGCGTGCGATGTCCGGGTGCCGGGCGAACTGGAGGCCCTGTTCGAGCGGGTGAAGTCCGAATGGGGCGGCCTCGATTTCCTGCTTCACTCGATCGCTTTCGCGCCGAAGGAGGATTTGCACGGCCGCGTCGTCGACAGCTCGGCCGAAGGCTTCGCGCTGGCGATGGACGTCTCGTGCCACAGCTTCCTGCGCATGGCGCGTCTCGCCGAGCCGCTGATGTCGGATGGCGGCTGCCTGCTGTGCGTCACCTTCTACGGGTCGGAGCGGGTGGTCGAGCACTACAACCTGATGGGGCCGGTCAAAGCGGCCCTCGAAAGCGCGACCCGCTATGTCGCGGCTGAGCTTGGCCCCAAGGGCATTCGCGCCCATGCGATCTCGCCAGGCCCGATCGCGACCCGCGCTGCCAGCGGCATCGACCGCTTCGACGAGCTGCTCGAACGGGCCGCGGCGACGGTCCCGCAGCACCAGCTCGTGACCATCGAGGATGTCGGAGGGCTCGCCGCCTTCCTGGTGAGCGATGCCGGCCGCCATATCACCGGTACGATCATTCCGGTCGATGGCGGTCAGCACCTGCTCGGCTAGGGCGGCTCGCCGCGATCGGGGGCTATCCTATTTGTCGCTGGTGGCCTGCTTCTCGCCGTCGCCCGGGCTTTTCTGCCCGAACCATGGTCCGACAATGGCAGCAAAGGCATCCAGCGCCCCGGGAGCCGTCTGAGCGCTCGCGACGGCCTGCCAGGCCTGCTGCCATTCCTCGAACGCCGATCTTGTGCCGGCAATCATATGCTCGCGGACCGTGGCCATGTCCTCGAACAGTGCCCGCGGTCCGGCCGGGCTGACCGCGCCGGCGTCCGACGTCTTGTCCGTCGCGCCCGCAATCGAGGCACGCGCCTCTTCGGCGAAGCGGCCGGCGGCGCGGTTGCCGACCTCGAGCGACTCTTCGCCACCTTTCCGGGCGACTTCGGCGAGCTTCAGCATCAGGCCGACATTCGCTTTGGCGAGCGCGGCAAGTTGATCGACCGGATAGGGCATGGGACGATGAACCTTTCTCTTCGCGTCTAAGCTCCAGCGTATCGGGCATGCAGCCCTGGCCTGAGGCTCATCGCGTCGCGCCGCCGATATTCGGCGAGGCTGAATCAGAGAGAATCGGTAACTCTACGTATGCCGAATCTGCGGCTTGCCTGCGACGCTCAGCCAATGCACTTTTGGCTTGTCGTCCATGTCGTGCCCGCGGGCAGCGACTTCTACCCGTCCCGTCATGATCGCGGCACGGTCGGGCATGATTATGGTCTGACCCGGCAACCGGCATGGGCGTGATACCGTCCATAGCCAGGCTCGGCCGGATTGCGGCGCTCCGCGGTCCCGTCCTCGATGTCGAGTTCGACGAAGGGCCGCTGCCCGCAGTCAATGAAGCACTGCGCATCGATGCGGCGTCAGGCCCGCTGGTCGCGGAAGTGCAGAGCCATATTGATGATCGGACCGTCCGCGCCGTCGCGCTTCAGCCGACCTCCGGTCTGGCGCGCAATGTCGGCGTGGTGGCCTTAGGCGCACCCATCGCGGTTCCGGTCGGAGACAAGGTTCTTGGGCGGCTCCTTACGCCGACCGGGCAGGTGGGGGACGGCGGCGCGCCGCTCGGACCGGATGTGCCATTGAGGCCGATCCATCGCGCACCCCCACCGCTCGACGAGCAGAGCGCGGCGACGGCGATGTTCGAGACCGGCATCAAGGTCATCGATCTGCTCGCACCGCTTGCCCAGGGCGGCAAGGCCGCCATGTTCGGGGGCGCGGGGGTGGGCAAGACCGTGCTGGTGATGGAACTCATCAACGCGATGGTCGCCCGCTACGAGGGTGTCTCAGTGTTCGCGGGCATCGGCGAGCGATCGCGCGAGGGCCATGAGCTGCTCACCGACATGCGCGGCTCGGGTGTGATCGACAAGACCGTGCTCGTTTTCGGGCAGATGAACGAGCCGCCGGGCGCGCGCTGGCGGGTAGGGCTGACCGCGCTCACCATCGCCGAATATTTCCGCGACGAGCAGAAGCGCAATGTCCTGCTGCTCATGGATAATGTGTTCCGCTTCGTCCAGGCCGGCAGCGAAGTCTCCGGCCTGCTCGGACGCATGCCTTCACGCGTCGGCTACCAGCCGACGCTGGCCAGCGAAGTGGCCGCGCTGCAGGAGCGCATCGCCTCGGTGCATGGGGCGGCGGTGACCGCGATCGAGGCGGTCTATGTGCCCGCCGACGATTTCACCGACCCTGCGGTCACCGCCATCTCCGCCCATCTCGACAGTTCCATTCTGCTCTCGCGCGCCATGGCGGCCGAAGGCATCTATCCCGCGGTCGATCCGCTGGGATCGTCGTCGATCCTGCTCGATCCGCAGGTCGTGGGCGATCATCATTACGCGCTCGCCCAGCAGGTCCGGGAGACGATCGCGCATTATCGCGAGCTTCAGGACATCATCTCGCTGCTCGGTATCGAGGAGTTGGGCCGCGAGGATCGGCTGATCGTCGGCAGGGCGCGGCGGCTGCAGCGCTTCCTGACCCAGCCCTTCATGGTGACCCAGGCCTTCACCGGGCAAGCCGGCCGTTCTGTGGCGCTGGCCGATACGCTGCAGGGCGTCGCGGCCATCCTGGCCGGCGAGACCGACGACTGGCCCGAGAGCGCCTTCTACATGGTGGGCGATATTGAAGAGGCACGCTCTCGCGTGGGGGAGGGCGCATGAAGCTGCGGATCACCGATCCGACCGCGATCCTCGTCGACACGGACGTCAGGTCGGTTCGCGCCGAGGATGCCAGCGGCAGTTTCGGCATCCTGTCGGGCCACGCCGATTTCCTGACCGCGCTTGGCGTCTCGATCGTCTCCTGGCGGGGCCTCGATGGCGCTCCCGGCTATTGCGCGGTGCGCAACGGCATTCTGACCGTGAGCCACGGCACGGAGGTCGCGGTCGCGACGCGCGAAGGCCATGTCGGCGATGACCTCGGAACGCTCGAGCATGACGTGCTCGCGCGCTACCGCGAGCGCGACGAGGGCGAACGATCCGAACGGACCGCGTCGGCGAAGCTCAGGATGCAGGCGATCCGCCATATGGTCGAGGCCCTGCAGGGTGGTGGCCGGGAGCTTGGTCTGTGACCGCGGACAAGCCCGAGCAGCCGATCGTCGAAGCCATCCGGACCCGCGCGGAACGGCGGCGGCTTGCGCAGCGGCTTCCTTCCGTCGCCCGCAATCTCGGCCAGATCGGCGTGCTCGGCTGGCAGATCGTCCTGCCCGCGCTGGTCGGTCTCGCGATCGGCCGCTGGCTCGACCACCGGCTGGATAGCGGCATCTTCTGGACCGCGCCGCTCCTGCTCGTCGGGCTCGCCCTCGGCTGCTGGTCGGGCTGGCGCTGGATGCACCGGCAATGAGCCAGCTCTCCCCCATCCTGTTCCTGGCCCTCGGATTTGCGGTCGGCCTCGCCCATTTCGCGGCCATCGCCAGAGAAGCCGACCTCGTCACCCATGGCGGCCCGGCATCGCGCGCGATCCTGCTCAGGCTCGGGCGTCTCGCCGTCACTATTCTGGTTCTCGTCATCGCCAGCCGGCAAGGGTGGCCGGCGCTTCTTGCCGCTACAACCGGCTTCATGGGCGGGCGCCAGATCATGCTCCACCGGCTCGGAGGCGCCCGATGAAATTCGCGTCACCACTTGAAAGCCATGTGCTGTTCGCGATCGGTCCGGTGCCGATCAGCCAGCCGGTCGCCACGACCTGGGGCATCATGGCCTTCCTTACAATCGGAAGCTGGTTGCTGACCCGCCGCCTTGCGTTCCGCCCAACCCGAGCCCAAGCGGCGCTCGAGCTGGTCGTCGAGACCATCGCCGGCCAGATCCGCGAGACGATGGAGGCGGAGCCGCGGCGTTATCTGCCGCTGATCGGCACGCTGTTCCTGTTCCTGCTGGTCGCCAACTGGTCGTCGCTGATCCCCGGCGTCGAGCCGCCGACCGCGACCCTCGAAACCGACGCGGCGCTTGCGCTGATCGTCTTCGGCGCAACGCTCTGGTTCGGCGTCCGCGCGCTCGGGCCCAGGGCCTATCTCGCGACCTTCGCGCGCCCCTCGATCCTGCTCGCCCCGCTCAATATCGTCGAGCTCTTCACCCGCAGCTTCTCGCTGATGGTGCGCCTGTTCGGCAACGTCATGAGCGGCGTCTTCATGATCGGCGTCGTGCTGAGCCTCGCCGGGCTGCTCGTCCCGATCCCGCTCATGGCGCTCGAAATGCTGACCGGCGCGGTCCAGGCCTACATTTTCGGCGCGCTCGCCATGGTCTTTATCGGGAGCGCTATCAGCGAGAACGGCGCCCGCCCGCCATCCAAACAGGAGTCCCCCGCATGAACTGGATCCATCTCGCCAGCATCCTCGGCGCCGCTTTCGCGATCTCGATCGGCGCAATCGCCCCGGCGCTCGGGCAGGGCAGGGCCGTCGCCGCCGCGATGGACGCGATCGCGCGCCAGCCCGAAGCCGCCAACACCGTCTCGCGCACGCTGTTCGTGGGCCTCGCGATGATCGAGACGATGGCGATCTACTGCCTCGTGATCGCGCTGCTGCTGCTCTTCGCCAACCCGTTCGCCTGACATGCGGATCGACTGGTGGACGCTCGCGCTGCAGGCGGTCAATGTCCTCATCCTCGTGTGGCTGCTCGGACGCTTCCTGTTCCGTCCGGTGATGGATGCCATCGCTGCCCGCCAGGCATCGGCCCAGGCGCTGCTCGACGAAGCGCGGGAGGCAAAGGACCGGGCACAGGCCGAAGCGCAGGCGCTCAAGACGCAGAATGACGGCTTCGTCGCGGATGCGGCGGCTCGCCGCGCCGAGATCCGGACCGAGGCCGAAGCGGAGCGCCAGCGCCTCCTCGCGCAGGCCAGGCTCGAGGCGGACGCCGTCGTCGAGCAAGGCCATGCGGCGATCGATGCCGAACGCGGGCGGGTGGCGGCGCAGTGGCGGGAAAAGGCAGCGAACCTCGCCGCCTCGATGGCAGGCACGTTGCTCGCTCGTCTCCCGCCCGAGCAGACGGTGCAGGCCATGGTCGACGCGCTCAAGGCGCGGCTCGGGGACCTTTCCGAGGCGGATCGCCGCAGCCTGGCGGCCGCCGGGCCCGTCACCGTCGCGACGCCCGCGCCGCTGACGGCCGATCTGCAGACGCAGGTAGCGCGCGCGCTTGGCGAAATCCTGCCGGATACCGCGACCCCGATCTTCGCGGTCGATCCAGATCTCATCGCCGGCGCGGAGCTTCGCACGCCGCACGCCGTCGTGCGGAACAGCTGGCGCGCCGATCTCGACGCCATGGTGGAGAGCCTCAAGGAGGACGATCATGCCCGGATCGCCTGAAGACTGGCTGACGCAGGCCCAGAGCTGCATCGCGCGCGCCAATCTCGGGCCGCGTGTCGATGCAATTGGCCGGGTGGAATCGATCGGCGACGGCGTTGCCATGGTCTCGGGCCTTCCGGACGCCCGCCTCGACGAATTGCTGCATTTTGTCCGCGGCCAGACCGGGTTCGTCCACACGCTCGACCGGGACCGGATCGGCTGCGTGCTGCTCGACGATGCCGCCCAGGTGGAGGCCGGAGACACCGTAACCGGCTCGGGCGAGGTGGTGCGCGTGCCGGTTGGCGAGGCATTGCTTGGCCGCGTCGTGGATCCGCTCGGCCGTCCGCTCGATGGGGGCGCGCCGATCCGGGCCAAGCGCTTCGATCCTGTCGAACGGCCGGCGCCGGCGATCATCGAACGCGACCTCGTCGTCCAGCCGGTGCAGACCGGCACGCTCGCAATCGATGCGATGTTCGCCATCGGCCGGGGGCAGCGCGAACTCATTCTCGGCGACCGCGCCACAGGCAAGACGGCGCTCGCGGTCGACACGATCATCAACCAGCGCACCAGCGACATGATCTGCGTCTATGTCGCGATCGGCCAGAAAAGCTCGGCGGTCGCGCGCGTGGTCGACCAGGTGCGGCGGCATGGCGCGCCGGACCGCACCATCTTCGTCGTGGCGAGCCCCGCCGCGGCGCCGGGGCTGCAATGGATCGCGCCGTTCGCGGGCTTCACGATGGCCGAGTATTTTCGGGATGGTGGCGGCCATGCGGTGGTGGTGCTCGACGATCTCACCAAGCATGCCGCGACCCATCGCGAGATCGCCCTGCTGACCGGACAGCCGCCCGGGCGCGAGGCCTATCCCGGCGACGTCTTTTTCCTCCATTCCCGCCTGCTCGAACGTGCGGCGCGTCTCTCGACGGAGAAGGGGGGCGGTTCGCTCACGGCTCTGCCGATCGCGGAGACCGATGCCGGCAACGTCAGCGCCTATATCCCGACCAATCTGATCTCGATCACCGACGGTCAGATTATTCTCGACGCGAAGCTGTTCGCGCAGGGGCACAAGCCCGCCATCGATGTGGGCACGAGCGTGAGCCGGGTCGGCGGCAAGACGCAGCTTCGCGTCCTGCGCGACGCGAGCGGGACCATGCGCCTCGACTATGCGCAGTTCCTCGAGCTCGAGATGTTCACCCGCTTCGGCGAGCAGCCCGAGCCGCGTGTCCGCGCCCAGATCGAACGCGGCAAGCGCTTGCGCGCCTTGCTCGTGCAACCGCTGTCGAGTCCACTACGGGTCGTCGACCAGGTGGCGCTGGTCGTGGCGCTCGGCGAAGGGTTGCTCGATGGCATGGCGGTCTCGGAGATATCGTCGCTCCGCACGCGGCTGCCCGCCTGGATCGACGATCACGTCCCCGATCTATGCGCGCAGATCGAGCGGACTGGACAGATCGACACCGCGCAGCGGTCCGCTCTGATGACGACGGTGAAAGCGCTGATCGAAAGCCAGCCGGCCGGTTCTGCATCATGAGCGATCGCCTCGCCGAGATCGGCCAGCGGATCGAGACCGTCCGCCAGCTCGGTGCGGTGGTCAACGCCATGCAGGGCATCGCCGCGCAGCGGGCGCATCAGGCGCGCGCGCTGCTGCCTGCGGTGCGACGCTATGCGGAGACCGCCCGCACCGCCATTGGCCAGGCGCGCCGCCTTGACGAGCCACTGGCGCGTTTTCCGGCGCGGGCGGTCGGTGGTGCGAGAGGCGGCCTTATCCTGTTCGGTGCGGAGCAAGGCTTTGCCGGGGCCTTTCCGGAGCAGCTGCTCGACGGCGCCGCGGCCGACATGCAGGACAGGCATATTCTTCTGATTGGCGCGCGCACGGCCACGCTTGCGGCCGAGCGCGGTCTGCGCATCGCATGGAGCGCGAGCATGCCGAGCAAGGCCGATGCGCTGCCCGCACTCGCGACAAGCATCATCGACGCGCTGTACGACTATCTGGACGAGGTCGGCGCGGTGCCCATCACCATGGCTTATCCGGTCTGGAGCAGCGGCAAGGGCGTCTCGATCGTGCGCGCGAGCCTCCTGCCGCTCGACCTCGACACTTTCCCCGCGTCCACGGCGGATTTGCCGCCGCTCGTCAATATCAACGCGGCGGACCTTATCGGCGACCTGACCGCGGAATATGTCTTCGCCCACATCTGCGCGGCTGCGGTCGAGACGTTCGTCGCCGAGAATGAGGCACGGCTGCGCACCATGGCGACCGCCCGCAGCCACATCGATCGCAAGGGCGAGGCCCTGCGCCTCGAGGAGCGCCTCACGCGTCAGGATCAGATCACCAGTGAAGTCGTCGAACTGAGCGGCGGGCGACATCGGCGAGAATGAATGCAGGGCAGGCATTTCTGCTGTTCAGCAAGAAACCGCAGAACCGCCATTGTCGTCGGGATCAAGGATGGAGTTGAGCATGCACTATAGTAGCGGGAACTACGAAGCTTTCGTGCGGCCCCGCAAACCTGAGGGCGCTGACAGGAAGACGGCCTGGTTCGTCGGCTCGGGTCTTGCGGGACTGGCAGGCGCGGCGTTCCTGATCCGCGACGGCGGCGTCGCCGGCGAGCATATTACCATCCTTGAGGAGTTGCATATTCCCGGCGGCGCGCTCGACGGCCTCGACGTCCCCGAAAAGGGGTTCGTCATCCGCGGAGGGCGCGAGATGGAGGAGCATTTCGAATGCCTCTGGGATCTCTATCGCTCGATCCCGTCGCTGGAGATCGAGGATGCGAGTGTGCTCGACGAATTCTACCGGCTCAACAAGGACGATCCGAATTTCTCGCTGCAGCGCGTCACGCAGAACCAGGGCCAGGATGTGCCCGACAAGGCTTTGCTGACACTCGGCGATCGCGCGCGAAGAGATCTGATCTCCGTCTTCCTCGCGACGCGGGAGGAGATGGAGAACAAGCGGATCAACGAAGTCTTCGGCGATGATTTCCTCAGGAGCAACTTCTGGCTCTACTGGCGCACCATGTTCGCCTTCGAGGAATGGCATTCCGCGCTCGAGATGAAGCTCTATCTGCATCGCTTCATCCACCATATCGGCAGTCTGGCGGATTTTTCCTCGCTCAAGTTCAACCGCTACAACCAATATGAATCGATGGTCCTGCCGTTGGTCAAATGGTTGCAGGATCGCGGTGTGAGATTTCGCTACGGCGTCGAGGTCACCGACGTCGATTTCGACATCCAGCCCGGCCGCAAGCAGGCGACCCGGATTGCCTGGATCGAAAACGGCGTCGAAGGCGGCGTCGATCTCGGCGCCGATGATCTCGTCTTCATCACTATCGGATCGCTGACCGAAAATTCCGACAATGGCGATCATCATACACCGGCCAGGCTGAATGAGGGGCCGGCGCCGGCCTGGGACCTGTGGCGCCGGATCGCGGCCAAGGACCCGGCCTTTGGTCGTCCCGACGTGTTTGGATCCCATATCCCGGAAACCAAATGGGCGTCGGCGACCATCACCACGCTCGACGCGCGCATTCCGGCGTACATTCGCAAGATTGCCAAGCGCGATCCGTTCAGCGGCACGGTGGTGACCGGCGGCATCATCACGGTCAAGGACTCGAGCTGGCTGCTGAGCTGGACGGTGAGCCGGCAACCCCACTTCAGGAAACAGCCGAAGGACCAGATCGTCGCCTGGTTCTATGCCTTGTTCGTCGACCGACCCGGCGACTATGTGAAGAAGCCGATGCAGGACTGTACGGGCGAGGAGATCACGCAGGAATGGCTTTATCATCTCGGCGTGCCGGTCGAGGACATCCCCGGCCTCGCCGCGACGGGGGCGAAGACCGTGCCGGTGATGATGCCCTACATCACCGCCTTCTTCATGCCGCGCCAGGCCGGCGACCGGCCGGACGTGGTGCCCGAGGGCGCGGTCAACTTCGCCTTTGTCGGCCAGTTTGCCGAGTCGAAGCAGCGTGATTGTATCTTCACGACGGAATATTCGGTGCGCACGCCGATGGAGGCCGTCTACACGCTGATGAAGGTCGAACGCGGCGTGCCCGAAGTGTTCAACTCAACCTATGATATCCGCACGCTTCTGGCCGCAATCGGGCCGCTCAGGGATGGCAAAGGGATCGACATTCCCGGCCCGTCCTTCCTGCGCAAGCTGTTGATGACGAAGCTTGAAGGCACAGAGATCGCCCAGCTGTTGGAAGAGTTTCATCTCCTTTCGCGATAGCAATCAAGCGCGACCCTTCGCCTGGGCTCACGAAAATTCCGCCAAAAGCTGATGAACACCGTCGATGCATCCCAGCAGGCACTATGTCCGCGCCATCAGGTGACACGCAGAGATTCAACCGCAGCAGCCCTGGCCGCCTTTACCTACAGCGGCCTTCCCATTCCAGCCGCAAAGGCGATCCGCAAGGTTTCGGCAAGGGTACGGACTCCAAGCTTGGACATGATGCTCGCGCGATGGACTTCGACCGTCCGTGAAGAAATGCCCAGATCATAGGCGATGGTCTTGTTCGGAAGGCCTTGCGCAAGGCCTTCGAGAACATCCCGTTCGCGCGGTGTCAGTAGATCGACCTGTCGGCATGCCTCGGCTTCTTCGAGAGCGCGCCCCTCGGCCGTGTCGATGCGCGCGAACGCTCGGTCTATCGCATCGAGCAGCAGCGGCCGTTCGATAGGTTTGGCCAGGAAATCGACAGCACCCGCCTTCATCGCTTGGACAGCAAGCGCAATGTCTCCGTTGCCGGTCAGCATCACGACTGGCATGCTTATATCCATCTGCGTCAGCGCTGCCTGAACCTGTAGACCGTTCATGTCCGGCATGTGCATGTCGAGAACGATGCTACCTCTTTCAGCTTCATCTGCAATTTTCAGAAAGTCGACTCCCGAGCCATAGGTCTCGACGGCAAATCCCGCTGTCCTTAATGTGAATCCTACAGCTTTCCTGATTGTTTCTTCGTCATCAATGACATGAACGACGCGCTTGCTCTCCATGGCCCCCCGGACGTGTTGGCATTGCTGCGCACCCCAGCGGGCACAGCTTCAAAGGGGAGACCTTCTACGGGTAGGACCATGGTCCAAGGTCAAGGCCGAAATACCGCCGCATCACAACAGGCAAGGCAGGTGCTCGGCGAGAGGGGGGTAAGCGACCCGGCATCATGTGCCGAACTTTGCGAGATGACCGCTCTTGCGAACGGGGCGGCGCTCCCTCTGGTCTCCCGGCGGCAAGGCGCCGCAAGACGCTGCCGCCGGGAGTGGGCACGCCTCTTGGGGGATGAGCGCGCTGGTTGCTCCTAAGCTCGACGCGTCATGTTGTCATGGCAAGAAGCTGATAATCGCTATTCTGTGTCAGCAGCGCGCCGTAACGCCGATGTCCGGGGCGGATCGCAGCTCCGCTCGCGCGCCGCTACGGCACGGCGAATCCGATTCAGCACGAACCGGTGATCATAGGGTTTTGAGATCGAAGGCTGATCATCGCAGAGATCGCCCGCCTTCCGTGTCGCAGTTTCGATATTCCCGGCGAGGATGGCACCGATACCGGGTTGTTCCTGACGAACCAAGGATGCCAGGCCCGCGCCGCGCTCAGCGCGATCGAGCCAGCGCAGCGCTGCCATCACATCGTCGACCGGCACCGGGATGCTGGCGGGCGACGGAGGGCCGGTTGGCCCTCGACGGCGGAGCGATCGGACGCCCAGGATGCAAGGATGGCGGGCTTCACTTCGGGCTCAAGCTGCGGGTCCGAGCAACGATGAAGGGATCAAGGAAAGAGCGTGTGTGCGACATGACATATCCTCCTTTCCTGCCGCGACTTTCTCCGAAAGCGAAGTTCCCGGAAGATTGGTTCGGGCTCGTGTAGGGTCAATGGATGGGAATGCGCCCGGCGTTTGCCGGGCGTTCGTTTTCATCGTGCATTGAGCATTGAGTACTGAAGAACTGACGCGCAGCGCACCGTTCAAATTCCGTGACGAACGGCCTCCGCAATCGCCGGCATCACGTCGATATCATTAGAGGTATGCGCAACAGCGTTCGTGCTGACGATCCTCTCGACGAGCCCACCCAGGACTTGCGCTGCATCGCCGGCGAAAAGCGGATGCACGACCACGCAATCCGGTCGCGCGAACCCCATGCCGACCAGCTGGCGCGCCGCCTCGGCGAGGGTCCGGCCGGATGAGGCGATATCGTCGACCAGCACCGGCTGGCGATCGAGAAACGCTGGGGCATTCGGAATCGAGATGGTGACGTCACGGTCGCCGGACCGGATTTTCTCGCACACGAGAAACGGAGCATCGGCATCGGCCGCCACCTGCGAGACCCACTGTTCGCTTTCCAGGTCCGGACCGATGATCAGCGGACGAGCGACATTGCGCTTGATCCACGAGGCCAGAAGTGGCGCGGCATGAACAACCTGGGTCGGGATGCGGTAGATTTCCGACAACGCATGATAGCGATGGAGATGCGGATCGACCGTCACCAGCCAGTCGAGATGGCGGGACAGAATCGCGGCAAAGGTTCGCGACGTCACCGCCTCGCCGGCATGGAAGCGTATGTCCTGGCGCATGTAAGCGAGGTAGGGGGCGACGAGCCCGATCCTGCGAGCGCCCAGATCGCGCGCGGTGTCGGCTGCGAACAGCAGCGGCAACAGCTTGGCGTCCGGATGATCGAGACTCGACAGCAGGATGACCTCGCGGTCGCTGACGTCGCTTACGACCCTGAGATAGGTTTCCCCGTCAGGAAACTGACGATGCTCGATCGTGCCGACCTCTGCATCGAGCGCGGCGGATAGCGGCTGTGCCAGGGCCTCGCTGCCAGGCAGCGCGAACAGCACGGGACGGTTCATAGCGCTTCAATCCCGAAGATCGGCCCGTCGCTCACCGCATAGGCCGCCGCATAATCGAGCTCGCCCGGGCTCTCGGCATGAATGGTGCACAAGGGAGCCCCGGCATCCACCATCTGGTTCAGCCGACACTGCAGCGCGACGCCGGCGGCCTTGGCCATCGGCGCGCCGGCAAGCTTCGCGACCGTCGCGAGCTTGCGATTGTCGATACTCACCAGGCGGCCGCTATAGGGAGCGATCATATCCTGTTGGAACCGGGCGACCGGTGGAGCCCGCATGCCGCCCTGCGCTTCGCAGATACGTTGGAACTTGGCCCAGGCCCGGCCGCTTTCGAGGCACGCCCGCGCACGCGCATAGCCTTCGCCGGCCGGGGCTGCGTCCGCGAGCTCAAGCAGTCCTCCCGCCAGCTCGCAGGCCCGGTGGGCGAGATCCTCGGCGCCCGGCTGCCCCTGGAGCACGGCAAGGATATCCTGCGCCTCGAGCGCCGGACCGATGCCCCGTCCGATCGGCTCGGCGCCGGGGCCGCGCATCACGCGCGTGCGAAGCCCGAAGGCTTGGGCGACAGAGCTCAGCGCCCGCTCGAGCGTGTCGGCGGCATCGGCTCCGCGTACCTTGGCGGTCGGCCCGACCGGGATGTCGATGACCAGATGGGTCGCACCGGCCGCGATTTTCTTGGACAGCACCGAGGCGACCATCTGCCCGACGGCATCGATATCGAGCACCCGTTCCACGCCGATGATCACATCGTCGGCAGGGCTGAGGTTGACGGCGCCGCCCCAGGCGATGCAGCCGCCTTCGCGCTCGACCACCTTGCGGATTGCGGAAACGTCGAGGTCGACAGGTGCCAGCACCTCCATCGTGTCCGCCGTGCCGGCCGGCGAGGTGATCGCCCGCGACGATGTCTTGGGCATGATCAGGCCCTCCGCGGCCATGATCGAGACGATGATCGGCGTGGTGCGATTGCCCGGCAATCCACCGACGCTATGCTTGTCGACGATGACCGTTCCGGGCCACTGCAATCGCTCGCCGACATCGACCATCGCCCTGGTCAGGCTGATCGTTTCGTCCGTATCGAGCGGGACCGCTGAGCAGGCCGTGACGAATGCCGAGAGATGGACATCGCTATAGCGTCGCTCGGCGATGTCGGTGATGATCGCTGAAAAAGCCCCGTCACTGAGACGATTGCCATAGATACGCCGACGCACTTCGGCGAGCGAGGCGAGAGGCTGGGCGTGCGCGATCTCGACCGGATCGCCCTCGCTGACGCCGAGCCGCTGCCATGCGGATTCCGAGAGGCCGATCTCGCCGGGCGCTGGAGTCTCCGCGGAACTGTGCAGCAGCGAGACGACGATTTCCCGCCCGCCGGCGCGCAGCGCGACCTGCGCGCGGGACGCAAGACCTTCCGAGCGGCAGACGGGACAGTCGTGGCGCATGACCGCGATCAGATCGCTACCGGCACCCGACAGGCCGATGCGGCGTGCCCGCAGCGTCGTCGCGACAGACTCTGCTTCGGCGTTCTCGATGATCCCGGGCTTCACGCGAGCATGCCCCAGCTACCCAGCGCCGGTACGCTGCATGCCCAGCCCAGTTCCTCCGAGACACGCTTCGCCAGGACGTGGGCGCCGGTCGGCTCGCCATGGGTGACATAGACGTGGCGCGGGGCCTCGTGCAGCGAGCCGAGCCAGCGCATGAGCTCGTCGCTGTCGGCATGCGCCGAGAGCATCGTCAGGTTGGCGACCTCGGCTTCGACCGGGATATACTCGCCGTGGATCTTGATCGTCCGGGCGCCGCCGATCATGGCGGCGCCGCGGGTGCCCGCCGCCTGGAAGCCCGAGAAGAGGATGAGGTTCTTCCCATCCGGCGCGAAGCGCTTGAGATGGTGGAGCACGCGGCCGCCCGTTGCCATTCCGCTGGCCGAGATGATGACCTTTGGGGCGGGGTTGGCGGTGAGTTCCTTGGATTCCTCCACTTCGCGCACATAGTGCGCGACGCTGCACGCCGCTTCGCACTCGGCGCGGGCCAGGCGATGCTCGTCCATGAAATCGCACATCAGCCCGCTCGCGTTGATCGCCATCGGGCTGTCGAGGAAGATCGGGATGTCGCGGAGGCGTCCCTGCGCGCGCAGACGCGAGAAATGATAGAGAAGCGACTGGACCCGTCCCACGGCGAAGGCCGGGATCACCACCGTCCCTCCTCTCTCGACGCATCGTTCGACATGATCTCCAAGCGTCTTTGTCGGATCGACCTGCTCGTGGCGCCGATCGCCATAGGTCGATTCCACCAGGACATAGTCGGCGCGCGCGGGCGGCTCGGGATCTTTCATCACCGAATCGCCGTAACGGCCGATGTCGCCTGAGAAGAGGATTGTCCGCCCCTTCCAGTCGATCTCGATCGACGCCGCGCCGAGGATGTGGCCGGCGCGATGATAGCGCACCCTGATGCCGTCCGTGACTGCATGCCACGCTCCGAACTCGATCGGCCGGAAGAGCTGCAATGCCAGACGCGCGTCAGCCTGGGTGTAGAGCGGCAGCGCCGGCTGGTGCCTGGAGAAGCCGTGCCGGTTGGCGAACTCCGCATCCTTTTCCTGCAGATGACCGCTGTCGGGAAGAAGGAGCTCGCACAGGGCCGCGGTCGCCCGGGTGGCAAGGACGGTACCGTCCCAGCCCAGGCGCGCCATGCGCGGTAGCGCGCCCGAGTGATCGAGATGAGCGTGGGTCAGCAGGACTTGGCCGACATCGGCGACTTCGGGTGGAATTGGCGCCCAATTAAGGCGGCGCAGATCCCTGGGTCCTTGAAACAGGCCGGAATCGACAACGATCTGAGTTTCACCATCGTCCACCAGATAACGCGACCCTGTGACCGTTCCCGATGCGCCGAGAAAGGCGACGCCGAGACCATCGGCCGGGCGCTTGGCCAGATCGATCCTTGCTTCGCGCTCAAGGACGGTCACGCCGGACTGGTTGCGGGAATGGTGCCGTTTCTTTCTCTTGTGCATGGACGCGGGCCTGCCTCTCACGATTATGTTCGTGAGCGCAGCATTGGTTCGCGGACGCCGCACGCCTATACGCAAAAGCCGCAGCACGACTGCTGCTCCCCGGCAGCTGCGTCGCGCGAACGCCGGTGGCCGATCCGATCGATCACCTTACCCATGCTTGCGCGATGTCCGGCGGACTTCGGTCTCTACTTATACCTTGCTCCTTGGACTCGAGCCTATGCAGGCTGGACGTTGACTAGAAGAGAACGGCATATGGGCGAACATGACCATCGCATGCGCAAGCGCGGCAAGATCGTTCTGATCGGCTTCCTGCTCGTCGCCAGCTTCTTCCTCCTCACCGAGCATACCGCGCACTTCCTGGGTGTGCTGCCCTATCTCATCCTGCTCGCCTGCCCGCTCATGCACCTGTTCATGCACCGCGGCCATGGTGGGCATCAGCATGGCCATGAGCCCGGTCAGGCACCCGCCGGCTTACCGGCCAATCCCAACGGCCGCATCGAAGGAGAGTCGCGATGACGCACGCCGACTATGGCTATGGTCTGTGGGGGCTCGCGCTGGTTAACGCCGCCGTTTTCATCCTCTTTGCGTTCAGCTTCTTCAAGCCGGCAACTAAACGAGACTGGCGCAGTTTGGGGGCGTTCAGCGCTTTCATCATAGCGCTCTTCGCGGAAATGTATGGCTTCCCGCTCACGATCTTCGTGCTTTCGGGGTGGCTCCAGTCGTATTTCCCCGCTGTCGACTGGTGGAGCCACGATGCTGGACATCTCCTGGAGATGATGTTCGGCTGGCGAGTTAATCCCCATTACGGTCCATTCCACATCGCCAGCTTTGTGCTGATCGGCGTGGGTTACTGGCTGATCTCGGTTGCATGGACGGCCCTTCACTTGAGTCAGCGCAAACACCAATTGGCCCTTACTGGGATTTATGCCCGGATCCGGCACCCGCAATATGTCGGCTTCATTCTCGTCATGCTCGGCTTTTTGCTACAATGGCCGACCCTTTTGACCCTTGCTATGTTTCCGGTGCTCGTCGTGATGTATATTCGGCTGGCTCGGCATGAGGAAAAGGAGGCGCTAGCCAACTTCCGCGAGGTTTACCGCGATTATATGGCTCGCGTGCCCGGCTTCATTCCGAATCTGACAATCCATTCGCGTCGAAGAAGGCCATGGCGATCCTTGACGGGAATGGCTGATGTAATTGCCGGCAAGGTCAATGCTGACGTTCTGACTGGCCTTATTATTCGGACATCGTTACCCGACCTCACAGCACACTACTGCAGCAATCCCGGTTCGACTGCGCAATCATCTTGGGAGGGCAAGTTCGCCTTGCACGGGCAGATTCGGTGTGGAGCTGATGCCCGGCACTAGACGCAGAGCATCGCCGATCAAGGTATAGACGGCGTGGCGCTGGCCGCCACGGTTCCGATGGTCGACGCGATAGCCCTGATAATGTCGGCGGAGCAGGCCTGCATTCACCAGTTCGGAAACGGCGCGACTGAGATTACTCTTGCCGGCTGTGCGAATGCGTGCCCGCATTTCCTCCGCGATCACGCCGCGCCTTTTCTCCGGATCGCCGGGGAGCAGTCCGTTTCTAGCGAGGTCGCTCTCGACCCGCTCGGCCAGCGTAATGCTGCGCGGACCACGCTGGGCCATCGGGGTCAATGCGTCGCATAGCCAATCGCGCAGGGAAACGAGCCCATCGTTCCGCCTGACCCAGGGACCGGCGCTTCCATCTGGCCCCGCCACCTGGGCGATCAGGTTGAGCAGCATGAAGGCATAACGGGGCCGGCTCGATACGGTCGCCAGCGTCTCGAGCACGGCCGCGACATCACAGCCAATGGAGGGTTCAAGAGGCTTGCCTGCATGAAACATAACATGATGGAATCAAGCACAAAGCAGGATCAATGTGAATCCCAAATCGGCGGCCGCAGACGGGTTGTCAGCTATGACACTTTGCCGGCGGATAAAGTGTCATAGGCGATCCATTCTAATCGTAGATTGTTGCGAATCGTTCTCAACTCATCCTGATAATCATGGCGCTCGCCGCTTAGGTGTGGACGAGCCGTCTCCTCGCGAACGAGCTTCCGTCGCCTATGGCGAACAGGATAAAAGACTGCGGCCGCCTTGATGATCTCACGCGCTTTGCGACGGACTGTCAGCGTGCTGAAACCCTTGGCGATCTGCATGGCACGATCGATGCCGCCGTGCGCGATCTTGGCTTCCGCTGGTTCACGCTGCTTCACAATATCGACCTTCGGCGCGGCGACGAGCAAAGCCTGTTCCTCACAACCTATCCGTCGGCCTGGCTCGAGGAAGTTCTAGAAGAACGCCACTATATCGAAGATCCCATTCATGCGGCCTGCGCACGTACGCCCTCTGGACTGGCCTGGGACCGTGTCGGCGACGTGCTGGAGCTCACGCCGCGCCAGCGAGGCATCCTTGACCGCGCCCGGGATCATGACCTTGCATCGGGCTACAGTTTGCCGATCCGGACTCCGGGCGAGCCCGAGGCGATCTTCACTGCGGCCCGATCACGCGACGAGCCGCTGAGTGCAGAAGAGGTTCTGACCGCCCGTCTGCTCGGCTCGGTCGCTTATGATCGGGCGCGCGAGCTGCTTGGCGAAAGGGCAGGGCCATTGGCCTGCGTCCCTCTCAGCCCTCGCCAGGTCGAATGCATCGCGCTCGTCGCGCAAGGCAAAAGCGACTGGGAGATCGGCCAGATCCTCGGCCTCAGCCGCGACACCGTGCACGAATATGTTGAATCGGCCCGCAGGCGTTATGGCGTGCGACGACGCACGCAGCTGGTGCTGCGCGCGGTTCGCGATGGTCATCTCAACATGGAAGCGCTGCTCTGATCTCGCCGGCCATATGATGATCGGGCTTGGGCAAGTTCAGGATTTCTGCGCTGTCGCTGGCGCGATCAAGGACACTACGGCCTTGTCTGACCTGATGGCCGAAATCACGAAGGCCATGGGCTTTCGGCACTATGCCCTGGTCCATCATGTCGACCTGAAGCCTGCGGTTCGCTCGGTCCACATCGTCGACTATCCGCAAGACTGGGTGGAGCGCTTCCAGGCGAGACGCCTCTATGCGAGCGACCCGATCCACCGCGCCAGCCATCGCACCAATGTGGGCTTTGCCTGGTCGGCGGTTCAGTCGATCATCTCTCTGACGGCCGCCGATCGCTCGATCCTGGCAGAAGCCTACGAGGCCGGGCTGGGCGACGGCTTCACCGTTCCGGCCCATATTCCTGGCGAGCTCAATGGATCCTGTTCCTTCGCGATGGCGGCGGGCGAGATGCTCGACCATCGGCAGCTGCCGTTCGTGCAGCTCGTCGGCAGCTTCGCGTTCGAAGCGGCACGCAAGATTTCCCGGATCCACGCGCCGCAATCCGAATGCCCGAGCCTGACCGAAAGGCAGGCCGAATGCGTGGCGCTGGTCGCGCGGGGCAAGACCGATTGGGAGATCAGCCAGATCCTCGGCATCGGCCAGGAAACGGTGATCCAGCATGTGAAGGATGCGCGCGACCGCTATGGCGTCACCAAGCGCACCCTCCTCGCCATTCGCGCCTTGTTCGAAGGGCAAATCAGCTTTGCCGATGTGTTCGGCCGATGATCTCCCCAGAACTGGGGATAACGCAAAAAAGCCGCCTCTGATCGACTGACAGGCCTCACCAAAAGGAGGCTGTCATGCACATCGGGACCGGCTTTTCGCAAGCCATGGAACACCGCCTGTTTCGCTCCATGTTCGAGGAGCGCAAGCGGGTCTTCGTCGATCTTCTTCGCTGGGACGTTCCGGTCATCGCCGGTCGCTACGAGATCGATCAGTTCGACAATGATCGCGCCGTCTACATCGTTGTTACCGGGGACGACGGGGAACACCGGGCATCCGCACGCCTTCTGCCGACCACGCACGAGCATATTCTCGGCACGATCTTCCCGGATCTTTGCGAGGAAGCGCCGCCGCGCGGCAGTGCTATCCTGGAAATCACCCGCTTTTGCCTTGCGCGAAAATTGCGCGCCCGGGAGCGTCTCGAGCTGCGCAATCAGCTGGTCACCGCGCTCGTCGAATATGCCCTCGCCAACCAGATCCACAGCTTCACCGGGGTCGCCGAGTGGCCGTGGTTCCAGCAGATCCTGGGTTTCGGCTGGACTTGCCGACCATTGGGTCTTCCCACGTCCGAGCAAGGGCGAAGTCTCGTCGCCTTGCAAATCGATGTGGACGACCGAACGCGCGAGCAGCTGCGCGCGAGCGGCATTTTCCGCCCTGTCGGCCTTGCCGATCTTCCCGCCGCAGCATGAGGAGGGCGATCATGGCCACGATCGCACCGCGCGGCGTCTCCGCCGCGACCAAAGCCGACGAAAATCTGCGGCAGCACGGCTTCTGCATCCTGCGGGATGTCGAGTCTCGGTCACGCATCGAGGAGATCAATCGATCCCTCCATCCGCGTTTTGCCGCCACGCCTTTCTGCCAGGGCGGATTCTACGGCCCTCGGACAAAACGCTTCGGTGGCCTGCTGAAGCGCGCGCCGACGGTTGAAAGTCTTGTCCAAAACCCTGCCGTCATGCGCCTCGTCCACGCTATCCTCGAGCCCTGGTGCGACACGGTCCAGCTCAACCTCACGCAAGCGCTCGAGCTGCACCCGGGGGCGCCAGCGCAATTTCCGCACCGGGATCAGGACATGTGGCGCGGTCCGACCGGCGAGCTCGAATATCTCGTCAACGTCATGTGGCCGATTTCGCCGTTCAAGGCCGAAAATGGGGCGACGCTGGTCTGGCCGGGGAGCCACAATGGCGGGCAGGGCGACGACGGCGCGGAGCCGGTCGCCATCGAAGCGGATCCGGGATCGGCGATCATATTCCTGGGATCGACCCTCCATGGCGCCGGCGCGAATCGTTCAAACGCGGTGCGCCGAGGCATCATCGTCAGCTACTGCCTCGGCTGGCTGAAGCCCTATGAGAACCAGTGGCTGACCTATCCGCCCGAGGTGGCCAGCGCATTCGATCCCGAGCTTGCCGCGCTGGTCGGCTACCAGCAGCACCGCCCCAATCTCGGCAATTATGACGGGCAGTGCCCGTCCATCCTGCTCGGCGGCGATCCGCCAGACCATCTCGCCGCAATCGATGCTCTCCGGCCCGACCAGGAAGGCGCTCTGTCCGAATTCCTGCGGCAGCAAACCGATCAACTCCCCCCCCGGCTAGGGGGATTGCCGAAATCGAGCGCGGTCGGAACAAAAGAGAGGTGAAATCCAACGGATAGCTGACGGCATTTCCCGACGCGGGAGCTGTCTCTCGCGGGGGAAGACCCGATGCAACGTGCAATATTCGGCATGGCGATGCTCGCCCTCGCCACAGCCCTTCCAAGCGCACCGGCAGCGGCGAATGACCTGGGCTGCCAGGTTCTCCTGTGTCTTTCCAATCCCGGTGGCGCGACCCAATACGCGCAATGCGTGTCGCCGATGACCAAGCTATGGCAACGCTTGGCCACCGGCGGCGCCTTTCCCGGCTGTAGCGGCGGCGTCGCCCGCACGAAGGTCTATGATCGCGATTCCACAACTCGCCGCCGGGTGGTCATCACGTTCAACGACGGCCGCAGCCAGACCTTCTCGCTGGCCGGCATCGAGCGTTTGGACGGCGGCCGCCGATGATCCTCGATGTCGCCACCCTTCTTTCGCTTGCAGGAGCTTGCGCACCGACGGTGGCGCCTGAGACGCTCATTTCGATCGTCCACACGGAGAGCCGGTTCAACAGTCTCGCAATCGGGGTCAATAGTCCCGGCGTGCGCGCGCCAAAGCCCGCGACCAAGGCGCAGGCAATCGCTGCGGCGCGCAGCCTGATTGGTCGAGGCTACAACATCGATCTCGGCCTGGGGCAGATCAACAGCGCCAATCTCGGCTGGCTGGGGCTTTCGGTGGAAAATGCATTCGAGCCCTGCTCCAACCTAGCCGCCGCCGCGCGTGTCCTAGCGACCAACTACCAGGCGGTCGCGCGCCTTGCCCCGAGCCGCGATCACGCGATCGCGACCGCCCTGTCGCTGTACAATACCGGCGACCGGCAGCGCGGCTTTCGCAACGGCTATGTCGCCAGGGTCTATGCCAGCGCGTCGGCCGTCATTCCGTTGATCCGGAGTACGGCGCCGGCAACCAGAAACTCGGTCGTTGCCCCAGCGGCTCCGGCCTTCGCTCCGCCACCCGATACCCCTGTTTCGCCCCCGGCCGCAGCCGGGTGGAAAACAGCGGCGAGGGCGAGCCAGGCCTCGCTCATGGTGTTCGGCGACGGGGCCGCATCTCAGAAAGGACAGCATCCATGACAGCAATCACCGCCCACCTGGGCGGACGGCCACAATGGGCGCGACTTCTGCTGCGCATCATCGGCGTGATGGCATTGGCGCTGCTTGTCTCGATACTGCTGAGCGATCCTGCGCACGCGCAAGGTGCCGACGGCATCACGTCCATGGCGGAGAACATCAAGACCTGGCTCACCGGGACCTTCGCCAAGACCATCGCGGTGATCGCGGTCGTGATCGTCGGGTTCATGTTTTTCACCGGGCGCGCCAGCCTCGGCCTTCTGGTGACGGTCATTGTTGGCATCTTCATCGTCTTCAGCGCGCAGTGGATCGTCGACACCATCACGGGTGGCGCGTGAAGGAGAGCGCCGCGCTGGACGAGCGGCTGCGCGAGGAGACGTTGTTTCTCGCGGTCACGCGCCCGACGATGTGGCTCGGCGTGCCGCTCGAAGCCTCGTTGCCGATCGCGCTTGCCGCCTGTCTCACTTTGATCGTCAGCGGCAACCCGCTCTATGCCGGCGCCATCGGAGGCGCCTGTCTTGCTGTTGCACGGCTCATCGTGCGGCATGATGCCAACGCCTTCCGGCTGCTGTCCCTCTGGACCATGACCAAGGCGCGCAACCGGAACCGCGTCTGGTGGGGCGGCAGTTCCTATTCGCCGCTCCCGGTCGCCGGGCTGAAACGCAAGGGCTTTGCGCGTGGCTAGCGCGGCTGCCCAGCTCCCGCCGCGCAAGACGCCGTGGCGCATATTGCGGCAAGAGGCCGAGCCTGGGCGCTATCTGCCCTATGCGCGCCACGTGACGTCGGAGGTGATCGCGCTCGATAGCGGCGACCTCATGATGATGTTCCGCCTCGAGGGGCTCGCCTTCGAAACCGCGGATCCGATCCACCTCAACGACTGGCATGAGAAGCTCAACGGCACCTGGCGCAACATTGCCGACGACCGGCTCGCGCTCTGGACCCACATCGTTCGCCGCCCGGTCGATGACTATCCCGAAGGCCAATTCCGCTCGGACTTCGCGGCCGAACTGGACGAAAAATATCGCGCGCGGGTGACTGCCAAGCGCATGTTCGTCAACGAGCACTATCTGACGCTGATCATGCGGCCGGCGGTCGGCTCGGCCGATCGGACGGGGCTTCTCCTCAAGCGCATCGCCAAGGCCAGGGCGGCCGATGAAGAAATCGACCCTGACGAACTGGCCCGCTTCGAGGAGAAGGCGCGCGATATCGAAAAGCTCCTCCGGCGGTGCAGCCCCGCACGGCTCGGCCTCTATGAGCAAAATGGCCTCCTATTCTCCAGGCCGCTCGAAGTGCTCGAGCAAGTCATGATGGGCGCCAAGGCCAAGGTGCCGCTGGTCCGAGGCCATCTTGGATCCGCACTCTACGGCGAGCGGGTGATCTTCGGACGCGAGACGGTCGAGATCCGCGCCCATGATGCGAGCCGCTGGCTGGGGATTTTCGGCATCCGGGAATATCCTGCGCTCACCCGTCCCGGTCAGATGAACGCTCTGCTCGGCCAGGATTTCGCGTTCGTCGTGTCGCAATCCTTCACCTTCATGGGGAAGGCGCGCGCGGCCGAAAGGCTGCGCCGGCGACAGAACCAGATGGCCTCGACCGAGGACGCGGCAGCAAGCCAGGCGCTCGACCTTGAAGACGCCGCCGACGATCTTCAAAGCAATCGGTTCGTGCTGGGCGAACATCACTTCTCGCTTGGGGTGTTTGCCGAGAGCCAGAGGCGGCTCGCCGATAATCTGTCGGCCGCGCGGGCGGCGCTCGCGGACGCTGGTCTGGTGTCGGCGAGGGAAGGTCCGGCGCTCGAAGCAGCCTTCTGGGCTCAGCTTCCCGGTAACTTCGCGTGGCGGGCGCGGCCGGCGGCAATCACATCGCGGAATTTCGCCGCATTGGCACCCTTCCATACCTATCCCGCGGGCCGGCCGAGCGGAAATCATTGGGGTCCGGCGATCGCGCTGATGAAGACGGCCGCGCAATCGCCCTACTATTTCAACTTCCATGTCGGGGATCTCGGCCACACGCTCATTATCGGTCCCTCGGGCGCGGGCAAAACGGTCGTTCAGAACTTCCTGATGGCGCAGCTCGAGAAGACGGGCGCGCAGCAGATCTTCATCGACAAGGATCGCGGCGCCGAGATCTACGTGCGGTCTGTTGGCGGGATCTATCTGACGCTGAAGAACGGGGAGCCAACCGGCTTCGCGCCGCTGCGGGCGCTCGAATATGGACCGCGCAACCTCGTCTTTCTCGGTCGTCTGATCCGGCAGCTGGTGACGCCGCCGGGCGGCCCGCTGGGCGTCACCCAGGAGCGTATGATCGACGAAGGCTTGGCGTCGCTCGGGCGGCTCGCACCGGAGAACCGATCCATTCTGGCCCTGCGCCAGCTGCTCGGCCAGCGCGACCCGGAAGGCATCGGCGCTCGACTTGAGAAATGGTCGCGGGGCGGATCGCTGGGTTGGGTGTTCGACAACGAGATCGATGCTTTGTCGCTCGATGCGCCGTTCCTCGGCTTCGACATGACCGACTTCCTCGACAATCCGGAAGTTCGCACGCCGATCATGATGTACATGTTCCATCGCATCGACGGCCTTCTGGATGGCCGCCGACTGGTGATCGACATCGATGAGTTCTGGAAGGCGCTGGGTGATGACGCTTTCCGCGCCTTTGCCCAGGATGGCCTGAAGACCTACCGCAAGCAGAACGCCTTCTTGGTTTTCGGCACGCAGAGCCCGGCCGATGCGCTGCGCTCGGATATCTCACACAGTATCATGGAGCAGGTCGCGACCAAGATCCTGCTGCCCAACCCCTATGGGCGTGAAACGGATTATATCGACGGGCTGGGCCTGACCCAGGCGGAATTCAAGCTCGTCCGTCACGACCTGAACCCCGAGTCTCGCCGCTTCCTCATCAAGCAGGGTCATGACTCGATCGTGGTGGAACTGGACCTGGGCGGCCTCTCCGACGAGCTCGCGGTGCTCTCGGGCACCACGGAAACCGTGACGCTCCTCGATGCCATTCGCGCTGATGTCGGCGACGACCCGGCGAAATGGCTGCCTCTTTTTCACCAGCAGCGTCGGTCTGCATCGATCAGGAAAGGATGAGCTATGGGTAAGGGCATATACGCAGCACTTGGCGCCATCGCCCTAGGAATGGCGGGGCCTGCAGTTGCGCAAGGCATCCCCGTCTACGACAGCTCCGGTTATCTGCAGGCGCTGGCCACGGTGAAAAACACCCTGTCGATGATCGATCAGGGGAAGGAGCAGATCGCAGAAGCGAAGCAGCTCTATGGCAGCTTCAACCAGGTCACCGACGTCAACGGCATCGCATCATCTCTTTCCACCGATGCCATGCGCCATCTTCTGCCGCGGGAGGCCCGTGACATCAGTCGGCTGATGTCGTCGGACAATGCCAGCCTGGGTTCGCTCGGGAGCTCCGCGACCCGTATCCGGGACGCCAACCGCATCGCTTTGCCGGAATTGCGGCCAGGTGCGTCGGCGTATGAGCGCGCGTCCCGCGATAACCTCTTGCGGAACGGCGACCTCGCAGCGCGCGACGCCGCGATCGCGGAGGCGGCCTATGGCGTGTCGGCCCAGCGTACCGCCGGCCTCGAAGAGCTGAGAACCTCGCTGGATACCGCTTCGGACGCCAAGCAGGTCATGGATATCCAGGCGAGGGTAGGGGTCGAGAATGCCCATATCCAGAACGACGCCTTGCAATTGCAGGCGCTGCGAATGCGGCAAGAAGCAGACGTGACTGGCGAGGAAGGTCTTGCCGACCCCGCCCTTGAGCAGGCTGACGACGATCGTCTTCATGACCGCGGCACCTCAGCAATAGTCGTCCGGACCATCGCGCAGGTTGCGCTCATAATGATCGCGCGAGGACCAGTCGCCGCCACCGCCAATGCCGGGACCGACATAGCGGAACAGATAGACGGTGAGGGCGAAGCAGCCGAACGCGAAGAGAAACGCGTGATCGGGATGCGCGGCGAAATATGCGGCCATGATAAGTCTCCTTGGAGCCAGTGAACGGGCAAGCGAACGGCGCCACTGGCGCCGGCCACGCGCAATCGCGCGGCATCTCAGACCCGCGCCCTCCCCTCCCACATTTGCGGATGCGGCGTCCGTTGCCCGCATAGTCTGCTCAAGCAGACTATGCGGGCCATCCCCCCGGTCGGGGGGATGGCTGCGCCGGATCAATATTCGTCGGCCAGCAGAATGGTGAGCACGCGCGTCGTGACCTCGGGGTTGGCGGCATCCGCCGAGCCATAGGCGAGCTCGAGATCGTAATAGTCGATCTTCCAGTAGAGGATCGCATCCTCGAACTCGAAGCGGCCGAAATCATGCTCGCCGATCGGATCGTTGTCGGGCGTGAAGCTGTCATAGTCGCGCACGATCCGGATGATCTCCGCGCGGCGGCGAAAGCCGCGGAACAGGGCGATGTCGCCGATCAGCGCCGCAACGCCGCCGGTCATCACGACCTGGTTGCGGCCCGGGCTATGGATGGACCGGCGAAGCGCGTCATTGAGTGCGGCGACGCGGGCGATCCGCTCGGCCTGGCTCATCGCATTCGGGGAGGATTGGGACATGAGAACGCTCCTGATCTGTCCGGCCCCGCCCGCCGGGGCCTTCCGACAGGCGTGCCAAGGGCCGGCGGCAGAGCGCGGCCGCGCACCCGCAGGGTCGCAACGGCAGTGGAGAAGCCCGCAAAGCGGGCTTGCGCGGGCGCGCGCGCCGGCCAGGCAAGCCGACAGGAGGAAGGTCTTGGCGGGCGGAATCGCAAAGAGGTGATTGCGGTAACCTGATCCTCTGGCTCCGCGGAGAGCCCGGCGCTATCCTCTGCCAGTCATGACGAGCAGCGCCACTCTCTTCCGCCTTGCCCCGGCCTGGACCGCGTCACTCCAGGCGATGCGGCTGCGCCAGATCCTCGTCCGATCGCAATGCCGCCGCTGCGGTGCCTTGATGCGCGAGGATGTCGATGCCCTGATCGGGCTCCATGGAGCAGGCGCCAGCCTCATCGACCGGCAGGCCCGATGCCGCATGGTCGGCTGCGACGGCGCGGCTTATTATCTCGCGGCGCGCGGCCATGACCGTCCCTGGCACATAATGCTGCACGATGAGCACTTGCGTGCGGGCCTGGCCAACTGCCCTCCAGCGCGCGGCGCGTCCGGCCGGGCCATAGTTTGCGCGCAGGGTTGAGAAGTGCGAGCAGCCACGGCAGGGATCGTCACCCGAATGGGCTGAGACTTGGCACAAGGCTCAGGGCGAAGCCTAGAGCCCGGTCGGGCCGCGCCGGAGCCGCCATTCTCAGCGCATAGATGCAAAGAAATCCCGACTTTCAGACGGCAACCGCCCGGCGCAAATTGCCAAGAGCAGAGCACAATTTCTGCGATACCTTACGGAGCTGCTGAAGCCTCTCCACCGCCTCGCTCTCTTCGATCACGAGCGTCGAACGATCAGCCTGCCGTGCCCGGATCGCGATCACACGAAAGATGGCGGCCCATCGACTGGTCCGTTCGACTGTCAGCTTCGCCTGGCCATGGGCGAGCATCGTGCGCAGCCCCTCCTGGGGCCGAAATTCCGCCAGCAGGCTCGCGACACCATTTCCCTCCACGGAAAAGGGGCCGCCCTCATTGACGAGTGCAGCCAGGTCATCGAGCCGTTGCCCGACCAAATGCCGTAGCTTCACCGACTGTCCTCGTCCCGGGTGAGCGCTCAGATGCAGCAAAGTCTCGGTAACGGCCACCTCCACCGAGGCGAAGCATTGCAGACAGGCGCCGCGCCAGGCGTTCACCTGCTGGATGACGCGCGCCCACAGGGCATCATCGCCGGCATTCGCTATCTCAGCCTCAATCGTCATTATCGCAGCATAGGCGCGGCATCTGAACAATCGGTTCTCGTCTTCGGCGCAAGCCGCGATCGAAGCGAGGGGAATAACCGGGAGCCGAGCGGCTCCCGGACGAGCCGTCAGGCAAAGGGATCGAATTCGGTGACGATGGCGACGCTGCCGTCGGCGTCTTCGGCGGTGATGACCCCGTAATGCTGACCGATCGCGATGACGAAGGTGACCATCATGAGGCTGCGCGAGAGGCTGAAGGCGTGGCGGCGAGCGATTGCGATGTCGGTGAACATGTCGAGGCTCCTTTGCGCGCCGGCGGGTTCGTCCCGCTCGACAGGCGCCCGATGTGTCCGGCCGGTGGCCGCGATCACTTTTTTGGCTGGAGGCCCAAAAAGCCGTAGCGAAGCGACCGGACCCCTTGCGGGTTGATCGCAAAAGGTCACCGGGTGGACCAAGGATCGCGCCGATTGAGAGCGGGCGAACCCGCCGGCCAGGAGGCCAGGTCCCCGCCGATGTCCCGCCCCACCCCTTGCCCTGCCTGCCGCTCCCTTCAACGGGGTCCGGATGACAGGCCGCCGCTTGTCGGTTAGCCCCGCCGGATGCTGTTCCCGCTCCTGCTTGCCGCCGCCGTCGTTCCTAATGGTCAGACCTTCGCCTGTACGCCGACGCGCGTCTGGGATGGCGATGGCCCCATCTGGTGCCGCGAGGGCGCCCATGTGCGGCTCGCCGGCATTGCCGCGCGCGAGATCGACAACAGCTGCCGCCCCGGCCAGCCCTGTCCGGGAGCAAGTGGCCCGGCCGCTCGCGACGCGTTGGTGCGCTTGCTTGGCGGACCGCGCGGCCAGACATCCACGGGGCATATTCGCGTGGTTGGCCCCACCATGCGCTGCGTCTCGACCGGCGAGGCCAAGGGCAACCGGACCGGCGCCTGGTGCAACGCGCCAGGCATCGGCGATCTCAGCTGCGCGATGATTGCGACCGGCACCGTGCTGCGCTGGGAGCGCTATGCCAAGGGGCGATGCCGATCCCGCTGATCCGTTTGGGACCATGCCGCGCCTGAACAGGATAAGAGGCCCGGCGGCGATGCCGCCGGGCCGCCCTGTCCGACCTCAGAAGGGGATTTCATCGTCCTCGGGCTCGTTGCCGCCGCCGCTATTCTCGTTCGACTTGGCGCGAGTGAGGAAGGTAACCTCGTCGGCGATGATCTCGACGCCGTAGCGTTCGATATTCTCGCTGTCGGTCCAGCGGGTGTAGTGGATACGGCCCCGGACCATGACCTTCATGCCCTTGTCGACATATTGCTCGACCGTTTTGCCAACGCCGTTGAAGCAGGTGATCCGGTGCCATTCGGTGTCCTCGAGGCGGCGATTGTTGTCGTCGCGCAGGATCTTGCCGTTGCTGTCGCGCTTCGGGCGCGAAGTGGCGAGGCTGAAATGGGTGATGCGGGTGCCGCCCTGGGTGGTGCGGGTTTCCGGCGTGCCACCGACATTGCCGGCGAGGATGACGAGGTTCTGCATGGCCTGGGTTCCTTCGATATGGGTCCAAGGGACCGTCCCTTCGACTGATCCCCGGCCAAGGCGGACAGGACGGCCCATCCACCGGCAGCGCAGCGCCGGGGAACCCCGAGACAAGGGGTGGTGCGGGCAGCCGTGGCACACGGCAACTCGGCCCGATGGCTCGCGGGTTGGATGGGGCGGACGGCCGGCTTAGGGGTCAGATGAGGAGAAGGACGGTGCGTCGCTTGGACCATGACCGGAGCCCACCCATCGAAACCGCCGATATTGCCGGCTTTGCTGGGCTCGCCGATCCGGCATCTCGCGGACCTTACGCGCGTGCCTTATCTGCCCGTCCCTTGAGCCGCAGGACGGGATTGTAGATCCTTCGCATGGCCTCTCGCGGGCTCGACATGATGTCCGTTGCACAATCACGCGGAGGGGGATGAGGAGGAGGTGGGCAAGGTGGCGGCGCCTGGCATGGCTGGGCTCAGGCAGGCCGCCACAGCATCGAGGAGCTGCGTGGTCTCGCAAAGCACGGCGCCGATGTCGCAGGCATAGCCACCTGCCACCAGCGCGTCGATCCGATGCACAGCATAGGCCGGGCCGAGGCTCTTGATGAAATCGGTCAGCGGACGACCGGGCGCCGGCAGGCCTAGCTGCCGCGCCTCGTCGAGGGCGCGGACAAGGTCATGACGGATATCGCGGACCAGCGCATCGTCCGTCCAGCCATGACCCAAAAGATGCGCCTTCAAACCCAGTTCGCAGGAGATCGCGAGCGAGTGCAGTGTCGGCGCAAGCGCAATAGATGCGCCAATCTGCGCGCCGCGATGAAACGCGCGCGCACGATCGAGAAACACGGCTGCAAGCACCGGATCGCCGGGCGCCGCCAATCTTTCGATCGCGCGCCAGCGGCGCGGCGTCAGTTGGCGGAGCCAGGAGGGACCCGCCCGGTTGCGCAGATGCCGCAGGCAGGCGCCATCAGCTTCGTCCACATCGCGGCCTGTCGACCATAACGACAGCAGCTTCGCATTCCAGTGGCGGCCATGCGCGGCGCGGAAGGCAAGGAGCACGCACACACTGGCGCGATCGGGCATGAACATGATGCGGAACCTCCGAAAGGGAACAAGGGACGCATCCACCCCGCCCCCTCCCCTCCGGCACCGGCATTCGTGAGATTGAGAAAAGCCGGCCGCCGAAGCGGCCGGCACGGCGGTCAGCCGCGGGATAAAGCCGCCGGCGGCGTTCCGAGCGGTCCGCGGCGATCGACGACATGGATGCCGCGCGCCTTGGCCTCAATTACCAGCCTTTCGGTGACGCCGTTGCCCTGGAAGGCGATGATGTAGCGCGGCTTGACCGAGAGCATCTGCTCGTTGCGCCGGAAGCCGGCACGATCGCCGAGCTTGCGATCAAGGCCGAACCGCAGCTGCTGGATGCCGTTCTGCTCGGCCCAGGATGCTGCAAGACGCTCGATGCCCTTCATGTCGCCGCCATGGACGAGATACATGTCGCCCACACGCTCGCGCACGGCCTTGAGGGTCCGCAGCAGATTGTCGGCAAACTGCTTAGCCTCGTCATCGCTGGCGAAGCGAAGGCGCCCGCCGGCGAAGACCACGGGCGTGCCATGGACCATATTGGCATCGCGCACCCGCTCGCGCCGCGCCTGCAAATAGGCCCGGCCATCGACGATCGCAGCGGTCGTGCCGAGCGAGATGCGGTTGCCGGTCGCGGGCACCCAAGAGCGACCGGTCTCGTGCAGATAGTGGCGCGCCGCGGTGTCGCGCATCCCCTCATAGGCCTGGGCGGACTGCTCGACCTTGCGGGCGAGATCGATCTTGTCCTCGAGATCGGCGGTCGCGATCTCCGACCCGTCCTGCTCGGCGAGCAGGAGCCGGATCTCGTCGGTCAGGCGGTCGATCAGCTGATGCTTCTTGGCGGCCGCGCGGTGAAAGAGATTGACGAAGCCCCAGCCCAGATCCTCGATGTCGCGTTCGAGCGCGGTGAAGGGGAAGAGCGCGAAGAGATCGCTCCAGATGGCGCTGACGGTCTGTTCGAGCGCCTCGGCCGGTGGCGGCGCTTCGATCGAGCGTTGGTCGCCCGTTAGGTCGAGATGGCCGAGTTCGAGTGCTTGGAGCACTGCTGAAAGGGAGCTGGTCATGAGGGATTGCCTTTCCGTGTCGCAGGGCCGGCGGCCTTCCCGCCGGATGCGCACCCTCCGGGCCATCGAAAAAGCGGCGGCGGCACCGCCGGGCAACGCCCAAGGGGAACCCGATAAGGTCCGGGTGGTGCGGGCAGGCGCGCCTCGGCGCGCCAACACGGCCGGGCCGTTCGGGTTGCCGCCGCCAGCGCGATGGCCCATGTGCCGCATCCTCTGGCGAAAGGCGCGAAGGCCCTGTCGCGTCAGGCATTCATGGCGCGGAGAAGCCTAAAGAAAGGGCTCCCGCGAACCGGGCTCCCGACAGGGACAAAGCGGCATCCACGCTCGCCGCGTCGGAAGAGCCCGGCCGTCAGGCCGTCGACCGTGAGGCCAGATATTGTGCCGCGTCGCGCTTGGCGGCTGCCGCCTTGCGTTCCGAATAGCGGTCCACGAGCTGATCGGCATGGCTACGTGTCAGCACCGTGAAGCGCACCAGCTCCTCCATGACGTCGACGATCCGGTCATAATAGCTTGAGGCTCTGAGACGGCCGTCCTCGTCGAACTCCTTGAACGCCATCGCGATGCTTGACTGGTTGGGGATGGTGAACATGCGCATCCACCGCCCGAGCAGCCGCAACGTGTTGACCGCGTTGAACGACTGTGATCCGCCCGAAACCTGCATGACTGCCAGGGTCCGGCCCTGGGTCGGACGCATGCCGCCGAATTCGAGCGGCAAATGGTCGATCTGGGCTTTCATGATGCCGGTGATCTGGCCGTGCCGCTCGGGGCTGCACCAGACCATGCCTTCGGACCAGAGCGCATGCTCGCGAAGCTCATGCACTGCCGGGTGGTCATCGTCCTTGATCTGGTCGGGGAGCGGGAGATCGGACGGATCGAAGATCCGCACTTCGGCGCCGAAGAGGATGAGAAGCCGGGCCGCTTCCTCGACCGCGAAACGACTGAACGACCGCTCGCGCAGCGAGCCGTAGAGGAGGAGGATGCGAGGTTTCGGCTCAAGCGCGCCGAGCCCGGCGGCGAGATCGGTCCGGATCATTGCGCGGTCCAGCGCGGGCATGTGATCGGGTTCGGGAAGGATACGAAGACGCGACATCAGGCGATCCATTTGTACAAAAGGGCGGCGCTGGCCGGGCATAGCGATCGGAACTCGGCCGATTGCGCGATGACGGCAGGAACGTCGGTCCGTTCGGCTGTTTCATAGCCGTGACGGCGAAAGAAAGGCTCGGCGGTCGTGGTGAGCAGGTACAGGCTAGTCGCGCCCTCATCCGCGGCAGCGCGTTCGACCGCCGTGAGAATGGCACCGCCCAATCCGCATCCGCGCCGATCGGCCCTCACGACCAGCGAGCGCAGCAGGCGGTCGGAGCCGTCGCCTTCGATCTCGCCATAACCGACAATGCCAACATCATCCTCGAACCGAAAGAAGCGGCGTCCCGCCTCGGCGAGATCGCTGGCAGGCAGACCCGCCGCACTCAGCTCCGCCATCAGGTCGGAAAGCGACTTGGGATCCAGTAGTGTAGCGATCATGCAGGAACACGTTGCTCGTACCAAGGCCGCGTCTTCTTCACGATGCTGACGACAGACAGCATTACCGGCACCTCGACCAGGACGCCCACGACAGTCGCGAGCGCGGCCCCGGAATTGAGGCCGAACAGGCTGATCGCGGCTGCAACCGCGAGCTCGAAGAAATTGGACGCGCCGATCAGCGCGGCCGGAGCGGCGACGCACCAGGCAACGCCGAAGCGCCGGCTGAGCCAATAGGCCAGGCCCGCATTGAAGTAGACCTGGATGAGGATGGGAATGGCAATCAGTGCGATGACCAGCGGATGAGCAAGGATCGCTGGGCCTTGGAAGCCGAACAGGAGGACGAGCGTCGTCAGCAGCGCAACCAGCGACAGCGGCCCGAGCGTCGCCAGCAGCCTATCGAGCGCCGGCTGCCCGCCTGACGATAGCAGCGCCCGACGGATGACCTGCGCGACGATGACGGGCACGACGATATAGAGCAGGACCGAGATAAGCAGCGTGTCCCAGGGCACTGTGATCGAGGCGACGCCTAGCAGCAGTCCGACGAGCGGCGCGAAGGCGAAGACCATGATCACGTCGTTGAGCGCGACTTGGCTCAGCGTATAGGTCGGCTCGCCGTCGCACAGGTTCGACCAGACGAACACCATCGCTGTACAGGGAGCTGCCGCCAGCAGGATGAGGCCCGCGATATAGGCGTTGATCTCGCCCTGCGGCAGCAGCGGCCGGAAGAGCCATCCCAGGAACAGCGTGCCGAGCAGCGCCATTGAAAAGGGCTTCACCGCCCAGTTGATGAAGAGGGTGACGCCGACGCCCTTCCAGTGTTGGCGAACCGACCCCAACGCGCCGAGGTCGATCTTGAGCAGCATGGGGACGATCATCAGCCAGATCAGCACAGCCACGACCAGGTTCACGCGCGCGATCTCGGCCGATGCGATGGCTGCGAACAGATTCGGCAGCGAATAGCCGAGCGCGATGCCGACAGCGATGCAGAGCGCCACCCAGACGCTCAAATAGCGTTCGAAGCTGTTGATCGCCGGCTTGGGTCGTGCCGCAACGGTCGCGTTCACGCCCCGATCCTCTTGCCGGCGGCGTCGATGACCTGCTCGCCATCTTCCTTGGTGAAAGCCCCGCGCTGGGCGGACGGGAGAAGATCGAGCACCTCTTCCGATGGACGGCAGAGTTTCACGCCGAGCGGCGACACAACGATTGGCCGGTTGATGAGGATCGGATGCTCGATCATCGCATCAATGAGCTGGTCATCGCTGAGCGTCGGATCGGCAAGACCCAGCTCGGCGAAGGGCGTGCCCTTCTCGCGGAGCAACTGGCGTGCGCTGATGCCCATGCGGGCGATGAGCGAAACCAGGCGCGGGCGGTTGGGCGGCGTCTTGAGATATTCGATCACATGCGGCTCGATCCCGGCGTTGCGGATCATCGCCAGCGTGTTGCGCGACGTCCCACACTCGGGATTGTGATAGATGACGATATCGATTGCGGCATTGCTCATGCACCCGGCACCTTTTCGCTTGGGAGGTCGGCGTGGCCCTGTTCCTTGCCGATCCGGTTCAGCCGGTTCTGCAGACTCATCTTGTCGAGGCCTTCGAACGGCAGGTTGGTGAACAGCGAGATGCGATTGAACAGCATCCTGTAAGTATCGAAGAAGGCCGCGTGCTGCACCGTTTCGCTGTCCTCGATAGCGGCCGGATCGGGCACCCCCCAATTGGCGGTCAGCGGCTGCCCCGGCCAAACCGGGCAAAGCTCGTTGGCGGCATTGTCGCAGACCGTAAACACGAAATCCAAGGACGGCGCATCGGGGCCGGAAAACTCTTCCCAACTCTTCGAGCGGAACCGGCTTGCGTCGTAGTTCAGCTTCTCCAAGAGATGAATGGTGAACGGATGGACCTCGCCCTTGGGCTGGCTGCCGGCGCTGAACGATTTGAAACGGCCTAGCCCTTCACGGCTGAGGATCGCCTCGGCCATGATGGAACGGGCGGAATTGCCCGTGCAAAGAAACAGTACGTTCAACAGGCGATCAGTCATGTTGATGTCCTTTCAGGCAGCACGACAGGCAAGCAGTTCATCCGCAAGTGGATGGCAGAGCTCGGCCCGGCCACCACAGCAGTCCTTGACGAGGAACAGCATCACGGAGCGGAGCGCATCGAGATCGGCGCGGTAGTTGATGATCCGGCTACGCCGCTCGGATGTGACCAGGCCGGCACGCGCCAGGGTCGCCAAATGCACCGACATCGTGTTCTGCGGGACATCCAGCGCCTTGGCGACCTCGCCGGCAGGAAGGCCTTCGGGTTCGTGACGCACCAGAAGGCGGAAGGCGTCGAGGCGCGTGGCTTGGGCAAGCGCGCCCAACGCGACGATGACAGATTCGTTATCCATATATCCACGATAGCGGATATATGGATATGGTGCAATCGGCGACATGGCGAGATCAAGCAGCCGCCTGCTCGTCCAGATCATCCTCGCAAGCGAGATCGGTTGCCCGCAGCAGAAACCCGGCGGCTTCTTCGGCCCTCGCCGCCGCCGTGAGCAGAGCGCGATTATCGCGGCGCAGGATGTCGAGCCAGGAACCAATATAAGCCGCGTGATCGTCGAGATGAGTGGTTGGGAGACCCACATCTGCCCCCACCAGCGCCGCTGTCAGTTCGGCGGCCAACTCCTCGAAGGCGTAAGCGTGATCGCCGAAGCGCTTCCCGAACGATCGGGCGAGACGGGCTGGATGGCCTGTCCAGTGGCCGGCCTCATGCGCGAGGGTGGCTGCCCAGGCGGCGCGCGTGTCGAATTGCTCGACCGGCGGCATGGTGATGACGTCCTGGCGCAGATCGTAATAAGCACGATCGCCGCCACATCGCAGCCGCGCGGGCAGCCGTTCGACGAAGCGCTCCGCCCGCGGACCGAGCCGGTCGCCCGGCGGGACGAGGGAGAGGGCTTCGGGATAGAAATCGCCCGGCAGTGCGTCGATCTGGTCGGCATTGAAGACCGCATAGGACCGCATGACCCGGCGCTGCTCATCGACGAGCTCACCCGGACGTTCGTAGGAATCGACCTTCTTCGAATAGGCCTTGTAGAAGATCGCAAATTGCGACTGCTCGCCGGCGCGGACTTGCCCGCCCAGTTGCTGCGCCTGGCGGTAGGTCATCCAATGGCGGGACCGATAGCCGCACTGCTCGGCGGCCAGCCATAGCCAGAAGGTGTTCATGCCGCGATAGGGCTCGCCATTGGCGCGCAGCGGGCGCCCTTGCGCGGCGCATGATCGCCAGGGCCGTACCCAGGGACGCACACCGGCCTCGAGCCGGTCGATGATGGCGCGCGTGATGGTCTCGGCCGGCGAGGGCCGGCCCGATGATTGGGTCATGGTGGATACTCCGTGAAAAAGCGGCTGCCTCAGCGCCGCCGATGAAGGGCGGCGGGCGACACGAAAGCGCCGCCCGCCGTTAGGCGTTCGCCTCAGGCGGCCTGTTCGAGGTCGCCAGCATCGCCATCGCGGGCGATCTCCCCTGCCCCGCCGTCGCTGTCGTCTTCATCGCTGAGGAAAGCGGAATAGCTCCGGAAGCTTTCGGGCTTTTCGATCCCGCCGAACCGCATCTCGTCGGGCAGCCAGGAAAGCGCCTTTTCCCGGACTTCGGCCTCGACGATGCCCTGCCCCGAACAGAGCGCAGCGCAGGCATTGGCAAGGTCACCCTTCTTGGCGTCCTTGTATCGGCCGCGCAGCACCGGCCCGCCGATTTCGTCGAGCGCTTCGAGCATGACGTCCTTCTTCACCCGCCCAAAGAAGTTCTGGGCATCGGGCCGCCACCATTGCGCGACATCAATGTCGAGCAGCCGTCCGAGATGATCGTGGAAGCCGTTGCGGCGCCCGCCATCGTCGACGTTGAGTGTCGGCTCGAGCGTCTGCGCCAGAACATGGGCGAGCCAATCGGCGCGCGCCTGTTCATCCAGTTGCCGGAAGGCATCGAAGCGGGACGACAGCGTGTTCCCGCCTGCCCAGCTCACATCGAGCGCCTGGCGCTGTTCGGTCAGGACATTGCTCGCCGCGCTGCCTTCATCGCGGAAGCTGGCGATCGGGAAGCTCGCGGCCGCCGCCTGCAGCGTCGAGTGGTCCCGGACATAGCTGCTGGCGAACACCGTCCGGTGCGCCATCAGGAATATCGTGAGATCGAGCGCGAACCCGGCATCCGAGGCGACATGGGCCGCCAGGATCTGCCGGCGCTGGGTCGCGAGTTCGTCAACCAGCGTCGCGCTGAGCCGGGAGGCCGCGACCTTGCCGGACGGTGCTTCGGGTTCTGCGTCCTCGCCCGCCTGACGAATGGCGCGCTCGCTGAACATGCGGCTGTGCACCCGCGGACTGCCATCGGGCGCCAGATAGATGAAGGTGCCCAGCTGGTCCTTGATCGCATCGTCGACCATCGTGCGCGACGCTTCGATCGTATCGAGTTCCCGCTCGATGTCGGCGAGCCGCGCCGACGCTGCCTCGGCCTCGGGCGTGCCATCCTCGAGGTCGGTCTCCAGTTCGCGGATGAGCGCGTCGCCCTCATCCGAGAGACTATCGACACGCTCCTGCTCGTCCCCACTCAATTCGCGCAGCGGCGGATGATATTCGTGGAGCTGGCACTCCATATCATAGGGCACATGCGTCGCGAGGACCGGCGTCACGAACGCCAGCTTCTGTTCGGCAGCGAGCGCTTCCGCGGCCGCTTCAAGCTTCTGGGCGGCCAGCTGCTCGATGAGCTCCACGTCGATCCAGCTCTCGTCCGCATCTTCGCCAAACAGGTCGCGCTCGATCCGGCCGCCCGCGCCGACATAGGCGTCGCGGCCGACGAACCGTGCCTTGGCGTCGGTCGCCTTGACCGTCCCGTTGAGGAGCGCACGACGGATATTGTCGGGATTGTCGCCATAATAGGACCGGCTCATGCTCTCGAACACGCGGGCCTGGCGATCGACGTCGGGCGTGACGGCATAAGCCTGGGCGACCCCCAGCGTGATCTCGCCCGCCGCCAGCGCCGCGAAAACTGCGGGAGCCAGTTCGGCAAGCCGTACCCGCTGCTCGACGAAGCGGGTCGTGACGCCGAAGCGTTTCGCCACATCCTCGGCGCTCGCGCCCTTGTCGAGGAAGTGCTTGAAAGCCGAGCACTCATCCGCCGGGTTCATCGCGACGCGGTGGAAATTCTCGGCAAGGCTCGCTTCGGCCGATCCGGCATCATCCTCGAGCACCAGCACCTGAACCTCATGGTCCCCGGCAAGCCGCCCTGAATCGATCAGGCGCTGGAGCGCCCGCAAGCGGCGGCCACCCGCCTTGACGGTGAAATGTCCTGCCTTCTTGAGCGGCGTGACCACGAGATTCTGCAACAGGCCATGCGCGGCGATATTGTCGGCGAGGCTGTCGAGGTCGGCATCGCGATTGGATTTGCGGACATTGTCCTTCGAGAGCGAGAGGTTCTTGACCTTCACGGACTGGATCATCGGTTGTCTCCTTCGAGGGTTGCGCCGACCTCGGCGGCCGGCTTGAGCCACTCAGGCCCACCCGGCCGAAGGCCCCCTCCCCTCTCTTCGGTCGCTTGGCGCGGCCGCGGGTCAGTCCGTGATCCTGGCGAGGATCTCGAGGGCGCGGCTCGGGGGAACGAACAGCCGCGTGCGGTGCTGGATGATCTCGGTGAAGCAGCCCGCCGCCTTGAGATGAGGCAGCGCCTCGGGCTTCCAGTCGAGCAATTCGAGGCGTTGATCGCCGGCGACCAAGGCGCGCTTCAGCCGCAGCGCTCCGATCGGCATGATCTCGCCCGAGGTGCGGACGTGCTCGACCCGCGCGCCGAGGTCGATCTCGACATGGGCCGAGATGCCGAATGCGCTGGCAATCCGCTCAACCAGCGGCGCCGGAATAAGACGCCCGAGAAGCGACTGGCCGTCATCGCTCGTCAGCCGCCAGACCTGGACATGATCGTCGGGCAGCTTGCCCCAGACCGGGAGCAGCAGGCCGGTGACCAGATAGATGATCTGCGTGCGCGTCTGCGCGGTCATCGCCTCGCATTCGGCCTGCCAGACTTCGTCGAAGCTCGCGCGGTCCACGTCGGTCCAATGGGTTTCGGCGAAGAGGTCCTGCCTGTGCCGTTCGGTGCGCGTCGGCCGCACCAGCTCATAGCGGCGCACGGTCCGCCCCTCTTCGTCCGTCAGCGAGAAAGTCGGCCGGCAAATGGCGGCCTTGCCGGAACGCGGGTTGATCAACCCGCGCGCTTCCGGGTCGGCCAGAAGCCAATGCGCTCGCTCCAGGGTCAGCGGCCGATATCGCTCCTCCGTTTCGATACGCAGGATCTCGGTTTCGGCGCCGCTCACGGGATCGCGCCGGATCACCGTCCGGCCGAGGATCGAAATACGGTCGGCCGCGATCGTTTCGACGCCAAGGTCGAGGGTGCCAGCCTCGCGGGCCTTTTCCACCCGTGCTTCGATCAAGCCCAGATATTCGTCGAAGATCGCGTTCTGCAGGTCGATGCGCAGTGCCAGGATGCGGTTCAACCACCGCTGGATCGTGAGCAAGGTCTCGGTGAGCCCCCCACCCTCCCCGGCCAGGTTCAAACCGGTGAGCGACTGGAATTGATCAAAGCGCACCGATTGGAGCTTTGCCTGGAACAGCAGGCGGAACCACTGGTCGAGCGATTCCCGCGCGAAGTCGGACTCCAGATTGTCGCGGGGGTCGAAAAGTCCCTGCCCGCCGGTCTGGCGTTGGCCACGGGTCAGTGCACCCAGGCTGTCGAGGCGCCGGGCGATGGTCGAGATGAACCGCCGTTCGCCGCGGCAATCGGTGGAAACGGGCCGAAACAAGGGCGGGCAGGCTTGGTGGGTGCGGTGCGTGCGGCCCAGCCCCTGGATCGCCGCGTCCGCGCGCCAACCGGGCTCGAGCAGATAGTGGATGCGACGGCTCTGATTGGGCGCGTCGAGGCTGGCGTGGTAGCTCCGCCCCGTGCCGCCGGCGTCGGAGAAGATCAGGATGCGCTTTTCGCCGCGCATGAAGATGTCGGTCTCCGCGAGGTTCGTGCGCGCGCTGCGCCGTTCGATCCGCTGACGTCCGTCGGCATCGACGATGATCCGCCGGCTGCGACCCGTCACCTCGGCCACTGCCTCCGTCCCGAAATGCCCGATGATGTGATCGAGCGCCGAGCCGACCACCGGCAGCGCACAGAGTTGCTCGAGGAGTTGGTCGCGCATGGCGATCGCTTCCCGGCACAGCACCGGCTGCCCGGCTTCGTCGATCATCGGTTCCGAGCGCACTGTGCCGCTATCGTCGGTATAGGTGCGCATCTGGCGCACCGGAAAGGCGGCCGTCAGATAATCGACCAGGAATTCGCGCGGGGACAGCTCGATATCGAGCCAGGCCCGCTCCTCGGGGGACAGGTCGGCAAGGGCACGATCGAGCATCGCTTCCGAGGTCGACACGAGCTGGACTACGGCGCAGTCGCCGCGCGCGAGATCGGCGGCGATCGCCGGGATCAGCGACGGCAGCTTCATCGACAGCAGGATCTGGCCGAAGAAGCGTTGCTTGGTCGATTCGAAGATCGACAATGCCGCGGCCTTCGCGCCGCTATTATAGGTGGCACCGCTGAAGCCGTCGGTGACGCGCGTGGCGGCGAGCGCGGCCTGCAGATTGTTGTGAATGATCGCCCAGGCATCGGCATAGGCATTGTAGACGGCGATCTGTTCTTCGCTGAGCCGATGCTCGAGGATGTCATATTCGACGCCGGCGAAGCTGAGCGCCCGCGCGGCATAGAGGCCCTGCGCCTTGAGGTCGCGGGCGATCAATTCCATCGCCGCGATGCCGCCGCGGCGCAGGGATTCCACGAAGGCCCGCCGGTCGGCGAAGGCCGTCTGCGGTCCCCACAATCCGAGGCGTGTCGCATAAGCGAGGTTGTTGACGTCCGAGGCGCCGGTTGCCGAGGCGTAGAGGATCCGGGCGCGCGGAGCGAGATTTTGCAGACGGACCCCGGCGATGCCCTGCTCGGACCCTTTCGTGGCGCCGAACCGGCCCTCGCCGCCGGCCACCCCGGCCATTTCATGCGCCTCGTCGAAGACGATGACGCCGCTGAAATCCTCGCCCATCCATTCGATCAGCTGGCGCAGCCGCGTGCCCCTGTCGCCGCGGTTGGAGCGCAGGGTGGCATAGGTCAGGAAGAGGATCCCATCGCCCAGCGCGATCGGGGTGCCGAGCTTCCACTGGTTGAGATGCTGGATGTCGAGCGGCAAGCCGCCAAGCGCCGACCAGTCGCGGCGAGCGTCTTCGATCAGCGTCTCGCTCTTGGATATCCAGAGGTGGCGGCGGTTGCCGCGCAACCACTGGTCGAGGATGACGCCTGCCACCTGCCGTCCC
Organism: Sphingomonas sp. Y57; assembly: GCF_001015195.1. Taxonomy (GTDB): domain Bacteria; phylum Pseudomonadota; class Alphaproteobacteria; order Sphingomonadales; family Sphingomonadaceae; genus Rhizorhabdus. The sequence goes on along the minus strand of NZ_LDES01000093.1, from coordinate 13,247 downwards.
TTGCCGGCGCCCGTGCCATCGCCAAGGAAAAAGCCGGTCCGATAGGCGTTGCCGGCCTCTGCCGGCGACAGCGAAAGACCCTCCTCGCTGGATGCGAACCGGCCGGGAAGATCGCGCTCGAACGCCGCGCCAGCGTAGATTAGCGTTTCGAGCTGCGCGTTCGAGAGCAGGCCGTCGTCCAAGATCCTGGCCGGCAGCACGGGTTCATAAGCGACCGGGGGTGCGGCAATCGATCCCATTGCCTGCGATTCGACCAGCGCGCTTGGGTGCTCACGGGCATCGGCAATCAGCAGACGGCTCGGCCGATAGGGCAGGTAAATCCCTTGCGGTTCGCCCGCGGGCGCCGGCGCGTCGAGACGGTGATAGGCGACCGCGCGGGTCGTGGGCAGGGTCACCGCCACACGCGAGCCTACGGGGCGGGTCCGCCGCGTGAGGCCCCGGAACAATCCGCTGGGGCGGGAGATCGGCTGCGGCTGCGGCGCGCATGGGGTCGCCATCGCATCGATGACCGCAAGCGCAGCGCCGAGCGTCGTGCAGGTCTGGCGCGGGACCGGGACCCCTGCCCCGCCCTTTTCGAGGAGTATGAGCTGGACTGCCTGGCCGGTGCCGTGCTTGGCATAGGCATTGGGCGGCAGGTCGAGATGCAGCCGGGCATGCGCGCCCGCGGTGGCGTGCAGCCAATCCGCGTCCCCAGTCTCGATGCGGTCGGGGAGAATAACGGCGCAGCGCCCGCCTGGAGCAAGCCGCAACAGCGCGGAGCGCAAGTGGCGAAGCGCGGCATGTCGATCGCGCCCCCGCCCCTGGCTTCGCGAGAAGGGCGGATTGATGAGTACGACGCTCGGCACCAGTTGCCGATCGAGCATATCGTCGATCAGTTCGCCATCATGCGTGCTCAGCCTGCCTTCGGGAAAGGCGTGACGCAGCAAACGCGCGCGCCGGGCATCGATCTCATTGAGAAGGAGGCGCGCGCCGGCGAGATGGGCGTCTATGGCAAGGAGGCCTGTCCCGGCCGAGGGCTCGAGCACGATATCGTGTGCCGTGATCGCGGCTGCCTTGGCGGCAAGGAAACCGATCGGCGCCGGTGTCGAGAATTGCTGGAATGCGACCTGCGTTTCGCTACGCACGCTTTGCGTGGGAAGCGCTGCCGTCATGGCGATCAGCTGGGCGAGCCGCGCATTCGCATCTGCCGGGAGCGTCGCGTTCTTCAGATGGAGGACCTGCGCGAGTTCGAGCACATCGTAGGCGTCGCGCAATGACCACAGGCCATCGGCGCTCGAGCCACCGAAGGCGGAGGCCATTTCGGCAAGGAGGTCGTTACGTGCAACCGGACGTCCTTCGGACAGCCGGTCGGCTATGCCTTGAGCAGCGATACGGGCGGGATCATCGAGCGGCAGCGTGAGCGCGAGGGGTTGTGTGGCCATGGGGCATCTCCAGGTCTGACACCTGGCATCAGCGCCAGGTCATCAGTCTGAAGGCCCCCTCCCCTCTCAGGCCGCCTCGGCGGCCCGGCGGACACGCCAAGCATCATTCCAGTCCGCGTGCCGTTCCGGCAGCCGAAGCACCACTTCGCGTCCATTGGCTGTGAGATGCGGGCGGGCTTTTTTTAGCATGGCGGCAGCGGCGGCACCGCGATCGCCATAGACGATGATACGCTTGACCCGTTCGGGGATGGCGACAAGCCCAAGGCGTTCGACCCCGCCCAGCGCCCAGGTCGGCGTTCCGAACCAGGCCATTGCTGAAAGGGCGTCCTCGATGCCTTCGGCAAGGCCAAGCTCCTCGCCGGCCGGCGCCAGACGAATGGCCGCGTCGCCGAGAAGGCCAAGGGCAATCTTCGGTTTTGGCAAGGGTTTGTGCAGGATGTCGGCGAGATCGAGGCAGGTCCGCTGGACGGCCACGACGCCCAGATCATTCTCGACCGCGGCGATCATCGCGGGAAAGAACCGGCGGCGCTCACCGGCCCCGACGATGGTGCGCGGATTGTAGCGCAGGCAACGCGGATAGGGAGGCGGCAGACCGCGCGCCGCCAGGTATTCGGCCGCTGGAGAGCCGGCGATAGGCTGGCTCGCCTTCCATAGGCGAAGTGCAAGAGCGCGATGGTCCGCGGCCGCCTTCGGGCGCGGCATGGTGAGCGGCTCGGCATCGTGAAGTTTGCGCCGGCGCAAAGCAGCCAGAACATCGCGCGTGTCGCAGCCGGCAAAGCAGTGGAACAGGATCGCCCGCTCGCCCAGGCGTACCGACAGGCTGGGACCATGATCGTCATGTGCCGGGCACCGGCATTCGCCGCGCGTACCGCGCCAGGTCCCACCCAGGGCTTCGACAATGGCTTTGGCGCGATGGGGAGCAGCTATGGGCATCGACTAATCCTTGGAAGTGGTGGAGCGCCGCTGCTGATTGCGCCCTCCCCTCCCCGGTATTTCACCCCGGCATGCCTTTGGATGCCAGGATCCCGAATTCCTCGACGATGCGATCGGTTGTGTAGTGCGTCGCGCCGTCGCGTTCATAAGAGCTGTCCTTGAGCCGCCCGGCTATGCGCACGAGATCCCCGACTTGAGCCCGGTCGGCGATATGCTTCCGCTGGCCTTCGCTGAACACGCTGACCCGGTTCCAGTGGCTGTCTTCCTGCCATTCGTTATCGTCACCCTTGCGGCGATAATTCGCGCAAACCGACAGCAGGGTGACCTTCGGCCGTGCGTCGATTTCTCCGATCCGGCCGATGATCTCGAACTTGGCGAAGTTGATCATGCACCCTCCATGCGCAACGTCATTTGGTCGGCAGCCTATCGTCGAGGGCCGACTTCGCGTATCCCTCCAGGCAGGGGGATTGAACGATTGCATGAGGCGACGCGGATCTCTTTCTCAAAATAAAAAGAATCAAAACGCCGCTGCTCGCAGCGGAAGCTTTTCCGATTCAAAAGGATTCAGATTCACGGGGCCGAAAGCACAGCATTTCTGCGGGTTTGAGCAAGCTTATCCTGACCGGACGGGGGATTTTGCCTGCCCTTGTGGGGGCGCTTCCCTGACCGGTCGGGGGATGCAACCTGACCGGTTGGGGCCTTCCTGACCGCATGGGGGCCACCCTCGCTCGGGGACGATTCGTCCGCCATGCCGCTCGTCAGGGACCTTCTTTGGCCTACGTGCGGCCGTTTGCGTGCGTAAGGGCGCATTGAAATGCGACTCGGCGCACTTCCTCATGTTTTGCCACTTCGGGGCGAAATTCTATCCTGACCTCTTGGGGGCCGAAACCGCCATCTATCCTGCCCTGACTTGACGCACGAGGACAGGTCAGGCAGGTTTTCTCCCACGCCGGACGAATCGGTGCAGACTTCATGGCATGGATGACGAGCAAGCCCTAGACCACGCTGTAACGCCCTCTCCCACCGGTGATGATGCTTCTCCGGGACGGGCGATGCGGGTGGCTGCCGCCCTGCAGGCCAAGGGCGGTGACGAGTTCGCCAAGCCCGGCAGCATCGTCGAGGTCAAGTTCGTCAAAGGCCAGTCGCTGAGCCTGACCGCTTCGCGCCTGCTCGCGCTGATGATTTTGACTGCGGGCGGTGATGCTTGGGAGGACCGTCCGCACAAGATGCGAAAGGCGGACATTCGCCGCGGTCACAAAGGCAATGAACGCATCTCGGATATGCTCGAGGAACTCCATCGCACGCTTTTCGCGGTTGATGACAAGTCCTGGCGCGGCAAGAAGGCGACCCTGCGCTTTTCGCTTATCTCGTCATCGCGTGAAGAAGCGGAAGACGAGGAGGGCGCGGACGCGGGGTGGATTGAATGGGAGTTCACGCCCGAGGCCCGAAAACTGATCCAGGAATCGGAGACCTATGCGGTCCTGAACCGGCAGGCAGTGCTCGGCTTTCGTTCAACCTATGCGCTCAAGCTGTACGAGATCGGGGCGCTACGGCTGCATAGGCGCCAGTCGCTCTGGAAGGGCGACATGACGGCGCTGCGTGCGCTGCTCGGTATCGCGCCGGACGTCTACAAGGACTTTGCGCAGTTGCGTCGCAAGGTTCTCGAAAAGGCAAAGGCCGAAATAGATCAGCTCGCCCATTTTCGCGTGGAGTGGCGGGAGATCCGCCAGGGCAGAACCGTCACCGAAATCGAATTCCGCTTTGAGCCCAAGGATGCCCCGGCCCAGATCGCGACCGTAGAGGAGATCGGTCGTCACTCGGCGGGGAGGAAGGCAAGGCGCGACGGCGATGTCGAGACCGTAGCCGTCGAGGCGGTGACGAAGGCCGCCGTCGCTGCATTGGTGTCCACGGAGAAGGTCGGGGCAGGGGAGGTCACCTTCCCGGACGGCACGATCCGCTTTGGCTCCGATACGCTTGCCGCGATCGCGCGCTCGGCGGGCGGCGGTTGGGACATCGATCTCATTGCCGATGCCTATCGCGCGCAGATGGGCGAGAGGCTGGCAAAGCTCAAGGGTGCCAAGCTGATCGCGTCCTGGACGGGCTTTTGCGAGAGTTTCCTGGCGCGGCGCGGGCGTCCCTGAGCCGAAATTGCACCGGTGCAATTTCGGGGCGAACAGCCCCCAAGAGGTCAGGTTAAGGTGTGCGCAGAGGTCCGCGGCGCCGATTGCGGCCAAATCACCCTGTCGTGCCAAAGCGACTTGCGAAAATCAGCCTCTGATTGACCTAAAAGTGCAAATTGAGCTATGCCCCGTTCAGTTTCGCAAGGGGACCTCTCTTGGCTGCATCACTCGATATCGAAGGTACGCAGGATCTGCTGTCCGTCTCAACGCTCGCACAACGGACCAGCTCTGTTCTCGAGCGGCTCCGCGACTCTGCGCGGAGCGCCCGGGCGGACGAGCGGCGCGAGCCCACTTTCCCGATCGGTAAAGCGGCCGAACTGGTCGGCCGAACCCCGGCGGCCATTCGTGAGGCCGAGAAGGACGGCCGCTTGCCGCCGCCTCCGCGAACCGAGAATAATCGGCGTGTCGGCTATACCCTGGCGCAGCTCAACGATATGCGGGGATTGTTCGGCACCCGGCCCTGGCGGGCTGCAACCGACCCCTGCTGCGTTATCGCGGTGCAGAACTTCAAGGGCGGGGTGGGGAAATCGACCCTGTCGGTGCACTTGGCCCAATATCTCGCGATCAAGGGCTACCGGGTAGCTCTCATAGATTGCGACAGCCAGGCGTCGGCAACGACCCTCTTCGGCTATGTTCCCGACCTCGACCTAACCGAGGAGGACACGCTCTATCCGTTCCTGCGGCACGACGACATGGAGTCGCTCGACTATGCCCTGCGCAAGACCCACTTCGACGGCCTCGAACTCGTCCCGGCCAATCTGCGGCTCTTCCAGTCGGAATATGAAATCGCTGCGCGCATGGCGCGGGGGCAGGGGAACCTGATCGACCGCATGGCGCAAGGCATTGCGAGCATTGCCGATCGGTTCGATGTGGTGGTTCTCGATCCGCCGCCAGCGCTTGGCGCGATCTCGCTTTCGGTGCTGCGCGCGGCCAATGCGCTGGTCGTGCCGGTGCCGCCGACGGTGATGGACTTCTCGTCGACCGCGGCCTTCCTCGCCATGCTCGACGAGACCATCGAGACCCTGGCCGATCGCGGCTTGGCCCCGTCGCTGCAGTTCCTGCGCTTCGTCGCATCCAAGGTCGACGAGAACAAGTCGATGCAGAAGGAACTGCTCAACCTGATGCGGACCCTTTTCGGCCACGCGATCGTGCGCACACCGCTCAAGGATTCGGCGGAAATCGACAATGCGACGGCGCGGCTGATGACCGTCTATGAGCTTGACGGACCTGTCACCAGTTCGGCGGTGCGCAACCGCTGCCTCGCCTATCTCGACGGCGTGAACAGTGAAATCGAGTTCGACATCCGGTCGATGTGGCCCAGCCATCTGGCGCGCTTGCGCAAGGAGGGCCTCGCTTGATGCGAGCAAAATTGCACCGGTGCAATTCCGGGTAGAAGGGGTGGATGATGAGCAAGAAAAACGCCAACTTCGCGGCTGATCTGGTCGCCGGAATCGACCCGGGGGCGCAAGCCCCGGCGGCCCGGCGCCCGGGCATCGGTGCGAGCGTCCTGGCGGGCCGGGAAAGCCGGCTTGCCGAATTGGCGACGGGCAGTGTCGTCTCACGCACCCATGAACTCGTTGATCCGGCACGCTGCCGGATGTGGGTGGGCCATAACCGCGAATATGCGCTGCTTAACGAGGAGGGGTGCGCCGATCTCATCGAGAGCATTAAGGCGCAAGGCAAACAGGAAATGCCTGCGATCGTCCGGCGGGTGAAGGACGATCCTGCTTTCGATTTCGAGGTGATTTGCGGCGCGCGCAGGCATTGGACGATCAGCTGGCTGCGCGCTCATAACTATCCGGATTTTCGCTTCCTCGTCGACATCCGTAGCTTGACGGATGAGGAGGCGTTCCGGCTTGCGGACCTCGAGAACCGGGCGCGCGATGATCTTACCGACCTGGAGCGCGCGCGCGACTATTTGCGCGCCCTCGACGCCTATTATGAGGGGCGCCAGAAGGTCATGGCCGAGCGAATCAACGTCACGGAAAGCTGGCTTAGCCGCTATCTCGACCTTGCTCGGCTCCCGGCGGAACTGATGGTGGCCTTCGCCGTCCCGCAGGATCTCAGGATTAAGCATGTCACCGCGATCAAGCCTCTCTTGAAACCGGAGGACCGGCGGCAGCGTGTATTTACTGAGGCGACGCGGCTCGCGGAGGCGCAGGCCAATCGCGGGGTGCCGATGCCGGTTCCTGACGTCATCCGCGCGCTCGCTTTGGCCGCCGATCCCCCCAAGAGGTCAGGTTCCCCCAAAAAGTCAGGAAAGCCGGAAACGATCGTGTCCGAAGGGGGAAAACCGCTGCTGAAAGTGGAGGCGGTGGATCGCAAGGGGCTCAAGCTCACCCTGCTTCCGCATGGGGGCGGCACGCGAGTTGAAGCGGAGGCCGCGTTGAAAGTGCTCCTGGATCGGCATTGGGCCTGATTTTCTTCGGCGTGCTGAAACCGTGAACTCGGCCGCGGAGGCGTTGTGATCTGCACAGGCCGATTGATTCATTGAAACGATATGGATTTGGGTGCATATAAGAGGCAAGGAGTGCACTCATGCTTGCCGCATTTTTGGACGATATTCGTGATGGCGACATGATCGCGCCGCGCCGCATGGCGGAACGCCTGCGCCTACCGATGACGCGTCTATCGCGACTTGCGCACCTCAATCGCAACACCATGACCACACACCCCGGCAGCCCGGCTGTGCAGGCCAAGCTGGGGGAAATTGCCCGGATCATCGCGCGAGCGGCTGAGCTCGCGGGCGATGAAGGCAAGGCGATCATCTGGTTCAAGCATCAGCCTCTGCCCGGATTTGGCAAGACGGCTGAGGAATTGGTCGAGGATGGCCATGCTGATGTCGTGATCGAGGATCTCGATCGTATGGCCGCCGGTGTTTATTCCTGACGCGGTTCACTCTGGTTCACAGGCTTGACCGTGGCCATGTTTCCGCACGCTGGTAGTGCGGCGCAATGACCTATGCTCTTGCGCCGTTGTCGCTTCCGCTCTGGCGGATGATCGGGATCCGCCATCAGTTCAGTCCGACGTCCGGAGAAGGCGCGCGGCTCTATGGGGGCCGCTGGAACCGCAAAGGATATTCAGCGCTCTATCTGGCGGCCGATGCGGTCACAGCCGTGGCTGAATACTATCAAGGGCTGCCCAAGCCCGGGACGCTTGTCCCTTATCACCTCGACGCATCGGCGATCACGGATCTCACCAATGCTACCGCCGGCCCCTGCGATGCGCGCGTTGCCGAGGCCTTGGCTGCGAACTGGAAGGCGATGGCGTTGCTCGATGGCAAGACGCCGCCGAGTTGGGCGCTGACAGAGGAATTGATCGCGGCGGGTGCGCAAGGCGCGCTTGTGCCGTCGGTCCAGAATCCCGGTGGTCGGAACCTGGTGCTGTGGCAATGGCATGAGAAGGGTCTTCAAGGGGAAGGAGCCGCGCTGACTGTCCTTGATCCTGACGATGCCCTGAAAGCTCCCCGCTAAAGTTGGCCCGAATTGCTGGAGAGCAGCCGGTCGATCTCGGCCATCGCCGCGTCAAATTCGGCCAGCGCCGGATGGGGGAGGGGGGAGCCCTGGTCCTGCGGTATCTCTCCAGGAACATGTCGCCGCTCTTCGGCGACCAGCAGCACCTTGCCCTTGATGCTCGCGCGCCGAGCGAGGCCCGCTGCGGCTAGGGCGTCGCCGATCGCGTAGGTGCCGCGCCGGCTGACCCCGAAGGCCGAGACCATCTGATCGAGCCCGAGCGGCGCGAATGCCGCGAGGAAGATCCACACCTGCGGGGCTCGGGCGCTCGAGCGCAGGTGCCCCAGCTGCCCGCCCACAATCGCCGCGCGCCTCCGCGCCTGGTCGACCAGCGCACAAATCCGCGTAATGCTAAGATGTAGGCTGCGGACCGCCAGCAGTGCGCGTTCGCCGGGCCACAGCTGCGGCTGAAGCGCCTCAGCCGTCACGGCGCCGGGGCAGGGGATGGCGTGGACCCACGTCCCGCTCGCGCTCAACACGCGCCCCAGCGCCGCATCGACGGCCCAGAGCGGGGTACGTGGGGCTGCCTGCTCGACCGCGACCTCGCGCCCGCCGAGCGAAAAGCTCCGCACCGCGCGCTCCACCGGCGCGAACAGGGGATCGGCACGCAGCAGGGCGTTGAGACGGGCCAGACCAGCGAAGGGCAGGGCGGAATCGTCGTTCATGCTGGCCTGTTTGGTCAGGTCGGCGGCCTTTGCCAGCGCCTCGTCCCCCAGCGCGTCTTCGGCATGGGCTGGACGGTCGGCCCCGAAGCGAGCGGCCAGAGTGATGGTCTGCGCGGCGTCGGCGAGCGGTTCCCACGGATGATGGCTGAGTTCGCCCAGCAGGGCGCGGACCACGGCATAGGCGGAGCAGCAAGTGAGGGGCGTCTCCTGGGGCCCGCGGTCGAGCCCGGCGAACCATGCGTGGAAACGCAAGGTCGCGTCGGTGAACCCCGCTTGTGCCAGGGCCGCGAGCAGCACCTCGCGCAGCAGTCCTACGCAGAACAGCCGTTTTTCGATATCGGTGAGGCCGGCGAGGAGTCCGTCGAGCCGGCCGAACGCCAGCGCGCCTGCGGCCTGTGCCACGGCAAGCTCCTCGGGCGAAACATCCGCATCGGCGGCGAGGGGATGAATGCGCTCCATGTTGAGTATGTAGTGAATGCTAGAACACTGCACAACTGCTCGGATGGTTGGTAACGGAACATGCGATAATTGCAGTTATCACATAAGCGGATTTGACCGTTCTTTATAAGGTGGGCTACAAGCGCGGCTGAGGAGCGAGGCGCGTCGTGAGCACCGAAACCGCCCGGGAAGGGCCAGAAATCCCCGTAGCGCCGCCTGAGGCTGTCCTGCCGGCCGTCAGGGCGCCGGCCGACCTTGCGTGGACGATCGTGCAGATGCGCGCCGGCGAGCGCATCACCGTCAACGAGGGCCTGATCGCCGCCTATCAGGCCGCTTCATCGCCCCATAGCATCCGTGCGCTCAAGTCCGACGTCGAGGCGTTCGATGCGTGGTGTAGGCGCAACAACCGGATCGCGCTGCCGGCCACGCCCGAGACCGTGGCCGATTATCTCGACGCGCGGGCCGGGAAGGGGAGCCGGCCGGCCTCGCTATCCCGCTACAAGGCGTCGATCGCCAAGATCCACCAGCTGCTCGAGCTCAAGGATCCGACGCCGGCGCCGCTGGTGAAGCTGCGGCTCCAGACGGTGCGCCGCGAGAAGGGGGCTGCGCAGAAGCAGGCGCGGCCGCTGCGGTTCAAGGGCCCGGTGCGCGACGTCGAGCGCGACAAGGCGCGGGGGCTCAACATCCGCGCGCTGCTCGAGAGTTGTGGCGAGGATCTGCCGGGGCTGCGTGATCGGGCGCTGCTATCGGCCGCTTATGACACCGGGCTGCGCGCCTCCGAACTGGTGGCGGTCGCCATTGAGCATATTGAGGAGGCGATCGATCCCGAAGCGCGGCTGCTGCAGATCCTGCGCAGCAAGGGCGATCAAGACGGGGAGGGGGCGACCGCCTACCTCAGCCCGCGCACCGTCGCGGCGATCGCGGCGTGGACCGAAGCGGCGGGGATCACGACAGGGCCGCTGTTCCGGCGGGTGCAGGTGCGGCGCTACAAGGCGCGGGCAGCCGTGCGCGGTCGGCCGATCGACAGCATCTCGGGCCGGGAGACGTGGGATCTGCGCAAGACGCTGTCCAAGCCGGCGGTGAAGGCGCGCGTCGAATATGACATCGGCACCGTGGCGCTGCACCCGGGCTCGATCGGACCAATCTTTCGGTCGATCATCGGCCGCGCGTTCGACCGTGGCGCGCTGCCCGATTTGACGGCGGACGATCTGGCGCGGTTGCTGAAGGGGATCAGTGCGCACTCGACGCGGATCGGGCTCAATCAGGACCTGTTCGCCAGCGGGGAGGATTTGGCCGGCATCATGGACGCGCTGCGGTGGAAGTCGCCGCGGATGCCGCTCGCTTATAATCGCAATCTCGCGGCAGAGCAGGGGGCGGCGGGGCGCCTTATGGCGAAGATTGGCTAGTCATGACGGCCTAAATAGGTCTTTGGATGATGCCGTGCGACCACACGACGGCGGCAGGTAGATCGAGGGATTTGCGCAGCGGCAAGAACCGGAGAAGGGAGGCTGAGCCCCCGGGGTCTTGAGCTACAACGTTAAGCCTAAGAAACGGGCAGGGGCCTGGTAGCGCGTAGTGTATGAGCGAAGCCACCATCGCTCAAACTCATCAGCACAGTCCAATTTCGAAGAGGAAACAAGAAAGTGGTTCCGGAAACGGTATGGATCTTATCCTGTGTAAACGCTCGCGCTAAATGGCGGCGTTCTGATCGCGCTATTTGTCAGTTGCCGGGTCCGATGACGAGGCAATCGCGCGCGGCCTGAACGATGTCAGCGGTGACCTCCTCGACGCGGTTGAGGGTCATGATCCGCCGCATCTGCGCGAACAGGCGCTCCATGAGCCGGAAGTTGCCGCGCGTGATGCGGATCACGGCTGCCTGCGCTTCGATCGCGTCGAGTTGGGCCGGGTCGAAGCTGATCCCGAAATCGCCGGCGTGGGTCGCGAGCAGCAGCCGCATTTCGGTCTCGGTAAGCGGTTTGAACTCGTGGACGAAGCCGATCCGCGAGTAGAGCTGGGCATAGCGGGCGAGGCGCTTCTCCAAGCCCGGCATACCCATCAGGATCAGCCCGAAGCCGTGGCGATCGGCCATGTCGCGGAGATGTTCGAGCGACTTTATGGTCAGGCGGTCGGCCTCGTCGACGATGACGAGGGGGCAGGCGATGCGGGCGGCGTCATGGGTGATTTCGTCCTGCGAGCCGCCCGCGACCGTCAGCCGGGCATAGCCCAGCTTAATGAGGTTGAGGCCCAACACCGCGTCGATCGTCTTGGGCGTGTTGCTGACCGACACGGTGTAGAAGACGGCGCGGCAGCGAGCGACCTTTTCGCCAAGGAGCGCGGCAATGGGACGGAGCGCGGCATATTCCCCCAGGTCGGGGAAGCTGGAAAACTCGCGCGCCGATCGCGTCTTTCCGACGCCCGGCCGGCCATGACACACGCCGATATAGCGGTAGTGCGCGCAGGCTTCGGCAAACTCGACGAACCGGGCATGTTCGCGGGTCGCCAGGAACGGCTGCTCGACCAGGAACTCAATCGTCAGCGGCGTAGAGCCGGAGCCCTCGGTAGGTGGTGGGCCGGGAAGCCGTATCCTCTTGGTCGCCATCGAAGGTCTCCGTGGGGGCAGGCACCTGCTTGTCGCGCTCCTTCGCGCCGCGCCGGGCGCGCTGGATCGCGCGCAACGACGGGTGCCCAGCGTGCTCGGAGCTGAGCGCACGGCAGACGAACCGGCCCTGGTGGTAGACGTGGATCTCGGTCAGGTCGCGGGGGTCATAGACCGCCTCGACCTGCTCGCCGACGAAGGCCGCGAGCGTGGGTTCGACATAGCGCCTGCCCATCAGACGGATGCCGTCGCGCAGCACTTTACGGGGCTTGGGCACGTGCACGAGCAGCATGTCGAGCTGTTCAAGGCTGTCGGGCATTGCGGGCAGGAACCCGCCCTTCTGCCAGCGCGTGATCGGCGGTTCGCCGGTGCTGCCATGCGGGCGACGATGATAGACGCCGCACACGAACGCCTCGAAGCGGGCGCGCAGCTCGTCGAGCGTGAGCACTGGCGCCGACAGCGGCTTGCCCGCGATCAGGTGGCCGGGCAGGTCGGGCAGGAACATGTCGTTGATGGTGCGGAACAGCCGCTCGATCTTGCCGCGCCCGCGAGGACGCCCCGGCAGCGAATGGATGAGGCGGATTTTGAGGGCGATGCACGCCTGCTCGATATGCTCGGAGATGAAATCCGAGCCGTTGTCGACGTAAAGCTGTTCGGGAATGCCGCTGACGATCCATTCGGGATTGGGCTTGCGCCAGATCGCCTGCCGCAAGGCGAGCGCCGTGTTGAGGGCACTGGGGGCATCGAGGCTGAGGAAGTAACCGGCGATGGCTCGGCTGTGATCGTCAACGATGACGGTCAGCCAAGGACGCACCGGGGTTCCGGCATCATCGAGCACGAGAATGTCGAGAACGGTATGATCGGCCTGCCACATCTCGTTCGAGGTCGCGGCTTCGCGCCGATGCACTAGCTCGTGCTGGTCGCGGTAGACGGCCGGATCGGAGGCTGCGGCGATCTGGCTTGCCGGTATCGCCCTGACGACACGCGCGACGGCCGCATAGCTGGGGGTTCGGTGTCCATGCGCGATGGCGAGTTCCTGCACCTTTCGGTGAATGGCGGCGACCGGGGGTCGCGGGCGCTTGGTGGCGAGAGTGCGGGTCAGTTCGACCAGATGTTCCGGCAGGTGCAGCCTGCCCCGATCGTTGCGCGGCAGACGCGCGAGACCGGCAAGTCCTTCGGCACGGTAGCGCCCGAGCCAGCGCTGCAACGTCCGCTCGCTCAGCGTGCCGGTGCGGGCGAGGTCCGCGAGCGGGATGCCATCGGCGAGGTGCGGTTCAAGGACGCGGTAGCGCTCGATCGCCAGCGGCGGGACAAGCGCCGGATGCGTCACCGCCGACGGTCCGTGTCGCAGGTAAGGAAAACGGAGATTTGCCTGCCCATCGCCATGCGAGTCCGCTCGCGTTGCCAAACCGGCCTGTTCGACGTAAATCTACCCGGTAAAGAAAACTAGGGCAACATAGACCTGCCGATGACGACTTTCTTTGAGGTGGTCCCGCCTTCTT
>NZ_LDES01000092.1 GCF_001015195.1 Sphingomonas sp. Y57 | reverse complement strand
GCAGGTCCCGATGCCGCCGATATGGATGCGCACCCGATCGCCGGGGTTAAGGTCAACCATCGGGCCCAGCGCGCCCGACAGCAAAATGTCTCCCGACCGCAAGGGCTCTCCATTCAGGGCCAGGGTTAGAGCCAGCCAGCGGACGGAATGATAGGGATGGCCGAGGCAGGCCGCACCCGCGCCGACCGAGGCGATCGCGCCGTTGATCTCCGTGACCATGCCGCAGCTGTAAAGATCGAGCCCGGCGGGCGAGAGCTTTTCGGTGCCGAGCACGAAGAAGGCCGAGGAGCCGTTGTCGGCGATCGTATCGGCCAGAGTGATCCGCCAGTCCGAGATGCGGCTGTCAACGATCTCGATCGCCGGCAGGACACCGTCGATCGCGGCGGCGACATCGTCGAGCGATGGATCGGGATCGACCAGATCGCGCCCCAAGATGAAGGCGACTTCTGCCTCCACTCTCGGCTGGATGACCGTACCGGGCCGGAGCAGGCCGCCGTCGGCAATCTCCATGTCCGCGAACAAGGCGCCGAAATCGGGCTGATCGATGCCAAATTGCTGCTGGACCGCTTTAGACGTTGCGCCGATCTTCCGGCCCACCAGCCGGCGCCCCGCATCTAGCCAATGTCGCGTGTTGATCGCCTGCACCGCATAGGCGCCTTCGAGATCGAGCGGTTCGAGAAAATCACGCAAAGGCGCGATGGTGGTGCCGTCATAGGCTGCGCGCAGCAATCGCGCGGCATGGTCAAATTGTCTCTCCATGGCGGAAAGATATATGATATGTTTCCTGTCCCAGCCAAACTCGATTGGTCCCGGATTCTCATCTGATGGAAACCATCATGCTCGCCAGATCGCGCAGCGCGCTCGACAAGTCACTTTCGCTGCTGGTCCGGGTGCTGGAAGAAGGGAGCGATTGTTCGTCGCTTTCCGCGCTGGCGGAGGCGGCCGAACTGCCCCTGTCGACGGCCTACCGGTTGATGGCGAGCCTGGAGCGGGCGGGTCTCGTCGCCCGGCTCGGCCCGCACCATTATATGGGCGGCCCTGCGCTGCGACGGGTCGCCGGAATGCGACCTTCGCCGAAGCGGATACTCTCGGAGATCGGCAGACCGATCCTGGCGGACCTTTCGCGCCGTACCCGCCGAATCACCCATCTCGGTGTGCTTGAGGAGAATATGACCACCTATCTGGTCAAAGAGGGAGATTTCGCAGGCCGAGCAATTTCGGAACCCAATGTGCAGCTGGAAGCTTATTGTTCCGGCCTCGGTAAGGCTCTTCTTGCTCATCTGTCTGATGGCGAACTCGAATCTTACCTTGCCACGGCACCTTTCGTGGCAATTACACGCAGAACGATTATATCCGCGGACGCCTTGCGCGAAGAACTCATAAGAATTCGACAGCGGCGCTATGCTATCGATTGCGAGGAAATGTTCCAGGGGTTTGTTTGTATCGCGGTGCCGATACGTCTATCTAATAATGTCGTCGCGGCGATCTCTCTTGTTGTGACGAAAAATTCGGAGTCATGTTGTCCAACTAACTACTTATCTCGATTGAATGCAGCTGCGGCGAATATTGAGAAGAGACTTTTATCATTTAGCGATGTTTTCATAATGTAGATATAAATAGGAGATGCTGCTGGCCAACAGCCGCTTCGCCGAGGCGGTCGACGGGGATATCCGGTCCCAGATCGCCAGTTGCCGGGTGGGCGCGCGGGAGCTGGTCCGGGTGGTCAGCGGTTCGGCCTGGAACTGTTCGAAGCCGCGATCGAAAGGATGTTCGATCACGGCGAGGCGGTGGTCCGCAACTTCCTGAAGAATGTTCCCGACGGCGCCTATTCGGGTACGGGGTGGATCGACGACAATGGCGTCGGCGACGAGCAAATCCCCGTCGAGGTCGCGGTGCGCGTCAGTGGAAGCAACGTCATCGTCGATTTCAGCGAGGCACCGGCGGCAAGCCCCGGGCCGATCAATTGCCCGCTTCCCTCGACGGTATCGTCGAGCCGCATCTCGATCGCGATGATCGCGGGGGGAGCCGCCGAGTCTGCGAATGAGGGGCATTTTCGGGCGCTGGAGGTAATCACGCGACCCGGTACCATGTACCATCCGGTCGAGCCGCAACCCTGTTTTCTCTATGGATGGGCCATCGTGCCGGCGATGGAAGCGATCTTCCAGGCCCTGTCCAAGGCCTGCCAGGGCTCGGTGCCGTCCGGATGCTCGGCCGATATCGGGGCGGTGATCTTTTCCGGGGTGGACAGCCGCACGGGCAAGGCTTTCCACGGCGGGAATTCCTTGCCATGCGGTCATGGCGCGAGCGCGTCCGGCGACGGCGCCATTCTGTTCATTGCCGCGCTGGCCCACTCCCAGACACAGTCGCCGGAACTGCAGGAAGCAAAACTGCCGATCCGCTATGACCGCTGGGAGATGCTGGCCGACACGGCAGGGCCGGGCAAGTTCCGCGGGGGCAGCGGCTGGGAAAGCAGCTACACGCTGCTCGACCCGGTGCAGGCGATAGCCATCGTTGAAGGGCAGAAGTCCCCCGGCTGGGCTCAGGGCGGCGGACTGCCTGGCACCCCCAATCGCCTAACCGTAACGCAACCCGGCGGCGAACCGGCGCAGCTGATGAAGGCGACGGACGTCAAGCTGCCGGCGGGAACCCGTATCCAGATTCAGCTCGGCGGGGGAGGCGGCTACGGCAGGTCCGAAGAACGCTGCAAGGATGCGATCATGCGCGATCTGCGGGATGGGATCGTGAGCGAAGCCCATGTACGCGAACATTACCCTCAGGCGTTCGCCTGAGGGTAATGTTCCAGCTTCGCCGTCATGGGGCGGCCACCGGGACATTTACGCGCATACAGGCAGGCAGGCGGGCAGAATGGGGGGCGCTTCCGCCCCGGTGGCAGGCTTCGGAAGGGGGCGGCGTGCCGATTATCGGCGCTTCGCCCACTTCACCGGGATGCGCAGATAGGTGACGCCGTTCGCCTCCGCCTCGCTGAAACGGCCGGCGCGGATGTTGACCTGAATCGAGGGCAGTAGCAGCTTGGGCACCGACAGGCCCGCATCCCGTCGCTCGCGCATCGCAACGAAATCGTCCTCGCTCACGCCGTCATGGACGTGGACGCTCGATCGGCGCTGCTCGCCCACCGTCGTCTCCCAACGATAATCGTCGCGACCCGGTGCCTTGTAGTCGTGGCACATGAACAGGCGCGTTTCGTCGGGCAGCGACAGCAGCCGGCGGATCGAGCGGTACAATGTCCGGGCGTCGCCGCCGGGGAAGTCGGCGCGTGCCGTGCCATAGTCGGGCATGAACAATGTGTCCCCGACGAACACCGCATCGCCGATCCGATAGGCGACGTCCGCCGGGGTGTGGCCGGAGACGTGCAGAACCTCTACCGCCAGATCGCCGATCGCGAAGCGGTCGCCATCGTCGAAGAGGCGGTCGAAGTCGGACCCGTCCGCCTTCAAATCATCCATCGCGAAGACCGGACGGAAGATTTTCTGTACGTCGCGGATATGCGACCCAATGCCGATCCAGGCATCGGTATGCGCCTTGATGAACGGAGCGGCCGACAGGTGATCTGCATGGGCGTGCGTCTCCAGCACCATCTCGATCCGCCAGCCATGCTCGCGCGCGAAGGCGAGGATCCGCTCGGCAGAGTCCGTGTCGGCAATGCCGCTCGCCATGTCGAAGTCCAGCACCGGATCGATGACCGCCGCCGAGTGCGTCGCGGGATCGCCGACAAGGTAACTGATCGTGTTGGTCGGCTCGTCGAAAAATGCCTTGATGAAGGGCTGTATCATGATCGTCCTCGCTTATGGCTTGCATATATATTAGGATATACTAAATAAGCAATACCTAATGGAGTGACGATGATGCCTAACCCGCCGATGGACCTGGCGACGTTCGAGACCAAAGCGGGGCAGGTCGCCGACATGCTAAAGGCGATCGGCAACGCACGGAGGCTGATGCTGCTGTGCAAGCTGGTCGAACATGGCGAAGTGACGGCCGGCGACCTCGCGCGAGACGTTGGCCTCTCGCAATCGGCCTGTTCCCAGCATCTGGCGAAGATGCGGGACGAGGGCCTCGTCAGCTACCGGCGCGAGAGCCAGGCGCTCTGGTACAGGATCGCCGATCCTCGCGTCGAAACGCTGCTCGCCACTCTCTACCAGCTCTATTGCAAGGATTGATCCCATGACTATTGCCATTCTTTCCCCGGCCGATGCCCGCGCCGCGATCGATGCGGGCGCGCGGCTCATCGATATTCGCGGTCCCGACGAACATGCGCGCCTGCGCATCCCGGGCGCGGTGAACCTGCCGCTCGACCAGATCGGCGATCTGCCGCGCGAGGGACGACCCGTGGTGTTCCATTGCAAGTCGGGGATGCGCACGTCGGCCAATGCCGAGCGGCTGGCGGCGGCCGCGGGCGAGGCCCCGGCCTATATCCTCGATGGCGGAATCGACGCCTGGCACAAGGCGGGCGAGGCAACGCTTGCCGATCGGTCGCAGCCGCTGGAGATCATGCGGCAGGTGCAGATCGCCGCGGGCGCGCTGGTACTGACCGGCCTGTTGCTCGGCCTTTTCGTTGCGCCGGGCTTTTTCGGCCTGTCGGCGTTCATCGGCGCCGGACTGATGTTCGCCGGTGCGACGGGCTGGTGCGGGATGGCGAACCTGCTGCGCCTCATGCCGTGGAACCGGCGCGTGGCTGCCTGAGGCGATCATGGGCAGTGCCACCATCCTCGCCACGCTCTTTTCGGGCGGAGCGATCGGGCTGATCCTCGGCCTGGTGGGGGGAGGCGGGTCGATTCTTGCCGTGCCGCTGCTGATCTACGTCGTCGGTATCGGGTCGCCGCACGCCGCGATCGGAACGGCGGCCGTCGCGGTGACGATCAACGCGCTCGCCAGCCTGATCGGCCATGCGCGAGCCGGGCGGGTCAAGTGGCCGTGCGCGGCCGTGTTCGCCTTATCGGGAATGGTCGGCGCAGCGTTGGGTGCCGAACTCGGCAAGGCGTTCGACGGCAAGCGGCTGCTTGTCATGTTCGGACTCCTGATGGTCGGCGTCGGCCTGTCGATGCTACGGAAGCGCCGAACGGCGGAGGCACCCGACGTGCGCCTGACGGCCGACAGCGCCAGGACGCTGCTGCCCCGCCTCGTGCCGATCGGTCTTGGCGTCGGCCTTGCCGCCGGGTTCTTCGGCATCGGTGGCGGATTCCTGATCGTGCCCGGGCTCATGCTGGCTACCGCGATGCCGCTCCCCTATGCGATCGGTACCTCGCTGGTCGTCGTCGGCGCCCTCGGATTTACGACCTCGGCATCCTACGCGCTATCGGGCCTGGTCGATTGGAGCATCACCGGATTGCTGGTCGCAGGCGGCGTTGGCGGGACGATCGCCGGGATCGCGGCAGGCAAGATGCTCGGAGCTCGCAAGGGCCTGTTGGAGCGGGGTTTCGCCGCAGTCGTGATCGCTATCGGCGGATATATTGTCGCGTCGTCCCTATGAGGTCGACGTTCCGGAGGCGAACGCCTGGGGCCGGCAGGCTACAGGGTCGTCCCGAACAGCCGCCCGATGCCGGCCGTCGCGGCCATGGCGAGCGCGCCCCAGAACGTGACCCGCATGATCGACCGTGTGGCCTGCGCGCCGCCGGCCCAGGCGCCGAGCGCGCCCAGCAGCGCGAGGAACAGCAGCGTCGCCACGATTTCGGTCAGGACCAGGCTGGCCGGCGGCGTGATCGCAACCAGCACCAGCGGCATCAACGCCCCGGCGCTGAAGGTCGCCGCCGATGTCAGCGCGGCCTGAACGGGACGAGCCGCCACCACTTCCGAAATACCGAGTTCGTCACGGGCATGGGCTCCAAGCGCATCGTTCGCCATGAGCTGATCGGCGACGCGGAAGGCCAGATCTTCGTCCAGGCCGCGCGCCATATAGATATCGGCGAGTTCCCTGCGTTCGAAGTCCGGCTGGCTGGCGAGCTCGCTCTTCTCCCGGGCGAGGTCGGCCCGTTCCGTGTCGGCCTGCGAACTTACCGAGACATATTCGCCGGCGGCCATCGACATGGCGCCCGCAACCAGCGCCGCCGCGCCCGCCACGAATATGGCGGACCTGTCGGCTCCGGAGGCGGCGACGCCGACGATCAGGCTTGCGGTGGAGACGATCCCGTCATTGGCCCCCAGGACCGCCGCGCGCAGCCAGCCTATGCGCGAGACCGCATGGCGTTCGGGATGGGATCGCAGCCTGCTCACGGACACCTTCCAGAATTATGGGAAGACCCGTCGATCGGATCGTTCCGGCCAAAAGCGACGCACCTCGATGCCGCACGAATGAATGCGGCTACGCGAACAGGGGCCGCTTCGCCCGACTGGCATCCGCCCCCTCCATCAACTAACCCTCCATATCGTCATCGATGCGGAGCGTCACGGTCAAATGCACGTCACCGCGCCGCTGACGAAGCCTGTCCGGACCGGATCGACGCCGATCCGCGCCACTCCTCCTTTCGTCTCGGGAATGCCGATTGATGTCGTTTGATACAGAGCTACTTCGCACACTCGCCGCAGCGCTCGCGGTAGGCTTTCTGATCGGCATCGAGCGAGGCTGGCGGCAACGCGAGGCATCCGACGGCGGCCGGGTCAGCGGCTTGCGCACGTTCGGGCTGCTCGGTCTCTCCGGCGGCATCGCGAGCCATCTTCCCGAGAGCCTGGGGGCGGTCATCGGGTTGGCCGTCGCCGCCAGCCTGCTTCTTGGCTATCGCAGCGAACTGGCTCGCGGGGCCAGCATGTCCGTCACCAACACCCTGGTAGGCTTCATCACCTTCGCGCTGGGGTTCGTGGCCGGCCAGGGCCTGGTAAGCGAGGCGCTGGCGATCGCGGCGGTGACCACCCTGATCCTGACGCTCAGGCAGGAGGCCCACGCGATGCTCAAGGGCATGAGCCAAAAGGAGGTCGAATCGATCGCCAGGTTCGCGATCGTCGCGCTGGTCGTCCTGCCGCTGCTGCCCGATGCAAGTTATGGCCCTTACGACGCGTGGAATCCCCGGCAGATCTGGATGGTCGTGGTCATCGTGCTGGGCCTCTCCTTCGCGGGCTATGTCGCGAGCCGGCGTCTTGGCGCCGACAAGGGCATCATGCTGACCGCGCTGTTCGGCGCGCTCGTGTCGTCGACCGCCGTCACCGTCGCCTATGCCCGGCGTCTGCGTGCCAATGACGGTCCGCAAGGCCCGCTGGTCGCGGGTATCGCGCTTGCGTCGCTTGTCATGTTCGCGCGCATCCAGGTCCTCGCCTTCGCGCTGATCCCCTACACGAGCAAATCCCTCGCCCTCGCGATGGTCCCGGCCTTCATCGTCGGCGGCCTGACGACCCTCCTGGCGCTGCGTTCCGGGGCGAAAGGCGAGGGCGCCGGCCCGGTGAAGCTGGGCAACCCGCTGGATTTCGGGCCGGCACTTCTGCTGGCCGGCGCGGTCGCGCTGATCGCTGTCCCCGCGCGATGGGCGCTCGAGCGCTTCGGGGATCAGGGCATTGTCGTGGTGCTTGGCCTGACCGGCATGTGGGACGTGGATGCGGCCGCGCTTACGCTCGCGGGGCTACCGGACGACATTCTGGAGCCCCATGTCGCCGGGCTCGTGCTGGCGGTGCCGGTCCTAGTGAACACCCTCTGGAAGGCCGTTTTGGCGCTTTTCATCGCCGGACCCCGCACGCAGGGCTGGAAGGCGTCGGGTCCGTTGTTCGCGTCGGTTCTGGCTTCTGCCGTCGCCATTGCCGGGCTCATGTGGCTCCGCTGAAAGGCTGCCGCGAGGAGCGACGGATGCATCGATCCGATCCCTCCCCGCGGCGGTCGCTTTCCCTGGGTCAGCCCGATCGCGCCTTCCGCTTCTGGCGGCTGGACTGATAGGAGCGCAGGACCTCGGCCATGCGCGCGAGCGCCTCGCGCCGGGCCGCGGCACTCTCGATGGCCTGCAATTCCTTTTTCAGCCGCGTCGAGAAATCCGCATAGTCGTTCTGCCAATCGCGACTGACCGCGGCCTGCAGGTCGACATTGCCGGTCTTGAGACGCTTGGCGGGCATGCGCGATGGCAGCGAGAAGGTTTCGCCGATCTTCGGCGTGACGATCGACGCGATATCGCCATCCGCCTGCAGCAGGCGCCGAAACGTCTCGATCGATCCTGCCTCGCCATGGCTGAGGAACAGGCTGCCCTCGATGGGGCGACGCGCCTTGATCCAGCGCTGCAGGTCCTGCTGGTCGCCATGGGCGGAATAGGTGTCGATCCGCCGGATCTGGGCGCGGACAGCGACGTCGTGGCCGCCGATGCGCACACGGTGCGCGCCATCGAGGATCGTCCGGCCCAGCGAACCGGCGGACTGGAACCCCACGAACAGGATCGTCGATTCACGGCGCGCGAGATTGTGCCGCAGATGGTGACGAATGCGGCCAGCTTCACACATGCCGGAGGCCGCCATGATGATGGCGCCCGATATCTCGTTCAGCCGCATCGATTCCATGGCGCTCGACGTGTAGTGGAATGACGGGTGGCGGAAGATTTCGCCGGAACCCATGTCTTCCAGTTCGGCGGCATGTCTGGCGAAGATCTCGGTGGCGCGCGTCGCGAGCGGGGAATCGATGAACACCTGTGGATGGGCCAGGCGCCCGGTGTTGATGAGGGTCGCTATATCGAGCAGCAGTTCCTGGGTCCGTTCGAGCGCGAAGACGGGAATGACCAGATTGCCGCCGCGGGTGAGCGCCGCCTTGATTTCCGCCTCCAGCAAGGTCCGGCGCTGTTCGATCGTCACATCCTCCCGGATACGGTCGCCATAGGTGCTCTCGCAGAACACATGATCGAGACCCGCCGGCCCCTCCGGATCGGCGTGGAAGGCCTTATGGTCGGGGCCGAGATCGCCGGAGAACAGCAGGCGCGTGCCGCCGACTTCGATCTCTACGGATGCCGAGCCGAGTATATGGCCCGCATTCCAAAGCCGAGCCCGGAACCCTGCGGCCGGCGCGAACCAGTCGTTCAACGCCACCGGCACCACCTGTTCGTAGGCAGCCTTGGAATCCGCTTCGGTATAGATGGGTTCGACGGCTTGCTCATCCTTGCGGTCCAGCCGTCGATTGCGGCGCTCCGCCTCGCCTTCCTGGATCCGGCCGGCATCGGGCAGCATGTAATATAGAAGATCGCGCGTCTGCGGCGTGGCGAAGATCGGCCCGCCATAACCGTCCGCGATCAGCTTCGGCAGCAGGCCGCTATGATCGATATGGGCATGGGTGAGGATGACCGCCCGGACCTTGCGGGCGTCGAAGGCGAAAGGCTCGCGGTTGAGCGCCTCCAGGGTCCGGGGTCCCTGGAACAAGCCGCAATCTATGAGGACGCTCTCTCCGTCATATTGAAGCTCCATGCAGGAGCCGGTGACGGTGCCTGCGGCGCCATGGAAGGTGATAGTCGGTTCTTGGTTCATGAAATCGCTCGTCTTCCTTCTGATGCTCGACCCCGTCCTTTGCATAAGCGCCGCGGGCAGATGATCCGTAAAGGGCCGGATCATCGCGCGTTCGGCTGGCGTCGCATTGGCGAGGAACGGCAATAACACGACGATCGTCCGGCCCGGACCTAATTTGCTGTCGCGGAAGTGCCGGCCCCGCCTTCCGATATCCCGCCGGCCGTGGCGGCAGCCCTTTCGCGACCAAAATTATTTTCGCGCGGCGTTGAGGCAATCGACGGGCGGTGACGTCGATCCGGCGAACCAGCGCGAGTATAGCGATGAATGAAGCGGTGCGAGCCTTTGTGGCGGGTCGATTTGCAGAACAACATGGGGCCAAGCCCTGCCTGGATTATGGTGACTGGCACGTCGTCCAGACATCTTCCAACCAGCCGATGGCGGCGCTCGCGGTCCGCGGTGCCGCGGATGAGGCGCTCTTTCTCGAGACCTATCTCAGCCTGCCCGTGGAGGACGCGGTATCCAACGCGTTCGGCCGGCCTGTCCCGCGGAGCGCGATCGTCGAGATCGGTTGCCTCGCCGCGGTTCCGACACCGGCGATGCTGAAGCTGTGGAGCGAAACGGCGGTCCGCCTGGCGGATCGGCATGAGATCGCCGTGGCGACGCTGACTCTGCCGCTGCGCCGGATGTTCGCTCATGTCGGCCTTTCGTTCGTCGAACTGGCGGCCGCCAATCCCGAGCGCCTGGCCGACCCGGCGGGTGACCGCTGGGGCCGCTATTACGAAAGCCAGCCCATCGTCTGCGCCGGCGACATCCTGGCGGGCGCCGATGCCCTAAGGAGCTTTGCGAGGGGCGGGAGCCGATGAGCGTGCTTCTGCAGGCGATCCTCGCGCGGGCCGAACAGGAAGGCGATCGGGTCGCGCTTGACGACGGGTCGCGCAAGATCGGTTATTCCGGGCTGGCAAGCGCCATTGCCGACGCGGCCGCGCTGATCCGCGACGAAGTGGACGGGCCGGGGCCGATCGCGATCGATCTGGATAATGGCATCGACTGGGTGATCGCAGACCTCGCGCTGCTCTCGCTCGGCCATGCCTGCATCCCGCTGCCGCCCTTCTTCACGGCCGAACAGCGCGCAGCGGCGCTCGCCGATGCAGGCGCTGTCGCGTCGATCACGCGGATGGGTATCGTGAGGCACGACCAGATGGCCGTCGACCTGCCGGAAGGCACGGCGAAGATCAGCTATACCTCGGGATCGACCGGCCATCCCAAGGGTATCTGCCTTGACCATCGGCTCATGCTGCAGACGGCGCAGGCGATCGTCGCGCGCCTGGGCGAGGATATGGCGGGCGTGCATCTACCCGTCCTGCCGCTGGGCGTGCTGCTGGAGAATGTGGCGGGGCTCTACGCGACGCTGCTCGCCGGTGGCCGC
Organism: Sphingomonas sp. Y57; assembly: GCF_001015195.1. Taxonomy (GTDB): domain Bacteria; phylum Pseudomonadota; class Alphaproteobacteria; order Sphingomonadales; family Sphingomonadaceae; genus Rhizorhabdus. The sequence continues at coordinate 62,442 of NZ_LDES01000092.1, read as the reverse complement.
TATCTGGTGCTTCCCGCGGCATCGATCGGCCTGGCCAACCCCTTCGCCGTCAAGGATCGAGAACTGGTCGCGGCGATCAGATCGAGCGGCGCGACGAGCCTGATCCTCGTGCCGGAATATCTGGCGCAGATCGTCAACCGGCTCGAACATTGCGGCGATCGCCTCGCCGATCTGCGCCTGGTCGCCGTCGGCGGATCGCGCGTGCCCCTCTCGCTGATCGAACGGGCCGAATGCGTCGGCCTCCCCGTGGTACAGGGCTATGGCCTGACCGAATGCGGGTCGGTCGTGAGCCTCGAGGCGGTGGGCGAACGGGAGCGCGGCACTGTCGGTCACCCGCTCCGCCATGCGTCGGTCTCGCTGGCGCCCGATGGCGAAATCGTCGTTGCCGGTCATTTTCATCTCGGGACGGTCGGCCATCCGCGCGAGGACGGGCCAATCTTCACCGGCGATCTCGGACAGGTCGATGAACGAGGCCGGCTTTCGATCGTCGGCCGCAAGTCGAGCCTGATCATCACCAGTTTCGGTCGCAACGTCGCGCCGGAATGGGTCGAGGAGCAACTGGTCGCCCAGCCCCAGATCGCTCAGGCCATGGCCTATGGCGACGGCGAGGCCGATCTGGGCGCGTTCATCGTTCCTTCGGCGGCCGATGCCGATATCGCGGCCGCGGTGGCCGCGGTTAACGCCACGCTGCCGCCCTATGCGCGCATCAGGAACTGGCAGCCCAGCCGTCCCTTCACGCCCCTGGACGGCACGCTGACCGCCAACGGACGACTGCGCAGGGCCGCGATCGTCGAGCGAGCGGAACGCCGTCCTTTCTTCGAGCGGTTGTGCGCCGAGACCGCCCCGGCCCGTGCCCGTCTCCTGTCGGTGCCGCAACTTCAGGCGGGACTTGCGGGGCGAGTCGGCCTGGGCACCTATCTCGCCTATCTGGCGCAAGCCTATCATCATGTCCGGCATACGGTGCCGTTGATGCGGCTCGCCCGATCCCGCCTCTCCGCCAAGCCCGCCCTCGTCCGCGCCCTCGACGACTATATCAAGGAGGAGGAGGGCCACGAGCAGTGGATCCTCAACGATATCCGCGCGGCCGGCGGCAATGCCGACGCGGTCGTCCACCTGGGACCGTCGGCGGCCACGGCACGCATGGTCGACCATGCCTATGCGACGATCCGGACCGGCAATGCGGCGGCGTTCTTCGGCATGGTGTTCGTCCTGGAAGGCACCAGCATCGCCCTGGCAAGCCATGGAGCGGAGGCGGTCCGTTCGAGCCTCGACCTGCCGCCCTCGGCCTTCACCTACCTGACGTCGCACGGTGCGCTCGACCAGGATCATATGCGCTTCTTCGAGGTGCTGGTGAACGGGCTCGACGATCGTGCGGACGAGGACGCCATCGTCGCGATGGCCAACGATATGTTCGACCTTTTCGGCGGGGTGTTCGCCGCCATTCCGATGGAGGATGCCGATGCGGCGGCTTGAGGGGAAGCGGATCGCCGTGACCGGTGCGGCAGGTGGCCTGGGAACGCCGCTCGTCCGGCTGCTTCGCGAGCGCGGCGCTTATGTCATAGGCATCGACCGGGTGGGGTGCGCCACCTGCGACGAGAATATCGTCACTGATCTGTCCAACGATCACGCGCTTGCCGCGTTGGCGCAAACCCTGGCGCGCGACACGCCGGACGTCCTCGTCAATCTCGCTGGCGTCATGCGTTTCGGCCTGCATGAGGATCAGCCGAGCGATGCGCTGGACCTTTGCTATCGCGTGAACCTCTATGTGCCGGCCCTTCTCGCGCAGGCCGTCTCCGCTCCGATGCGGGGGCGCGGCGACGGGCAAATCGTCAATATCGGCTCGGTCCTGGGGGCGATCCCCTATCCCTGGTTCGCGGCCTATTCGAGCAGCAAGGCCGGGCTGGCCGCGCTGAGCCAGAGCCTGCGGCGCGAGCTGATGGGAAGCGGCGTCGCTGTCACCCATGTCAATCCGCGGGCGGCGAAGACACCGCTCAACAATAGCGAGGTCAATCGCTTTCTCGACATCGCCCGGATGAAGGCCGACGAACCGGAAACGGTCGCGCGCCGGATCGTCGAGGCGATCGTCCGCCGCCGGGAAACGGTCACGATCGGCTGGCGGGAGCGGCTCTACACGATCGTAAACACGGTCGCCCCGCGCCTCATCGATAGCGGCATAGCGCCGCAAATACGGCGCGCACGCGCCGAGTTCTGCTAATTGCACAGGAGAAAGACAGATGATGTCACGCACATTGCTGGCCGCAATGATAGCCACCGCCCTGCCGGTTGCCGCCTCCGCCGGGATGCCGGAGGATGTGAAGGCGATCAACGATAACTGGGCGCGCATATCCTACCAGATGAACGGATCGAGCCATCAGACCGCGGCGCTCGACCAACTCGCGCATCAGGCCGACGTGATCGTCGCGCGCTACCCCGGCCAGGCCGAACCGCTGCTCTGGCAGGGCATTGTCGTCAGCGAACAGGCCAACCGGGCCAACATCTTCCACAAGCTCGGCCTCGCCACGCGCGCCCGCGATATCCTTGCCCGCGCCTATGCCATCAATCCCCGGGCCGGAAATGGCGGGGCGGCGATGAGCCTCGGCGTGCTCTACTACAAGGTGCCGGGCTCGCCGATCGGTTTCGGCGATAGCGGGCGGGCCCGCCAATTGCTTCAGCAGGCTCTGGCGCTCGATCCGGACGGGCTCGATGCCAACTATTTCTGGGGCGATTTCCTCTACGATCAGGGAGACAAGGCGGGCGCCAGGACTGCCCTGCTGAAGGCGTTGCGCGCGCCCCACGACGCCGACCGTACCGTCTGGGATGCCGGACGGCGGGGCGAAGTCCGGGCGTTGCTGAAGAAGATAGCCTGATGGGCCTTGCTCGGGGCCTGGCCCGCCAGCTCGCGGCCCCCAGTGGTATCGCCGGCGCACTGTGCGGCCTGGCGATGGACTTCGCCAACCGGAAACCGCTGGAAAGGGCGGTCGACCTGTTGCGCCCCGCTTCGGGCGAGATGGTGCTCGACGCCGGATGCGGTACGGGGGCGGCCAGCGAGGCGATGCTGCGACGGGCAAGGTGCCGCATCGTCGCGGTGGACCAATCGGAGACAATGATCCGCCGCACCCGCTCCCGGCTGGCGCGGACGGGCTATGGCAGCGCCGTCGAAGTCCACCAGGCGCGGCTGGAGGATTTGCCCTGCCAGCCCGGCGGCATCGATGCCGTGCTTGCGCTCAACATCCTCTATTTCTGCGACGGCGACGGCAGGATGGTCTCGATGCTTCGCCGGATCCTGCGGCCGGGAGGCCGCCTCGTTGCTTATGTCACAGACCGCCACAGCATGGAAAAATGGGCCTTCACCGCCGCCGGGCTGCACCGTCTCTACGACGCCCGCCAGCTGAGGGACGTTCTTGTCGACGGCGGTTTCGATCCGGCGAGTATCGCCATCCAAAGCCGATCGATCGCTCCGGGTGTTCAGGGCCTCTTCGCACTCGCCCATGCCGATTGAGAAGGCCGCGGCGGCGAACGGCCGTCCGTCCGCGTCCGGATCACAGCTTGACGCCGGCGACCTTCGAGGATCGGCGCAGCTTGGCGGCATAGAGGGGCTGCAGATGCTCTGCTAAGGCATCGGCCTCCTCGCGGAGCCAGCGGATGAGCTGGGTGCGGCGGGGCTCCTCCATCCGTTCGCGGATCGCGGTTATGCTGAGGGCCGCGAGCGGCTTGCCGTTGGACGCGACGGCGGCGCAGCCGAGCGTGCACATGCCGGGGATGAAGACGCCGTCGTTGAATACATACCCGTTCTCCCGGGCGGCGGGGATCAGGCTCCGAACCGTCGCCTGGTCGATATTGGGATAACGGGCATAGCCTTCGCGGTTCGCGCGCAGCGTCTCGTCGATCGCCGCGTCCGGCATGGCCGACAGGATAGCCAGGCTTCCGGCGCCGATGCCCAATGGCCTGCGGTCGCCCAGCCATGGCGTGTTGATCTGAACCGGAAAGTCGCCTTCCGCCCTGTCGATCACCACGCAGTCGGTCCCGGCCGCGATCGACAGGATGACGGTGTCGCCGACCCGCTCCGCCAGCCGTTCAAGATGCGGACGCGCCACATCGACGACGCCATAGCGGTTGGCGGCCGCAGCTCCGAGCTGGAGGAGGTCGAAGCTCAGGAAGAAGGCGCTGCCCTCGTCGCCCTGCTCGACCAGCCCCTGGGCCGCGAGGCTGCTGAGCAGCCTGTGGACCGTCGATTTGCTGAGGCCCGTCGCGGTCTCGACGTCGACCAGCCTGGCGCCGGTTGAATTATGGGCGGCCACGGCCCGCAGGATCGCAGCTACGCGTTCGATACCTTGGCCAGCGCCGGACGATTTGGTTGCCATTCTATCGGGTGCTCTCGGAAAATCGGTTACAGTTCGGGTCTGTCGCGCATGAACACGGGACTAATCGTCCTTCGCTCGATGCGCCAGCGTCCAGCCTCGCGGACGAAGCTCTCCTCCACGTCAGCGACCGTATGCGGAATGGGATCCCGCGACGGTTCTTCCGAGCGGTAGACCGTCAGCAGCAGTACCGAATCGATCTGGTCCTCGCCGCACCGCGTCAGCATGAGATTGGAGACGACATGGCGCGTGACGAGACCTCTCATCTCCTGCCGCCGGCGCATCGCCAGGCCAACCGCCTCGCCCCGTATCTCGCCGGGAGTCGGCGCGCCCGCGCCATAGGTCAGCACAGCGCTTTCGCTGAACATCCCGGCCGTTTCCGCGGCGCGGCCATGATCGACCAGCCAATAGAAGCGGTGGATGAGATTGGCGATCTCCCGCTCCGTCTCGCCGCTGATATCCATTCCTGCCCTTCCGTAAACGAATTCCATTGACCGGGACACAATCTCACTATATGGAACTTATATTGCGATCATTTAGCGATAAGATCAGATTAATGCCGTTATATCCATAAAAATATTGAAAAGACGGAACTTTGGAGGGGGTTATGCGAAGCAGGCAAGATCACATCGGCATATCGGCCCTGGCGGTGATGGCGGCGCTCGCCTGTCCGGCGGCGGTCCATGCGGCGGAGGACGGCACCGGCGATGCGGCGGAGATCGTCGTGACCGCGCAGAAGCGCGAGCAGCGCGTCAATGAAGTGCCGATGTCGATCAGCGCCCTGAGCGGCAAGGATCTGGCCGACAAGGGCATCGTAAAGCCGGGCGACCTGGAAAAGAGCGTTCCTGGCTTCAGCTACACGGTCAGCGGCTATCAAACGCCGGTCTACATCCTGCGCGGCGTCGGCTATTTCGAGTCCTCGCTCGCCGCCGACCCGGCCGTGTCGGTCTATGTCGACGAGATCAGTCTTCCCTATTCGGCGATGACGATCGGCGCTGGGCTGGACCTCGAGCGCGTCGAGGTCCTGAAGGGGCCGCAGGGTATCCTGTTCGGACGCAACTCTACGGGCGGCGCGATCAACTATGTCGCGGCCAGGCCCACGGCCGAGTTCGGCGCGGGCATGCGCGCGAGCTACCGCCGCTTCGGCGAGGTGGAGCTCGAGGGGCATGTCACGGGACCGGTCAGCGACACGCTCCGCGTTCGCGTCGCCGCCCGCACCAATCAGGGCGGCGACTGGCAGCGCAGCTATACCCGGCGCGACAGCCTGGGCGCCAAGGACCTCCTTGTCGGCCGTGCGATCATCGAATGGGCGCCCTCGGCGGCCTTCACGGCGCAGCTGAACGTCAATGGCTGGCGGGACCGGTCGGACAACCAGGCCCCGCAGCTGGTCGCGCTGATCCCCAAGACGCCGGCCAACATCCCCGACGTCCCCGGAACCTTCCTTTATCCGCTGGCGCCCGCCAACGACCGCGCGGCGGACTGGAATGCCGGACGCAGCCTCCGGAACGACAACTCGCTCTGGCAGACCTCGCTGCGGCTGGGCTACGATCTGACCTCCGACATATCGCTGACCTCGATCACCAGCTACGCCGATTATTCGCGCTATGCGCCGATCGACCAGGACGGCTCGACGCTCAACATCATCGACAGCCTCGACGTCGGGAGCATCAAGTCCTTCTTCCAGGAGCTGCGCCTGTCGGGAAGCACCGACGCGCTTACCTGGGTTTTCGGCGGCAATTACGAGCGCGACCGCATCTACGAGCGGCTGACCTCCTTCCTCGGCGATTCCACCGGCGGGAAGATCGCGGGCGTCCGGTACAACGGCGCCCAGGCCAACAATGTCCAGATCGCCAAGACCTACGCGCTGTTCGGCAATGCCGAATATGAGATATTGCCCGGCCTCAGTATCCAGGGCGGCGCGCGCTACACCAAGGCGGACCGGAGCTTCGACGGCTGCAGCGGCGATGTCGGCGACGGCCGGTTCGCGGCGGCGTTCGTGGCCCTGCAGACCGCGCTGAAAGGGGGGCGGTCGCCCGTCATCCCGATCGCGCCCGGCCAATGCACCAGCCTCGACGCCAATCTCGATCCGGCGCGGCTGGTGACGAACTTCGACCAGGACAATATTTCCTGGCGCGCCGGCCTGAGCTGGAAAGGGGAGGGAGGGCTCCTCCTCTACGCCAATGTCAGCCAGGGGTACAAGGCTGGCGGTTTCCCCACGACCACGGCCGCGACGCTGACCCAGTTCACCCCGGTATCGCAGGAGAAGGTCGTAGCCTATGAGGCGGGCTTCAAGGTTCCGCTCTGGGATCGGAAGATCCAGTGGAACGGCGCGATTTTCCGCATGGACTATACCGACAAGCAGGTTCGCGGAATCATTCCCGACCCGGTCCTGCGAACCGTGCAGGCGCTCGTCAACGTGCCGAAGTCGAAGATCGAAGGCGCCGAGGGCCAGGTGCATATCCGGCCGGTGCGTGGGCTCGACCTCGACTTTTCGGGTACCTATCTGCACACGCGGGTCGACGACTTCATCGGTCTCGACGTGTTCGGTATCCGGCGCAATTTCGACGGCTCTCGCTTGCCGTACACGCCGAAATGGCAGGCGGTGGCGGACGCGCGCTACGCATGGCCGGTCGGGGACCGCCTGTCGGCCTTCGTCGGCGGCCACCTGACCTACCACAGCGGCACCAACGCGCAGCTGGGCGGCGTGCCGGTGGTGGCCATCCGCGCCTATACGCTGGTCGATCTCAACGTAGGCATCGAGAGCGCGGACGGCCGCTGGAAGGCGATGCTGTTCGGCGAGAACGTCACAAACAAATATTATTGGAACTCCGCCAACAGCATCAGCGACGTGGTCGTCCGCTATGCCGGCATGCCGGCGCGCTACGGCGTCAGCTTCAGCTTTCAATATTGATCAGCCAACGCCGGGTCCGCGGGCCCGGCGCCAGAGGATCTTCGATGAAACCAATCGTCTCGGTAGCCGCCATGGCTGGCGCGCTTGCGGCAGCGTCGGCATCGTTCGTGCTGACGACCGGCGCCGCGCCGCCGCAAGCCTTGCTTCCCGCTGCCGCGCCCGATGCGATCGTGGGTGCCGTGGCAGGGCCCAAGGGGCCGGAAGCGGGGATATGGGTGATCGCGGAGACACGCGATCTGCCGACCCGCTTCATAAAGATCGTGGTGACCGACGATCAGGGCCGGTTCGTGCTGCCGGAGCTGCCGAAGGCGCGGTATCGCGTCTGGGCCCGGGGCTATGGGCTGGCGGATACCGACCGACAGCCCGCATCGCCCGGCGCACGCGTGACGCTGCGGGCCCGCGCTGCCGCCGACGCGGCGGATGCCGCGAAGGCCTATCCTGCGAATTACTGGTACGCGATGCTGAAACCACCGCTCGCGTCGGCATTCGGAGGCGAGGCGGGACGCCGGCAGAGCTTCATCGCGACGGCCAAATTCTGCCTGGTCTGCCATCAGATCGGCAACGAGGTGATGCGCGATCCCGCCGACAACAGCCTCGAAGGCTGGCATCAGCGCATCCGACAGGCGCGCGACAAGGATGATCCCGCGATGGGAGACCTCGCGCAGGGCTACGCCAATGCGATGCAGGTCACGATGGCATCGCTCGGGCCGGCGGGGCCGCGCATGTACGCCGACTGGACCGCGCGGATCGGCAAGGGGGCGTTGCCCGCCGATCTGCCGCGGCGACCGGCCGGGATCGAGCGCAACGTCGTCATCTCGATCTGGGACTGGGGCGGTCCGACCTTCAACCATGATCTGATCGCAACCGATCCACGCCACCCCGATCTCAATGCCGGAGGACCCGTGTTCGGGGTCGAGCCGCATATCGGCCGGCTGACCATGGTCGATCCGAACACCAGCGAAACGCGGCTGCTCGATATTCCCGACGGCCGGCGGCACCCGATGCTGGTGACGCTCGATCGCCGCGGGCGGGTCTGGTTCCCCAGCTATGGGCCGCAATTCCTCAAGGAGCATGTCGCCGACACGCCGCCGCCCAAGGCGGAATGTGGGACGGAATGGATCGACCCGGCCGGGAAAAATTTTATCGTCGCGCCGCGCGTCGAATATCTGCGGATGTACGATCCCGCCCGGAACCGCTTTACCTCGGTGCCGATGTGCCTCGACCAGCGGGCCAAGGCGGCGCCGGACACGCGCAAGGCGCTGTTCTTCACCAGCGACACGGTGATCAGCTGGATCGATCCGGACATATGGGATCGCACCGGCGATGCCAGCCGGGCGACGGGCTGGTGCCCGGTCGTGCTGCCGACCGCGGGGCGTCGTCGTCCTGTGACCGATCTCGATCCGGGGCAGTGGACCCTGCTCGGCGAGGCGTCCGATCCGAAGCGCGACACGCGGATTGCGGGACATTTCGTCTTCCGCGCGCGTCCGCATCCGACCGACGGCAGCATCTGGTTCACAGCGACCCGCGACTTCCCGGGGGGTATCGTCCGGCTCGTTCCCGGGGACCGGCCGCCCTATAGCTGCCGCAGCGAATATTATGAGCCGCCGCGCAAGCCGGACGGCAGCTTTGCTGGCTATTCGCCGATGAATGTCGATTTCGACAGCCAGGGGCGCGTGTGGGTCGCGCTGATCAGTGGCGGCGTAGCGCAGTTCGACCGATCAAAATGCCGGACGCGCTCGGGGCCCCGCGCGACCGGGCAGCAATGTGCCGGAGCCTGGAGCTTCCGCCGGCTTCCCGGCCCCCGCCTTTCCGGTAGCGAGGAGACGGCGGACTTCAACTATGGCCTCGTCGTCGACCATGCCGACGTCAGTGGGCTCGGCCGCGACAGCGTGATCGTCAGCGGCGGCAATTCGGACTCGCTCGTGGCGCTTTCCAGGAAAGCGCCGGCGCCGGTCGTGATGCGCGTTCCCTATCCGCGCGGCTTCTATGCCCGCGAGATCAGCGCGCGGCGCGATCGGCCCGGCGCCGGCTGGAAAGGCGGCGGCCTCTGGGCAAGCTACAACAGCATCACGGTCTGGCACGGCGAAGACGCCGACAGCGGCAATCCCGGCCTCGTCAAGTTCCAGATCAGGCCCAGCCCGCTCGCGAGATGACGAGCTTTTCCGCCTACACTCCCGCCTCGAGGATCGGTTTCGACATGGACCTTTCACGTCACGTCCCGAAGATCATTGCCTGTATTCTTCTCGCTGCGGCAGGCCCTGCCTGTGCCTCCGGCGACGCGAAGCTGGGGCAGGCGCAGTTCGCCCGCTGCACGTCGTGCCACGGCATTTCCGCATCGTCCCCGCCCAAGATCGGTCCCAGGCTGGACGGCATCTATGGCCGTGCAGCGGCATCGGCAGACCCCGCCTATGACTATTCCGAGGTTCTGCGGCTGGCGAAGATCCGCTGGGATGATACGTCGCTTGATCGGTTCCTGGCAGCGCCGCGCAGCTTCCTGCCGGGCAACAAGATGACCTTCACCGGCGTGGCCGACGCGGGCGTGCGATCCAACATCATCGCCTATCTCAAGACCCGTGAGCAGGAGCGCTGACCATGGCGACGGTACGCGAGGTCATCAAGCGCGGGCGGTCCGCGAAGCTGAAGGGCGATCGCCGGATCGCGATCATCGGCGCCGGCATCGGCGGGATCGCCATGGCCTATGCGCTGGAGCAGGCCGGCATCTCCGACTTCACCATCTATGAGAAGGCGTCGTCGGTCGGCGGGACGTGGCGGGAGAATGTCTATCCAGGCGTCGCCTGCGACATTCCATCCTATGCCTATTCCTTCACCTTCGCGCTGAATCCCGATTGGAGCCAGTCCTTCGCGCCGGGGGAGGAGATCCGGCAATATCTGGAGAACACCTGCCGGCAACTGGATCTCAACTGGCGGATCAAGTTCGGCAAGGAAGTGGTCTCGGCGCGCTATCGCGATGACGGCTGGCATCTGGAGATGGCCGACGGCGACAGCACCGTGGTCGACGCGGTGATCGCCTGCACCGGCTTCCTGCACGTCGCCAACGAGGTCCGCCTGCCCGGAATCGAGCGGTTTGAAGGCGACGTGCTGCACAGCGCCAAATGGCGGCACGATGCGGACCTGCGCGGCAAAAGGGTCGCGCTGGTCGGTTCGGGCTCGACCGCCGCCCAGATCATCCCGGCGATCGTGGACCAGGTCGGCGGCCTGACGATATTCCAGCGGACCGCGCAATGGGTCTATCCCATCACGCGGGAGCGGCATTCGGACGAGCAGAAGCGCCTGCTGCGCGGCGACGCCGGGCAGCTCTACGCGATATATGACCGTATCATCGCCGAGAGCCAGCGCGATCTGGGGGCGCTCTCGGCCGGCGATCCCGAGATTACGCGGCGCTACTTCGAGGAGTGCAGCAACAATCTGGCGCAGGTCGAGGATGCCGGTCTGCGGGCGAAGCTGACCCCCGACTACACGATGATGTGCAAGCGGCTCGTCATGGCCGAGGGTTTCTATGAGGCTGTCCAGCGGCCCCATTGCAACGTCGTCACCAGCCCGATCGAGCGGATCGAACCCCAAGCCGTCCGCACCGCCGACGGCGCGGAGCATGCCGCCGATGCCATCATCCTGGCGACGGGGTTCAAGACCAAGGAATATTTCCGCTCGATCAATCCGGTCGGCATCGACGGGATCACCCTCGACGATGCCTGGGCCGGAGGCGTCTCGTCCTTCGCAACGGTTTCCTTCGCGGGTTTTCCCAACCTCTTCGCGATCGGCGGTCCCTTCTCGGCGCTCGGCAATCAGTCCTACGTGACCGGTGCCGAGCTGCAGACCGGATACATCATCCGCCTGCTTAAGATGCTCGAGTACAGCGGCGCGCGAGCACTGGCACCGCGGCCGGAGGCGGAGCAGCGGTTCAAGGCGGACAATGCCGCCGCTGCACAGGGCACCGTCTGGCTTTCCGGCTGCAGGAGCTGGTTCCTGGACGAGAACAACAACTTCCAATTCTGGACCCGCAGCCCCGATGCCTATGTCGAAATGATGGATGAAGGGCCCCGACAGGCCGATTTCCAACTGTTTTTCTGAGGCGATTGCATCGGCGACCGGCAGGTCGGCGAGGACGGAGACCGTAATGACCGAATTGTTCGACTATCGTGATGGGGACGTAGCGTGCCGAGGCAGGATCGCGCTGCCGCAGGGACAAGACAGGCGCCCCGCGATCGCGGTCTTCGCCGACCTTAGCGGGGTGGGGGAGCAGACGATCGGGCGCACCGAGCGCCTGGCAGCCGAGTTCGGCTACATCGCCCTTGCCGCCGATCTCTACGGCGAGGGCCGATCGGTCCGGTCGATCGACGAAGGCGTGCCGCTGGTGCAGTCATGGCTTGCCGAGCCGGACCGTATCGTCCGCCGCGCTGGCGCGGCGCTCGACGCACTGGCGCGCCATCCACGCTGCGACGGCCGGCTGGCGGCGATCGGCTTCTGCTTCGGCGGCGCCGTGGTCCTCGAACTCGCGCGTGCCAATTACCCCGGCTGTCGGGCCGGGGTCAGCTTCCACGGCAATCTGGCGACCGTCCGTCCGGCCCGGGCGACGATCGAGGCCTCGCTGCTGGTCTGTCACGGCGCCGAGGACCCGTTCGTCGGGCAGGCCGAATTGATGGCCTTCCTCGACGAGATGGCGGCCTGCGGAGCCGACTGCCAGACGATCGCCTACACAGGGGCGGCGCACAGCTTCACCAACCCCGCGATCGACGCCCTCGGGATGGCGGGTGCCTTCTACCATGGTCGCACCGACGAGCGATCCTGGCGGGCGATGGCCACGCACCTCCACGAAGCCTTCGGAAACTGATCCGGCAGGGAGGGAAGGCATGCGGCTGGTGACTTATGAACGGGGCGGGGTCGAACGCATCGGTGCGCTGCTCGATGGCGATCGCATCGTCGATCTCGCAGGCGCGGCCGGCGAGGCGCCCGATTATTTCGGATCGATGCAGGCGCTGATCGAGGCCGGGGAGCCGGCCTTGCGCCATGCCCGCGCGATCGTCGAGGCCGCTCCCGTGGGCGCCGTGGTCGACCTGCGCGACGCGACGCTGCTGGCGCCGCTGCCGCGTCCCGTCAAAATGCGGGACTGCCAGCTTTTCCTGGAGCATCTCCAGGCGGTCGGCGAGATGATGATGCGGCAGAAGGCGGGCGCGGCCGGGCTCGGGGTCGACGGCAGCTATCACCTGGCACCGATCGTAAGCGAACGGATCATCTATTATAATTGCGACACGACTGCCGTGTGCGGCACCGGCCAGGAGGCCGTCTGGCCGGGCGAGACCGACTGGATGGATTTCGAGCTGGAATGGGCCTGCATCGTAGGAAAGGGCGGCCGGAACATATCGCTCGCGCAGGCCCGCGAACATATCTTCGGCTATACGATCTTCAACGACCTGTCCGCGCGGGATGTCCAGCTTGCGGTGATGGCCGGACAGATCGGGCCTGGCGCGGGCAAGGATTTCGACAACAGCAATCCGATCGGCCCCTGCATCGTCACCGCGGATGCTGTTCCCGATCCCTATGCCCTCACCATGACCGCCTCGGTGAACGGTGAGCAATGGTCGCACGGCAGCACGGCGTCGATGCACCACAGCTTCGAGGATGCCATCGTGATGCTCAGCCGCGATCGGCGCCTTCATGCCGGCGAAATCATCGCGTCGGGCACGGTGTTGTCCGGCTGCGGCTTCGAGCTGCAACGCCGCCTTTCGCCCGGCGACGTGGTGGAGCTGCACGTCGAGGAGATCGGCACGCTGACGACGACTGTTCGCCAAGCCGAACGGCGGACGTGAAGGCGCTAAGGCCATGCGCCAGGAGATCGACCTCCACGGTGTCCATATCGTCCTCCTCAGTTCGATCACCGAGGTGCGCGCGTGCGATCGGGATGCCGTCGTCGTCTCGGGATCGCATGGAGGGGCCAGCGTCGTCGACTATGCGCTGCGCTATCCGCTGCGCGGGGTCTTCTTCAACGATGCGGGCGTGGGCAAGGACCTGGCCGGCATCGTCTCGCTCGCCGAGCTCGAACGGCACGGGCTGGCGGCGGGGGCGGTCGCCCACATATCGGCTCGCATCGGGGATGCCGAGGACGGCTTCCTGTGCGGCTGGCTGTCCCACCTGAACGGGCCGGCCCGCGCCTCGGGCCTGCGCGAGAAGGATTTGCTGCGTGATGCCATTCCGCGCTGCTTTGGAAGGACCGGGTGACCGGCGAAAGGGAACCGATGCACATCATCGACAGTCCGATGACCGGACTCATGCAAGATCAGCCGCTGCAGATCAGCGCGCTGCTTCGCTACGCCGCGGCCGCCCATCCCGGTCGAGAGATCGTCTCGCGCCAGGTGGACGGGTCGATTTTTCGCTACGACAATCGCGGGCTCGCCCGGCGCGCGGGCCAGGCCGCGAACATGCTGCGATCGCTGGGTATCCTCCCCGGCGATGTCGTGAGCTCGCTGGCGTGGAACACGCACCGCCATCTCGAACTATTCTACGCCGTGCCGGGCATCGGTGCCGTGCTGCACACGGCCAACCCGCGGCTGAGCGATGATCATGTCGCCTATACGATCGACCATGCCGGCAGCCGCATCCTCCTGATAGACGAGAGTTTCGTCGATCTCGCGGCGCGGCTCCTGCCCCGCCTGGGCAAGATCGAGACGGTCATCCTGCTGGGTGACGGCACTGCCGATGCTGTCGGCGCGCGGAGCTATGAGGCGTTGCTGGGGGAGCAGTCCGGCATCGTCGAATGGCCGCGGCTGACGGAGCGTTCCGCCGCCTTTCTGTGCTATACGTCTGGCACGACGGGCGATCCCAAGGGCGTGCTTTACAGTCACCGCTCGATCGTCCTTCATGCCTATGCGGCGGGCCTGTCGGGCGCGCTCGGCTTCTCTGCCTTCGATTGCGTGATGCCATGCCAGTCGATGTATCACGCCACCGCCTGGGGCCTGCCCTTCGTCGCGGCGATCAACGGGTGCAAGATCGTCCTGCCATGCGACCGGATGGACGGCGCCAGCCTGCAGGAATTGATCCAGGCTGAGGGCGTGACCTTTTCGGGCGGCGTTCCGACGATCTGGACGATGTATCTCGAACATCTGCGGGGGTCGGGACAGCGTGTCGGGTCGCTCCGACGGATCGTGATTGGCGGGTCGGCCGTGCCCCGGGCGATGGCGACCACTTTCCAGAGCCATGGCGTCGAAGTGCGCCAGCTCTGGGGCATGACCGAAACCAGTCCGGTGGGCGTGGTTGCTTCTCCCACGCCGGCGATCGAGGCTCATGGAGCTGACGCCCGCAACGAGATCATCTGGACGCGGCAGGGGCGTCTCCAGTTCGGCATCGAACTGCGCGTCGTCGACGAGGAGGGACGCGAGCTTCCGCATGACGGGCGTAGCGCGGGCGCTCTGCATGTTCGGGGCCCCTGGACGGTGGAGCGCTATTTCCGGAGCGAGGTGAGCGCCGTCGACGACGACGGTTGGTTCGATACGGGCGACGTCGCGACGATCGATGCCGACGGATTCATGCGGATCACCGATCGCAGCAAGGACGTGATCAAGTCCGGCGGCGAGTGGGTAAGCTCGATCGACCTGGAAAATGCCGCGATGGCCTGTCCCGGCGTTAAGATTGCCGCTGTCATCGGAGCGTTTCACCCCAAATGGGAGGAGCGGCCCGTGATGATCGTGGAGGCCCATGCCGGGAATGACGTTACCGAGGAAGCTATCCGCGACCATCTGGCCGGAGCGGTCGTAAAATGGTGGATGCCCGACAGGATCATATTGGACACGGTCCCCCTCACCGCGACCGGAAAAATTGCGAAGAGGGAGCTACGCGATCGCTATGTGGATTGTCTGTCGGATGAACCCCGCGCTTGAGTGGAATCCAGTTCGCCGTCGCGGGCGCCGGGTCGGCGCCGGGCAGGCGGCTGCTCGCCACGCGAAAGCCCTTCCGGACCGAGGATCGGGTCCTGATACCCTCTCCTCCAGGGCGGCTATGAACCCGTCGGCATGAGATGCCGGATCGGGCGTTTCAGCCCGATGGCTTTGCAAAAACTAATGAATCTCGGGCCTTGAACGGCTATTGGATCGTCGCGCGATCCCGGGCCTCGATCACGAGCGGCTTGCTGCGTGACGCTTCTGTCCCATATGGGGGGCATGAATCTGCCGTTGCGGCAGGAAGGGAGGTCTCACCGGAATGAATGATGCGCGACTAGTCTATCTGATCCTCGCGCTTCCATTCATAGGCAGTCTGATTGCGGCTTTCCTGCCGGCCAGGGCGCGAAACGGGGCGGCGGCACTGGCGGGCTGTGTGACCGTGACGGCGACCGCGCTGCTGCTTGGCTTCCATACCGACATGGCGGCGGGTGGCAGCATCCGGCACGCCGTGCCGTGGCTGCCCTCGCTGGGACTGGACCTCTCGATCAGGCTCAGCGGCTTTTCGTGGCTATTTGCCTTAGTTGTCCTCTGCATCGGTGCGCTGGTCGTCCTGTATGCACGCTATTACATGTCGCCCCAGGACCCCGTTCCGCGGTTCTTCTCCTTCCTGCTCGCGTTCATGGGGTCGATGCTCGGGATCACCCTGTCGGGGAATCTCATCCAGATCGTCTTCTTCTGGGAACTCACCGGCCTCTTTTCCTTCCTGCTGATCGGCTATTGGCACCACAACCAGAGCGCGCGAGACGGCGCGCGCATGGCACTGATCATCACCGGCGCCGGCGGCGTGTGCCTTCTCGTCGGTTTCCTGCTGCTCGGGCGGATGGCCGGCAGCTATGACATCGATGCGGTACTGCAGGCCGGGCAGGCGATCCGCAGCCATGAACTCTATCTGCCGATGCTCATCCTCGTGCTGGTGGGCGCCTTTACGAAGAGCGCGCAGTTCCCGCTGCATTTCTGGCTGCCCCACGCGATGTCGGCGCCGACGCCGGTATCGGCCTATCTTCATTCCGCGACGATGGTGAAGGCCGGGATATTCGTGCTGATCCTCCTCTGGCCCGTTCTTGCCGGCACCGAGAGCTGGTATCTCATCGTCAGCGCCATCGGCCTCTGTACGCTGCTGGTCGGGGCCTGGGCCGCGATCTTCCAGCATGATTTGAAGGGTCTCCTCGCCTATTCGACGATCAGTCATCTCGGATTGATCACGCTGCTGCTGGGCCTCGGCAGCCCGCTCGCGGCCGTGGCGGCCATCTTCCACACGCTGAACCATGCGACCTTCAAGGCATCGCTGTTCATGGCGGCAGGCATCATCGACCACGAGACCGGGACCCGCGACCTGCGTCGACTGAGCGGCCTCGCTCGCTTCATGCCGATCACGGCGACGCTTGCGATGGTCGCCGCCGCGGCGATGGCGGGCGTGCCGCTGCTGAACGGGTTCCTTTCCAAGGAGATGTTTCTTGCCGAAGCGCTGGAAGCGCATAGCGGCACCATCCTCGACCGCCTGTTGCCGGTCCTGGCGACGGTGGCCAGCATGTTCAGCGTGCTCTACTCGCTGCGCTTCATCCACCAGACCTTCTTCGGCCCTCCGCCCCAGGACCTGCCCCGGCAGCCAGCCGAAGCGCCGCGCTGGATGCGCCTGCCGATCGAAATCCTCGTCCTCATCTGCCTGCTGGTGGGCATCTTCCCGGCGATGACCATCGGGCCGCTGCTCGACATCGCCGCCCGATCGGTGCTCGGCGAGAGGACCCCCGCCTATGACCTCGCCGTCTGGCACGGCCTGACCATGCCGCTGCTGATGAGCGCCATCGCCCTGCTCGGGGGTATCCTGCTCTACCGGATCTTCGGCGCGCGATTGAACGCGATGAAGAATTCCCCCGTGATCGGCCGCGTGAAGGGACGGAGGACGTTCGAGACCGTACTGGCGGCGCTGATCGACGGCGCACGCGCCCTCCATCGGCTGGCCCGTACCAGGCGGCTGCAGGTCCAGCTTCGCCTCCTGGTCGTCACGGCGATCGTAGCGGGCGGCCTGCCTTTCGTCATGCTGGGCTATAGCCTGGGGTCGCTCCCGCGCACCCTGATCGACCCCGTGTTCGGCATCATCTGGCTCGTGGGCGGCGCGAGTGCGGTCTGTGCCGCCGTCCAGGCCAAATTCCATCGGCTGGCTGCCCTGATCATGGTCGGTATCGCCGGGCTCGCCACCTGCATCAGCTTCATCTGGCTGTCGGCACCCGATCTCGGCCTCACCCAGCTGCTGGTGGAGACGGTCACGCTGGTTCTGCTGCTTCTCGGCTTGCGGTGGCTGCCTCTGCGCCTCCCCGACTTCTGGCCTGAGGGGCCCAAGCCGCTCGGCGTGCGGCTGCGGCGTGGCGGAGATATCCTCCTCGCGGCGCTGGGCGGCGGCGGGGCCGCCGCGATTGCCTACGCCATCATGACCCGCCCGCGGCCCGAGGGGCTCTCACGCTTCTTCATGGAACAGGCATATCCCGGGGGCGGGGGAACCAACGTCGTCAATGTCATCCTGGTCGACTTCCGGGCGTTCGACACGCTCGGCGAGATCACCGTGCTGTCAATCGTGGCCTTGACGGTCTTCACCCTGCTCAGGCGTTTCAGGCCCGCGGCCGAGAGCGTCGAGCTGCCCGACCAACAGAAGATCCAGAACAGCTTCGACGACAGCCGCGACGACCGGGAGCGTGGCGATACCGTCAGCCACTATCTTCTCGTGCCTCGGGTGATCATGGAGTGGCTGTTTCCGGTGATCCTGACCTGTGCGCTCTACCTGCTCGTGCGTGGCCACGATCTTCCCGGCGGCGGTTTTGCCGCCGGCGTGACGGCCTCGATCGCGATCATCCTGCTTTACATGGCGAGCGGGACCCGCTCGGTCGAAGCCCGCCTCAACGTTCTTCCGGTGCGCTGGATCAGCGCCGGCCTGCTGATCGCGGCGACGACCGGGATGGCGGCCTGGCTGTTCGGCTATCCCTTCCTGACGACGCATTTCAGCTATCTCGACCTGCCAGTGATCGGCAAGATCCCTATGGCCAGCGCGCTGCTGTTCGATATCGGCGTGTTCGCCGTCGTGGTCGGCACGACCGTGCTGATCCTCATTGCCCTTGCGCACCAGTCCATTCGCACGCCGAGGGCCCGGCGGGCGCCCGAGGCCGGGCCATCCGACGAACGCTCCGGGGAGGTTGGGTGATGGAAGCCGTGCTCGCCCTCGCCATCGGCATCTTGACGGCTTCCGGCCTCTGGCTGCTGTTCCGGCCCCGTACCTTCCAGGTCGTGCTGGGTCTGTCGCTTCTTTCCTATGCGGTGAACCTGTTCATCCTCGCCTCCGGCCGGCTCCGCTCCGACGCGCCGCCGATCGTCGGCAAGGAAGGCGTCGATCCGGCGCTCTATGCCGATCCCGTCCCGCAGGCGCTGGTCCTGACCGCCATCGTCATCTCGTTTGCCACCACGGCCTTGCTGCTGGTCGTGCTGCTCGCCGCGCGCGGGATCACCGGCACCGACCATGTCGATGGCGAGGAGGACGACCGGTGAGCGGCTGGATGGACCATCTGATCGTCGCGCCGATCCTGCTCCCGATCGTGGTCAGCGCGCTCATGCTGTCATTCGACGAACGGCGGCGGGCGGTGAAGCGGCTGCTCGGCCTGGGTACCACCGGAGCGCTGGCGATCATCGCCACCCTGCTTATCTGGCAGGCGGACGGCGGCCTCGGCGGCGGTGCCGGGCCACGCGCCTATCTGGTCGGAGACTGGCCCGCTCCCTTCGGGATCGTGCTCGTCGCGGATCGGCTGTCGGCGCTGATGCTGCTCCTGACCAGCGTGCTCGGCTTCACGTCGCTATTCTACGCGCTGGCGCGGTGGGACCGCTCCGGCCCACGCTTCCATGCCTTGTTCCTGCTGCTGCTGGCGGGGGTCAACGGAGCGTTCCTGACCGGCGACATCTTCAACCTCTTCGTCTTCTTCGAAGTGCTGCTGGCTGCGTCCTACGGCCTGATCCTCCACGGATCGGGGGCGGAAAGGACGAAGGCGGGGCTCCATTATATCGCCATCAATATCGCCACCTCGCTGCTGTTCCTGATCGGCGTGGCGATGATCTACGCGGTGACGGGCACCCTCAACATGGCCGAGCTCGCCCGGCGCATCCCGGCGGTGCCCGCGGCCGACCTCATGCTGCTGGAGGCGGGTGCCGCGATCCTGGGGATCGCCTTCCTCGTCAAATCGGGCATATGGCCGCTCAGCTTCTGGCTGCCCCGCACCTATGCCGTGGCAGCGCCGCCCGTGGCGGCGATCTTCGCCATCATGACCAAGGTCGGGATCTACATCGTCCTGCGGCTGTCCTCGCTGCTGTTCGGGGCGGCATCGGGCAGCGCCGCCGACTTCACCGACCAATGGCTGATCTGGTCCGGCTTCGCGACGATGGCGTTCGGCACGCTGGGGATATTGGCAACCCGAACCCTCTCGCGGGTCGCGGGCCATTATGTGCTCGTCTCGTCCGGCACCCTGCTGGCCGCGATCGGCATCGGCGGCGAGGCGCTGACGGCGGCGATGATCTTCTACCTGGCCAGCTCAACGCTGGCGGTGGGGGCGCTCTACCTGATCATCGAGCCAGTCGAGCGCAATGCCGACGAGGAGGATTTCATCGCGGGCATTGCGGAGCCGGTGTTCGACGACGAATATACCGGTGCGATCGAAAAGGACGGCGACGAGATCGGCATCGTCATCCCCGGGACGATCGCGGTGCTGGGGGGCGGGTTCATCTTCTGTACCCTGCTGCTGGCCGGACTGCCGCCTTTGTCGGGGTTCATCGCCAAGTTCGCCATCATCGACGCGCTGTTCCGCAACGAAGCTGTCGGGCCGACGTCGTGGATCCTGATCGGCCTCATCATCCTGTCGGGTCTGGCGACGATGATTGCGCTGACCCGCGCTGGCATCGATCTGCTCTGGACGCCGGCGGACGAAGCGCCGGCGCGGCTGAGCGTGATCGAAGTCGTGCCGATCGCCGTGCTGCTGTCCGCCTGCCTGGCGCTGATGATCTGGTCGGGTCCCGCATTCCGCTACATCGAATTGACCGCCGCCACGCTCAGGGATCGTACCGCCTATCTCGAGGCGGTGCTGGACGCTCCCCGCACGGTGGAGGCGCCGCGATGAGCCGGATACTGCCCTTTCCCGTCCTGTCGGCGCTCCTTTTCGCCATGTGGGTCCTGCTGACCGGCTTTTCGCCGGGGCATATCCTGCTGGGAGTCCTGGTCGCCCTCATCGTTTCTCGCGTGGGGCTGCTGCTTTCTCCCGAGCGGGTGCGCGTCCGCTTCGGCAGGGCGATGCTGAAACTGGCCGGCATCGTCATCGTCGACATCGTGCGTTCGAATATCGCGGTCGCCAGGATCGTGCTGTTTGCTCCGCGCGACCGCCGGTCGGGCTTCATCGAACTGCCGATCGACCTGCGCAGTCCCCAGGGCCTGGCGGCACTGGCCGTGATCATCACGGCGACACCGGGGACTATCTGGCTTCAGCACGACGCACGGCGTCATACGGTGCTCATCCACGTGCTCGATCTGATCGATGAGAGCGACTGGATCGCGCTGATCAAGAATCGGTACGAGAAGCTGCTGATGGAGATCTTCGAATGACGGCGCTTGCCCTGGCGCTGGCGATCACCGCGGCCCAGATCATTCTCGGCATTGCCATGGCGTGCGCCGCCTTCCGCGTCCTTCGCGGTCCGCGGGCGCAGGACCGAGTGCTTGGTCTCGACGCACTCTATGTCGCCGGGATGCTGCTGCTGCTGACTTATGGCATACAGACAGGCCGCACGCTGTTCTTCGAGGCCGCGCTCGTCATCGCCCTGCTGGGCTTCGCGGGAACGGTGGCGCTCGCGAAATTCCTCATGCGCGGAGAGGTAATCGAATGATCCAGGCGCCCGACCTGCCGCTATGGGCGGCGATCATCGTGGGGGCATTGGTGCTGCTCGGAGCCTCGGTTACCCTGATCGGGGTTATCGGCATGCTCCGGCTCGGCAGCTTCTACGAACGTGTGCACGCTCCCACGCTGGGTTCGACGATGGGGACGGCCTGCATCCTGGCGGCATCGATCATCTGCTTCTCCGTGTTGCAGGGCCGGCCCGTCATCCACGAGATCCTCATCGCGGTGTTCGTCACGCTGACCACGCCGGTCACGCTGGTGCTGCTCGCCCGTGCCGCCCTCTATCGCGACCGCCGGGCGGGAGCCGCCGTCCCCAGTGATGCGCCCCCGCCGCCGGGCGAGGCTTGACTCCTCGGCTACGCCCCCCATCTCTCAACCATGAACATTCATGGTCTTTTCGGCCCTCGCGAGCCCCAGCGCCTGATGATCGGCATCTAGCCGGACGCAGCCCTCGCCAGCGCATGCGTCCGGAGAATACCGGCATCCGCTGAGCGAGTGTGATCCTCGTCTCCTTCACAGCATCGGATGCCCAAGGCGACCCCGTTGGTTACGGGCGATGTCTTGCCTGCGCGAGCATGCCCGGATTGCTGAAAAGGATCCGTAGAATGTCGACTTCCTTCCATCAGGCCGCACCCCGGTCTGAAGCGACCGTACGCTTTGAAACTCTGATCGAACGCTATCCTGCCCTGGACGAGCGCGAGATCGATGAGCTGATCGAGCTTTCCCCCCGGATCAAGATGATCGACCGTAGCCTGATGACCGCCGATGCGCGCCTGTCGGGCAAGCTCGCAGCGTTTGAACGCGATCATCGCAGGCAGTTGCGGACGCCGGTGCTCGAACTGGTCGGGTTGCTCGCTTTCCCCTTGCTTGCCGTAGCCTTCGCGATGGCCTGGATGCTCGTTTGACCCCCTAGACGTGAAACGGAGGTACACATGCGATCGGACATTGTGGTCGCGACCGACTTCTCGCCCCGATCGGACCGGGCGCTGCGGCGGGCAACGATGCTGGCAAAACAGTTCGACATGGTCCTGCGGCTGGTGAACGTCGTCGATGACGATCAGCCCCAATATCTGATCGATGCCCAGGCGGCGGCATCGCGTTCGATCCTGGAGGAGTGCGTCCGGACGCTCGGCCAGGTCGATGGCGTCACAGCGCGGGCCGAAGTCGTCACCGGGGATGCCTTCTCCGGCATATTGCGCGTTGCGGAGCGGGTCGATCCCGCGCTGATCGTCGTCGGCCCGCACCGTCGGCAGTTGAGGAACGCTTTCGCGGGTACGACTGCGGAGCGCACGATCGCGCGCAGCCGTCATCCGGTGCTGATGGCCGCCGGCGTTCCGTCATCGCCCTACGCCAGGGTCCTCGTCGCATTCGACATGGACGAGGCGTCTATGAGCGCCGCGAAGCACAAAGTGGGGCTGCCGATCCTCGAGCGGTCCGGAATGATCGCCATGCACGCATTCGATGCCCCGGCGGAAGGGATGATGCGAATCGGCATGACGCCGGCGGAGGCGATCCACCACTATGTCGCTTCCGAGAAGCGCCGCGTGGACGGGGCCTTCCGCGCCCTTCTGCGCGATGCCGGGATCGGCTCGGCCCCGCGGATGCTCGTCGCCGTCAACGGCAGACCGGCCCGGACGATATTGGAAGCCGCCCGGGAGGCGAAAGCATCGCTGGTGGTCGTCGGAACCAGCCAGAAAAGAGGGCTGAAGCGGTTCCTGCTGGGCAGCGTGGCGGAGGAGCTCCTCGCCGATGCCGACCGGGACATCCTCGTCGTTCCGCATGGATATCGGGGCGGGGAGCAGCATCCCGTGCCTTCGGATACGGAGGACATGGGCGCAGACTGATCGGCGGACATGTCGCCGGGCTGGATGGGACGGCCGTTGCCGGGCTATGCCGGTGGCGATCCTTTCGGGCACGGAGAAGCATGCGTGATATTCACCCGGTTCACAGCGCTCGCGCTTTGCCTGATCACCGCTATCGTATCTGGCTATTACCTGCCCGCGGTATGGGCGATGCCGCCCTTCGCCATCGGCGCCCTGCTCTCCCTGCTGGGCATCTACGACCTCGCACAACCGCTGCATTCGGTGCGAAGGAACTATCCCATCATCGGTCGCCTGCGATGGCTGTTCGAGGATATCCGCCCGGAGATCCGCCAGTATCTGATCGAAGGCGATGACGAGCAGACGCCCTTTTCCCGCAGCCAGCGGGCGCTCGTCTATGCCCGGTCGAAGAACGAGAGCAGCGAGCGGGCCTTCGGCACGCTCCAGAACGTCTATGCGGACGGATATGAATTCATTGCGCATTCGGTGCGTCCAGCGCCGGTCGCCGATCCGACGACCTTCCGGCTGGAGATCGGCGGCGACCAGTGTACCCAGCGTTACAGCGCCTCGATCTTCAACATCTCGGCAATGAGCTTCGGCTCGCTCAGCGCCAATGCGATCCGGGCGCTGAACAAGGGTGCGAAGATGGGCGGCTTCGCGCACGATACCGGCGAGGGCAGCATCAGCCCCTATCATCGCGAGGCCGGCGGCGACCTGATCTGGGAGATCGGCTCGGGCTATTTCGGATGCCGCACGGCCGACGGTAATTTCGATGCGTCGCGGTTCGCGGAGCAGGCGGCCGATCCCCAGGTAAAGATGATCGAGATCAAAATGAGTCAGGGCGCCAAGCCGGGGCATGGCGGCATCCTGCCCGCGGCCAAGGTTACCGCCGAGATCTCGGTGACGCGCGGCGTCCCGATGGGCGAGGATTGCATATCGCCGTCCCGCCACCGCGCTTTCTCGACCCCTGTCGAGATGATGGAGTTCATCGGCAGGCTGCGCCAGCTTTCCAAGGGCAAGCCCGTGGGGTTCAAGCTCTGCATCGGTCACCCATGGGAGTTCATGGGCATGGTCAAGGCAATGCGCCAGACCGGGATATTGCCCGACTTCATCGTCGTCGACGGGGGCGAAGGCGGCACCGGCGCCGCGCCGCTTGAGTTCACCGACCATCTCGGCCTGCCGATGCGCGAGGGACTTCTCTTCGTCCACAACACGCTGGTTGGTGCCGGCCTGCGCGAGAAGATCAGGGTTGGCGCGGCGGGCAAGATCGTCAGCGCCTTCGACATAGCGGCCGTGATGGCGCTTGGCGCCGACTGGGCCAATGCCGGGCGCGGCTTCATGTTCGCCCTCGGATGCATCCAGTCATTGTCATGCCACACCAATCGCTGCCCGGTCGGCGTCGCTACGCAGGACCACGCGCGGCAGCGCGCGCTCGTCGTGCCCGACAAGGCCCAGCGCGTCGAAAATTTCCACCGCAACACGCTGGCCGGGCTGGCCGAGATGATTGCCGCCGCCGGGCTGGAGCACCCCAGCCAGATCGGCGCGCACCACCTGGTTCGCCGGGTCAGCCGCACCGAGATCCGGCTGTTTTCCCAGCTGCACGTCTACCTGGAACCCGGCGAGCTTCTCAACGATCGCTGCGATCATGATTTCTACGATCGTATCTGGGGCCTCGCACGTGCCGATAGCTTCGAGGTCGCGTAGCGATCGGATCACGCGGCGCGCCCGGCCGGCCGCCTATCACGCCTTGACGGGCTATCCATCGATCATGGTAGCCCCTGGTCCCGCGCTTCCGCCGCGCGGCGGAGCGAACTTCAGCTGAAGAACCGGATCGCGCCGACGCTCGGGTCGATCCAGCCCTCATAGATCATCTTGAGGGCAACATAGAGGATAACGACGAGGCCGGCATAAGCGATCCAGCGGAAGCGCTCGATATATTTGGCGATAAGGTTGGCGGCCACGCCCATGAGGGCGACCGACAGAATGAGGCCTACGATCAGGATGCCGGGATGCTCCCGGGCGGCGCCGGCGACCGCGAGCACGTCGTCCAGGCTCATGCTCACGTCGGCCACTGCAACTGCGCAGGCAGCGGCGGCAAAGCTTTTTGCCGGTGCCACGCCGGAATTCTCATCGGCATGGATATGGCCCGAAGCCGGCCCGCCGCCGGCGGGGTGCAGTTCCCGATACATTTTCCAGGCGACCCACAGCAGCAGCATGCCCCCGGCGAAGATGAGGCCGACGATTTGCATGAGCCGGGTGACGACCAGCGCGAAGGTAATCCGCAGCAGGAGCGCGGCGACGATGCCGATGAGGATGACCTTGCGACGCTGAGCATTGGGCAGGCCGGCGGCGAGGGCGCCGACGACGATGGCATTGTCGCCCGCCAGCATGACGTCGATCATCAGGACCTGGCCGAATGCGGCGAGCGCCGAGGGAGCAGCTATATTCGAGAAATCGGCAGCGATCTGCTGCCAGAGGACGAGCATGCGACGTTCTTCCAAGAGGATCGGCGGGTGGCCGTCGGCCAGATCACGGAGCGGGCGGTGACGTCAGCCCGGCCGGTGTTCCTCGTCGATCCGGGTCGTGACGCCGGTCGCGATGATCGTCCGCGTCGCATCGATGGACGCGTAGGTCCAGAATATCGTCATCGGCTCGGTTTCGGAGACGTTCCGGAAGAAATGGGGCACGCCCGCCGGGATCCAGCTGACGGCGCCGGGGGATACGTCATGCTCGACGCCATCGATATGGGCCCGGCCAACGCCGGAAAGAAGCAATACGCTTTCCTCGCAATTGTGAATATGGAGGGGGACGGCTGCTCCCGGTTCGAGCGTCGTGATGCCGTTGAGCATCTGTCGCGACCCGGTCCCCGCCGTCACCAGGGGGACGGTGCGGATGCCGCCGCCGCGATCCTTGGCCGGCAGGTCCTGCGGACGGAGGATGGCGGGCGATGCCTGCCCGGTGTCTGTCATCGAGGTCATGCCGGCTCCACACAAAGGGTCTTGATGTTCACGAATTCGTACATGCCGAAATTGGCCAGTTCCCGGCCGTAGCCGGATCGCTTGGTGCCGCCGAACGGCAGCAGAGGATCGGACGCGACGACCGCGTTCACGAAGACGGCGCCCGCATCGATGCGGGCTGCAAGGCGTCGCCCATGTTCCGCGTCTGCGGTCCACAGGGAAGCGGCAAGGCCATATTCGGTCTGGTTGGCGAGTCGAAGGGCGTCCTCCTCATCGGCCACCCGAACGATGGCGGCGAAGGGGCCGAAGGTCTCTTCGCAAAAGCCGGCCATGTCGGGGGAGACATGATCGACGATCGTCGGCGGATAGAAGAAGCCCGGCCCCTGGGGCACGGTGCCGCCCAAAAGCAGCTTCCCGCCGGCGGCCACCGTCCGCTCGACTTGCCGGTGCAGCGCGTCGCGCAGGTCCGCCCGGGCCAGCGGCCCGATCGCCACCGCGCGATCCAGGGGATTGCCAGAGTGCAGAGCGCTGGCCTTCGCCACAAAAAGCTCGACGAACCGATCTGCCACGGCTTCGACCACGATGAACCGCTTGGCATTGACGCAACTCTGGCCGACATTGGTGAAGCGTGCCTTCACTGCCGCCGTCGCCGCCTTTTCGAGATCGGCGTCGCCCAGGACGATGAAGGGATCGGAACCCCCCAGTTCCAGCACCTGCTTCTTGATCGCGCGACCGGCCTGTTCGGCGATCAGTGCTCCCACCCGCGTCGATCCGGTCACGGTGACGGCTGCGATGCGGTCATCTGCGATTATTTTCGAAACCGCCGGGGGATCGATCCGCAGGCACCGGAAAAGGCCCTCGGGACACCCGGCGTTGCGGACCAGTTCCTCGATCGCAATCGCGCATTGCGGGACGTTGACGGCATGCTTGACGATCCCGGCATTGCCGGCCGCCAGCGCGGGCGCGAGGAAGCGGAAAACCTGCCAGAACGGATAATTCCACGGCATCACCGCCAGCACCGTGCCGAGCGGCTCGAACGTTATGGCGCTATCGCGGATCGCGGCCGATACCGGCACCGCACCGAGCCATGCCGGCGCCTGATCGGCATAGACGTCGCAGGTATGGGCACATTTCTCGATCTCCGCCTCCGCCTCGGTGATGGGCTTGCCCATTTCGAGCGTTATCAGCCGGGCCAGACCCTGCTTGCGACTGCGTAACAGGGCGGCGAGAGCCCGGAGCAGCGCGGTGCGATCTTCCGGCGATTGGAGACGCCAGCTTGCCTGTGCCGCACGGGCGGCATCCAGCGCCCCGCCCATTTCCGTATCGGTATGATGGGGATAGCGGCCGATCTCCTCGCCCGTGCTCGGGTTTATCGAAAGCATCATCCGGTCATTTCCTCCTCACGCCTGGTGGGGAGTTAAGCTGCCTAGCTTGCATCCTGCTGACGCGGCTGAACGGAACGGCGAACGGCCGACAGCGCCATGACAGCAAAAGTTGCCGATGTCGTTCGGTATGAGGAGAATAGACCGCCCGCCGCACAAGCCTGCGTTCAGCCGCACCATGCTGGCGCTCGTGTTCTGCCTTCCCGCCGAAGCGAAAGCCGGTCCGGAGCTCGGCGCGAGCATCGTCGCGGACACGCTCGCCAATGTCTCCGGCGGGATCTTGTCAGGGGCGGAGACATTGTGGCGCGCCGACGCGACGGCAACGTTCGACGCCCCGTTCGGCATCGAGGGGGCGACAGCCTTCGTCGATATCATGCACAGCCGGGGCAAGGATTTCTCGGGCAAGCGGGTCGGCGACGCCCAGGTGGTCAGCAACGTTCAGGGCGACGGCAAGCTGCGTCCGTTCGAGGCTTGGATAGAAGTTCCGCTGGCGGGAAGCGGCCTGGCCTTCAAAGCGGGACTGGTCGACCTCAACACCGAATTCGACGTCCAGCCCGTCGGCGCCTTCTTTCTCAACAGTTCGCACGGGATCGGTCCTGAATTCTCGCAAAGCGGCGATGCGGGGCCTTCCATCTTTCCCGTCACCAGCAGTGCCCTGATCCTGAGATGGGGCGACGAGTGCAAAAGCCTCAGGCTCGGCGCGTTCAATGCGGTCGCAGGTGATCCGGACTCCCCCGCCAACTTCCGTGTCCGCCTGCCGGGGAACGATGGATTGCTGATGGTGGGCGAGGGGGATGTTACGCTTCGCGGGGTGACGGTCCAACTCGGTGCCTGGGCCTACACGTCCTGGGGACAGCGCCTTGGCCGCCCCGAGGGGGTTACCGCCCGACAAGGCCAGGGGATATACGGACAGGTGCATGGCAGGATCGCCGGCAGGCGCAACGAACGCACGCTGGACGGGTGGATACGCGCAGGCCGGGCCGGCGGCGCCACCAATCGTATCGGCACCTATGTCGGTGGCGGCTTCACCTACGGTAACGACGATGAAAAGGTCGGACTCGCGATCGCCAGCGCCCGCCAGACGTCCGGCGCGGCCCGTATCTTTGCACCCATGGAAGGGCGCCAGGCGCGGGCAGAAACCATCGTCGAGCTGAGCTATGCCAGGCAGGTGACGGAGAGCATCACCTTCCAGCCTGATCTGCAATATGTACGTCGACCGTCCTGGTCGAAGGAGATACGGGATGCGCTGGTTGTCGGTGTACGCCTGTCCCTGGTCGTAGGCGGGTGAGACGCCAGGCCAGCCCATGGCGCCCGTCCGCGACAGTTGCATGACAGGAGGCGCCCGTCATGCTCGGGTGATCCGCCACGCAGGAAGAACGATGCCCGCCTCACTTGCCTCTACGCTATCCCGTCGCCGGTTCGGACTGCTTGCCATGGGCGGCGGCGCCTATCTGCTCGGCGGCTGCACCGGCAGCATGCGTACATTGTCGTCCCTGCCGCCCGGGATCGCCCCGGTTGGACCGGCGCCCCGCATAGAGGACGGGCTGGAGCGCGCCGTGCCGGAGGAACAGGGCGTCTCCTCGGAAGCGGTCCTCGCATTTCTGGCGGATGTCCGGACGGCCGGGCTCGAGCTTCACAGCCTGATGCTGATGCGCAACGGCAAGGTCGTAGCCGAAGGATGGTGGTGGCCCTATCGCGCCGACCGTATCCATATGACCCATTCGGCCACCAAAAGCGTAACGGCCGCGGCCGTCGGCCTCGCCATGGCGGAAGGCCGCTTCGGGCTCGATGACAAGGTGGTGTCCTTCTACCCCGAATTCGTGCCTGCGGATGCCAGCGCCAATCTGAAGGCGATGACGGTGCGGGATTTGCTGGTCATGGAAACCGGGCATGACGTGGAAACGTCGGGCTCCGCCTGGCGGCCGCTCGATGGAAGCTGGGTTGCCGAATTCATGAAGATTCCGGTGGTTCATACGCCCGGTACCTTTTTCAAATATACCAGCGCCTCTACCTACATGCTGTCGGCCATCGTCTCGCGGACCACCGGACAATCGACGGCGGATTATCTGCGTCCCCGGCTGCTCGATCCGCTAGGCATCGATCGCTTCACCTGGGATAGCAGCCCCGGCGGCATTTCGACCGGGGCCAACGGCCTTAGCTGGCAGACCGCGTCGATGCTCAAATTCGCGGCGCTCCATGCGCAGGACGGGCTGTGGAACGGCTCGCGCGTCCTGCCGGAGAACTGGGTCGCGACGGCGACGCGGCGGCATTCCGCCGGAGAGGATGAATATGGCTATGGCTACCAATGGTGGATGGGGCCAGGCCGCGCCTATTATGCGCTCGGGCTATTCACCCAGATGGCGGTCGTCTTTCCGGATCATGGCGCGAGCCTCGCGATCTTCGGAGCAATCAAGGGCAGCAAGAAGCTCAAGCCACTGATCTGGAAACATTTTCCTTCGGCCTTCTCTGAGTCGCGGATCCCGGCCAGCGACGCCGCCGAGGCACTGAGGCGGCGCACGGCAGAGCTCCGACTGCTGCCAGCGCTCATGGGTTCTTCATCTCCGCTCGAAGCGCGGTTGAGCGGGCAGCGATTTGCCATCGCGCCCAATGATCAGGATGTGGCCTGGGTCTCGTTCGACTTCAGTGACGGCCGATGCGCCTACCATATGGTCGACAGCCATGGCGACCACCGCATCGTCGCGGGCTTTGGCGAGTATCTCGAACAGGACACGAGCATGACAGGCAATCGCCTGCATCATGAATATCACCCCGACACGATGCGCGTCGTCGCGGGTGCGCGCTGGATATCGTCCGATCAGCTGGAAATGACCTGGCAGTTCGTCGAAACGGCTTTTCGCGATACGGTGCTCTGCACCTTCCGCGATGGTGGCGTCTCGATCGACCGAAGCGTCAACCTGAACTCCAACGAGACCCGTCTGCCGCTGCTTCAGGGGCGGGCGGGCGGCTGACGCTCCGCACATGCGGGTTCCCGGCGCGGGGCGCCTGCCTCGATCAACGCCTTCGCCAGCAACGGCCGCATCAGCCGATAGGCTTCGGCATTGGGATGGAGGCCGTCGGCGCTCAGCCCGTCGATCAGCGCGCCCCCCGCGTCGGCCAGCACGGGGCCATAGTCGACGAAGCCCAGGCCCCGCCCTTTCGCGAACTCGCGCAGCCAGTCATTTGCGGCCCGGATGGTCGCCGGGTCACGGACGGACCCCTGCCGGTTCCTGGCGATGGGCGGAATGGCGCTCAGCACGACGTTCATGTGGTAGGCCGCAGCGATGTCCGTCATCGCCGTCACGTTGCGGCGAAGGCGGGCCAGTATCGCCGGCGCTGCATCTTTCGGGTCGCCGGCATAGACGCGCACGTCGTTCGTGCCTGCCAGGATAACGACCGTCCTGGGGCGGAGCGCCACGACATCGTCTTCGAAGCGTAGCAGCATCTGGCTGCTGTTCTGGCCGGCAATACCCCGATTCACGATCACCGTCCGGTCAAGCGTCGGCAATTCGGCATCTTGCCAGTGGAAGGTGATGGAATCGCCCATCAGCACGATCCGGGCCCGGCCGTCACCGTTGGCGGCGAGCCGCGCATTGGCGTCGCGATAGAAGCCGATGTCGGCAAGGTCGCCCTGTTGCATCATCCATTTGGCGGCGAAGTCGTGCATCGACATGCCTTCGGTCGGCTTGGCGCCTTCCTGGGCCGACACGCTCACGGACATTGCCGCCAACGCCGCGGCCAGAATTGCGGTGGCACCCGTCGGTATCGCCATCCTCACCTCCATCACGCCGCACATAGCCCCTTGAGCTCGCCTGTCTGGTCGATCACGCGATCCGCTTCAAAGCTCGCTACCGGGTAGGCGCAATAATCGGCGGCATAATAGGCACTGGGCCGATGGTTGCCCGAAGCTCCAAGCCCGCCGAACGGCATGGCGCTGCTTGCGCCGGTCGTCGGGCGGTTGCGGTTGACGACGCCGGCGTGGCTTTCGCGCAAGAAGCGGTCCCACAGGGTATCGTCTTCGCTTATGAGCCCTGCCGCAAGCCCGTAGGCCGTATCGTTGGCAGTCGCGATCGCGGCGCCGGCATCGGGGACGCGGATGATCTGGAGCAGCGGCCCGAAGATTTCCTCGTCCGGCGCGGCGATCCCGGTCACGTCGATCAGCCCGGCGGAAAGAAATGCTCCCGAACGGCCCTCGACAGGCTGTAGCGGCCGCATGACCCTTGCTCCCATCAGCGTGAGATCCCGGTAGCGATCGAGGGCCGAGGCTGCTGCCCGTTCGGAGATCAGTGGACCCATGAAAGGCTCGTCCTTGTCGTTCCATGCGCCGATGCGGAGTCGATCGAGCAACAGGGATACGGCCTCCACCACGGCGTCGCCCCATTCGCCCTCGGGCAGGATCAGCCGACGGGCGCAGGAGCAACGCTGTCCTGCCGTGATGAAGGCGGACTGGACGATGATCGAGGCGGTTGCCGCCACATCCCCGTCCCATGCGATGAGCGGGTTGTTACCGCCGAGTTCGAGCGCGAGGATCACTTTTGGGCGATCCGCGAACAGCCGACGGAAATGTGCGCCTGCTGCCCCCGATCCGGTGAACAGCAGTCCGTCGATATCCTGCGAAATGAGGGCGGCGCCCGTGTCGCGCCCGCCCTGTGCCAGGGTGAAAACGCCTTCGGGTACGCCGGCATCGCGCAGCGCCTCGGCCATCAGATCGCCGATCAGCGGCGTCAGTTCGGAAGGCTTGAAGATCACGCAATCGCCGGCCAGCAACGCCGGTACGATATGGCCGTTGGGAAGGTGGCCGGGGAAGTTGTACGGCCCCAGCACGGCCATGACGCCATGGGGACGATGCCGCAGCACGGCGCGCCCGAAGGCCATGTCCTGTCGTCGCTCGCCCGCCCGCTCGGCCTGTGCGGCGATCGAGATGTCGACCTTGCCCGCCATCGCCGTCACTTCGGATCTCGCCTCCCATAAGGGTTTGCCCGTTTCGCGCGCTATGGCGACGGCAATGATCTCGGCGCGTTCGAGCAGGATTGCCCTGTAACGGGCGATGATTTCGGTCCTCAGCGCCTGGTCCAGCGCTGCCCAGCCGGGCAAGGCCGCCTTCGCGGCAACGACGATCCGTGCGCAATCCTGGGCGGTTGCGGCGATGCCCTCCCAGACAAGTTCCCCGGTCGTCGGATCGGTCGATTGGAAGGTCGGCATCATGCCGCCTCCGCCATGCGCGCCCGAGCGGCGGCGCAAGCCGCGCCGAAACGGGCCAGAGCTTCCCCCGCATCGTCTTCCGTCATCGTCAACGCGGGCAGCAGGCGAACGATATTCTCGCCACCGGCCGCGACCAGGAGCCGGCGTTCCCGCGCTAGGGCCATGAAATCACGATTGGAAGGGATGAGCCGCACGCCGATCAACAGCCCTTTGCCGCGCAACTCGGCGATAATATCCGGAAAGGCCTGGGCGAGGTCGGCCAACCCTGCGCGGAGCCTGTCGGAGATATGCTGCGCATGGGCCAGAGTTTCCGGCCTCGTGATCTCGTCGAAGGCGGCATTGGCGACAGCCATAGCAAGCGGATTGCCACCAAAGGTCGAACCATGGGTGCCCGGCATCATCCCGCTGGCCGCGCGATCGCTGGCGAGGCAGGCGCCCACCGGAAAACCGCTGCCCAGCGCCTTGGCGATGGTCATGATATCGGGCTCCACGCCTTCAAACCACTGATGGGCGAAAAGTCGGCCGGTCCGCCCCATGCCGCTCTGAACCTCGTCATAGATGAGGAGCGCACCGGATTCCGAACAGGCCCTGCGCAGGAAACCGAGTTCTTCGCCGGAAAGCGCCCGTGCGCCACCTTCTCCCTGGACCGGTTCGACGATGACGGCAGCAGTCCGGGGATCGGCGATGGCCGCCGCCGCCGCAACGCGGTCATCAAGCGACACCTGGCTGTATCCCGGCAGGACCGACCCAAAGCCCTTGAGATAATCGGCATTTCCCGATGCGTTGATTGCGGCATAGGAGCGGCCATGGAAGGAGCCGGCGAAGCCGATGACGGTCTCACGCTCCAGATCGCCGCGGTTCCAGTGGAAGCGGCGCGCCATCTTCAACGCGCATTCGATCGCCTCGGTGCCGGAATTGGTGAAGAAGACCTTGTCCGCGAAACAGGCATCGGCGAGCTTGTCGGCGAGCAGCGTCTGGCCGTCGATGCGGAACATGTTGGAGATATGCCACAGCGTCCCGGCCTGCTCCCGCAACGCCGCGACCAGGGCATGGTGGCAATGGCCAAGCGCGTTGGTCGCGATGCCGCCGACGCAATCCAGCCAGCGTTCGCCATCGTCGCTCGTCAGCCAGCTTCCGGCGCCGGAGACGAAATGGGGCGCGGCGCGGTTATAGACGGGCAGCAGGTGATCGTTCATCTCGTTCTACTCCATTCACCCGCCGGCTTCGGGGCGACGGGCGCATCATTTTATTGTTCGGGGCCGACCCGGCCCGGCGACCAGCGGACGGGCTCGAATCGTTCCGCGCCCAGCGCCGCGATCGCCTGCGGATCGAGCGCGATCTCGTCCTGCGATATGCGCGCGTTCGTCGAGATGACGCGGAAGCGGGCGAGATCGTCGATGCAAACGATCACGGGCGGGGCCGTCGGAGCCGCCGAGGGCGACAATGGCTGGACCGCCGCAAGGCGGCTGCGCCGGACCGTCTCGATATTGTCGCGCTCCACGTGGACCTGCGGGCCGGCATCGAACACGTCGACATAGCCTTCGAACCGGAAACCCTCCCGGCGCAGCATGGCGAGTGCCGGCGCGCTTGCCTCATGGGGCCTGCCGATCACCGCGCGGGCTTCGTCGGGCAGCAGATCGATATAGACGGGATGGCGCGGCAGGAGATCGGCTATGAAGTCGGCACCGCGCAGGGCGCTGACCCTGTCCGCCGTCGCAAAGTCCATGCGGAAGAAGCGCGCGCCCACCGCATCCCAGAACGGGCTGCGACCATCGCCTGCCTGCCACCCGCGCATCTCGGCCATCAGCACCGGCGCGAACAGATCGGGCCGGGTCGCGATCAGCATATACCGTGCGCGCGCCAGCAACCGGCCGGCACCCGTTCCCTTGAGGTGCGGCCGAACGGCGAGCGTCCCGATCTCGGTGGCGCCCGTATAGTCGTTGGCGAGCGTCAGCAGCTCCACGTCGCTGCCGAAATCCAGGGCCTGCGAACGGTGTACTTGCCGAATTCGCTTGTACGAATAGAAGCCGTGCGACGAACCGACGTTGGAATAGAGCGCCGACGTTCCCAGGATGTCGCCGCTGTCCAGGTCTTCGAGGACCAGGACATATTGGGCATCGAGGCGCGTTGCCGTGCCGTCGAAGCTCGCCACCGAGCAGGCGATCTTCTCCTGAAGCGTCGGCAGGTCGGCGGGAAACGTGGTCATGCCTGGACCAATGCTGGCGGCCAGGTCGAAGAATGCGTCGATGTCGCCGGTCCGTATCGGTCGGACCGCCCAGTTGGGATGCGGCACTGGTATCAATCCTGTGGAACGAGTGAGGCAGCCGCCTTGCGCGCGGCCACCTTGGCCTTGCGAGCGCGGGTGCGCGACGACCAGAGCCAGACGCCGCTGATCGTGAAGAAGATGAGTGACAGGCCGCCGGCCAGCACGAGGAGCCGGCCGGGCATCCAGGCGGCCCTGCCCGTGTGGATCGTGAACATCCAGTCGAAGGCCGTGTTCACGGCCGGCAGATCGCGCGGATCGTAGCGACCCATCTCCCGGCCGTCATAGGCGTTCACGAAAAACTGACGGGTGGCGTTGGCGCGCCAGGCGCCTTCGTCCTTGAAGTAGAGGGCTACGACCTGCAGTTCCTTGCCGGAGAAGCGTATCTGGTCGATCTCCATCGGGCCATGGGTGGCCGTCGCCCGCTCGATCAGGGTATCGGCGGGCAATCTTGCGTGCCCCGGTCGCTCCGCGACCTTGGGGGCGGGGCGTTTCGTCATCGCCAGCATCGGCTGGAGATCGGCGCGGAAGATCATGAGCGCGCCGGTCGTCGCCGACATCAGGAGGATCGCCGCGGCCGCGCCGCCGAGTGCGCGGTGGAAGGTCCTGACAGTGCGGTCCGTACCCTGTCCCCGGATCACGCGAAATCCCTGGCGCAACCGGCGACGCCCGGGCCACCAGCTGGCGAAGCCGACGATTATGATGAAGGCCAGGCCGACCCCTTCGCAGCCGATGATCATGTCACCGACGTCGCCCGACAGCAGTCCGTCATGGATGCGAAAGACGAGCTCGGTCGGCCAGGCGCCATAGCCGCCCTGACGCAGGATGGTTCCGCGATAGGGGTCGACGGCCACGATATACGGTTCGCGGGCCTGATCACGCATGATGAAGATCAGAGCGCCGTCCGGCCGGCCCGGGAACTCGATGCGCTGCAAGGTAGCGCCCGGAACCTCCGCACGGACCTTGTCGACCAGTGACTGGACGGGTAGCCGAGCCATGCCGGAAGGCGTGTCGACGATGAGCTCCGCATGGATCAGACGGTCGATTTCGTCGCGGAACACGAGAATGGTTCCGGTCAGCCCCTGCACCAGCAGCAGCAAGGACAGGCAGAGGCCGACCCAGCGATGAACCTTGAGCAGATTCGCCTTGGACATCATGCCATCACTTTCCGCTATAGGCCTTGATGAGGCGGTACAGAAAAGCGCGAGAGTCCATCAGCGACCGGATGCGCACCCGCTCGTCGAGGCCGTGAACGCCATTGCCGTCAGGATCGATGAAGAGGCCGGAAATGCCATAGGTCGGGATGCCCGCCGCGTTGAGATAGCGCCCGTCGGTAGCGCCGGTGCTGATGCTCGGGATGACGGGAACGCCGGGCCACATTTCCGCGGCGATCCGTTCCACCGGTTCCATGATGTGCGGGGCGAGCGGGGGGGCGGATGCCTGTGGCCCCGGCGGCTCCGCAAGGTTGATCTGGATCTTCGGATCGGCGGCCAGCGCGATGAGGCGCGCATGGATGCTTTCGACCGGTTCGCCGGGAATGATGCGGCAGTTGATATTGGCTTCGGCGCGCTGCGGCTGGGCATTGATGGCATGCCCGCCCTGGATCAGCGTGGAGATACACGTGGTTCGCAGGAAGGCGTTCCAGAGCGGATTGGCTTTCGCGATCCTGTCGAAGGCGGCGGGGTCCGCCTTTCCGGCGCCGATGGCCGCCATGTCGGCGGCGATCGGCGCGTCGTATATCCGGCGGCATCATCGCCGAAGATGAAGCGGCCGATCGAATCATTCGGATCAGCCGCGCCCGGATATAGTCCCATCACTCAAACCTCTCGGATTCGCTGTCGTCACGCTACGCTTCTAGAAACGCCTGCTGTCATGATTCTGTCGGCCCCAGACAGCTTGCTGACAGCCGGTCGCACGAAACTGGGTTCCGCACCAAAGCGGAGATCAGGATGGCGGACAATCTCGACAGGGCGGAAGCCGCGATGCTTCGCGACATCGGCGGCCGGGAAAAGGCTATGGTGGAGCAGCTCATGGGCTGGTCCTCGTTCAACACCGGCAGCCGCAACATCCCGGGGCTCCGCGAGATGGCCGATATCCTTATCGAGGCCTTTGCGCCGCTGGGGGGCGAGTGCGGCCTGCACCCGCCCGCCGCCGTGGAGACGATCGGTCCGAACGGCGCGCACGAATTCCACGATCATGGCCACAATCTTCGGATATCGCTCCACGCGGGAGCGCCTATGCGAGTGATGATGGTCGGGCACATGGACACCGTGTTCGGCCTCGACCACCCTTTCCAGGAGGCGCGCTGGCGGGAGCCGGGCGTGCTCCAGGGGCCGGGCGTCGCGGACATGAAGGGCGGGATCGGTGTCATGCTGTCCGCGCTTCTGGCTTTCGAGGCCTCCCCTTTCGCAGGGCGGCTGGGCATCGATGTCGTGATCAACGCGGACGAAGAAATATCCTCGCTCGGCTCCGCGCCGCTTCTGGCCGATGTCGCCCGAAACTGTCAGGTCGGGTTGGCTTATGAGCCTTCCTATCTGCCGGACGGCACCCTCGCAGGTGCGCGGAAGGGAAACGGTAATTTCAGCCTGCTCGTGAAAGGCAAGGCCGCCCACGCCGGGCGCAATCCCGGCGATGGCCGCAATGCTCTCGTCGCGGCAGCGGACCTGGCGGTCATTCTTTCGGAGTTGCCCGCCAGAAGGCCGTCCGTCCTCGTCAATCCGGCCCGCATCGACGGCGGCGGCCCGAACAACGTCGTCCCCGATCTTGCGATTCTGCGGGTCAATGTGCGCGCCGATGGGGCGGACGACGTCGCATGGATCGAGCACAGGATCGACAGGGCGGCCGAGCATGTCGCGGCCCGGCACGAGGTGAAGGTCGAACGACGTGGAGGGTTCAACCGGCCGCCCAAGCCTCTCGACGATCATCAGCTCTCCTTGTTCACGCTGGTGCGCGATTGCGGGCGGGATATCGGCCTCGATCTCGGCTGGAAATCCAGCGGCGGCGTATGCGACGGCAATAATCTCGCGGCCTTGGGGCTGGCTGTCGTCGACACGCTGGGCGTGCGCGGCGGTGCCATCCACTCGGATCGGGAATATATGTTCGCGGACTCGCTGGTGGAGCGTGCCCGCTTGTCCGCGCTCCTGCTAGCGCGACTGGCGCAGGGCCGTTGGAGACCGAAAGCCTGAGGGCCCGGGACGGCATCCCGGAGCCCTAAGGCCGGGTTCAGGCTTTCCCGATGTTCCGGCAGACGGCCTCGGCAAATGTTTCCGTGCCGGCTTCGCCGCCGAGGTCGCGCGTGCGCGAGATAGGGTCGTCGAGCGCGGCCTCGACGGCGGCCTCGAATATGTCGGCCGCTGCGGCGAGGTCGCCCCGGTCATGGCGGCGGGCCAGCCAGTCGAGGAGCATCGCGGCGGAAAGCATCAGCGACGTCGGATTGGCGATGCCCTTGCCGGCGATGTCGGGAGCGGAGCCATGCTGAGCCTGGGCGACACAGACGCTGTCGCCCGCATTGATACTTCCGCCCAGGCCGAGGCTTCCTGAAAGCTCGGAGGCCTCGTCCGAGAGGATGTCGCCGAACATGTTGGTCGTGACCATCACGTCGAAACGGTCGGGCGTCCGGATCAGGAGCGCCGCCGCCGCGTCCACGATCACTTCGTCCAGCGTCACATCGGGATATTCGTCGGCGACCTTGCGCACTTCACGCAGGAACAGGCCGTCCGAAAGCTTGAGCACGTTGGCCTTGTGAACGGCGGTCACCTGGCGCCGCCGCTGTCGGGCGAGTTCGAATGCCGCGCGAGCCACTCGGTTGGCGGCACGCGCCGTGATCTTGCGGACCGCCAGTGCCATATCGGCGTCGGGCATGAACTCGCCGGTGCCGGCGTGCATGTTGCGGTCGGCATAGAAGCCTTCGGTATTCTCACGAACGATCACGAGGTCCATCGGGCGACGCAACATGGTGAGTTCGGGCCTCGACCGGCAGGGACGCACATTGGCGAACAGATCGAACTGGACCCGCAGTTCCGCCGATGGATTGAAGCCACCATCGGCTTTCGGCGGATAATCATAATGTGAAACGGGCCCGAGCACGACGCCATCGGCTCTCGGCACGTCGTCCAGTACGTCCTGGGGCAGGGTGGTCCCGACCGCCGCGAGGCTCGCATGGCCGATGGCACGCTGGGTAAAGGACAGGCCGAGAGAGTATTTGTCGGACAGAACTTCCAGCGCCTTTCGCGTAGCGCTGGTGATTTCCGGCCCGATGCCGTCTCCAGGTAGCAAAAGGATCCGCAAGCCAACCTCCATCAAACCGTCTGAAGCGCGAAGCCGCGCCTAGGCGGCCTGCCTGTCACGGCGCTGTCCTGACACGCATAATTTCGACATGCCGCCAGCAAGGGGGCTGAAGAATAGATTATCAAGATATTGAAATATAATAAGAATATCAATCCTCCTCCCCTCGGCGGATTTCGGACAGGTGTCCGGGATGTGACAGCAGCGTGTCAGCTTCGGCACTTATCTCTGACACTGCCTAAGGACATGAGCGGGAAAGCCGGTGGGAGAGAGCAATGCTTACCGGAAGCCCCGTGCCCACAATAAAGACATGGGGGATTTGATGCGCAATTCGTCAATTAGCAGTGCCGGTATCGTGTCGGTGGCCAGCCTGGCCGTGGCCTTGCTGTCGGCCTCGGCGGCCAACGCCCAGTCGGCCGATGCAGCTGCCGCGGACGATCAGGCCGCGGCCGCGAAGAGGGGGCCCGTTCTCGACGAAATCGTCGTCACCGCCGACCGCAAGAACAGCTTTGGCGCCGACCTCGTCCAGGCCGGCAGCTTCCGCGGCGCGCGGCAGCTCGATACCCCGCTGACCGTCAGCGTCATCCCGCGCGAGCTGATCAATTCGCAACAGGCGCAGGGCCTGCTCGAGGCGCTTCGCAACACGGCCGGCGTTACCAGCTCCCAGACCGCTCCCTCGGTCTACAACAATCTCGCCATCCGTGGCATCAATGTGGAAAATCGTGGCAATTACCGCCTGAATGGCGCGCTGCCGATCATTAACCTCATCGACCTTCCGCTCGAGGACAAGGACCGCGTCGAAGCTCTGAAGGGCGCCTCCGCACTCTATTATGGTTTCACGACGCCTTCCGGCATCATCAACATGACGATGAAGCGCCCGACCAGGGATCCGATGGCGACCGCCACCTTGTTCGGTAACAGCCACGGAAGTGTCGGTGGCCACGTCGATGTCGGCGGCACGACGGGCATTTTCGGCTATCGCCTGAACGGCGTGCTGGCGCGGGTCGACAGCGGCATTGATCATACCGCCGGTACGCGCTCTCTGATCTCCGGGGCGTTCGACATCAAGCCGACCGACACGCTCACGCTGACCGTCGATGCCGAACATATCTTCAAGAAGGTGAATGAGCCGGGCGTTTATCGTTTCATCCTGACGCCCCGACCCACCCAGGCGAACCCTTATCCGGCGATCAAGCTGCCGAGCCTGCTCGATCCGTCGACCAATTTCGGTCCGGACTGGGCAACCAACCGCGCGGAGGAAACCAACGCCGTCGGTGCATTGAACTGGAAGATCTCCAGTGCATGGGCCTTCACGGCCAGCGCCGGTATCTCGCGTCTGTCCCGCGATCGGCACTTCAACACGATCGATCCCAACAATCCCAACACCAATCCGCTACTGGGAACGGTTGGCGAATATCCGATGACGATCAACTACCAGCCCAATTACCGGGCGAATAATCGCAATCTCCGGGCGGAGATTGCCGGTACCTTCGAAACCGGGCCCTTTGTGCACGAGCTGCTTGTCGGCGCTTCGCAGAACCTGCGCAAGCAATCGAGTTCGGCAAATGTCGGCATGACCTGCCTGTTCGACAACGCGACCGGCCAGGTTACCGGCGCCATCCTCGCCGGACAGGTCGTCCCGCCGGGCGTGACCTCGGCGAACTGCAGGCAGAATATCTCGAACCCGCATGATCTTCCGAACACGGGCGAACCGCTCCCGGTCTATGTCGACACGGAGATCAACGACATCGGCTATTTTGCCTTTGATCGTATCAAATATGGCGAGTGGCTGCAGCTGCTGGCTGGTGTGCGGAAGTCCGATTATACCGAGAAGAACCGCACGGTGGGCACTACCACCTTCAAGGCCAAGCCCTGGTCCTTCTCCTATGGCGCGGTGGTGAAGCCCGTCTCTTGGGCCAGCATCTACGGCACCTATATCGAGGGCCTTGAAGCGACCCCCGGTGCGCCGTCGACCGCGGCGAATTTCGGCGAACAGCTGCCGGCGACGGAATCGAAGCAAAAGGAAGCCGGGATCAAGATCGAGCCGAAGCGCGGCCTGCTCTTCCAGGCGGCTTATTTCGACATCCGGCGTGCAGCGACGTACGTCAACGGGCTCAACGTCTATGTGCAGGACGGCCGGCTGCGCTATCAGGGCGCGGAGCTCAGCCTGACCGGTGAGATCACCCGCGAATTCTCGCTTTATGCCAGCGCATTGTTCCTCGATGCCAAGCAGGTATCCGGCGCGCCGACGACGAACGGGCCGTCGGGCTTCTCGCCCACGCTCATCGGCAGGCGCGTGGAGAACACGCCCAAGCGTACCGTGTCGCTGGCGGGCGATTATCGCCTCGATGCGGTTGTCGAAGGCCTGAGCATCAACGCGAGCATGTTCTACATCGGCAAGCGTGCGATTAATGCGCTGAATCAGGCCTTTGTCGACGGCTACACGCTCTACGGTCTGGGCGCCGCCTACAAGCATGAGATCGCCGGACATGAGACGACGTTCCGGGTGAATGCCGATAATATCACCGGCAAGCGCTACTGGGCGTCGACCGGCGCAAACATCCTTGCACAGGGTGGTCCTTCCACCATCAAATTCTCGATCAGCACCGGTTTCTGATCGCCGGCACACATGAAACCGGGCTGGCGGGTCTCCGTCCGCCAGCCCGGTTTTCCGCCGCTCCCACGTCGCCGGCGCATACAGGCGGCATCGCAACGGTCATGGATGCGCGTGATGCGCGCAGGTCCATGGCGAGCTCAATATGACGCTGCAGACGTCCGCCCGACGGAAAGTCGGATCCCGTCGCGCGAGATAATCATCATTGAACGTACCGAATGTGCTGTCCGGCCGATGCCTCAGGCCGTGCCAGAATTCGTCTATGATGCCATTTTCAAAGTCCGGCTCTCTCGGAAAGGCACTGGTGACGGTTTGCCTCTCCTCCTCGCTGAAGCTCGCATAGTTGCGCCCGGCAACGTCCATGCCGGTTGCCGCGTGGAGCAGGGCGATCTCCGGGTGCATATGCTGCGGGATGCCGGGCGTCGTATGAAGGGCGATGGCCGCCCATACCCTGTCGATCTCGCTCTTTTCGATCCCGTGCCGCCGCAGAAACTCCCGCGCTGCGTCGGCGCCGTCCACTTCGAAGCGGCGCTGACTGTCCCGATAGGGCGATGTGAGCCCCAGATCGTGGAACATCGAAGCAACGTAGAATAACTCGGGATCATAGCTGAGCTGGAGCCGGTTCCCCGCCAGTGCTCCCCAGAAATAGACCCGGAGCGAGTGCGTGAACAGCAAGGGGCTGGCGACATCGCGAAGCGCCTCGGTCGCTTCGCGCGCGATCCGGCTGTCAGGGATGGCGACGCCGCAGAGAATATCGGGGGTCATGGGAGTATCTCCATTGATCGGAGGCTTCGCACCGTTGCACACCGGGCGGTCGAGCGACCGCCCGGACATGCCGTTCAACTGGACCAGGCGGAGCCGAGGATCATCGCGCAGAAGTTCTGTCGGACGTAATCGGCGCTCTTCAGCGCGAGCACGTCTGCCTTCACATTGCCGAAGGTGGTGAGCGGTTTATGTTCGATCCCTGCGGCGAAATTGGCGATGATCCCTTCCTTGAAATTCGGTTCCCGGGGGTGACAAGCGCAGACCTGATCACGTTGTTCATGACTGAAGTCGTGATAGTTGATGCCGAGTACGTCCATCTCGACG
This sequence comes from Sphingomonas sp. Y57, assembly GCF_001015195.1. Classification (GTDB taxonomy): domain Bacteria; phylum Pseudomonadota; class Alphaproteobacteria; order Sphingomonadales; family Sphingomonadaceae; genus Rhizorhabdus. Next base: position 19,704 of record NZ_LDES01000092.1, on the reverse strand, counting down.
CCGGCGGTCACGAGCGCGATGGTGGGACGCATATGCTCCGGTATTCCGGGCGTCGTGTGAAGGGCGATCGCTGTCCAGACATCCTCGATGTCCCGCTCGGCAAAATGGTAGCTTTGCATGAAGGCGCGGGCCGTATTGGCACCGTCGACTTCGAACCGAAGATCGGCGCTCATATGGGCCTGGGTCAGGCCCATGTCATGGAACATGGCGCCCAGGTACAGCAGCTCGGCGTCATATCTGAGGCCCTTGCGTTCACCTGTGAGCGCGCCCCAGAAAAATACGCGGCGGCTATGGTGGAACAGGAGGTCATTCTCGGTGTCGCGCACCAGCTCGGTGGCGGCACGTGCAATCTTGCTATCCGGCACAGGAATGCCAGCAATCTCCGCACTCATCGCAAACTCCATTTCTACAAGCAGCCGCGTGGCGCGAACCGGCGCACATGCTCGTCTGGTTGGGTCGGTTGCGGGTCGGCATCGATGGGTTCGATGCATCTCGCCCTTTCCTTATGGGTAGGATGGCGCTCTCGACACAATGCCGGCGAGGCTGCAATTCAGGACAAGCAGGCATGGATTTCTGCCACGAGGAGGAGATGCCAGCGATGCCGGCGGAAAAAGTGGCTGTCGTAATTCACGAGGGCGTCCAGGCGCTCGACGTGGCGGGACCGGTGGACGTGTTTGCGGAGGCAAATGCCTTTCTCGCTCCGGCGGATCGCTATGAGACGCTGCTGGTCGCGCGCGACCGGTCACCGGTCCGCGCCTCCAACAGGATGCAGCTCGTTCCGGACCTGAGCTTCCAGGAGGCCTGTTCCGAGTTCAGCCTGGTGCTGGTGGCCGGCGGGCCGGAGCTGCCCTATGCCGCGCCGGATCAGGAAATGATCAGCTGGCTCCGGACGGCGGCCACACGTTCGAGCGTCTATGGGTCGATATGCACGGGCGCCTTCGTGCTCGGCCAGGCGGGGCTCCTGGACGGGAGGCGCGTGACCACCCATTGGGAGATCGCTTCCCAGCTCGCCGCCCATTTTCCGGCGGCGCGCGTGGAACCCGATCGCATCCATGTGCGGGACGGCCCGCTTATCACCTCAGCCGGCGTGACAGCAGGAATAGATCTGGCCCTTGCCCTGGTTCGCGAACGGCATGGCCCGGCTATTTCCGTCGCGGTCGCGAAGCGCCTGGTCGTCGTGGCCCAGAGGCAAGGCGGGCAATCGCAGTTCAGCCCATATCTTTCGGCTCCCGCCGACCCGGCGTCTCCCATCGCCTTTCTGCAGGGCTACGTCATGGAGAATATCACCCTGCGCCACACGCTTCAGTCGATGGCCAGCCTGGTGGGAATGAGTGCGCGCAGCCTCGCCCGCCACTTCGCCCGCGAGACGGGTATCACCCCGCACGAGTTTGTCGAGCGGGCGAGGGTGGATGCCGCCCGCAAGCTGCTCGAGGCGACACACCTTCCTTTGAAGAGCGTGGCGTTCGACTGCGGATATGGTTCGGCAGACCGTATGCGAGCCATTTTCCTCGATCGCCTCGGAGTAACCCCCGCCCAGTATCGTGCAAGCTTCCTCTACCCGGAGCGGTCCGCCGCCGGCGGGGGAAGGCGCGACGGCGTGGGCTCCTGATAGCTCGCATCCACCGATCACGAACGACATCAGGCGTGGGATACGAAACCCAGTAAAGGGCGCCGGGAAGACACGATCGGATGAGTACCGGCCTGCATGCGCCGCCGGCACCGCTCGGGGTACGCGCCTATCCCCAAGGCTTCATGATCATGCGCACGGCGTTGCCATCCTCGAGCTGATCGAGGAGCGAATTGATCTCGTCGAGCCGATGGATCGAACCCAGCAGGCGCTCTACCGGCAACAGCCCGGCTTTCCACATTGCGACATAACGCGGAATGTCCCGTGCAGGGCTGGACGATCCCATATAAGATCCCATCAGCGTCTTGCCGTCGGCGACGAGCGAGAGCGCAGGCAGTTCGAGTTTCTCGTCGGGGTGCGGCAGGCCGACCGTCACGACACGTCCCCCCCGCCGGGCCGATCGATAGGCGGCGTTCAGCACCGCGGCCTTGCCGGCCGCCTCGACGACGACGTCCGCACCGCGCGGGAAGAGCCGGGCGATCGCGGCTTCCGCTTCGTCGGGCGCGGCGCCGATGGCCCCCAATTCTTCAGCCAGGGCGCGCTTCTTGGCGACCGGATCGATCGCGAGGATCGGTGTCGCGCCGCTCGCACGCGCCCCCAGCAGGGCGGCGAGACCAACGCCCCCAAGGCCATAGATGATCACGCCTTCACCGGGGCGTACCGCTGCCGAGTTCATCACCGCGCCGACGCCGGTCAATACCGCGCAGCCGAACAGCGCCGCGATCTCCGGCGGCAGGTCGGCATCTACCTTCACCGCCGATCGGCGGTCCACGACGGCGTGGGTGGCAAATGCAGATACGCCGAGGTGATGGTTGACCGGCGCGTCCCCGTCGTGGAGCCGGCACCCACCAGCCAGTAGCTCGCCCCGGCCGTTGGCGGCGGCGCCGGTGGAGCACATATAGGGTTCGCTCGATCGGCAGCGCAGACATTCGCCGCAGGCGGGAAGGAAAGCGAGCACGACGCGGTCGCCGACGGCGAAGCCGGGGTCGTCGGGGTCACCCAATGCTTCCACGATGCCCGTCGCCTCATGGCCGATCGCCATAGGCATGGGACGAGGGCGATCGCCATTCACCACCGACAGGTCCGAATGGCAGAGGCCCGCCGCGTCGATCCGCACCAGAAGCTCGCCGAAGCGCGGCGGCTCGAGCCGAAGCTTCCTCAGGGAGAGGGGAGCATGTTCAGCGTAGGGACGCTGATTGTCGCCCGACCGATGGAGAACCGCGGCAATGATCTCGGTCATGATATCGGTCCCGTATTTCGCTACTGACGCGCCTGGATTTCCGCCCAGGGGCGCGTTTCGGCGCGCTTCGCTTCGAACATGTCGATATAATCCGCCTCGGCCAGCGTCAGATCGATATCGTCCAGCCCCTCGAGCAGGCATTTCCGGCGGAAGGGGTCGATATTGAAGGACTGAGGTGCAACCGACGCGGATGTCACGGTCTGTGCGTGCAGATCGACGGTAATCTCTTCGCTGGCGGCGGCGCGCAGCAACTGCGCTATTGCCGCCTCGGGCAGCTCGACCAGCAAGATACCGTTCTTGACGGCATTGCCGGCGAAGATGTCGGCGAAGTCCGGAGCGATGATGCAGCGCACGCCGAGGTCGGCAAGCGCCCAGCAGGCATGTTCGCGGCTCGATCCGCAGCCGAAATTGCGGCCCGCGATGAGAATCGGAGCTCCCTTGTTGCGGGGACTGTCGAAGATATTGGCGGGATCCGCCCGCAGCGCTTCGAACGCGCCGATGCCAAGGCCGGATCGCGTGACATGTTTCAGCCAGCGTGCGGGCATGATGATGTCGGTGTCGATATTGGCCTGACCGAGCGGAATGGCGATGCCGGTCAGCGTGGTGAAGGGTCGCATGGTCAGTTCACCATCCTGCGGACATCCACGAGCCGCCCGGTCACCGCCGCCGCCGCCGCCATGGCCGGAGACAGCAGGTGGGTGCGGGCGCCGGGGCCCTGTCGTCCGATAAAGTTCCGGTTCGACGTCGAGGCACAGCGTTCGCCAGGGGGGACCTTGTCGGGATTCAGGCCGACGCACATCGAGCAGCCGGGCTCGCGCCAGGAGAAGCCGGCCTCGATAAAGATCCGATCGAGACCCTCGGCTTCGGCCTGGCGGCGCACGGCCGCCGACCCCGGGACGACAAGCGCCTGTCTGACATTAGCGGCGACCTTGCGACCTTCGGCGATCTGTGCGGCCGCACGAAGATCCTCGATCCGGCTGTTGGTGCAACTGCCGATGAAGACATTTTCGATGGGAAGCCCCTCGATGGGTGCATCGGGCCGCAGAGCCATATAGTCTAGCGCCCGGCGGGCGGCTTCGGCATCGGAAGGGTCGTCCAGATTGTCCACGTCCGGAATGCAGCCGTCGATGGGTATCACCTGTTCTGGCGAAACGCCCCAGCTGACTATGGGAGCCAGGGAGCCGACATCGATCGCGACACTGCGATCATAATGGCAGCCCGGATCGCTCGCGAGGCTTCGCCAGTAGGCGACGGCCTTATGCCAGCTTTCACCTGTCGGCGCTTCGGGACGGGACGCGACATAAGCAATGGTGACGTCGTCAGGGGCGATCAGCCCCGAGCGGGCGCCGGCTTCGATCGCCATGTTGCAAAGCGTCATGCGCGCTTCGACGGAGAGCCGTGCGACGGCCGGTCCGACGAACTCGATGACATGGCCGGTGCCGCCGTTCGCGCCGATCAGCCCGATCAGGGCCAGGGCGATGTCCTTCGCGGAGACGCCAGGCGCCAAGGTGCCGGTCAACTCGACCCTGAGGGTCTTGGAGCGGCGCAGCCATAGCGACTGGGTGGCCAGTACATGCTCGATCTCGGATGTGCCAATGCCGAAGGCCAGCGCGCCCAGCGCGCCATGGGTGGCGGTATGGCTGTCGCCGCAAACGAGCGTGAGGCCAGGCAGGGTGAAGCCGCGTTCCGGACCTACCACATGGACGATGCCCTGATCGGGATGAGTCATCCCCAGGTGGCCGATGCCGAATTCGGCGGCATTCTGCTCGAGCAACGCCACCTGTTTGGCCGAGTGGACGTCGGCGATCGGCAGATGCCGATTCTCGGTCGGCACGTTGTGATCGGCGATGGCCAAGGTGAGGTCCCCTCGCCGGACGTTCCGTCCCGCCATGCGCAGGCTCTCGAACGCCTGGGGGCTCGATACCTCATGCACCAGATGGCGGTCGATCCAGATCAGATCGATCCCATCATCGCGGGACCGGATGACGTGATCGTCCCAGATCTTCTCGTACAGGGTACGGGGTGCAGCCATCATCGCGCCCATTTCCGTTCGAACGCCCAGACATCCTCGAAGCCGATCAGCGAGCAGAAGTGCTTGAAGTCGACCATCGGCAGGTCGGGAGCATCGCCGCGTCCCTCATTCTTCAGGGTAAGGAGAGCGGATCGCATCGCGGCGGCGGCGACAAGGGACGTCATCGCCGGGAAAATAGCGATCTGATAGCCGATGTCGCGCAGGGTCTCCGCCGACAGGATGGGGGTCAGCCCACCGTTCGACATGTTGGCGAACATCGGCTTGTCGAAGCGGGAGCAGGCCGCCCGCATCTCGTCTTCGCTGGTCAGCGCCTCGGGGAAGAGGATGTCGGCACCGGCCGCGTCATAGGCTTCCAGGCGCCGGAGCACCCCGTCCAGACCTTCGGACTGTCGCGCGTCGGTGCGGGCTATGATGAGGAAATCCTCACTCTGCCTCGCGTCGACGGCGACTTTGATCTTCTCGACCATGTCCTCGACGGCCACCAGCCGCTTGAACGGCGTGTGGCCGCATTTCTTTGGGAATTCCTGATCCTCGAGCTGGATCGCCGTCACCCCCGCTTCCTCATAGCCGCGAACGGTATGATGGACATTGAGGAGGCCGCCATAGCCGGTGTCGCCATCGGCTATGACGGCCGCGTTCGAGACCCGAACCAACGTGGCCATGCGATCGAGCATCTGGGTGTAGGTCGCGATGCCCGCATCGGGCAGCCCATGGGCCGAGGCTGTCAACCAGAAGCCCGATCCGTACACGACGTCGAAACCGACTTCGTTCGCCAGGACGGCGGCGATCATGTCCTGAAGGCCGGGCGCAGAAATGAATTCGCCGGCGGCCAGCTTGCGGCGAAGAATCGGGTTGGCCATGGAAACTCCGAAGGTCGGGTTGACGGATCAGCCGAGAACGTTGCTGCCGCTCATGTACACGTAGACTTCCTGGAACTTGTCACCACGAACACGCCAGAAGTTGGTGTTCTGCATGACAGTGTTCGTGCCGTCCTTCCCGGTCAGTTCGACGGTGAACGATGCTGCGATTCGGCCATTGGCTTCGTCGACGGTGAAAACGAAGTCACGATGCACGACCTTTTCATTCGAGGTCACGAGCCGCTCGATCATTTCACGAATCGCGCTGGTCCCGGTGATCGTGGCAAACGACGTCTGGACGGTGAACAGGGCTTCCGGATGAAAGCAGGCAACGGCGGCGTCGATATTGCCCGCATCGACATTGGCAAAGTATTCATCTCGCGCCAAGCTGATCAGGCGTTCGCGCGTGAGTTCACTTGAATATTGCATATCAGCCTCACTTCAGAAGGTTGTCGCCTGACATATAGACATAGACTTCGCGAAATTTGTCACCGTCCAGGTAGAAGCGGTTGCAATTCTCGTAGCGAAGCTCCTCCATCCCGTTTGGCTGTATTTCGACCGAAAACTGAGAACATATCGCGTTCGAATCAGTATCTGCAGTGTGGACGAAATTCCCATGCCAGATGCGGCCGTTGTCAGACATCAGGCGAACGAACATCTTACGGATACCGTTATCGCGACCATTGTGGCGAGTATTGGATGTGACCTCGTGAATGAACGAATCTTCGTGAAAGCAATCCAGGACTTGGTCCAGATTCTTGTTATCCACGCCGTCAAAATATCGTTTTGTAACTATATCAATGAGATACTCATATCTGCCGAATGACATTTCACCCTCCTTGCACTGATCTTCAAGTGCGATCCGTACCCCGTCGGCATAGCATGCATTCCGATTTGTGTACAAAAATTTTCGCGTCCCGGCGTGGGAGCTTGACAAGTGGCGCGATTCTCTCAATCCTCCGAGGGTAGGTACGAATTAATGTACACATTATTCGGCGCACTCAGAGGGGTGTGGCGCCGGGTGGGAATGTCGTTTCCGAAGAATTTCATTCGGTTTGGCTTACAAAGGGAGGGTTCATATGATCGAGATTACAAGCAGGTCCGTTCGTCCCGTTTTCCGATGCAGTGTTGCTGCGATCGCAGCGGCGCTCCTGGCACAGCCCGGTTTCGCGCAGGAGGCAGCCGATACTCCGGCCGCCCAGGCCGCTTCTGCAGATAATGGCTCCGACATTGTCGTGACTGCCCGCCGCCGCGGCGAATTACTGCGCGATGTTCCGGTGGCGGTCACCGCTTTTTCCAGCAAGACCATCCAGGATTCCAATATTCAGCGCGCTGAGGATTTCGCGCTGCTCACACCGGGCGTCGTGATGAGCAGCGGCGCCGTGGAGCCGGGCGATACCCCGGTCACGATCCGCGGCCTTAGCTCGACCCGCGATGGTACCGCCAATTTCGCTTATCTTATCGACGGCATCCTTTATCCCAACCCGTGGGGTTTCAACCGCGAATATGAGGACGTCGCGCAGATCGAAATCGCCAAGGGACCGCAAGGCGCGGTCTATGGCCGCAACGCAGCGGCCGGCGCGATCATCATCACCACCAAGAAGCCGACCCAGGAGCTGAGCGGCTCGCTGCATGCGACCGCGGGCGAGAACAACAGCTACTTCATCTCAGGCGCGCTTTCGGGCGGCATCGCCCCTGGCATCGCGACCCGGCTGAGCGGTAGCTTCCGCACCACGGACGGCTTCTTCAAGAACCGGCTGCTCGGCGTTCCGGCCGACAACTTCAAGAGCTTCGAGATCAACAGCCGCACCGTTTTCGAAGCCAGCGACCGTCTCAACCTCGATCTGAAGGGGCGCTTCGCCAAGACAAAGGCGTCGGCGGTCGTGACCAACGTCGCCTTCATGCTTCCCGGCGCCGTCGGGGCGCTTGGCCCGGCGGCGTGGGAGGACGTCAACGAACATCCCTTCGACTTCATCTCGAACCGCGACTCCAGCAGTTCGCAGCGCACCATCGAGGTGTCGCTGAAGGCCGATTACGATATGGACTGGGCAGCCCTCACCGTCTGGGGTCTGTACAGCAACATCAAGCAGAGCCTGATCGGCGACGGCACCAGCGGGAGTTCCGGCCTTTACTTCAACGAGCCCTCGTGCCGGCGCACCATCGCCGAGCTGAACGCTTCCGGTCTGCAGACCGGCGCGCCGGGCGTCATCGGAACGACTCCGGAGACCAGCGTCCTCCTGCCTTATGGCCCGAGCACCTGCGACGGCTATCAATATCAGGAGCGCTCGCAGCGTGACATCAGCTTCGAGGCGCGACTGTCCTCGCCCGCGTCGCAGCGCCTGCGCTGGATGATCGGCGGATATTATGTCCGTGAAAACCGCTCGATCTCCGTCGGTCAATATGTGGATGATGGGCGTCCCGCCCTGCCGCATACCGTCATCAACGAGCTGGTCGATTCGCTGCAGTGGGATCGCTATCGCAATCGCGATATCGCGGGCTTCGGCCAACTCGCCTATGACGTCGTGCCCACTGTCGAAGCCAGCATCGCGCTCCGCTACGACAGCGAGCGTCGCGCGGTCACCAACCTGGTGCCGCCGAACCTCCGCTCGCGTTTCGTGGAGATCGCGCCCGATGCCGCTACCGGTGGCTACACCGGCGGCTATCCGCTCAACGCCGCGCTCGTGATGTTCGATGCCGCCGGCAACCCGATCGGTTTCCGGACCTCGATCCCCAAGCGTTCGCAGAAGTTCAACAAGTTCCAGCCGAAGGCCACGCTGCGCTGGAAGATGACTCCCGACATCACGATGTTCGGCAGCTACGGCATCGGCTTCAAGAGCGGCGGCTTCAACAGCCTCGGCGCTTCGGAACTTGTCCAGACCTTCTTCAACACCCCGCTGGGGACAAACCTGATCGTCAATGATGCCTATCCGGCGGAAGTCTCGAAGGCGGCCGAGATCGGTATCAAGGGCAACTTGCTCAACGGTCTGGTGAGCTTTGACATCGAAGCCTACCGCAACCGCGTCAAGAATATGCAGTTCTTCGAGTTCCTGGTTGGTCAGTTCGGGCTTCTGCGTGCGGTGACCACCATCGAACGGGCCGAAATCAAGGGCGTCGACCTTGGGCTGACCGTCAATCCGACCCGTGGCCTTTCGTTCAACGGCGCGCTCTCGCTGATCGATAGCAAGATCAAGGAGAATCGCAGCCGGCCCGTCACGGTGGGCAACAAGGTTCCCAATGCGCCGGATTACACGCTGACGCTGGGCACCACCTATAAGGCGCCCATCACCAACAGCCTCGATGCGACGGTCCACTTCGATTTCACCCGCACGGGGCCGACCTGGTTCCATACCTTCCAGAACGACGTCAGCGTGATCGGTGCCGATTTCTCGAAGAGCCGGCGTGACGGCTTCAACATCGTGAACGGCCGTATCGCCATCGAATCCGGTCCTTGGTCCCTCGCCATCTTCGGTCGTAACATCTTCAATACGAAGACGGTGACCGAGGTTATCTCCGCTCCGGAGGCGGGCGGTGCGTTCATCAATCCCTATGCCCGACGCCAGCTGGGTGCCGAAGCCCTCTTCCGTTTCTAAGCAGACTGTGAGGATTTCATGAGTTCAACACGCATATTGGCCGATTTCGCGGCGGGTCTCCGGTTCGAAGACCTCCCGCGGGAGGTGGTGGAAAAGCTCAAGCTGCTGACCTTGAACATCATCGGCAAGGCGCTGGCGGGAGCACAGACCCCACTCGGTCCCAAATATGCCGGCCTCGCCACCCAAATGGGTGGCGGGGGCGACCAGGCCAATGCCATCTATGATGGCCGCCGTCTCTCGATCCCGGCCGCGACCTACGTCAACAGCAGCTTCGCGACGGCGCTCGACTATGACGATACGTTGCACTGGGCGCTGATCCATCCGGGCAATGCCGGTGTTTCCGCCGGTCTGGCGGTTGGACAGGCGCTCGGCTCCTCGGGGCGGGATTTCCTCACCTCGCTGGTGCTGGCCTATGAGGTGGGAGGGCGCATCGCGCTCTCCACCCAGCCGAGCCCGGAGCGGTTCAAGCAGGTGTGGGGGCTCGGCAACCAGGCGTTCTGCGCCTCTTCGGTCGCCGGCAAGCTGCTGGGTTTCGATAGCGACCACATGCTGAGCACGCTCGGTATCACCGGTGTCTATTCGGTGGTGCCGTCGGCATGGAAGTACCTCGGGCCGGGCACGCGCCCGATGCGCGAGGTGAAGATGGCTTGGGGCTGGAGCGCCATGGTCGGCGTCACGTCGGCGCTGGCCGCCCGCGAGGAATTGCGGATGCTGCAGCCGTCGAACATCTTCGATGGTCCGGAAAGCTACTTCGTCCTTCACGGCGCCGACAAGCAGGAGCCGGAGAAGATGGTGGAAGGGCTCGGCGAACGCTGGGATGTCCTTACCACCGCGTTCAAGGCCTATTCCGCCTGCTACCTGATCTTCGGCGCCTGCGATGCGGCGAAGCAGGCGATCGGCGGCCGTACGATCGACCCCGAGGCCGTGCAGCGCGTCGTCGTGCGCGGTGGCGAATGGATAACGAAGCGGTTGTCGGACCCGGATCCCTTCGGGCCGGTCGATGCGCAGTTCTCGACCCAATGGTGCATCGCGCAGATGCTCCAGGGCGTCCTGCCCGGACCTCGCTGGTGTGACGATGCCGCGCTCAAGTCCGAAGTCAGCCGCAAGCTGGCTCGCAAGGTGGAGCTCGAGTTCAATCCGGTCGCCGACCAGATGTGGCTCGAAAATGGGAAGTCGCTCAATGAGGTGACGATCCACCTCGCCAACGGCGAAGTGCTCCATGGCGCGGTCGACGAGCCGAAGGGCGAACCCGGTAATCCGTTCACCGATGACGAGGTGCGCGACACGTTCCGTCGACTGGCGGGCGAAGTGCTCGATAGCTCGCGCGTGGATGCGATCGTCGATGCGGTCGACCGTCTCGATACGCTTGAGGACGTGGGCGAGCTGGTGCGGCTCACGATCGTGCCGCAGCGCTGACGAAAGGAAGGTCGATGGGGGGAGCACGCACGTGGCGCCGTTGGTTCGCCGATAACCAGGCCGATGCGCATGATGATCCGAACGGCCCGATCACGGCCGATCGGAAACAGAGCGGCGTGCTGCTCCTGCTCGTGGCCTTCTGCTGGGGCGTCCTCGCAACGGGAATGCTGGTTGGCGGCACGCTCATCAAGAAGATGCCGTTCGAGGATTTCCTGTTCGTTACCCTGGCGGGCAACACGATCACCTTGTTGATCGGCTGGCTGGCTGGCGAGATCGGTTTTCGTACCGGGCTCAACACCGGTCTGCTGTTCCGGGCCATCTATGGAAGGAAGGGGGCGCTGCTCCCGGTCTTCCTGGTCGCCATTCTCGCCACCGGATGGCATGCCGTCGTGGTCGGCGCGATGGGGTTCGCCTGGGCGCAGAGCGATAGCGGCCTTGTCTTCGCCCTGGCCGCGATCGGCGGCGGCATATTGATCACGATCACCACGATCTTCGGTATCCGCAGTCTGGAGAAGCTGGCGGTGCCCAAGGCCGTGCTGCTGGTGGGTACCGGCCTCTATGCCTGCTCGATCCAGATCGATCGGCTGGGCGGCTGGGCCGGCCTGATGCAGCAGGCTCGAGAAAGGGCGCCCGCCGTCGTCGACCATCTCGGCGGCATCAACATGGTCGTCGGATCGTGGATCGTCGGCGCGATCGTGATGGCCGAATATACGCGCTTCGCACGCAGCAGGGGTGTCGCGATGGGCATCCCCTTCTGCGCGCTGATGGTGGCGCAGTGGATGATGCAGATATTCGGCGCGATCGGTGTCGCGAGCGGAGGCCATTACGAATTCACGGCGGTGTTGATCGCGCAGGGCGCCCTGCTGGGTGCGCTGGGGCTGCTTACCATGACGCTGTCGCTGTGGGTCTCCGGCAGCGCCAACATCTATTTCCCCGGAGTCCAGGTCGCTGCGGCGACGGCCTGGCCGCGTCGCCTGGTGACGCTGGCCATCGGCCTGGGCGGCACGATCGGAGCCTTCGGCCTCTACCAGCATTTCGAAGGTTTCATCACTGTGTTGGGGAATGTCGCGCCGCCGATCATCGGACCGGTCTTCTGCCAATATTATCTTCTTGGCGGGCTGCGTCGCGGTCGTGACAGCGAAACGATCGAGGAGGAGGCGAGCCTGCCGGCATTGGCCGCCTTCTTTACGGGGGCGCTCGCAACCTTCTTCACGCCGCCCTTCATTCTGCCTTCGCTGTTCGGCCTGCTCGTGAGCATGGCGGCGTTTCTTCTCCTCCGGAGCTTTCCGCTGCGCCGCGCGGCCAGAGGATAGGTGCGGCAGGTGTGATGAAGCAATTTTGTGTCGGGACTTAGGATTGTGGTCAAAAGTGTAGAAATTGTCGAAGTCGGACCGCGCGATGGGCTGCAGAACGAGAGCATCATCGTATCCACCGAATCCAAGGTGGCGATGGTTCGCCGCGCGATCGAAGCGGGCGTGCGTCGGATCGAGGTGACGAGCTTCGTCAATCCGCGCAAGGTTCCGCAGATGGCAGATGCCGCCGAGGTGGTCGCATTGCTGCCCGATGTCGATGGCGTCACCTATATAGGGTTGGTGCTCAACGTGCGTGGCGCCGAACGGGCGCTCGAGACGAAGGTGAACGAACTTGGCGCCGTCTGCGTCGCAAGCGACAGCTTCGCGATGCGGAACCAGGGCCAGACGTCGATGGAGTCCGTTTCGATAGCGCAGGACGTCGTAAAGCTCGCGAAACAGCGCGGGCGCAGCGGCCAGGCGACGATCGGGGCCTCGTTCGGCTGCCCGTTCGAGGGCGAAGTCCCTCCCGATCGCGTCGTGGAGATGGCGCGCCGCCTCGCCGAGGCCGCCCCGCGCGAGATCGCGCTTGCGGACACCATCGGGGTGGCCGTACCCGCCCAGGTCACCGACCTGATCGGTCGGGTACGTGCCGCGGTGCCGGATATCCCGATCCGCTGTCATTTCCACAACACCCGCAACACCGGTCTCGCCAATGTCTGGGCGGCGGTGGAGGCGGGTGCCGAGACCATCGACGCCTCGCTTGGCGGGTTGGGCGGTTGCCCCTTTGCTCCCGGCGCAGCGGGCAATGTCCCGACAGAGGACGTCCAGTATCTGCTCGAACGATCGGCAGTGTCGACGGGCCTCGATCTCGGTCGCCTGATCGACGCAAGCCAATGGTTCGCTGGCGTGATGGGCAAGAAACTTCCTTCGATGGTGGCGCAGGCCGGCGGTTTCCCAAGGCCTTCCACCGATCTCCAAGATATCCGGAGCAACTGACATGGCATATCGTCTCGGCGTGGACGTCGGTGGTACCTTCACCGATCTACTGCTGCTCGAAGAGGACTCGGGCAGCTTCTGGCGGCACAAGACGCCTTCGACCCCAGCGGACAGTTCGGTGGGCATTCTCAACGGCGTCCAGGCGATCTGTGATCTTGCCGGGATTAAGCCGGAAGACATCAAGACATTCCTGCATGGCACGACCGTGGCGACCAACGCGGTGCTTGAAGGCAAGGGCGCTCGCGTCGGCCTGATCGTCACCAAGGGCTATCGCCAGATCATGCAGATCGCGCGCAGCTATGTGCCGGGCGGTCTGGCGGGTTGGATTATCTGGCCGAAACCCGAACCGCTTGCCGCCCTGCTGGACACCTTCGAAATCGAAGGGCGGCTCGACGCGCGCGGCCGAGAGATGGAGCCGGTGGATGACGCCGATATCCGTGCCCAGCTGGAAAAGCTCAAGGCGAACGGTGTCGAGGCGCTCACCGTGTCCCTCATGAATGCGTATCTGGACGGCCGCCACGAACGCCGCGTCGCCGAGATCGCGGCCGAGGTGATGCCCGATATTCCCGTGTCGCTCAGCCACGAAGTCCTGCCCGAAATGCAGGAATATGAGCGCACGCTGACGACCGTTGCCAATGCTGCGGTCCGTCCGGTGGTCGGCCGCTACGTCCGTAACCTGCGCGCGAAGCTGCGCGAGAGCGGCATGGCAGGGAGGCTCGCGCTTCTCCGGTCCGATGGCGGGCTCATGTCGTCCGAGATGTCGGAGCAGCACCCGGTGTCGCTCCTCATGTCGGGGCCGGCCGGCGGCGTCACCGGAGCCCTTTGGGTTGGCAAGAATGCGGGCATCAGGAATATCCTGACGCTCGACGTGGGCGGCACCTCGACCGACGTCGCGCTGATCGAGAATCTGGAAGCGCGCCGCGTGCGCACGACAGAGGTCGGCCATCTCGCTGTCCGCGCCTCGGCTCTCGACGTGAAGACGGTGGGCGCCGGCGGCGGGTCGATCGCCTATGTGCCGGAGCTGACCGGCGCCTTGCGGGTCGGTCCCCAGTCAGCTGGCGCCGCGCCGGGGCCGGTCGCTTATGGCAAGGGCGGCACCCTGCCTACCGTGACCGATGCCAACGTGGTTCTCGGCTATCTGCCCGAGGCTCTGCTCGGCGGTACCTTCAAGCTCGACCGCGAGGGATCGATCAGGGCCGTCCAGACGATCGCCGACGCCCTCGGTATCGGGCTCTTCGAAGCCGCCCGCGGGATCATCGATATCGTCAACGAGAATATGTTCGGCGCGCTGCGCATGATCTCCGTCCAGCAAGGCTATGACCCGCGTGACTTCGCGCTGATGGGCTTCGGCGGTGCCGGTCCGCTCCATGTCAACGCGGTGGCCCGCCTGATGGGCAGCTGGCCGGCCGTATCGCCGGTTTCCCCCGGCGTGCTGTGCGCGCTTGGCGACGCCACGACCCGGACCCGCACGGAAACCGCGCGTTCCTTCTCCAAGCGCTTCATTGAAACCAGCGAGGAGGAGGTGCTCGCGATCCTCAGCGAGATGCAGACGCAGGTCGAGCAGCAGCTTCGCGACGACGGCGTTCCCTCTGAGGAGATCAGCAGCGTCTTCGAGATCGACGTCCGTTACGAGGGGCAGGCGTTCGAAGTCCCGCTCTCGATCGATGCCGAGACGATCCGCCGCGACGGCCTGGCCGGAATCGCCGCGCGCTTCGACGAGGAGCACAAGCGGCTCTTCACCTTCAACATGGCCAGCCCTCATGAGCTGGTGAATCTGCGCGCGGTGGCGATGGGAGCGATGCTCGACCTGCCGGCGGCCGAACTGCCCCGGGGGGACGGCGATCCCGCCCAGGCCAAGCTTCGCGATCACGAGATGTGGCTCGATGGCGAGTTGCGTCCTGCGGTGATCTACGACCGCGCGAAGCTCGAACAGGGCGACGTCATTCCTGGCCCCGCGATCGTGATCGAGATGGACTCGACCACTCTGATCGAGGGCGGATGCCTCGCCACCGTCGACCATGTCGGCAATATCCTGATCACTCCGGCCGAAGGAGGCCTCGATGCCCGCTAAGATCATTGAAAGCAATTCGGCGCCGTTCACCGCCCAGACGATCGATCCGGTCACTCTGGAGGTGATCGAGAACGCGCTTCGCAATGCGCGCGTCGAAATGGATGCGACGCTGGTGCGTACCGCCATGTCGCCAGGGATACGCGAACAGGGCGATGCCTTCCCGCTGATCGCCGATCACAAGGGACGGATGATCGTCGGCCAGTTCGGCTCGTTCATCGACGGCTTCCTGCGCGGATATGACGGAACGGTCGAAGAAGGGGACATGTTTCTCATGTCCGATCCCTATTCGGTCGAAGGCGCGATCAGCCATTCGAACGACTGGATGGTGCTGTTGCCGGTCTATCGCGGCGGTCGCCTTCTCGCCTACACGGCGATGTTCGGCCACCAATCCGATATCGGCGGCAAGGTCGTCGGATCGATGCCGATCGACGCCCATTCCATCTTCGAGGAAGGCGTCCGGATCCCGCCGGTCAAGATTTACTCCAAGGGCGAATATAATGCCGATCTGATCCGGCTGGTCATGCACCAGTCGCGCAAGGCGGACTGGTGCTCGGCGGATCTCAACGCCCTGATCGCCGCCTGCCGTGTTGCGGCGCGCCGGGTGCAGGAGATGGCGGACCGGTTCGGCGAGGATACCTATGTTGCCGCGACCGGCGAATTGCTGGCGCGCAATCGGCGCGCGATGAAGCATCTGATCGCGACCTCCATCGGCGAGGAGCCGGTCAGCTTCCAGGACTATATCTGCGACGATGGCATGGGTTTCGGTCCCTATCGCATCCGCTGCTCGATGTGGCGCGAGGGCGAGAAGGTCATCCTCGATTTCGACGGGACCGATCCGCAAAGCCCGGCGGCGATCAACTTCTATCTCAACGAGAACATGTTCAAGATGTTCTTCGGCATCTACATGATCATGGTCTTCGATCCGCAGATCCTGTTCAACGACGGGTTCTACGACCTGATCGAGGTGCGTATTCCGCAAGGCTCGCTGCTCAAGCCCAACTATCCTGCCGCATTGTCGGGTCGTACCCATGCGCTGGGTCGTATCTTCGACATCCTGGGCGGATTGCTGGGTCAGAAGACGCCGCAATTCCTCAACGCCGCAGGCTTCTCCTCCAGCCCGCATCTTTTCTTTTCGGGCACCGACGGAGAGGGGCGCTGGTTCCAGTTGTTCCAGATCGGTTTCGGCGGCATTCCCGGCCGCCCGCTCGGCGACGGACCCGACGGCCATTCGCTGTGGCCGGGTTTCACCAACGTGCCCAACGAGTTTCTGGAGCGTTATTTCCCGCTGATCATCGAACGTTACGAAACCGTTGCGGATTCTGGCGGCGCGGGTCTCCATCGCGGCGGCAACGGAATCCACATGACCTACCGCTTTACCGAACCGGGAACGATCGCCATCCATGACGATCGCTGGTTCACCAAGCCCTGGGGCGTCAATGGGGGGCGGCCCGGTGCCCGCGCGCGCAAGGTCCTGGAAAAAGCAGACGGGACCAGCCAGATCATCGGCAACAAGCTGGAAAATGTTGCGGTGGAAGCCGGTGACAGGCTTCACTTCATCACCTGGGGTGGCGGCGGCTGGGGCGATCCGTTGCAGCGCGATCCCGAACTCGTCGCGAAGGAGGTCCGCCAGGGGCTCGTCACTGTCGAAGGCGCCCGCGCCTATGGCGTGGTGATCGTCGATGGCGCCGTCGATATCGAGGCGACCGCGCAGCTTCGATCGACCATGCCCGCCGCCGACCCCGCGGCGATCTTCGATTTCGGCGGGGAGGTCGAGGCACTGCGTGCGGCCTGTGAAGCGGAGACCGGCCTGCCGGCACCGCGTCAACCGATTTGGACCCGCCACGCTGTGGCGGCGGAGTAAAGGTGATGCCCGATATCGAAAACACCGGCGCGCTGAAGGACATTCGCGTCGTCGAGCTGGGACAGCTCATTGCCGGGCCTTTCTGCGGCCAGCTCCTCGGCGATATGGGAGCCGAGGTAATCAAGGTCGAACCGCCCGAGCAGGGTGATCCGATGCGTGCCTGGGGACATGGCGAGGCTAAGCTCTGGTGGGAGGTCGTCGCCCGGAACAAGAAGTCGGTTTCGGCCAATCTGCGCGTGCCGGAAGGCCAGGAGATCGTTCGACAGCTGGTCGAGCATGCCGACATCCTGATCGAGAATTTCAAACCCGGCACGTTGGAGAAGTGGGGGCTCGGGCCCGATGTCCTTCAGGCGATCAACCCGCGCCTGATCATCGTCCGCGTCTCCGGCTATGGACAGAGCGGACCCTATTCCTCGCGGGCCGGCTTCGGCGGCATCGGCGAAGCAATGGGTGGCTGGCGGGCGATCGTCGGCGATCCCGATCGCCCGCCGAGCCGCATGGGTGTCTCGATCGGCGATACCCTGGCTGCCACATTCGGCTGCCTGGGCGCGCTTGCGGCACTCCATGCCCGTCAGCGTACAGGGCGGGGCCAGGTCGTCGACAGCGCGCTATACGAGGCCGTGCTGCAGGTGATGGAAAGCCTGGTGCCTGAATATATGGTCTCCGGTCACGTCCGTCAGCGGACGGGGTCGACGCTCGAGGGCGTCGCGCCATCGAACGTCTATCCCTGCCGCAACGGCGAGTATCTGATCGGCGCCAATCAGGATGCCGTATTCGCCCGCCTGTGCAAGGCAATGGGGCAGCCCGAACTGGCGACTGACGAACGCTATGCCACCCATCGCGCGCGGGGCCGCCATCAGCGGGAACTCGACGAACTCATCGCCCGATGGACGAGCGCCCATAGCGTGGAAGAGGTGGAGGCGCTGATGATCGAGCATTCGGTGCCCGCGGGGAAGATCTATACCGCTGCCGAGATGCTCGACGATCCGCATTTCGCGGCGCGCGAAGCGCTCATCTCGGTCGAAAGCCCGCGCTGGGGCAGCTTCAAAATGCAGAACAGCTTTCCCAAATTGTCGGAGACGCCGGGCGGCGTGCGTTCGCTTGCGCCGGCCACAATCGGCGAGCACAATGAGGAGGTCTTCCGCGAGCTGCTGAAAATGGATGAGGCGCAGATTCAGGCACTGCGCGTCGCAGGGGCTATCTGATGAGTGACGATCTGGCCGCCAGCTACACCGATGTGTTTGATGGACGGCTGCGTCCGGGGACGTCGCCCGCGCTGCTGATCGTCGATGTCGTGCGGGCTTATGTCGATCCGGCCGCTTCGCTCTACGCGGGGCCGGACGAGGTGCTGGCAGTCAACCGGCGACTGGCGGCGGCGGCACGGCAGGCCAGGCGGCCGGTGATCTTCACCAACGTGGTCTATGATCGCGATGGCCTGAACGGTGGTCTGTTCTATCGCAAGGTGCCCGCTCTCAAGAGCTTCGTCGAGGGCTCGGCACTGGGGGACTTCGTCGAGGAGCTGCAGCCCGAGCCGGGCGACATGGTGGTCAGCAAGCGGTATCCGTCGGCCTTCTTCGGTACCGACCTGGCCACGACGTTGCACGTCATGGGTGTCGATACGGTGCTGATCACCGGCTTCTCGACCTCGGGTTGCGTGCGAGCGTCGGCGCTCGACGCGCTGTGCCATGGGTTTGTGCCGATGGTCGTACGGCAGGGTTGCGGCGACCGGCATGTCGGGCCGCACGAAGCAAATCTCTTCGATCTCCAGGCGAAATATGCCGAAGTCATCGATGAGGCTGACGGCCTGGCGCTGCTACGCGGCTGAGCGCGCGGCGTGGACTTTGGGGCATTCTTATTGCATGAGTGCCGAATAAATAAGCAGGCGGAAAAAATATGTCGAGCGCAGCCAATCGCGCATACGACTTCATCAAGCAGAATATCCTTGACGGAAGTCTGGCACCCGGTGTGCAGATCAGAGAAGAAGAAATAGCGGAGCTGTGCAAGATTTCGAGGACGCCGGTACGAGACGCGATACGGCGCCTCGAATCCGAGATGTTCATCTATCGCTCCGACAGTCAGCGTTCTTTCGTTACCCAATGGTCTGATGAGGATATTTCGGAGCTGTATGCGCTGCGTACGATGCTCGAAGGACAGGCCGCCGAGCGCGCGGCGACGTTGATTACCGAAGAGGGCATCGAGGTACTTCGTCACAGCTGCGACGCGATGCGGGTCGCGATCTCCGCCAAGGAACCGGACGTCGAGGGTTTCCTTGAGCAGAACCACATCTTCCACCAGGCGGTGACGAGTGCGGCCAGTTCGCGCTGGCTGGCGACGACGATCAGTCGGCTTACCCTGATCCCCGTGGTTCACAGCACGGCACTGAGCTATTCGCGCGAGCAGCTCGGCGAAAGCCTGTCGGAGCATTCCGCCATCGTTCGCGCCATCGAAGCGCGCGACCCGGAATGGGCAAAGGCGCAGATGGTCGTTCATATCCGCCGCTCCTTGCATGCCAAGAAGGCGGACACTCCGGAATAGGCCGGGCGCGCAATTGGCTCGCCGCGAGTCGGGCTGCGCGCAGCGATATCACCTCAAGGGCGAGCGGCGGCGACGAACAGGTCGACGGTGGCGTCCCCGGTGTCCCTCCAGATCAGGGAGAGGCCCGTTGCCAGCATGGGCGCCGCGTCTCGAAGAGGCACGAGGACGCCTGTCCGCCGTCAGCGCC
>NZ_LDES01000091.1 GCF_001015195.1 Sphingomonas sp. Y57 | reverse complement strand
TTCTGCGGGGTGGTCGGGGGTACGGGTGTTCCAGAGCGATATGATGCTTTCATCGGCTGTGCCGTTTCCGAAATCGCCCATCGGACAATTCGAGCCGCCTAGTACGGCATGAATGATGGCGTCGCTGTCACCATCCGATGGCCAGAGGGCCTTACGAAATTGCATGGCCCCATGGCAGAACGGGCACGGTAGCAGCATCTTATCGTCGGGTGGCGTAGGGGCGTCGAGCAGTTCGACATTAGTCGATGCCTTAACCATTGCCGAATGTAGCGCGGCTTCCGTCCGTTCCGNGTTCCGCCCCACCGCCGGAAGCGCCTCGGAGGGCTTCGATGTGATGCCGAGCCGTCAGCACAAGCTGGTCCACGGCTTCCCGCTGCTCGTCGGACATTTCATAGTCCCCGAAATACTTATATTCGGTGGCACGGATCGCGTCCTCGATAGCCTCGATCTCCCGCGCCCGCGCCTGCTCATCCCTGGACATCG
>NZ_LDES01000090.1 GCF_001015195.1 Sphingomonas sp. Y57 | reverse complement strand
CACCAGATCGTCCCAGCTCACCCCGGGACACCGTGCCGTCCCAGGCTTCACCTCAGGATCACGCTCAGACATCGTCCATCCCTATCCAGAATTATTTGTCTGATTAATGAAATTCCTTGAAGGCGGAGTCAATCGGTTACATGGGGTGCTCGATCATCCTCTGGAGAGAATGAGGCGATGGACATTTCGGATGTGGCCGCGATCGTGACGGGCGGGGCGTCGGGCCTGGGCGCGGCGACCGCCGCGCGCCTTGCCCAGCGGGGGGCGAAAGTCGCATTGCTCGACCTGAACCGGAATTTGGGCGCGGCGCATGCCGACTCGATCGGCGGCCTGTTCCTCGCTGCCGACGTCACCGACGAGAGGGCGGTCGCCGCGGCGCTCGACCGGGCCGTAGCCGCGCATGGCATCGCGCGTATCCTCGTCAACTGCGCGGGGATGGGGCCGCCGGCGAAGGTCGTCGCCAGTGACGGCACGCCCATGCCGCTGGACCGGTTCGCGCATATCATCTCGGTGAACCTGCTCGGCACATTCAACCTCACGGCCAAATTCGCCGCGCGCCTCGCTGGCGCCGATCCGATCGGGGAGGAGCGCGGCGTGATCGTCAACACCGCGTCCGCCGCTGCCTTCGACGGACAGGTGGGGCAGGCGGCCTATGCCGCGTCGAAAGGCGGCATCGTCGCGATGACTCTGCCGATCGCGCGTGAACTGGCCCGCCATGGCATCCGCGTGATGGCGATTGCGCCGGGCCTGTTCCACACCCCGATCCTGGACAGCCTCAGCGAGGCGGCCCGAGCGTCGCTCGCGAGCCAGCCGCCTTTTCCGGCGCGGCTCGGCCGGCCCGACGAATTCGCCCAACTCGTCGAAAGCATCGTCACCAATCCCATGCTGAACGGCGAGGTGATCCGCCTCGACGCAGCCATCCGCATGGCACCCCGCTGATCATAGCAGTACGGTCCCAAGGAGATCGCCATGGCAGAAGCCTATATCGTCGATGCGGTGCGTACGGCCGGTGGCCGTCGCAACGGCAAGCTTGCCCACTGGCACCCCGCCGATCTCGGCGGCGCCGTGCTTGATGCCATCGTCCTGCGCACGGGTGTCGATCCCGCGCGGATCGACGACGTCGTGCTCGGTTGCGTGACGCAGGCCGGGGAGCAGGCCTTCGCGCTCGCGCGTAACGCCGTGCTCGCTTCGGGCCTGCCCGACAGCGTGCCCGCTGTCACCGTCGACCGGCAATGCGGATCGTCCCAGCAGGCGGTCCAGTTCGCGGCCCAGGCGGTGATGTCCGGAACGCAGGACATCGTCGTCGCGGCCGGCGTCGAGAGCATGACGCGGGTGCCGATGCTGAGCAACGCCACGCTTCATGCGCGCGAGGGGCTGGGCGTAGGGCCGATCAGCGATCGCATCAAGGCGCGCTACGGAGTCGAGAATTTCAGCCAGTTCGACGGCGCCGAGATGCTGGCGGCGCGACATGATCTCGATCGCGAGACGCTCGATCGCTTTGCGCTGCTGAGCCACCAGCGGGCGTCGCGCGCGCAGGCGGCTGGCGCCTTCGCCGCCGAAATGATCCCGCTGCGGGTCGAGATCGACGGCGAGGACGGCCTCCATGAGATCGACGAGGGCATACGCTTCGACGCCACGCTGGAGGCGATCGGTTCGGTGCGTACCTTGCGGGAGGGCGGGGTGATAACGGCCGCCAACGCGAGCCAGATCTGCGACGGCGCGTCGGCCGCGCTGATCGTGAGCGAATCGGCGCTGAAAGAGCATGGGCTCACCCCCATCGCGCGGATCCATGCGATGACGGTGACGGCCGGCGATCCGGTGATCATGCTCGAGGAGCCGATCCACACCACCCGCAAGGCTCTCGACCGCGCCGGAATGAGGATCGGCGACATCGATCTCTACGAGGTCAATGAGGCATTCGCGCCCGTGCCGCTCGCCTGGCTGGGCGCGATCGGCGCAGATCCCGACAGGCTCAACGTCAACGGCGGCGCGATCGCGCTGGGCCACCCGTTGGGGGCATCGGGCACCAAGCTGTTAGCGACCCTCATCCATGCATTGCGCGCCCGAAAGGCGCGCTACGGCCTGCAGACGATGTGCGAGGCCGGCGGCATTGCCAATGTCACCATCGTCGAAGCGCTGTGATGGCAGACGGACCGGATCATATCCTCGTCGAGCATGACGGGCCGTTGACGATTGTCACGATCAACCGGCCCGAGGCGCGCAACGCCCCCAATGCCGCGGCCAGCCGCGAGCTTGCCGAAGCCTAGTGACCTCCAGCAGCTCGAAGCCATGGGGCGGCGCTGCGGCGCTGCCTCTTTTTTGTTGGGTCTCGGATCCAAGCCCGTCAGCCATTCCCAGTGTCACTAAACGGGGCCCGGGAGACTTGGCCCCCAATTGGCGCCTATCGATTGGCCAAATGCGTCTCCGCGCCGACGCACGCGCAACCGCCCTGTTCAAACCCACGGAAAATAGGGGAAATTTTCGCCTTCTGGCGACGGTTTCGGATTGGCCGTCATAGCTTGAGAAAAATGGCTCGTGACGCAGTCTGGAGCGATCTGGTCTGGCCAAAAATTCCCGCCACTGAGTTCCATGTCAGGGAAAAATTTGAAATTCCGGCCGCGAAATCGCGCTTATAGTGGTCGAAACCGCTCTTTTATCAATAACTTGATTGGCATTTTCCCGTGCGCCTCAAGCGGGAATTTAGGCCTCGAAGCGGGAATTAGCATTTAAAGCGGAGTTCGACGACTGGAATGCGACTCAGGGTTTGTTCGCCGATCCTCAGAAATGATTCTATAGCTGCAGCAGCGCCTAAGCAGCTGCCATCATTTCATCGCTCTGATGCTTCGAGCGATCGTTTCGTCGCAAGGAGGGCCTCGGTTCATCTTGTAAATTTCTATTATCAATACTTTGAACTTTACATGGAGGGTTTCCCTTCTCAGGTCCGCAGTAAAGGCTTGATGTGATTAATTGTTAATCACTCCGTGAAGTTGATGTCGTGAGTATGCAATAGGCGCATTTACGGGAATCGATTTCAGCCAGCCTTCTTGTTGAGAGGTGGTTCAGTGACTAGAAAGAAGCATTCATCCAAGCGAGTTCCGACAGGTGATTATTCGGTTGGCTATGCCAGACCTCCAGAACACAGCCGATTTAAACCTGGAAATAGTGGTAACCGTGCCGGGGGACCTAGGGGGAAAAGGATATCCAGAGTTCAGGCCCAAGCAGAGTTGTTCGGCATGGAAATGGCGGAGCAACTTTTTCTAGAAGAAGCGTACCGTCTCGTTCCACTTGGGGACGGACGCACCACGATAAAGCTTCCGGCAATCCAGGTCGGTTATCGGGCGCGTTTCATGGCCGCCATGAAGGGTAATCGGCTGGCCATGAAGGACATCCAAGCCACCGCTCGGGATATCGAAAGCAGGCAGTATGAAGCGTTAAGGGGACTCAACGAAGCATGGATTGATTATAAAATAGGGTGGCAACAGGTTTTCGAGGCCGAGCGCGCTGCCGGCAGGCCAGAGCCCAACATTCCATATGACCCCTATATGATCGACATCGACCTAGAGACCGGTACGGTTGCATATTATGGGCCGAGGAATGAGGAGCAGCGGGCTGCAATGCTTCTTCGTATCAAAAAGAGGGATGGTCAGCTTGAAGAGGTTGAATACTGCTATGAGAAATATAGAGAATCTCGTACAGAAAGGGAGAAGGAAATTTATCTGGATGGTTGGATAGATAGTCAGAAATATTTTGATTATATCAATGATAATCTTCCACCTCATCGCCGTGTCGAATTGAAATATAGATGTCGTAAGCCGGGAGCGTCTCGGGCGGGCGATTTTTCTTATACGCAATGGCCCACAGGTCACGTTGTCCCTGAGAGATATGATGAAGTCCGAGAGAAAATGGGCTTCGACAAGCCGCGACAGCTCAAGGAATACTAGGCCGTAGACTCATACGCCAGCCGCACCAGCGAAGCCACCAGCCCGACCATCGCCCAGATCAGCCGAAAAAGGCTGACCGCGACCATGATGGCGGAGCCGAGCCCGACCGCCGCGCCAGCGGCGAGATAAGGAACAGGGTTAGGTCGACGGCTCATATCTGCCTCCGATCAATTTCGCTGCAGGCTGCCCATCTCTCGGCTTTGAAGTTTGCGCTTCCAGAGCGCTTCGATGGCGAGGGTGTCCTTCAGGGTCGTCGCTGATCCCACGACCTCGAGGATGCTGACCTGATAGTCGCTCGGCTCGCTGCTCTTCAGGCCGATATTGCCACCATGCCCGTCGGCGGCATAAGCCAGCCAGCGGGCGAGAAACCCGCCCTCGCTGCTGGTTGCCGAGCCGACATACCATTCGCCGGTCCGGTCGGACGTGAGCAAATATATCCCTTGGGCTGATCGAAGCGCCTCGGCCCAGCTGCGCGGTAGCGTAGGGATGTCCGATATGTTGGCGATGAAGTGCGTATAGCCTGGAAAGGCGTCCTCGCAAAATTCGGTGATCGCCTCGATGGCCTTGTCCTGCTTGTCCGAGCGCTGGATCCAGCTACGGGCCGCCAGGCCCCAATCGATCCAGACCTTGCCGGCATAGTCATTGAGCGGCAACGATAAGGTCAGGCGATATGCATCCAGTTCGTCGGCGGTCAGCTCGGCGTCGGTCCGCTTGAAGAGGGGGTCTACCCTATCCTTCGGAGACGGCCCGAGGCGTTCGGCACGATATAGGCCGGCAAACAAGGTGCCGCCCGATGGAGGCACGACGAACGTCGCCCAGTAGGGTGCTCCCAGCTTCGTCCGGTTCGCCGCCGTTTGAACCGACTGATAATCATCAAAAGCGGCCCGATCATCGCGCCATAGCAGATAGGGCGTCCGCCCTTGCGGCGTCCTGGTCTGATGGCGCAGCAGGCGCACCTCGGAAAGGTCAAAGCCCGCTTTCAAGAGTAGATCGTTGAAGCTCAAAATCATTGCGTCCCCCGTCTTCCTGGGCGACGCCGTCGGCCTTGGCTTGTCTCGTCGCGCCTATGTCCTCTCGGGGCGACGGCCAAAGCCGGATGCTAGTAAACCCTGGCAAAGCACAGAGCGCACACGCCTTTACCGTTGCCGGCTGGACATACGCGTGTGCCACCCGGCCGATGATTTCGACCGAGGTGCTTTGCATTGGGGGTTACTAGGCCCCGCCCCCGAGTATTGCGGGAGCAGGACTGACATGCTCAGCTTGCGGCTGAACTGCAAGTGGAATGAGAGAGGGCGATATCTATCTCCCTTATGCGAGGGAGGTGGAGCGCGCGGCGCGTTATTCGACCGTTATCAGGCGCCGCGACGTTCGCAGCCCTTGCCGGTCAGCACATCGACGATGGGCGTTCCGCCTTCGATGGACATCATCGCCGGTGAGGTGGGTCGTGCTGTTATGCGCTGGTCATTGTCGCTGGGCGACTATTGGTGGCTGGCGCCAGTGACGCGCTTAGAAGGCCTTGGCAAGCGTCAGGTGCGGCTCTTTTCCACCCAGGTCAGGGCGGCGATGATGGCTTCCCGGTTTTGATCGGTCACTTCCACGCCCGCCTCGCGCGAAAAGCGCTCGATCCGTGTTTCATCCCGAATGATCTCCAGGTGCCGCAGGGTCATCAGGCAGGTTTGAACGTCGGTCAGGCCGCTATGATGCTCGACCCAGGACAGCGCCTGTTGATAGGTCATGCGCTTCATCGTGACGGTGTCGGCTTGCCAGCTATCCATTCGATCACGTCCCCCGCTCCGCGGGCGACGCTTCGGGTCAGCCCTTGTCGCCCCTATCTCCGCTCGGACGGCGAGCTCCACATATGTCGTCGCCGATAAGTGATATAACTAATGCTCGGAAAGACTCGTCCGTCAACCGAATTGTCACTGATCGTCTGTAGATCGATCGTCGACACGGGTGTCTGTGTCTCGACGTGGATATATGCAAGCGCCTGGGACAGAATGTGCGCCGCCTTCGCGAAGAGAAGGGCTGGAGTCAGGAGGCCTATGCCGATGAGGCCGGCATCCACCGCACCTATATCAGCGACATCGAGCGCGGGGCGCGAAACCCCACCATAAGGATTATTGAGAAGCTGGCGAAGCCGCTCGGTGTATCGGCGGGTACGCTGATCGATTGAGCAAATGCCTAAGGTGGATCGAACAAAAACCCCATGCCCTGGCTGGCGATAAGGCGATGTCCCGCGAGTCCGTACAGTCCCTACAACTAAATTTCGGAGAACCTTTTCTCAAGCATGTATGTAGCCAGTACGCCACATCTAGGTTGCCTCAATATTGGAAGAGACCGAGTCATCGTTCAGGCCGACTCGGAAGTGCTGATATCATTTTTTGCGTGCTCTCCATGGAAGCCTG
Source organism: Sphingomonas sp. Y57 (assembly GCF_001015195.1). Classification (GTDB taxonomy): domain Bacteria; phylum Pseudomonadota; class Alphaproteobacteria; order Sphingomonadales; family Sphingomonadaceae; genus Rhizorhabdus. Next base: position 681 of record NZ_LDES01000090.1, on the reverse strand, counting down.
TCGTGATGAAAAGGGGCATGATCGTGGCGGTTCTAAAATTTCGGCGACCTCAACGCGGGCTCGGTGTTGCACGCTTCGCACCCGCCGTTTCAATTATTGCGGCGATGGGCGCCTTTGCCTTCTGGTGGTCCGCTTCCGCGGGTAAGGTTGAGCAGGCGAAGGAAGCCAGTAAATTCTCCTGTCCGACCCCCCATCATCATGACGGCGATGCTATCCGTTGCGGCGGCAAGGGGCGATCAATGCCCCTGTACGGGATTGACGCGCCTTAGATGCCTGGTGCCTGTCGACATAGCCGACAATGCACGCCTGGCGACCCATATGCCTCCCGAGACCATCTCAGCAGCCTCACTGCCGGCCGATCGGTTCGTTGCGAGCGGGTCGATACCGATCGCTATGGCCGCGCGGTGGTGCGCTGCTCGGCTGGTGGAATAGATTTGTCCTGTCAGATGGTGCGGGATGGATTCGCGGTGCAGCGCTATGGCCGATTGGATTGCTGATTGACCTGCGTGTCGTTTCCGTTGAAGGAGACGTGATCAAAGCGACAAGCTCACGACGCTTTGCCCTTGCGATCTGCCTAAAAGCCTGTAATCCGGCGCTCCCGGAACCGGGGCGATTAGCTCAGTTGGTAGAGCGCTTCGTTTACACCGAAGATGTCGGCGGTTCGAGCCCGTCATCGCCCAC
>NZ_LDES01000009.1 GCF_001015195.1 Sphingomonas sp. Y57 | reverse complement strand
GCAAACTCACGGGGTCTCAGGTGGCAGGGACGGAGACGAGGTTGCGCGACTCTCCCGAGATCCCGGCCTCCCCCGGGATGACGGGAGGTGGTGGCGTTTACGCCGGCTCCTTCTCCTCAGACTCGCTCGCCTGGCGCATCCACATGTCGGCGTAGAGCCCGTCCCGCGCCATCAACTCGGCATGGGTGCCGCGTTCGACGACGCGGCCGGCTTCCAGCACCAGGATTTCGTCGGCGTGGACGATGGTCGAGAGGCGATGGGCGATGACGATCGTCGTGCGGCCCTGTTCGACGCCGCGCAGCGTCGCCTGGATGTCGGCCTCGGTGCGGCTGTCGAGCGCGCTGGTCGCCTCGTCGAGGATCAGGATCGGCGGGTTCTTGAGCAGGGTGCGGGCGATCGCCACCCGCTGCTTCTCCCCGCCCGACAGTTTCAGCCCGCGTTCGCCGACCTTGGTGTCGTAGCCCTGCGGCAGCGACAGGATGAAGTCGTGGATGGCAGCGCCCTTCGCGGCCGCCTCGATCTCCGCCTGGGTCGCGCCCTCGCGGCCATAGCCGATATTGTAGCCGATCGTGTCGTTGAACAGCACGGTGTCCTGCGGGACGATGCCGATCGCGCGGCGCAGCGACGCCTGGGTGACATGGCCGATGTCCTGCCCGTCGATCGTCACCCGCCCGCCGCTGATCTCGTAGAAGCGGTAGAGGATGCGCGCGAGGGTCGACTTGCCCGCGCCCGAATGGCCGACCACGGCGAGGGTGCCGCCGGGGCGGATCTCGAAATCGACGCCCTTCAGGATCGTTCGCTCGGGATCATAGCCGAAATGGACGTCCTCGAAGCGGACCAGACCGCCGGTCACGACGACCGGCACCGCGTCGGGCGCGTCGACCACCTCGGCCGGCGTGTCGATCAGCTTGAACATCGCCTCCATGTCGATCAGCCCCTGGCGGATCTCACGATAGACCATGCCGAGCAGGTCGAGCGGGCGGAACAGTTGCATCAGGATGGTGTTCACGAACACCACGTCGCCGGGCGAAAACCAGCCTTTGCTCCAGCCATAGACGCTGTAGCCCATCGCACCCGCCATCATCAGGTTGGTGATCAGCGCCTGGCCGACGTTGAGCAGGGCGAGCGAGCTTTCGTTCTTGGTCGCGGCGCGGGCATAGGCGGCGACCGCCCGGCCGTAATTGTCGGTCTCGCGCTGCTCGGCGCTGAAATATTTGACCGTCTCGTAGTTGAGCAGGGAGTCGACCGCGCGCGCCGAGGCGCGGGTATCGTACTCCACCATCTCGCGCCGCATCTTGGCGCGCCACTCCGTGATCTTCTGGGTGAACAGGATATAGGCGGCGATCGCGCTCAGCGTCGCGGCGACCAGCCCGGTGCCGAACTTGACGAAGAAGATGATGCAGACGGCGGTCAACTCGAACACCGTCGGGCCGATGTTGAACAGCATGAAGTAGAGCATCGTGTCGATGCTCTTGGTGCCCCGCTCGACGATCTTGGTCAGCGCGCCGGTGCGCCGTTCGAGATGGTAGCGCAGCGACAGGCGGTGTAGCTGCGCGAACACCTCGATCGCGAGGCGGCGGCCGGCATCCTGGCCGACCAGCTCGAAGATCGCGTTGCGCATATTGTCGAACAGCACGCCGCCGAAGCGCGCGGCGGCATAGGCGGCGACCAGCGCCAGCGCGATCATCACGCCGGGCTCGAACCCCGGCGCCATCCGGTCGATCGCCGCCTTGTAGGCGAACGGCATCAGCAGCACCGCCGCCTTGGCAGCGAGCACCAGCACCAGCGCGATCACCACCCGCGCGCGCAGCGCCGGCGCGTCCTTCGGCCAGAGATAGGGCAGGAAGCGGCGGAGGGTGGCCCAGCCCTGTTCGGGGCGGGCGGCGGAGGGGGACATATGATCGGGCGGCATCGCGGGCGAAGATAGGGATGGCGACGGCCCAGCGGAAGAGCGAGACTGCGATGCTGCAGATAAGCTGCTTTGAGCGGTGCGCCAGACATATCGGGCATCGTTCCATACCCGCAGCATCATTGAAGATTCCGGCGGCGCTGGTACAGCGGCAGGGTCCGGACCGCCCCGCCTGCACAGGAATGATCCCACCATGGAAGACACGCTTCGTCGTGCCGCGCTCGACTATCACCGATTCCCCAAGCCGGGAAAGATGCGCATCGAGCCGACGAAGCGGATGGTCAACCAGCGCGACCTCGCGCTCGCCTATTCGCCCGGCGTCGCCGCGCCGTGCGAGGAGATCGCGGCCGATCCCGACAAGGCGCTCGACTATACCGCGCGCGGCAATCTCGTCGCGGTGATCTCGAACGGCACCGCGGTGCTCGGCCTCGGCGCGATCGGGGCGCTGGCGTCGAAGCCGGTGATGGAGGGCAAGGCCGTCCTGTTCAAGAAATTCGCCGGGATCGACGTGTTCGACATCGAGATCGACACGACCGATCCCGACCGCTTCGTCGAGGCGGTGGCGCTGCTCGAACCGACTTTCGGCGGCATCAACCTGGAAGACATCAAGGCGCCCGAATGCTTCGAGATCGAGGCGGCGCTCAAGGCGCGGATGAACATCCCGGTCTTCCACGACGACCAGCACGGCACCGCGATCGTCGTGGCAGCGGCGGTGCGCAATGCGCTGGTGCTGCAGAATATCAGCCTCGCCGAGGCGAAACTCGTCACCTCGGGCGCGGGGGCGGCGGCGCTCGCCTGCGTCGACCTGCTCGTGTCGATGGGCCTGCCGGCCGACAATGTCACGCTGACCGACAAGGATGGCGTGGTCCATGCCGGGCGGCAGGGCATGGCGCCCAACATGGCGCGCTACGCGCGGGCCACCGATGCCCGCACGCTGCCGGAGGTTCTGCCGGGCGCGAACATCTTCCTCGGCCTGTCGGCGCCCGGTGTGCTCAAGCCCGAATGGCTGCCGCTGCTGTCGGACCGACCGCTGATCTTCGCGCTGGCCAATCCCGAGCCGGAGATATTGCCTGAGATCGCCCGCGCCGCGCGACCCGACGCGATCGTCGCGACGGGCCGGTCGGACTATGTCAACCAGGTCAACAACGTCCTGTGCTTCCCCTATATCTTCCGCGGCGCGCTTGACGTCGGCGCGACCGCGATCACCGAGGCGATGAAGGTCGCGGCGGCCGAGGCGATCGCCGCGCTAGCCCGGCTGCCCGCGCATGAGAGCGTCGCCCAGGCCTATGGCGGCGGCAAGCTCGCCTTCGGACCCGACTATATCATCCCGACCCCGTTCGACCCGCGGCTGATCGTCGAGATCGCGCCGGCTGTCGCCCAGGCGGCGATGGCCTCGGGCGTCGCGCGGCGGCCGATCGACATCGACGCCTATCGCCGATCCCTCGCGCAGCAGAACGCCCGCTCGGGCCAGCTCATGATGCCGGTCTTCGAGGGCGCGCGGGGCGCCCGCGCCCGGGTCGCCTATGGCGAGGGTGAGGATGAGCGCGTGCTACGCGCCGTTCAGGATGCCCTAGACGATGGCCTCGTGCGGCCGACGCTGGTCGCGCGCCGCCGCATCCTGGCGGAGAGGATGCCGCGCCTGGGCTTGCGTTTCGAGCTCGATCGGGACGTCGACGTGGTCGATCCCGAAACCGATCATGATATCCTCGGCCCGCTGGTCGACGCCTATCGCGCCGTCGCCGGGCGGCGTGGCGTGCCTCCGGCCGAGATCGTACGCCACGTCTATCGCCGGCCGAGCGTCACCGCGGCGATGCTGCTGCGCACCGGCCATGTCGAGGCGGCGCTGGTCGGCGGCAATTCCGAATATTGGGGGCAGGTCGAGCATGTGCTGCGCACCATTGATCGGGCGGAAGGCGCGCAGCGCGTCTATGCGCTCTCCGGACTGATCCTCGATGCCGGTGCGCTGTTCATCACCGACACGCACATGGTTCCCGATCCGACGCCCGAGCAGATCGCCGAAATGACGGTGCTCGCCGAACGCGCCGTGCGGCAGTTCGGCCTCGATCCGCGCGTCGCGCTGCTGTCGCACTCCAATTTCGGCGCGTCGCACAGCCCCAGCGCGCGCAAGATGCGCGAGGCGGTCAAGATCGTCCGCCGGATCGCGCCCGAGCTGTGCGTCGATGGAGAGATGCATGCCGACGTCGCGCTGTCGCAGTCGCTGCGCGAACGGCTCGTTCCCGACCAGCGCTTCGAAGGGTCGGCCAACCTGCTGGTCATGCCGAATCTCGACGCCGCCAATATCACCCTCACTGCGCTGGGGGCGTCATCGAGCTCGCCGACGGTCGGCCCGATGCTGATGGGGCTTAGCCAGCCGATCCACGTCCTCACTCCGGGGGTCACCTCGCGCGGGATATTGAACCTGACGGCAATCGCGGCGGCGGAGGTGGCCCGGCGGCGCTGACCCGGAGGGTCAGCGCGGGCGGCCGGGTGGTCCCGAAGGCCACCCGGCGATGGCGCCCTTGCGCACGACGCCCGACCGTGGCGGCCAACCTCAGTCCAGATTGTCGTGGAGGCGGTTGAGCATGTCGATCAGCAGGCCGAAATCCTCCGCACCGAAGCCGCGGATGATCTTGCGGTAGATCGGTGCCGTCACCGCGCGCGCCGCACTCAGTTTCTCCAGGCCGGTCGCGGTCAGGAATATCTCGGTCACGCGGCCGTCCTCGCTGCTCGGGCGGCTCTCGATGAGCCCGGCGCGTGTCATCCGCTCGACGATCCGCGCCATGGTGGAGATGTTGATCACCGTCGATCGGGCGACCTGCGCGATCGGTCTGGGGGCCTTCTCGCCCAGCACCATCAGGACGCGCCAGGTCGGTATGTCGATGCCGATCGCGCGCAGCTCGGCCTCGATCACGACATTGTAGCGGCTCACTGCCCGGTTGAGCAGGTAGAAGGGATAGGCATCGACCCGAAATTCCTCCGAGCCGGGGTCGCCGAGGGGGCGCAGATCCTTGGTCATCATGTCCTTTTCAGTGTTCAAAAATACTTGCATATGCAAGTTTATTGGGGCAGCATCCGGATATCCGATGAGAGGATGGCCCTGATGTCGAATTCCCGCAATGACGTGCTGAAACGATCGGCAGCCGCCAACGGTTCGAGTGGCCCGCTGCGCCTGCCCGCGCTGGTCGCGGAGACCCGCCGCCATGGCTGAGCGCTCCTTCGCCGGCGAGGTCGAACTGCTCAAGCTCGGCGAGGGTGAGACCTTCACCGGCGAGGGCATCCTCGCGGTCACCAAGGCGCTGCTCCAGTCGGGTGTCGCCTATGTCGGCGGCTATCAGGGCTCGCCGATCAGCCACCTGATGGACGTGTTCGCCGACGCCAACGACCTGCTCGCCAGCCTCGGCGTCCATTTCGAGGCGAGCGCGAGCGAGGCGACGGCGGCGGCGATGCTCGCGGCCTCGGTCAACTACCCCTTGCGCGGCGCGGTCGCGTGGAAATCGGTGGTCGGCACCAACGTCGCGTCGGACGCGCTCTCCAACGTCGCCTCGGGCGGCGTCACCGGCGGCGCGCTGGTGATCGTCGGCGAGGATTATGGCGAAGGCTCCTCGATCATGCAGGAGCGGACCCACGCCTTCGCGATGAAGTCGCAGATGTGGCTGATCGATCCGCGCCCGAACCTGCCGAGCATCGTCGACGCGGTCGAGCAGGCGTTCCGGCTGTCGGAGGCGTCGAACACCCCGGTCATGCTCGAGCTGCGCGTCCGTTCCTGCCACATGACCGGCAGCTTCGTCGCCAGGGACAATCGCCGCCCGGCGATGACCGTCGACGAGGCGGCCGCCGCGCCGGTGCGCGACACCAGCCGCATCGTCCTGCCACCCGCCAATTTCCTCCACGAGGTCGAGAAGGTCGAGAAGCGCTGGCCCGCCGGCATCGCGTTCGTCCGGGAGAACCGGCTCAACGAATGGTTCGGCCCCGACGAGGGCGAGGTCGGGCTGATCGTCCAGGGCGGCCTGTTCAACAGCCTCAACCGCGCGATGGAGCTGCTCGGCCTGTCGGACGCGTTCGGCGCGGCGCGGCTGCCGGTCTATTGCCTCAACGTCACCTATCCGCTGATCCCCGACGAGGTCTCCGCCTTCTGCCGCGGCAAGCGCGCCGTGCTGGTGCTGGAGGAGGGGCAGCCCGAGTTCATCGAGCATGAGCTCAACACGCTCGTCCGCCGCGCCGACCTGCAGACGCGGATCGTCGGCAAGGAGGTGCTGCCCCGCGCCGGCGACTATACCGCGCACGTCATGGCGCAGGGCCTGCGCACATTCCTGACCGAGTGGCAGCCCGCGCTCGACCTGCCCGACCTGTCGATCGCGCCGCTGCCGGCGCCGGTCGCGGCGCAGATCCCGCAGCGCCCCGCCGGCTTCTGCACCGGCTGTCCCGAGCGCCCGGTCTTCACCTCGATGAAGCTGCTCGAACGCGAGCTGGGGCCGACCCATGTCTCGGCCGACATCGGCTGCCACCTCTTCTCGATCCTGCCGCCGTTCAACATCGGCAACACGACGATGGGCTATGGCCTCGGCACCGCCGGCGCCTCCGCCTTCAAGCCCAAGGACAAGCGCGCGATCGCGGTGATGGGCGACGGCGGCTTCTGGCACAACGGCCTGACCTCGGGCATCGGCAACGCCGTCTTCAACAAGGACGACACCGTCACCGTCATCGTCGACAACGGCTATTCGGCCGCGACCGGGGGACAGGACATATTGTCGTCGCGCGCCGACAACCGGGCGCGCACCACCCGCCATCCGATCGAGAAGGCGGTGCGCGGGATCGGCGCGGGCTGGGTCCGCACCATCGACCGCACCTATGACCTCAAGCGGATGATGGCGGCGCTGCGCGAGGCGATGACCAGCCCCGAGCGCGGGCCCAAGATCGTCGTTGCGCAGTCCGAATGCATGCTCAACCGGCAGCGGCGCGAGAAGCCGCTCCTCCGCAAGGCGATGAGCGAGGGCAGGCGCGTGGTGCGTGAGCGCTTCGGCGTCGACCCCGACACCTGCACCGGCGACCATAGCTGCATCCGCCTGTCGGGGTGCCCGTCGCTGTCGATCAAGCCGAACCCCGATCCGCTGCGCCGCGATCCGGTCGCGCATGTCGACAATAGCTGCGTCGGCTGCGGCCTGTGCGGCGAGGTGAGCCACGCCGCGGTGTTGTGTCCGAGCTTCTACCGCGCCAGCATCGTCGCCAATCCGGGGCGGTGGGAAGGCTGGTGGAAGGCGCTGCGATCCCGGCTGATCGGCGGCCTCCAGAGACGCGACGCGCGCCTCCGCGCGGCGAGGGCGTTCTGATGGCGATGGCGAACGAAGCGACGCGCGACCGGATCGGCATCGCCATCCTCGCGCTCGGCGGGCAGGGCGGCGGCGTCCTCGCCGACTGGATCCAGGAGGTTGCGCGCCACCATGGCTGGCTGGCGCAGGGGACGTCGGTGCCGGGCGTCGCGCAGCGCACCGGATCGACCGTCTATTATGTCGAGCTGGCCCGTGCGGGCGAGCGGTTGCCGATCCTCGCGCAGATGCCGACGCCGGGCGACGTCGATATCGTCATCGCCTCCGAACTGATGGAAACCGGCCGCGCGATGTTGCGCAACTTTTCCACGGCGGACCGGACCACGCTGATCGGATCGACCCACCGCATCTACGCGATCTCCGAGAAGAGCGGGATGGGCGACGGCCGCGGCAGCGGCGAGCGGATCGTCGAGGCGGCGGCGCGGCGGGCGAAGCGCTTCATCGGCTTCGACATGGAGGCGGCGACCGAGCGATCGGGCAGCGTTATCAGCGCGGTGATGTTCGGCGCGCTCGGCGGCAGCGGCGCGCTGCCCTTCCCGCGCGAGGCGTTCGAGCAGGCGATCCGCGACAGCGGCATCGCGGTGGCGAGCAATCTGCGCGGCTTCGACGAGGGTTTTCGCGCCGCGCAGGCGCCAGTGGCGATGCTCGACGCGATCGACCATGCCGTGCCGCAGCCGACCACCGAAGCCGGCCGCACCCTGCACGCGCGCATCCTGGGTGAACTGCCCGCGCCCGCCCACGTAGCGGCGCTGCACGGCGTCCAGCGGCTGATGGATTATCAGGACGCCGGCTATGCCGCGCTCTATCTCGACCGGCTCCGCGACATCGCCGCGCTCGACGCGGCGCCGTGGGAGACGACGGCGGAGCTGGCGCGGCACCTGGCGCTGTGGATGAGCTATGAGGACATAATCCGCGTCGCCGACCTGAAGAGCCGCGCCACCCGCTTCGATCGGGTCCGCGACGAGGTCAAGGCCGGCGAGGGGCAGATCGTCGGCATCACCGAGTTCATGCACCCGCGCCTGCGCGAGCTGTGCGAGACCTTGCCCGCCGGGATCGGCCGCTTCATCTTGGGTGCGCCGCGCCTGTCGTCCTGGCTCGATCGCTTCTTCCGCGAGGGCCGCCATGTCGAGACCACCAGCCTGCGCTGGTTCCTGATGCTGCGCCTGCTGGCCGGGCTGCGGCCGATGCGCCGCCGCTCGCTGCGCTATGTCGAGGAGCAGGAACGGATCGAGGCATGGCTCGGTGACGTACGTTCCAGCATCGAACAGGACCGGGCGCTCGCGCTCGGCATCGTCCGGTCGCAGCGGCTGATCAAGGGATATGGCGATACGTTCGACCGCGGGCTGCGCAATTTCCGGGCGATCCGTGCCGCGCTGTTCGCCCGCCCGCCGGGCGAACGCCAGGCGCAATGGCTCGACGAGGCCTGCATCCAGGCACTCGCCGACGACAGCGGCCGCGCGCTGGAGGAGATGCTGGCGGAGACCGCCTGAGCGAGGCATCCGGCCGGCCCTGCACTGCGCCGCCGCATTGGTCCTGATGCCGTCGTTCCATCCGTCCGGCTTCGCCAGTGCGGCGAGCGTTCCGGTTGTCATTCCCGCCGCCCCCCTTATCGTTGGAGGAAGGTTTGGCGATTCATCGGCGGCACCTCGCCGGAGGCTGCGAGCTGGGCTTGCGTCGGCGATCGACCGAGCGACGAAAGGAGAAAGGGTGGCGCGGATATTGTTGACCCGGCGTTGGCCGGAGGCCGTCGAAAAGGAGTTGGCGGCGCGCCACGACCTGCATCGCAACGAAAGCGACCGGCCGATGAGCCGGCAGGAATTGGCGGAGGCGATCCGCTCCTTCGATGTCGTCTGTCCCACGGTCTCCGATCGCATCGATGCAGAGGTGATCGGCGCCGGCGGTGGCGCGCGAATCCTCGCCAATTATGGCGCGGGGATCGAGCATATCGACCTGACGGCAGCGCGGGCGGCCAGGATCGCCGTCACCAACACCCCCGACGTCCTGACCGATGCCACCGCCGAGGTGGCGGTGCTGCTGATGCTGATGGTCGCCCGCCGCGCCGGCGAGGGCGAGCGCGAGTTGCGCTCCGGCAGCTGGACGGGCTGGCGGCCGACCCATCTGCTCGGCCGGTCGATGCAGGGTCGGACGCTGGGCCTGATCGGCTATGGCCGGATTGCGCAGGAGACCGCGCGGCGCGCACAGGCGGCGCTCGGCGTGCGGCTGGCCTATCACAGCCGCAGCCGGCTCGATCCGGCGTCCGATCCGCTCGGCGCGCGCTATTGCGCCTCGGTCGCCGAACTGGTCGCGGAGGCGGACATCGTTTCGCTCCACTGTCCGGGCGGGGCGGAAACCCATCATCTGATCGACTCCGCGATGCTCGCGCGGATGAAGCCCGACGCGGTGCTGATCAACACAGCGCGCGGTACCGTGGTCGACGAGGCCGCGCTCGCCGAGGCGCTGGCGCAGGGCCGGATCGGCGGCGCGGGGCTTGACGTCTATCAGGGCGAGCCGGCGGTGAACCCGCTGCTGCTGGCGGCCCCCAACCTCGTGCTGCTGCCGCATCTCGGCAGCGCGACGATCGAGACGCGCGAGGCGATGGGGCGACAGGCGGTCGTCAATCTTGAAGCGCTGCTCGAAGGCCGCGAGCCGCCCAACCGTGTCGCCTGAGCCCGGCACCGCGCTCGCCGCGGTCGAGGCAGCGGTGCTGGCCGCCACGGAGCGGACGGCGCGGCGGCCCTTCGTCCTCGGAATCTGCGGTGCGCAGGGGAGCGGCAAATCGACCCTGTCGGAGGCGCTCGCCGATCGCATGCGGGCGCGGGGCGTCGCGACGGCGGTGCTGTCGATCGACGATCTCTACCGCACCCGGGCGGAGCGTGCGGCGCTCGCCCGCGACGTCCACCCGCTGTTTGCCGTGCGCGGCGTTCCCGGCACCCATGACGTCGGGCTCGGGCTCGACATCCTCGCCACGCTCGATGCCGGACAGGCGGCGGCGCTGCCCCGCTTCGACAAGGCGCGCGACGACCGCGCCCCGGTCGATGCCTGGGAGACGGCGCCGGGCGACACCGCGCTGCTGATCCTCGAAGGCTGGTGCGTCGGGGCCCGGCCCGAACGGGAGGCGGCGCTGGTCGAGCCGGTCAACACCCTCGAACGCGAGGAGGATGCGGACGGCCGCTGGCGGCGCGCGGCCAATGCGGCGCTGGCGGGCGACTATCAGGCGCTGTTCGCGCGGATCGACCTCCTCGTCCTGCTTGCCGCGCCCGGCTTCGAGGTAGTGCGCGACTGGCGCGTCGAGCAGGAGCATGGCCTGGCGCGCACCGCCGGAGCGGCCGCGAAGGGCGTGATGAGCGATGCCGAGGTCGAGCGTTTCATCCGCTTCTACGAGCGGCTCACCCGGCACATCCTCTCCGAAATGCCCGATCGCGCCGACCTGGTGATCCGGCTTGGCCGCGATCGCACGCCGCTATCGATCAGTTCTGGATGAATTTCTTTGCGGTGATGTCCGTCATTGCTATGAATGCGGCTATCATCGCGAGAAAAAATTCCATTGGGGTGCACATGGCCGCTGCCGATCTCGATAGCTTCGATCGCAAGATCCTCCGTATCCTGCAGCGCGACAACATGACGAGCCAGCGGGAGATCGCCTATCAGGTCAACCTCTCGGCGGCGGCGGTCCATCGGCGCATCCACCGGCTGCACGCCGATGGCATCATCACCGCGAATATGGCGGTGCTGTCGCCCTCCAAGATCGGTCGCCCCATCTCGGTGATCGTCGAGCTGGAGGTCGAAAGCGAGCGGCCCGAGGAGCTTGACCAGGTCAAGCGGTCGCTCGCCGCGGCGCCCGAGATCCAGCAATGCTATTATGTCACCGGCGAGGTGGATTTCATCGTCATCGTCTCGGTCGCCGACATGAGCGAATATGAGGAGATCACCAAGCGGCTGTTCTTCGCCAATCCCAACATCAAGAAGTTCCGCACCTATGTGGCGATGGACCGGGTGAAGACCAGCTTCGAGATGCCGGTGGATTGAGGGGGGACACGCCGCCCCGCGCAATTTTGATCGGAATTCCGGGTGAATTAAGAGATTTGGCTTCGCCATCGCCGGTTGAGCGGCGGCCATCCCCTGGCGCATATCGGTGCGATGGAAGGGGCGGAGCGCCAATCGCGACGGTCGCTGTGGACGGGAGCGGGCATCGGCCTGGCGATCCTGGCCTGCTCGCACGCCGTGGCGGCGGGCGAGGGCGAACTGCCCGCCATCGCCGCGATCGGCCATTTCTACGTCGCCGGGCGGGAGGTGCCGCTCGGCGCGCCCGATGTGCGGATCGAGACCGGGCAGGTCTATGTCCATTATGTGCGGCTGGCGCGGCCGCGCTTGCCCGTGCCGCTGCTGCTGATCCCGGGTGGCTCGCTGTCGGGCGCGGCCTATGAGACGACGCCCGATGGACGGCCCGGCTGGCAGAGCGATTTCCTCGCCGCCGGCTATTCGGTGCTCGTCGCCGACAGCGGGCAGACCGGGCGGACGCCTCCGGCTCCGTCGGCCGCGGGCAGCGCATCGCCGGCGATCCGCGACAAGGCTTTCCTCTGGGAGACGTTCCGGATCGGCCCGCCGGGATCGTGGCGGGCGGATCCCGCCGACCGTCGCCCTTATCCCGATGGGCGTTTCCCGATCTCCGGTTTCGATGCCTTCGCGCGGCAGGTCTTTCCCCGCTATCGCCCGCCGCTCGACGAGGAGGTCGCCCGTTATGCGGCGCTCTACGACCGCGCCTGTCCGTGCGTCGTCGTCGCGCACAGTGCGGCGGGGCCGCTCGCCGAGCGGGCGGCGCTGCTTCGGCCGGACCGGGTGGCGGCGATTGTGCTGGTCGAGCCGTCGGGCGGAATCGGGCTGTCGCCCGACCAGGCGACGCGGCTGCGCGGCATCCCGCACCTCTATCTATGGGGCGACCATGTCGACCAGGACGCCGGCTGGCGCGATCAATATGCGGGCGCGGCGCGCGATTTCGCGGCGCTCCGGACGGCGGGCGGAACGTCTTCCGCCTGGGTCGATCTGCCGCAGCAGGGCATCGCCGGCAATTCGCACATGCTGATGATGGACGACAACAGCCGCGCCGTCGCCCGGCGCATCGCCCGTTGGATCGCCGATCGAGGTATCGATCGGCCGCGATGAAAATTCCTTTCCCAAAGCACGGGATGAAGTGAAGTTCGTTCGAAAATGTCGGTGAAACTATCAAAACAGATAACTTGATGATAATGTTCGGAAGGTGCGATCAAATAGCCTCGATAGATGCGGAAATAACCGATCCAGAAGATCGGCAGCACATCTCGATGACGAGAATTGTTCTCGACGGGAGAACAAGGAAGATAATCGATAAGGGGCTTGATATGATGATTGCGGGAACGGCTGTTCAACGGCGCGGCTTTGCGATATTGCTCGGCGCGGCCAGCGTCATGGCGCTGGCGGCGCCGGCAATCGCGCAGGAGGAAGCACCGACTCCTGCCGCCTCGGCGGCGGCCGACATCGTGGTGACGGGCACCCGCGTCCGCGATCCCAACCTCAAATCGTCGAGCCCGGTCACGGCGGTGACCAACCAGGCGCTGCTGCTGTCGGGTAGCCCGACCGTCGACCGCCTGCTCAACAACCTGCCGCAGATCGCCCCGTCGCAGAACGCCACGAGCAACCGCGGCGACGGCATCGTCAGCGTCGACCTCCGCAAGCTGGGGCCGAGCCGCACGCTGGTGCTGGTCAATGGCCGTCGGATGGTGCCGTCCTCCGGGCTCGGCATCGTCGACCTCAACAGCATCCCTTCGGCCCTGCTCGAGCGGGTCGAGGTCGTCACCGGCGGCGCGTCGGCGGTCTATGGGTCGGATGCCCTGGCCGGCGTCGTCAACTTCATCCTCGACAAGAAATATGAAGGGCTCGGCCTGCGCGCCGAGACCGGCGTCTCCGGCCGCGGCGACGGCACCAACCGGCTGATAGAGGGAACGCTGGGCGCGAGCTTCGACGACGGGCGCGGCAATGTCGTGCTGTCGGCGGGCTTCAGCCGGCGGGGCGAGATCCGCGCGGCCGACCGCAAGGGCTTCGGGGTCAGCATCAACGGCGGCTCGGCGACCGCGCCCGCCGGCCGTATCGACAATATCGGCCTCAACCCCAATCCCACCGCCGGGAGCTTCCTCGGCACAGGCGGCACGGCGCGCGACTATGCGTTCACGCCCGACGGCAACGGCATCCGCGGCTTCATCAACAGCCTGCCGACCGCGACGGCGCCGGGCGACCGCTATAATTTCTCCAACAAGGAATTCCTGCAGATCCCGCTCGAACGGCTGTCGATGGCAGCGCTGGGCAGCTATGAGCTCAGCCCGTCGATCGAGGCCTTCGCAGAAACCTATTTCACCCATAACGAAGTCAACATGCGGCAGGGCGAAAGCCCGCTGACGGCCGGGACATTGTCGCCGACCAATCCCCTGTTGCCGCAGGTCGCGCGCGACATGCTGGCGGCACGTCCCAATCCGGCCGCCAATGCCAGCTTCCAGCGCCGGCTGACCGAACTGGGGCCGCGCCTGCAGACCGTCACCACCGACGCGCTCCAGATCAATGCCGGCCTGCGCGGCGAGATCGGCCGCGACTGGCAGTGGGAGGTCTATTACGGCTATGGCCGTTCGGAGCAGACCCGCGTCATCCGCGGCGGCGCATCCCAATCGCGGATCAACGCGTCGCTGCTGGGTTGCCCCGCCGGCACCGTGCAGGCGTTCGGCTGCCGGCTAATCGACTTCTTCGGGCCCAATTCGCTGACCGATGCCGACATCGCCTATATCAGCGTCGACAATGCCAAGGACAAGACGGTGTTCACCCGCAACGCGGCGAGCGCCTCGATCACCGGCCCGATCTTCGAGCTTCCGGCGGGCGCGGTCAGCGTCGCGGTCGGCGCCGAATATCGCAAGGACAGCTTCCGCTACCAGCCCGACGACATCCGCCGGCGCGGCGACCTGGCGGGCTTCTACCCCTCATTGCCGACCGCGGGCAGCTATGACGTCAAGGAACTGTTCGGCGAACTGGTCGTGCCGGTGCTGGCCGACCTGCCCGGCATTCACCGGCTGACGCTGGAAGCCGGGGCGCGTTATGCCGACTATTCGAGCGTCGGCCGGGTCTTCACCTTCAAGGCCGGCGGCAGCTGGGAACCGATCCCCGACCTCCGGTTGCGCGGCCTCTACCAGCGGGCGACCCGCGCGCCGAGCGTGTTCGAGCTGTTCCAGGGCGGCGACATCGCGGCGCAGACCTTCTCCGACCCGTGCGCCACGGTTGCCCCGACCGGCGCGGCGCGGCCGACGCCGACGGCCGCCGTCGCGACGATCTGCCAGCTCCAGGGGCTCGCCGATCCCCGCACCGCCGGCTTCACCCAGATCATCTCGACGCTCGACGTCAACAGCATCGGCAATCCCAGGCTGCGCGAGGAGACGTCGAAGACGCTGACGGCGGGCGCGGTGCTGACCCCGCGCTTCGCGCCGGGGCTCAGCCTGTCGGTCGACTATTACCGCATCAAGGTATCGGATTATATCAACCGCGCGTTCGGCGGCGTGAACGGGGTGATCGGCAATTGCTTCGCAAGCGGCGTCGCCACGGCGGCGGCCTATGCCGCGCAGCCGGCCTGCCAGTTGCTCTCGCGCCGCATCTCGGGCGAGCTGATCGCCGAGCTGCCGCTGGCCAACGTCCAGACGCTGAAGACCTCCGGCCTCGACATTCAGGCCAATTACGCGCTGCCGCTCGAACGGCTCGGCCTCGGCGACAGCGGCACGATCGATCTCGCCGGGACCGCGACCTACATCCGCGACTACAAGACGGTCGGCCAGGACTATGTCGGGCGGATCAGCCAGAATTTCGGCGGCATCCCCAAGTGGCGCACCTCGGCCGACCTTGGCTGGCACAACGACGATGCCGGCGTCCGCCTGCAATGGCGCCGGATCGGCGGCATGGTCGAGGACATCAGCCAGCGGCACATTTCGGCGGTCAACTATTTCGACCTCAACGGCCGGCTCGAGGTCGGCGAGCGGATCGAGTTCTATGGCGGCATCAACAACCTGTTCGACCGCAAGGCGCCGCTCGTGCCCAACCAGATCTTCAACAGCGACACCCAGAATTATGACATTGTCGGCCGCTACCTCTTCATCGGCGCCAAGCTGCGCTTCCGGCCCTGACCTTTTCATGACGACCAGAAACAGGATGATCACCATGGCCCGCCGGGCGTCCCCATTCCTTTCCCTCCGCCGGACGCTTCCGGGCCTCCTCCTGCTCACGGGGGCCACGGCCCCCGTGGGCGCCGCGATCCAGCCGCACGTCAACCAGACGCAGGGGCAGCCGGTATCGGGATGCGTCCCGCGCACCGACAATCTGAAGCCGCCGCAGGTGCCGTTCGCGCAGCAGAATGCGGTGGCGGAAGACAAGGCCTATGTGCTGCGCGCCGCCCGTATCCTCGAGCCGGCGAGCGGCCAGGTGACCCGGGACGGCCATGTCGTGGTGCGGGGCAAATGCATCCTCGGCGTCAACGCGGCAATCCCGGCGGGCGCCGAGACGGTCGAGCTGGGCGACGTCACGCTGATGCCGGGGCTGATCGACCTGCACACCCATCTCTTCCTGCGCGACGAGGATCAGGTCTGGCCCTATTCGATCCTGTGGAAGACGAGCCCCTACCGGACGATCGAGGGCGTCGATGCGGCGATCAAGACCCTTAACATCGGTTTCACGACGATCCGCGACCTCGATGACGAGGGCGCTCTCGATTCCGACACGGCGCTGCGCGACGCGATCGCACGGGGCGTCGTGCCGGGGCCGCAGATGGTGGTCGCGGGCGTGCCGCTGACCATCACCGGCGGCGACATGAACCTGCCGCTGGTCAATCCGGAGATCCAGCCGCACGTCCCGCAGCCGGCCGAGATGATCGACAGCGACGCCGCGATCGTCCCGGCGGTGCGCGAGCGGATCAAGCGCGGATCGGACCTGATAAAGGTCTATGTGACGAGCACGCGGCGGCAGACCGATCCGGTGACGATGATGCCGTTCAGCCAGTTCGACGTGCAGCAGATGCGCACGATCGTCGAGGAAACCCGCCGCTACGGCCGCGACGTCGCCGCGCATGGCTATGGCGGTCCTGCCGTCGAGGCGGCGGTCGCGGCCGAGGTGCGGACGATCGAGCATGGTCCGCTGCTGACCGACCAGAACATCGCATCGCTCGCCAAGTCGGACACCTATTGGGTGCCGACCCTGATCACCTATGCGGTGCGCCAGAACACCGATTTCGAGAAGCGCTTCGTCGCGCACCATCGCGACGCCTTCCGCAAGGCGCTCAAGGCCGGGGTCAAGATCGGTTTCGGGAGCGATGTGGGCTCTTTCCCCCACGGCACCCAGAATGGCGAGTTCGACCTGATGGTGAGCTATGGGATGAAGCCACTCGACGCGATCCGCGCGGCGACCTCGGTCGCGGCGAAGGTGCTGCGGCTCGACGGTCAGGTCGGCACGCTCGCCGCCGGATCGGATGCCGATATCGTCGCGGTCGCGGGCGATCCGCTCCAGGCGATCGCCGACATCCATAAGGTGCGCTTCGTGATGGCGGACGGGCGGATCTTCCGCAACGATATCACCGACCAGCGCTTCGACTGGGAGTGGCTCCGCCGATGACCGGCGGCGGGCGGCTGGTGCCGTGGCACAGTTTCGCGACCGGGCTGGCCGCCCTGTTCCTGTCCTGCGCTTCGCCCGGCGGTGCGGCATCCACCGCCGGACAGGTGATGACCGTCACCGGCCCCGTTTCCCCCGACCGCCTCGGTCCGGCGCTGATGCACGAGCATCTGTTCGTCGACTGGTTCGAGAACATGCCCGCCGCCGCTTCCGCCGACGATGTTTCCCCGGCGGTGCGGCGGCGGATGCAGCAGGCCGGATGGCCGGTGCCGCGCGACGCCGAGCAGGCGCGCTTCTTCAACAGTCCCGATCTGACGCTCGACATGATCGACGAGCTGCGCCGCGACTGGCGACTGCGCACCAATTACCGGATCGACGACGAGACGCTGGCGCGCCGCGAGGTCGCGGCCTTCGCGGCGGCGGGCGGGCGGACGATCGTCGATCTGACCCCCTATGGGCTGGGGCGCGACCCGGCCCGGCTGCGGCGGCTGGCGGCGGCGAGCGGGCTCACTATCGTGATGGGGACGGGCTGGTATCGCTGGCCCTTCCACCCCGACGCCATCGCCGCCATGTCGGTCGACGACCTCGCCGCGATCATGATCCGCGACGTCGAGCGGGGCGGCCCCGACGGCATCCGCGCCGGCATCATCGGGGAGATTCCCGTCGACAGCCGGTCCATCCGGATTCCGGCGGATGCCGATCCGTCCGACGAGGAGGTCCGCGCCCGTTCGGGCGCGGCCCGCAAGCGCCTGCTGGCCCTGCCGCTGGCCGAGCGCGACGCCGTCGATCCCCGTGAGATCTACGACCCCGCCGAACTGAAGGTGCTGCGCGCCGCCGCGCGCGCCAGCCGGCGGACCGGTGCGGCGCTGAGCCTCCATGGGGTCGATCCATGGATCGGCTATCTGCGCATCGTCGAGGAAGAGGGGGCCGATCTCCGCCGGGTGATCGTCGGTCATGCCGACTTCATTCTCGCCGATCGGGCGCTTCTGCAGAAGGCCCTGGCAAAGGGCGTCACCCTGCAGGCCGATTACCGGCTGCAATATTATCCGAACCAGTCGCCGGTCGGGGACGTCACGGCGCTCGTCGCCGGCATCGCCTGGGCGGTGGCGCATGGCCATCGCGACCAGGTCCTGTTGTCGCTGGATATCTGCAACAAGGTGGGCCTGCGCCATTATGGCGGCGGCGGCTATGCCACGCTCCACAACCATATCCTCCCCAAACTGCGCGCCGCGGGATTGGCCGAGCACGATATCCAGCACATCCTCGTCGATAATCCCCGGCGCCTGCTGACGATGGCGGAGCCGCGCCGATGACTCGCCCGGACCTGCGCCTTCTTCCCTTCACGCCCCAGGATTTCGATGCGCTCGCCGGCTGGTTCGGCAGCCAGGCGGAGGCCGTGCTGTGGGGAGGGCCGCAGGTCGTCTGGCCGCTCACCGCCGCCCAGTTCGCCGCGATGCTCGCCGAAGGGGCCCCAAACCCGCCGCAGCGGCGGTGCTGGTCCGCCTGGCGGGCGGGTGAATTGGTCGGCCACGGACAGGCGGTCTATGACTGGGCGGACGGCAGCGCTCGGCTGGCCCGCATCGCGATCGCGCCGGAACGACGCGGCGAAAGGCTGGGCGGCCAGATGCTCGCCGCCCTGCTGCACACGATCTTCGCCGATCCGTCGATCGGGCGCGTCCACCTCAACGTCTACACGCATAACAGGCGTGCGATCGCGCTCTACACGCGGCTCGGCTTCCTGCCCGGCGCGATAAAGCCCGAGGCCGTCCGGATCGAGGGACGCACGTGGGATGGTCTGGCGATGTCGATCATGCGCGAGGATTATGTCGCGAAATTAATTTGATCAAATCATTCTAAATTAGAGAGCAAATATATCATGTAATTATCTAGGATGTCTCAAATAATCAAAGAGATGTCGATAAATGATATTGCTAAACGATCTTCCTGAAAGAAATAAGCCTATTTCCGAAATGGATCGGCTCATGTTGGGCCGAAAGGCACCCGCGCAGGTATTGACCTATCTGAAGCTGTGCCCCGATTATGTGCCGACGCCGCTGCTGAGCCTGCCGGCACTCGCCGCGGCGCTCGACATCGCCGGGTTGCGGATCAAGGACGAGGGAGCACGGCTGGGGCTCGGCAGTTTCAAGGCGCTGGGCGGCGCCTATGCGGTGATGCGGATCATCGCCGAGATGGCGGAACGGGCGCTGGGCCGGACGATCGACCCCGCGATGCTGGCGGCGCCCGAGGTTCGTGCGATAGCGTCGGGCGTGACGGTCGGCTGCGCGACCGACGGCAATCATGGCCGCTCGGTCGCGGCGGGCGCCCGGCTGATGGGCGCGCGGGCCGTCATCTTCCTCCATCGCGGCGTGTCCGTCGAGCGCGAGGCGGCGATCGCCGCGCTGGGGGCCACGACGGTGCGGGTGGAAGGCAGCTATGACGATTCTGTCGCGCATGCGCTGCGCGTCTGCTCCGAGCGCGGCTGGCCCGTGGTGTCGGACACCTCCTGGCCCGGTTATGAGGAAACCCCGCTCCGGGTGATGCAGGGCTATACCGCGATGCTGCACGAGGTGCTCGACGCGGCGCCCACGCCGCCCAGCCATGTCTTCATCCAGGCCGGCGTCGGCGGGGTGGCGGCGGCGATCGCGGCGCATCTGTCCGACGTCTGCGGCGATGCCATGCCCCGGATCGTCGTCGTCGAGCCGGACCGGGCGGCCTGCCTGCTCGAAAGCGCGCGGCGCCGCGCGCCCGGGCCGATCCCGCATGGCGAACCCACGCTGATGGCCATGCTCGAATGCTATGAGCCGTCGCCGGTGGCCTGGCGCATCCTTGCCCGCACGGCCCATGGCTTCATGACGGTCGGGGAGGAGGATGCCGCCGACGCGATGCGGCGGCTGGCGCGTCCGATCGGCGGCGATCCCGTCATCGTCGCGGGCGAGAGCGGCGGCGTCGGCCTCGCCGCGTTGCTCAGGGTGGCGGGCGATCCGGAGGCGCGGCGCCTGCTCGACCTCGGCGCCGATGCGGATGTGCTGCTGTTCAACACCGAAGGCGCCACCGATCCGGGGATCTACCGGTCGATCACCGGGATCGAGCCGGATGCGCTGATGGCGGCCCGGCCGTGACCGGGATGCGGGCCCGTGCGCAGGCGGGCGACGGGATCGAGGCGCCAGCGCCCCGATCGCCGCTCAAGTCGATCATCGGTGGATCGATCGGCAATCTGGTCGAATGGTACGATTGGTATGTCTATGCGGCGTTCAGCCTCTATTTCGCCGCGCGCTTCTTCCCGGCGGAGGATCGCACGACCGAGCTGATGAATGCTGCGGCAGTGTTCGCCGCGGGCTTCCTGATGCGTCCGGTCGGCGGCTGGCTGATGGGGCTCTACGCCGACCGGCGCGGCCGCAAGGCGGCGCTGACGACGTCGGTACTGCTGATGAGCGCCTGTTCCTTCGTCATCGCGATCCTGCCCGACTATGACCGGATCGGGCTCGCCGCCCCGGCGATCCTGTTGCTGATGCGGCTTCTGCAGGGGTTGAGCGTCGGCGGCGAATATGGCGCCAGCGCCACCTATCTGAGCGAGATGGCGCCGCCCGGACGGCGCGGCTTCTATTCGAGCTTCCAATATGTGACGCTGGTCGGCGGGCAGCTCCTGGCGCTGGCGCTGCTGCTGCTGCTTCAGGCGCTGCTCGACCCGGTCAGCCTCAGCCAATGGGGGTGGCGGATCCCCTTCGCGGTCGGTGGCGTACTGGCGCTGGTCGCCCTCGCGATGCGGCGCGGGCTGGAAGAAACCACGGCCTTCGCCCAAGCCGACCGCAGGGGCGGGGTGGGGCGCCTGCTGCGCGAGCATCCGCGCGCCGTCGCGATCGTCATCGGGATGACGGTCGGCGGGACGGTCGCCTTCTACACCTTCACCACCTACCTCCAGAAATTCCTCGTCAACAGCGCGGGCTGGACGCCGGGCGACGCGACCCTGCTGTGCACGCTCGCGCTGCTGCTGTTCCTGCCGCTTCAGCCGCTGTTCGGAGCGCTGTCCGACCGGATCGGCCGCCGGCCGCTGCTGATCGGGTTCGGCGTGCTGGGCAGCATCGGCACGATCCCGATCCTGTCGCTGCTCCAGCATGTCCGCGATCCGCTGATCGCCGGCGTGCTCGTCCTGGCGGCGCTGGTGATCGTCAGCGGCTACACCTCGATCAACGCGATCGTGAAGGCAGAGCTGTTTCCGCCGTCGGTGCGGGCGCTGGGCGTCGGCCTGCCCTATGCCGTCACCGTTTCGCTGTTCGGGGGCAGCGCCGAATTCATCGCGCTCGCCGCCCGCGCGCTCGGCCGGGAGGAACTGTTCTACCTCTATGTGACCGGCTGCATCCTCGTCTCGCTGGTCACCTATGTCGCCATGGGCCGGCTGGACGCGCGCGATAACTTCTGACCGCCGGGCGAGTTTCTTGATCCGGCCATCGCGTCGTGGCGCTCGAGGTCTTCAAGGAGCGGGATCAGTCGGCCGGTGATTCTCCGGGCAGGGCGTTCAGCCGATATCGTCCGCCGGCTCCTGCGGCCGGTCGCTCCAGCCGAGCGACTTGCCGACCGCCTTTTTCCACGAACGCCGGTGATGGGCGCGAAGCTCGGCGGGCATGGCGGGCTGCCAGGTCGCGTCGACGCCCCAATTGTCGCGCAGCTCCTGCGTCCCCGCCCAATAGCCGACCGCCAGCCCGGCGGCATAGGCGGCGCCGAGCGCGGTCGTCTCGGTGATGCGGGGGCGGACCACCGGCGCGCCGAGCATGTCGGCCTGGAACTGCATCAGCAGTTCGTTGGCGACCATGCCGCCGTCGGTCTTGAGCGTGGCCAGGCGGATGCCGCTGTCGGCTTCCATCGCACCAACCACGTCACACACCTGATAGGCGGTCGATTCGAGCGCCGCGCGGGCGATATGGCCGCGGTTCGAGAAACGCGTGAGGCCGGCGATCACGCCGCGCGCGCTGTCGTCCCAATAGGGGGCGTAGAGGCCGGAAAAGGCCGGAACGATATAGACGTCGCCATTGTCGGGCACGGAGCGGGCCAGCGCCTCGATCTCGGACGCGTTGTCGACCAGGCCCAGATTGTCGCGCAGCCATTGGACGAGGGCGCCGGTGATCGCGATCGCCCCTTCGAGCGCGTAGCAGGGCGGCGCGTCGCCGAACCGGTAGGCGAGGGTGGTGAGCAGCCCGGCTTGCGACCGGACGGGTTCGGTGCCGGTGTTCATCAGCAGGAAGGAGCCGGTGCCGTAGGTGTTCTTCGCCTCGCCCGGTGCGAAGCAGGTCTGGCCGACAAGCGCGGCCTACTGGTCGCCGAGGATGCCGGCAAGACGCGCGCCGTGGAGCGGCGGTGTCCGGATCGTGCCGTGCAGGTCGGAGGAGGCGACGATGCGGGGCAAGCAGGCGCGCGGTATGCCGAAGATGGCGAGCAGATCGCCGTCCCACTGGCAGGTGGCAAGGTTCATCAGCAGGGTGCGGCTGGCGTTTGTGACGTCGGTGATGTGGGTACCGTCGTCGGGACCCCCCGTCAGGTTCCATGCCAGCCAGCTGTCGATCGTGCCGAACAGTGCCCGGCCCGATTCAGCCTGCGCGCGGGCGCCGTCGACATTGTCGAGGATCCAGCGCAGCTTGAGAGCGGAGAAATAGGTTGCCAGCGGCAGGCCGGTCTTGTCGCGGAACCGATCCCGTCCGCCGTCGCGGAGATAATGCTGGACCAGTTCGTCGGTGCGCGTGTCCATCCACACCAGCGCGTTGCACAGCGGTCGGCCGGTGTCTCGGTCCCACAGCAGCGTGGTCTCGCGCTGGTTGGTGATGCCGATGCCGGCCAGGTCCGCGGCCGTCAGGTTGGCGCGGGCCAGCGCGGCGCCGATCACCTCCTGCGTGTTCGCCAGTATCTCCATCGGATCGTGCTCGACCCAGCCCGGTCGGGCATAAATCTGGCGATGCTCCTTCTGCGCGACGGCGAGGATCGCGCCCTGCCGGTCGAAGACGATGAAGCGCGAGCTGGTCGTGCCCTGGTCGATCGCGCCGACGAATTGGGTCATTGGTCTGTCCCCTGTGGCGAGAGTGGCGGCGCGGCGATGCGGTCCAGCCGTTGCGCGACCTTCGCGACGGTGCCGGCCGGGACGTGCAGGCCGAGCTTCGAGCGCCGCCAGAGGATGTCGTCGGGGTGTCGCGCCCATTCATGGGCGGCGAGATAGTCGACCTCGGCCTCGGTCAGGCCGCCGCCGAGGTCCGCGCCCAGGTCGTCGATCGTCGCCGCGCCCCCAAGCAGCGCCTCGACCCGCGTCCCATAGGCCTTGCCGAGGCGGCGCAGCAGCACGGGCGGAAGGCCGGGACGACTGGCGACGAGCGCGTCCGACCAGGCGTCGAAGCATTGGTCGCCGATGTCGCCGCCGGGAAGCGGCGCCTGCGCGGTCCAGCTCGGCGCGACGGGGCGGCCGAGCGCAGGCAGCAGCTTCGCCATCGCCTGCTCGGCAAGGCGGCGATAGGTGGTGATCTTGCCGCCGAACACCGACAACAGCGGCGGTTCCTCGCCGCCGCCGTCGAGGGTGAGGAGATAGTCGCGCGTCACTGCCGACGCGCTGGCCGCGCCGTCGTCGTGGAGCGCGCGTAGTCCGGAAAAGCTGTGGACGACGTCGGCCGGCGTCACCGGCGTTCGGAAATAGCCGGAAATGCTGGTGCAGAGATAGGCCACCTCCTGGTCGGAGATCGTGACTTCGGCCGGAGGCCCCTCATGGGGAATGTCGGTCGTGCCGATCAGCGTGAAGCGGTCCTGATAGGGAATGGCGAACAGGACCCGGCCGTCGGGATTCTGCAGGATGAAGGCATAATCCCCGTCGAAGCGGCGGGGAACGATGATGTGGCTGCCCTTGACCAGGCGGATGCGGTCGGCGCCGTGCCGGTCGAGGCCAGTCTCGAGCAATTCCGCGACCCAGGGGCCGGCGGCATTGACGATGGCACGGGCGGCAACGGTCGTCTGTACGCCCGAGGCGCGATCCTCGATCCGGGCTTGCCAGAGCGAGCCTGCCTGCCGCGCCGACAGCAGGCGGGTGTAGGGGCGGATGACCGCGCCGCGCTCGGCGGCGTCGAGCGCGTTCAGGATGACCAGCCGGCTGTCATCCACGCGGCAGTCGGCATAGGTGAAGCCGCGGCGGTAGCCCGGCTTGAGGACGGCGAAGCCGGGATGATGCGGAGCTGCGACGGCGCGCGATGCCGGCAATCGCCGGCGCCTTGCGAGATGATCGTAGAGGAACAGCCCGGCCCGGATCATCCAGGCGGGCCGCTGCCCGGCGGCATGCGGCAGGAAGAAGTCGAGCGGCGCGATCAGATGTGGAGCGATTGCCATCAGCCGCTCGCGCTCCTGCAGGGACTCTCGAACCAGCCGGAACTCGTGATATTCCAGGTAGCGCAGGCCGCCATGGATCAGCTTGGTGCTGGCCGAAGAGGTATGGGAAGCGAGGTCGTCCTGCTCGACGAGCATCGTCGACAGCCCGCGTCCGGCCGCGTCGCGGGCGATGCCGGCCCCGTTGATCCCGCCGCCGACGATCAGCAGGTCGACCGCCGACGTCATGCCATCTCCTCTTCCCGGTCCCCTCACCGAATGGACCGAATTGAATATTCATTCAACAGCATGTCCTTATTCCCGCCCGGCCCTGATCGCATCTTCCGTGTCGCCGGCGCGACCTCGAAGGTCGCCCGTGGATCCTTTCGCGATCACAACGCCGGCGTCACGATCGGTTCAGCCGCGAGCGTCCAGAGGCGCGGAGACATCACAGGGAGTTTTCAATGGTTTCCGAATGCCGGCCTGGCCTGACGGCCATCGCCCTGATCGCGGCGCTGTCCGCCAGCTCCGCGGTGGCCGCGGCCAGACCCGCCACGCAGTCGCAGGCTGCCGCGAGGCTGGCCACGCAACATTGGGATCTGGTCGACTGGACGGGCGGGCAGGTTCCGCAGGGCAAGCGGCTCCGCCTCGACTTCGACATCGGGCGCGGGAGCTTTTCGACCGACACGATGTGCAACCGTGCCGGGGGTGCCTATCGCATCCGTGGCGCGTCCATGCGCCTGGGTGACGGCAAGGGGCGGTTGGTGAGCACCATGATGGCTTGTCCCGAACCCGCGATGACGTTCGAGCGCCGCTATGTCGCCAGCCTCTCAGCGGTGCGAAGCTGGCGGATCGAGGGCGACAGGCTCGTCCTGAGCACGGCGAAGGGTGAGCGGCTCACCTATCGGGCGGTACACAAGCCCGCCGCCAATGCACCGCGCCGGCTCATCTACGTCTCGGCCGAGACCAGGCCCTGTCATGGCGTCGCTCCCATGACCTGCCTCCAGATCCGGGAAAAGCCGGGCGAGCCCTGGCAGCTCCACTATGATGGGATCGTCGACTTCGAGCCGCAGCCTGGCATCGAGTATAGGCTGCGCATCATCGAGGAGAAGGTCGCCCACCCGCCCGCAGACGGCTCGTCGCTGCGCTGGACGCTCGATCAGGTGATCGAGCAGCGCATCGTCGACCGCTAGCCGATCGTCAGGCCGCGTCGTGAAAGATGATGCCGAGGCTGTGCCGTTCGCCGGAGCGCAGTCGGCTGACTCCATGACGCGTCGTCACGCGATAGGTGCCGCGCGTTCCCTGGACGGGGCGGTGGTTGACCGCGAAGGCGACGGCATCGCCGCGTCGTAACGGCACGACCTCGACGCGGCTCTGCATTCGCGGGCGCTGTTCGGTCAGGACGAACTCGCCGCCGGTGAAATCTTCCCCCGGTTCCGACAGCAGGACGGCGAGCTGGATCGGAAAGGCGAGCTCGCCATAGAGGTCCTGGTGCAGGCAATTATAGTCGCCCGGACCATAACGGAGCAGGAGCGGCGTGGGCCGCACCTGCCCGGCTTCGCGGCAGCGCGCGAGATAGTCGGAATGGTCCTGGGGATAGAGCCGGTCGATCCCCATCCGAACGTTCCACCGATTGGCGAGATCGGCCAGTCTCGGATAGATCGCCGTCCGCAGCTCCTCGACCGGACCCGGCAGCGGATAGCTGAAATAGCGATATTCGCCCTGACCGAAGCCGTGCCGGCCCATGACGACCCGGCTGCGGAAATGCCGTTCATCCGGGTAGAGCGCGGCGAGCGCGCTGCATTGATCGGCGTCGAGCAGTGCCGGCAGCACCGCACAGCCCGATCGGTCCAGATCACCTGCGATCGCCGGCCAGTCATAACCGGCGATTCGCGTCGCCGGGAAGGAAGCCGAACCGTCGATCCCCGAAACTCCTCCTCAGTCGTCCTGTCTGGAGGAGGTAACGTCGGAAGGAACGGTTCGAACCCCGAACCTTGCCATGCAATCGCGAGGATGGTTGTGCAGGGCAACCGCTGCGCCCCGCCCGACGAACGGGCGGCGCCGGCAAGAGTCAGGCCTTCGGCGCAGCCTTGCGGGGCTTCCGCGCCTTGGGCGGCGGAGGCGGCGGCGCGACCTCCTTCTTGCGACCTAGGCCGCTCTTCACCGCGAGGTTGCGGCGCGTCTCGGCATAGTTGGGGGCGACCATCGGATAATCGGCCGGCAGGCTCCATTTCCTGCGATAATCATCGGGGGTCATGCCGTAGTTGGTCTGAAGATAGCGCTTGAGCATCTTCATCTTCTTGCCGGATTCCAGGCTGACCAGATAATCCGGTTTGATCGAGGAGCGGATGGGAACCGCGGGCTTGAGTTCCTCCACCGGTTCCGGCGCCGGCTGTCCCAGGCTGGTCAGCGTCGCGTGGACATTCTTGATGAGCTCGGCGACGTCGCCGACCGCAACCTTGTTGTTGGTAAGATGCGACGCGACAATGTCCGCGGTCAGCTCCAACATGATTTCGTCTGCCATCGATCGCCTCATTTGCCTTCATTTCGATCGGCGTCTTCTATCCGAGGATGCCGCGTCTTGAAACACCGTAGATTATAAAGGCGCGCCGGCCAGGATCACGGGGCAATCCGGGAGCCGCGCCGATGCCTCTTAACATGCTTCTCCCATACAGGTATGGTGGTTTTCGATTTTCTCGGGAGAAGTGAGTGCGGCTGACGCGCTACACGGATTATTCGCTCAGAGTCCTGATCCATCTCGCGATCAACGACGATCGGCTCTGTTCGATCAGTGAGATTTCGCGGGCCTATGAGGTGTCGCACAATCACCTGATGAAGGTGGTCAACGCCCTCGCGCGCGACGGTTTCATCGAGACTGTCCGGGGGCGGACCGGCGGCATGCGCCTGGCGCGGCCGGCGACCGAGATCACCGTCGGCGAAGTCGTGCGCAGGACGGAGGAGGGCTTCCAACTCGCCGATTGTTCGGGGTGCGCGCTGTCGCCGGCCTGCGGGCTAACGGGCGTTCTTGCCGAAGCGATGCAGGCGATGATGGGGGTGTTCGATTCCTACAGGATCTCGGATCTGCTCACCGACCGCGAGGCCATGCGACGGCTGATGAACCGGCAGTCACCGCTCGGCATCGGCCTGCACTGAGTGCATCATGCCGTCCCCGGCCGCTGCTGCCGGGGCCGGGGGCGCCCAATTCCCGGTGATCTGTTTCCGAAGGCGCCCGACGACGGGTCAGCGAGTCACCGGGTCGCGCGGCTCGATGGTGCTGTTGTCGGGGGCGGCGCCGGGCGTAGAACTGAGCGGCGTCTTGTCGACCGGCTCCGCCATGTTGGCGATCTCCCTCTTGTCGACGCTGCTGTTCGGGCCGGCCTGGTCCTGACGCATATTACAGCCGGCGAGCAGCGCGGCGAGGCCGAAAGCCGCCACCATACAAACGGGGCGCGACGAGGTTGGGTGGTTCCGATCCATGGCTTCCCTCACTGGTTCCCTTGGCCATGGCCGGGGGAGGCCTCCTCCCCCGGCCCAGCGTCAGAAGGCGAAGACGAGACCCGCCATCGGGCGGATGCTGTCGAAATCATAGGTGTCGGCCTGGAGCCGGAGCCGCGGGCCGGCCTGACCAAGGACTCCCCCAAGACCAATCTCCTTGGGACCAACCTCGACACCCAGGCCATAGCTCACCGCCTTCTCGTCCGAGAAGCCACGACGGCCGTTGACCCATTGGTAGCCGGCAGACGCATAGATCAGACCGCTCTGCCCCGCGCGCAGGCCGACCCGGCCGCGGACGCCATATTCCCAGTCGATGTCCTTGAATCCCTTGGCCGCATTGCCTTCGACGCCGACGAAGACGGGGCCGAACGGAATGTTCACGCCGGCCACGCCTTCGATCAGCGCACCGTCCATCTTGCCGCGCGAACCGACCGTGCCGAACTCGCTGCGGCGATCGAAATTATGATAGCCGCCGAGGATGCCCACATAGGGCTCGAAGCTGACGGCAGGCTCGCTGCCGTCGGGTGAACTGTCCTGTGCCAGGGCAGCGGTTCCGAGGGATGCCGCGAATGCGGCAGCGAGGATAGCGATCTTCATCATTTAATCTCCAGTCAAAAGCCCGGACGGGTCGGGCGGCTGTCCCAAACGGGCGGCGACTGATCCAAACCGATCGGCCATCATGAGGTTGCCGCGGAGGGAAAGTTAAATATTTCCGTGACATATCGGCAACATATGGTCCCCGGGTCTCTGGTCCGGGGGAGAAGCATGCCGGATGGAGACGTGGTGCCGGTGGTCCCGAACCATCCTCCGTTCGTCGATCCGCCCGTGGAACCAGGGGAGCGTTCCGGGGAGCACGACGTTGGGGCTTCGCGCTGCCGGGCGCGCCGCTCGGGCGTGCTTCAGATGCCGCGGCCGAACCGGCATTTGGACGGGGAGACGTTACTTCCCGACAAGGTGAGACTTCCCGACAAGGTGAACGCGCCGCCCCGATCTCTCCGGCCCGATCTCGCCGGATGACAGGCGAATATCTGCGACATCCGGATCGCGGCGGCGCGATGTCCCTAGGTCACCCGCAGGCGGCGGGCGCGTTCCCGGGCAGCGGCACCGTCGTGCTGGAAGGCGAGGGCCAGATGGGCGCGCCGTGCCTCGGCACAGGCGGCTTTGGCGGCGGCTTCCCGCTCCTGCCGCGCCCGTTCTTCATAATATTGGATGTTCTCTGCAATCGTCATGAAGCTTTTCCGCAACATGGTATGGCGATCGAACAGGCAGGCGAACCGGCGGCGGCTCCACGGCCGCCGCCGGCTTCGATCAGGCGGCTTTCATGCGGCTCTTGAGCTTCGGCAGAAAGCCACGGTCATTGGCGGAGGTCTCGATCGCGATGTGCCTCGGCTTCATCGCTTCGGGGAGCTCGCGCTTCAGGCCGATACGCAGCAGGCCGTCCTCGAAGTTGGCGGATTGCACCTCCACGAAATCGGCGAGCTGGAAGCGCCGTTCGAAGGCGCGGGCCGTAATGCCGCGATGAAGGTAGCGATCCTTGCCGTCAGCTGTCTGGTCGGCCTTTCGCCCGCTGACGACCAACTGGTTTGACTGAGCCGTGATCTCGATCTCGTCAGGCCGAAAGCCGGCGACGGCAAGCGTGATCCGGTAACTGTCCTCACCGATCCTCTCCAGATCATAGGGCGGATAATCATCCCATTGGTCGAGCCGGTCGCTGGTTTCCAGAAGATCGAACAGGCGATCGAAGCCGATCGCCGAGCGCCGATAGGGCGTGAAATCAATGGTTCTCATATCAAATTCTCCTTCGAGCAATCTGAGCATGAGAAGCGCCGGAAAGAGCCGACGCTCTCTCTTGTTGCCGGGCCCATCAGGCACCCGGCGGCGGCGAGATAGTTTCGCTTCCCAGCGTTTCAAGGGGGCGAGCGGGGCAGGGCCCATCTCGGATGTCACGCCTCGGCGAAGTCGTTCGATATCGATATATATTTCGGAGCGACCATTTCGAGCGGGTGGGAACGAGGCCGATCGTCTATCCTGACGCGACGGACCATCTGCCTGAAAGACTGCGATTTTTCCTGAAAATGCCGCTGCCGGCAGGTCCGCTTCAAAGCAAAGAAAATTATATTGATTTCGATGTAATCTGCTGACAGGATGGTTTTCACAACGGAGAGGTGGATTTCGTGCCCCATCAAGACACGGCCTATCTGATCGAGAACGGATCGCTGTTCCGGGCGGTGGACGGTACCGTCGAGGCCGCACCCGTCGCCGTCTGCGGACGGGTTGTCGCGACCGGGGCCGAGGCGCTCGACTGGGCCCGAAGCCGCACCGATCTTGTCCGGATCGACGCGACAGGTTCCACGGTGATGCCCGGGCTGATCGACGCCCATTGTCACATCAGCTTCGACGAACCCGCCTCCAACGACGAGCTGTTCTTCCACCGGCGCGAGGGGCTCGCCGCGATCGTCGCGGCGTATAATGTCCGCAAGGTCCTGCGCGCGGGCGTCACGACCATGTTCGACGCCGATACCATCTTCAACGTCTCGCTGGATCTGCGCGACGCGATCGAGGGCGGGGTGACCGAAGGGCCGCGCATGCTGTGTGGTGGCAACGCGCTGTTCACCAGCGTGGGCGGCACCGCCGGGTTGCTCGTGCCGGACGAGGGCGCGATCGGATATCTGAAGGTGACGCGGACCCGCGACGAGATCGTCACCGAAATCCGGCAACAGGCAAAGCGTGGCGTAGACTGGATCAAGATCCACGTCACCGGCCTGATCCCGCGCCAGCGCGCAGCCGGCGAGATACAGGTGTGGAACCTCGACGAGCTTCGCCTGGCGGCCGACACTGCGCACGAGCTTGGCCTACCGATCGTCGGGCATTGCCGGAATGCGTCGAGCACGCGCGACGCGGCACGGGCGGGTTTCGACATGATCCTGCACGCGACGAACATGGATGATGAAGCGCTGGCGGCGGTGTGTGAGGCCCAGGTGCCGATCGTTCCCACGCTCACATTCCAGGCGGTGCTCGTCGAACATGGCAACAAGGTAGGGGTCAGTCCTTTCCTTCAGGATCTCTTCGCCAAGGAGATCGAGGACAGCAGTCGCCAGCTCCGCCGGGCGCATGAGGCTGGCGTCCCGCTGCTCTGCGGGACGGAAAGCGGCTTTTCCCTCACGCCTTATGGCGAGTGGCATTGGCGCGAGTTGCAGGTGCTGGTCGACGATATCGGCCTTTCGCCGGTAGAGGCCCTGCAATGCGCAACCCGCAAGGCTGCCCATGCGCTGCGGCTGCCGGAGGTCGGCACGATCGAAGCCGGGCAATGCGCCGACATCATCGTGGTGGAGGGCGACGTCACCCGTGACGTGACACTGCTCGGCCGCCCCGGCGGCATAAGGCACATCTTCAAGGATGGCGCGCGCGTCGACATCGAGACACCGCTTCCCGAACGCGGTCCGCTGCCGTCCTGGCGGGTATCCGCCTATTCAAACATAGCCGCCACCCGCCGCGCGACCCTCGGCTGGCACGAAGAGGATCGTTGATGGCCGAGATTGAAGTCCAGTCCTTTGGCGGGTGCGTCCACGCGCTGCGCCAGGCCGACCTTCGCCAGTCGCTCTATGACGAGGCCGCGCTGATGATGGAGCGTGCGGTGGTCAACCTGCACGGCGCCGAACATCGTGCCCGGCGCAGCGTCGAGGCGGTCATGTTCCGCAAGGACATCTTCCTCCATTACGAGAAGAACGTCCTGCCGCAGACGCTGGCGGAGACGCTGGCCCCCTTCCTGGCTGAAGGGCGGGGTGATCTGGTCGAGATCGGCTACCGGATCATGATGAACCTGACCATCGACTTCACCGGGGTCGATCGGCCGTTGCGCAGCGCGGAGGAGACTGGCGAGCTTCTGCGCCTGATGAAGGAGTTCAGCCTGGCGCCGGCCCTGGGCCAGTCGCGCGACCAGGCCGATGTGGCCGAAAAGAAGCGACGTATCGCGCTGGCGATGGAAGAGTTCCGGACCCGCTTCCTCGATCCCTCCCTGGCGCGTCGCCAGGCCCTGATCGACCGGTGCAAGGCCGGCGAGATCGATCGGGCGGAACTTCCCAAGGACGTGCTGACCGCCTTGTTGCTGGGCCGGGACGAGCTGCGGATGAGCGATGCCGAGTTCGTGCAGGAGGGGATATTCTTCGTCCTGGCGGGGGCCCACACCACCATCCATTCGCTGACCCATGCCGTCCATGAAATCTGGAACTGGCTGATTGCCCATCCGGAGGATGTGGAGAGGGTCCGCTCTGATCCCTATTTCATCCAGCAGTGCGTCTATGAAAGCCTGCGGCTCCATCCGTCGAGCCCGGTGGCCCGCCGCCGTGCGCTCTGTCCGGTCACGCTGAACGACGGGAAGATCGTCGAGGCGGGGCAGGAAGTCGCGGTAAACCTGCGCACGGCCAATCACGACACCGAACTGTTCGGCGACGACGCAAACCGCTTCAATCCGCACCGCGCGGTGCGAAGCAATTTCCGGTACGGCCTGTCGATGGGTGACGGCGTCCACGCCTGTCTCGGCCGGCACCTGGCGATCGGCGTCGATCCGAAGCCGGGTTCCGATCCCGACAAGCATCAATATGGTGTGGTGCCGCTGATCGTGGCCGGTCTGCTGCGCCATGGCCTCCAGCCCGATCCGAGCGATCCCCCGGAAAAGGACGAGACCATCACCCGGATCACCTGGGCCCGTTATCCGATCATCTTCAGACCCGAGGAAGCCTTGCTGTGAGCGAGAGCCCCGTCGATGTCGTCACGCTGCATCGCTTCACCGATTGTGAGGCGGCACTGCGGAACGGCGACCTGAAACAGGCGCTCTACGATGCCGGGAAAGTGGTGATGGAGGACGTCCTTCTCACCCTGCACGGGCCGGAACATCTCAAGCGCCGCGGTGTCGAGGCGCGGGTCTTCCGGCGCAATTTCTTCAACCATTATGAAAAGGTCGTCTTTCCGAGCACGCTGCAGCAGACGCTGGAGCCCTATCTGGCCGCGGGGCGGGCCGATCTCGTCGAGTTCGGCTACCGGGCGACCGTCAACCTGACGGCGGATTTCGCCGGCATCGACCGTCCCGAGCGGTCGGCCGAAGAAAGCGAGCGGCTGATCCGACTGGTGAAGAAACTCAGCGAGGGGGCCACGGCGGTCCATTCCACGCGAGATCCGGTCGAACTGGAAGCCGAGGTGCGCGCTGCGCTGGCCGAGTTCGACAGCAGCTTCCTCCAGCCGTCGGTCGAGCGGCGGACCCGGATGCTGGAGGCGGTAGCCAGCGGCAGTCTGGACGCCCAGGAATTGCCGCGGGACGTGCTCACCGTGATCCTGCAGGCGCGCGACGAGCTTACCCTCGATGGACAGCTGCTGCTGCGTGAGATCGCCTTCTACATGCAGGCCGGCGCCCATTCGACCGCCAATTCGGTGATCCACGCCTTCCATGAGATCATCCTCTGGGCGGGGGCTGACGAGGAGCGCTGGCAAAGATTGTCCGACCCGCTGTTCGTTCAGCGCTGCGTACATGAAAGCCTGCGCCTGCATCCGGCGAGCCCGGAAGCCTGGCGAACCAGCATGTGCCCGATGTCGATCGCGGGGGGAGGCGACCTGGCCACGGGCGAGAGGCTTGTCCTCGACCTGTTCAGGGCCAATCGTGACCCGTCGATCTTCGGCGAGGGCGCCGACGGCTTCGATCCCGACCGCTCCACGCCGCGGGGCGTCCTTCCCACCGGTCTGGCCTTCGGCATCGGCGTCCATGCCTGCCTCGGCCGGGAACTGGACGGGGGGCTTCCCGCAAAGCCGGGCGCCGACCCGGAGAGCCACCAATATGGGATCGTCGCGCTGATCGTGATCCGGCTTCTCGCCCTCGGGGGCAGGCCCGATCCTGGGGCCCCCGCGCAGATCGATACCAAGACCATCCGCCCCAATTGGGGCAGTTATCCCGTTATCTTCACCAAGGGTTGAGAATGACCAGAACAGCTATCGTAACCGGTGCCGCCAACGGTATCGGTACGGCCATCGCGTCCGCACTCGTTCGGAAGGGCTATCGCGTCGGACTGCTTGACCTCGACGGGCAGGCCGTCGAGGCGCGGGCCGCCGAAATGGGGGAGGCGGTGACCGCCCTGGCCGCGGACGTCAGCGACGCGGCCGCCGTGGCGCGGGCCTTCGATCGCTTCGGCGGCGCTCCGGACCTGGTCGTCAACAATGCCGGCATCGTCCGCTTCGGGTTGCTGGCCGAGCAGGAGGTCGCGGATTTCGAGGCCGTCCTGCGCATCAACCTCCTCGGCGCCTATATCGTGACGCGGGAGGCGGTACGGCGGATGGTCGGTCGCGGTTCGGGGCACGTCGTCTCCATCACCTCGACCAACGCCTATAATCCGGGTCCGGGGTCGGGCGCCTATCCGGCCAGCAAGATCGCCCTGCTGCAGCTCATGAAGCAGTTCGCGCTCGAATATGGCGAGGCTGGACTGCGCTTCAACAGCATCGCGCCGGGCTTCATCGACGGCGGCATGTCGACGCCGATCTATGCCGATCCCAAGGTCCGTGCGGTGCGTTCCGCGGGCGTTCCGCTGAAGCGTCTCGGCGTGCCCGAGGACATCGCCCACGCCGTGCTGATGCTCGATGCGGAGGAATCCTCCTACATCACCGGGGTCGACCTGCTCGTCGACGGCGGCGTCACCCATGCGGTGCTAAAGAACCTTCCGCGCGACTGAGCATGGGCCAGGCGATCATCTACAGCGACGGCTACAGCCATCCCTTTGCCGAAACCAGCCCGCTCCTCGCGGACCTGGCCCGGGGCCGGGGGTGGAGCGTGGCGATCGAAGCGTCGCTGGACGCGGTGCTAGAGCGGCTGAACGTCCGCGACCTGCTGATCGTCAACGCGCTGCGCTGGTCGATGACGCAGCACGAGAAATATGCGGCCGATCGCCCGCAATGGGCCGTGGCGCTGCCGGATGCGCAGATGCGGCGGCTGGACGATCATGTACGGCTGGGCGGAACGCTGCTGGTCATGCACACCGGCACGATCTGCTGGGACAACCAGCCGGGCTGGGCGGCGATCATGGGCGGCGGATGGCGCTGGGGCGTTTCGCATCACCCGCCGCTCGGCACCGTCCGGGTCGCGCTGACGGGGGCAGGGCGAGCGATGAGCAACGGTCCCGCGCAGTTCGACATCGTCGACGAAGCCTATCACCATCTCTCGCCCGCTGCGGATTGCGAGATACTGGCGACGGCGGATGCGGGCGAAGGCCCCCAGCCGGTGGCCTGGATCCGGCGCCATGGGACCGGCCGCGTCGGTGTCGATGCGCTCGGCCATGACGGCCGGTCGCTGCGCGATCCGGGGCATGGCGCGCTGATCGGCAGCATGCTGGGCTGGCTCGGCGAAGAGACCTGAGGCGGCCTGCGGCGTGAGTTCCCCCGGACCGCTTTCACCGCTCTTCCGGCCGTTCGCCCTGGCCGGGCTCAGCTTGCGGAACCGGATCGCGATGGCGCCGATGACGCGGGAGCGGGCCCCCGGTGGCGTGCCCACCGAGGCCATGGCTGCCTATTATGCGCGGCGCGCTGCCGGCGGGACCGGCCTGATCGTCACGGAAGGGATAGCGACCGACGCGGTCGGGTGCTTCGGCGACCATGTTCCTCGCCTGTTCGGGCCGGACGTGGGGGACGCTTGGCGCAGGCTGGTGGACGGCGTCCATGCCGAAGGGGCGGCGATCATGGCCCAGCTATGGCATGTCGGGGCCTTTGCTCCGTCGATGATCGGCATGGCGGATGGGGCGCACCCCATGGAGAGGATCAGCCCATCGGGGCTGGCCGCGCCGGATCGGCCCTTCGGTCGCATGATGACTGAGGGCGACATCGCCGCCAGCATCGCGGCCTTCGCCGAAGCGGCGGCGACGGCGCGGTCCGTCGGCTTCGATGGCGTCGAACTGCATGGCGCGCACGGCTATCTGATCGACCAGTTCCTCTGGCCGCGGACCAACAGGCGGACAGACCGGTTCGGCCCGGCCGACAGGACGCGCTTCGCCGTCGAGCTGGTTCGCGCCATCCGTCGAGCCACCGATAGCACCTTCGCCATCTCCTTCCGCCTGTCCCAATGGAAACAACTCGACTATGACGCCCGGCTCGCAGACGCCCCGGGCGAACTCGCGGCCATCGTCGGACCGCTGGCCGAAGCCGGTGTCGACCTGTTCCATTGTTCGACGCGCCGCTTCTGGGAGCCGGCCTTCGCGGGCGACGACCGCACCCTTGCGGCATGGGTGCGGGCGCTGACCGGCCGACCCGCGATGACCGTGGGCTCGATTACGCTCGACGTCGATTTCAAGGAGCCGTCCGGCAAGGTCCATGCATCGGGCGTAGCCGCGCATGTTGCGATGCTCGAACGCGGGCTGGAGCGAGGATGGTTCGATCTCGTCGCGGTCGGCCGCGCGATGATCGCCAACCCCGACTGGGCCCGCCGGGTGCGCGACGGGGATATCGAGGATTTGAGGCCGTTCACGGGCGCGATGCTCGAAACGCTGATCTAGGAGGGAATGACGATGCGACCGATCGAGGGATTGAGCCTGTTGATCACGGGCGGTGCTTCCGGCCTGGGAGAGGCCACCGCCCGGCATTTCACCGAGCGGGGCGCCCGGGTAACCATCACCGGGCGCCGCGCGGACCGGGTCGCCCAGACTGCCGCTGCGATCGGTTGCAACGGCATTGCCGGCGATGTCACCGATGCGGCCGATCGGCAGGCGATGCTCGACGCTGCGATCGCCTATGGCGGCGGCAAGCTGGATGCCTTGTTCAACAATGCCGGCAACATGTACCGGGCGACGATCGAGACCGTGGAGCCGGACAAGCTGTTCGACATCTTCAACAGCAACGTCCTGTCGGCGATGCTGCTCACCGGGCTCGCCGTGCCGCACCTGGCGGCCACCAAGGGGAGTGTCCTGTTCGTCGGTTCCGTCCATACCCGCCGCAGCTTCCCCACCGCGTCCCCCTATGCCGCCACCAAGGGCGCCTTGCAGACGCTGAGCCAGGTCCTCGCGGCCGAGCTCGGGGATCGCGGTATCACGGTGAACTGCGTGATCCCCGGCAGCATCCCGACCGAGATCAACGTGCGGGCAGGCCTGCTCAGCGAAGAGGAGGTACGCGCCCGTGCCCGCGACCTGCTGTCGACGCAGGCGATCGCGGAGACCGGCCAGGGCAGCGATATCGCGGAGGCCGCCGACTATCTCCTTCGCGCCCGCTGGGTCACCGGTGCGATCCTCGACGTCGACGGGGGAATGGGGCTCGGCCTGACCCGCGCCTGACGGCTCGGCCGGGCGGCGGCGTCACCCTCTCAGCAGGCGCCGGGCATTGTCCGCCAACGGGGCGTCGATGCTCGGCGCCTCGAACCGGTCGGGGGCGTCCCAGCCCGCGAAGTTGGTGCCATAGACCATCCGGCCGGTGCCGACGCGCTCGGCCAGCAGGTCCAGTGCGCGATCGTCGTGCATGTGGATGTCGTACCATAGGCGGCCGAGCTGCTCGGCAAAGCTGCCCTCCCGCTTCAGATGGTCGGGCACCCAGCTTCGCTTGTGGGTGGCATGTTCCAGCCGGCCCCAGACCAACGCCAGCGCGCCGCCGCCGTGGCTGATGCAGATGTCCAGCCCGGGGTGGCGGTGCAGCACGCCGCCGAACAGAAGGGTGGCGACGGCCGTTGTCTCCTGCATCGTGAAGCCGACGAGGATATCGAGTTCGTAGCGCTTCAGGGCAGGGCTGCCGGCCGGCCCGTCAATCCCGTCCGGACCCGGATGGATGAAGAGCGGCACGTCCAGTTCGGCCACGGCTTCGTAGAAGGCGTCCATCGCCGGATCGTCGAGGCCATGGGGCATCGAAGTGCCGATATAGACGGCCTTGTGACCCAGCGTCCGGACGGCGCGGCGCGCTTCGTCGATCGCCGACGGGATGTGCTGGATCGGGACAGCCGCAGCCGCGCCCAGGCGATCCGGATGGCGCGCGACGAGAGCCGCGGCGGCATCGTTCACGGTCCGGCAGTAGCGGGCGGCGTCGTCTGCGGGGATGAAGTGGAAATAGGTCAGCGGATTGGGCGACAATAGCTGCCAGTCGATACCGGACCGGTCCATCGCGGCGATCCTGACGTCGACGTCCATGAAGGGGCTGCCGCGGTAGCGGACGCCCCGCAGCCGGTAATCCCCTATCCTGAAGACCGGCGTGCCGTCCGCCTCGGCGTAGAGATCCGGACCGAAGGCACCGGCCGTTCCGAAACTTTCCTCGAACACTGCGTGCGCGTGGATGTCGATGACCTTGGCGTCTCGCAGGCTCATGCATATCCCTTCACGATGCCGCCATCGACCTGGATGGCGGTGCCGGTGATGTAGCTGGCGGCCTCCGATCCCAGGAAAACGACGAGGTTGGCGATCTCCTCCGGTTCGCCGAGGCGGCGCAGGGGAATCTGGGCAACCAGCCCGCGTGCCAGTTCGTCCGCTGCGACGCCGCTGTCGCGGGCCTGGTTGTCGAGCAGCGACGTGACCCGCGCCGTCCTGGTCCAGCCCGGGCATATGGTATTGACGGTCACATTGTCGGGGCCGACCTGATCGGCGAGCGTCTTCGCCCAGCCGAGCACCGCCATGCGGATGGAGTTGGAAAGGGTGAGTTCGGGAACCGGCTGCTTGACGCCATAGGAACTGATGTTGACGATCCGTCCCCAGCGCTGCGCGCGCATGTGTGGCAGCACGGCGCGGGTCGCGCGGATCGCCGACATCAGCGTCAGTTCGACCGCGGCTGTCCATTCCTCGTCGGCGACGTCCTCGAACCGGCCGGCCCGTGGACCGCCGGCATTGTTGACCAGGACATCGACGGGCCCGGCCGTCTCGATGATCCGCGCGATATCTTCGGGATCGGTGACGTCGCCCTGGACCGCGGTGGCGCCCGGCATGGTGGACAATGCCGCCTCAAGCGCGGCGGCGCCGCGCGCTGCGATGCTGACTCGCGCGCCCAGCGCATGGAAGCCCCGGGCCGTCGCCAGTCCGATGCCCTGGCTGCCGGCCATGACCAGCACGGATCTGCCTTCCAGTCCGAATTTCATCTCTCATCCCCTTCCCGTCCGACCGGCGGCCACTGGCTGCGGTAGCTCGCCAGGTCGAAATAATCGCGCCATCGGCGGATCAGCCCGTCCTCGATCTCGAAGATCCCCATGATCGGCAGGGTGATCCACTTGCCTTCCACGCACATCCGGTCGACCCTTTCGGTAAGCACGCGGTCCCCTGTCGCGGCGATGGCGTGGACTTCCCAGGCGCAGGCATCGAACCGGGCTGCTGCGCCGCGCAGATAGGCCTCGACCGCCGTTTTCCCCGACAGCGGCTCCATCGGGATATTGTGATAGTCGATCTCGCCATGCAGCAGCGCCGCCATGGCGTCCATGTCCAGTCGCCCCCAGGCCGCGCAGAAGGCCGTCACGATCCCGATGGGCAGGGTCGACGATTCGTGGGTCATCTCCGGGACTTGACAGATTGACGGCCGGACGGGAAGTATCGATTTCGATATAAATGAGGATCGAATGCGGATTTCATACAGCAGCCCGGGCCGCCAGCGGATCATGCAGAACGCTTATTTCGTGCGCGACCTGGACGAGGCGATGGTCCGCTGGAACCGGATTCTCGGAATCGGTCCGTTCCTCGTCCGGCGCCACATCGGGCTTCAGGATGTGCGCTATCGCGGCCAGCCCGCGTCGCTCGACATCAGTGCCGCGCACGCCCAGGCAGGCGATGTCCAGATCGAGCTGGTGATGCAGCATTGCGACCAGCCGTCGGCCTTTCGCGATATGTTCGATGGCGCGGGGGAGGGGTTGCACCATGTCGCGATCTTCCCGGAGGATCATGATGCCATGGTGGCGCATTATCACGCGCAGGGTTTCGCCGCCGCGACCGACATCGTGACGGCGGAAGGCCGTGGCGCCACCTATATGGATACGCGCCCGATGCTCGGCCACATGATGGAGATCTATCGGGTGAACGATAGCCTGGTCGCCTTTTACGAGGAGATCGCCGCGGCGGCCGAGGGCTGGGACGGACACAGGTTGCGGATCGAACTGGGCGCCGGATCGTGAACCGCTCCGATACGGGCGAGGGCGGAGCACTCGCTGAACTGCGGAGCAACTGGCTGCTCCTGGTGGCCTGTGCGATCGGTGTCGGTTGCAGCGCGATCGCCTTGCCCTTCTATTCGATCGGTCCGCTGACCAAGCCCGTCGAGGCTGCTACCGGATGGGCACGATCGGACATCCAGTTCGCCATCCTTTTCAGCTCTGGTATCGGTGCGCTCACGTCCCCGATCGTCGGCTGGCTGATCG
Organism: Sphingomonas sp. Y57; assembly: GCF_001015195.1. GTDB lineage: Bacteria > Pseudomonadota > Alphaproteobacteria > Sphingomonadales > Sphingomonadaceae > Rhizorhabdus. Next base: position 106,267 of record NZ_LDES01000009.1, on the reverse strand, counting down.
AACGATATGGCGCCCGCCGCGTCGCGCTTCCCTCACTGGTCGGCGTTTCGGCCGGTTTGACCCTGGCCTCTTTCGCCGCCTCGCTCGGGCAGTTCTGGGCGGGATATGCGGTGGCGGCGATCCTGGGGGCGGGGTCCAATCCCGTGCTGTGGTCGCGCGTCGTCGCCGGCAGCTTCGTCAAGGCGCGGGGTACTGCGCTCGGCCTTGCCCTGGTCGGCACGGCGTTCATCGCCATGTTGCTTCCCAACCTGGTCGCGATGGCCGAGCCGACGTTGGGATGGCAGGGCGCCCTGCGCCTCATCGCGGCATTGCCGATCGTGGTGGCCTTTCCGGTCGTCTATCTCTTCCTGCGCCCCGGCGAGGCGGATCCGAAACGCGCCGTGGCTCACGAACTCGAGGGGCTGGATGTGCGGCAGGCGCTGGGGAACCGCCGTTTCTGGATCCTCACCGGCTCGATCCTCTGCGGTTACCTGGCCATCTCCGGGGCGGGCCCCAATCTGGTGCCGACCCTGTCCGATCGTGGATTTGACGCGGTCTCTGCGGCTGGGATCGCCAGTTTCTACGCCGTCAGCATGATCCCGGGACGCATCCTGTCGGGCTTCCTGATGGACAGGTTCTGGGCCCCGGCCGTGGCCTGCATCGTCCTGATCCTGCCAGCGATCGCCTGCGTGCTGATCAGCGGATCGAACGACAGCGCCGTGCTGGCCTTTTCCTGCGCCCTGCTCGGCCTCGCCGCGGGCGCCGAACTCGATGTGCTGGCGTTCCTCACCGCACGCTATTTCGGCTTGCGCCACTATCCGCAGATCTATGCGCTGAGCTATGTCGCGCTGGCGGCGGGCAGCGCCGTCGCGCCAACCATCTTCTCGCGGATCTACGAGGCTACACAGAGCTACCAGGCGAGCTTCCACATCGCCGCTGCCCTGTTCATGCTGGGCGGCTTGCTTGTCGTGATGCTGGGACGCTATCCGGTTTTGGGGCAGGGGACGGGAGGCAGACGCTGATGAACGAGACGACCGAGATGGGTACGCCGCCGCTGCGCGATCGCATCTCCTTCCTCGCCCATCGGATCAATGCGCATCTGCTACGCATCACCAATCCGAAGCTGAAGATCTGGGGCATCGACCTTACCGAATCGCGGCTGTTGGTCTCTCTGCTGGAGAACGGGCCGCTGGCCGCCGGCGATATCGTGCGGATCATGGCGCTGCCGCAGTCCACCATCTCCCATCAGCTGAAGCGCCTGGAGAAGCGCGGCTATGTCCGCCGGACGCCCGGGGTCCACGATTCGCGCGTCATCACCGCCGAGCTGACGGAGAGCGGTCGAAAGGTCGCCATCGAAGGCAATATGCTCAGCAAGGAAGTGACCGACCGGCTGGTGAACGCGATCGGCCGCGAAGAACTGGAACAGCTTCGCGCGGCGATGAAGCGCATCGACGACGCGCTGGCTCCCGGCGCCCGCTAACCACCCGTCCACCGCATCTCCGGATCGCCGCGAGAGAAACAAGTTGCGATGTCGACATATTTCGATATGAATGCATTTAATTCGATATCGATATTAATCGGATAATCGACGCAGGGAGAGGTCGCATGAAGAAGTCCGTCCGAGGATCGTTGGCGGTGGCGAGCGCCGCGGCGCTGGGCATGGCGCTGGTGTCGCCGGCTTACGCGCAGGCTGCGGACCCCAATCCGGACGGCATCCAGGACATCGTCGTCTATGCGCAGAAGAAGGCGCGGGGCGAGCAGCTCCAGAAGGTGCCGATGGCGATCAGCGCGATCGACTCCCGGACGATCGAGGCGTCGCACGCCATCGACATTCGCGACATCGGGCGCCTCGTTCCCAATGCCCAGCTCGACGGCGTCGGCACTTTCCCCGGCTTCGCCAACTTCTTCATGCGGGGCGTCGGCGTGAGCACGAGCGTCCGGTCGCTCGATCCCGCCGTCAACATCATCCAGGATGGCATGGTGATCGGCTATCAGGCGGGCGCCGTGCTCGACACCTTCGATACCGAGGGCGTCGAGGTGCTGCGCGGACCCCAGGGCGTGCTGTTCGGCCGCAACGCGTCGGGTGGCGCCGTCAGCCTGCGCAGCAAGCGCCCCACCGGCAAGAGCGAGGCGACGTTCAAGGTTACCCTGGGTAACGCGAACACGGTCGAGACCCGGACCGGGCTGGAGACCGCCATCGTCGAGGACAAGGTCTTCGCGCGCCTGGCGGTGCTGACCCGCAACAATGACGGCTTCTTCCACAACAGGAACAGCGGCACCTTCGTGACCGTCCCCGCCACGGTCAACGCCAACCCCACCGGCGCCGCAGCGGCGCAGCACAAGGAGGGGCGGGTCGGCGGTGCCGACGAGGTCGTCGTCAAGTCCACCTGGGTCTTCAACATCGCCGAGGCGACGCGGTTCACGCTGCTCGGCCAGTATATCAATTTCAAGGATGGCGGCGGGGCGACCCGCTCCTATTTCGACCCCGGCAGCCCCCCGCGGCAGCAGCAGACCCTGTGGGGATACACCCCCGCCGACAAGAAGTGGGGCGTCAATCTGGGTACGCCCGGCTACACCGACATCAAGGGCTTCCACGTCATCGGCGAGCTGTCGCAAGACATCGGTGCCGGCACCCTCACCGCAATCGGCGCCTATCGCAAGGTCAGCTATGACTCGACGCTCAACGTCGGGGGCGATCCTTTCGACGTGCTGCTGTTCCCCGACGGAGAGGAGGATGCCAAGCAGAGCAGCCTGGAAGCGCGCTACAACATCACCATCGCCGACAGGTTCGACCTGCTGGTCGGCGGCTTCTATTTCAACCTGAAGGAGGACGTGTTCGAAAAGCGTCTGACGCGGCTGCCGACGACCACGCTCAACCGCTACACCGTCAACGTGTGGGATCAGGACATCAAGTCCTATGCGGCCTTCGCCAACCTCGATTTCCACATCACGCCCGAACTGACCGCGTCGGCCGGTGTCCGCTACAGCAAGGACATCAAGCGGATGCACGTCCAGCCGCTGGTCAACTGCCCCGGCCAGAGCTTCGAGTCCTGCGCGCTGAACTTCCTTGATGCCAAGAAGTCGTGGGACGATGTCTCGCCGCGCTTCGTGGTCAATTACAAGGTTCAGCCCAATATCATGCTCTACGCGAGCTATTCGCGCGGCTACCGCGCGGGTAACTTCAACGCGCGCGCGCCATCGCCGGGCGGGGCCGTCACGCCGGCCAATCCGGAAACGGTCGCGTCGTACGAAGTGGGCGTGAAGTCCGATCTGATGGACAATCGCCTGCGCATAAACCTGGGCTATTATCGCCAGAAATATGACGACATCCAGCGGCTCGTGCAGTTCGCCGTCGCCGGCGAATCCCCGGCCCAGCAGCTGTTCAACGCCGCCAAGGCGACCATCCAGGGCATCGAGCTGGAGACGGCCTTCGCGCCCGTCCGCGGCCTGCGCTTCGACGGATCGCTGGGTTATACGGACGCGAAGTACGACTCCTTCAACAACCTGACCGGGCTTCCGGCCGGCGTCAGCGCGACGAGCCTCCGGTTCGACCGCGTGCCCAAGTGGACCGCCTATATCGGCGGTAGCTACGAGGCCGATCTCGGCGACGACAGCTCGCTGTCGTTCCGCACCGGCTACACCTGGCGTTCGCATGTCTATACCGACGTGCTGAACACGCCCCTGCTGGAGCAGAAGGCCTACGGCCTGTGGGACGCGAACGTCACCTATGAACGGGGCCGCTGGTCGGTATCGCTGTTCGGCCGTAACCTGGCCAACACCGAATATGCCGAGATCAAGTCCCCGAACATCGGTTACAACGCGTTCGGCGGCATGCCCCGCTATTATGGCGTGGAGTTCGGCGTCCGCTTCTGATTGTCGCCGCCGGAGCAGATGCTCCGGCGCGCGATAGCGGGAAGCGCTCCCCGATATCGGCACGACCGTCCGGCAGACCGCCGAATGCAGGCGGGCGCCGTCCTGATGCGCGAATGAGCCGGTGGGAAAATGCCACCGGCTCATTCCGTTATGGCGAGGCGGCGAGGCACGACGATACCCTGAGCCGGCTGGCATATGGCGATCGCGGCGGCGAAGCTGTGGATCGATTGCGGATCCGTGTTTTTCGCGGTGCTTTGCGGATTGGCGAGCGTGCTGCGATACGGTAACAGTTCGGCAATGACGAAGGGTGTGGGCTCAATCGGGGCAGCGGCTGCCAGCGCCGCCGCAGGGGTGCAGCTGCCTCTCTTCCTGATATCCTTCCGGCATCGGAACGAATTGGCGCCGTTGATCGAGCGGACCGGCCGGCGCGTGATCGCGGCACGACGGGCCGAGGCCGCCGGGCGGCGCTTCATCGCCTCGGGCGCGACGGTTGCGGTGATCGACGCCCGGGACGCGGAGGACGAGGCGCTGGAGGCCTGTGCCGCGATGGCGGCCGCGGTCGGGTCCGCGGGCTCCGCGCTGCTCGTGATCGTCGACGATATAGCCAGCCTCGACGACTATCTCGCGGCAGGGGCAACCCATTATCTGACGACGCCCTTTGGCGAGGCGGAGATGCGGATCGCGCTCGCCTTCGCCGATCGCCATGCCGAACGGCTGGCGGGCGGTGGCCGGGCCGCTTCGGTCCGCGACGCGCTCCGGCTTTCGGAATCCGAAGCATGGATCTGGAAGCCGGGCGACCGGATGGTGACGCTCAGCGCGGCGCTCGCCGACCGGATCGGAGTGGCGACCGATACGGTGCCCATGTCGATGCTGTTCCGGCTGATGGATCGCGAGAGCCGCCGGTTGGCGCGCGAGGCGATCGATCGGCTGCTGTCGACGGGCCGGTCGACCGCTTTCGCCCATCGCAGCCGTGCGCTCGGCGACCGGCTGGCCCACCATCTTTCCTATGACGACGAGCGCCATGCTGTCGTCGCCTGGGTCGAGGTCGACCGCCGTGACGGAGAACCAGCGGGCGGGGACAGTGACGCGCTGACCGGGTTGCCCGCGGTCGATCGCATTCGCCAATGGGTCGAGTGGCGGCTGGCCGACGATCAACTGGCCGAACCGCGCTGCATCCTGCTGATGCTGGGCATCATGCGCTTCGGCCTGGTCAACGCCGCCTTCGGCCGGCCGACCGGCGACGCCGTGTTGCAGGGCGTCGCCCGGCGGATCGAGCGGGTAATCGACCGGATCGGGCTCGAGCATACGATGATCGCCCGTACCGCCGGTTCCGAATTCGCGATCGCGCTCGGCGCGCCGGTGACCGCCGATACCGCCGAACTGATCGCCAACCGGCTCGTCGAAAGCGTCGCCTGGCCGTTCGTGTCCGGGGATTCGCTCATCCCGCTGTCCTGCCGGGTCGGCATCGCCGCGATCGACGGTGACGCGCGGCGCGACGCGGGAACGCTGTTCCAGCGTGCGGCAGCCGCGCTCGCCGCGGCCAAGCATGGCGACACCGGCCTGGTCCGCGCCCTCGACGCCGACAGCGAAGCCGAGGCGCATCGCCGCAATCAGCTCGAGATCGACCTGCGCCGCGCACTCGATCATGACCAGATCGATATCCTCTTCCAACCGCAGGTCGACATCCGCTCAGGCCAGATCATGGGGGTCGAGGCGCTCGCCCGCTGGCGGCACCCGCAACTCGGCGAGCTCGGTGCCGTCCCCTTGTTCGCGACCGCGGCCCGGTCCGATTTCGTCGTCCAACTCTCGACCTATGTGCAACAGCGTGCGCTCGAGGTCGCGGCGGGCTGGCCCGGGCATATGGGTAATTTGCGGCTGTCAGTGAACGTCACCGCCGCCGATATCGCCCAGCCCAATTTCGTCGAGGATTTCCTGAACCGGGTCGACAAGGCCGGCTTCCCGAGGGACAGACTGACCGTCGAGGTGACCGAAAGCGGCCTCATCGCCGACCTCGCGGGGGCGGCCGGGCTGCTTGCCCGGCTGCGCGGCGCCGGACTGCGGGTGGCGATCGACGATTTCGGCACCGGCTATTCGAGCCTGGCCTACCTCAAGGCGCTGCCGCTCGACTACCTCAAGATCGACAAGACCCTGGCCGAGGACATCACCGGCTCGACCCGCGATCGCATCGTCGTGCGCGGCGTGATCGAGATGGCCCGCTCGCTCGGCCTGGCGGTGATCACCGAGGGGGTCGAGACCAAGGCCCAGCTCTCGCTCCTCGCGCGCGAGGGGTGCAATTACTATCAGGGCTATCTCTGCTCGCCGCCGATCGACAGCGGCACGCTGGAGGCGATGGTCGTCGACAAGGCGATGAGTAGTGTTGATTAGTTGGCCTCAAGCGCCGGCGGTCGCATGCCCGGCGCCTGGCGCCTGAGGGCTAAACAATCTTCGCCAGCCCCCGCGAGAGCTGCAGCGCACCGTTCAGCCGGTGCGACGGCTCGGGCCAGTTGCGGGTGATCACCAGCTTGCTGTCGGGGCGCAGCCGGGCGCTGTCCTTCAGCCGGTCGACATAGGCGAGCAGCCCCGGCAGGTCGGGGAAATTGTCATTGTGGAAGGTGACCAGCGCGCCGCGCGGGCCGGTGTCGATCTTGGCGACGCAGGCCTTGCGACAGTTGAGCTTGATCTCGATCACCGTCAGCAGGCTCTGGGTCGCGGCCGGAAGCTTGCCGAAACGGTCGATCAGCTCGGCGGCGAAGGCCTCGATCTCGGCACGGGTCTCGACCTCGTTCATGCGGCGGTAGAGACCCATGCGCAGGTCGAGGTCGGGGACATAGTCCTCGGGGATCAGGATCGGCGCGTCGACGTTGATCTGTGGCGAGAAGCTCTCGCGCTTCGTCTCGGCGAGACCGCCCGCCTTGGCGTCGAGGATCGCCTCCTCCAGCATCGACTGGTAGAGCTCGAAGCCGACCTCCTTGATATGGCCCGACTGCTCGTCGCCGAGCAGGTTGCCTGCGCCGCGAATGTCGAGGTCGTGGCTGGCGATCTGGAAGCCGGCGCCCAGCGTGTCGATGTTCTGGAGGATATGGAGGCGCTTCTCCGCGGTCTCGGTCAGGCCGCGGTCACCGGTCGTCAGATAGGCATAGGCGCGCGTCTTCGACCGGCCGACCCGGCCGCGCAGCTGGTAGAGCTGGGCGAGGCCGAAGCGGTCCGCGCGGTTGACGATCAGCGTGTTGGCCGACGGGATGTCGAGCCCGCTCTCGATGATCGTGGTCGACACGAGGATGTCGAACTTCTTGTCGTAGAAGGCCGACATCCGCTCCTCGACCTCGCCGGCCGCCATCTGGCCATGGGCGACGACATAGCTGACCTCGGGGACCTCCTTGCGCAGATAGTCCTCGATGTCGGGCAGGTCCTTGATCCGGGGCGTGACCAGGAAACTCTGGCCGCCGCGATAATGCTCGCGCAGCAGCGCCTCCCGGATCACCACCCCGTCCCAGGGCGCGACATAGGTGCGCACCGCCAGCCGGTCGACCGGCGGGGTCTGGATCACGCTCAGCTCGCGCAGCCCCGACATCGCCATCTGCAAGGTGCGCGGGATCGGCGTCGCGGTCAGCGTCAGCATGTGGACGTCGGTCTTGAGCGCCTTCAGCCGCTCCTTGTGGGTAACGCCGAAGCGCTGTTCCTCGTCGACGATGACGAGGCCGAGCCGCTTGAACTCGATCCCCTTGGCGAGCAGCGCATGGGTGCCGATGACGATGTCGATCGATCCGTCGGCGAGACCGTCCTTGGTCTTCTTCGCCTCGCTTGCCGAGACGAGCCGCGACAAATGCCCGATATTGACCGGCATGCCGTGGAAGCGCTCGACGAAGTTGCGGTAATGCTGCCGCGCGAGCAGGGTGGTGGGGCAGATCAGCGCCACCTGCATCCCGCCCATCGCCGCGACGAAGGCAGCACGCAGCGCGACCTCGGTCTTGCCGAAGCCGACATCGCCGCAGACGAGCCGGTCCATCGGCTTGCCCGCTGCCAGGTCGTCGATCACGTCGGCGATCGCGCGGTCCTGATCCTCGGTCTCCTGATAGGGGAAGCGGTCGACGAACTCGTTATAGCCGCTGTCGGGCTCGATCGCCTCGGCCGGGCGGAGCGCGCGTTCGGCGGCGGTCTTGATCAGCTCGCCCGCGATCTCGCGGATCCGCTCCTTCATCCGCGCCTTGCGCGCCTGCCAGGCGACGCCGCCCAGCTTGTCGAGCTGGACGGCGTCGTTCTCGGCGCCGTAGCGGCTCAGTACGTCGATATTCTCGACGGGGACGTAGAGCTTGTCGCCGCCGGCATAGGTCAGCGCGACGCAGTCGTGCGGCGCCTTCGCGACCGGGATCGAGGTCAGCCCCTCATAGCGGCCGATGCCATGGTCCATGTGGACGACGAGGTCGCCGGGGCTGAGCGTCGCCAGCTCGGCGAGGAAGGCGTCGGCCGACTTCTTGCGCTTCTGTCGTCGGACCAGCCGGTCGCCCAGCATGTCCTGCTCGGTCAGCAGTGCGATGTCGCCGCTGGTGAAGCCATGGTCGAGCGGCAGCACGGCGAGGGCGACCCGCGCCAGCCCCGATCCCAGCGACTTGCCGGGGGCGGGCCGGGCGATCGCCGCCTGCCAGTCGTCGACCAGATCGACGCGGTCGAGGCCATGTTCCGCCAGCAGCCCCGCGAAGCGCTCGCGCGATCCGGCAGAATAGCTCGCCAGCACCACGCGCTTGCCGGTCTTGCCGAGCGTTTCGACATGCTCGACCACGGCGTCGTAGATGTTGACGCCCTGCGTTCGTTCGGGCGCGAAGTCGCGCGCGGCGTCGACGCCCAGGTCGAGCACGCGGGCGCTCTCCGGCTCGGCGAAGGGGGTCACGAGGTGGATCGGCCGGTCGGCGATCACCGTCTGCCATTCGTCTGTGGCCAGGTAGAGTTCGCTCGGTTCGAGCGGACGGTAGCTGCCGGGATCGGTGGTGCGGGCGCGGACCCGGTTGGCGTGATAGTCGGCGATTGCTTCGAACCGCGCTTCGGCCGCCTTGATCGATCCCGCCTCGCGCAGGACCAGGTCCTCGGGCGCGAGATGGTCGAACAGCGTCTCCAGCCGTTCCTCGAACAGCGGTAGCCAATGGTCCATGCCGGCGAGGCGGCGGCCGTCCGACACCGCCTGGTAGATCGGGTCGCCGGTCGCGCTGGCGCCGAAGCGCTCGCGGTAACGGCCGCGGAACCGCTTGATCGTCTCCTCGTCGAGCAGCGCCTCGGAGGCCGGCAGCAGGGTGAAGCCGTCGACCGGGCCGATCGTCCGCTGGTCGGTCGCGTCGAACTGGCGGACGCTCTCGATCTCGTCGCCGAAGAAATCGAGGCGGAGCGCGTGCGGCTCGCCCGCCGGGAACAGGTCGACCAGGCTGCCGCGCACCGCATATTCGCCCTGCTCGGTGACGGTGTCGGTGCGGACATAGCCGTTCGCCTGCAGCATCGCGGCCAGCCGGTCGCGATCGATCCGCTCGCCGGGTGCCAGCCGGGCGACGAGCTGGCGGATGCGGAACGGGGTGAGCACCCGCTGGGTGGCGGCGTTGACCGTGGTCGCGACCAGCACGGGCCCGTTCGGCTTGCCCTGCAAGGCATGGAGCGTCGCGAGCCGCTCGCTGGTCGCGCGCAGCGCCGGGCTGGCGCGGTCATAAGGCAGGCAGTCCCAGGCCGGGAAGGTCAGCACCGTCAGCTCGGGCGCGAAGAAGCGCGCGGCCTCGGCCAGCGAATGCATCGCCTGGTCGTCGGCCGCGATAAACACCAGCCGCCCGCCCTTCGCCGCGGCAGCGCGGGCGAGGTCGGCGGCCAGCCAGGGCTGGAAGCCCATCGGCGCGCGCGACAGGGTCAGCGCTTCGGAGGCGGCGAGGATACGATCGAGATCGGTCATGGGTGCTTCAGACTAGGTGGGCCGTCCGTCCGGCGAGGGACAGGACGTTGGTGCGCGCTACGGGTTGATCAGGCTGTCACCGCGGGATGTCGACATAGTCGATTCGCTGCATCCGTTCCATCAGCGCGCCTTGCCATTCAGGCGGAACGGGGATCGTCCCCATCACCCAGCCGAGAATGTCGGCATCCTCTTGCATGAGCAGCGCCTCGAACCAGTCGAGCGCTTCCCCGTCCCAGCCCTGGTGCAACCGGTCGAAGAAGCCCCCGATCATATAATCGGCCTCGCGGGTTCCCCGGTGCCAGGCGCGGAAGCGCAGGCGTTTCAGGCGGTCTTCGTGGTTCATCTTCTTCCAATGCCGATGGGCCGGCGAGCGATTGACAGGCCCGTCGGCGGAAAGCCAGAAGCGGAGATAAGCATTTTCCCGCTGCGTGCAATCGACCCGGGCGGTGGAAAATGCGACAGCAGGCGAATCCATGCGGCCCGACATACTCAATCCATTGTTTGCCGAGATCGAGGTGCTGAAGGGCGTCGGGCCGACGCTCGCCAAGCCTTTGCGCAAGCTGGAGCTGGAGCGGGTCGTCGACCTCATCTTCCACCTTCCCACCGGATCGATCGAGCGCAAGCCGGTGGAGACGGTCGAGGCCGAGGATGCCGGCCGGATCGTTACCGTGCGGCTGGTGCCCACCAGCTATCGCGCCTCCGGCGGGCGGGGGCCGTTCCGCGTCGGCGCGACCGACCAGGCGGGCAATCTGGTCAGCCTCGTCTATTTCGGTGGCAATCCCGGCTGGGCGAAGAAGCTGCTGCCGATCGGCGAGCCGCGCATCGTTTCTGGCAGGCTGGATCTCTACGGGCAGGAACTCCAGATCGTTCATCCCGATCACGTCCTGCCTCCGGCCGAGGCGGCTGACCTTCCGACCCGCGAGAGCGTCTATCCGCTGTCGGAGGGGATCACCTCGCGGCGGCTCGGCCAGCTCATCGAGCAGGGGATCGAACGGGCGGCCGAGCTGCCCGAATGGATCGAGCCGAGCCTGCTCCAGACGCGCGGCTGGCCGTCCTGGCATGAAGCCATCGTCCGTGCCCATGCCGACGCGCAGGACGAGCCGGCGCGGGCGCGGCTCGCCTATGACGAACTGTTCGCCAACCAGCTCGCGCTGATGCTGGTGCGGGCCTCCTCGCGCAAGCGGCGCGGCCTGCCGCTCAGGGGCGACGGGCGGCTGCGCGACCAGCTCAAGCTTCCTTATGCCCCGACCGGCGCGCAGAGCCGCGCCGTGGCGGAGATCGAGGGCGACCTCGTCCAGCAAGCGCCGATGACCCGGCTGCTGCAGGGCGACGTCGGCTCGGGCAAGACGCTGGTCGCAACGATGGCGCTGCTCTGCGCGGTCGAGGCAGGGGCGCAGGGCGCGCTGCTGGCGCCGACCGAGATCCTCGCCCGTCAGCATTTCGAGACGCTGAGCCGCACGCTCGCCGGCCTGCCAGTGAACGTCGCGATCCTCACCGGGCGGGAGAAGGGCAAGGCTCGCGAGGCGACGCTGATGGCGCTGGCGGACGGGTCGATCGACATCCTCGTGGGTACACATGCGATCTTCCAGGAGAAGGTCGGCTACCGCAAGCTCGGCCTGGCCGTGGTCGACGAGCAGCATCGCTTCGGCGTCGCCCAGCGGATGATGCTCCAGGCCAAGGCGGAACGGCCGCCGCACCTGCTGGTGATGACGGCGACCCCGATCCCGCGCACGCTGACGCTCAGCCATTATGGCGAGATGGACGTGAGCCGGCTCGATGAGATGCCGCCGGGCCGCCAGCCGATCGAGACGCGGGTGATCTCGGGCGAGCGGCTCGACGAGGTGGCGCAGGCACTCGGCCGCCATCTCGCTGCGGGCCGCCAGGCCTATTGGGTCTGCCCGCTGGTCGAGGAGAGCGAGCAGTCCGACCTCGCCGCCGCAGAAGGGCGGGCGGAGAGCCTGCGGCAATGGTTCGGCGACAAGGTCGGCGTCGTCCACGGCCGGATGAAGGGGCCCGAGAAGGACGCGGTGATGGCCGAGTTCCAGGCGGGACGGCTCGGCGTGCTGGTCGCGACGACGGTGATCGAGGTGGGCGTCGACGTTCCCAACGCGACGCTGATGGTCATCGAGGGCGCCGACCGCTTCGGCCTTGCCCAGCTCCACCAGCTGCGTGGCCGGGTGGGGCGCGGCGACCAGCGCTCGGTCTGCCTGCTGCTGCGCGGCAATGCGCTGTCGGAGACGTCGCGCGCGCGGCTGGCGCTGATGCGCGAGACCAATGACGGCTTCCGTATTGCCGAGGAGGATCTGCGCCTGCGCGGGGCGGGCGAAATCTTGGGCACCCGCCAGTCGGGCGAGGCGGCCTTCCGGCTGGCTGGCGCCGAGCGTACCGCCGCGTTGATCGAGGCGGCGACCCAGGATGCCCGCCTGCTGGTCGACCGTGACGGTGGCCTTGACAGCGAGCGCGGGCAAGCGGCGCGGATCGCCCTCTATTTGTTCGAACGCGACGCCGCCGTGGGGCTGTTGCGGGCGGGGTGACCAGCGATATCCGTCACCCCGGCGGAGGCCGGGGTCAGGTGAGAGGCGGATCGATCATCTCACGAGATGCCGGCCTCCGCCGCCATGACGCCTGACGGAGAGTCACCCCATCGGCCAACGCTGGCGCTTCGCGCGAGCCGCGTTCAGCATCGCGGCATAGGCATATTCGTCGATCGGCTTGATGAACTCCGCGCCGACCCGGCCACCGAGCGACCACACCACCCGCGCCGTCACTTGTCCAAGCCGGGGCAAAGCGAGGCGGACGATCGTGTCCTTGGGCGTCTGGCCATATTCGCGGACCATGAAGCCGAGGCGCGAGATATTGACGAGCAGCACGTCGCTCGCCTTGTGGTCCATTGTGAACATTCGCGTCGGCAACGCCACTTCGTCACGCGGCGCGCGGCGTTGCTCGGCATATTTTGCGTCGTCGTCGGTCGCCGGCGTCAACTGTTCCGCGATCTGGCTCATGGTCTCATGTCCTTGTTGCAACACGAGAATCGGCCAGCGGCTTTGCGAACCTCTTAATCGTTACGGTTATCCGGGGGTTAATCGCGAATAGTTCGACCATTGGATGAGGCGGGGCCGATGAAGGCGGCGCATGGTTCAGCGGCGCAGGTCGGCCGGCAGGGTCGGCTGCGAGATGATCGCCTCCATCCGCTTCCACCGCGCGGCCGGATCGCGGCCAGCGCGGGCGAGATCGGCCGCTACCATGTCCTGGCCCAGGCCGTAGTTGATCACATAGCTGCGATATTGTTCGGTGAAGCTGAGCGACTGTTCGGCGCGCTTGCGGCTGACGAGCTGATATTTCTGGATCAGGTCGAGCGCCGCCGCGCGATCGACCTGGCCGTCCAGATACATAGCCGCAATCGTCATCCGCGCGCCGGCCAGCTGGTGGAGCAGGTCGAGCAGCCGATCATAGGCAGCGGCCCCGGCCGGATCGAGCCCGGCGATCGGATAGAGCCGCCGCCCCTCGAACCGCGCGCGCTCAGGCCCCGGGAAGGTAAGGCCGATACCGGCATTGGCCGACCCTTCGGCGATGAAGCTCTGCGGGCTGAACAGCGGGTAGACCGTGAATTCCACCCATCCCTTGGCGCGGGCGAGGTTGCGTTCGAGCAGCATGTTGAGCGCATGATGCCCGGGATAGCCCTCATGGCATCCGAGATCGACTGCGCGGTCGATCCGCACCGGCAGGTCGGTGTTCACCTGGATCAGGCTGCGCGCGTCGCCCTTGTACCAGTTGTAGCCCGACCAGCTCTTGCCGGTGACGAATTCGAGGTCGAACCGCTCCTGTTCGGGCAGCCGGATATGCGCCACCGTCCGCGCGCGGCATTCGGCGATCGCGGCGCGCATTACCGGATCGAGCTTGTCGGTCGGCACGACGAAGCGGTTCTGCCAGGCATCGACCCGCTGCCACAGCGGCCCTTCGCCGGGGACCATCGCGTCGATCGTCTTGAGGATCGGATCATAGGCGGCGAGCGGCTTGAGCTCCGGCCGGACCCCGAACAGTCCCTGGGCCTCGTCGGCGAAGCTCAGCTTCTCGCCCGCCATCATCGCAAGCCGCGTCTCGGCGGCCTTGATCTGGGCGGCGAGGAAGCGTTGGCGGAGACGGTCGTCGGCGGTCAGCGTGGCGGGCTTCACCGCGGCGAGCCGCTCGGCCAGCGCCCGCGCGTCCCTCCGCAGCGCGGCGATGTCGCGGGGATGGGCCTTTGCTGCCTCGGCCCAGTCCTTCGGGCCGTAATAGGCGTCGACATAGCCCTCCTCGCGCTCGCCGGCTTCGAGCGTCAGATGGACATAATCGGTGGCGATCCCGTCGAGCGGCGACGGCGCGCGCTTGGCGCCGATGGCGAGGAACAGGGCGGCGGCGAGGAGCAGGGTGGCGGCGAGGAGCAGGGTGCGGGTCATGGCCCGCACCCTAATGCACGATATTCCCATCGTCATGCTGAACTTGTTTCAGCATCCGCCAGGCCACTTGGGCTGGTCGGGAGGCGATATGAGAGCGTTGCCGCAGGAACCTCTACGACAAGGTCCGGCCTCCCGGTGGATGCTGAAACAAGTTCAACATGCCGGGTGGGGATCAGTGGGTGAGAAGCCCGTGCTTCTTCTTGCCGAGGCTGATCTTGAGCGCGGTGGCGCCGACCTCGACGCGGCGATCGTCCTTCTCGGGCTCGCCGTCGACGCGGACGGCGCCCTCGGCCAGCTTGCGCTTGGCCTCGCCCTTCGACGCGGCGAAGCCCAGCCCGACCAGCGCGTCGATCAGAGAGATGCTCCCCTCGGGCACCGCCAGCGTCGGCAGGTCGCCGCCCGCCTGGCCTTCCTCGAACGTCCGCCGCGCGGTTTCGGCGGCGGCGGCGGCCGCTTCGGCACCGCGGCACATCGTGGTCGCCTCATTGGCGAGGACGATCTTGGCCTGGTTGATCTCCTGGCCCTCCAGCGCTTCCAGCCGGGCGATCTCGTCGAGCGGCAGGTCGGTGAACAGGCGCAGGAAACGGCCGACGTCCTTGTCGTGGCTGTTCCGCCAGAACTGCCAATAATCATAGGCCGGCAGCGATTCCTCGTTGAGCCACACCGCGCCCGACATGGTCTTGCCCATCTTGCCGCCGTCCGCGGTGGTGATCAGCGGGGTGGTCACGCCGAACACCTCGGTACCCAGCATCCGCCGCGACAGCTCGATGCCGTTGACGATGTTGCCCCACTGGTCCGACCCGCCCATCTGCAGGCGGCACTGGCGGCGCTTGGCCAGCTCCATGAAGTCATAGGCCTGCAGGATCATGTAGTTGAACTCGAGGAAGCTTAGCGACTGCTCGCGGTCGAGGCGCAGCTTCACCGAGTCGAAGCTCAGCATCCGGTTGATCGAGAAATGCTGGCCCACCTCGCGCAGGAAGGGGATGTATTCCAGCTTGTCGAGCCAATCGGCATTGTCGACCATCACCGCATCGGTGGGCCCGTCGCCGAAGGTCAGGAAGCGTTCGAAGATCCGCCTGATCGAGGCCACATTGGCCGCGATCGTCTCGGTCGTCATCAGCTTGCGGGCTTCGTCCTTGAAGCTCGGATCGCCGATCTTGCCGGTGCCGCCGCCCATCAGCACGATCGGCTTGTGCCCTGCCTGTTGCAGGCGGCGCAGCAGCATGATCTGCACCAGGCTGCCGACGTGGAGCGACGGCGCGGTCGGGTCGAAGCCGATATAGCCCGGAATCACCGAAGACAACGCAAGCGCGTCGAGCGCGGCGCCGTCGGTCACCTGGTGGATGTAACCCCGCTCGTCGAGCAGGCGCAGGAGTTCGGATCTGTATTCGGTCATAGCGCGCGCGCCGTTAGCATGGCGGAGCCCCATCGTCATGTTCTTCCTTGCGGACGCCGTTTCCCGTCATCCCGGCGGAAGCCGCGATCTCCCTTTTCTTTTGCCGGCGGAAGGCAGGGGGATTCCAGCTTTCGCTGGAATGACGACCGATAGGGATTGCCTCTGCGTTCAGAGCAAGGAAAAGAAGACCCATGACCAAGATGCTGGCCGTTGGGCTGATGTCGGGCACATCGCTCGACGGGATCGATGCCGCGCTGATCGAGACGGACGGGGCAGGACATATCCGGCCGATCGCCTTCCGCTCCGATCCCTATGCCGCCCAGGCGCGCGAGCAGTTGCGCGAGGCGGCGGCGCTGGCGCTGAGCTTCGCCGCGCCGCGCGCGAGCCCGAAGATCGCCGCGGCCGAGGCGATGCTGACCGAGCGCCACGTCGCGGCGGTGCGGCAGCTCCTGGCAGCGGCGCGGGTCGAGGCGGGGCAGGTCGACGTGATCGGCTTCCACGGCCAGACAATCGCCCACCGTCCCGATCGCGGCTGGACCTGGCAGATCGGCGACGGCGCTGCGATGGCGCGGGCGCTGGGCATCCGGGTGGTCAACGACCTGCGATCGGCCGACGTCGCCGCGGGCGGGCAGGGGGCGCCGCTGCTGCCCGTCTATCACCGCGCGCTGACCGCCGGGATGGACGGACCGGTCGCGGTGCTCAACCTCGGTGGCGTCGCCAACATCACTTGGCTAGGCGCGGGGGAGGAAGATCTGATCGCCTTCGACACCGGCCCCGCCAACGGCCTGATCGACGACTGGATGCTGCAGGAGACGGGATCGCCCTATGACGCGCACGGCGCCTTTGCCGCACGCGGTACGGTCGATCGCACGGTGCTCGGGGCGATGCTCGACAATGACTGGTTCGATGCGCCGCCGCCCAAGTCGCTCGATCGCGCCGACTTCACCATCCAGCCCGCGCGCGGTCTTTCCGCCGCGGACGGCGCCGCGACCCTGACCGCCTTCACCGCCGAGACGGTCGCGCTGGCGCTCCGGCACCTGCCGGCGCCGCCGAAACGGCTGATCGTTGCGGGGGGCGGGCGGCACAATCCGACGCTGATGGAAATGATAGCGGTCGCTACAAAAATAAATCCCGAGCCGATCGAGGCGCTCGGCTGGAACGGCGACGCGACCGAGGCGGAGGGCTTCGCCTATATGGCGGTGCGTTCGCTGAAGGGCCAGGCGATCAGCTTTCCGGGGACGACGGGGGTGGCGGAGCCGCTGACCGGGGGTGTGACGCACCATCCCTGATCCCGCCCCAACCCGTCATGCAGCGAAGGCTGGCATCCATGTCTGTCTTCACCAGCGACGGCCATCGAGGAGATAAGAGACAAGGGCCCCAGCCCGCGCTGGGGTGACATGTGCAAGGGAAGCTATTTCTTCCGCGCCAGGCTCCGCATCGCGTCCTCCAGTCCCGACAGGGTCAGGCCGAACATGCGGTTGTGCATGATCTCACGGATCATCCGGGTCGATTGGGTGTGCATCCAATAGGCCTCGGGCGTCGGGTTCAGCCAGACCGCCGAGGCGTAGACGTTGAGCAGCCGCTTCAGCCAGACTTCGCCCGCCTCCTCGTTGAAATGCTCAACCGACCCGCCGGGCTGGGCGATCTCATAGGGGCTCATCGACGCGTCGCCGACGATCACCAGCTTATAGTCGTGGCCATATTTGTGGAGGATGTCCCAGGTCGGCGTGCGTTCCTGGAAGCGACGGCGATTATCCTTCCACACCCCCTCGTAGATGCAGTTGTGGAAGTAGAAGAATTCGAGATGCTTGAACTCGGCGGTGGCCGCCGAGAACAGTTCCTCGCACAGCTTGACGTGCGGGTCCATCGATCCGCCGATGTCGAGGAATAGCAGCAGCTTGACTGCGTTGCGCCGCTCGGGCCGCATGTGGATGTCGAGGAAGCCGCGCCGCGCGGTGCCGTCGATCGTGCCTTCGAGGTCGAGCTCGTCCGCTGCCCCCTCGCGCGCGAAGCGACGCAGGCGGCGCAGCGCCACCTTGATGTTGCGCGTGCCCAGCTCGACATCGTTGTCGAGATTCTTGAACTCGCGCTTTTCCCACACCTTGATCGCGCGCTTGTGGACGCTCTGCCCGCCGATCCTCACGCCTTCGGGATTATATCCCGAATTGCCGTAGGGCGACGTGCCGCCGGTTCCGATCCACTTGTTGCCGCCCTGGTGCTTGCCCTGTTGTTCCTCGAGCCGCTTCTTGAGCGTCTCCATGATCTCGTCCCAGGAGCCGAGCGCCTCGATCCTGGCCATCTCCTCGGGGCTCAGGAACTTCTGGGCGATCGCCTTCAGCCAATCCTCGGGGATTTCGTGCCCCTCGCCGGCCTTGTCCAGCACGCCGCGGAAAACCTTGCCGAACACCCGGTCGAACCGGTCGAGCAGGCCCTCGTCCTTCACATAGGTCGCGCGGGCGAGATAATAGAACTCCTCGGGCGACCAACCGATCACGTCTCGGTCCATCGCCTCGAGCAGGGTCAAATGCTCCTTGAGGCTGGCGGGGATGCCTGCCGCGCGAAGCTCGTCAAGGAAGCCGAAGAACATCAGTGTGTCTTAGAGCCTGATCGTTTGAGGTGGAAGCGCTTTGCGCTTCCGCCGATGGCGTGAATCAAGGTCTAGCGTCGTGGTGTCGAGTCCACCAGAGCGCGACGAGGCTGACGATCGCCGACCCGCTCAGATAATAGCCGACATAGCCGAGGCCGCCATGGTCGGTCAGATATTGCGCGACTGCAGGCACCGGCGCGGCGCCGAGGATGCCGGCGATGTTGAAGGTCATCGACGCGCCCGTATAGCGCACGCGTGGCGGGAAGAGCGACGGCAGGAAGGCACCGAGCGGCCCGTACACGAAGCCCATCATGAACAGCGCGAGCATCAGCCATATGGTGATGACCTTAAGGTCGGCGCTCAGCAGCATAGGCCCCATCAGCAGCCCGGTCGCGATCGTGCCGATGCAGCCGGCGATCAGGACGTAGCGGGGCGTCTTCATGTCCGACCACCAGCCTGCGAGCACGATGCCGCCCGCCATGAACAGGATCGAGACGAGCTGGACGCCGAGGAAGGTCTCCTTGGCGATGCCCAGATTGTTGGTCGCATAGCCGAGCGCGAAGGCGGTCGCGAGATAATAGGTCGCGAAGCAGGCGATCGCCGCGAAGGTGCCAGCGATGGTCGGGACGAGATGGTCGCGGAACAGCTCCGCGATCGGCACCTTGGCGGGTTCGGCGTCGGCCATCGCGGCCTTGAACGCGGCCGTTTCGGTGAGCTTGAGCCGCACCCACAGGCCGACGCCGACAAGCACCGCCGAGCCGAGGAAGGGCAGGCGCCAGCCCCAGTCCATGAATTGCTGCTGGGTCATCGCCAGGCCGAGCAGCATGAACAGCCCATTTGCCGCGATGAACCCGACCGGGGCGCCCAGTTGCGGGAACATCCCGTAGCGGGCGCGCTTGCCCGGCGGGGCGTTCTCGACCGCGAGCAGCGCCGCGCCGCCCCATTCGCCGCCGAGTCCGAAACCCTGTCCGAAGCGCAGCAGCGCGAGCAGGAAGGCACCGAGCCAGCCGGCGGTTTCATAGGAAGGGAGGAAGGCGATCAGCAGGGTCGAAAGGCCCATCACCATCAGGGACGCGACGAGCGTTGACTTGCGGCCGATGCGATCGCCGAAATGGCCGAAGGCCCATGCGCCGAGCGGCCGCGACAGGAAGGCGAGGCCAAGCAGCGTGTAGGACCAGATGAGTTGGGTCTGGTGCGCGAAGCCACCGAAGAAGAGCGGGCCGAACACCAGCGAGGCCGCGGTCGCGAAGATGTAGAAATCGTAGAACTCGACCGACGTGCCGGTCAGGCTCGCCAGCAGGATGCGGCGGGTCGACGGCTTGGCTTCGCTGTCTGCCATGAAAATCCCCTCTCGTCGCGCCGGATTGGCGCGACGGAGGGGCAGGGTCAAGCGGTACGCACTGATACTTGGCTGTTATCGTCATGCCGGCGGAGGCCGGCATCTCGGGAGAGGCGCGATGCGCTCCATCTCCCGGGGCCCCGGCCTCCGCCGGGGCGACGCTCTTAGGGGATCAGCGGCACTTAACGTCGCCGCGGTCGATCGAGCGGCCGAGCAGCGCACCGGCGCCGGCGCCGATGATCGTGCCGAGGGTCGACGAGCGGCCGTTGTCCAGCGCGTTGCCGAGCAGGCCGCCGCCGACCGCGCCGATGATCAGGCCGGTGGTGCCGTCCGAGCGGCGGCAATAGTAGCGCCCGTCATTACCGCGATAGATGCGGTCGTTCCGGGTGAGCCGGCGTTCCTTGTAGTAGCGCCCGTCGCGGTAATAGCGGTCGGCATAATAGCGATTGCCGTGGCGCGGATCAGGCCGGTTCCAGTCGTAGCGGCGGTTCTCGCGCCAGTCATGATCGCGGCGACCATGCGCTGGCGCCCAGGGCGGCGGATCGGC
This sequence comes from Sphingomonas sp. Y57, assembly GCF_001015195.1. Lineage (GTDB taxonomy): Bacteria > Pseudomonadota > Alphaproteobacteria > Sphingomonadales > Sphingomonadaceae > Rhizorhabdus. The sequence continues at coordinate 86,190 of NZ_LDES01000009.1, read as the reverse complement.
CATCGCGACCGTCGGGACGGCGGAAGCGATCAACGCCGCGGCGAGAATGAACTTACGCATGATATATCTCCCGTCCGAAAATGGGACGGGGGCAGAACGACAGCCGCACGACAAGGTTGCATGATCCTAAAACTACGATCGGTTCATCGATCCGACCGCCGGTCGACAGAAGAAAAACGCGCGAAGACCGGAATCTATCCCTTGGGGGGGACTGCAGTGCTCACCGGCATCTGGCAGAGCGCTGCTCTACTTCGCGCCCGAGCAGGGCGCCGCCGCCCGCGCCGACGATGGTGCCGAGCGCGCGATGCCTTCCGCCATCGACGACGTTGCCGAGCAGGCCGCCCGCGACCGCGCCGAGAATCGCCCCGGTCGTTCCGCTAGGCTTGGAGCAGTCGACGCCGGCGACGGGCGCGCCAGCCTCGCCGTCGGCCCGGCCGCGATCCTCCCAGCGTTCGGCATCGGCCTCCCGCATGTCGGCCTTCTCGGCTTCGGGGTCCGCGGCCATGTCCTTGTCGAGCCAGTCGTCGGGAAGCCGCATCATGCGCGCATCGTCATGCTCGGCATCGGCGGCGGGTATGTTGACAGCGATGGCGGGACCGGCGGACAGCGCGGCGCCCGAGGCGATCAGGGCGGCGAGGACGAACGAACGCATCGGCGCTTCTCCTTTGTTCCTTCATCGTCACGACCGGATCGGCCGTCAAGCGGGCCGATCCCGAATTTCGCCGGCCCCGTCGCGGGAACCGCCTCTCCGTCCAATGGTTCTCGGCATGGAATGAAGATTGTTCCGGGAGAGTGACATGCACAGGTTCATGATCGCAGCGGGCGTTATGGCATTGGCCGGCGCCCAAGCCGCCGGGGCGGAGACCGTCTGCAAGCAGGACAATACGGGCCGCACCGTTGCCACCATCGCTGGCGCGGGCATCGGCGCGATCCTTGGCAGGGTCATCGATGGCGGCCGCCACAAGGAGGTCGGCACGATCGTCGGCGGCGTCGCGGGCGGCGTTGCCGGCAACCAGCTCGCCAAGGACAACAAGTGCGAGGAAGCCTACGGCTATTATGACGAAAGCGGCCGCTGGCACGCCAACCGCATCGGCGACCGCACGCCGCGCGGTTATTATGACCGGAACAATCGCTGGGTCGATGGACCGCCCAACGGCTATTACGACCGTAACAACCGATGGGTCGCCTTCGCCGGTGATTCCCAACAGTCGGGCTATCGCGACCGGGACGGGCGCTGGGTGCCGATAGGGGTCAGCGGCTATTACGCTGCCGACGGCCAATGGGTGCAGGCGACTGCACCGGGCTATTACGACACGCGCGGCCGCTGGGTGGCCGGCCCGACCTCGGGCAGCTACGACGCCAACGGCCGCTGGATTCCGGGCAGCCGCAGCGGCGAGCCGGTCGGCTATTGGGAAGCGCGCAGCGCGCCCGGCTATTATGACGCGAACGGCCGCTGGGTCCGCGGTCAGACCACCGGCTATTACGACGCGCGGGGCCGCTGGGTTTCTCAGGGGCCCGTTAACGTCGCGGCCCGCAATATGGATGTCGACACCCGCGCAGCCCGGATCGAGCAGCGCATCGAGCGCCAGCGCGACCGTGGGCTGATCAGCAAGAGCGAGGCCCGCCGCGCCCGTGACGAACTGGCCTCCATCCGCCGCGACGAGGCCAATATGCGCCGCTCCGGCAACCGCCTGACCGCGAACGAGGAATCGGTGCTGCACCAGCGTCTCGACCGGTTGACGCAGCGGTTGCGCGCCGATCGTGACGGGGATCGCTGGGAAGGCTGACCGCATCCCGCTTCTCTGGCTTTTATCCCGCGCGCTGGCCTGTCGCCGGCGCGCGGGGCCCCTCATCGCACTGGCCAGACGAGCGGCAGGCGATCCAGAGTGTTCACCGGACCGGCACGCGCGGGGACTTCGGCACCCGGCGCTATGCCAAAATCGGGGATGCGGGCCAGCCATTCCTCGATGAATATCTGCACTTCCAGGCGCGCAAGTTGTGCGCCTGCACATGTATGCGCGCCAGAGCCAAAGCTGATGTGGCGAGGCGGGCGGTCGAAATCGATCCTCTCCGGATCGGGGAAGATGGCCGGATCCAGATTGTGGAGGCTGGGCGACAGCATGATGTGATCGCCTCTTTTCATGAGAACGTCGCCATGCCGGACATCCTCAGCCAGCACCCTGCCCATGTTGCTGGTCGCGTAACGGCGCAGCAATTCCGGCACCACGTCGGGCGTACGATGCGGGTGGTCCAGTATGAAGCGCCGCATGTCGGGGTTCCGGGCGAGGAACATCGCTATGAAGCCGAACATCGCCGCGACGGTATCCAGGCCCGCGAACGTGACCATGGTACAGGTCGACAACAATTCCCGGGAGTTGAGCGGATGACCAGCCACTTCGGCCGCGAGAAGATGGCTGATGAGGTCGTCGCCCGGCGCGTTGCGGCGATCGGCGATGCGGGCGTCAAGATAGTCGCGGACGTCGACATAGGCCGCGAGTTTCGCGTCGAGATCGGGGTGCCGCGCAAAAATTTCCGTGCGCGCATGTAGCCAGGCGCGATCCTCCACGGGGAGATCAAGCAGCCGCAGCACGATGATCAGCGGCAGGCGGTGCGCAAAGTCGCCGATGAACTCACATGCTCCGTCAGGCAGGAAGGCGTCGATCAGTTCGCCCGTCAACGCCCGTATCTCTTTCTCCAGTCCGCGGATGCGCGCGGGGGTAAGGAAGGTCAGGACGGCGCGGCGGTAATCGGTATGGACGGGCGGGTCCGCCTCAAGCGGCAGCAGCGGGTCGGCCGGGACGCTGGGGATGGTGACGCTGGAACTCGAAAAGCGTCGATTGTCTCGGAAGAAGGCTGCCACATCGGCGCCCTCCGTCGCCACCCAATGGCCGCCATTGTGGGGCGACCAGACGATCGGCCCGCGACCCTTGAAGCTTAGCCAGGCGCGCTGGGGATCCTCGCTCGCGCCCGGCAGGTCATAGATGTCCAGATCTACCACCAGATCAGGCGGCACATGGTCCGGGATGGCCAATGCTGACATGCCCTTCTCCTCGGTTCACTCTTCGGTGGCATCGCCACTTAAGCGGGAGGCGGGTTCTGCCGTCAAGGCGGCCTGGTCGGCGGCGATGGTTCTCCCATAAGGAAAGGCCCGCCGCTTTTGGGAGCGGCGGGCCGTGAAGATCCCTGAGATTGGCAGGCTTATTCCGCCGCCATCCCGGCATGGCCGAACAGCCCGCCGTCGGCACTGTCCTCATTGGCGGCGGCGGCGTTCTTGGCCTTCATGCGGTTGTCGAAGGCGTCCCAGACGTCGCTCCACTGGCCCTTGGTCGCGGCCTTCGAATATTCGGTCGCGCGCGTCTCGAAGAAATTCGCGTGCTCGACGCCGTTGAGCAGCGGCGCCAGCCAGGGCAGCGGATGGTCCTCGATCATGTAGATCGGCTTGAGGCCGAGCTGGCCGAGCCGCCAGTCGGCGATGTAGCGGACATATTTCTTGATGTCCTTCGGCGTCATGCCGTTGACCGGGCCCATTTCGAACACCAGGTCGATGAAGGCGTCCTCGATCCGCACCGTCTTCTGGCACATGTCGAGGATATCGTCCTTGACCGACGCGGTCAGACAGTCGCGCTCCTTCACGAAGGCGTGGAACAGGCGGACGATGCCCTCGCAGTGCAGCGTCTCGTCGCGGATCGACCAGGTGACGATCTGGCCCATGCCCTTCATCTTGTTGAAGCGCGGGAAGTTCATCAGCATCGCGAAGCTGGCGAAGAGCTGGAGTCCCTCGGTGAAGCCGCCGAACATCGCCAGCGTGCGGGCGATGTCCTCGTCGGTGTCGACGCCGAAGGTCGCCAGATAGTCGTGCTTGTCCTTCATCTCCTTATATTGGAGGAAGGCGCTGTACTCGGTCTCCGGCATGCCGATCGTGTCGAGCAGGTGGCTGTAGGCCGCGATGTGCACCGTCTCCATGTTGGAGAAGGCGGTCAGCATCATCTTGATCTCGGTCGGCTTGAACACGCGGCCATATTTGTCGTGGTAGCAGTCCTGCACCTCGACATCGGCCTGGGTGAAGAAGCGGAAGATCTGCGTCAGCAGGTTGCGCTCATGGTCGGTGAGCTTCTGCGCCCAGTCGCGGCAGTCCTCGCCCAGCGGCACTTCCTCGGGCAGCCAATGGAGCTGCTGCTGGCGCTTCCAATATTCGAATGCCCACGGATATTCGAACGGCTTGTAGGTGCGGCTGGCCTGGAGAAGAGGCATGGGACGGCCTTTCAGCTATAGAACACGATGAACGCGGCAAGCGCGAACATGACGATGGCGCTCAGGCCCTGCCGGAGCGCAAAACTCTTGAGATCGGCCGGCGTGTCGGTGAACCCGCCCGTACCCTTCCGGACCTTGCGCAGCCGCGTCAGCGCGACCAGCATCAGCCACAGGCAAAGCAGGCCGACGAGCGCCGACGCGATGGCGACGATCAGGGGTATGGAAAGATCCATCGATCAATCCCGGCCCACCGGCTCGGAGGCATGCGACATCCGATCGTTCCACCCTGTAGATCGGGATTTCCGTCCCGTGATTCAACCACTTCGCCAGCGAAAGCCCCGGCTGTCGAAGCGTGTTGATCATCCTATGCCAAGCCGGAGTCCCCGACAAATGTTTTTCCGAGGTTTTCCACAAGAGCTTGTATGTCTGGTTGCACATCACACACCATCACTATGTTTGCGGGTGTTTCGCCAACTCCCTTTTCCGTCATGCCGGCGGAGGCCGGCATCTCCGGAGAGACGCGATGCGTTCCATCTCCCGAGACTCCGGCCTCCGCCGGAGCGACGGGTGGGGCGTGGAAAGCAGAACGGCCGCGTGATCGTCTCACGCGGCCGTCCCGAACCTTCGTTCAGTACCGTCCGCTCACTGGCAGGCGAGGCACTCGTCATAATCCTTGGTCTCGAGCTCGATCTGCTTGAGATCGGGGGTGTTGTCAGCTTCCACCCCGCCCGCGAAGCCGGCGCGCTGCACCGACTTGGAACGGAGATAATAGAGCGACTTGATACCCAGCTCCCAGGCGCGGAAGTGGAGCATCAGCAGATCCCACTTCTCGACATCGGCGGGGATGAACAGGTTAAGCGACTGCGCCTGGTCGATATAGGGCGTGCGATCCGCGGCGAGTTCGATCAGCCAACGCTGGTCGATCTCGAAGCTGGTCTTGTACACGTCCTTCTCGTCCTGGGTCAGGAAGTCGAGATGCTGGACCGATCCGCCCTTCTCGAGGATCGAGTTCCACACCGCGTCCGAGTCCTTCGACTTTTCGGCCAGCAGCTTCTGCAGATAGGGGTTCTTGATCGAGAAGCTGCCCGACAGCGTCTTGTGGGTGTAGATGTTGGCCGGGATCGGCTCGATGCAGGCGCTGGTGCCGCCGCAGATGATCGAGATCGACGCGGTCGGCGCGATCGCCATCTTGCAGCTGAACCGCTCCATCACGCCGAGGTCGGCAGCGTCGGGGCACGGCCCGCGCTCGCTGGCCAGCAGCATCGAGGCCTCGGCCGCGGCGGCGGCGATATGCTTGAAGATGCGCAGGTTCCAGCTCTTCGCCATCGCGCCCTCGAAGGGCAGTCCGCGCGCCTGGAGGAAGCTGTGGAAGCCCATCACGCCCAGGCCGACCGAACGCTCGCGGCTGGCGCTGTACTTCGCGCGCGCCATCTCGTCCGGCGCGCGGTCGATATAGTCCTGCAGGACGTTGTCGAGGAAGCGCATGACGTCCTCGATGAAGCGCTTGTCGCCGTTCCACTCGTCCCAGGTTTCGAGGTTGAGCGAGCTCAGGCAGCAGACCGCGGTACGGTCCATGCCGTGCTGGTCCCGCCCGGTCGGCAGGGTGATCTCCGAGCAGAGGTTCGAGGTCGACACCTTCAGCCCGACGTCGCGGTGATGCTTCGGCATCATCCGGTTCACCGTGTCGCTGAACACGATATAGGGCTCACCGGTGGCGAGGCGGGTCTCGACCAGCTTCTGGAACAGAGCGCGCGCATCGACCGCGCTGCGCTTCGATCCGTCCTTGGGGCTGACCAGTTCCCATTCGGCGCCGTCGCGGACCGCTTCCATGAAGGCGTCCGTCAGCAGCACGCCATGGTGCAGGTTGAGTGCCTTGCGGTTGAAGTCGCCCGACGGCTTGCGGATCTCGAGGAATTCCTCGATCTCGGGGTGAGAGACGTCGAGATAGACGGCCGCCGAGCCGCGACGCAGCGAACCCTGGCTGATCGCGAGGGTCAGCGAGTCCATCACCCGGACGAAGGGGATGATGCCCGAGGTCTTGCCGTTGAGGCCCACGGGCTCGCCGATGCCGCGCACCGAGCCCCAATAAGTGCCGATGCCGCCGCCGCGCGACGCCAGCCAGACATTCTCGTTCCAGGTGTTGACGATGCCTTCAAGGCTGTCGTCGACCGAGTTGAGATAGCAGCTGATCGGCAGGCCGCGGCCGGTGCCGCCGTTCGACAGGACCGGGGTGGCCGGCATGAACCAGAGCTTGGAGATATAGTCGTAGAGACGCTGGGCGTGTGGCTGATCATCGGCATAGGCCGACGCGACGCGCACGAACAGGTCCTGATAGCTCTCGCCGGGCAGGAGGTAGCGGTCGGTCAGCGTCTCCTTGCCGAAGTCGGTGAGCAGCGCGTCGCGGCTGTGGTCGACCTCGATCGGGTAGAGCTGCGGGCGGATTTCGGTGCTCCCGGTCGAAACGCGGGCCTTGGCCGGCGCGGCGTCCGTCGCCTCCGCTTCGGGCGCGGCCGCGGGCTTCGCCGTCTTGGCGTCCTTGGCCGGGGAATCCATCGTCGTCGCCACGTCGCTCGCGCTCACTTCGCTGCTGCCAGAAAGGTCCATTACGCCGCCTCCGCACATCCGTTTAGAACCGGCCGGTTCAGCGGCCCCGTTCGTGATCCGTTCGACACAGGCGTACCTTGGAAGATAGTGCGTTCTCGGCGCGATACCAGCACCGATTCGGCCTCATTCCCGGTATTCCCCACGCCGCGGACGGCCATCCGTCCGGAGCGATGCTCCCGAACGTGATCCACCATCTCTAGCGCTGCCCCTGTTGCCTTACACAACCTATAGTGCCTCATCTGAGTCACAGTTCAAGAGTCAAAATGACGGTTCGGGGACTCGGCTCGTCGCATCGACGAAACGAGTCCCGCCCCCTTGACGCGACGGAATAATGAGTCGGGTCAGCCACTTGGCCTCCGGGGCGGAACGAAGGCGCAACAAAAGAATCTGTGGATGGAATTTCTGAAGCGCACGCGGCGCGAAAAAAATCCCCCGCCCGGAGAGGGCGGGGGACCAGATATAGGGGTACGCAGATTGTTGGGGTGGGTAGCGGCGGGGGGCCTCGTGCCGCTCGATGGGGAGATCACCCACCCCGTCCCTCCTCAAAGGAGGGAAACCGTTCCGTCCGTCAGAGGCCGACCACCAGGCTGGCGCGCAGGGAGATCGCAGCGCGGCCCTGTTGCTCCTCCGCACCGGCCTCGCCGCCGATCTGGAAGCCATTGCCGCCGCCGACCGCGCGGAGCTTGCCGATCCAGCCGCTGGTGCGCTTCTCGGGTTCGAGCGTGAAGGCGTTGCCGCCGTTGAAGCGCGCGGTGGTCGATCCCAGCGACCCGCCGACCAGTTCGCGTCGGCCGCCCTCGGCTTCGATCCGGAACCAGCCCGCTTCCTCGTTCTGTCCGCCGAAGTCGAAGCCGGCCGCGACCGTGCCGCTGACCGCCAGCTCGTCGCTCTTGCGGCCGCTGACGATCAGGTTGAACGCGTCGCCACCGCCCTTCTCGGCATAGCCGTCCTCCTTCAGCCGATAATAATCGACCGCCGCCTTCGGCCGGACGCTGAATGATCCCATCTGCAGCGTGTAGGCCGCGCCGGCCGCCGCCGAGATCAGCTTGCCGTTCCACCGCCCCTTGGCGCGCCGCTCGACCGTGTCATTGCCCAGGCTTCCCTGGAAGACGCGCTCGCCCTTGAAATCGACATGGGCGTAGCTGGCCCGAGTCCAGCCCTGGAAAGGACCCCAATAGCCGCGCCAGTAGGCGCCGATCTCATATTGGCCGGCGTCGACCTTGTTGTCGGTGCCGCCGTCGGCGTCCTTGCCGTAGAGATAGGCGAGCGAGATGCCGAAGCTGCCGAGATCGGTCTTGATCTCGCCGCCGGTCGCGACGCCCCAGCCGGTGATGTCGTAGGAGGCGGTGTCACCCAGGCTCTTCGACGTGCCCCAGCCGACCTGCTGGATCCAGTAGCCCCATTTGCCCATGTCGGCGAAGGGGGCGTTCGGATCGGCCAGGAAGCCGGCGGTCGCCCGCGATCCCATCGTTACCGTCTCGAACGCGCCACCGGCATGATCGGGCAGCATCTGGCGGACCTTCTTACGGAAGGCGTCGCCGTCATAGGTTTCCAGATAGACGCCGGCCACCTTGGCATCCTTGCCGAGAGCGGCGAAGATCGCGTCATAGGCGGCGGCCTGCGAACGGTTGAGACCCAGCTCTGTCGTGGTCTTGCGCTTGACGTCGATCGCCAACTCGTTCGCAGAGACAGCGGCGACGCTGCCCTTGTACATGAACGGCAGCAGCGCGTCGCTCGTCGCGACGTTGGACGCCCCGGTCACCGTACCGGCCTTCAGGAAGGTGTAGCGCCCCTCCGCGCCGGCGATGCCGCTGAGGCTGACAGCGACCTTGGAGCCCTGGGCAAAGCTTGCCTCGCCCGAGACCTGGTAGAGCGTGCTGGTCTTGCTCGACACGTCGACCGTGACGCCCAGAGTGCCCGACCCGCTGACCGCAAGCGACTGGATCGCGGCGGTCGACTTGCCGATGTCGAGCGTGCCGCCGTTGACCGCGACGGCCAGTCCCTGCGCGTTGGAAAGGGCGCCGCGGAACTTGGCGCCGCTGTTCACCGTCAGCCTGTCGCTGCCGCCGCCGAAGTCGACATCGCCGCTATGGGAGGCGGTGCCGTTCAGGGCCATGACGTCGTTGCCGCTGCCGAAGCGGACCTTGCCCGCATAGGTGGCGTCGCCTGACAGCAGCAGGCTGTTCGCGCCGCCGCCGAAGCTGGTGTCGCCGGTCATGCTCCCGTCGGCGATGTCGAACACGTCGTTGCCGTTGCCGAAGCGGACGTCGCCGACGATCACGGGGGCGGCGGTGCCCGAGGCGACCACCGTCTGGCCGATCCGCGCGCCGCGGTCGTTGGCCGACAGGTCGATCGCGACGTTGCTGCCCGCCGACGCGCCGGCCGCCGAGATCGTGCCGCTGTTGTTGACGATGTCGACCTCGCCCGACCGGTCGAGTATCGCGGTCGCCGTCGCGCCGTTGGCCGAGGCGGTGCCGCTGGCAACCGCCTTGATCGTGCCGCTGTTGGTGATCTCCGCGGTGAAGGCGCCCTGGTCGATCTGCAGCGCCACCGTCTTCGCGTTCGCCGCATTGGTGCCCGACGCCTGGAGGACGCCCATGTTCTTGACCTCGGCCACGGTCGCGCCGTCGCCGATGCGCAGGCCGGTGGCGTTGGCGCCGGAAGCGCTGATCGTACCGCGGTTGGTCATGCCCCCCGCGATCGTCACCGCTCCGCCCCGACCGCCGATCACCATGCCGTTGCCGTCGACGCCCGCATAGGTGCCGGCGCCCTGGATGGTGCCTTCATTGACCAGGCCATGCCCGTCGGGGTTGCCAGCCACGGCGCCCAGGGTGACGGCATGGTCGGTCGCGCCGATGGCGACGGCCGGGGCCGCGCCGTAGGAGGCGATTGCGGCGGACCCTTCCTTCGCGTCCTCGATGCCGTCCTTGTCCTCGTCATTGTCGGTCGTGCTGTTGTCCTTGGGGGGCACGGCGAAGATCACGCCTCCCGTCACGTTGCCGGCGATGCGGACGGCGGGGCCGCCCTGGAGCAGGTCGTCGGCGTCGAGCTTGCTCGTGTCGCTCGGCGGGGTGGTGTTGCGATGGCCGGTCGAGGTGACGCCGCCCTGGATCACCAGTGCGCCGGTTATGTTGCCATCCATCGAGACGCCGACTGCGTCCTGGCCGACCGCGGTGATCGTGCCGGCGATGCGGACGTTGCCGGTCACGTCACCGGCGCGGACGCCGACCGAGCGGTCGCCGACGACGCCGATCGTGCCATCCTGGGTCAGCTTGCCGGTCAGCGGGCCGTCGAGCCGGATACCGGCCGAATCCTTGCCCTCGATCGCGATCGAGCCGCTGTTGACGACATCGCCGGCGAAGGCGCCGGCGGTGCGGATGCCGACCCGGCCGGTGCCGACCGCGAGCGGACCGTCGAGATCACCGTCCTTGTCGCTGTCCTCGGGGGCATAGGTTTCGTCGAGGATGATCTTTCCGGCCGCGGCGTTGGTGATCGATCCGGTGGTGCCTGCCTCGGCGCGGATGCCGGTGCTGTTGTCGAGGTTGGTGGCCTGGATCGTGCCTTCGTTGACGATCTTGTTGGCGCTGTCGAGCACCACCGCGGCCCCTGCGGCGGTCGGCACGACCGAGCCGGCCGAGGTGATGCGGATGTCGTCGGCGGCGCCGGCCTTGATCGTCGAGGTGCGGATCGTGGCGGTGCGCTTGTCGCCGACGGTCGTCTCGGCATGGACGGGCACGGCGGAGAGCGCGGCAAGGCAGGTGGAGGCAAGCAGGTAGCGCATCGAGTTTCCATTCCCTTTGTCGTGGGGAAGGGATCGCGTCCTTCCTTCCCGCATGACCGGAAGACGGGGCCGATGCGCCGGAGCCTTGGAAGATTTTTGCGGGAGGGCGTCACTCCGGCGGAGGCCGGGGTCTTGCGAGAGAGGAGATGAGGTCGCGGCAGGAGCCGCCCGAGATCCCGGCCTCCGCCGGGATCACGGTCCTGGCTGGAAGGTTCAGAAGCTCCTGTCGAGGCCGATGCGGATGGTGCGCGGCCGCAGCGGGGTGATCTGCCGCCCGCCCGAAGCCTGGAAAGGGGTGCCGAGCGCGAAGCGGTTGCCGATCGCGTCGGCTAGATTGGTGATGCCCAGGCTGACGCTGAAATCGGGCCGCCCGATCCGTGCGGTCAGCGCGGTATCGAGATAATCGCCCTGCAGGTCGCCCAGGATCGGGCCGATGCCCAGTCGCGACTTGCCGATATAGCGGACCCAGCCGTTGAGCCGCAGCTCGAGCGCATCCGAGACCGGGGTGCGATAGTCGAAGCCGACCCGCGTGGTGAAGCGCGCGACGTTGGGGATGCGACCCTGCCCGCCGGTGAAGGCACCGGTCTTGTCGCTCACCGCCGCCGCCGCCAGCGCGAACAGCAGCGATGCCGACGGATCGGTAACCCGGCTGTCGTTATAGGTGGCGGCCGCGTCGAAGATCAGGCCGGGCAGCGGCGCCCAGCCCAGCGCCGCGCTCAGCGAATAGATGCGGCCGTCGCCGATATTGTCGGTGGTAGGCAGCCCGCCGCTGTCGATGAAGTCGGCCTGAATGTCCTGCCAGTCGGTGTAGGACAGGCTCAGCGACAGGTCGAACGGATCGTCGCCGCGTACGCCGTAGCGCAGCCCCGTCTCCATCGTCGCGACATGGTCGTTGCGGAAGCGGCGGACGAACCCTCCCTCGATCGCGAGGCCGCCGGGGCGGAACCCTTGCTGGTAGCGCGCATAGACGATCAACCGAGGCAGCAGCGCTGCGGAAACCGAGGCCGACGGCAGCAGCCGTCCCTCCTTGCGGCTCGCCACGATCGCGGCGCGTGCCGCTTCCAGCGTCGGCGAGAAGGCGGGGAGCGGATCGTCGGCGCCGCCGCCCAGCTTCGACCAGGTGTAGCGCGCGCCGCCGGTGACGGTCAGCCCGCGCACCGGTTCCACGCTCGCCTCGCCATAGACCGTCGTTTCCCGGATGCGATTCGATACGCCGGTGACGGCGACCGGTACCCCGACCGGGCCCAGCGATCGATCCAGATCGGTGCGGTTGCGGGTGTAGCTGGCACCGATCACCCAGCCGAAACCGTCGCGGGTCGGGCGCCACAGGCGGTTCTCCGTCGCGAACATGCGGGTATGGTTGCGCTGGGTGAACAGGCGTTCGGCCCCGTTCATGCTGGCATCGTAGCGCTCGTCCAGCTTCTGGCGCACCAGCCCGGTCGAGGAGAGGAAGGACAGCCCGTCCCAGCTCTTGGCGACGACCAGCTCGCCCAGCTTGTAGCTGGCGTCGAAGCCGCCGGGCGTCCGGCTCGACCGCTTGAGGCCACCCAGGCTGCGGTCGGCATATTGGCTGTCGCGGCCTTCATTGTCCTGGTAGACGCCGCCGATATCGACGGTCCAGCCGTCGCCGGCATCGATCCGGAGCGTCGCGCGGCCGCCGGCGATGCGGGTGCGGTTGATGTCCTTCTTCTGCCGCCAGACATCGTCGATATAGCCGCCCTCGCGCAGGCCGTATGCGACGGCGCGCAGCGCCACCCGGTCGCCGATCACGGGCAGGTTGAGCATGCCGCCGAGATCGCCGGAGGGATCGCCATGCGCTGTAACGGAAGCGCCTGCCGACAGCGCCCCGCCGAACTGGCCGAGCCGGGGCGGGTTGCGGACGATGCGGATGATCCCGCCGAGTGACCCGGCGCCGTAGAGCGTGCCCTGCGGTCCCTCGAGGATCTCGACCGATTGGATGTCGTAGAGGCGCAGGTCGGGATCGGGCGCATTGTAGGTCAGCCGCATGTCGCCCAGATATTGGCCCACCGTCGCCTGGGTCGGCCCGGTGAAGCTCGAATCGGCGATGCCGCGGATGAACAGCTTGTTGCGACCGGCGCCGAGATGGGTCGAGGACAGGCTGGCGACGCGGGCCAGCACCGATTCCATTCCCTGTTCGCCGCCGAAGGTCAGGTCCGCGCCGTTGAGGATGCTGACCGATCCGGGGAAGTCGCGCAGCCGGGTGTCGCGCTTCGAGGCGGTGACGATGATCGGCGGCTCCTCGCCCTCGACGATCGCGGCGGGCGGCGAGGAGCGGGCGGCGCGGCGCAGCGCGGAGACCTCCCGCGCGGCGACGATGCGGAAGCTTCGGCCGTCGAGGACGACGAGCCGGGCCTGGCTGCCGCGCAGCAGCCGGCGCAGCGCGTCCTCCGCGCTCATCCGGCCGCGCAGCGGCGCGACCCGCATCGTCCAGATCGATCCGTCGGCGACGCTGATGCTGGCCCCGGTCTGCGCTGCGAGCGCCGCCACGGCGTCGCTCAGCCGCCCCGCCGGCAGGTCGAGCGGCGCCCTTTCCGCGGCGCCGGCGGGGGCGGCCGCGACGAGCAGCGGGATGCTGGCGAGGGCGAGGGCGCTCTTCACGGGGTCCGGGGTGACAATATCCATTCCCGCCCGCTACGGCGGACGTCGACGTCGAGCAGCGCGGCGAGGCCGGCCACGTCGTGGTCGCTGCCAAGGCTCAGCACGCCGCGAAAGCGCTGGCCGGCGACACGCGGGTCGGCGCGCACCGGCTCGCCCGACCAGCGGCTGAGATCGGCGGCGACGTCGGCCATTGTCTGGCCGTCATAGATCAGCCGTCCCTCACGCCAGCCGGCGACCGCACCGGGCGCGACCGCGGCGAGTTCGATGTGAGGATCGCCGTCGACCGCGCGCAGGCCGCGACCGGCATCGAGCCGCACCGCCTCGACGTCGGGATTGTAGATGACGGCACCTTCGGCGACCTGGACGGCGGTGACACGTCCGTCGCGGACGACGTTGAAGCTGGTGCCGACGTCGATGAGCGTCGCGTCGCCGACAAGGACGGTGAAGGGAGCCTTGTCGTCATGGACGACGTCGAACAGCGCCTCGCCCCTCTCCAGCGTCGCATGGCGCGGGTCCTTGCGATTCAGGGTGATGCGGGTGCCGCCGTTGAGCGCGATCCGGCTGCCGTCGTCGAGCGTGACGGTGCGGCGCATCCCGGGCGCGGTCTCGATCTGGTAGAGCGACGGCTGACGCTCTATCATGCCGAAACCGATCAGGGCGGCGACCGACGCGGCGATTGCGCCGCCCAGCCAGGCGCGGCGGTTCGGCGCCGGGCGCCGCAGCGGGACGATGTTGGATGGAGCCTCGGCCGAAACCGGCGGCGCGGCCGCCAGCAGCCCCGCCATGTCCTGATCGGCGATCGCCCGGCGATGATAGGCCTCGGCCCGCGCCGGATCGCCGGCCAGCCACGCCTCGAATTCCTCCCAGCCGTCAAAGCCGGGGTCGCGCAGGCGGATCACCCAGTCGAGTGCCGCGGTTTCCATATCGTGCCTGTCCTCAGCCATGAAAAAGCGGCTCCCTGATAGGCATGACGGAGTCGACCAGGTCATCCCTCATCGAAGCGGCTCCTCAGCTCGATCATCGCGCGATAGGCGCGGCGCAAGTCGCTTTCGACCGTGCTGATGCTGATCCCGAACTCGCTCGCGATCTCGCGCTGGCCGATCCCGTCGATGCGATGGCGGCGGAAGATCGCTGCGGGCCGCTCGCCCAGGGCTTCCAGCGCCGCATGGGCGAGGCGAAGCTGTTCACGCGCGATCAGCCGCCGTTCGGTCGAGGGCTCGTCCGACTGACCGGGGACAGTGGTGGCGGCTTCGGTCCAGTCCTGGTCGCGCTTGGCCGCCTGCTGCTGCGACCGATAGCGGTCGAGCATCAGATTGTTGGCGGCGCGGTAGAGATAGGAGAGCGGTTGGGCGATCGGCCCGGGCGGCGCCGAGGAGACCTTCAACCACAATTCCTGCAACAGGTCCTCGGCCCCGTCGCCCGCTCCGTGCGCGCGCAGGAAGGCGAGCAGCCGATCCCGATTCGACAGGAATACGGCCTCAAGGCCGGTGCTGCTCATGTCCCCGCTCGCTTCTCCGCCGACGGAATTGGGGTTTGGGCCCCCCAGGGACGGCGCTGTACACGGCGCGACGGCGTGGTGCCAATCCCCTCGAGGGGCGACGGCCCCCTAGCTCCAGACGGTGCCGAAGCCCGAACACCTTGGCCGAGCGTCATCGAACCCGCTCGTACAACTGCCAGTCCAGGCCGAGCAGGCCGGCGCCATGACCCGCGGCGACGGGGCGGAAGGCCGCGCCGCATCGCAACGCCGCGAGCGGTAGCGACCGGGTGCCGTCGCTGGACAGATAGACGAAGCGGGCGGGCGCGCAGCTCTCGATGGTGAGGAGCTGATAGACCCGCGATGCCGCCGCGCTTTCGAGCACCGCGCTGTCACGGCCGTTGTCCAGCATCACCGCGGCGCCGCCCGGCGCGCGCCGGATCATCGCATCGACGGCCTTGCCGGGGTCGCCGCGCGGGCTGCCGACGATCGCCGCGTCGGCCACCAGCCCGGCGACCAGGATCATGCCGGCCGCCACGGCCGCCGGCTGCTTCTGGCGAGCGATCAGCGCCGCCAGCAGGTCGGCAATCAGCAACAGCAGCGCCACTGAAACCAGCAGATAATAGCTGGGGAGGGCATTTCCCTCCGGTCTCAGCAACGCTACCAGCAGCGGAAATCCGAGGATCGCGATCAGGTAGAACGGCACCCGGTCCGCAAGGGCTCCGTTGCGCCGCACGGTCAGGGGCAGGGCGAGCAGCGCCAGCAGCGGCAGGCCAATCAGCGGAGTCCAGCCGATCGTGAAAGCGAGCATGTGGACGAGTGCGGCGAGGAAAGCAGGCCAGGAGAAGGCGGCGGTCCCGATCGACCATCCGGCCGTGGCGGCATAGGTCCCGAGCAGGGTGAGGAGGAGCGCCGCTATCACCGCGGCGATCGCTCCCCCCATCAGCGCGCCGGTCCCGGCCAGCGCGCGGCCCGTCGGCATATGGCGTGCGCGCTCGATCAGCACCCAGCCGCTCAGGGCCGCGACGCCGAACAGCATGGATATATCCGCCAGCGTGCCGAGCAGGGCTGCCAGACCCAGCCATGCCGCCGCGTGGCGCGACGGGCGGCCGAACAGCGCGCGGTCCACGATCCAGATCGAGACGAGCAGTGCCAAGAGCATCGCCGCCTCGCCGCTCGCTTCCGATCCGTAGGTAACGAGGATCGGCGAGATGGCGACCATGGTAGCGGTCAGCAAGCCGGTGCCCGGCCCGCGCCGCAGGCCGATCAGGCCCGCGATCCATATCCCGGCCGTGCCGCAGGCGATCGACAGCGCGCGGCCGAGCAGCGGCGACCCGCCCCAGCCGACGAACTGCAGCCAGGCGATGGTGAGCAGGTCGCCATGGCCATGACCGATCGCGAGCAGCATCTCGCCCGGCGTCCGCGCGTCGCGCGCGAACAGCGCCGTCCAGGCCTCGTCCAGCCAATAGTCGCCTCGCGCCGCGGCAACGCGCAGCGCCAGGCCCAGCGCGATCGGAAGCGCGATGGCCAGCCGGGATTTCCAGCAGGAAGGAGGATTCGGATCGTCGCCCACCATCGCCGTATCTATCGGGATCGCGCCATCATGCCAGCCTCCTTGTCTCGTTCCCCGCTGTCACCGTTCCCGGCTAAGCTGTCCGTGAAGTGGCGCGTGGCGATTCGGCGGGGAGGCCGAGCGTCGGTGCGCAGGAACAAGCGGGGCCGGACGTGCCGATGAACAGCGACCCATTGCCGATCATGCCGTTCCCCGCGGCGGCGGGGCTGATCTGGGCGTTCGACCTCGATGCGGTCGGCGCGCACCCCACGGAACGCTGCGAGGAAGGGAAGGATGGCTTCCGCTGGCTGCACCTCAGCCTGGCCCATCAGGGCACGGCGAGTTGGATCAATCGGCTGGAGACCTTGCCCGAGGACGTCAAGGAGCTGCTGCTGGCTGGCGATAACCACCAGCGTGCGCTCGTCGACCGGGGCGTCGTTGGCTGCGTGCTCCACGATTTCGAACGCGATTTCGAACAGCGCAGCACCCAGGTCGGGGCGATCCGAATGGCGCTGACCCCGGCGATGATGATCACCGCCCGGCTTCACCCGATCCGCTCGGCCGACAATGTTCGCAACCGGCTGACGCATGGCCGCCGCATCGAGGAACCGAGCGATGCCCTCGATCTGCTCGTCACCACCATCTCGGAGGGGTTGTCGGCGGAGGTCCGCGACCTGAGCGGCGAGGTGCAGCGGGCCGAGGACGCCTTCCTCAACGACGTCGACGCGCCGACCGCGCGGGACCTGATCACGATCCGGCGGCGGCTTGCCCAGCTCCACCGCATGCTCGACGGGATGAGCACGGTATTCCGGCGGCTCGAGGAGGACGAGGAGCTTCCCGAGGCGCTGCTCCCGACGGTCGAGAAGCTGTCGCAGCGGCTCCAGTCGCTCGACGCCGACGCGGAGGGCGTCCAGCGCCAGCTCCGCCAGTTGCGCGATGAGATCGACACCCAGGTCGACCAGCGGACCAACCAGAATCTCTATATCCTGTCGATCATGACCGCCCTGCTGCTGCCGGCGACCTTCGTTACCGGCCTGTTCGGCATGAATACGGGCGGCCTTCCCTGGGCGCAGACGGCGCACGGCACTTTCCTCGCCACCCTCCTTGCCTGCGCCGCGGCGGGCGCCACCTACCTCCTGCTTCGACGGATGGGGTTCATGCGCCGGTAGGGCCTTTCGCATCGCGCCGCCTCCTCCTTCGTGGTTCCCGCTTTCGCCGGAACGGGGAGGGCCGCGGTGGGGGGAGGAGGACCTGTCCCTTATCGGTCCGAGATGGATCAGAAGAGGCCAAAAGCAGCGATTGTGTAGCGCCCATGACATGCTTAACAGGCGGTCTGGGGTGGGAAGGTCGAATGGGGAGAGTCATGCACACCGAAATTCTGACCTACGAGGCTGACGGCCTGCGTATGGAAAGCCACCTCTTCGTCGATCCCGCGCAGAGTGGCCGGCGGCCCGGCGTGCTGGTCTTCCCGGAAGCCTTCGGCCTCGGCGACCATGCCAAGGAAGTCGCGCGGCGGCTGGCCGAGCTCGGCTATGTCGCGCTGGCTTGCGACCTGCATGGCGGAGGCCAGCTCATCAGCGACCGCGAGAAGATGATGGCGCAGCTCGGCCCGCTGCGCGAAGCGCCCGAGCGTGTCCGCGCGCGTGCCGGCGGCGGCCTCGCCGCGCTGCTCGGCCGGGACGAGGTCGATCCGGCGAGGATCGCCTCGATCGGCTTTTGTTTCGGCGGCACCATGTCGCTGGAACTGGCGCGTGGCGGTGCGCCGATTGTGGGCGTGGTCGGCTTCCACAGCGGTCTCGCGACCACCCGGCCGCAGGATGCGAAGAATATAACGGCCCGGATATTGGTGCTGATCGGCGCCGACGATCCCGGCATCCCGCCCGAGCAGCGCGCCGCTTTCGAGGCGGAGATGCGCGCCGCCAAGGTGGACTGGCAGATGAAGCTCTATGGCGGCGTGGTCCACAGCTTCACCAACAAGGATGCCGAGGCGTTGGGAATGCCCGACTTCGCTCGTTACGACCCGACCGCGGACCGTCGCTCGTGGGACGAGATGATCGCCTTCTTCGGCGAAATCTTCGACAGGGTCGGCTGACCGCGATGTCGGACCGATCGAAGGGCTCTGCCGCGCGCCTGCGGCGTGAAGCGGCCAGGGCTCGCCTGCTGGCCCACAATACGGCCGACGAGCAGGAGCGCGAAAGGCTGACCGCCATGGCGGCGATGTTCGATCGTGAGGCCCAGGCTATCGACGAGGCGCTGGGCACGAAGTCCTGAGGACGGCGCCCGGATCGCGCCAGGCGATGTCCCCACGAGCCTGCCGCGACGTGCCGGGGGCCTGCCGTGCATGGAGCCGCCCGAAGCGGCGGCGGCGAGGCCGTTCCGGCGGCGCTACACCAGTAGCTCGGTAAAGGCGCCGCGCATGCAGTGGTTCGAGCTCATCGCCGATCCGTAGCCGCCCGCATTGATCAGCGCGATATGGTCGCCTTCGGCGAGCGGCGGCATCGGATGATCCTCCGCCCACAGGTCGAGCGCCTCATTGATATTGCCGGCGACGCTGACCGGGTGCCAGTGCGCGGGGTCGTCCTCGCGCAGGACGCAGGCGACCGGCTCGCAGGGCAGGTCGTAATAGGCGGGCTCGGGGTGGAGGTTGAAGCCGCCGTCGACCGCGACGAACAGCGTGTCGCGCTTGCGCTCGACCCCGACCACCGACAGCAGCAGCAGTCCCGCATCCTTGACGAGATAGTCCCCCGGCTCGACTGCGACGGTGAGGCCGCGGCCGCTGAAATGGCGGGCGATGATCGACGACCAGCGGGCGAGGTCCAGCGGTGCGTCGCCGGGGCGGTGAGGCAGGCCAAGGCCCCCGCCGACGTTGACCGTCGTCACGTGGGGAAGGTCGGCCAGGAAGGTGGCCGCCGCGGCGACGGCCTCGTCCCACGCGTCGAGCTGTCCCGAGAGGTAGCCGCAGCCGACGTGGAAATGGATCGCGGTGATTCGCAGGTCGTGGCGCGCGGCGAGGTCGAGCGCTTCGGCCCATTGCTCGCGATAGATGCCGAATTTGGTGGTGCGCGCGCCTGCATAGGTCAGGCGTTCCGAATCCCCATAGCCGGTGCCCAAGCCGGGATTGACGCGGATGCCGATGGCGCGGCCCGGCCGGCGCTCGCCGATCCGACGGATCTGGCCGAGCGAGTCGCAGTTGATGTGGAGGTCGGGATGAGCGAGCAGCCGGTCGAGGTCGCGGTCGGCGACGCTGGTGCCGGTGAAGCTGATGTCGCCCGCGCGGAAGCCGCAGGCCAGGGCGAGATCGAGCTCGTCGGGCGAGCAGATGTCGAGACCGATTGCCCCGTCCTCCGCCAGCATCTTCAGCAGCGGCGGGAAGCGGTTGCACTTCATCGCATAATAGATGCGGTGCGCGCAGCCGCTCGCCTGCAGGGCGCCGCGCAGGCGGCTCAGATTGGCCTGGACGCGGCCGGCGCCGTAAACGAACAGCGGCCCGTCATGCGACCGGGCGAGGCGTTCGACGTCGATTCCCGCGAAGATCAGCCGGCCCGCGTCGTCGCGATGCAGGTCGGTGCGTGCCCACCACTCAGCCGGCATCGCGCTCCGCCAGCCAGGCCAGGCCCTCCTCGCTCGGCCCCTCCCGGCGACCATGGATCCAGCCCCGGCATGCCGGCGCGCCGCAGCAGCAGGCGAACTGTCGATGAAGGCGGTCCTCGGTATCGGCATAGTCGACGGTCAGCACCTCGCCGGACGCCACCTCGCGTAGCGCAACCAGGGTGAAACCGACCATGTCGAGCCGGCAATTGGGATCGCAGCCATGGCTGAGATAGCCGATGTAGCGGGTTCCGCTGATGTGCCGGGTCGCGTCGATCTGCAGGCTGTGCTGACAGATATCGCCGCTGACGACTCCAGCGAAACGATGGATGACGGCGCCCGTCGCGAACGCGCGCCGTGTCCGCACACCCAGTCCGCGCGACTCGTCGAGGCGCACTACGTCGAGTGCGTCGTCGTCCTGCAGCTGCTGTGCCGTCGCCCACTCCGGCGCAGACGTCATGCTGTCTTGTCCCCGTTTGCCCGCCGGTAGAATAAGCGGAAACGCTCAGAATGTCTTGCTAAAGATCAGCCGGTTCCGGTCCTGTTCGCGAACATAGGCCACGTCATCCATCAATTCGCGGACCAGATGGATGCCGAGCCCACCAATGGCGCGGTCGTCGATGCCGAGATCGGTGTCGGGCGCTCCCCGGGCGAGAGGGTCGAAGGGCGGGCCATCGTCCTCGATGGTGGCGGTGAGGCGACGGTCGTCGATCGCGATCCCGACCGACAATGTCCCGCCGCCATGCTTGGTAATGTTGCTGAGCACCTCGTCGAACGCGATCATCATCCGCGCCACCTGTGCGGCCGGGACGCCGGCCGCGTCCAGCCAGGCCTCGATCTCGGCGATCAACGCGGCGAGGCCCGGCGCGCCGGCGACCAGGGAGCGTTCGAACCTAGCCGCCATGCCGCCGTGCCGCCCGTCGTTCCGCCGCGCCGCCGCCTACGATAATCCTGTGGTAAATCGAGACCCACTCCTGATATGCAGCGACGCCGACGAGCCGGAGCCGGAGCGGATTCTAGACCAGATGGACATCAGCGAAAATAGCCGAGACGGCGCCCTCGTGATTTCAGCCGCAGGTCGCATCGACAGCACCACGGCGGGCGAGCTCGAGGCCGTGCTTCCGGCCCGCGTCCGGGACCATGGCGCCGTCGTCGTCGATCTGGCCGGCGTTCCCTATGTCAGCTCGGCCGGGCTGCGCGTCCTGCTGATCGGGGCGAAGGGCGCGAAGGCTGCCGGACATCGGCTGGTGATCACCGGCGTCGCGCCGGCGGTGCGCGAGGTGTTCGACATCAGTGGATTCTCGAAGATCTTCGCGATCGAACCCGATGTCGACGCGGCGATCGCCTCACTCGGCTAAACCGGCCTCACCGCCGCGACGATAGCGCTCTCCGCGAACAGGATGGCGAGGTCGGCGGCCAGCGCCTCCGCCGACAAGCCCGGATTGAGCGTTCGATAGGCGTCGACGGCGGCGGCATCGGCAGCGAGCGCGAAGGCCCCGTCGGTCGCGCCGGTCGTAATCACCCGCCAATCCACGCCGAACGCCCGCGCGGCGACTTCGAGCCGATCGCGGAAGGTTGCCGCCGTCCCGGCCGCGACATGGTCGCGCGCGCCGATGGCGGCGGCGAGCGCCTCGGCGGGTTCGCCATCCGCCACGCCCAGCGCGATCGCCCAGCCGCCGTCGGGGCAGGGAAGGGCGACGTGCACGCTACCTGCCGGGGCACCCGGCAGCGGACGAATCGACAGGGCTGTCCCGCCTTCGGTCCGGTCGAACCCCGGCAGGTGGCGCTCGCGTAATACGGCGATACCCTCCGCGAGGCCGCCGCCAGGACGTCGTTCGAGTCGTTCGAGTTCGCTCGCCACGCTCGTGTCGAGCAGGCCGATCGCGTCCGCGAGGTCGCGGACCTCGCGGATTCCGAGCGCTTCGTCGTCGCCTTCGCTCGCGCGTGCCTCGATGATCGCGCGGGTACGGCCGAAGGCGCGTCCCACCCGGCGCGCGACGATCAGCCCCAGTAGCACGGCCAGCGCTGCCGATCCGGCGATCAGTGCCGCCGACAGCCGCTTGAGATGGAAGGCGCGCCGCGCGAGTGGCTCGGCGCTGATCTCGGCCACCACCATCGCGCCGTGGCCGTCAGGGGCGATCGCGGTGACGAGCGGATCGCCATGCGCGTCGACCCAATCGTGCACCACGCGGGCCTTGTCGGGCACCGTGAGGCTGGTCCGCGGGATCGCGGGCGTGTCGAGCAGGTTGAGGAGGGCGCTGCCCGGCCGGCTCAGATAGAGCGAGACGAGACCCGGTATCTTGTGGGCTGCGTCGCGCAATGCCGCTCGCCTGCCGGGCTCGCCCAACTCGGCGAAAGGATCGTCCGCCTGTCGCGCGAATTCCGCCACCGTCACTGCGGCGGCGAGTGCCTCGCCCCGCAGCCCCGCCTCCATATGGTAGGTTTCCTGCCGATAGAGCAGCAGGCTGTTGATCCCGGCGAGAAACAGGAACAGCGGCAGCGCGAGCAGGATGATAACGGTGCGGACGCTCATCGGGACGTCCCGCTGCGCTGCATCAGCGACACGACGAATTCCGGATATTCCCGGGCTATCGTGAACAGGTGCGGCTTGGCGACGGCGAGCAGGGTCGCGCCGACCGGGCCGGCCAGGCAATCGCGGGGTGCGGCCAGGCCGAACAGCAGGCCGGGCGCATCATAGACCGGCGGGATAGCGGTGCCGTCCGTCTCGACCAGCGCGCCTTCGATGCAGGCGAACAGCGCTTCGGCGACAGTGCCTGCCGCCAGCAGGAGTTGGCCGGGGGCGGCCGTGCGAAGCGGAGCGCGCGCGACGATCCGTTCCAGCACCTCGTCGTCAAGCGCCTCGAAACCGGGCAGGGAGCGGAGCTGCTGGATCATGTGCCGGCTCCGATCGATAGCTCGCGCCCGTCGTCGAGCCGAACGGTGGCCTGCTCGCCCGGCGCGAGGGCAAGGGGTGGCCCCTCCACTTCGATCCGGGCTGCGAGCGCCGGGTCGGCGGCGACGCGTTTCGCCAGCCGTGCTGCGGCGGCAAGCCGAAGCGGCAGGCTCCCGTCGGCGACGGCACCCGTGAAGGACAGCCGGTTCGATGCCCGGCTATGATCGATCAGCGCGGCTTCGGCCTCGGCGATGGCCGCGTCGCGGATGGCGACGGCGCGACGCGCGCGCGCGTCGGCCAGCCTCCCGGTCGTTGCGGCGGTGCTGACGGCCAGTGCCTCCTGGAGCCGGGCGATGTCGCGTGGCGCCGGGAAGCGTTCGAGCGGGCGATGGTCGCCGCCCGCGATGCGCAGCGCTTCGCGGCGGAGCCGATCGAGCGGTTCGGCGATACGGCGCACCGTGAGGAGGGTGACGAATGCGCAGCCGAGCAGCGACGCGAGGCCGATCACGACGCTGATGAACAGGGCATTCTGGGTCGCGACCCTGATCAACGAGACGTTGACGTCGGCGCCGGCCGTGGCGACGATCCGGCCCTGCTGGTCGCGCACCGGTGCCGCGGCCGTCTTGAGCAGGCCCCATTGTTGCTGGAACTCGATCGGCGAAAGGTGGACGGTCCCCTGCGCCGTCGCGCGGTGGATGCCCGCCAGCGTCTCGGCGGGCAGGTCGTCTTCCGATCCGATCTGCGAATGGTCCTCGCCCGTCGTCGCGTCGAGCACGTAGATCACGTCCTGCGATCCGCCGAGCACCTGGGTGTAGAGATAGGTGATGTCCAGCTCGTGCAGGATGCGCCGCATCGGCAGTACGGCATGGAGATATTCGGCGCTGTGTTCGGCGGCATCGCTCTTGGGCTTCGAGCGGGCGATGGCGATCAGCGCGTCATGGTCGCGCGCGTCGAGCAGGGCCCCCGTCAGCGCGCTGGTGGCGATCAGCTTGCGGTCGAAGCCGTCAACGATCGACGCATAGATCCGGTCATAGGCGAGCAGGCCCAGGCCGATCGCGACGACCGCGACTGCCGGCAGGAAGACGCGCAGCAGCAGCGTCCGGATCGGTACCCCGCTACGCCGCATAAGCGCGGTCATCCGAGGCACGGTACATCGCCAGCGCCAGATCGACATTCCGGGCGGCGAGGTCGAGCGTATAGGCGTTGGACAGCCACATGGTCACGCCGTCGACATCGACCCGGCGGACGTCCTTTTCCGGCGGCTTGTCGCGCAGCTTGATCGCCAGCCGCGCCTGCACGTCGATCGAGGCGGCGGCAAAATCGGGGAAGGCAGCGATCGCGTCGATCTTGTCCACCATGGTGCGCGGACCCGCGCCGGGAAGTCCGAGGAGACTCGCGAGATCGGCGCGCTCGAGGGGATAGAGATCCGGGCGAAGCGCCTTGCGCAGCTTCGGGCCGACCTCCCCGGGCGGAACCAGATCGCGGATCGCCTGGGCGGCGCAGACCAGCTCGAGCGGGTCTGGCGAAGCGAGCCGATCTTCCAGCATCGCGATAAGCCGCGCCTCACCGGCGGGAGCCCCGGCGGGGCGTTCGTCGAGCAAGCCCCTGAGCAGCAGGAAGGTGGAACGGTCGACGCCGTTCTCGATCGTCTCGATCGCATTGCCGCGCACCTTCGGATTCTTCGAATGGAGCGAGACGATCAGCAGATCGAAGTCGGGCAGGCGTCCGCCGAGCGCCAGCAGTTCGATCACGAAGTCCGTGCCCTTTCCGACGAGCTGCCGCTGCAGCCGGGCGAGCAGGCGGGTGGCGCGGGTCGGTTCGGGCAGCGCCTCCAGCGCTTCGGCCAGCACGAAGCGCGGCTCGGCGCGCTCCAGCTCGGCCCTGACCAGCGAGTCGAGCTGTGACGAGAAGAGCGGATAGGAGAGATGGGCGAGCGCGCGTGCCGCCATGGCACGGCCGCGATAGCGGAAGGTCCGGTCGGGTATCGCCGAGACGAGGCGGGGAATCGCGGTGTCGCCCCAGCCGACGATCATTGTCTCGATATCGTGTCGGTCCGCCGGGGATAGCCAGGAGGAGCGGTCGAGGATCAGCGGCAGCGCCTCCAGGTCGCGGCCGGCGGCAAGGCCGGCTATAGCGGCGGCACGGATCGCCGGATCGCCTGAGCGCAGCCGTTCGAGGAGCGCGTCGGTGCCTGCGCCGTCCGGAGCAGGGGCGGGAACGACCCCGCGTCCCTTCCCGAAGTCGAGCAGCATCGAGCGCATGTTGCGCGCCATCGCCGCGGGATAGAGCTGGCGCAGCACGACCACGATCAGCAGCAGGGCGAGGCCTAGGACCACACCGAGGCCGGACAGGTCGCGAATATCGGTGCGGTCGGCGAAGATCAGCAGGAAGCCGCCGGCGATGAAGCTGGCGAGCGGCTCGGCCAGCCCCTCGACGATAGTGCGGACGGGACGCTTCGTTTCGGCCGGAACCGCGTTGAACAGCAGATTCTGGTTGTTGTACTCGATCGAGGTAAGGACGCCGTGATAGGCGAAGAAGGCGGCAAGGGCGCCTTCGAACGATCCTGTCACGAACAGGAAGCCGAACGCGGCGAAATAGGACAGCGGCATGATCAGCGCGACGTTCCGCACACCGATGCGTGCGACCAGCCGGTTGAAGACGAACAGGCAGATGATCACGTTGAAGATGTTGGCCGCGGCATAGAGCGTGCCGAGCAGGCTCGCGAGTTCCGCCTCGCTGCGACCCTGTTCGAACATGTTCGAATATTGGAACTCGGCAAGATTGGTCATCAGCAGGGTGACGAACAGGATCAGCGTCAGCACCAGCGTGTAGCGCGAGGTGCGGAAAGTGTCGGCGACCTGGCGAATCTGCCGGCTGACGCCTTGCTCGGCGCCATCGACTTCGCTGTCGGCGATGCGTGTCCAGCGGCGGCGCAGGCTGAGGGCGACGGGGAAGGTGATGGCGGCGATACCCGCCCAGATCAGGAAGAAGCCGCGCAGCGATATCGTACCGGCGAGCTGGCTGACGATCAGGCCGCCGCAGGTCATGCCCAGCGCGGTCGCCGCGGCGAGCAGCGGAAACAGCCGCTTGCCGTCCTGGATGGCGAAATAGCCGTCCGTATAGTTCCAGAACTGGGTGTAGAGCGCGATGTACCACATCGCGAGATAGAGCTTCAGCCCGATATAGACCGGGAGCTGCCAGTGCGGCGGGAGATCCAGCCCGAGCACGACGTAGGAAAAAAGTCCCCCGGCGACGAGCAGCGCGATGGTTGCGTCGATCACCCTGTCGATCGAGAAGCGGACCATCAGGTAGGAGAAGGCCGCCGTGTAGAATAGCATGATGGCGGGGGTCATCATGAAGATCAGTGCCAGGCGGTCGGCTCCCGCACGTGCCAGGAAGGCGGCATCGCCCGCGCTGAAGCCGATGCCGAGCCCCATTTGGAGGAGGAAGCCGAGCAGCCCGAACTGGGCTAGCTTCGGCCATTCGCCCGGGGCGACGCGCAGCAGCCGGTTGACGAAGCCCCCCAAAGTTCCCCCTTCATGCCGTTGGGACTACCGCTGGCGCCCCGCCGGTGCGATAGAGCCTGATCGTTTGAGGTGGAAGCGCAAAGCGCTTCCACCGATGATGTGAATCAGGCTCTCTTCACATAGTCGAGACCTTGATTCACGTTTCAGGCTGATTCAGCCCGGAACGATCGAGGTCTAGTCGAGCGTGGGCAGCAGCTTCGGGGGGAATGCGGGTGGATGCAAGGGGCAAGATCGCGTGAGCGAGATCGGGCACCGTCGCCGCTTCGGTTTGCGGCCGCAATTGCTGCTGCTGCTGTTCGTGCTGAACCTCGTCGCAGCGGTCGCCTATTCGACCATGCTCTACTCGATCGACCGGCAGGAGATCATCAGGGGCATCGACGATCGGCTGATGACTGCGGTGCATGCCGTGCGCGAGATCATTCCGCAGGGCTATCACCGCCGCATCCACGGCCCCGATTCGATCCCCACTGTCGAGTTCGACCGGCTCCAGGCGCGGCTTTCCCGTTTTTCCAACCGCTCGAACCTCGTGTACGTCTACAGCTACATGCAGTTCGGGCCGCATATCCACACGGTGGCGACCAGCGCTACCCAGCGGGAGATAGAGGAGGGCACCGAAACCGGCTTCTTCACCCGCTACGACACGGCTCCCGCCAAGCTCTACGCCAGCTTCCGCGATGGCCGCGTCCGGTTCGACGAATATGAGGACAGCTTCGGCCGCTTCAGATCGATCTACATGCCGGTCCGCTCGCCCGATGGGCGCATCCATGTGATCGGCGCCGATATCGCGCTCGATTCGCTTGACGAGCGGCTGGCCGGCGCGCTGCGCACGTCGATCCTTGTCGGCTTCGCGACCTTCGTGCTGTCGATGGTGGTCGGATCGCTGCTGATCACCCGGATCACCGGGCCGCTGGAGCGGTTGACCTCCTACACGCGCAACATCGAGGAACGAAGCTTCCAGTCGAACGAGGAGGAGATGCGCGCGATGCAGGCGATCAGCGGATCGCGCGCCGACGAGGTAGGCAGCCTTGCCGAGGCGATGTCGGGCATGATCTCCCGCCTGCAACGCTATCTGGTCGAGATCCAGGCGGCGACGGCGGCGCGCGAGCGCGTCGAAGGTGAGCTGTCGGCCGCGCGCGATATCCAGATCGGCATGGTCCCGCGCCGCTTCCCGCCCTTCCCGGAGCGCGACGACATCGACATCTACGCGCTGCTGGAACCGGCCAAGGAGGTCGGCGGCGATCTCTACAATTATGTGATGATCGACGAGAACCGCCTGTTCTTCGTGATCGGCGACGTGTCCGGCAAGGGCGTGCCAGCGGCTCTGTTCATGGCGATGACCAGCACCCTGTTCAAGGCGAACGCGCTGTCAGCCGAGTCCACGGCCGACCTGATGGCGCGGGTCAATGCGGAACTGGCGCGCGACAATGCCGCCAACCTGTTCGTCACGGCCTTCGCCGGGATCATCGACCTGCGCGACGGCACCGTGGCCTATAGCGACGCCGGCCATGAGGCGCCCTATCTGCTGCGCGCCGACGGCAGCGTGACCCGGCTCGACAAGCCGGAGGGCATGGCACTCGGCGTGTTCGACGACGCCGCGTTCGATGGCGCAATGGTGCAGCTCGACAAGGGCGATGCCCTCGTGCTGTTCACCGACGGCGTGTCGGAAGCGACCCGTTCGGACGAGGCGCAGTTCACGGTCGATGGGATCGTCGAGACCCTTTCGGCCCTGCCCGCCGACCGCACTGCCCGCTCGATTGCGACCAGCCTCGCCGACCGCGTCGGAGACTTCGTCGGCAGCGCTCCCCAGTTCGACGACATCGCGATCCTGGTCGTCCGGCGCTAAAGGACCCCCCCAAAAAAAATAGCTGTTGTCGAACAGCGCGTTCGGGTGGATCATTACGTCGGGGAATCGAGAGCGGGGGCTCATGTCGATAACGCGGCGGGCTTTGATGGGGGCCGGGGCCATGACGGCCGGCCTCGCGCTGTTTCCGAAGCCCGTGCTCGCGGCGGCCTCGCGCGAACGGCCCTATGGTTTGATCACGCTGGCCGTGACGGGCATCACCGCGGCGGTCTACCGAATAGACAAGCACCAGCTCCGCGGCAACGTGGCGGCCTCGGGCTATGAGCGGCTCGGCCTGCGCCGCGTCGACAGCTCCACCACGCTGATGGCCAGTAGCCTGCAGCCGGGCGCGGACGAGGCGATGATCGCCAGCGCGGTCGAGCTGGTGGCGTATAAAATTGCGACGCTGAAGAGCGAGCATGGCCTGGGCGACAGGGAGATCGCCATCGTCGGGTCGAGCGGCCTGCGCAGTTATGTGGGGCCGGCGATCGAGCGGCTGCCCGCCATGCTGCGCGAGCGGACCGGCATCGGAATGCGGCTGCTCACGTCCCGCGAGGAGGCGCAGCTCGAAACCGACTGGATCGTCCCCTCCAGCGACCGCGAGGAGGTTCTCCACGTCGAGATTGCCGGCGCCGACATCAAGGGCGGCTATTATGGCCGTGAGGGCCGACGCCGCGTCTATCATGACCTGGCGGCGCCCTATGGCACGCGCAACTTCGCCGGCGCAGTGAAATTCCGCTATCCTAGCGTGCGGACCGGCGATTTCGGGGCGCGGGCTGCCGATCATTACAGGGAGATCATCGCGCCGACGCTCGACCGGCAGCTCGCGGCGCTGCCCGAGGCGCTGACCAGGCCCAAGGTCTATATCAGCGGCGGCATCGCCTGGGCCGCCGCCGTCATCCTCCATGCCCAGGACATCGCGCTGCAGAAGGATTGGACGCGCCTGTCGCCGGACGATTTCACGACGATACGCCGGCTGATCGAGGCAGGCACGCCCTATGGCGCGGGGCTGCCGGAAAGTCTGACCACCGGGCAGCGGGCTTCGATCCGCAAGACTCTCGGTTTCGTCCGCAACATCTTCAACCCGCACCAGCTCGCCGCCGGGGCGGCGATCGGTGAAGGCCTTGCCGAGCAGCTTCGCTTCGCCGGGCGCGAGGCGATCTTCTTCCCCGGCTTCGCCAACGGCGCCTCGAGTTCGCAATATCTTCTCTATCAGATCACCAACAATCCTGAATTCAGGCCAAGCTGACGGGAACGGCTCATGCGTGGATCGATAGGACGGCTTCTGCTCGGATGCGCGATGGGCGTCAGCCTGTGCGGCAATGCTCCGCTATGGACCGACGCCGACCTCAATCAGCGGCTGCTGGCGACGCATAATGCCGAACGGGCAAGGATCGGAGTGCCGCCGCTCAAATGGAGCGGCGAGCTCGCGCAGCACGCCGCGGCCTGGGCCGATCATCTCAAGTACCTGCCCGATATCGAGCATGACCAATCGATCGATGTCGAAGGAGAGAATCTCTGGCGAGGGACGAAGGGCGCCTATTCGCCGGAGGATATGGTCACCCTCTGGATCGATGAGCGCAAGGCATTCCGCTTCGCCGCGATCCCGAACGTCAGCATATCCGGCGACTTCGAGGATGTCGGGCACTACACCCAGCTCATCTGGCGTACGACGACCGAGGTCGGCTGCGCCGTCCGCACCGCCGGGGAGGATGAGATATTGGTCTGCCGTTATATGGAGGGCGGTAACGTCATCGGTGAGGTGCCCTACTGACGCTGCGCGGCCGGGCTGGAGATGCGGCTACAGCCGTTCCATGCGGAGCCAGCGCGGATCGCCCAGCCAGGCCTTCGATAACGCCTTGCGCGCCGCCGCCGCCTCGAGCTTCCGTCCCTGTGCCGCTTCGCTGCGGGCGAGACCGTAGAGCGCCCAGCCATTGTTCGGGGTCTGCGCCAGAGCGGCACGGAACGCATCGCTGGCCGCGTCGTGCCGGCCAGCCAGGAACAGCGCCGCGCCGAGCGACTGCCGCACCGGATAATACCAATAGGCCGGCTCCTGATAGGGGATGGTCGCTTCGATCGCGGCAGCCTGGCGATAAAGACCGGTCGCCTCGTCATAAGCGCCTTTCGCGGTCGCGAAGCGCCCCCGTGCAACAAGACCGGCCAGCCGCACCAGATCGGGGGCCGGCACTCCCTGGTCGACCATCGCCTTCATCCCATCCGAGGCCCCGAGCCGCGCCATCGCCGCGATCTCGGTGTCGAAGCCGGCCTGGTCGCGGTTCTGCGCATAGGCGATCGCCCGCGCATAATGGCGCATCGCCCCCGCATAGGAGAGACGCGGATCGGGCGCCGGTAAAGCGAGGATCGCTGCCGGATCGGCGAACTGAGCCATGGCGAAATAGGGCGCGGCCTCGATCGCCTGTATCCAGGCCATCCGCGCCGAGGTTTCCGGATCGAGCACCGTCCTGAGCCGCCGTGCCTCGCGGATCGCCATGGGCATGTCGCCGGCCATCTGGGCGCTGGTGACGATGAAATGGATATTGTGCGGATAATAGCCGTAGCGGACCAGACCATGGTCGCCGGCGCTGCGGATGAAGGCCTCGTCGGCGCGCGCGGCCGCGACATTGACCCGGATCGAGTCCGCATGGCGGCCGCGAAGCTGGTAGATATGCCCGGGCATGTGGACCAGATGCGCCGCGCTGGGGACGAGCGGCGCCGCCAGCCTGTCCGCCGCGGCTTCCGCCCGCTCGGGATCGCTCGCCTCGAGCAGGTGGATGTAGAGATGGGCCGCCTGGGCCTGCGACGGGTTGCGCCGGAGGACGCCCTCTATCAGTCGGACGGCATCCCCGCTGCGGCCGACCGGGGTTTTCTTGTCCGCTTCCCAATAGTTCCAGGGGGTCGTGTCCATCGCCGCCTCGGCGGCGAGTACCGCTACGTCGTCATCGGCCGGGAAGCGACGGGCCACGTCGAGCATCGCGTCGGCATAGGCGGCGTCGAGCGCGGCCCGGTCCGCCTGCGGGTCGCGCGAATAGCGTCGGGCGATCGCCTCGATCAGCGCCTGCTCCATCGGCGATGCCGCGCCGCGCAACGCCATCGCCCGGTCCATTGCGCGAAGCGCCGCGTCGCGGTCGCGATCGTCCATCGGCGCGTTGATGTTCGGGCCGAGCGCCATCGCCTCGCCCCACCAGCACATCGCGCAATCGGGATCGAGCTGCTGGGCCTCACGGAAAGAGCGGACCGCGCCGGCATGATTGAAGCCGTAGCTGAGCAACAGCCCCTGGCTGAAATAGTGCCGGGCCTGCGGATCGCGGGTCGAGACCGGGAAAGGCGAGGCGGCAAGGTCGGGATAGAGCGGGATCGGCCGGGCCTCGCTGGCCGGCGCGGCCACCGAAGCGGCGATCAGCAGGTGCTGCGGCAGCTTCGACCCCGCCTGGCGGCCGCACAGGGAGGCAGCGACGCGGCTGGGATCGAGGGCTTCTAGCGATGCTGCCGAGAAGACCGGCGGAGGCATGAAGCTGGCGACGGAGAAGCCAACGCCGGCGAGTGCAGCGGCTTTGAGAAAATGACGCACCGCCGTTCTCCTTTCCCCAAAGGCGAACCAGGAATGCGGTGAGGCTATCATGGAAACCGGTCGCTCCCAAGCGCCAGGGAAGGCGGCTCAGCCTGCGGGCGGGCCGAGTTCCAGCCGCGGCCGCTGCACCCCGTGCATCTTGCGCAGGTAGAGGCGGATATTGGCGATTGCCCGTTCGATGTCGGAGGCTGGCGTCGGGGGCATGCCGGTGGCCCGCGCCATGTGCGGGCACTGCTCGACCTCCCAGGGCATGAAGTTGAAGTCTTCCCCCGCCTCCAGCATCCAGATGATCGGATAGGGGCGGCCGAACATCACGCCCTTGAGTTCCTCCGCCCCGATCAGATGGAGCGCTATCTGGCCGGCATTGCCCGCGACCAGCACCAGGTCGGCGACGTCGAGCGAAAGGGTGAGGCAGGCGGGCCGGGCGAATTTTGTGACGCGGAAGCCGAGGTCGAGGTCGGGCCCGATGAAGTCGATCGCGCGAACGGTTTCGCCGCCCGACAGTTCGGGAATCTCCAGCTCGATGTTCGGACCTGCGAAGTCGGCGAGCCAGGCGGTGCCCTTCAACCGGAGGGGAAGATCCTCCAGGTAACGCTCCTCATAGGCCTTCATCGTGCGCAGCAGGGCGAGGAGCAGGTTTACCAGTTCCTCCGCGCTGGCCGGCGTGGCGACGAAGATCAACTCGTCACCCATCACCTTCCATACCTCGACCGACGGCGTCTCGCCCTCCTCGAGAAAGGCGAAGCCGACCTGCCCGGCCAGCATCAGCGGGAAGTTGGTGAAGAAGGTCCGGAAGGTGTCGAGCCAGCTTCCGCCGTCGGTGAAGCGGGCCTTGAACTGGGTCGATCCGGCCATGTCGACCGAGAGGAAGAGTCGTACCATGGTTGCCGCCGGTCCCTAGAAGCTGGCCTTGGCCGACAGGACGACGCCGGCGCGGGCGTTCCTGCCGGCTTCGAGTGCGCCCTTGTAGTTGCTGTCGACATAGGTGGCGGAGAGATCGAGCGCATCAAGTTTGTAGGTCAGGCCCGCCGACCAGTCCCATTTATGGTCGTAGCTGCCGTTTTCGCGACCGACGCTGAAGGACGCGGTCAACGGAAGCTGACCCAGCGCGACATCGCTGCCAAGCGCGACGTAGAGGTTGTCGCGGTCGGTGTTCCACTGATTGGGGGTAAAGGCGAGCGTCAGCGTCGATGTGACCGGTCCGATCGTCCGGGCGATCGTTCCCTGCAACTCATAATAGTCGGTGTCCACTCCGCCGGGATAGACATAGGTGTAGAGCGTCCCCGAATAGTCGAAGCCCGCGACGGAACCGGCATAGCCGCCATAGAGGTCTATCTCCAGGTTCGAGCCGCCATAGTCGGAAACGTTGGTCCACCAGGTGCCGAGGAACCAGCCCGACCGCGTCGTCAGGTCCGCGCCGACCTGCACCGCGGGATGCCGCGTCGTATAGCTGATCCCTCGGAACCGATAGTCGGAGACAAGCGCCGCGTTATAGGCGATCGAGAGCGCTGGGGCCTCGACCGCCTCCTGCGCCCACGCCATGGAAGGCAGCAGCAGCGCACCCGCCAGCAATATCCTGATCATGTGCCCCCACATGACTCGATCATGACGGTCCCCGCGCCCGCCGTAAACATGCTTTGTTACGGATCGGCAGCCATCAGTGCGCGGATCACCGCGCGGACATTGTCGACATGGCCGGTCGCGGCGCGTTCGGCGGCGTCCGCATCGCGCGCTACGACGGCGCGCGCGATCGCCTGATAGTCGGCCAGGCGGATCCCGCGCAGCCGCGGCGAGGGATATTGCGCGTGGATGATGTGGATGCCGATTGCCGGGAAAAGCCGCTGGGCCTCACGGTTGCCGCCGATCAGCAGCAGCGCGCGATAGAAGCCGCGTCGCGCCCGGCTGAAGGCGGCCGCCTCGCCGTCCGGCGCCGCCGCCGCGAGCTCGTCGAGCGCCGTCGAGAGCAGCGTGCCATGTTCGTCGCGGAAGCCCTTCGCCGCGGCGCGCGCGACAAGCCGGGTCATCGACTCGGCGACATCGAGCACCTCGAAAGTCTCGGCCGGGTCGAGACGCCGGATCGCGGGCGAGCGGTTGGGACTGAGGTCGACGACCCCGCGCACCGCCAGATGCTGCATCGCCTCGCGCACCGCGTTGCGGCCCACCTCGAACCGGGTGGCGAGGTCGGTCTCGATCAGTCGCTGGCCGGGGACCATCCGTCCGCTCTCAAGGTCCTGGAGGATGCCGAGATAGACGCGCCGCGCGGCGCCGGCGGGCTCCGGTCCGGGCCAGTGAAAGGCGGGTGATGGTCCGGCGGCGATCGGCATGGCATTGATTGTTCCACAATCCTGTTCCATAGTCGAGAAATAAATGCCATTGGAGTCGCAAGGAGTCCGCATGCCCGACCTTAACGATCTGAGCGGGAAGACCGCCTTCGTCACCGGCGCTTCCGGCGGTCTCGGCGCCCATTTTGCGCAGGTGCTGGCGCGCGCCGGCGCCAATCTGATCATCGCGGCGCGGCGACGCGAGGCGCTGGCGGAGGTAGCGGAGGCAATCCGGGCCGCCGGCGGGAGGTGCGACACGGCGTCGCTCGACGTCGTGGACCCGGCGAGCATCGCCGCGATCGAGCCGCTGCTCGCCGACGTCGATATCTTCGTCAACAATGCCGGCATCGCGGTGGAGAAACCCTTTCTCGACCAGGACGCGGACGATTGGGATCGGGTGATCGGCACCAACGCCAAGGGCGTGTTCCTGCTCACTCAGGCCGCCGCGCGGGCGATGAAGGCGCGCGGCAAGGGCGGCTCGATCATCAACATCGCTTCGATACTGGGCCTGCGCCAGGGTTCCCACGTGTCGACCTATGCGATCTCCAAGGCAGCGGCGATCCAGATCACCAAATCGGCGGCACTCGAACTCGCGCGTTTCGGCATACGCGTGAACGCGCTCTGCCCCGGTTATATCGAGACGGACCTAAACCGGTCGGCCTGGGAGACGGAGGGTGGCAAGCGGATGATCCAGCGTATCCCGCAGCGGCGCCTCGGCGAGGCGCACGAACTCGACGGGCCGCTGCTGCTGCTTGCGTCGGATGCCTCCTCCTACATGACCGGATCGACGCTCGTCGCCGATGGCGGCCACCTCGTCAGCTCGCTTTGAAGGAAGATCGTCCATGACCGAACGCGCCCTTGCGATCGCAGCCCGGGTCGAGGCCTTCGTCCGCGAAACCGTCATCCCCTATGAGAAGGACCCGCGCTGCGGCGACCATGGTCCCAGCGATGCGCTGGTCCAGGAGATGCGCGCGAAGGCGCGGGCAGCGGGCGTCCTCACTCCGCACATCCTGCCCGACGGATCGCACCTCACCCAGCGCGAGACCGCGATCGTCCTGAAGGCATCGGGGTTGTCGCCGCTGGGGCCGTTGGCGGTCAACACCATGGCGCCGGACGAGGGCAATATGTACCTGATCGGCAAGATCGGGACGCCCGAGCTGAAAGCCCGCTTCCTCGACCAGCTTGTGTCGGGGGAGAGCCGCTCGGCCTTCTTCATGACCGAGCCGGCGCTGGAGGGCGGGGCGGGTTCCGACCCATCGATGATGCAAACGCTGTGCCGCCGCGACGGGAACGATTGGGTGATCAACGGCCGCAAGGCCTTCATCACCGGCGCCGACGGGGCGAAGGTCGGCATCGTCATGGCCAAGTCGGAGGATGGGGCCTGCATGTTCCTGGTCGACCTGCCCGATCCGGCGATCCGGATCGAGCGCGTGCTGGATACGATCGACAGCTCCATGCCTGGTGGCCATTCGATCGTCGTGATCGACAATCTGCGCGTGCCTGAGAGCCAGATGCTGGGGGCGAGCGGCGAAGGCTTCAAATATGCCCAGGTGCGCCTCTCCCCGGCGCGCCTGTCGCACTGCATGCGCTGGCTGGGCTGTGCGACGCGGGCGCAGGAGATCGCGGTAGACTATGCCTGCCGCCGCGAGGGTTTCGGCAAGAAGCTGATCGACCATGAGGGCGTAGGTTTCATGCTGGCCGAGAACATGATCGATTTGCAGCAGGCAGAGCTGATGATCGACTGGTGCGCCGGCGTGCTCGACGGCGGTTCGCTCGGCACGGTCGAAAGCTCGATGGCGAAGGTGCAGGTGTCGGAGGCGCTTTACCGGGTCGCCGATCGCTGCATCCAGGTGATGGGCGGCATGGGCGTGTCGCGCGATACTGTGGTGGAGCAGATCTTCCGCGAAATCCGCGCCTTCCGTATCTACGACGGCCCGACCGAAGTCCACAAATGGTCGCTCGCCAAGAAGCTCAAGCGCGACCATGCCAGGGCCCATGCGGCATGAGCGGAGGGAGCGGCCAGGACGAGAATAGCGGCACCACCCCGGTACGCGCGGGCTTCGCTTTCGATGAGGCGGCGCTCGCACGGTGGATGGCCGATCATGTGCCGGGCTTCGAGGGACCACTGACGGTCGAACAGTTCAGGGGCGGGCAATCCAATCCGACCTACAAGCTGGTTACGCCCAGGCGTGCCTATGTGCTGCGCCGCAAGCCGCCGGGACAGCTCCTGAAGGGCGCGCACGCGGTCGAGCGCGAGGCAAAGGTGCTGACCGGGCTGGAGAGGGCGGGTTTCCCCGTCGCGCATGTCCATGCGCTATGTACCGAGGACGAGGTGATCGGCACCTGGTTCTACATCATGGACATGGTGGAAGGGCGGGTGTTCTGGGACGCGACGCTGCCGGAGATCGCGGCGGCCGACCGGCCCGCCTATTTCGATGCGATGAACGCGACGATCGCCGCGCTCCACAAGGTTGACTATGCGGCCGTGGGTCTTGCCGACTATGGCCGGCCCGGCAATTATTTCGAGCGGCAGATCGGCCGCTGGTCGAAACAATATGTCGAGGATGTGGACGCCGGCCGCGATCCCGACATGGACCGGGTGATCGAGTGGCTGCAGGCGAATATTCCGCCGGGCGACGAGACCGCGATCGTCCATGGAGACTTCCGCATCGACAACATGATCTTCCACCCCACCGAGCCGCGCGTACTGGCCGTCCTCGACTGGGAATTGTCGACCCTCGGCCATCCGCTCGCCGACTTCGCCTATAACGCAATGATGTACCATATGCCGCCGCACATCGTGGCGGGGCTGGCGGGCGCGGACCTCAAGGCGCTGAACATCCCGGACGAGGAGAGCTACGTCGCCGCCTATTGTGCGCGCACCGGGCGCGCCTCGATCCCCAATTACCGCTTCTACACAGCCTTCAACTTCTTCCGCATGGCGGCGATCTTCCACGGCATCAAGGGCCGAGTCATCCGCGGCACCGCCGCCTCCGCCCAGGCCGCCCAGCGTGCGAAGGTGTTCCCCGAACTGGCACGCATCGCGTGGGCGCAGGCGGGATAGGCGGCGCTATTTGGAGGTGAGCGTCCAGACCCCGTCCCAGTCGGCAGGCGGGGGCGTCCTGGCGAAAGCGCGGCAACGCTCGACATACATGGCCGAGGGGCCGTCTCCCGGCATCGCCCGGAGTGCGGCGAGGAACGCCTGTTCGGCGTCGCCCCAGGCCATTGCGCGATAGGCGGCAAAGCCAGTCTCATAATGTTCGAGCATCGCGCCGAGCCCGCGGTCGATCTCCGCCGCGCGATAGCCGAGCGATTCATGGACGCCGACCGGGAAGTCCTTGCCCTTCACCCGGATCAGGTCGATCTCGCGCACCAGCCTGGGATCGGCCAGCCGGGCATGGGTGAATTCAGAAAAGAGGATCTTCGAGCCATAGGCCTTGTTCGCGCCTTCGAGCCGCGAGGCAAGGTTCACGCTGTCGCCGATCACCGTATATTCCATGCGCTTGATCGAGCCGATATTGCCGACGATCACGTCGCCGGTGCTGATCCCCAGCCCGATGTCGATCGGTCTCTCTCCCATCGCCGTGCGTTTCAGGTTGAGCGCGGCGAGCTCGACCAGCATCTGGTTGGCGGTCGCCACCGCGTTGTCGGCATCGTTGGGCCCGGCGAAGGGGGCGCCGAACAGCGCCATGATCGCGTCGCCGATATATTTGTCGAGGATGCCCTGATGGGCGAAGATCACGTCGACCATCTCGGTGAAGTAGCTGTTGAGCATCGTCACCGTCTCACGCGCGCCGATCTTCTCGGCTATCGTCGTGAAGCCGCGTACGTCGGAGAACAGGATCGAGACGGTCTGGTCCTTGCCGGTCAGCTCGCTCTCGCCCGCCTCCAATAGCTGGTCGGCGACCTCCTTCGACATGTAGCGCGCCATGGTCGACCGGACGCGCTTCTCGCTGGTGATGTCCTCCATCACCAGCATCGATCCGATCACCGCGTCGTTGGCATCGACCAGCGGGGCGGCGGTGAGGTTGATCGACGACGCCTTGCCGTCGCGGCCGATCAGCTCGGCATCGACCGCCAGATAGGCCTCCCGGTCGCGGTCGGTGCGTTCCAGCCGCTCGGCGATCCATGCATTGCTGCCGGTGAAGGCGTCGCGCGCGCTGGCGCCGATCAGCCCGTCCGGCGCGTGCATCAGCCGGCGCGCCGCCTCGTTGCTGGTGACGATCCGCCGGTCCTCGTCGAAGGTGATCACCGCGTTCGAGGTGCTCTTGAGGATCGCCTCGTTATAGTTCTTCATGTAGAGCACGTCGTCGAACAGCCGCGCATTCTCCAGGCATACGGCGATCTGGGCGGAGAAGGCGCGCAGCCGCGCTTCGTCCTTCGCCGTGAAGGATGAGGCATCGCGCTTGTTCAGCACCTGGGTCACGCCGATCCGGCCACCATGCTTGTCGAAGATCGGCTGGCACAGGATCGATCGGGTGACGAAACCGGTCGCGCGGTCGACCTCCGGATTGAAGCGCGGATCGGCATAGGGATCGGTGATCGTCTCGGCCACGCCGCTGGTGAAGACCGCGCCGGCGATGCCGCGGTTCGACGGGAGGCGTATCTCGCGGACCAGGTCCCCTTCCGCGAACAGCGAGAACAACTCGTCGGTCTTGCGGTCGTAGACGAACAGGGTCGAGCGCTCGGCGTTGAGCAACTCGGTCGTCGTCCGCATGATCCGCGCGATCAGTATCTCCAGCTTGAGTTCGCCGGCGAGGTCGTTGCTGACCTCGAGGATGAGCTGCTCCTCGCGCAGCGCCTCCAGCATGTGCTGGAAGCCGCGGAAGATGTCGGCATATTCGTCGGTGGAGACCACCTCCAGCTTCACCTCGTCGAGGTCGCCACGCTCCACCTGGCGCATGCTGTCGATCAGCCGGCTCGCCGAGCGCGACACCTCGTGCGCGGTCAGCAGTGCCATCATCACCGATCCGAGCATGCAGATGCAGACGACGCCGGTGATCCACACATAGAGCGGCATCATCATCGAGGGCGTCGGATCGATCCCCTGCAGGAGGAACATCCGCTGCACCTTGAAGATGATCGAGGCGGCAAAGAACATCAGCGGCAAGGCCGCGACGAAGATCGTCAGGTAAAGGAGCTTGCTCTTGAGCCGGATCGCGACGAGCTGCCGCTGATATTCGGGCGGCAGTCCATCGTCGAGCTGCTCGGACAGCCGCACGATCGTCGGCACGAGTGCACGGGCGACCCCGAAATATTCGAAGATCGCATGGGTGGGCGAGGCGAAGAACAGGCAGGTGGCAGCGAACACCAGCACCTGCCAGACCTGATAACCGGCATCGAACGCCCAGTTGGCGAAGGGCAGCGCCATGCACACCATCACCGTGACGAGCGGGCCATGCAGGAAGGTGACGCGCATGAACGAGTAGAAGGGCAGGTTGAGCGCGCGGATGACCGCGGCCACGATCATCGGCTGCGGCGGTTGCGCGCCGGCGTCGAGCGCGCGCAACGCCGCGTCGATCGGGCGGTAATGGCGGACGATCAGATAGACGTCGGACAGGTTGTAGATCGCGACGACGACCGGTGTCATCCCGATCAGGATCAGCCATTGGCGCAGGTCGAGTTCGAGGCCGAACAGCACCAGCGACATCGTGATGACGACCGCGGTGGTGCAGCCGCCCTGATAGAGCCAGACGAGCCGCCAGAACAGGGCGCGGGCGCTTGGCGGCGGTACGGCACGGGCATCCGCGCCGGTGCCTGCGATCGGCTTCAGCTCGGTCATCGGCGGACTCGGGCGCACGGCGGCTTCATCCTGTCGCGCGGCCCCCTCGATGTCCCCCGACCTGCGTGCATCGCAAGATCTCCCCGCTGATGGTTTGCCGCCGCAGCAGAGCCTTTGTCCAGCGAAGTTTCGTTGGCCGGCCCGGTCTCGGCGGTCGCGCCGGCCCTCGCGGCATGATAGGGCCCGTCTATCGAGAGGAGCATCGATGCAGCTTCGCCTGTTGCGCTATTTCACCACCTTGGCCCGGGAAGGCCATTTCGCCCGCGCGGCCGAGGCGTGCGGCGTCACCCAACCGACGCTGTCGGCCGGGATCGCCACGCTGGAGGAGCAGTTCGGCCACAGGCTGGTGCTGCGCGAGCGGCGCTATATCGGGCTCAGCCCGGAAGGGCAGGCGATGCTGCCCTGGGCGCAGCAGCTCATCGCCGTCTATGACGGCATGGCTCATGCGATGGAAGCGATCGACGGCCCGCTCCAGGGCGAATTCCGGCTGGGCGTGATCCCGGCGGCGATGCCGGCGACCGGCTATCTGGCACGGGCGCTGCTCGCCGGGCATCCGGCGTCGACCCTGTCGGTGCGCTCGCTCACCTCGCGCGAGATCGAGCGCGGCCTGGTCGCGTTCGACCTCGACGCCGGGCTCACCTATCTCGACCATGAGCCGCCGGCCGACATGCTCGCCGCGCCGCTCTATGCGGAGCGCTACATCTTCCTGGCCCGCGCTGGCGGCGATTTCGACGGGCGAACCTCGATCGGCTGGGCCGAGGCGGCGGCGTCCGATCTCTGCCTGCTCCACCCGGGCATGCAGAACCGCCGCATCCTCGACACGCGGCTCGCCGAGCGCGGCCTCGCCATCCGGCCGCGGGCAACCGCAGACAGCTATGTCGCGCTGCTGGCGATGGTCCAGGCGGGCGGCTTTGCAACGATCATGCCCGACAGCTATCTGGCGCTGCTGCCCGGCATGAACTGGGCTCGCATCCTTCCGTTCGATGATCCTGCCCCGGCCAGCCGGATCGGCGTGATCGTCCCCAACCGTCATCCGGTCGGGCCGTTGGCGGCGGCGGCGCTCGCCGTCGCGCGCGCCGTTGCACTGCCCGACGGCTTCAGGATTTGATAGGCAGTCTCTATCAATCATTGGGATTAGTGATTTGACCCTTCCGGGCGGCGGGGTCACATCCGGGCCATGACGGAGAGAAGAGACCCGATCGAGGCAGTGGTCGCGCGCCTCCTGGCCGCGCAGGGCGACCGGCGCGGGGCGTTGCTGCCGTTGCTGCACGACCTGCAGGAGGAACTGGGCTTCGTCGGCGAGGAGACGGTCGCCGCCGTTGCTCAGGCGATGAACCTCAGTCGTGCCGAAGTGCACGGCGTCGTCAGCTTCTACCATGACTTCCGCAAGGCGCCGGCCGGGCGGCACGTCGTCAAATATTGCCGGGCCGAAAGCTGCCGCTCGCGCGGCGGCGTGGCGATCGAGGCGGCGCTGGCCGAACGGCTGTGCGTGGCGATGGGCGAGACCCGCGCCGACGGGCAGGTGACGCTCGAACCGGTCTATTGCCTCGGCCTCTGCGCGATCGGGCCCAATGCGCTGGTTGACGGCGCGCCGGTCGCGCGGATCGACGACGCGGCGGCGATCGAGCGCATTGCCGCGACGGTGGCGGCATGACCACGGTCTTCATCAGCGCCGACATGGCCTCGGTCGCGCTCGGCGCCGACGCGCTGGCCGACGCCTTCGCCGACGCCGGCTGCACCGTCGTCCGCACCGGCAGCCGCGGCCTGTTCGCGATCGAGCCGCTGGTCGAGGTGCAGGAGGGCGAGGCGCGGATCGGCTATGGCCCGGTCGGCCCCGGCGACGTCGCGGCGGTCCTGGCGGGCGACCATCCGCGCCGGCTCGGCCCCGTCGACGCGCTTCCTTTCTTCGCCCGGCAGCAGCGTTTCACCTTCGCGCGCTGCGGGATCAACGATCCGCTCGACCTTGCCGCCTATGCCGCGAGCGGCGGCTGGCGCGGGCTGGAGGCAGCGCGGGCGATGGCCCCACAAGCGGTGATCGACGCGGTCAAGGCGTCGGGCTTGCGCGGCCGCGGCGGCGCGGGCTTCCCGACCGGGATCAAGTGGCAGACCGTGCTCGACGCCAAGGGCGGCGAGAAGTTCGTCGTCTGCAACGCCGACGAAGGCGACAGCGGCACCTTCGCCGATCGGATGCTGATGGAAGGTGATCCCTATTGCCTGATCGAGGGCATGGCGATTGCCGCCCATGCCGTCGGTGCCGGCCACGGTTATGTCTATATCCGCTCCGAATATCCCTTCGCGATCCGGGCGATGCAGGGTGCGATCGAACGCTCGGCATCGCTGCTCGCGCCCTTCACGATCGAGGTGCGGGTAGGGGCGGGGGCCTATGTCTGCGGCGAGGAGACCGCGCTGCTCGACAGCATCGAGGGCAAGCGCGGACAGGTCCGCGCCAAGCCGCCGCTGCCCGCGATCGAGGGGCTGTTCGGCCAGCCGACCGTGATCAACAACGTGCTCAGCCTCGCCGCCGTCCCGTTCATCCTGAGCGAGGGAGCGGAAGCCTATGCGGCGGTCGGCTTCGGCCGGTCGCGCGGCACCATGCCGGTGCAGCTTGCCGGCAACATCCGCAATGGCGGCCTGTTCGAGATCGGCTTCGGCATCAGCCTGGGCGAGCTGGTCGAGACGGTCGGCGGCGGCACCGCCTCGGGCCGGCCGGTGCGCGCGGTGCAGGTCGGCGGGCCGCTCGGCGCCTATCTCCCGCCGTCGATGTTCGACCTGCCGTTCGACTATGAATCCTTCGCGGCGGCCGGGGCGCTGATCGGCCATGCCGGGATCACCGTGTTCGACGACAGCGTCGACATGGCGCAGATGGCCCGCTTCGCGATGGAGTTCTGCGCGGTCGAGAGCTGCGGCAAATGCACCCCCTGCCGGATCGGATCGACCCGCGGGGTCGAGACGATCGACCGGATAATCGCCGGCGGGCGCGGCCGCGACCGGGTCGAGGCGCTGCCGCAGATGCGCAACGCGAAGGCGCGGGAGAAGAGCGTCGAGCAAGAGATCGTCCTGCTGCGCGACCTGTGCGACACGATGAAATACGGATCGCTCTGCGCGCTCGGCGGTTTCACCCCCTATCCCGTGCTGAGCGCGCTGAACCATTTCCCGGAAGATTTTGGTGACGCGCCGGCGATGCCGGCGGCGGCGGAGTAGGCCCATGGCGTGGATCGGCGAAATCGACCTCGGCACCAAGGCGGTGCCCGTGACCGGCCCGATGGTGGCGCTGACCATCGACGACCAGCGGGTCGAGGTGCCCGAGGGAACATCGATCATGCGCGCGGCGGCGCTGATGGGGACGACCATCCCCAAGCTCTGCGCGACCGACATGCTCGACAGTTTCGGTTCGTGCCGGCTGTGCCTCGTCGAGATCGACGGACGGGCGGGCTATCCCGCCTCCTGCACGACGCCAGTGGCGCCGGGCATGGTGGTCCGCACCCAGACCGCCAAGCTGCAACAGCTGCGACGCGGGGTGATGGAACTCTACATCTCCGACCATCCGCTCGACTGCCTGACCTGCCCTGCCAATGGCGACTGCGAATTGCAGGACATGGCCGGCGCAGTCGGCCTGCGCGAGGTGCGCTACGGCTATGAGGGGGAGAACCATCTGGTCGCCGGGAAGGACGAGTCCAACCCCTATTTCACCTTCGACAGCACCAAGTGCATCGTCTGTTCGCGCTGCGTACGCGCCTGCGACGAGGTGCAGGGGACGCTGGCGCTGACCGTCGACGGGCGCGGCTTCCAGTCGCACATCGCCGCCAGCCAGGACCAGGACTTCCTCTCCTCCGAATGCGTGAGCTGCGGCGCCTGCGTCCAGGCCTGCCCGACCTCGGCGTTGATCGAGAAGTCGGTGATCGAGAAGGGCACGCCCGACCGCGCCGTCGTCACCACCTGCGCCTATTGCGGGGTCGGCTGCGCCTTCCGCGCCGAGCTGCGCGGCGAGGAACTGGTGCGGATGGTGCCTTGGAAGGACGGCAAGGCCAATCGCGGCCATAGCTGCGTCAAGGGCCGCTTCGCCTGGGGCTATGCCCAGCACCGCGAGCGCATCGTGAAGCCGATGGTCCGCGCCTCGGTCGACCAGCCGTGGCGCGAGGTGGGCTGGGAGGAGGCGATCGCCCATGTCGCGTCCGAGTTCCGCCGCATCCAGGCGACCTACGGCACCCGTTCGGTCGGCGGCATCACCTCCAGCCGCTGCACCAACGAGGAGACCTTCCTCGTCCAGAAGCTGATCCGGCAGGGCTTCGGCAACAACAATGTCGATACCTGTGCGCGGGTCTGCCATTCGCCGACCGGCTATGGGCTGAAGACGACCTTCGGCACATCGGCCGGCACCCAGGATTTCGACAGCGTCCAGCAGGCGGACGTG
This sequence comes from Sphingomonas sp. Y57, assembly GCF_001015195.1. Lineage (GTDB taxonomy): Bacteria > Pseudomonadota > Alphaproteobacteria > Sphingomonadales > Sphingomonadaceae > Rhizorhabdus. Next base: position 41,979 of record NZ_LDES01000009.1, on the reverse strand, counting down.
ATCATGGTGATCGGCGCCAACCCGACCGACGGCCACCCGGTCTTCGCCAGCCGGATGAAGCGGCGGCTGCGTCAGGGGGCGAAGTTGATCGTCGTCGATCCGCGCCGCACCGATCTGGTGCGCAGCGCGCGGATCGCCGCCGACCATCACCTGCCGCTCAAGCCGGGCACCAATGTCGCGGTGCTGACCGCGATGGCGCATGTCATCGTCGAGGAGGGGCTGGCAGATGAGGCCTATATCCGCGAACGGTGCGACTGGGACGAATATCAGGACTGGGCCGCATTCGTGGCCGAACCGCACCGATCGCCCGAAGCGACCGAGGCGCTGACGGGGGTTCCCGCCGCCGAGTTGCGGGCCGCGGCCCGGCTCTATGCGACCGGCGGAAACGGCGCGATCTATTATGGCCTCGGCGTCACCGAGCACAGCCAGGGATCGTCGACGGTGATGGCGATCGCCAACCTCGCCATGGCGACCGGCAACATTGGTCGCGAGGGCGTGGGCGTCAACCCGCTGCGCGGGCAGAACAACGTCCAGGGCTCGTGCGACATGGGCAGCTTCCCGCACGAATATTCGGGCTATCGCCACGTCTCCGATCCGGCGACGCGCGCGATGTTCGAGGCGGCGTGGGGCGTGCCGCTCGATCCCGAGCCGGGCTTGCGGATCAACAACATGCTAGACGCCGCGACGGACGGCGTCTTCAAGGGGCTTTTCATCCAGGGCGAGGACATCCTCCAGTCCGACCCCAATACGACCCATGTCGCCGCCGGTCTCGCCGCGATGGAATGCGTGGTGGTGCAGGACCTGTTCCTCAACGAGACCGCCAACTACGCCCATGTCTTCCTCCCGGGCTCGACCTTCCTCGAGAAGGACGGGACCTTCACCAATGCCGAGCGCCGCATCCAGCTCGTCCGCAAGGTGATGGCGCCGCTCAACGGCTATGCGGATTGGGAGATCGTCCAGCTCGTTGCCCGGGCGATGGGGCTCGACTGGAATTACGGCCATCCCTCCGAGATCATGGACGAGATCGCCCGCCTCACGCCGAGCTTCGTCGGAGTCAGCTTCGACCTGATCGCGGAGCATGGCTCGATCCAGTGGCCCGCCAACGAGAAGGCGCCGCTCGGCACGCCGACGATGCACATCGACGGCTTCGCGCGCGGCAAGGGCAAATTCGTCGTCACCGATTATGTCGCCACCGACGAGAAGACAGGGCCGCGCTATCCGCTGCTGCTGACCACCGGCCGCATTCTCAGCCAATATAATGTCGGCGCGCAGACGCGGCGGACGGCTAACGTCGTCTGGCATGCCGAGGACCTGCTGGAGATACACCCGCTCGATGCCGAGAATCGCGGTATCAAGGATCGCGACTGGGTCTATCTGCGCAGCCGCGCGGGGGAGACGACGCTGCGCGCGACCGTGACCGAGCGGGTCGCCCCCGGCGTTGTCTACACCACCTTCCACCACCCGGCGACGCAGGCCAACGTCATCACCACCGACTATTCCGACTGGGCGACCAACTGTCCCGAGTACAAGGTGACGGCGGTGCAGGTCGGCCTGTCCAACGGCCCATCCGACTGGCAGGAGGACTATGCCGAGCAGGCGCGGCAGAGCCGCCGCATCCTCGTCGAGGCCGCCGAATGAGCGGGATGACCAACGACGAGAAGCTCGTCTATATGGCGAACCAGATCGCCCGCAATTTCGAGGCGCTGGGACATGACCATGCCGTGGCGGCGACCGAGGACCATCTGCTCAAATATTGGGACCCGCGCATGAAGGCGCGGATTCTCGCGCTGGCGGCGGAACATGCCGGCGCGCTGGGCGCCACCGCCTCGGCCGCGCTGTCGCGTCTGCGTGAAGGGGTGGAACCCGGGTCGCAGACCGGCGCGACCCGCTTCGCTGCCGTCGACGAGCCCGGCGCCTCCGACGCGGGCTGACATGGCCGAGGGGCCGTCCGTCCGCCGCCAGTCTTTCCTGCGCGTCGCCGCCGCAGGGGTTGCCGAGCCGGTCGAGCGGCCGGTCGCCGACGAGACTCCGGTCGCGATCGATTATAACGGCCTCGGCTATGCGGTGCTGATGGCCAGCGCCGCCGACCTGGAAGACCTGGCCTTCGGCTTCAGCCGGGCCGAGCGGCTGATCGATGCCGCCGGCCAGATCGTCGACGTCGACACGCATCGTGCCGAGCGCGGCATGCTGCTGCGCATCACGCTCGCCGACGATCGGCTGGCGCTCGTCACCGAGCGTGTCCGCCACCGCGTGTCCGACTCCTCCTGCGGGCTGTGCGGGATCGAGAATCTCGAACAAGCGCTACGCGCCCTCCCGCGGGTCGAGCCGGGGCCGCCGCCCGCCGACGCGGCGATCTTCGCCGCCTTGGCGGGGCTGTCGGCGCACCAGCCGCTCAACGCCGCGACCGGCGGGGTCCATGCCGCGGCGCTGTGTAGCCGCGACGGGACGATCCGGCTGGCGCGCGAGGATGTCGGCCGGCACAATGCCTTCGACAAGCTGATCGGCGCGATGCTGCGGCAGGGGCTCGACTGGGACGGCGGCTTCGCGCTGCTCAGTTCACGCTGTTCCTATGAACTGGTCGAGAAGGCGGCACTGGCGGGTTGCCCGACGCTCGTCACCGTCTCGGCCCCGACCGGCCTCGCGGTCGACCGGGCGCGCGAGGCGGGGCTGCGGCTGGTCGCCCTTGCCCGGCCCGACGCGATGCTGGTGGTGCCGTGACCCGCCTGCTCGGGGCGCTGATCGCCGGCGGCCGGTCGAGCCGCTTCGGATCGGACAAGGCCCTGGCATGCTGGCGGGGGAAGCCGCTGATCGACCATGCGGCCGATGCGCTGCGCCCGCATGTCGAGGCGCTGGTGGTCTGTGGGCGCGACCATGGCGGGCTGACCATGCTCGCCGATCGCCCCGCGCCCGACATGGGGCCGCTCGGCGGGCTCAGCGCCGCGCTCCACCATGCGCGGGCGAACGGCTTCGAAGCGGTGCTGACGGTCGGGTGCGACACGCCGCTGTTGCCCGCTGCGTTGATCGAGCGGTTGACGGCGGCCGCACCGGGCGCGGCCTGCCTGGCGAGCCTGCCGGTGATCGGCCGCTGGCCGGCGGCGCTGGCCGATCGGCTCGACGCCTTCCTGGCCGAAGACCGCAAGCATGCGATCCGCGCCTGGGCGGCGGAGGCCGGCGCCCGGATGATCGAGGGCATCGAGCTGCCCAACGTCAACCGGCCCGGCGATCTCGCGGCGCTGGCCGATGGGAAACTGGTATGAATGATCAAAAATAATTGACTCCGCCGGCGGGTCGGCTAGGCGGTGCGAGGTCGGCAGCGCCCGAAGACGCCGGCATGGATGCAGGATGAAAGGCCCCGTCGATGTTCACGCCTCCTCTCGATGAACAGCGCTTCGTGCTCAAGCATGTCACGCGCCTGGACGAGCTGGGCGCGACCGACCGCTTCGCGGCGGCGACGCCCGACCTGGTCGACGCGGTGATCGAGGGGGTGGGGAGCTTCGCCGAGGGCGAATGGGCACCTCTGGCACGCGTCAGCGACCAAGTCGGCGCGAAGTGGACGCCTGACGGGGTGGTGATGCCCGAGGGCTTCGCCGCCGCCTACAAGGCCTATGTCGAAGCGGGCTGGGGCACGATCAGCGCGCCGGAGGCGTTCGGCGGACAGGGCCTGCCCTATGCGCTGGCATCGGTGGTGCTGGAGACGCTCGGCACCGCCAACATGGCCTTCACCCTCTGCCCGCTGCTGTCGGTCGGCGCGATCGAGGCGCTGGTCCATCACGGATCGCAGGCGCAGCAGGCGCTCTACCTGCCCAGGCTGGTCAGCGGCGAATGGACCGGTACCATGAACCTGACCGAACCGCAGGCCGGATCGGACGTGGGCGCGCTGCGCGCGAAGGCGACGCCACGCGGCGACGGGACATGGTCGATCACCGGCACCAAGATTTTCATTTCGTTCGGCGACCACGACCTGGCCGAGAATATCGTCCACCTGGTCCTCGCGCGCACCCCCGACGGGCCGGCCGGCACCAAGGGCATCTCGTTGTTCCTCGTCCCCAAATATCGGGTCAATGCCGATGGGTCGCTCGGGCGGGAGAACGACGTCCGCACCGTGTCGATCGAGCACAAGATGGGACTGCACGGATCGCCGACCTGCGTCCTCTCCTTCGGCGATCATGGCGAGTGCATCGGTGAGCTGATCGGCCCCGAGTTCGGCGGGATGCGCGCGATGTTCACGATGATGAACAACGCCCGCCTCAACGTCGGCCTGCAGGGCGTCCAGGCGGCCGAGGCCGCGACCCAGAAGGCGGTCGCCTATGCGCGCGAACGTATCCAGTCGGCGCGCGCCGGATCGGGCAGCCCGGCTCCGGTCGCAATCATCGAGCATCCTGACGTCCGCCGCATGCTGCTGCGGATGAAGGCGCTGACCCAGGCGGCCCGGGCGCTCGTCTATTATGCCGCCGGCATGGTCGATCGCGCCACCCTGGGCGACAAGGCGGCGCAGGCCCGGCTCGAACTGCTGACCCCGCTCGCCAAGGCCTATGGCACCGATCTCGGCTGCGAGGTCGCCGACCTCGGCATCCAGGTCCATGGCGGCATGGGCTATATCGAGGAGACGGGCGCCGCCCAGTTCTTCCGCGACGTCCGCATCACCGCGATCTACGAGGGCACCAACGGCATCCAGGCCGCCGACCTCGTCGGCCGCAAGCTCGGCCTCGAAGGCGGTGAGACGCTCGCGCGGCTGATCGCCGACATGCGTGCCGAGGCCGAGGATGCGGGCCTGCGTGGGCTGATCGACGCCTGTGAGGAAGTTGCCGGGCACCTGAAGGCGGCGGCCGTCGACGATCGGCTGGCGGCGAGCTATCCCTTCCTCACCATGCTTTCGACCGCCGTGGCCGGCTGGCTGATGGAACGGCAGGGTCGGATCGCAACGAATGGCGAGGGCGCCTTCCTGGCGATGAAGCGGACCGCCGCGCGCTTCTATGTGGAACAGGTGGTGCCCGAGGCGATGGGCCTGATGGTGGCCGCGATGGCGCCCGCCGACATCCTCTACGCGGTCGGGCCCGACGAATTCGCCGCCTGACAGGGCGGGTGCCGGGGCACCGGCGGATTTCCTTATGCTTTCCTTATGCACGCCCGGGCATTTGCCCGTGGCGGACTAACGGCCTCGAAGCCTAGCTGAGCCTCCGGACAATCGGGTTCGGAGGTCATGATGCAGGACGTCTTGTGGGTCGCACTGGTCGCGGGACTAACCGCCGCCAGTCTTTGCTATGCCGGCCTCGCCGGCCGGGCCTGACGATCATGGCCATCGATCTCTGGCTGGGGGCGGCTACGGCACTGGGCCTGCTCCTCTACCTCGTCGCCGTGCTGGCGCGGCCCGAACGTTTTTAGCCTCGTTCCGGCTTAGCTTGGTGCACGTCTCCGGCCGCCCTGAAAGATCCGGAAATCCGCCGGATTCGATCGCATCCGGAAAATCCGATCATAAGGAATTGAAGCCATGAGCCTTGCCGGCTGGGCGCTGATCCTCGTCTTCATCGCCGTACTTCTCTTGCTGGCCAAGCCGATGGGCGCGTGGATGTTCGCGCTCTACGAAGGCCGGCGCACGCCACTCCACCGGCTCCTCTGGCCGGTGGAGACCGGCTTCTACCGGCTGTCGGGCGTGGACCCCACCGCCGAGCAGGGCTGGCGCCGCTACGCGGTCCACATGATCCTGTTCAACCTGGGCCTGCTGCTGCTGACCTACATCGTCCTGCGCACCCAGGCATGGCTGCCGTTCAACCCACGTGGCCTGCCCAATGTCGCGCCCGACCTGGCGTTCAACACCGCGGTCAGCTTCACCACTAATACGAACTGGCAGAGCTATTCGGGCGAGGCGACGATGAGCCAGCTCAGTCAGATGGTCGCGCTCACCGTTCACAATTTCACCAGCGCGGCGACCGGTATCGCGCTCGCCTTCGCCCTGTTCCGCGGCTTCGCGCGGCGCGAGGCAGGGACGATCGGCAATTTCTGGGCCGACATCAGCCGCATCACCCTCTATCTACTGCTGCCGCTTTCGATCCTGTTCGCGGTCTTCCTGATCGCCAACGGCGTGCCGCAGACGCTCGCCGGATCGGTCGACGCCACCACCATGGAAGGCGCGCGCCAGTCGATCGCGCTGGGGCCGGTGGCCAGCCAGGAGGCGATCAAGCTGCTCGGAACCAACGGCGGCGGCTTTTTCAACGCCAATTCGGCGCACCCCTTCGAGAATCCGAACGCGCTGACCAACCTGTTCCAGATGCTGTCGATCTTCCTGATCGCGGTCGGCCTGACCTGGACCTTCGGCAAGGCGGTCGGCAACCCGCGCCAGGGCTGGGCGATCCTCGCTGCGATGCTGATCCTGTTCCTGGCCGGCACGAGCGTCGTCTACTGGCAGGAGGCGGCGGGCAACCCGGTGCTCCACGGCCTCGGCGTCGCCGGCGGCAACATGGAGGGCAAGGAGGTCCGCTTCGGCATCGCCGGCTCGGCGCTCTACGCCGCGGTCACTACCGCCGCCTCGTGCGGCGCGGTCAACGCGATGCACGACAGTTTCACCGCGCTGGGCGGCATGATCCCGCTGATCAACATGCAGCTCGGCGAGGTCGTCGTCGGCGGTGTCGGCGCGGGCGTTTATGGCTTCCTGCTGTTCGCGATCCTCGCCGTGTTCGTCGCCGGGCTGATGGTCGGCCGCAGCCCCGAATATGTCGGCAAGAAGATCGAGGCGCGCGAGGTCAAGCTCGCGGTGCTGGCGATCGCGGTGCTGCCGCTCGTAATCCTCGGCTTCACGGCGCTGAGCGCGGTGATGCCGGCCGGCCTCGCCGGGCCGCTCAACAAGGGGCCGCACGGCTTCTCGGAGATCCTCTACGCCTTCACCAGCGGCGTCGCGAACAACGGCTCGGCCTTCGCCGGCCTGACCGCCGCCACTCCCTGGTATGACGGGCTGCTCGGCGTCGCGATGTGGATCGGCCGCTTCTTCGTGATCATCCCGATGCTCGCGATCGCAGGGTCGCTCGCCGCCAAGAAATATGTCCCGGCCGGCGCGGGCTCCTTCCCCACCACGGGGCCGCTCTGGGTCGGCCTGCTCGTCGGCATCGTCCTGATCGTCGGCGGCCTGACCTTCCTGCCCAGCCTCGCGCTCGGCCCGATCGCCGATCATCTCGCGATGATCCGTGGCCAGCTCTTCTGATGACGACGCTTCCTCACAGGTCATGCCGGCGGTGGCCGGCATCTCAGGCGAGACGCGCATCGCTCCTCTCCCGAGATCCCGGCCTCCGCCGGGATGACGGCTCCCTTTCGAAGGACGCTTGAAATGGCGCGTTCCCAATCCCTGTTTACCGCCGACCTGATGATCCCCGCGGTCGGCAACGCCTTCCGCAAGCTCGACCCGCGTGCGCTGGTCCGCAATCCGGTGATGTTCACTACCGCCGTCGTCGCGACGCTGTTGACCCTGCTGCTCGTCATTGGCGACAGCGGCCTCGGCTTCGGCTTCGAGGTGCAGCTCGTCGCCTGGCTGTGGCTGACCGTGCTGTTCGGCACCTTCGCCGAGGCGATCGCCGAAGGGCGCGGCCGGGCGCAGGCGGAATCATTGCGCGCAACCAAGGCCGAGCTCAAGGCGAAGCGTATGCTGGGCGTCGGCGAGACCTGGGAGCTGGTACCCGCTGGCTGGCTGGAAGCGGGCGAGATCGTGCTGGTCGAGACCGGCGACCTGATTCCCGGCGACGGCGAGGTGATCGAGGGCGTCGCTTCCGTCAACGAGGCCGCGATCACGGGAGAGAGTGCGCCGGTGATCCGGGAGGCGGGCGGCGACCGGTCGGCGGTGACGGCGGGCACCCGCGTCATCTCCGATCGGATCAAGGTCCGCATCACCGCGCAGCCGGGGCAGGGCTTCCTCGACCGGATGATCGCGCTGGTGGAGGGTGCGCAGCGGCAGAAGACCCCCAACGAGATCGCGCTCACCATATTGCTCGTAGGGTTGACCGTCATCTTCCTCATCGCAGTCGCGACCATTCCGGGCTTCGCGGCCTATGCCGGCGGATCGGTACCGGTGGCGATGCTCGCCGCGCTGTTGATCACGCTGATCCCGACGACGATCGCGGCATTGCTGTCGGCGATCGGCATCGCGGGGATGGACCGGCTGGTGCGCTTCAACGTCCTCGCCAAGTCGGGCCGCGCGGTCGAGGCAGCGGGCGACATCGACACGCTGCTGCTCGACAAGACCGGCACGATCACGATCGGGGACCGTCAGGCGACCGAGTTCCGCGCCATCGGCGGTTCCTCGGCAGGGGCGCTGGCCGAGGCTGCGCTGCTCGCCAGTCTCGCCGACGAAACCCCCGAAGGGCGATCGATCGTCGCTTTCGCGCGGGAACGACATCATGTCGCGACTGCCGAACTGCCCGGCGATGCCGAGATCATCCCCTTCACCGCCCAGACTCGCCTGTCGGGCGTCCGCGCCGGTGGCAGCCTGATCCAGAAGGGGGCGGTCGATTCGATCCTGCGTGCTCATCCCGGGTTGGGCGAGACCGACGCCGCGAACGAGTTGCGCCGCGTCACCGACGAGATCGCCCGGGCCGGCGGCACCCCGCTGGCGGTGGTCCGCGACGGCCGGCTGCTCGGCGCGATCCACCTGAAGGACGTCGTGAAGGCCGGGGTGCGAGAGCGCTTCGCCGAGCTGCGCCGCATGGGCATCCGCACGGTGATGATCACCGGCGACAATCCGCTGACCGCCGCCTCGATCGCCGCGGAGGCGGGGGTCGACGATTTCCTCGCCCAGGCGACGCCCGAGGACAAGCTGGCGCTGATCCGGCGCGAGCAGCAGGGCGGCAAGCTGGTGGCGATGTGCGGCGACGGCACCAATGATGCGCCAGCCCTGGCACAGGCCGACGTGGGCGTGGCGATGAACACCGGCACCCAGGCGGCGCGCGAGGCGGGCAACATGGTCGATCTCGACAGCGATCCGACCAAGCTGATCGAGATCGTCGGTCTCGGCAAGCAACTCCTCATGACGCGCGGCAGCCTCACCACCTTCTCGGTCGCCAATGACGTCGCCAAATATTTTGCGATCATCCCGGCGATATTCGCTGCACTTTATCCCGGACTGGCGGTGCTCAACGTGATGGGGCTGACGACGCCGCAGTCGGCGATCCTGTCGGCGATCATCTTCAATGCGCTGATCATACCCTGCCTCGTCCCGCTCGCGCTCAGGGGCGTCCGCTACCGGCCGATCGGCGCGGGGCCGCTGCTCGCCCGCAATCTGGGCATCTATGGCGTCGGCGGGCTGATCGCGCCGTTCGTCGGCATCAAGCTGATCGACCTCGCGGTCGGTGGGCTGGGGCTGGCGTGAACTATTCTCCTCGATCCGTCATGCCAGCGAAGGCTGGCATCCATGTCTCTCCCGGCATCCGGTGCCATCGCGAGCGAAGACAGACATGGACCCCGGCCTTCGCGGGGGTGACGAAGAATAAGGACGGCAAACGATGAAACAGGACATTCTCACCGGCCTCCGCCCCGCAATCATGATGGGGGTGCTGATGGCGCTGCTGCTCGGGCTGGCCTATCCCTTCGCGCTGCTCGGCGTCGGCCAGGCGGTCTTCCCGCACCAGGCCAATGGCAGCCTTGTCCTCGAACAAGGGCGGGTCGTCGGGTCAGAGCTGATCGGCCAGGCCTTCGCCGCCGATCGCTATTTCCATGGCCGGCCCTCGGCGGCGGGGAAAGGCTATGACGGGCTCGCCTCGTCGGGATCGAATCTCGGCCCGACCTCGCGGGCGCTGGCAGACCGGGTGAAGGCCGACGTCGCCGCGCTCGGTGCGGGCCCAGTGCCCGCCGACCTCGTCACCGCCTCGGGCTCCGGGCTCGATCCCGACATCAGCCCGTCCGCGGCCGACTGGCAGGTCGAGCGGATCGCGAAGGCGCGCGGCATCGCGCCGGGGGCGGTGCGGCGGATTATCGCCTCCGAAACGCGGGGGCCTGTGCTAGGCTTCATCGGCGATGCGCGGGTCAACGTCCTTGCGCTCAACCGCCGGCTCGATGGCCAGAGGAGCGACTGATCCACCCGCCCGAACCTGCCAGAGCCGATCCCGACGCCCTCCTGCGCGCGGCCGCGCGGGAGGCGCGCGGCCGTCTGAAGCTGTTTCTTGGCGCGGCGCCCGGCGTCGGCAAGACCTATGAGATGCTGTCCGAGGGCGCGGTGCGGCTGCGCGAGGGCGAGGACGTCGTCGTCGGCGTGGTCGAGACCCACGGACGGCGCGAGACCGAGGCGCTGACCCGGCCGTTCGAGATCATCCCCCGCCGCGTGTCGGAGCATCACGGACGTCCGCTGAGCGAGATGGACATCGACGCGATCCTCGCCCGCGCGCCGGAGCTCGTACTGGTCGACGAACTCGCCCACAGCAACGCCCCCGGATCGCGCCACCCGAAGCGCTGGCAGGACATGGAGGAGCTGCTGGCCGCCGGGATCGACGTCTATTCGACGATCAACATCCAGCACGTCGAGAGTCTCAACGACGTCGTGGCTTCCTTCACGCGCGTCCGGGTGCGCGAGACGGTGCCCGATCATGTGCTGGAGCAGGCCGAGATCGAGATCGTCGACATCCCGCCCGACGAGCTGATCGAGCGGCTGAAGGACGGCAAGGTCTATGTGCCCGAGGAGGCGAGCCGGGCGCTTAGCCATTTCTTCTCCAAGTCAAACCTGTCGGCGCTGCGCGAGCTGGCCTTGCGGCGCGCGGCGCAGGCCGTCGATGCGCAGATGCTCGAACATCTTCGTGCCCATGCGCTGGGCGGCACCTTCGCGGGCGGCGAGCGGGTGCTGGTCGCGGTCAGCGAGCGGCCGGAGGCCGAGACGCTGGTGCGCGCCGCCAAGCGGCTGGCCGATGCGTTGCGCGCGCCATGGACCGCCGTTCACGTCGAGACCGGCCGTTCGTCGGGCTTTGGCGCGGTCGAGCGCGAACGGCTGGCACGGACACTGGCGCTTGCCGCGCAACTCGGGGGCGCCACCGCATCGGTACCGGCGACCGATGTGGTGAGCGGGCTCGCCGCCTATGCACGCGATTATCGCGCAACCCAGCTCGTGCTGGGCAAGTCGTCGCGGAGCTGGTGGTTCGAACTGCGCCACGGATCGGTGGTCGACCGGATCGTGCGCAGCGCCGAGGGGGTCGCCATCCATGTCCTGCCCGTCGCGGCCCATGCCGCCGGCGAGCCGCCCACGCGGCAGCGGTGGCGCGAGGGGTTGGAGGCGCGTCCTTTCCTCTGGTCGCTGGTCATGGTCGCGGTGACGGTCGCTTGCGCCGTGGGCTTGCGCCAGTTGCTCGACCTCAACAACGTCGCGATGCTGTTCCTGCTCCCGGTGCTGGCGGCGGCAGGGCGCTTCGGGTTGCGGCCGGGGCTGTTCGCCGGGTTCATTTCGGCGCTCGCCTACAACTTCTTCCTGCTACCACCGCTCTATACGCTGTCGATCAGCAATCCGGAGAATGTCATCGCCTTCTTCGTGCTGTTGATCGTCGCGGTGGTGACGAGCCAGCTTGCCGCGCGGATGCGGGCGCAGGCGGAGCTCGCCAACCGCTCGGCCCGGCAGAACGCGGCGCTCGCCGGCTTCGCCCAGCGCATCGCTGACGCGGCCAATGCCGACGAACTCGCCCACGCGATCTGCGGGGAGATTGCCCGGCTGTTCAATGTCCACGCCATGCTGTTCGTCCCTTCGCCCGCCGGCGCGGCCTTGATCGCGGCGGTTCCGACGGAACATCAGCCCGACCAGCTCGATCTCGCTGCCGCCAACTGGACGCTCGAGAAGGGCAAGCCCGCCGGACGCGGCTCCGATACGCTGACTGCGTCGGACTGGCTGTTCCAGCCTATCGCCAAGGACGACCGGATCCTCGCCGCGCTGGCGGTCGCGCATGTCGATCCGGGGGGCGCGGCGATCCGATCCGACGAGCTGCCGCTGTTGCTCAGCCTCGCCCATCAGTCGGCGCTGGCGATCGACCGGATGCAGCTTGCCGAAGCGATGCGCGAGCTCGACGTGGTGCGCAGCCGCGATCGCCTGCGGGCAGCCTTGCTCTCCTCGGTCGGGCACGACCTGCGCACGCCGCTGACGACGATCCGGTCCGCCATTGGTGAACTCGCTCAATCCGCGCTCGCCCCCGCGGATGCGGCGATCGTCGACGCGCTCGACGGTGAGGTGGAGCGGCTCGACCGGTTCGTCGGCAATCTGCTCGACATGGCGCGCGCGCAGGCCGGCGCGATCACCCTGGCGATCGAGCCGGTCGACCTGACCGACGCGGTGGCGAGCGCGGTCCATGCCGTGCGCAAGACGCTCGACGGGCATGACATCCTGCTCGATATCCCGCCAGAATTACCGATGATCCGCGCCGACCCGCAGCTCCTCCACCATATCCTCATCAACCTGCTCGACAATGCCGGCCGCTACGCGCATCCCGGCACGCCGCTGCGGATCGGGGCGCGGCGCGGACCCGACGGCCTGTCACTGGCGATCCGCGACGAGGGACCGGGACTGCCCGAAGGCAAGGAGACGGCGGTGTTCGAGACCTTCACCCGCTTCGACGGATCGGACCGTTCGCGCGGAGGCACCGGCCTCGGCCTGGCCATCGCGCGCGATTTCGCCGCAGCGATGGAAGTCGAGATCCGGGCGGAGCGCTGCGTCGATCCGCAGGGTGCCCGCTTCACTCTGTCCTGGCCCGACCGGCTGGTCGTCCGGATCGACCCGGAGGCGCTGGCATGAAGATATTGGTGGTCGACGACGAACCGCAGATTCGGCGTCTGCTCGGCGTTGCCCTCAAGCGGGCAGGGCATGAGGTGGCCGAGGCCGGCGACGCCGCATCGGCGCTGCGCCTCGCCCGGACGGAGCGGCCGGCGGCGATTCTGCTCGACCTCGGCCTGCCCGACCGCGACGGGATCGAACTGATCCCGCTGCTCAAGGCCGACGGCGATCCCGCGCTGATCATCCTGTCGGCGCGCGACGCGACCGACGAGAAGGTCGCAGCGCTCGACCTGGGCGCCGACGACTATGTCACCAAGCCGTTCGACAGCGAGGAGTTGCTGGCCCGGCTGCGGACCGCCGCGCGTCATGCCGGGCGGCGCGGCGAGGAACGGTTGAGCGCCGGGGAGATCATGATCGACCTCGCCGCCCGGCGGGTCGAGCGGAGCGGGGAGGAGGTCCACCTGACCCGCAAGGAGTTCGCCCTGCTCGCCGAGCTGGCCGCGCATCCGGGCAGGGTGCTGACCCATGGCCAGCTTCTGCGGACGATCTGGGGCCCCGCGCATGAGAAGGACATCGAATATCTGCGCGTCGTCGTCCGCAACCTGCGCCAGAAGCTCGAGGAGGATGCGGCGCGGCCGTCGCTGATCGTCAACGATCCGGGGGTCGGCTACCGCCTCGCGCGCTGAGTGCGGAAAAAACTCGATCTCAACCGCAATGATATATTGTATCTTTCGTCCGTTCATGCCATTTGCGGCAGCGAGAGGAAGATGCTCGTGACTCGCCCGACCCCCGCCCGCGACCTGTTCGACCGACTGGCCATAGGCCTGTCGGCGCTGTGTTTCGTGCATTGCGCGGCGAGCGTGCTGCTGGTTGCGGTGCTGGCGACGGCGGGCGGTTTCCTGTTGCATCCCGCCATCCATGAGGGCGGGCTCGTGCTGGCGATCTTCCTCGCGATCGTCGGCCTTGGTCGGGGGTTCAGCCAGCATCGCCGGCCGCTCCCGGTGATGCTGGGTACCATGGGGATCGTGCTGATGGCCGCCGCGCTGACCGTGCCGCATGGCATCATAGAAGCGGGCTTCACCATGGCCGGTGTCGTGGCGGTGGCGGGCGCCCACTTCCTGAACCGGCGCGCCCATGCCGGTAAGGCTTGTATGCCCTCCTGACGGGGCCTAGATTGCCTATATGGCAACCGCGCATGATCACCGGCTCCACGAGGGGCAGTCGCTGGCCGATGCCGCGCAGCGCGCTTTCGAGCGCGCGGGCGAGCAGTGGACCCCGATGCGGGCCGAGATCTTCGCTGCGCTGAGCGCGGCCACCAAGCCGGCTTCGGCCTATGACCTGGCCGAGGCGGTGTCGGGATCGACCGGCCGGCGGGTCGCCGCCAACAGCGTCTATCGCATCCTCGACGTCTTCGTGGCGGCCAATCTGGCCCGCCGGGTCGAGAGCGCCAACGCCTATATCGTCAACGCCCATCCCGAATGCCAGCATGACTGCATCTTCCTGGTCTGCGACAGCTGCGGGCAGGCCAGCCATGTCGACGACGACGCGCTGACCGGATCGGTCCGCCGCGCCGCGGAGAAGGCCGGCTTCACCAATCTTCGCCCGGTGATCGAGGTGCGCGGATGCTGCGCGCAATGTTCGGAAGGCGACGCAGCCTGACGCTTCTGCGCTGGCTACCAGGGGTCAATGGGTCTAAGGCGAGCAGGATGAACGACCGTCCCGTAACGCCGCTTCTCGATACCGTCAGCACGCCCGAAGACCTGCGGCGCCTCAAGCCGGCGGACTTGCGCCAGCTTGCCGATGAGCTGCGTGCGGAGATGGTCTCGGCCGTGTCGGTGACGGGCGGCCATCTTGGCGCGGGGCTGGGCGTCGTCGAGCTCACGGTGGCGCTCCACTACGTCTTCGATACGCCGCGTGACGTGCTGATATGGGACGTCGGCCACCAGGCCTATCCCCATAAGATACTTACCGGCCGGCGCGACCGCATCCGCACGTTGCGCCAGGGCGGCGGTCTGTCCGGCTTCACGAAGCGGTCGGAGAGCGAATATGACCCGTTCGGGGCGGCGCACAGCTCGACCTCGATATCGGCCGCGCTCGGCTTCGCGGTCGCCAACAAGCTGGCGAACAAGGACGGCCGCGCGATCGCGGTGATCGGCGACGGGGCGATGTCGGCGGGCATGGCCTATGAGGCGATGAACAACGCCAAGCAGGCCGGCAATCGACTGATCGTCATCCTCAATGACAACGATATGTCGATCGCCCCGCCGGTCGGCGCGCTATCGGCCTATCTCGCCAAGATCGTCTCGTCCCGTCCCTTCCTGTCGATGCGCGGCTTTGCCAAGCGGGTGGCGCAGAAGCTTCCCCGGCCGATCCACGACTTCGCCAAGCGATCCGAGGAATATGCCCGCGGGATGGCGACCGGCGGCACCCTGTTCGAGGAACTTGGCTTCTATTATGTCGGTCCGGTCGACGGCCATAACCTCGACCATCTGCTACCGATCCTGGAGAATGTCCGCGACGGCGACCATGGGCCGATCCTGATCCACGTCGTCACCAACAAGGGTAAGGGCTACGCCCCGGCCGAGGCGGCAGCGGATAAATATCATGGCGTCCAGAAGTTCGACGTGGTCTCGGGCGTGCAGGCCAAGGCACCGCCAGGGCCACCGAGCTATACCGCCGTCTTTGCCGACGCGCTGGTTGCCGAGGCGAAGCGCGACGACCGGATCTGCGCGATCACCGCGGCGATGCCCTCGGGCACCGGCCTCGACAAGTTCGGCAAGGCCTTTCCGGAGCGCAGCTTCGACGTCGGCATTGCCGAGCAGCATGCGGTGACCTTCGCCGCCGGCCTCGCCGCGCAAGGCTATCGTCCCTTCTGCGCGATCTATTCGACCTTCCTGCAGCGCGCCTATGATCAGGTCGTCCACGATGTGGCTATCCAGAACCTGCCCGTCCGCTTCGCGATCGACCGCGCCGGGCTGGTCGGCGCCGACGGATCGACCCATGCCGGCAGCTTCGACATCACCTATCTGGCGACCTTGCCGAACATGGTGGTGATGGCTGCCGCCGACGAGGCGGAGCTGGTCCATATGGTCCACACCGCCGCCGTCCACGACAGCGGCCCGGTTGCGCTGCGCTACCCGCGAGGCAACGGCGTCGGGGTCGAACTGCCGGCCGCGCCCGAGCGGCTCGAGATCGGCAAGGGCCGGATCGTGCGCGAGGGCAAGACGGTGGCGCTTCTGTCGCTCGGCACCCGGCTGGGCGAGGCGCTGCGCGCTGCCGACCAGCTCGAGGCGCTGGGCCTGTCGACGACGGTCGCCGACCTGCGCTTCGCCAAGCCGCTCGATGAGAAGCTTATCCAGTCGCTGCTGACCAGCCACGAGGTCGCGGTCACCATCGAGGAAGGCGCGATCGGTGGCCTCGGCGCGCATGTGCTGACGCTCGCCTCCGATCTCGGACTGATCGACGGAGGCCTGAAGCTTCGGACCATGCGCCTGCCGGATGCTTTCCAGGAGCATGACAAGCCCGAGAAGCAATATGCCGAGGCTGGCCTGGACGCCGAATCGATCGTCGCGACGGTACTCGCGGCGCTGCACCGGAACAGCAAAGGGTTAGAGGAAAGCGCGTAGTTTGTTGGCGCCCTCACGCGCCGGGCGCGAGGCATCCGCCTCGCTTGGCTTCCTCGCATAGGCTCGGGCGGCCGCCACGGCTCGCTCCGCGAGCCGATCTCCGCCTACGGACTGCCCCCGGCAGTCCGCGAACCGGCTTCGATCCTTGCGGGACGCTGATGCGTCCCGAGAGCCCTTCTCCTCGTCGTCAGGCGTCCTCGTCCGGCAGCACGAAGGCGCCGTCCGCAGGGGCTTCGGCGATCTTCTCGATGCGACCGCGCGAGACGGCGACGAGGATGTGGCGGTTGGCGAATTCGACGACCGCGAGCCGACCGGTCGTGCCCATGGGCAGCGCGTCGACGATGCGGATCGCCCTTTCCCTGTTGCCGATCGCGATGCCGGGCTGGAGCTTGCGCCACAGCCATAGCGAACCATAGGCCAGTCCCGCGACGAGCGGGACGAGCAGCAGCAGTCGCAACAGATAATCCAGCATCATTGGCGGCGTTCGATTCCCGGTAGCCGCACGTCGGCGGCGACAATGTCGACCACCCTTATTCCGAACTTTCCGTTCACTGTCACTACCTCGCCCTTTGCGACGAGGGTGCCATTGACCATGATGTCGAGCAGTTCATTGGCCTGGCGATCGAGCTCGACGACACTGCCCGCGTTGAGGTCCATCAACTCGGCGAGACGAAGCGAGGTGCTGCCAACCTCCACCGACAGGCGCAGCGGGATATCCGCCAGCAGCCGCAGATTGTCGCGACCCGAGAGGTCGGCAGCGCCGGGCACCGCGGGAACGTCGGACATGTCGCTCATTTCAGCACTTCCTTGTTGAGGCTTTCGATCATCAGCGCCGCGCGGCCGTCTTGCTCGCCGATCGTGCCTTCTGCGAAGCGGCGATTGCCGACCAGAAGGGGGACCGTCTGCGAGAGATTGACCGGGATCACGTCACCCGGCTTGAGCGCCAGCAGTTGCGCCACGCTCATCTCCGGTCGGGCCAGCACCGATCGAACCGGCAAGGCGACATTGTCCAGCGCGGCGAGCAGCCTGCCTTTCCATTCGGGATCGTCGCCGTCGGCCCCCGCCTGGGTCCGCGCGGCGATCTGGTCCTCGATCGGCTGGAGCAGTGCCAGCGGGTAGAGGATTTCGACCCGGCTCGATCGTGACATGCCGGGCTTGATCGTGAAGCTCTGGACGACCACCGATTCGTCGGAACGGACCATGTTGGCGAAGGCGGCGTTGGTCTCATGCGTCGCGAAGTCGAACTGGAGCGGAAAGGTGTCGCTCCAGACCCGTGTCAGCACCTCGACGATCGCATCGGTCAGCCGGCGCTGGAGGCGTTGTTCGGACGGCGTGAACTCCCCGCCTTTCGTCGTAAGGCCGTTGCCGGTCCCTCCGTAGAAGGCGTCGACCATGTTGGTGACGAAGCTCGGCTCGATCGCGACCATCATCATTCCCTTGACCGGGCGAACCCGGAAGAGGCTGAGGCTCATATGACCGGCCTGGTTGCGCTGCCACTCGTCGAATCGGCGGGTTTCCAGCGGGATGGGGTCGACCTTGCTGCGGGACTGGGCGATCGGCTCGATCACGTCGCGCAGCCGCCGTGCAATGCGCTCGTTCATCCGCTCGAGGTGGGCGAGATGGGCGACCGGACGGTCCTTGCGCTGGCCCAGCGCATAAGGTTCGACGTCTCGGGCCTGCCGGACCTTGGGCGCTTCGATGCCTCCCTGGTCGAAGGAGATGTCGCTGAGCTCGTCCATCAGCGCGGCGACCTCGTCACCCGAAAGACTGGAAGCTGCGCGCGTCATCGAATCTAGCGAATATCCCGAACCTGTCCATGCCGGTGCTGCCGGCGGGATTCGCTATAGATCGAAGGTGGTTAACGAATTGATGATGGGAGAGGAGGGGTGTTGTCGGTTTGACTCTCAGGCGCTGGGTCTGCGCCCGGCTTGGCCATCCTCAACAGGAGTCCTCCCGCGGGGGCCGGGATATCGCGAGAGACAAGGCGAGGTCAGTGCAGGAGCCGCCCGAGATGCCGGCCTCCGCCGGCATGACGACACAGTGTCCTTCGGCTCATGCGATGGAACGGGACGCGTACCGTCCGGCAAGGCCGAATGGCCGCCCGAGCCTATGCGAGGATAGCCAAGGTCGCGGATGCGACCGCCGGCGCCCGAGGCCAAACAAAAGCGAGCTTCAGCTCGCCGAAACGCCCTTCTTACGCAGCAGCTCGTAGGAGTGCTGGTACCATTTGCTGCCCGGATAGTTGGCGCCGAGCACCGCCGCGGCGCGCTGGGCCTCCTTGGGAACGCCCAGCTCCAGATAGCTTTCGGTCAGCCGCATCAGCGCCTCGGGCGTGTGGCTGGTGGTGTCATATTTGTCGATCACGGTCCGGAAACGGATAACCGAGGCGAGCCAGTCGCCCCGCCGCTGGTAGAAGCGGCCGATCTCCATCTCCTTGCCGGCGAGATGATCGTTGACCAGGTCGACCTTCACCCGTGCATCGGCGGCATAGCGCGACTCCGGATAGCGGCGGATCAACTCGTTGAGCGCGTCGAGCGCGTTCTGCGTCAGCTTCTGGTCGCGGGTGACGTCCTGAATCTGCTCATAATAGTCGATCGCGATCAGGTAGAGCGCATAGGGCGCATCGCGATTGCCCGGATGGATCGAGATGAAGCGCTGCGCCGAGGCGATCGATTCGGTGTACTGGCGGGCCAGATAATAGGAGAAGGCGCTCATCAGCTGCGCCCGGCGGGCCCAGACCGAATAGGGATGCTGGCGCTCGACCTCATCGAAGAGCGCGGCGGCCAGCTTGTACTGGTGCCGGTCGAGCCGCTCCTTGGCCGCGTTGTAAAGCGTGTCCACGTCGCGGGCGACATATTTGGTGTCGCCCTTGTTCTTGCTGGTGGCGCAGCCGGCCAGCGGAACCAGGGTGGCGGCGGCGATCATCAGCGCGATCGGGCGGGAGACTTTACGCAGCATAGGATCGCCTCTTTACGGGGCAAATCTTCCGGCCGCAATGGTCGCGAAGAGAGGGGGTGCACGGCGTCGGCAACGCGTTAATGTAAGGGCAATGTTACGGGTCCTGACCTTGTCCACTCTCTATCCGGATCGCACCCGGCCCGGCTTCGGCGGCTTCGTTGAGCGGCAGACCCGCGCGCTGGCGGCCCGCCCGGGCGTCGAGGTGCGGGTGGTCGCGCCTTTCGCGCTGCCGCCGACCCGCTGGGCGCAGCGTCATCCCGCCTATAGCGCCCTGGCCGGCTTGCCCCGACACGAGACTTGGAACGGGCTGGAGGTGCATCGCCCGCGCTTCGTGACGCTTCCGATGATCGGGGGGAGGATCAACCCGTGGAGTCTGGCGCGAAGCGTGGCCCCCCTGCTCGATTCGATCCGCGAGACCTTCCCCTTCGACGTGATCGATGCCGAGTTCTTCTATCCCGACGGGCCGGCGGCGACGCGGTTGGGTGCGCGCTTCGGCGTGCCCGTGTCGATCAAGGCGCGCGGCAGCGACATCCATCTATGGGGCGCCCGGCCCGCCTGCCGGACGAAGATCCTCGCGGCGGGCCGCGCGGCGGACGGAATGCTGGCGGTGTCGGCGGCGCTGCGCGAGGAGATGATCGCGCTCGGCCTGCCCGGCGAACGCATCCGCGTGCACCATACCGGCGTCGACGCGTCGCTCTTCCATCCCCGCGACCGGGAGGCGGCGAAAGCGGCGCTGGGCGTGGCCGGGCCGCTGGTAGCGAGCGCCGGCAACCTGACCCCGCTCAAGGGGCATGCTCTGCTGGTCGACGCGATGCGGGACCTTCCCGGCGTCAGCCTGTGGATCGCCGGGCGCGGGCCCGAGCATGAGGCGCTGGCCGCGCGGATCGCGGCGGCGGGGCTCGGCGACCGGGTCAGGCTGCTCGGTGCGCTGCCCCATGACGAGCTGCCGGGGTTGTTCGCGGCGGCCGACGTCGTAGCGGCCCCTTCCGCGTCGGAGGGGCTCGCCAATGTCTGGGTCGAGGCGCTTGCCTGCGGAACGCCGATCGTGATCACCGACGTCGGCGGTGCGCGCGAGGTGGTCGACCGCCCCGCCGCCGGCCGGCTGGTCGAGCGGACCCCGGCGGCGATCGCCGAGGGGGTTCGCGCGGTGCTGGCCGACCCGCCCCCGCAGGCGGAGGTCGCCGAGGCGGCGGCGCGGTTCAGTTGGGAGCGGAACAGCGCGGCGCTGTACGCGCATCTCATGGAGCTTGTGGAGAACCATCGCCGTTGAGGTCATCCCGGCTTTCTCCGGGACGACGGTTCAGCGTGCGCTCACAACGGCATGAACGCGGCGACGATCCAGCGGTCCTCGCCGCGCAGGACGTTCCAGGCGCGAGCGGCGGCGCGGCTGTCCATCGGCTCGACCCCGAAACCCAATGCCTCGATCGCCGCGACGAAGGCGGGGGAGGGGCGGCGCATCGTCGGACCGGTGCCGAGCAGCAGGAATTCGGGCGGCGGCTGGATCGCGACCAGCCCCGCCACGTCGTCGAGGGCGAGCGCCTCGAACGCCGGCGGGGTCCAGTCGAGCGCGTTGTCGGGCGTCAGCCACAGCCCGCCGGGCACGATCCGGTCCGCGACGCGGAAGGCGTTGCCGGAGAAGCCCCGGATGGTAGGGCCGCCCGGCGCTTCCTCCCGGTCGAAGCTGACCATCAGGGCTGCGGGCCGACGCGCTCGGCGTCGGGCCGGCCTTCCTTGGGCTTGGCGAAGAATTTCTGCGGCTCGAGCCCGAGGGTGATCAGCAGCGACGACGAGACATAGACCGAGGAATAGGTGCCGACGACGATGCCGAGCATCATCGCCGCCGCGAAGCCGCGCAGCACATGGCCGCCGAACAGCAGTAGCGCGCCGAGCGCCAGCATCACCGTGACCGAGGTCATCACGGTGCGCGGCAGCGTCTCGTTGACCGACAGGTCGATCAGCGCCTTCATGTCCATCTGGCGATATTTGCGCATATTCTCGCGGATGCGGTCGTCGATCACCATCTTGTCGTTGATCGAATAGCCGATGATCGTCAGCACCGCGGCGACGATGTTGAGGTCGAATTCGAGCTGGGTCAGCGCGAAGAAGCCCAGCGTCATCAGCACGTCGTGGACGATCGCGACGAAGGTCGACACACCGAACTGCCATTCGTAGCGCAGCCAGGAGAAGATCGCGATGCCGAGCACCGCGAGGATCACGGCGAGCACACCGTTCTGGATCAGCTCCTCCGACACCTTGCCCGACACGGTGTCATAGCGGGTGAAGACGACTCCGGGGAACTGCTTGACCAGCGAGGCCGAGACCTTGCTGACAACGGCGTTGGTCGCGCCCTCGTCACTGCTCTCGGGGATCGGCAGGCGGATCGATACGGTCTTGGGATCGCCGAACTGCTGGAGCGAGCTGACGCCGACGCCAAGGCCGTCGATATTGCTGCGCACCGCATCGAGCTCGGGGACGCTCTGGAATTTCGCCTCGATCATCAGGCCGCCGACGAAGTCGACGCCCATGTTGAGACCGCGCGCACCCACCACCGCGAGCGACGCGATGGTCAGCAGCGCGGTGATGGCGAAGGCGATGACACGGACCCGGACGAAGCCGATGTTCGTGTTGTCGGGAACAAGTTTCAGCAGACGCATGGCTCTGTTCCGATCAGATATGGATGCTGGTGGGTCGCTTGTGGCGGAGCCACAGCGCGACGAGCATGCGGGTGAAGACGACGGCCGTGAAAACCGAGGTCGCGATGCCGATCAGCAGCACGACCGCGAAGCCCTTCACCTGGCCCGATCCGAGCACGAACATGATCAGGCCCGCGATGGCGTGGGTGACGTTGGCCTCGAAAATCGTCCGGCTGGCTTCCTTATAGCCATGCTCGACCGCCTGGGTCGGCGTGCGCCCGCGGCGCAGCTCTTCCCGGATGCGTTCGTTGATCAGCACGTTGGCGTCGACGGCGGTGCCGATCGTCAGCACGAAGCCTGCGATGCCGGGCAGCGTCAGCGTGGCGTTGAGCAGGGCCATGACGCCGAGAATCACGAAGACGTTAAGCACCACGGCGAGGTTCGCGTAGAAGCCGAAGCGGCCATAGCTGACCAGCATGAAGAGCACGACGCCGATCACCGCGATCACGCTGGCGAGGGTGCCGGCGCGGATCGAATCGGCGCCGAGATCGGGGCCGACGGTGCGCTCCTCGACCACCTTGAGGGCGACCGGCAGCTTGCCCGAGCGCAGCGCGATGGCGAGCTGGTTGGCGCTGTCGGTGGTGAAACGGCCCGATATCTGCGCCTGCCCGCCCAGGATCGGCTCGTTGATGTTCGGGGCCGACAGCACCTTGCCGTCGAGGATCATCGCGAAGGGCTTGCCGACATTCTCCTGCGTCACGCGGGCGAATTTGCGGCCGCCTTCGCTGTTGAAGGTGATCGAGACGACGGGTTCGTTGGTCTGGCTGTTGTAGCTGAGCTTGGCGTCGATCAGTTCGTCGCCGCTCAGCATGGCACGGCGCTTGACCGCGATCGGCGCCTGGCCGGGCTCGGCATAGGCGACGATTTCGCTACCCACCGGCGCGCGACCTTGGGCGACGGCGGCGGGATCGGCGGTCAGGTCGACCAGCTTGAATTCGAGCTTGGCGGTACGGCCGAGCAGCGCCTTGAGTGCCGCCGGGTTCTGAAGACCGGGGACCTGCACCACGATGCGCTCCGCGCCCTGGCGGATGATCGTCGGTTCGCGCGTGCCCATCTCGTCGATGCGTTTGCGGACGACTTCGGTAGCGACCTGCATCGCGCTATCGGTCGCCTGCGCCAGGCCCTGCTTGGTCGGGGTCAGGACGATGCGGGTCGAATCGACCACCTGCACGTCCCAGTCGCGCTGGCCGGTCATGCCCGACGGCTGGGTCAGCGTGCGGATACGCTCGACCGCGGCGTCGATCCGGCTGGCGTCGCGCACGAAGAAGGAAAGGCGGCCGCCTGTCGTCGAGATGTCGCCGATCGCGATCGGCGGATCGGCGCGGCGCATCTCGGTGCGGACCTGCTCCTCCATCTTGGCGATGTTCTGCTTGGCGAGGTCGGTGGTGTCCGCCTCGAGCATGAGGTGACTGCCGCCCGACAGGTCGAGGCCGAGATTGATGCGCGGCAGCCCGCTCAGGCCGGCGCGCTCCGCGGTCGATTCGGGAATGAAGCTGGGCAGTGACAGCAGCACGCCGGCCGCCAGCAGCAGGCAGATCGACCAGACCTTCCAGCGCGGAAAATCGAGCATATGCGGATCAGTCGTTCGCGGGCTTGCCGGCGCCCGCGGAGCGGACCTCGGCGATCGTGCCCTTGACGATCTTGACCTTGACGTTCGGAGCGATCTCCGCCTCGATCTCGGTGTCGTCGACCTTCACGACCTTGGCGACGATGCCGCCGGCAGTGACGATGACGTCGTTCTTCTTGACCGCGTCGATCGTCGCGCGGTGTTCCTTCATCCGCTTCTGCTGCGGACGGATCAGCAGGAAATAGAAGATGACGCCGATCAGGACGAACTGGCCGAGCATGAAGATCGTGCTGCCCGAGGAGGAGCTGGCGGCACCTGCGGCCTGTGCGTATGCGGGAGAAGCGAACATCTATCTGGTATCCCGGAAAAAGCGGGCCCGTTAGAGCCCCGAAGTGGCGCGCGCCTATCACGTTCCGCACGTCAAGGGCAACCGCGCGCTTGCCAAGCGGCAAAGACCCTCCTAAAGCGCGCAGCCTTGGTCGGGGCGTAGCGCAGCCTGGTAGCGCATCAGACTGGGGGTCTGGGGGTCGCAGGTTCGAATCCTGTCGCCCCGACCATCATCAAGCCGGAACCACGCCATCCCCCAGATGGCCCGGCGATATCGCGGCGGTCGGCGATACCGGCAGCCGCTCTTCCTTCCGCCCTATCATCACCTGGCACCGCCGAATCGGACGCGGCCACGCGGCCGAGGATAGATTGCGCCCGCTATGGATATAGGGTACTCCCCTATGCTATGGGACATATAGCGGGGAATCGCGATCAGCTGATCGCCCGGGTGCGGCGCATTGCCGGGCAGGTCGGCGCGATCGAGAGGTCGATCCAGGCCGAGGCGGCGTGCAGCGAGACGCTCCATCTCGTCGCGGCGGTGCGCGGCGCGGTGGCCGGGTTGATGGACGAGCTCGTCGAGGAGCATCTGCGTGAGCATGTCGCCGCCGAAGGCCTTTCGGACGCGGAGCGGAAGGCCGGGGCGGATGAGCTTTCGACCGTCCTGCGCCGTCACTTTCGTTAAGCTATTTTTCGCCGGGGATCGCCATGGCCAGCCGTTTCGAGATCGAAGCCCAGGCGCACGCCCATGACTATCTGGGCGACGCGCATGACGACAATGCGAGGCGGACCGCCTGGGTCGTGGTGATCACCGCGGCGATGATGGTGGGCGAGATCGTCGCCGGCTATCTGACCGGATCGATGGCGTTGCTCGCCGACGGGTTCCACATGGCCACGCATGCCGGGGCGCTCGGCGTCGCAGCGCTCGCGTATCGCTATGCCAAGCGGCACGTCGCCAACCCGCGCTACAGCTTCGGGACCGGCAAGGTCGGCGACCTGGCCGGTTTCGCCTCGGCGCTGGTGCTTGGCATCGTCGCGCTCGGCATCGCGATCGAATCGGCGATAAGGCTCGTCCGACCCGGCAATGTCGCGTTCGACGAGGCGATACTGGTCGCGGTCCTCGGGCTGGTCGTCAACCTGATCAGCGCCCTGCTGCTGTCGGGCGGGCACGGCCATCACCATCACGATCATGGCCATGCGCACGACCACGGCCATCATGATCACCATCATCATGGCGGCGGCGACAACAATCTTCGCGCCGCCTATGTCCATGTCCTCGCCGATGCGCTGACATCGGTGCTCGCCATCGTGGCCCTCCTTGCCGGGCGCTATCTCGGCTGGCTGTGGCTCGATCCGTTGATGGGCCTTGTGGGCGCGGCCGTGATCGCGCGCTGGGCCTGGACGCTGATGGCCGATACCGCCGCCGTCCTGCTCGACACCGCCGACGCGCATCTGGTCGCGGAAATTCGCGACTGCATTGAAGGGCCGGGCGACGCGCGGATAGTCGACCTCCATGTCTGGCAGGTCGGACCGGGCGCCCATGCAGCTATCGTCGACATCATCGGTGCTGCGCCGGCTGCGGTAGTCCGCGAGCGTCTCAAGCCCGTCCATGAGCTCGTCCACCTGACGATCGAACGCCGCTGATCCGGCCGAAACTCGATTTCGATCCCGGTTTCCGGGCGTTTCATATATTGATCGACCAGACGTTTAATTATATCAGCAAGGGTAACGGAGCCGCGGGCGGCAGGCGATTCTCGTCCGCTGCGGCAGCGCGCTTCGCGGTTTCGTCCGGTTGTCGGACGCGCCGGCGCGGTCCACTATGGCGCGTGCCGCTGCTCCGTTCGCCGTGGGTCGTGTGCAGGAAGGGAGAGGGATGATCATGGCTGAGGTCGATTATGGCCCCGCGAATCTGGCGGAGTTGCGGGCGCTCCAGCTCGAGCGGCTGAAGTCGACGCTGGCCCATGCCTATGCGAACTCACCCCACTACGCGAGGGCATTCGACGCTGCCGGCGTGACCCCGGACGACCTGACCTCGCTCGCGGACCTCGCCCGCTTCCCGTTCACCACCAAAGCCGACCTGCGCGCCACCTATCCGTTCGGGATGTTCGCCGTGCCGCAGGAGCAGGTGTCCCGCATCCACGCTTCGTCGGGCACGACCGGCAAGCCGACCGTGGTCGGCTATACCAGGCGCGACATCGAAACCTGGGCGAGCCTCGTCGCCCGCTCGATCCACGCGGCCGGCGGGCGCCCCGGCATGAAGGTGCAGGTCTCCTACGGCTATGGCCTTTTTACCGGTGGCCTTGGCGCGCATTACGGCGCGGAGGCGCTGGGGTGCACCGTCATTCCTATGTCGGGTGGACAGACCGAGAAGCAGGTGCAGCTCATCTGCGACTTCAAGCCTGACATCATCATGGTGACGCCGAGCTACATGCTCGCGATCCTCGACGAGTTCCACCGCCAGGGTATCGATCCACGCACGAGCTCGCTCAAATATGGCATTTTCGGCGCCGAGCCCTGGACGGAGGCGATGCGCCGCGAGGTCGAGGAGGCGTTCGACATCAAAGCCTGCGATATTTACGGCCTGTCGGAAGTGATGGGCCCCGGCGTCGCGCAGGAATTCGTGTCGTCGCAGGCGGGGCCAACGATCTGGGAAGACCATTTCTATCCGGAAGTGATCGATCCCGAGACTGGCGAGGTGCTACCCGAAGGCGAGGAGGGCGAGCTGGTTTTCACCTCGCTCACCAAGCAGGCGCTGCCGATCATCCGCTACCGCACCCGCGACCTTACCCGGCTGCTGCCCGGCATCGAGGTGCCGATGCGCCGCATGGCGAAGATCACCGGTCGCAGCGATGACATGCTGATCATCCGCGGCGTCAATGTGTTTCCGACCCAGATCGAGGAGCAGGTGCTCAAATGTGAAGGCCTGGCCCCGCATTTCGAGGTCGAGGTCACCCGGCCAGGCCGGATGGACGAGGTGCTGATCATCGTCGAGCGTCGCCTCGACTGCGACGAGGACCGTGGCAGCGCGGAAGGCGTTCGCCTGGCCGGCTACGTCAAGGAGGTGATCGGCATCAGTGCCCGGACACGGATCGTCGAGGCAGGCGCCTTGCCGCGGTCCGCGGGGAAGGCCGCGCGGGTGCGCGACTTGCGGGATCGCGCACCCGCGTGATTTAAGGGGCGTCGCGGGGTAAGGCCTGGGCCGAGCAACGGGCTGTCCCGCCTGCCGGATCAGGCCGATGCGGGTCGGGCAGTCACCAGAGGGTCGAGGGGTCGTCGCCGAAGCGACCGCCCACCATGGTCGGTGGCTGCAGCAGGCCGCGGGCCCAATATTCACGCGCGGTCCGGTCGGCGTTGAGATCGTAGACGACCTTCCTCCGGAACACCTTCCACCGTCCGTCGCGGCGTTGGAAATGGTCCAGTATCCGGGCATGCCAGGTAGAATCGACCGGCTCGCCTCGATCGCTGTAGCGGTGGATCGCCGTCACGTAACTTTCGCTCCAGCCGTCGTCGCCGTCGATCTCGATCAGCAGCTGGTGGAGGAGGTGGATCGTCGTGTCGCATTTTCGGAGCACGTCGAGCGCAAAGCCGCAGAAGTCGCGCATCGTCCCGTCGAACACCCCGCCATGTTCGTCGACGGCATCCTCATGGAACACCGATTTCAGCAGCGCCCGATCGCACCGGTCCTGCGCCCGGCAATAGACCGCCAGCACGTCGGCGATTTCCTGTCGATCGCACAGCCAGGAGAGGCGCTCCTCCGGATCCGCGGGCGGGCGCAGCCTGTCGAGGGTGAAGCGCGACATCAGACGAGGGGCCCACGATCGCCGATCAGTGTCAGCTCGACTTCCAGCAGATAGTCGGCGGTCAGCAGCCGGCGCACCTCCACCCAGGTGGCGGCCGGCGGCGCGTGCTCCGCGTAGAAGGCGGCGCGGACCGGGGCGGCCGCGACCAGCGCATCCATGTCGACGGTATAGATCGTCTCCTTCACCACCTGTCCGGCATCGAAGCCGTGACCGGCGAGGAAATCGGCAAGGCTGGCATAGATGGCACGCACCTGGCTCGCCATATCGCCCCCCAGCGGGGCGCCCGCCGCATCCATCGCCACGCTGCCCGAGACGAATAGAAGCGGGCCTGATCGGACGGCCTGGGCAAAACTGAAATGGCGTTCCAGATCGGGTCGAAGATGCAGCGATTGGCGATCGGTCATGGCATTCCCTCCGGACGATGCGACAGGGGGTGAGCAGAGGCGTTCGGCCTCTTTTCAACAATCCCTCCGCAAGGGGGGTATTGCGCCCGGCCACTCACCCCCTTTGGATGGAGTTTCTGCGGACCTGGAATGCGGCAGCGTGGGGAAATCAAAAATCCAACAGGGGGCAATCACGATGCGGGGACCAGGGAAAAGCGGGGCGGCCCGAGAAGGGCATGCTGGCTATAGGGCGATCGCCATCGCCACGATCGGCATGGCGGCAGGACTGACGGCGATGCCGGCCGTGGCGCAGAGCGCCAATGACGATGGGCGATTGTCAGAGATCGTGGTGACCGCGGAGCGGCGCGAGACGCGGCTTCAGTCGACGCCGATCGCGGTGACGGCCCTTTCGGGCGCGGCGATGGCCGAGCGCGGCGCCACCACGGTCAGCGATCTGGCCGGTTCCATCCCGAATTTCACGGGCCAGGCGAGCCCCGCGGGTGGCGATTCCAGCGGGCAATATTTCATCCGCGGGGTCGGCCAGTTCGATTTCATCGTGACGCAGGAACCCAGTGTCGGCCTCTATCTCGACGGCGTCTATGTCGGCCGGACGGCCGGTGCCGCACTCGATCTGGTGAATATCGAGCGGGTCGAGGTGTTGCGCGGTCCGCAGGGAACGCTATTTGGCCGTAACACCACGGGTGGCGCCATACAGGTGGTGACGCAAAAGCCTGCCCGCGAGTTCGGCGGTTCGGCGGAGGTCACCTTTGGCAGCCGGAAGCGCCTCGATATCCGCGCCAGCATCAACGCCCCGCTAGTGGAGGATCGGCTATTCGCGAATGTCGCGGTCGCCTCCTTCGATCAGGACGGTTATGGCCGCCGGCTGACGACCGGCGAGAAGGTCGGCGAACGCGACAATATCGCCGGTCGTGCGCAGCTCCTCTACGATGGCGACGATGTCGACATCCGCCTCGCCGTCGACGGATCGAAGCGCGACGTCGGACCTGGCCAGGAATCGCTCATCCTGGTCGATCTCGCCAACCCCGCTTCGGCCGGTGTCGTAGCCTATAACGCCTCCTTGCAGGCACTGGGCTTTGCGCCGATCGGCACCAACTTCATCCCCAGCGATCCGCTCGACACCTATTCGGCCTATCCGGCGAAGGACAATTACGAGATCTATGGCGGCAATCTGACCGTCGACTGGTCGATCGGCGACGACCTCTCCCTCAAGTCGATCAGCGCCTACCGCAATTTGAAGGCGCAGGCGTCGCGGGATTTCGACGGAACGCCCTATCCGCTGATCGAACAGGCGATCGACGACGATCAGTCGCAGATCAGCCAGGAACTGCAGATGGCGGGCAAGGCGTTCGATGCGCGGCTGCAATATGTCGCTGGCCTTTTCTATTATCGTGAACGCGCCAAGCAGTCGCAATTCGCCGAGCTGTTCGTGCCGATCGTGCGGACGGGGCCGGGAGCCTATGATTTTGCGCCCACCGCAGGGGGCACGGCGCTCCGCGTCTTCAACAACCAGACCACCAAGAGCTACGCGGCCTTCGCCCAGCTCGATTACCGGCTGACGGACAATTTCTCGTTCACCGCGGGCCTGCGCTACAGCCGTGACGAGAAGGATCTGATCAGTTCGTTCGGCATCGGCACGTTCGGCAATGTGCGTCCGCCGGCAAGGGTTTCCGACAGCTGGTCGAACCTTTCCCCGAAGATCGGCGTGCAATACCGGCCGAACGGCGACGTCATGCTCTACGCGTCGCTGTCGCGCGGCTTCCGCAGCGGCGGCTTCAACGGCCGCTCCTTCGCCGCCGCGCCGCCTACCAGCTTCGGCAACGAGACCATCTGGGCCTATGAAGCCGGCCTGAAATCCGAATGGCTCGACCGGCGCCTGAGGTTCAACATCGCCGGCTTCTATTACGACTATAAGGATTATCAGGGGTCGACCCTCGACAATCTCGCGGTCGTGGTGGGCAATATCGCCAATGTCGAGCTGTCGGGTTTCGAGATGGAGAGCGCGGCGCTGCTCTTCCCCGGCTTCCGGCTCGAAGCCAATGTCGGCTATCTCCATCAGCACATAAAGAAGGTCGATCCCAACGCGGCGGTGACAATCGCGCCTTTTACGAAGTTGGTGAACTCGCCCAAATGGTCGGGATCGCTGGCTGCGCAATATGAGGCCGATCTGGGCGGCAGGGGCACGATCACCCTGCGCGGCGATGCGAGTTACCGCAGCACGATCTGGTTCTTCCTGCCCAATAGCCCCGGTGAGAACCAGAAGGGCTATTGGCTCTACAACGGACGGATCGGCTACCGCGAGCCGGGCGATAAATGGGAAATCCAGTTCTACGGGCTGAACCTCGCCAACAAGCGCTACAAGGTGTTCGCGGAAAATGAGGTGGGCTTCGGCACGGCCGTCACCTTCGCCCAATATGGGCGCCCGCGCGAGTTCGGGCTCACTGTAAAGGCGCGCTTCTGATGGGACAGGTGCCTTATTCCGCCGCTGTGCCGCTGCCTCCGGAGCCGGCCTATACCCGCTTGCCCGCGGAGGGCGAGGGCGGCCTGTTCAGCCAGAGCTGGTTCGTCGTCTGCCGCTCGGAGGAGGTCGGACCGGGTCAGATCATAGGCCGGCCGTTCCTGGATGGTCGCGTCGTCGTCGCCCGGGAGGAGAGCGGCGCGGTGCAGGTGCTCTCCGCTTATTGTCCGCACATGGGTGCAAGCCTTGAAGCCGGCAACGTAGTCGACGGCCAGCTGCGCTGCGCCTTTCACCATTGGCGCTATGATCTGAACGGCTTCTGCAAGGCGACGGCGATCGGCGATCCTGCTCCCGGAGTGGCGCGCCTGTTCAAGTTTCCCACTGTCGAGCGCTGGGGTCTGATCATGGCGTTCAATGGCGCGGAGCCCTTATGGGAACTGCCCGATTTCCATAATGTCGGCACCGGCCAGGTCTATCGCGATGACGAGCTCTACATCAGCACGATCGAGGCAACCCATGCCCCGGTCGACCCCTGGACGGTGTGTACCAACACGCTCGACATCCAGCACATCAAGACGCTGCACGGGCTCAGCTTCACCCGGACCGACGAAGAGGTGGTGGCCGGAATGCGGTGGACGCCATACGACGTCACGTTCGAGCTGCGGGCGCAGCATTGGGAGGATCGCGGTGCCCATTTCGGTCTCGGTATCTACGGCACCACATTCTTCTACCAGAGCCTCGTCCTCGACGGGAACTGGTTCGGACTGGTGGCGCCGATGGCGATGCCGCGCCCCGGCTATACCGTTCCCTATTTCGTTGTAGCGACCTCGCTGGAGGGCGGCCGCGACGCGGCGGTGGCGGCGAACGAGGCGGCCGTGAAGCTGGAGCTGGACTTCTACGCGCAGGATCGCTCGGTCTTCGAGAGCATTCGCTTCCGCGCCGGCACGCTGACCCGGAGCGACAAGGCACTGGCCCAGTTCCTGGCGCATATGCGCTCCTATCCGCGGGCGCACCCTTCCGCGCGCTTCATCGTCTGATCCGATGGCGGCGGCGATCTATGTGGAGGCGGTCGATTGGCCCGCCGAGAGCGTTATCCCCTATTTCCGCTGGCGGAATCTGCCGCTGCTGGCGGGCCCCGGGGGCCTGTTCACGCGCATCGAATATGAGAGTCCCGATACGCAGATCGGCGCAACCCGGCTGCTGTGGATGGAAAGCGGCCCCCCCGTGCGCGAGCGGCTGGACTTTCTGGACGACAAGGGCGGGGGCTATTTCGCCTTCCGCTACAGGGTGCTCGACGCCGGTCCTCTGCCCGTCACCGACTATCTCGGAGATATCGCCGTCACCGCGGCGGGCCCTGAACGCTGTGTGCTTCGCTTTCGCTGCGATTATGTGCCGGTGGGCATCGGCGAGGAGCAGTGGACTGATTTCTACATCGCTGCGGAAAAGCGTCTGCTGATGGCGGTGAAAGAGCGGCTGGCTCATTCCCGTCTTGCCGATAGCGGGCAAGACGAGAGCAGCCTGTCCAGCCGGTGAGCAGGGGCATGGGGCGCGGCCCTTCTCACCGGGATATGCTGCTGTTATCCTCCCGGAACAGCGGGCGGAATTGCAGCAATATGCGCGACCTGTCGATTGATTCATCGCGGCGGCGTGCCGGTGAACGGGCGCCGTGACTGATCTGGAGGCAGCGAGCAGCTTCCTGCGGTCGCGCCTGCGTCCGCGGCCGCAGCTCGTGCCCCTGATCGAACGTGACCGCCTGCTCGCCTGGGTGGATGCCGAAGGCCCCCCCCGGCTGGTCTGGATCGGCGCTCCGCCCGGTGCGGGCAAGACGACCATGATGGAGCAGGCCCATGCGCGGCTGGGTCTGCATGGCGGGTTCCGGGCATGGCTCAGCCTCACCGATCAGGAGGCGACGACCGCCGCCTTTTCTGCGGCGCTGATCCACGCGGTCGCGGTATCCGCGCGGGGCGATCCCGCAACGGGGCGCGGGGAACTGACGGACGTCTTCGCGCAGCTGTGCGAGGGCCGTCATATCTGGCTGTTCCTCGATGACTGGGATCGCGCCCAGTCCCAGGAGACCGAGGCGGTCCTTCGCCTGATTCTGGCCGAATATGGGGGCGGCATTACGGTCGTGGTTGGATCTCGCACCGCTTCCACGCTGGCCAGCGCCGCGCTGTTGATGCGGGGCGGAATCATCAGGTTCGATTTCGACAATCTCTGCTTCACCCGCGCCGAGATCGCCGGCTGCACCGGGGCGGTTCCGTCTGCCGGCGATCTGGACAGGATGTGGACCGAGACCCATGGCTGGCCGGCGCTGGTGCAGCTCGCCCGGCTGGGCATGGTGCAGCAACGGAGCGTCGGCGGCCCCGGCGGCCCCGGCGGCGATGCGTTTCCGGATGCGATGATCGCCGACTATGTGTCGGAGGAAATATTGGGCGCGCTGTCTCCGCGCGAGCGGCAGGCGACGATAACCGGGGCGCTCTTCGACGAGCTGTCCGCCGATCTTCTGGACATCGTTCTCGATCGGTCGGACAGCGGGGAGCCGATTGAGGCGCTGCGTCGCCGCCATCTGATCGCCGAGGCCGGCAGCTCTGCCAATTGGTACCGCATGATGCCGGTCCTCGCGGCCCATGTCCGCAAGCGCCACTGCGGGCCGGGTAGGGTGATCCCCGTCGGGCGGGTCGAGGCGGTCTGCGATTTCCTGGTCCGGTTCGGCCGGCATGACGATGCGGTCCGCTTCGCCCTGCGCGCCGGGGCCCCCGAGATGGCGGCGGCGCTGTTCGAGCGTGGCGCCGGCTATCTGCTGACGATGCGCTGGGGCTTCGAGACGATCCGCCTGTTTCGCGAGTTCGATATTCCGGGGATCGAACGCTTTCCCCAGCTTGCTCTCGCGATGATCTATCTCGACCTGCAGGAGGAACGGGTCGCCCGCGCCCGGGCCGCCTTTGAACGGCTCCGGGGCGAGGGCGCGGCGCCGGCCGACGTCGGCGATCCGAACCTTCGACTCGCCTTCTCGGTGGTGGAAGGTTTGCTGTGCCTGGTCGAAGATCGGGAGATGCCGGTGCGCGTGACGGCGGCGATGGAAACGGCTCTCGACGAAAACAGCATAGGGCCGGTCGCTTCACGCTCGGCGTTGTGCGTCCTCGTCTCCCATTATCTCGACACGGGAGAATATGCCGAGGGCCTGCTGCGGGCGTCGGTCGCCTTGCTATCGGCCGGAGGGGAAGCGCCCTATGTGTCGGATTATCTCGATCTGTGCCTTAGCCTCGCCAATGGTGCACTGGGCAATATGGCGGAGGCTGAGGCGCACGCCCGCTCGGTGGAGCGGCGCAACGCGGTCGGCCGGGGCCTTCCCGAGGAGGCGATGGTCAACGCCTATGCCTCGTTCCTGCTCGCCCAGATCCGCTACGAGACCGGCGACATCGAGGGTGCGTGGGAGATCAGCCGCGACAGCGCGCCCGCCTTGCCCGAGCGACATGGCTGGCTGCCCGCTTATGAAGCCGCGACCCCGACCGTCGCATCGCTGCTCCGTCGCAAGGAGGGCATCGAGCCGGCACTCCATTTCCTGCGCGAGCAACAGGGGGCCGCGCGGCGCAACGGCTTCGATCGGCTGGAACTGGTCGCTACGGCCAGCGAGATGCACCAGCTGGTCCTGGCGGGGCTGATCGAAGAGGCACGCAAGATCGCCGAGCAACCGACGGTGCGCCGTATCCTGTCGGGCGCCGAGATCGATTCACGGGCCCTGCGGCTTGCGCCGGGCCTGTTCGCCGGGGCGGTGCGCCTGGCCCTGTGTGTCGGCGATCTTGCGCGTGCGAAACAGATGCTGGCGACGCTGAGGGCGTTCGACCGGCATCGCACGAACGAGCGCCTGCAGATTCCGCTGATGACGCTTGAGGCAAGCCTGCTGCACCTCTCGGGCGCAGCCGATCCCTGCGCCGCGATCTGTGGCGATATCGGTCGCCGGCTCACCCGTTCGGGCCGGTGGACCTGCCTGGCCGATGAACCTCGCGCCCTGGTCACGCCGCTGCTGGCGCAGATCCTTCCGAAGCTCGATGTGGTGGCCTCGGGCCAGACGGCTTTCGTGATCCAACTGATCGAAAGCCAATGCAAGGGGGCCGTGCGGAAGAACGGACATGCTGGCCCGCACCTCAGCCCGCGCGAGCGCGAGGTGCTGGAGATGCTGGCGGACGGCTACTCGGCCAAGGAGATGGCGAATCAGCTTGGCCTGATGGAAAGTACGCTCAAGGGCTATCGCAAGGCGCTCTTCTCGAAACTCAATGCCCATACGCGCTCCCGCGCGTTGCGCGCCGCGCGAGAGCTCAACCTGATCGAGATGCGTTCACCCCTCTAGGACCGAAATCCTCCTCCCGATACTCGCCTTCCGGCCGGCTGCCCGTCTCTCTTTCGCGCAATTGGGCGTGGCGCGTCTTGCCGGAGACCGTTTTGGGCAACTCGCCGAATTCGAGCCGCCTGATTCGCTTATAGGGGGCCAACCGCGCCCGGCTGTGGGCAAAGATCGCCGCGGCCGTTTCCGTCGTCGGGGAATGGCCCGGGGCCAGCGCGATGATCGCCTTCGGTACCGACAGCCGCGTATCGTCGGGGCTCGGAATAACGGCCGACTCCGCTACCGCCGGGTGCTCCAGCAGGATACTCTCAACCTCGAAAGGGCTGATCCGGTAGTCGCTCGACTTGAACACGTCGTCGGCGCGGCCGATATAGGTCAGCGTTCCGTCGGGCGCGGCGGAGGCTATGTCACCGGTCCGGTGGATGCCGCCGGGTGGCGGCTGGAGCGCCGCGCCGGCTTCGGCCTGGAGGCCCAGCATGACCCCGGCGGCCATGTCCGTGGCGCGCAGGACGATCTCGCCATGGCCGGCGGCACCGTCCAGCTCGATGCGGAAGCCGGGAAGAGGGCGCCCCATGGCCCCGGCGACCAGCGGTTGGCCGGGCGTGTTGCCGATCTGGGCGGTCGTCTCGGTCTGGCCATAGCCATCGCGTACGTCGATGGCCCAGGCCTTGCGCACCTGCTCCACGACGTGCGGGTTCAGCGGCTCCCCGGCGCTGACCGCCTCGCGTAGCCGCACCGGCCATCGCTCGATCCCTTCCTGCAACAGCATGCGCCACACCGTCGGCGGTGCGCAGAAGCAATCGACGCCGTGGTCACGGATCTGATCGAGCACGAAGCGCGCGTCGAAGGCGGGCTGGTCGATCGCCAGGATCGAAGCTTCGGCGAGCCAGGGAGCGTAGAAGCTGCTCCAGGCGTGCTTGGCCCAGCCGGGCGATGAGATGTTGAGGTGCGTGTCGCCGGGTTTCAGGCCGATCCAGTAGAGCGTCGACAAATGGCCTACCGGATAGGAGACATGGCTGTGCGTCACCATCTTGGGCTGCGCCGTGGTCCCCGAGGTGAAGTAGACCAGCAGGGGATCGGCGCCCCGTGTCGGCCGGTCGGGGACGAAGCTGGCGGGTTCGCCATAGGCCTCGCCATAGGCGATCCAGCCGGGGCGGGGGGTGTCTACGCTGAAGCTTGTCCAGCCGGTGTCGGGCGCCCCCAGCCGCCCGGCGATGCTGTCGTCGGCGATAATAGCCCGGGCTCCGGAGCGCGCCATGCGCTCGCGCAGCTCGGCGGCGTCCAGCATCACCGTGCAGGGGACGATCACGCAGCCCGCCTTCATCGCACCAAGCTGGGTTTCCCAAAGCTCAACCCGGTTGCCGAGCGCGACCAGCAGCCGATCGCCGGAGCCCAGCCCATGACGACGCAGGAAATGGGCGACCCGGTTGGAAGCGAGCGAGAGGTCGCGGTAGGACCAGCTCTTGTGTCCCTGGGGACTGGCGATCGCCAGCGCCACCGCATCGCTGCGTTCGGCGATCCGATCAAACCAGTCGAAGGCGAAATTGAAATGATCGAAGCGCGGCCAGGCAAAGCCGGCCGTGGCGGTGGCAGGATCGGTGCGGTACCGGATGAGGAAGTCCCGCGCTGCCTGCAACCTGTCCCCGTTCGATAGCACTTCGCGGCCCTCCCATCTGCTGTTCCCGTCCGACAGCGACCATGCCGGGGCGTGGCGCGGCAATCCCCCGTTTGGTGGGCCGGCGGGGGCTGACACCCCCCTTTTGGCCGGATTGGAAAGGCACCGCCCAAGCGCGCAGCTAGAGCCGCCGGCCTGGGACGAACCAGAGCCGCCGATGGAGCGGGACGATCATGGAAGGCCTTGTGCCGACGGCGACGCAGCGCCTGTGGATGTATGAGACGATGGCCAAGATCCGCCTCTACGAGGCGCGGATCGCGGAGGCCTACATGGAAGGCAAGCGGCCCTTGTTCAATATGGCCAAGGGGCCGTTACCGGGCGAGATGCACCTGTGCGACGGGCAGGAGCCGTGCGCCGTCGGACTCAGCGCGCATCTGGGTCCGGAGGATTATCTTGCCTGTCATCACCGTTCGCACGCGCAGGCGATTGCCAAGGGTGTCGACCTGCGCCGGATGACGGCCGAGATATTCGGCCGCAGTGCCGGCCTGTCCGGCGGCCGCGGCGGACATATGCATCTTTTCGATTTCGACAAGCTGTTCTGGACCAGCGGCATCATCGGCCAGAATATGGCGCCGGCCGTGGGTGCGGCTCTCGCTCGCAAGCTGAACGGCGAGTCCGGTATCGCCGTGGCCTGCATCGGCGAAGGCGCAGTCAACCAGGGCGGGTTCCACGAGGCCATGAATCTCGCGGGTGTTTGGAAGCTGCCTTTCCTGTGCATCATCGAAGACAATGGCTGGGCGGTCTCGGTGCCGAAGCACGCATCGACCGCCGTGCCTGAAAACCATGTGCGCGCGGCCGCTTATGGCATGCCGGGCGAGCATGTCCCCGGCAACGATCCCGATCGGGTCTTCGAAGCGGTCGGCCGCGCGGTCATGCGCGCCCGGGCGGGCGAGGGCCCCACCTTGATCGAAATCCAGACGACCCGGCTTCAGGGGCACTTCATGGGCGACACCGAGGGTTATCTCCCGCCGGATGAACTCGCCGGCAAACCCGCTCTCGATCCCCTGCCGCATTATCGTGAGCGACTGCGTGGCGACGGCATCCTCTCGCCCGACCTCGAGGCGACGATCGACGCGCGGATACGCCATGAGCTCGACGATGCCTTCGAATTCGCCCTTGCGGCGCCCGAGCCGGAAGGTTCCGCCGCCCTCGAAACGCTTTTCGTCTGAGGTCCCATGAACAGCAGTGTCACCAGCGCATCGCGGCGCAACCGCGTCGAGCGCAAGCTCACCATTGCCAAGGCCATCAACGAAGCCATCGCACAGGAAATGCGCGCCGATCCGCGCGTCTTCGTGATGGGTGAGGATATCGGTGCGATTGGCGGCATCTGGGGACATACGGGGGGGCTGCTCGACGAGTTCGGGGCCGACCGGGTGCGCGATACGCCGATCTCCGAAACAGCGTTCATCGGTGCGGCGGTGGGCGCGGCCAATCTGGGCATGCGACCGATCGTCGAACTGATGTTCGTGGACTTCTTCGGCGTCTGCATGGACGCGATCTACAATCTCGCGGCCAAGTCGTCCTACCACTCCAACGGTCGTTTCAAGGCGCCGATGGTGATCCTCACCGCGATCGGCGGGGGCTATTCGGACAGCACCCAGCATTCCCAATGCCTCTATGCCACCTTCGCCCATCTGCCGGGGCTGAAGATCGTGCTGCCCTCGAACGCCTATGACGCCAAGGGCCTGCTCACATCGGCCATCCGGGACGACAACCCCGTGCTGTTCATGTTCCACAAGAACCTTCAGGGCATGGGCTTCCTGGGTACCGTCAAGACCGCCATCACCGACGTGCCGGATGACGGCTATGAGGTTCCGATCGGCGTCGCGAACATCGTCCGTCCCGGGCGCGACGTGACCCTGGTGGGGCTCGGGGCCACCGTCCACCAGGCGATGGAGGCGGCAGGGCGGCTGTCGCGACAAGGTGTCGATGCCGAGGTGATCGACCTGCGCTCGATCGTCCCGCTCGACAGGAACGCGATCGTCCGCTCGGTCACCAAGACCGGACGGATGCTCGTGATCGACGACGACTACCGCAATTGCGGCCTCGCGGGCGAGATCATCGCGACGGTTGCCGAACTGGGCGTGCCGCTGCGCGCGCCGCTGCGACGGCTCACCTATCCCGACATCCCCACGCCCTTTGCGCGACCGATGGAGCAGTTCGCCCTGCCGAACGCCGATCGGATCGTCGAAGAAGCCTTGAATCTCGTCACCGGAGCCGGAAAATGACTGTTGCTATCGCCATTCCCGACGGATTGTGGCCTGATGGCCAGATGGGCGTGATCGCCACCTGGCTCTATGAGGATGGCGACATGGTCGAGGAGGGCGTGGTCGTCGCCGAGATCATGATCGACAAGACGCAGATCGAACTGCCCTCGCCGGCGAGCGGCCGGCTGACCATCCTGAAGCGTGACGAGGAAGAAGTGGCCTGCGGCGAGGTGATCGGCGAGCTGCGCGCCTGATCCGCCGGCCCCCGCCTCATCGATAGACCAGGGCCCGCGCGAGGGGCAGTAGCAGCCGGTTGGCGAGCGTGGACACGAGATCGGCGCCGCTGGCCGGACGCAGCGGCGTCAAGGCGATGCCGATCGCTTCCCTGTCCTCCGTCGCCAGCGATCGCGCGATCCTCTCGCCGAAGTGGAGCGCCTGCGTGATGCCGTTTCCGGCATAGCCATGGAGGATAAGCAGGCCGGGTTCTGGTTCATGGATGCCGACCATCCGGCCCGGCGGCACCGCTTCGTGGCGGAACCAGCCGAACTCCCAGCCGGGATCAGCCGGCGCCTGCGGAAAGACCTGGCGAAACTTTCGCCAGTAAGGCCGGGCGAGATCGGACGGGCTGGGGTTCGCCGATATGCCTGGAAGGATGGACATCACCAGTCGCCCCGCCCGGTCGAAGCCGCCGCCGAAGGTGTCGAACGAATCCATGTCGGTGAACGGTACGCCGGCCGGAAGGATCGATCGGCCGTGATCCGCAAAGGGCGCCGATGCCACCATCGCGATCTTCAATCGATAGCCGGCCTTGCGCGCGGCGGTCCATGGCGAGAGTGGCGAGGCGCCTGTGGCGATCACCACCGCACGGGCGCGAACCGATCCTCGGGGGGTGTCGATCCGCCATCCGTCTCGTTCCGGGGCGATGCCGACCGCGGGCGAAGCATCATGAATCCGCGCTCCGCCTGCCACAGCCGCGGCGGCCAGTCCCCGGCAGAAGGAGAGCGGGTTGAGCATGCCGGCATCGGCGTAGAGCACACCGCCGACATAATGGTCGGTAGCGACATGGCCGCTGATGCCGTTGCGATCGATGATCCGGATGGTGCTGCCGGCAGCCGCCGAGGCTTCCGCCTCGCGGCTGATGCGCGCCAACGTCTTCGCAGTGGATGCGGCGTAGAGGACGCCGCATGGCGAAAGATCGCAGTCCATGCGATATTGGCGGGCGAGCTGGGGGATCGCCCGCGCACTGGCTGCCAGGCCGCGCCGAAGGCTCCGGGCACGGTCCACCCCAAGGGCCGCGTCGAGGGCTGGCGCGTCTATCAACGCCATCGAGGGCACCCACCAGCCGGTGTTGGCACCCGACGCTCCATCGCCGATGGCCCCGGCCTCGAGGAGCAGGCTGGGAAGGTTGGCACGGCTCAGATGGTAGGCCGTCGACAGGCCGCTCAAGCCCCCGCCGATGATCGCGACATCGGTCGTGGCATCGCCCTCCAGGGGAACGGGGCGGGGTGGCGATGTCGCGGTTCGATCCCACAGGGTGGGTAGTTTCGATCCGCAGGTCCCGATCGGTTCGTTCGCCATCCTATCCCTCGCCAGAAGCCTCGGGCGGAGTAGCCCCGAACGGGCGGCTGGCCTCAACCCGTCTTTAAGGAGGTTTTGCGGGCGGTATCGCTTAGCGGACGCGCGCAGGAAGCGTCGGCGGTACCTGATGATACGCGGTCCCGTGAACGACGATCCCGCGGCCGCCGATCGTTGGGGTGTGGGGAGGCTTCAGCGATGCCCGACGATCGCCGCGACGGGCTGCGTCCGGTCGGCTCTGCGCATCGGCGACGCTGGTGCGGCGGTCCGCCATGTTGCCCGCGCACACTGCGTCGCCCGCTTGGCATGGGGCGCGGGCGCAGTGATCCGTTGCAGTCATGCCGTGGCACGTTAGATTTGGAGGATGCACCAGGCAACGGAAGTGATCGTCAACGATCGAATGCAGCAGGGCTATGCCTATACCCGGTCCGTTGCCTTTGGTCAGGACTTCGACCCGGAGTTCCGGCCGGAACTCACGCCCGCCGAAATGCTGAGCCTGGGTGTTTTCTGCGGCAAGTACATGACGGACTGCGAGGCTGAATTTCCAGCGGATTGGTTCAAGGCCGCCAAACTAGCCTCTGGCCGCCCCGATTGTTCGTTGAACCATTTCGGCGTGCGGGCAAGCGTTCCCTTGCGAGTCTGGATCGAGAAGGGCTGGGTCCACGAGGACGATCCCCGCGGATGGTTTCAATGGTATTGTCGCTATTATTCCGGGCGCAGGTTGCCCCAGGAAGATGCCCGCCAGATCGCCCGCTGGAAAGCCTTCAGGCGCCATGCCGCTCAGATCGTGAAGCACTGCAATCCCGGAGACCCTTTTTGCCGCCCGAGGCAGAGGCAGGCTCTCCTCCAATGGGCATATGACAGCCGGCTGCTCTAGGCTCGGGACTCGTTGATGACTAATCCGCCCGGGGATTGAAGGCCCTAACTCCTGAGAGGAAGGGCCGTTCAAACAGCCAGTCCAGCCGTCCATTCAACTGCCGACCTTGGAGTTCGCAGCTGATCGGACGATCAACTGAAATAGGCTATATTATACTGCAGCGCGACGGCGTCATAGTCGTGGACCATGATGACCGAGTTGATCACATTGTCTGCAAGCGTATCATTATAGGCGATATAGGCATCGGAGCCGATCGAAAAGAGCCAGATCGATGGGCCGAAGCCATCGCCAAGCGTATCTATGATCTGCTGGACGGCGTCGAAAGTTTCCGGATTGTACACGAAGACCGCGTTGTTCGAGTTGTCCGCCGTCAGCACCAATGGCACAGATTTGAGGTTGTGATTTAAGGAGGATTTGGGCTTCGTCGTAGTGACGAAGGAACGAAGATGAAGCCCAAATCCTCCTATTCAAAATCGCCGTCGAAGGCCCCTGCGGAGCAGGTGGTGAAGGATATCCGGCGGCAGACCCGGCGGCACTTCTCTGCCGAGGACAAGATCCGCATCGTGCTTGAAGGCCTTCGCGGCGAGGACAGCATTGCCGAGCTGTGCCGCAAGGAAGGCATCGCGCAAAGCCTGTACTACACTTGGTCGAAGGAGTTCATGGAAGCGGGCAAGCGCCGCCTGGCGGGCGACACTGCCCGTGCCGCGACCACCGGCGAGGTGCAGGATCTGCGCCGCGAAGCGCGTGCCCTGAAGGAATGCGTG
>NZ_LDES01000089.1 GCF_001015195.1 Sphingomonas sp. Y57 | reverse complement strand
GGAACAAGCCTCGCCGCCTGGGCGCGGACCGTGATGAAGAACAGCTTTCTCACCGGTCGCCGCCGCGCCCGCTTTCATGCCGACCTGCCCGAAGAGGCGCGCGACCGCATGCTACGGGTGGACGAGACCCAGAGCCTCGCCGTCTGGCTGCGGGATACGGATTGGGCGCTCAGCGAACTTCCGCTCCACCAACGCGAGGCGGTGCTGCTGGCGAGCCAAGGCGTGTCCATCGAGGACGGAGCGGCGCAGCTCGGCATTGCCGCAGGCACGTTCAAGAGCCGCATCGTGCGCGGGCGGACTCGGCTGCGCGCCCTCATCGAGGAGCGATCGACGCCGCTGCTGGCCGACAGGACCGATGGCGATATGCACCCACCAGCGGCCAAGCGGCCCATCCACCTGCGGAAAAAACGGGACTGGCGGGGCGTCAAGATCGGCTGATCCCCGGTGTGCCTGTCAGCTTATTGCTTTTCTTAACAGTTTGCCGGTAGCGTGCGCGCACCTGCGGAGACGCGGGTGGAGGCGTGGAAACCTCCTGAAACACGAGCCGGTCGAGCTTCATCGACCGGGTGGCGGGCGCGCATGTCCAAGCCACCCGGCCAAAGGCGTCCGCGCCTGACGTGTTTCAGGTTTCCAACACCCGGTTCAGTGGCCGGCACGTCTCCGAAATGGGGCGTGCCGCCGGCTGAACAGGAACAGTTGGGGCGGGAATGAGCTTGGAGAACCCTTTGACCGAGTAGGACATGCGTGAGTAGTCATCTGCCTGTCGGCCGCCTCGCCGATCGTCTTCATTCCCTGCCGCGCGAACGCGCCTGGTTCGCGATCCTCCTCAGCGTCACGGCGCTTGCGCTGGCGGACGCACATTTTTCCCGGATAGGTCTCGCGCCGTTCTATATCCCGATCGTCTGCGCCGCCTGCTGGGCGCTGGGAAGCCGCGCCGGCTATCTGGTGGCGATCGTCGCGGCGGTCCTCGCCGTCGTCCCGCATCTCGCCGAGTTGCCAGGGCTTTCCCCCGCCCTGCTGGGGGCGAGGATGGCCGTGCGCGCCGTCACCTATGTTTTCGTCGCCGCCATTGTTCTCAGCTTCCGCCGGTCCTTTGATCGGGAGCACCACCTGGCGGCGCGCGACCGCATGACCGATGCGCTCAACAAGGAGACGTTCCGCGAGCGCGTGATCCATCGTCTCGATCTAGCGGTGCCTGCCCGGCAATCCTTCCTGCTCGCGATCCTTGATCTCGATGATTTCAAGGGCATCAATAACCGCCACGGCCATGTTGCCGGCGACGAGGTGCTGCGCGCCTTCGCGCAGGGCGCACGGAAGACCATCCGGCGCGAGGACGATTTCGGCCGGATCGGCGGCGACGAGTTCGCCTTTTTGCTTCCCGTCCATTCGGCCGAGGAAGGGGTGTATTTCGCTCGCTTGCTCCACAAGCGCCTGTCATCGGTTCTGGCCGACACGCCTCATCCGGTGACGTGCAGCATGGGCGCGCTGCTCATCTCGCCCGATACCCCGCGTGACGAACCCTCGTTGATGCATGCGGTCGATCAGCTCATGTACGCGGTCAAGCGCGCCGGGAAGAACGCCGTGGAGATCGGCCGCGCAATGACCGATCGAGGCCGGGACGCCCCTGTTCCGTCAAGGCTCCGGGTTCCCATCGAGGCATGTCTATGACGAATGACGACACAGCCCTCTCGCTTATGAGGATGGCATTGGCCCAACTGGATCGGACCGGCCGAGGCGCGACGGCCACC
The DNA here is from genome assembly GCF_001015195.1 of Sphingomonas sp. Y57. Lineage (GTDB taxonomy): Bacteria > Pseudomonadota > Alphaproteobacteria > Sphingomonadales > Sphingomonadaceae > Rhizorhabdus. The sequence goes on along the minus strand of NZ_LDES01000089.1, from coordinate 4,390 downwards.
GCCGTCCATTTGCAAGCCGCGATCGACGCCGCGACCGGAGCCGGCCCGATGCAACCCGGCGAGCTGCTGGATGACGAGGGGGCGTTTCCTTTTGAGCCTCTCGCATCGCGTCAGTGAAGCAGCCCTGTTAGGCAGGGTTGAGCGCGCGAGAAAGCGCCCCGATCAGCAGCTCGGGCGACGCGGGCTTGTGGCAGGTCGGGCGTGCGGCGTGGACAGACGGGATCATGCTGGCCGCACCCGTGGCGAAGATGAAGGGCACGCCGCGACGGTCCAGTTCGTCCGCGATCGGGAACGAGGTTTCGGAGCCAAGTTGCACATCGAGGCTGGCGACATGAGGCGACGAGTCCAGCGCCGCGAGGGCATCCCGCACGCAATCGACAGGGCCGACGATTTCCGCGCCGGCTTCAGATATTATCTCAACCAGCGTAGCCGCGACCCAATAATCATCTTCGACAACCAGCACGCGAAGGCCGCTGATCCCGTCTTGTTTAGTCATGCCGCACCAAGCATTTACGCAGCCGTTCCACCGATCAGCGCAGCAACGCGCCGTCTGGCTCTGTGCTCCACGCGAACGTGCAAAATGTTCGTCCTGGGCTCCCGATTGCTCTAAGTAGCCGGGTAGGGGGCACGTAGAGTTATGGTCGATACTGAAACCCGGATTCGTGAGCTTGAGCATCGGTTCAGGAACATTCTCACTGTCGTTCGTTCCCTTGTCAGCCAGAGCTTGCAGGCGGCCGATTCGATCGAAGACGCCCGATCGACCATTGACGAGCGATTGGCGGCGCTGGGCAACGCGACCGAGCAGCTTCTATCCCACAACTGGCAGGCGGCGCCCCTGCCCGCGCTGGCGGAAAATGCGCTGGGCCACTTCACCCTCTACGCGGAGCGGCTCCGCCTCGACGGCCCCACGGTCACGATCGGCCCCAAGGCGGCGATGACGTTGACCCTCGCCTTTCACGAGCTGGCAACGAACGCGATCAAATATGGTGCGCTGTCCAACGAAACAGGCACGATCGAGCTGACGTGGAAAGTGCTGGGATCGGGCACCGAGGCCGAGCTTTGGATGCGATGGGCCGAACGTGGCGGCCCGCCAGTCGTCAGGCCCGAGCGGCGGGGCTTTGGGTCGCGGCTGATATGCANCTTTGGGTCGCGGCTGATATGCACGGCCGCGAGCCGCAGCTTGCGCGGTCGTGCCGAGCTGGAATTTCCCGTCTCGGGCGTCGTTTGGACCTTGCTCGCCCCTCTGACTGCGGTCGAGCTATGATCGATCCGGATACAGGATACCCCGCCGCTAAGCCTTGGGTTCATCGCGCATGCCTGTCTCTCCGGCCCGCACTCCATGCCCGACTGGATCCCTCTCGCCACTTTGATCGTCTCTTTTGTCAGGGTCCTGAAATCCGGAGCACATCTGTATGTCCAAACCGCTCTCCCCCGAAACAATGGCTTTGGTGAAAGCTACGGCGCCTGCGCTCCAGCAGCACGGCGTGGAGATTACCACGCGCATGTATCAGCGCCTGTTCGTCGATCCGGAGATCAAGGCGCTGTTCGACATGGCCGCGCACGAATCCGGCGCGCAGCCTAAGCGGCTAGCGGCCGCGATCCTCGCCTTCGCGCAGAACGTCGATAAGCTCGACGTGCTGAAACCCGCGATCGAGCGCATCGCCGCGCGCCATGTCGAGACCCATATCAAGCCCGAACATTATCCTGCGGTCGCCAATGCGCTGCTGCCGGCGATCCGCGACATATTGGGCGAGGCGGCAACCGATGAGATTCTGAACGCTTGGGGGGAGGCCTACTGGTTCCTGGCCGATATCCTTATCAACCGTGAGGCGCAGCTCTACCAGACCGAGGCGGCATAATCGCCGCAGCGGACTACTCCTCCCAAAGGATGTGAGAAGCCGGTCCTAAAATTGGTGGCCGATGCGGCCAGCCAAGATGCTCATTGTTCAACGCCATTTGCGAGTTTCAGAAGCTTGGTCTCGATGCCTTTCAGGCCAGCAATGGCCTCATGGTCGGCGACTGACCAACCATCGCTTTTTGCGTCTTCTTGGTTCCGCTGCATCCTTGCGATGATCGAGGCTGCCTCATACACCTCTTTCGCCCCGCCGTGACCACCAATATCGAGTTGGTGCGCGAGCGTCGTAAGGCGATCCACAAAGTTCGTCCGGCCTGCGGCGCCAGTGCTGCGGGCGAGAGCCTTCGGCCCTGCTTTGAGGGCGTCTCCCAAGGTTTTCAGCGCTTCATGATGAGGGGAATCGGACACGGCAGCTCCGAGGGATCGTCATCATCGTTCATAATCACGAAAGCGGAGGACGACGGGGTTCCCCGCCGTCCCTCCGTCTCAGATGGGATAGGTCGAGCCGTAATAGCCATAGACCTGCTCGCCATAGGTCCGATCGAAGGCGGGTTCCTCGCCCGCCCGATAGCGCGGCGCGCCTTCGAGCCGTTCCTTCGTCAGATCGACGACATAGCCGCCCTGGTTCGTGTCATAGGTGAGCTGGTCCCAAGGCAGCGGATGATATTCCTCGCCGATGCCGAGGAAGCCGCCAAAGGACATGACCGCATATTCGACGCGGCCTGCGCGCTTATCGACCATGAAGTTGTAAACCGAGCCGAGCCGGTTGCCATTGCGGTCGTAGACCGCCGTGCCCTCGACCTTGTTGGAGGCGATCAGTCGGTTGGTTTCATCGGTAGCAATGTCGGTGTCTGCCATTTTGGAGTCTCCTTTCGGTTTAAGGAGAACGACACAGCCCTGATGGGTTTCCGGCGAAATCGAGCAATGGGTGGCGCAGAACGATAGAGTGGGCGAGCGCCTTCAATTTGACGTCATCCCACAGATGACTAGCGGGCGCTCTGATCCAAAAATCAAAAATTTTGCATCAGGGCAATGGGGCCTGAAACGGCGACCCGGGCACCAGAACAGCGCCAGGATGTGCATCAGATTTTTGCATCACGGAAAGGCGCAGATTTCGGCGCTTTCCAGTCTGATGCAAAACTTGTAATTTGTGCATCAGACTAAGAGGATGGCGTTGCGGGCAAGATAACGGGAGTTTTGATAATCTCATGACCCCACGGACAAGCAGGTGCCTATCGGTTTTGTCATTTCCGCTTTTTGGGATGTTGGCGCTTGGTGGCTGTGCAATCGGAAACCAAGCCTCGCCAGTCGGGTCGGTTCCGAACTTTGTTCCCCGAGGCGCTTCAATCGGCCCTTCTGGCTACGCCACAATCCTGTCCGCGCCTGCTACAGGACCGATCAACGCTGCACCACCACCACCACCGCCCCCACCTGCGGATGGAAAGCCCACGCCACTGCCAATGACCAGCGAAGCAGTTATGGCCCGCGAGATGATGATGAACCCGGATGATAATGCGACTGCCGCAGCCCAAGTTCTTGATCAGCGTATCCAGGCAGCCGAGCGGGGCAATTACGTGGGTATGCGCATTGTTCGCGATCCGGCTCCGCGTTTCGCGTTTCAGTTTCGCCAGAACGCCGCAGCCACGCTTGCCCGCTACACCCGTGATCCACGCTTCACCTTCCGTGAAGGCGGAATCCCGACCGAGGAACTGCAACCGATCTTCGATGAATGGTGGGGGCGGTTCGAGCCCTATCGTCTTGTCGGCGGCGGCGGGGTGTACGAGTTCGATGGTAAGGTCATGTTCGACATGAACATTGATGAAGCTGGTTTTCGCGAGATCGCTGAGCGGGAGCGCTGGACAATGCCCGACCGGCTTGAGCTGCGCTTTTCGGGGCCGCGCAATTCGCGATCGATCGATCCCGCGCTTGAGCGCTATGTGCGCGTGTTTCCGCGTCAGGACCGGCAGCCGGCTGTCGTCAACCTGGCGCGGCTAAGCGGGCGGGTGATCCTCCGCGACGGGTGTTTTCGGCTGACGGAACATGGAGACGGCGGTGAGCCGCTTGTCATTTTCGGCCGGGATGTGGAGCTTGGTCTGGATGCCGAGGGCTATATGGCCTTGAAAGACAACAGTTCCGATGAGGCCATGCCCCGGATCGGAGAGCGCATGGCGTGGGCTGGCCCGCAAGGTTATTCGGAAGCTGATCCGGCGGTGGCCCTGCTGCGAGCGAAATGTGGGACTGGGCCGATTGTCGCAGTGGGCTCGCCTGAAAGTGATTATCGCACCAAGTAGGAAGTCATCATGTGCTCTTCCCGATACTATCCCAATCAGGACAGAGACCAGCAGATCAAAAGTTTTGCATCAATCCGAAAGTCCCGGTTTTCCGCGCTCTTCCCTGATGCAAAAATCTGATGCAGAATCGTTCCATGATTTACGGCTATGCGCGCGTCTCGACCAACAGCCAAGACCTGGCCCAGCAGCTCGCCCAGCTTGAGGCCGCCGGCTGCACGAAAACCTACCGCGAGAAGATCAGCGG
>NZ_LDES01000088.1 GCF_001015195.1 Sphingomonas sp. Y57 | reverse complement strand
CGACACGCCGCGCCCGGCCGCGCCGGTCGGCCGCGTCGCCCTGCTCCAGGGCTGCGCCGAGCCGGTGCTCAAGCCCGAGGTCCGCGCCGCGACGATCCGCCTGCTCGGCCGGCTCGGCTATCAGGCGGTGCTGGCGCCCGGCGAAACCTGCTGCGGCGCACTGGTCCACCATATGGGCCGCGAGGAGGCGGCGCGCGACGCCGCGCGGCGCAACGTCGACGCCTGGAGCCGCCAGATCGAGGCGGACGGCCTCGACGCGATCCTGATCACCGCGTCGGGCTGCGGCACGACGATCAAGGATTATGGCTTCCTGCTGCGCGACGACCCGGCCTATGCCGACCGCGCCGCCCGGGTCTCGGCGCTGGCGAAGGACGTCAGCGAGTTCCTCGAAACGCTCGACCTGCCGGCCGGCGACGGACGCGGGCTGACGGTCGCCTATCACCCGGCCTGCTCGCTCCAGCACGGCCAGAAGATAACGGAGGCACCGAAAAGGCTGCTCGCCCGCATGGGCTATCGGGTAAAAATGCCGGTCGAGGCGCATCTGTGCTGCGGATCGGCGGGGACCTACAACATCCTCCAGCCCGATCTGGCGGGCAAGCTCGGCGACCGCAAGGCCGCCGCCATCGACCGGCTCGACGCTGACGTTATCGCCACCGGCAATATCGGCTGCGCGATGCAGATCGGTATGCGCAGCGCGACGCCGCTCGTCCATGTCGTCGAACTGGTCGACTGGGCCAGCGGCGGGCCCGTGCCGGCCGGACTGGCGGAGGTCAGCCGCCGCTAGGCAGGTGACGTTCGAGGAAGGCGATCATCCCCGCACTAAAGGGGTCGTTCATGTCGCCGGCCACCATATGGCCCGCGCCGGGCACGTCGAACACTTCTGTCTGCGGCACCAGTCGCACCATCTCCGCGACGCCCGCGTCGTCGACGATGTCGCTCTTGCCGCCGCGCACCAGCAGGGTCGGCAGCGTGACGTTCGACGCGAGCATGGCGAGGGTCTCGAACGGTCCTGGCGGCTCGGCGCGCTGGCCCAGGTCGAGGATGCGGGGATCCCAATGCCAGCGAAAACGGCCATCCTCACGCAGACGCAGATTCTTGCGCAGCCCGCTGACATCCTTCGGGCGGGGCCGCTCGGGATAATAAGCGGACACGGCGTCGGCGGCCTCCTCAACCGACGCGAAGCCATCGGGATAGGCCCGCATGAACGCCTGGATTCGCTTGGCCCCCGCCTCGGCCGGCTTCAGGACGATGTCGACCATCACCAGCGCGTCGGCGATCGGCCCGTCGCTGCTGCCGATCGCATGGAACGCGGTCATCCCGCCCATCGACGCGCCGACCAGCGCGATTGGTCGCTCGACCGTGGCCAGCACCATCCGCAGGTCCTGCGCCATGTCCGACAGGCGATAGCTGCCGTTCGGCGCCCAGTCGCTCTCGCCATGCCCTCGCGCGTCGAGGTTGATCACCCGATAGCCCTGGACGATCAGCCGTTGCATCGTGCCCGCCCAGCTGTGCCGGGTCTGCCCCCCGCCGTGTAGCAGCACGACCACCGGCGCGCCCTCGGGGCCGCCAACGTCGCCCACCAGGGAGAGGCCATTGGCGGCGAACCGCCGGGTTTCGATCTCGCTCATTCGCACCGCCTTCCACGGCGGCGCAGGGAAATCAACCGCTTCCTGCGGCGGTCTCATCACCAATAGGGCAAAGGCCCGTAGGGACCGTAATATTCGAAGATGCGCTGATCATAATGGCGGATGCTCGCACCGCCGAGCTCGACCAGTTCGTCGCGTCCATAGTGGGGGGCACCTTCGAGCGCCGATCGGTCGAGCGGGACGACATAACCGTCTCGCTCGATGTCATAGTCCAGCATCGACCAGGGAATCGGATGAAATTTCTCGCCGATACCCAGGAAGCCTCCAAACGACATGATCGCATAGACGACCCGGCCCGTGCCGCGCTCGATCGACAGATCGTCGACATGGCCGATACGCTCGCCCTCCTTACTGAACACGGGCGTACCGTTGACCCGGCTGCCCAAAATCAGCCGGTGGCTGGTTTCCACCGGCGTGCCCGAAACGGCTTGATTCATGGAACCTCTCCTGTCCGCCCCGCGGGGCGATGCAAGGATTCAACCGAAGCCGGGCCGGATCGTTCCCGGAGCCGCGCTTCAGCCGCCATTGTCCCACAAAATGGGCCCGGCAGAAAGCGCGGACCGCCGCCGTCAGCGCGGATATTGGCCGTCGTCGACCTTGATGCAGGTGCCCATAACGTGCGCCGAAGCCTGCGAGGACAGAAACAGCAGGGTGCCGTCGAGATCGGCGGGATCACCCAGCCGCTTGCGCGGAAAGCCCGGGGACATGTCGCCAACCCGCTCGATCATGCCGTCCATCATCTCGGACCGGAAGGCGCCCGGCGCGATGGCGTTGACATTGATCGGATAGGCCGCCCATTCGACCGCCAGCGTCTCGGTCATCCGCACCACGGCGCTCTTGGTCGTCGCATAGAGCGACGATCCCGCCCGCGCGCTGTGGAAGGCAGCCATCGAGGCCATGTTGACGATCCGTCCGGGCCGCTTCTCCGCGATCAGCCGCTTCGCCACCTCGCGCGACAGGACGAAGGGCGTGCGGACGTTGAGGGCGATGACCCGGTCGATCAGCTCCAGCGACATGCGCGTCGCGAGCTGCGCGTCGGGAATCCCGGCATTGTTCACCAGGATGGTGACGAGGCCGAGTTTCGCCTCCGCCGCCTCCACGACCCCTTCCAGTATCGCGGCATCGGTCAGGTCGGCCGGGATCGCCAGCGCACGGCCGCCAGCCTCCTCGATCTCGGCGACCAGTGCGTCGAGCCGGTCGCCGCGCCGCCCGGCGACCGCGACGCTCGCCCCGGCCGCCGCCAGCGTCCTCGCGAAACGCAGGCCAAGCCCCGCTGTAGCGCCTGTGACCAGCGCCACCTCGCCCGTAAGGTCGGTCATCAGCCGGCCGACAGACGCGGGCCGGGCGTGAACTCGACCATCAGCGTCTTGAGCGCGCGCGCCTCGCTGGACGTGTAGTCGGGCGTGAAGCCCGGCGCGATCCGATAATCGCCGATCCGGCGCAGCATCGTCTTGAGGCAGGTATCGATCATCACCCGCGCGTAGTGGCGGCCGATGCAGACATGCGCTCCCGATCCGAACGACATATGGTCCCGCGCGTCGCGGTCGATGATGCATCGATCGGGATCGGCAAATTTGTCCGGATCGCGATTGGCCGCGCCGTTGATGCACAGCACGATGTCGCCCGGATAAAGTTTGCCCCCGTCGAGTTCGGTTTCCTGCACAACGGTCCTGCGCAGCGTCTGGATCGGCGTGGTGAAGCGCAGGAACTCCTCGATCGCGACCGGCCAGGACACCTCGCCCGACAGCAGCCGCTGCTTGTCCTCGGGATGCTGGCCGAGGTGGAACAGCGATCCGCTCATCGCCGAACTGGTCGAATCGAGCGCGCCGAACAGGGCGAGGATCAGGACCTGGTACACTTCCATGTCGCTAAGCCGCTTGCCGTCGAACTCCTCCTCGATCAGGCACTGGAGCAGGTCGTCGCGCCGCGGCGCGACCCGGCGCGCGGCGGCGAGGCCCATCAGATAGTCGCCGATCTCGGTGTAGCGCTGGACCCAACCGTCATGGTCGATCAGCCGGTTGTGGACCATCCACATCAGCTTCTCGGACAGCATCGGTCTGTCCTCATCGGGGCAGCCGATGACGGGCAGGGTCGTCATCGCCAGGAAGGGCCGGGTGAATTCGTTGACGAGGTCGGCGCTGCCGCGCTCGACGAAAGTATCTATCAGCTTGTCGGCGAGACCCTGGATTCGGGGCCGATCGGCCTCGGCCGCCTCCTGCGTGAAGAAGCGGTTCAGCGTGCGCCGCCAGCGTGTGTGATTGGGCGGATCGAGGTCGACGGGAAAGAAGCGGACCAGCTGCGCCGGGAGCCCTGCCCCCTCGTTCGAGGTGAAGGTGCGATAGTCGGAGAAGACCCGCTTAACCCCGTCATAGGTGGTGGGGTAATAGAAGCCGCCCAGTTCGTCCGAATGGCCCAGCGGGCATCTGCCGCTGCGCACCTTCGCCAGGAAGCCATAAGGGTCCTGGGCGATCTTCGGATCATGGTGATTATAGTCGGCCTGGGTGAAGTTCCTGTCTGGCATGGCGCCGCCTCCTGACGATCTCTGGGCCGATTACCGCTGGCTGACCGGCGTCAGCACGACGAGGCCGTCCATGGCCGCGGTGACGCGGATCTGGCAGCACAGCCTGCTGCGCTCGTCGACGCCGACGCCGAACTCCAGCATTTCACGTTCGTCGTCGGACGGCTCGCCCGTCACGCCGCGCCACTCCCCGGGAATATGGACGTGGCAGGTGGCGCAGGCGAGCGCGCCGCCGCACTCGCCCTCGATCGTGGTGACGCCGTTGCGCACGGCAAGCTCCATCAGGTTGGCACCCTCGGTTGCGTCGAGATCGGTCCGGGTGCCGTTCTGATCGAGATAGCTGATCTTCACCATGCGCCTGCCTTATCGCGACTTGAAGCTGAGCGTCACGCCAATCGTGCGCGGCGGCGCGAGGAACTGGATGTCGCCGAGCGCCTGTTCGGTGCGGTTCAGGTAATAATCCTTGTCGAACAGGTTGCGGACCCAGAATTGCGCGCCGAAGCGCTGATCCTGCGACGTCCAGCTCAACGTCGAGTTGACCACGGTATAGCCCGGGATCGCCAGCCGGTTAGCCGCCGTCACGAACACCCGGCTGCGCACTGCCGCCGAAACATTGACCCCGAACTCGCCGACGCTGGTCGGCATGCGATAGTCGACGGTGACGTTGCCGCTATATTTCGGCGCGTAGATCATCCTGTTGTCGGTGGCATCGACCGGCACCTGGGGCCCCATCAGCGGCGACGGCGGCGTATAGGTCGCGTTGGGGAAGTCGGTATATTTGCCGTCGAGCCAGCCGAAACCACCGCTGATCGTCAGGTTCGGCGTGGCCTTGATCGCGATGTCGGCGTCGAAGCCATGGACCCGTGCCGCCGCCGCATTGGTGGTGAGCACCGCGCCGCCGCCGGTGATGTTGAACACCTGGATGTCCTGATAGTCGTAGATGAAGGCCGCGGCGTTCAGGCGGACCTTGCGGTCGAACAGCTGCATCTTCAGCCCCGCCTCATAGGCATCGAGTATCTCGGGCTTGTAGCCGGGCGTACCGGCGTTGATCATGTTGAAGCCGCCGCTCTTGATACCGCGGTTGTAGGAGAGATAGCCGAGCACGCCATCACCCAGTTCCTGGTCGATCGAGACGCGCCAGGTCAGTTTCTTGATGTCCTGGGACTGCGGACAGTCGGTCGTCGCTCCCGGGCAAAGCGGGCTGGGCGCGTGAGGGAAGACGACGCCGCCGCTCTCTGTCCGGCCGTTGGTATCCTGCTTTTCATAGGTGTAGCGCAGGCCGCCGGTGATCTTGGTGGTCGCGGTTACCGGCACCGTTGCCTGGCCGTAGATCGACAGCGATTTGGTCTTCTGGTCGCCGAACAGGTCGATGGCGGGCAGCGGCGCCGCCGCAAGGCCGCCGAGGCGAAGCGGCGTATAGGCGTATTTCGCGTGGAAATAATAACCGCCGACCAGCCAGTCGATCTTCGAGTCCGTCGGCGCGAGCAGCTGCAATTCCTGCGAATAGCTTTCGGCGAACTGGTTGATGTCGGCCTGGACGATCGGCGTCGGCGTCGCATCCTGGTCGAGGTGGAAATCGCCCTTCACATGGCGATAGCCGGTGATGCTGGCGAGCCGTGCGAAACCCATGTCCTGATCGATGCGCAGCGACGCGCCGTAGATGTCGTTGTCGCCGGTGTTCTTCCAGTCGGTGTTGGTACGGCGCTTGCCGGGATAGCTGGTGACGCCGTCCGCGCCGATCACGCCCTGGCGGAGCTGATAGTCGGTGCCGGTGGAGTTGAGCCGGCTATAGTCTGCGGTCAGCCGGATCTCGGTATTCTCGCCCGGCTTGAACAGCAGCTTGGAGCGCAGGCCGAGTTGGTTGCGCTTGAAGATATCGGCGTTGCGATTGATGTCCTTGCCATAGCCGTCGTTGCGGTCGAAGCTGACCGCAAGGTCGATCGCAGCCTTTTCCCCCAGCCCGGTCGAAGCATAGCCATTGGCCTCGATCGTGCCGTATTTACCGGCGCCGATGCTGACGTCGAGCAGCGGCGCATCGATGTCGGGATCGCGGGTGACGATCTGGATGACACCACCGGTGGCATTACGGCCGAACAGCGTGCCCTGAGGCCCCTTCAGCACCTCGATCCGCTCGATATTGTTGAACTTGAAGATGTTGCCGGTCACCGACGGGATGTAGACCCCGTCGATATAGGTCGCGACCGACGCCTCGTCGTTGGGATTGGACTGGTTCGATCCGACGCCGCGCAGGAAGGGCGTCACCGACACACCGTTCTGGGACAGGGTCAGGTTCGGCACCGCCGATTCAAGATTGAGCGTGTTGGTGATCTGCCGCGACGCAAGGTCACCGGCCGTCACCGCGGTCACCGCGATCGGAACGCGCTGCAATGACTGCGACTGGCGCTGCGCGGTGACGACGATGTCCTGCAGACCCGCATCCGCGCCAGCCTCGGGACCCGCCTGCGCAAAGGCCGGCATAGCGATGCAGGCGCCGATAGCGACACCCGCCAGCAATAGTGCATGCGTCTTCATACAACCTCCCCACATCTTTTCCGGGGCGCCCTATCAGTGGACGATCCTCCGCGTCCGATCCCGACTGAACCAGACAATGTTAGGCTTGATATCGATTCCGGTGAAGTGATGCAACCGGGATGTTTTGGGGGGCCGAAAAATCGCGACTCCCTCGAGCCCGATTGGAAAAGCCGAATTTTGCAGGCGCGAAAAGGATGGGACCTCGCGCCTCCACTCGGCGTGGCGCCCCTTGCCCGTCCAATGTAACAGTGTTAGGCAAAATGACCGACAGGCCGGTACAAGCCTGCACGATTCAGAGGACGGGATGACCACCAAGGACGCATTGCTCGACCGCGTGAAGCGGGGCCGTTTCCTGATCGACGGGGCGTGGATCGAGCCTGGCGACCGCCGCCGCTTCGACATCGTCACTCCATCCGACGAGAGCCTCTACACATCAGTACCCTGTGCTACCGCCGACGATATCGCCCAGGCCGTCGCGGCCGCCCGCCGCGCGTTCGACGAAGGCGCCTGGCCTCGCCTGACGCCGGCCGAACGCGGCGCCGTCCTCGATCGCCTCGCCGACGCGATCGACGCGCGAAGCGACCTGTTCGCGACGATCTGGACGCACGAAGTCGGCGGCGTCCTCGCCCATGGCGGCCACATGGTCGCAGCGTCCACCGCGGTGATACGCGACTATGCGCGGCTGGGTCGTGAATTCCCCTTCATCGAACGCCAGACGCCGACCGCGGGGGGCGCGGTGGGGATGCTGGTGCACGAACCCGTCGGCGTTGTCGGCGCGATCATCCCGTGGAACGGGCCGATCCTGATGCTGGCGTCGAAAATCGCGCCCGCGCTGGTCGCCGGTTGCACGCTGGTGGTGAAGACCTCACCCGAGGCGCCCCTCGAAGCCGTGCTGCTGGGGGAGATCGTCGAGGAGCTGGGCCTGCCGCCGGGCGTGGTCAACATCCTGATGGCCGACCGCGAGGAATCGGAGCTGCTGGTCCGCAATCCCGACGTCGACAAGATCAGCTTCACCGGATCGAGCGCGGTCGGCCAGCACGTCGCCGCGATTTGCGGCGGCCGGATGGCCCGCGCAACGCTTGAGCTGGGCGGCAAGTCGGCCGCGGTCGTACTCGACGACTCGCCGCTCGACGTCGTCGTCGACGCGATCGCACCGCAGGTCAGCATGCTGGCGATGCAATTCTGTTCAGCTCTCAGCCGGGTGATCGTTCCCGCGCACCGCCACGACGAACTGCTCGACGGCCTCGCCGCCGCGCTCCGCCAGGTCAGGGTCGGCGACCCGTTCGACGCGGCGACCCAGATGGGCCCGATGGCGATGAAGCGCCAGCTCGATCGCGCCCGGTCCTTCATCGACAGCGGCAAGGCCGACGGCTTCACCCTGGCCGCCGGCGGCGGACGCCCGGCCGGCCTCGACCGCGGCTATTATCTGGAACCCACCCTGTTCGGCCATGTCCGCAACGACGCCCGGATCGCGCAGGAGGAGATTTTCGGGCCCGTCATCGCGGTGATCCCGGCGCGCGACGAGGAGGAGGCGATCCGCCTCGCCAACCAGAGCGACTTCGGGCTCAACAGTTCGGTATTCACCCGCGACGCCGAGCGGGCGATGGCGGTCGCCCGGCGGCTGCGCGCCGGAACGGTCGGCCATAACGCCTTCCGCAGCGACTTCGGCATCGCCTTCGGCGGCTTCAAGAAATCGGGGATCGGCCGCGAGGGCGGCCGGCCGGGGCTGATGCCCTATCTGGAGGCCAAGACGGTGATCATGGACGAAGCCCCGGCGGTGCTGGGCTGATGGGCAGGATCGGGGGAGCAGGCATGAAGCGCCTCGTCATCGGCCTCGCCGGCGCCGCTGTGCTGGCGATCGCGGCGTCGCACGTGACGGCGCAGGAGGGCGGCAGCACCTCGACCGTCAGCGCCGACGAATGGCCCTATTATGGACGCGACGAGAAGGAGCAGCGGTTCAGCCCGCTCGACCAGATCAACCGCGCCACCGTCGCGAAGCTCGGCCTGGCCTGGAGCGCGGAGCTCGACAGCGATCGCGGCCAGGAGGCGACCCCGATCATGGTCGATGGGGTGATCTATGTCAGCACCGCCTGGTCGCTGGTCTATGCCTTCGACGCCGCGACGGGGAAGCAATTGTGGTCCTACGACCCGCAGGTGCCGCGCGAGTCGCTCGCCAGCGCGTGCTGCGACGCGGTCAACCGCGGCGTCGCGGTGCATGGGGGCAAGGTGTTCGTCGGTACATTGGACGGCCGGCTCGTCGCGGTCGACGCCAGGACCGGCAAGCTCGCCTGGCAGGTCGACACCCTGTCGGGCGCGCCGAAGACGATGCGCTACACCATCACCGGCGCGGTCCGCGCGGTGAAGGACAAGGTGGTGATCGGCAATAGCGGCGCCGAGTTCGGCGTGCGCGGCTTCGTCACCGCCTATGACGCAGCCACCGGCAAGCTCGCCTGGCGCTTCTACCTGACCCCCAATCCGCACGGGAAGCCGGACCGCGCGGCGTCGGACGAGGTACTGCTCGCCAAGGCGCAACCGACCTGGGGCGACGGCGAATGGCGCAACAGCGGCGGCGGCGGCACCGCCTGGGACGCCCTCACCTACGACCCCGACGCCGACCTGCTCTACATCGGGGCGGGCAATGGCGGGCCGTTCGACTATCAGGTCCGGTCGGGCGGCAAGGGCGACAACCTGTTCCTGTCGTCGATCGTCGCGGTCGATCCCGACAGCGGCAAATATGCCTGGCACTACCAGACCACGCCGTCCGACAGCTGGGATTATACCGCGACCCAGCAGATCATGGGAGCGCGCCTCGTCATCGAGGGGCGTCCGCGCGACGTGGTGATGCAGGCGCCCAAGAACGGCTATTTCTATGTGCTCGACCGCAAGACCGGCGAGCTGTTGTCGGCCAAGCCCTTCGCGCCCGTCACCTGGTCGACCGGCATCGACATGACGACCGGCCGGCCGATCCTGGCGAAGAACGCCCATTACCAGGACGGCCCCTCGATCCAGCAACCAGGACCATTCGGCGCGCATAGCTGGCAGGCGATGTCGTACAGCCCACGCACCGGGCTGGTCTACATCCCGGTCCAGCTCACACCCGGCGAATATGAAAAGCTCCCCGCCTTCCAGCATCGCCCGATCGGTCAGAATGCCGGCATCGCGATGAAGGAATTCCCGGAGGACCAGCTCGACGCGATCCGCAGGGCGATGACCGGCCAGCTCCTCGCCTGGGATCCGGTGGCGCAAACGGCGCGCTGGTCGGTGCCGAAGCGCTATTTCATCAATGGGGGCACGCTGGCGACGGCTGGCGACCTCGTGTTCCAGGGCGACATGGAAGGCATGCTGACCGCCTATGACGCGGCCAGCGGAGCGAAGCTCTGGTCGTTCGATGCGGGCACCGCGATCATCGCGCCGCCGATCAGCTACCGGATCAAGGGCCAGCAATATGTCGCGGTACTGTCGGGCTTCGGCGGCGCAGGCGCGCTGGTCGGGCGGGTCGTCCCCGATAATCCGCGCCGCAACGGCCGGCTGCTGGTGTTCAGACTGGGCGGCGTTGCGAAATTGCCGCGCGAGGCGCCTGCCTCGCGGACGCCGATCGACGTGACGGGCCTGACCTCGACCGGCGATGCCGATGCGGGCATGGCCGAATATGGCCGCACCTGCGCGGTCTGCCACGGCGGCAATGCCTCGGTCACCTATACCGCCGACCTGCGCCGCTCGGGCGCCCTCGCCGATCCGGCACTGTGGAAGGCCATCGTGATCGACGGTGCGCTCAAGGATATGGGCATGGTCTCCTTCGCGGACATCCTCACCCCGCAACGCGCCGAGGACATCCGCGCCTATGTGCTGCGCCAGGCACGAAAGGGCCAGGCCGCGGGTGACTAGTCCCCCTCGCCGCAGGGAGTGCGCTATTCCCGAGCAACGGGCTGCCTGCGCCGAGCCTGATTTCCGTCGTTCTTGAGCGGCTCGATCCGGTCCATCTTCCGCGACGTCCGCGCCGAAGCGTCTATGTCCGCTGGTAAGATACTGAGTCTTTGACATTCTCCGCTTCGCTGCAACAGCGAACAATATTTTTGCGCCGGCCCTTTTTCGGTCATTGACTTGGTTCGATCCATCTCTAGAAGCGGCGGCGGGCCACGCTGTCCCAACGCAGCGCGTGCTCTCTGTGAGGAGAGTCTACATGACTGATATTGCTCGCCCGGCTTCCAAGCCGGCACGTCCCCATTTCTCTTCCGGCCCTTGCGCGAAGCCGCCCGGCTGGTCCCCCGAAAAACTGGCTACCGGATCGCTCGGCCGCTCGCATCGGTCGAAGCTGGGCAAGGCGCGCATCAACCATGCCGTCGACCTGACCCGCGAGATCCTCGGCATCCCCGCCACTCATCGTATCGGCATCGTCCCCGGATCGGACACCGGCGCGGTCGAGATGGCGCTGTGGAGCCTGCTCGGCGCGCGCAAGGCCACGATGGTCGCTTGGGAGAGCTTCGGTGAGGGTTGGGTCACCGATGTCGTCAAGCAGCTCAAGATCGAGGCCGACGTGGTCAAGGCGCCCTATGGCAGCCTCCCCGACCTCGCCGCGCTCGACCAGTCGACCGACATCGTCTTCACCTGGAACGGCACCACCTCGGGCGTCCGCGTCCCCAATGGCGACTGGATCCGGGACGACCGCGAGGGCCTGACCATCGCCGACGCCACCTCGGCCTGCTTCGCCATGGACCTGCCCTGGGACAAGCTCGACGTCGTCACCTTCTCCTGGCAGAAGGTGCTGGGCGGCGAAGGCGCGCACGGCATCCTCGTGCTCGGCCCCCGCGCTGTCGAGCGGCTCGAGAGCTACACCCCGGCCTGGCCGCTGCCGAAGATCTTCCGCATGACCAAGGGCGGCAAGCTGATCGAGGGCATCTTCAAGGGCGAGACGATCAACACGCCGTCGATGCTGGCGATCGAGGATTATATCCATAGCCTCGAATGGGCGAAGTCGATCGGCGGCCTGGACGAGTTGATCGCCCGCGCCGACGCCAATGCCGCGGCGCTCGACGCCTGGGTGCAGAAGACCGACTGGATCGATCATCTCGCGGCCGACCCGGCCTCGCGATCGAACACCTCGGTGTGCCTGAAGTTCGCGGACGGCGCGGTCGAGGGTCTCGACGACGAGGCCAAGCTCGCCCTCGTCAAGAAGATCGCCGGCGCGCTCGAGCTTGAGGACGCGGCCTATGACGTGGCCGGCTATCGTGACGCACCTCCGGGTCTCCGGATCTGGTGTGGCGGCACCGTCGACACCGCCGACGTCGAGGCGCTCGGTCCCTGGCTCGACTGGGCCTGGGCCCAGGCCCGCGCGGCGTAAGCCGGGCGTCTTTCCCTCTCTCACCGTCATTCCAGCTAAAGCTGGAATCTCCCTGCCTTCCACCTTTTCAGAAAAGGGAGATCCCGGCTTTCGCCGGGATGACGGGTTAAATCCAAGGATCAAGAATCATGCCCAAGGTACTGATTTCCGACAAGATGGACCCACTCGCCGCGCAGATCTTCCGCAACCGCGGGATCGAGGTCGACGAGATCACCGGCAAGACCAAGGACGAGCTGATCGCGATGATCGGCCAGTATGACGGTCTCGCCATCCGCTCGGCCACCAAGGTCACCAAGGACGTCCTCGCCGCCGCTACCAACCTGAAGGTCGTCGGCCGTGCCGGCATCGGCGTCGACAATGTCGATATCCCCGCCGCCTCGGCCAAGGGCGTGGTGGTGATGAACACCCCGTTCGGCAACTCGATCACCACCGCCGAGCACGCGATCGCGCTGATGTTCGCCCTCGCCCGCGACCTGCCGGAGGCCGACAAGTCGACCCAGGCCGGCAAGTGGGAGAAGAACCGCTTCATGGGCGTCGAGGTGACCAACAAGGTCCTCGGTCTGATCGGAGCCGGCAATATCGGCTCGATCGTCGCCGACCGCGCGATCGGCCTGAAGATGAAGGTGGTCGCCTATGATCCCTTCCTGACCCCCGAGCGCGCTGTCGAGATGGGCGTCGAGAAGGTCAACCTCGACGACCTGCTGGCCCGCGCCGACTTCATCACGCTGCATACGCCGCTGACCGATTCGACCAGGAACATCCTGTCGAAGGAGAATCTGGCGAAGACCAAGAAGGGCGTGCGCATCATCAACTGCGCGCGCGGCGGCCTGATCGACGAGGCAGCGCTCAAGGAAGCGCTCGACAGCGGCCATGTCGCGGGCGCCGCGCTCGACGTATTCGTGACCGAGCCGGCAACCGAATCGCCGCTGTTCGGCACGCCCGGCTTCATCTCGACCCCGCACCTCGGCGCGTCGACCAACGAAGCCCAGGTCAACGTCGCGATCCAGGTCGCCGAGCAGATGGCCGACTTCCTGCTGTCGGGCGGCGTCACCAACGCGCTCAACATGCCGTCGCTGTCGGCCGAGGAAGCGCCGAAGCTGAAGCCCTATATGGCGCTCGCCGAGCATCTCGGGGCGCTGGTCGGCCAGCTCGAGGGCGACGCGATCAAGGCGGTCGCGATCGAGGTCGAGGGCGCCGCCGCCGAGCTCAACCAGAAGCCGATCACCGGCGCGGTGCTCGCCGGCCTGATGGGCGTCTATTCGGACACGGTGAACATGGTCAACGCGCCCTTCCTAGCGAAGGAACGGGGCCTTGACCTGCGCGAGGTGCGCCATGATCGCGAGGGCGACTACTCGACCCTGGTCCGCGTCACCGTCACCACGCCCGAAGGCGCCAAGTCGGTGGCGGGCACGCTGTTCGCCAATGCCGAGCCCCGCCTGGTCGAGATTTTCGGCGTCAAGGTCGAGGCCGACCTGACCGGCGAGATGCTCTACATCGTCAACGTCGACGCGCCGGGCTTCATCGGCCGCCTCGGTTCGACCCTGGGCGAGGCGAACGTCAACATCGGCACCTTCCACCTCGGCCGTCGCTCGGCCGGTGGCGAGGCGGTGCTGCTGCTGTCGGTGGACACCCCGGTCGACGACGCGCTCAAGACGAAGATCGCCCAGCTCCCCGGCGTCAAGACCGCCAAGGCGCTGAGCTTCTGATCTGGAGAACCGTCGCCCCAGCGCAGGCTGGGGCCCATGTCTCTCCCGGCTAGGCGATGATCTCCTCATAGAGATCGCGCCAGCCGGGATTGGCTTTCTCGATCAGGTTGATCTTCCAGGCCCGCTTCCAGGCTTTCAACATCTTCTCTCGGGCAATCGCCGCATCGATACGCTCATGCTGTTCGGCATAAACCAGTCGGGTCAGCCCATGCTCGCGACAGAAGGTCGAGCCCTCGCCGATGCGATGCTGGTAGATTCGGGCAGCGAGATCGGCCGTCACGCCGACGTACAGCGTTCCTGAGACGCCATTGCTCATGATGTAGACGTAACCGCCTTTCATGAAGGCCATCGTGCGGGAAAACAGACATGGGCACCAGCCTTCGCTGGTGCGACGATTATGTTGAATGCCGCGCACATGCCGCTATGAGCCTCTCCGCATGACCATCGCCCCCGGATTGCTGCCCGAAGGACTTCGCGATCGCCTGCCTCCGCAGGCTGAGGCCGGGTCGCGGCTGCTTCATCGCGTGATCGTCGCGATCGGGCGCCACGGCTATGCGCGGGTGTCGCCGCCGCTCGCCGAGTTCGAGGAAGGGCTGGTCGGCCAGCTCAAGTCGGCCGGCGCGCGCGACCTGCTGCGCTTCGTCGATCCGGTGTCGCAGCGGACCCTGGCGCTGCGCCCCGACATCACCGCCCAGGTCGGCCGCATCGCCGCGACCCGGATGGGCCACCGCCCCCGCCCGCTCCGCCTCGCTTATGGCGGTCCGGTGCTCAAGCTGCGCGCCACCCAGCTCCGCCCCGAGCGCGAGCTGACCCAGGCTGGCGCAGAGCTGATCGGCACCGACGGTCTCGCCGCGGTGATCGAGATATTGCGTGTCGCCGTCGAGGCACTCGAAGTGGCGGGCGTCACCGGCATCACCGTCGACCTGACCTTGCCCGACCTGGTCGAGACGCTTGCGGCCGGCCCGATGCCGCTACCGGCGGACAAGATCGACGCCGTCCGCGCGATGCTTGACGCCAAGGATGCCGGCGGGCTCGCGAGCCTCGGCGCCGATGCCTATCTCCCCTTCATTCAGGCGGCCGGCCCGGTCCGCCCCGCGCTGGTCAAGCTGCGTGCGATCGCCAGCGCGCAGACGCTCGACAAGCGGCTCGCAGCGATCGAGGCGATCGTCGCCGCGATCGGCGACCGTGTCGCGCTGACGCTGGACCCGACCGAGCGGCACGGCTTCGAATATCAGACCTGGATCGGCTTCTCGCTGTTCGGCGACGGCCTGTCGGGCGAGATCGGCCGCGGCGGCAGTTACACGATCGTGCATCCGGACGGGACGGAGGAGAAGGCGATCGGCTTCTCGCTGTTCATCGATCCGCTGGTCGACGTCGGCCTGGGCGCGGTCGAGCATCGCCGGGTCTTCCTGCCGCTCGGCACCGACGCCGCGATCGGCGCGGCACTGCGCGCCGAGGACTGGATCACGATCGCAGCATTGTCGGAAAACGACGACGCAGCGGCGCTCGGCTGCACGCATATTCTTCGGGGAAACATACCCCAACCGATTTGAACGACCTCCACCCGTTCGTGTCGAGCGAAGTCGAGACACGCCTGCAAGAGCGAACGTCCCTCGACTTCGCTCGGGACGAACGGACCGGCTTTTACAGGATGGAACAATGGCCAACGTCACCGTGATCGGCGCTCAGTGGGGCGATGAGGGCAAGGGCAAGATCGTCGACTGGCTCGCCGAGCGCGCCCATGTCGTCGTCCGCTTTCAGGGCGGCCACAATGCCGGCCACACGCTGGTCGTCGGCAACCAGACCTACAAGCTGAGCCTGCTGCCGTCGGGCATCGTCCGCGGCACCCTGTCGGTGATCGGCAACGGCGTGGTGTTCGATCCCTGGCACTTCCGCGACGAGGTCGCCAAGCTCCAGGGCCAGGGCGTCACCATCACCCCCGACAACCTCCAGATCGCCGAGACGGCGCCGCTGATCCTGCCCTTCCACCGCGACCTCGACGGGCTGCGCGAGGACGCCAGCGGATCGGGCAAGATCGGCACCACCCGGCGCGGCATCGGCCCGGCCTATGAGGACAAGGTCGGCCGCCGCGCGATCCGCGTCTGCGACCTCGCCCATCTCGACGATCTCGAGCTGCAGCTCGACCGCATCTGCGCGCATCACGACGCGTTGCGCGCCGGCTTCAACGAGACGCCGATCGACCGCGAGGCGCTCAAGGCACAGCTGGCCGAGATCGCCGACTTCATCTTGCCCTTCGCCAAGCCGGTCTGGCTGACTCTCAACGACGCGCGCAAGGCGGGCCGCCGCATCCTGTTCGAGGGCGCGCAGGGCGTCCTGCTCGACATCGACCATGGCACCTACCCGTTCGTCACCTCGTCGAACACGATCGCCGGCACCGCCTCGGGCGGGTCGGGCCTCGGCCCCTCGGCCGCAGGCTTCGTGCTCGGCATCGTCAAGGCATACACCACCCGCGTCGGATCGGGCCCCTTCCCGTCCGAGCTGGAGGACGAGATGGGCCAGCGGCTCGGTGAGCGTGGCCATGAGTTCGGCACCGTGACCGGCCGCAAGCGCCGCTGCGGCTGGTTCGATGCGGTGCTGGTGCGCCAGTCGGCCGCCGTCTCCGGCATCACCGGCGTCGCGCTGACCAAGCTCGACGTGCTCGACGGCTTCGACGAGATCAAGATCTGCACCGGCTATGAGCTGGACGGCAAGACCTACGACTATCTGCCGCCGCACCCGCAGGACCAGGCGCGCGTCACGCCGGTTTACGAGACGATCGAGGGCTGGAGCCAGTCGACCGCCGGCGCGCGAAGCTGGGCCGAACTGCCAGCCCAGGCGATCAAATATATCCGCCGCGTCGAGGAGCTGATCCAGTGCCCGGTCGCCCTGGTCTCGACCAGCCCGGAGCGCGAGGACACGATCCTGGTCCGCGACCCCTTCGCGGATTGATCCACCAATAATCGTCATGCCGGCGGAGGATCGTAGGCGGACAGCGGACTGCCGGGAGCAGTCCGCAGCCGGAGATCGGTTCGCAAAGCGAGCCGGGGCATCTCATGAGATGATCGCTGCGCGTCTCTCCTGAGACCCCGTGAGTTTGC
>NZ_LDES01000087.1 GCF_001015195.1 Sphingomonas sp. Y57 | reverse complement strand
GGTCTGCCACATCTCGTTCGGCCGGGTGGTTTTCGTGTGGAACTGGTCGGCCGCCTTGATCACAACATAGGCGGGACTGGTGATGAGATCGTGCGCCTTCAAAAGGCGGTAGACCGTGGCTTCCGACACGAAATATCGTCGCTCATCGGTGAAGCGTACCGCCAACTCCCGCGGACTGAGATCCGACTGCTCCAGCGCCAGTTCGATGATCTGGTCGTGGATCTCGCCGGGCAGGCGGTTCCACACGCGGCTTGGTGCCGAGGGGCGATCCTTCAGCGCCTCGGGACCGCCGTCCAGATAGCGATCGTACCAGCGATAGAAGGTGCGACGCGGGATGCCGAGCTGGCCTAGCGTTTTGCGCGCCGGCAGATGCGACTGCTCGACGATCCTGATAATCTCGAGCTTTTCGGATGCGGGATACCTCATTCGCCGTCTTCCCCATCCGCGATCATGCTTTTTTTGAGCAGCCGATTTTCGAGTGTCAGGTCAGCCACGCATTCCTTCAAGGCACGAGCTTCACGGCGCAGGTCCTGGACTTCGCCGCTGGTCGCGGCACGGGCGGTATCACCAGCCAGCCGGCGCTTGCCGGCCTCCATGAACTCCTTCGACCAG
>NZ_LDES01000086.1 GCF_001015195.1 Sphingomonas sp. Y57 | reverse complement strand
TTCTGCGGGGTGGTCGGGGGTGCGGCCCGCACGCTCATCCTCGATCTCCGACCAAGCCCGAAATGCGCCTTCCACGAAGGTCTGATGCATCAGCGCTTCGAGCGTCTCGCTGAAGCGGTGTAGCACATCAGCCGGCACGTGCTTTTCGAACACAGTCGCGGCGGATTGCACCATGCGAGCAATGCCGGTTTCCATCATCCAGGCATCTGCCTTGCGGTCGAGAAAATCGATCGCGTGAATCGACAAGGCTTCGGCCGTGTATTGGGGCCCATCTCCTACGGCATCAATTTCCTGACGCTGGGAAGATGGTTNTTCCCCACCGCCGGAAGCGCCTCGGAAGGCTTGCTGCTGAATGAAATCGCGAACCCTTCGCCATTGCTTCACGATCTCGGGCGGCTGCCCTTCCATAACGCCATCTAGGTATGCGGCAGCGAAGGTGATCGCGATCGGCCGTCCGACCTGCTCATCCCTGGACATCG
>NZ_LDES01000085.1 GCF_001015195.1 Sphingomonas sp. Y57 | reverse complement strand
CTTCTGCCAAAGTAGTGCTAGAGATCGCGCGAGCCCTGAAGGTTCTGCGCAGGCGCATCGAAGCGGCGCAGATCCCCTCATCGAATCTCGATGAGACGCTCAACATCGCCACCTGGAATAACCGCAGAACTATGTCCTGTATGATCTCGGCAAGCCGATTCTTGAGATATTCTTGAGATAAAGCGGCTGCGATATTGAGAGACTGGGCGATCAATTGAAAACATTTGGGATGAGTATGACGCCCGCGCCCGCAGCGGAATGATCATGCATTTGTGTTGCCCATGACCTGCTCTCGATCTTGGGCCATCCGGCCGGAGCTGATCCGGTCAATCTGATGATCGAGCTGAAGTCCATCGATACACTCAGGAGCCTTACGTAGTGACGTTGCCAGTCGGCGCGGTGATGGTGACCACAAAAGAGGTGGCTGGGTGAAACCTTGAGGCGGCCTCTGGCACCTTACGCAAGCTGGAGATGAGCTATGTCCAAGCCGATGATTTTGTGGTTCGAAGACATCGGTATCGCTGATGTGCCGGCCGTAGGCGGCAAGAACGCGTCTTTAGGCGAGATGACCGCGGCCCTCGCTCAGAAGGGCGTGAAGGTGCCCTCTGGCTTTGCCACCACTGCGGACGCTTACAGGGCGTTCGTTCACGACAATGAGCTTGCACCCCGCATTACGGAACATCTCTCCGCCTTCCACTCCGGCGGATGCACCCTTCAGGAAGCGGGGCAGGCTATAAGGAGTCTGTTTCTGGAAGCGGAAATGCCCTCCCATATCGCCGAGGAGATTGTGTCCGCTTATGCGGAACTTGGCCGGCGTACCGGCACAGAGCGTCCCGCCGTTGCCGTGCGCAGCAGCGCGACCGCCGAAGATCTGCCGGATGCGAGCTTCGCGGGCCAGCAGGAAACCTTCCTCAATGTCCGGGGCCGGGCCGCACTTCTGGCGGCCTGTCGTCGATGCTTCGCCTCGCTGTTCACCGATCGCGCGATCAGTTACCGCGATGCGAAAGGCTTCGATCATCTCGAGGTTGCGCTGTCGATCGGCATTCAGCAGATGGTCCGTTCGGACCTGTGCGGATCGGGCGTCATGTTCTCGATCGATACCGAAACCGGCTTTCCAAATGCTATCGTCATCAGCGCCGCCTGGGGGCTGGGTGAGACCGTCGTCCAGGGGAGCGTAAACCCGGACAGATATGTCGTATTCAAACCGCTTCTCGCGCAGCCGGGGACCGAACCGATCATCGACAAGGAGTTGGGCGGCAAGGCGTTCCGCATGGTCTATGGGGAAGGCGGAAGCCACCGTACGAGGATCGTCGAGACAACCGAGCAGGAGCGTCAGAGCTTCGTTCTCGATAACAGCGATATCGTCCAGCTCGCCCGGTGGGCCGTGGCGATCGAGGACCATTACCAGCGTCCCATGGACATGGAATGGGCGAAGGACGGCGAGACTGGTGAACTCTACATCGTCCAGGCACGCCCCGAAACGGTTCAGGCCCAGGCCAGCACCTCGACATTCCGGCATTACCGCCTCAAGGAGAAAGGCGACCCGCTATTGACGGGCGCGGCGGTGGGAACAGCCATCGCTGCTGGCAAGGCTTGTGTCATCCGGACCGCCGCCGACATCGCCCAGTTCCGGGACGGGTCTATTCTCATCACTGAGACGACCGACCCCGATTGGGTTCCGGTCATGAAACGCGCGGCGGGGATCGTGACCAATCATGGCGGCACCACCAGCCACGCCGCCATCGTCAGCCGCGAACTCGGTGTTCCCGCAATCGTCGGCACCGGAAACGCGACCGAGATCATTGCCGAGAACAGCGAGATCACGATCAGCTGCGCTAACGGTGACGTCGGAACAATCTACGCCAGCATACTCGATTTTTCCGTGACGGACGTGGATATCGGCTCCCTGCCGGCCACCCGGACGGACATCATGGTCAATATCGCGAACCCGGCGGCGGCATTCCAGTGGTGGCGGCTTCCTGCCCGAGGGGTCGGCCTTGCGCGCATGGAGTTCATCATCAACGCGCATATCAAGGTGCATCCGATGGCACTGGTTCACCCGGATCGCGTGAGCGCTGAAGCTCAGCGGCAAATACGCGATCTGACCAAGGGGTATTCCGACCCATCGGAGTTTTTTGTCGATGTCCTCGCGCGCGGCATCGCGAAGCTTGCAAGTCCCTATTACCCGCACCCCGCCATCGTGCGCCTGAGCGATTTCAAAACGAACGAATATGCGCACCTTGTGGGCGGCGACGCCTTCGAGCCGGATGAGGAGAATCCGATGCTCGGCTTCCGCGGCGCCTCGCGCTATTACGATGAACGGTATCGCGAAGGCTTCGCTCTCGAATGCCGCGCGCTCAAGCGGGTCCGGGAGGAACTGGGCTTCTCGAACGTCATCGTCATGGTCCCCTTCTGCCGCACGCCGGCCGAGGCGGATCGCGTGCTCGAAGCGATGGCCGAGAACGGTTTGCGCCGCGGGGAGAATGGGCTGCAAATCTACATGATGTGCGAGATACCCTCGAACGTCATTCTCGCCGAGCAGTTCGCTACGCGCTTCGACGGATTTTCCATCGGCTCCAACGACCTCACCCAGCTTGTGTTGGGTGTCGACCGCGATTCCGGGATTCTGGCCAATCTCTTCGATGAAAGAGACGAAGCCGTCACCCGCATGATCTCGGAAGCCATTCGCAACGCGCACGCGGCGGGCATCAAGATCGGCATATGCGGCCAGGGGCCGAGCAACCATCCGGACTTTGCGGCGTTCCTGGTTTCGGAGGGTATCGATTCCATGTCGCTCAATCCCGACAGCTTCGTGCGAACGATCAAGGCCGTCGCGGAGGCGGAGGGACAGTCGGGCTGAGCGCCGGGTGAAATGACACTGATGCGAGGTACAGGAAATTGCGTCTACCGGTGATGATCCGCCTGGGTTCACCCGCATATTGTCGCGCAATCGCGAGCTCGGGAAGGTTACCCGAGAACGTCGTCTGAGTCCGGCGGCATTCGTAAAAGCCCTAATGGCCCCATCCTGGAACCGCCGATAGCCTTTGAGTGCTGGCTGGAATCGGGGAACAGGGTCCGGCCAGATGACGTTGATAGCAACAGTCGGAATGAGCGCCGCCGGTAGCGGGGAGACGGACGGCAACAGGAGGTTTTCCTATGTCTGCCGTATCTGCCTTTCCATCCTTCTCCCAGCCCCGAATGTCCGCGAAGACATCCGGCGTCGTCGCGTGCATCGATTGCACCGATCGCAACGCGTGGATCTATCCACACGCTCTTGCTCTGGCTTCAACGCTCGACGTTCCGGTAACGCTGCTTCAGGTCTTGGACAGAGACGCGTCGCCCGACGCACGGCCTGACCCCATCGAGTGCAATCTTCGTCGCCGCGAGGCCATGCGGGTGCTCGATCGTTGTGCTGCGACGATCGAACCGTCCTCATCTCAAACGACCATTGAGCTCGCAGAAGGACCGGCGGCGGAGGAAATCTGCCGGTACGTGCGGGAGTGTGACGAAGGGATGGTCGTGCTGGGCAGGCGCGGACGAAAGGAAGCCGGCCGCGACGGCGTGGGGGGCACGGTCCACAAGGTGCTGTCCCAGGCACCAGGCCCTGTCCTGCTTGTTCCGGTGGAAGCGCCCGTCCCGGGTTCGGCCTATCGACGGATCGTGGTGCCGCTCGATGGCTCGCGCTGGGCCGAAAGCGTGCTGCCCCTTGCGGTGCGCCTCGCGAAGGCAGCCGACGCCGAGCTGCTGCTCGTTCATGTCGTCCCCACGCCCGAAATGATCCAGGCGCGACCCCTGGAAACCGAAGACGAGACGCTGCGCGAAAACCTGATCGAACGCAACGAGCAGGCCGCGCGCAGCTATCTGGATCGGACCAGGTCCAATCTTTCGGCGATGGGCCTTCGCGCTCGCGCGATTGTCATCCGTGGCGGCGACGTTCGCGACACGCTTTGCGCGTTGGTCGATCGCGAAGCGGCTGATCTCGCGGTGATGTCCGCACGCGGGCACGGGCATCAGCATGTCAGGGACGTCCCGTACGGAACGGTTGCCTCCTATCTGATGGCCCATTGCAGTGTCCCGATGCTCGTCCTGCCTTCGGCGAGCCGCAAGGCGCAAATGACTTCGCCTGCCGCCAGCCAGAGCGTGAGATTGCCAACGGCCATTCAGGTCTGATTGATGGCCGATTATGAGGAGCGCGATCCGCTCGCCGGGGCGGCGGAGGAGGTCGCCGACCGTCATCACCTGACAGGACTGCTCGGCAAGTCGGTGCCGCTGCCCGCATGGGCGCATCTCGAGGAGATGAAGACGTGGCTGAGGCAGGCCCGACAGGCGGCCGCCAAGGCCGACAAGCGCGCAGGCGCCGCGGCTGAATGGCTGCTCGACAACGATTATCAGATACAACGCGCCATCCTGCAGATCCGCGAGGATCTTCCCGAAGAGTTCTACGCGAAACTTCCGGCGATCTCCGGGGACGGGCTCGGTCGCCCTCGCGTGCATCAGCTTGCCCATGCCTTGCTGCAGGCTTCTCACCTGCAGGTCTCGCTGAATGGCGCGGTGCTGTTCGTAGAACAATATCAAAAGACGATGCCGCTCAGCATCGCCGAGACCTGGGCCTTCCCGACCATGCTGCGCATAGTCTGCCTGGAATTGCTCATCGGAGGTTTCAGCCACCTCTTCCCGGAGGTCGAGCCGCCCTTTGAGATCGTCGAGACGCCCGACACGGCGATGGTTGGTTTTGACGATACGGAATGCGTCGCGCGCGCAATCGCGAACCTTGGCGTGATCGCGACGATTCAATGGAACGACTTCTTCGATCGAACGAGCCAGGTCGAAGCCATCCTCCGGCGCGACCCGGCAGGCGTCTATCCACATATGGACTTCGATACGCGCGATCGATATCGCCATGCGGTCGAGCAGCTTGCCGACCAGTCGGGACTCCCGGAATGGGATGTCGCCGAGCGTGCCTTGCGCCAGTGCCATAGCAGCGACGAAGCGCCATCGGGCCATGTAGGCTTCTGGCTCATCGATATCGGACGGCCTGCCTTTGCCGACGCGATCGATCCTCGTCCATGGACGCCGGGCTCGATATTGCGACGCGCGCTGCGTTATCCAGGCCTGCTTTATGCAGCCGCCTTGCTGCTCGCGGGCCTTGCGGGCTTTGCTCTACCCGCAGCCTATCTGGTTTCCACCGGCGCCACCGCCGGATCCTGGCTTCTAGGGATCGCGCTCACCCTGCTACCCGCATCGATCCTGAGCATCACCTTCGTCAATTGGCTCGTGACCCACATCGTTCGGCCGAACGTACTCCCCAAGCTCGATTTCAAGGAAGGCATCCCCGAAAGTTCGGCGACGGCAGTCGTGATGCCTGTCTTGGTCGCGCGATTGTCGGACATCGCGCCGCTGCTTCGGCGCCTGGAGGCGCACCGCCTTTCCAATCCCGACGCCGCGCTCGAATTCGTGCTGCTCAGCGACTTCGCCGATGCATCACAGGAAAGTGTCTCGGTCGATGCCGATATCGTTCGCGCGCTGACCAGCGGGATCGAGGAACTCAACGCGCGCTTTGCCAATGCCAAGGGACGTGGGCCGTTCCATTTGCTGCATCGGCCACGACGGTTCAACGCGGCCCAGGGCTGCTGGATGGGCTGGGAGCGAAAGCGCGGAAAGCTTGAGCAGTTCAACGCCTTCATCCTGAACGGAGATGCGTCCCCCTTCAATGTGACCGTCGGCAGCATCGAACGGTTGCGGCGATGCCGTTTCGTGATGACGGCCGATGCCGATACCAGGTTGTCGGCCGGCATCGTCCGGCGACTGGTGGGGACGCTATCTCATCCCCTTAACCGCGCCCACTTCAACGCTGCGACCGGCGCGGTCGAACGAGGATATACGGTTCTTCAGCCGCGCGTTGAGCTGGCGCCGGAAGCGACCGGCCAATCCTTGTTTTCGCGCCTCTACGGGGGCGACACGACCATCGATATCTATTCGCGCGCCGTATCCGACGTCTATCAGGACCTGCTCGGCACAGGCGTCTACGTGGGCAAGGGCCTCTATGATGTGGCGGCCTTTCATCGGAGCCTCGAAGGGCGCGTTCCCGAGAATACACTTCTCAGCCATGACCTGTTCGAAGGACTGCACGGGCGAGCGGCGCTGGTCAGCGATGCGATCGTTTATGAGAGCTTCCCGACCAGCTATCTCGACTTCACCTGGCGCTGGCACAGATGGGTCCGTGGGGACTGGCAGATCCTGCCATGGCTCTTTCCCTTCGTGCCCGGCGGCGATGGCCGATGGCTGCGCAACCGGCTCGGCTGGTTCGATCGGCTGAAGATATTCGACAATTTGCGGCGCAGCATAATTCCAGCGAGTATTGTGGCGCTGCTGGTGGGTGGATGGTTTCTTCTCCATGGGCAGCCCTGGGTCTGGACCTTGCTTGCCGTCATCGCGCCCGGTGCATATCTCTTTACGGACCTCGTGACCGGCCTCGCGCAGGGCCGCCGCCGCGGCGTCATGCAGAACCTGCTGCGACGTCTGGCGGATCACGCGGGTCGCTGGTTTCTCGCTATCGTCTTTCTCGTCAGTGACGCGATGATAGCGCTGCATGCCATTGCCATCACCCTATGGCGTCTCCATTCGGGCCAAAGAAAGCTCGAATGGACGTCGGCCGCCCACATGGCGACGCGCAACGCGGCGCGACATCCGCGACTGGCGGCATGGCGTGACATGGCCGCCTCTCCGGTGTTCGCGCTGATCATCGGCGCGGGTCTGTTCCTTGCCGCGCCCGCTTCCCTGCCTGTCGCGGCTCCCCTGCTGCTGCTCTGGTTCATTGCGCCTGAGATCGCGATCCGGATCAGCCGTCCGATTGAGCCGGCAAAGGACACGCTGTCCGAAAACGATCGAAAGTTCCTGAGACTGATGGCGCGGCGCACCTGGCTCTTTTTCGAGACCTTTGTGCGCCCCGAGGACAACTGGCTGCCACCCGATAACTATCAGGAGCCGCCCGACGAGGAAATCGCGCACCGAACCTCGCCGACCAACATCGGAATGATGATGGTATCGGTCCTCACTGCCTGGCGCCTCGGACATATCGGCCTCAACGAGGTTGCGACACGGCTTCACAACACGCTCGATACGTTGGATCGCCTGGACCGCTACCGCGGGCATATTCTCAACTGGTACGAGACGAGAACGCTCGCGGCCCTGGAGCCCCGATATGTTTCGACCGTCGACAGCGGAAATCTCGCGGTCAGTCTGATCACCGTCGCGCGAGCCCTTCAGGAAGCCAGAAGCTTGCCACCGGTCGCCACGGATTTGTGGCGAGGGTTTGACGACAATATCGAGTTGCTCGCCGAAGCGATTGCGACGATCGACCTCGAAGCGGCCTCCGCCGCCGGCTCGATCCTTGAGGCTATGCGGGAAACCGCCCGCAGGATTGAGGAAGGGAGGCAAGACTGGGCCGAGAGGATCGACGATCTCCTGTCGACCGATCTTCCTCGCCTGCGCGAGCAGATTACCCTGATGGCCGAAAGCGTCGGCGAGGATGAAATCGCCTCCCTGCGGAATGTCCAAGCCTGGCTGGAGCGGCTCGAACATCATCTGTCCGGCATGCGGCGAGACCTTCGGCTGTTCTCGCCCTGGTGGGAGACGCTCGCGCCGCATCCGGCAGAGTGTTCGAACGTCGCGGCAAAAGTCGCCGACCTGTTGGCGAACGACCGGCTGCCGTCCACGCACGCGGGCGCCGCGGCAGCAATTGGCGTCCTCAATGCGGCGAGAGACCAGCTACCGGCGGAAAGCCGGCAATGGGCGCACGATCTCCAGGCGGTGATCGAGGAAGGCCAGGCGGCCCGGCAAGCGCTTCATGACCGCCTCGATGACCTCTCCAGTCGCGCTAACGCCGCCGCGCACGCCATGGACTTCTCGTTCCTGTTCGATGCCGGCAGCCGGCTCTTTCATATCGGCTACAATGTGAGCGCCGATCGAATAGATCCGCACCACTACGATCTGCTCGCCAGCGAAGCACGCCTCGCCAGCTTTTTCGCCATCGCGAAGGGCGACATAGAGCCTCTGCACTGGTTCCATCTCGGGCGGCCCATCACCAAGCAGCACGCAGGCCTGGCGTTGATATCGTGGAACGGCTCGATGTTCGAATATCTGATGCCGAACATCTTCCTGCAGAGCGATCCCCAAACCCTGCTCGGAATGAGTGACCGGACCGCGATTGCTATCCAGATCGCATTCGGGCGGTCACATGATATGCCTTGGGGTATTTCGGAGTCGTCCTTCGCATCGATGGGCGAGGACCGCGTCTACCGATATCACGCATTCGGCATCCCTGCGCTCGGCCTCCAGCGAGGTCTGGGGCGCGATCTGGTTATCAGCCCCTATGCGACGGCGCTGGCGCTGACGATCCGGCCCGCGCTGGCGACGCGCAACCTTCAAACTCTGGCGGATCTTGGCCTCATCGGCCGATACGGATTTTTCGAAGCGGTCGACTTCACGCCCGAGCGGGCGCCTGACGGTGAACGCTTTGCCGTCGTGCGCTCCTACATGGCTCATCATCATGGCATGAGCCTTGCCGCGCTCGGAAACGCGTTGTGCGATGACATGCTCGTGCGCTGGTTCCACACCGATCCTCATATCCGCACCGTCGACCTGCTCCTTAACGAAAGGATTCCATGGGAGCTGCCGCCCGAGATCGCGCGGCTTGAGGTTCGTGAGCCACAGCCGGAACCCGACGAACTGATTCCGGGCCTTTACGGCTGGGCACCCACTCGGCGCCGTGGGGAGCACGCGTGGCAGATTCTCGGCAATGGCCGGCTTTCGAGCCGCATTCGGACAGACGGTGCAGGTGGGCTGAGCTGGAACCAGCATGCCCTGACCCGTGGGGACGCAGGTTTCTGGATCTATCTGCACGACCGGGATGCAGATGTTACCTGGTCGGCAACGGGCGGCCCCTTTTCTCGACCCGAAGACGCGCCGGAGGTGATCTTCCAAGCGCATCAGGTGGAGTTCCACCAGCGCGCCCACGGCTTGTCGGTCACGACAACGATCAATGTCGCCAATGCCGACGACCTGGAGATCCGGCGTGTCGCTCTTGTCAATGATAGCGATAAGCCCCGGACCATCGAAGTCACGGGCTACGCGCAGATCGTTCTGGCTCCGGCCCAGGACGCGGCGCGCCACCCTGCCTTCAGCAAGCTGTTCGTGGGGGCGGAAGCCTTGCCTGGCAATGACGGCCTGCTTTTCACGCGGCGGCCGCGCAGTTCGGCGGAACGTCCGCCCGTCCTGCTGACCCGTGTGATCGGGGATGAAGATGGCGTTACCCTGCTCGGTCTCGAAGCCGATCGCAGCGCTTTCATCGGACGATATGGGTGCCCCAGGCGGCCCGCATTGTTGACCGGGGAACTGCCTGGTGGCCCGCTCGGCTGGACGCTTGATCCGATCTGCGCGATCAGGATGACGGTGGAACTGCCTCCGCGCGCGCGACGTGAATTCGCCTTCGTCACCATTGCGGCTGGATCCCGGCAATCGGCCCTCGAACTTGCCGAGCGCTTTACCACCCTGCCGTCACTCGACTGGGCTGTGAGCGATACGGCAAGTGCGGCGGCGCGCGAGATGCACAAGCTGGGCCTGCAGCCGCACATCGTGCCGCAGGCGCAGGCGTTGCTGTCCACTCTTCTCACCAGAGCGGCAGAGCCGGGATCGGCCGGCGCGCGCACATTTCGGCGCGGGGACCTTTGGGCGCTCGGGATATCGGGCGACCATCCTATTTTGATGCTGCGTTCCGGAACCGCGGAGCAGCAGGACCTGCTTCGACAGCTTCTCTCCTTCCACAAGCTCATGCGGCAGCGTGGTATGCCGATCGACCTGGTGGTGACGCATGAAGGAACGTCGGGCTATATCGAGCCCGTCCGCGAGCGTCTTCTGGAAGTGCTGAAGGATGCCGGGCTACAGGATCGCCTTGGCACCCATGCCGGGATACACCTCGTCGGCATCGGTCCATCCGATGGCGAGCGGGCGGCGCTTCTCGATCAGGTTGCCCGCCTCATCCTTGACGAAGCCGGCGGCAGCCTAGTCGACCAGCTTGCGCGATACGACCAGCCGCCGCATCCGGGCCCTCTGTTCGCGCCGGTCGGGGCGAACTCCGGTACAATCATGACGGCGCCCGTACCGCGCCCGGCTGATCTGCAATTCGATAATGGGTGGGGAGGCTTCGATCCGGATACGGGCGACTATACTATCTATCTGGAACCCGGTGCGCCGACCCCTGCGCCCTGGGCCAACGTCCTCGCCAACGACGGCTTCGGGACGATCGTGACCGAGGGCGGTCTGGGCTTCACCTGGGCGATAAACAGTGGTGAAAACCGTCTCACGCCGTGGTTCAACGACCCTGTCGAAGATCCTCAAGGCGAACGCCTTTATCTGCGCGATGAGGAAAACGCACGGCTCTGGACGCCGACGCCGCTTCCGGCCGGTGGAGACACGGCATGCCGCATCGATCACGGCCCCGACCGTACGTCCTGGCACCGGCATAGCGAAGGCCTTGAACAGGAGCTCTCCGTCATCGTGCCGACGCACGACACCGTGAAGCTTGTCCGGCTTCGCTTGCGTAATCAGTTGCCGCGTCCGCGCCGGATCACGGCTACCTACTATGCCGAATGGCTGATGGGCGCTGTGCAAGGAGAACAGGCGCCCCTGCGCCGCTCATTCTATGATCCGATCTCGCACGCGATTCTCGGCCAAAATCCCTGGACCGACGAATTTGCCGACCGCATCTCCTTTCTTGCTTCGACACTTCCGGTCCACACGCTCACCACCTCACGCTACGATTTTCACGGCGATGACGCCGACCCCACCAGTCCCCTCGGACTTCTGAACTGGGATCTTGGTCACCGGCAGCATGCTGCCGGTGACGACTGCTGCGCCGCCCTGCAGGTCCATCTTGATATCCCGGCTGAAGGAACCGCAGAAGTTTGCTTTGTGCTGGGGCAGGGCGACGACCTGGATCACGCGCGTGACCTTGTCCGTCGCTGGCAGGACCCATCGGCCTTCGAGACCGCGGCGCGGGAGTGTGCCGGTTTCTGGAAGGACAGGCTGGACGCGGTGCAGGTCAAGACGCCCGATCCCGCCTTTGACCTGATGGTCAACCGGTGGTTGCCGCACCAGTCGCTCAGCGCCCGCATCCGCGCCCGCGCGGGCTTTTATCAGGCGAGCGGCGCTTTCGGTTTTCGCGACCAGCTGCAGGATGTTCTGGCACAGATCCATGTCGATCCGAATGCAACACGGCAGCATATCCTTGCCGCGGCTGCCCATCAGTTCGAGGAAGGCGACGTGCTGCATTGGTGGCATCCGCCATTGGATCGCGGCGTCCGCACGCGCTGCTCGGACGATCTGGTCTGGCTACCGTACGCCGTTGCTCATTATGTTGAGGCGACCGGAGACAAAACCATCCTGAGCGAGCTGGTTCCTTTTCTGCGGGCGCCCCCGCTCACGGCCGAAGAAACCGATCGCTATGCGCGTTTCGAGGTGAGTGACTACACGCAATCCCTGTTCGTTCATTGCGAGCGCGCGCTTTCCCACGCCTACCGCCTCGGGTCTCATGGCCTCCCGCTGATTGGTGCAGGGGACTGGAATGACGGCATGGATCGCGTGGGCAACCGGGGGCATGGCGAAAGCATATGGCTCGCCTGGTTTCTCATCGCGACCATCCGAAATTTCACGCGTCATTGTGTGGATGCGGACCGGAACGAGTTCCGCGACCATTGGAACGGCCGCGCAGAGACGCTCGCGGCCGCGGTGGAACGGTCGGGGTGGGATGGCGAATGGTATTTGCGCGCATTCGACGACGACGGCCGCCCATGGGGCGCGTCGGAAGAACAGGAATGCCGCATCGATTCCATCGCGCAGTCGTGGTCCGTATTGTCGGGTGCCGGCAAGGTCGAGCGTACCCGATCGGCGCTCGCTTCGGCCAGACGATATCTGGTTCGGGATGACGACAGTCTCGTGCGTCTGCTGGATCCGCCCTTTGACCGCACGCCGCGTGAGCCGGGTTATATCAAGGCCTATCCGCCGGGAATTCGCGAGAATGGAGGCCAGTATACTCACGCGGCAAGCTGGCTCGCGCTCGCGCTCGCGCGCACGGGGGATGGTGACGGGGCCAAGGCGCTCTTCGACCGGATCAATCCTATTCAGCATGCCGCGACGGCTCGCAGCGCCGCCCATTATCGAACCGAGCCTTATGTCGTGGCGGCTGACATTGCCGGCATGGAGCCCTACCTCGGCCGAGGTGGCTGGACCTGGTACACGGGTGCCGCAGCCTGGACATGGCGGTTGGCGGTAGAGGAGATTCTTGGCGTTCGGCTCGTGGGCGGCGAACTTCAGGTGCGCCCCGTCTTGCCCAGGGACTGGGAGAGCGTCGAATTGACCCTGCGGCGAGGCCGTGGATCTATTCATGTAACGATCGAGACGGATGATACTCTGGAGAGCGAAGAACCGGTAATCGAGGTTGAAGGGACGCTCTGGGACGCACGCGGAATCCCGTTCCCCGAGAACGATCATACGCGGATAGTCGTCGTGCGGGTTGCGCAGCGAGCCTGAAGAGCAATCCAGGACTGGGGCCAACGTGTATCCGGTGCTTTACGTAGCGCCCAGTGCTTCAGGCTCGGCTACAGGAACACTTCTCAACACCTTGTTGCCGGGGAGCGACCGATGAGCACCATTGAAGAACTTAAGGCTGATCTTGCCAAGCTCCGGGACGAAGCCAAGGTCCAGGTGCATCTGGGCGCGATGGAAGCTCGCGAGGAGTGGGACGAGCTCGAAACCAAATGGCACCATTTCGTTGCAGAAGCTCGCCTTCAGGAGAGCGGCGGTAACATCAAGGCCGCGCTCCAGGTGCTCGCTGATGAACTTCGTTCGGCTTACCTGCGTCTGAAGAAGGCGCTATAAATCTGCACCGAACCCCAAGCCGATTTCGGTACCTACTGTTCTGAAGGAATCTCCGTGACTGACACAGCCGCCATAGAAGAGCGCCTGACAGAGCGACTGTCGGAACTTCGCGCTCGGCTGACGCGAGTGAATGCGGATCTGGCTGAGCCCCTTAATGCGGACTCATCGGAACAGGCCGTCGAAGTCGAAGATGATGCGGGTCTGGAAGCCGAGGCAAGCTTGATCGTGCGGGAGGCCGCTTCGATCGATCGTGCCCTGGAGCGAATTGCGAAGGGCACCTATGGCGAATGCGTTCGTTGTGGGTCGCAGATTGCACCGGCTCGGCTGGATGCACGGCCGGAGGCAGCATTGTGCATCGATTGCGCACGCGCCGAACAATGATCGGCATCGCGACCTCACCGGATGGAGAATCCCTTCGGCTGGGGCGACATGCGCGGCTTGCATCATTCCCCGTCACAAATGGCGGACATCCAGGACGTCCATGACCTGCGTTGCGACCGTCTTGCGGTCATCCGCCGCGTTGACGCGGTGCCAGTTGATGTGACCCAGATCGTAGCGGGTCTGCATCGCGACAACAGCTGCGTTGGCATCCGAAGCGTCATGTGTCCGGCTGGATACCCTCGCGGTCAGCATATCCGGCGACGCGTTGAGCCATATGCCATCGAAGCGCGCATCTCGTCGCAGTGCGACCTCCTGGATCGCCGTGCGCTCTTCAGGCTTCGCATGGACAGCGTCGGCCACCACCGAATGCCCGGCGTAAAGCATGTGTCCCGCCAGCCGTCTCAGCTCTGTGTAAATCGCTGCGTTCGCGGACAGGGTATATGCGTCTTTGGGAAGCGGCGATTCTGGCGGCACGCCGGCAAGTCGCTTCCGCAGCACATCGGATCTCAGAATACGCGCGCCTGGAACCTCGCCGAGGGAATGGCCGATCAGTTTCGCTATTGTGGACTTGCCGGACCCGGAGAGCCCGCCAATGGCGACGAGCCGCGCGGGCACCGGTTCGAGCACTGCGCGCGCCAGCGTCAGATAGGCGCTGGCCTTTTGGGTCAGAGCTTCGTCTGAACCATCGCTCGCCTGTGCGGCCGATGTATGGGCGCGAATCCCGGCTCGGATCGAAAGAAACAATGGCACAAGAGCCACGCCGGCCTCGTCTTGAGGGGAAATGTCCAGATAGCGATTGAACAGGGCATTCGCTTCGCAATGAAGGCCGCGGCCCCATAAATCCATGAGTAGGAACGCAAGGTCGTAAAGGACATCGCCGGTCGCAAGTTCGGGACTGAATTCCAGGCAGTCGAACAGGACGGGGCTCCCGTCGATCACGGCAATGTTACCCAGATGCAGATCGCCATGGCCATGTCTCACGCGCCCGCTTCGCGCACGTGAATCGAGCAGATCGGAG
Organism: Sphingomonas sp. Y57; assembly: GCF_001015195.1. GTDB lineage: Bacteria > Pseudomonadota > Alphaproteobacteria > Sphingomonadales > Sphingomonadaceae > Rhizorhabdus. The sequence continues at coordinate 86,461 of NZ_LDES01000085.1, read as the reverse complement.
TGCTGGGCCAGCAGGGCGACTTGCCTGTCGATCAGGTCTCTCACGAGCCGAGCGGGAAGAATGTCGGGGAATCGAGCCATGCTTCGATCATTCCCGGCAATGACGGCTTCCAAACGGCTGCGCCCCGATCCGGACAGGCAAGTCTCGGCGCCATCATGAAATGCCTTGATCCGGTCTGCGAGCTGCGTGATCAGCACATCGGTCAGGCCACCTTGGGTTGCCACATGATCGAGCAAGGCGTCATCGGGAAAGCGGCGCATCTCCAGAAGCCAATCGACAGGTTCTCCCTCGCCATCGAGGTTCAGGCAGCCCGCCGAATTCTTGGATACCGGGCGAACCGCCAGGTAGAGTTCCGGCGCGGTCCTGCGATTAAGCCGTAGCTCCGCTTCCAGGGCGGCGCGGCGTCTATCGGCGGTTGAAAAATCCAGATAGTCGAACTGGACGGCACGCTTGAGCTTCCATGCACGATCGCCGACGAGGAACACACGCGCCGCATGCGTGTCGATCCGACGCATGGTCTCTCCAGAGCCGAAGGCTCGTCCCTCGAGAAGGGTTATGACGTCGGCTTGCGGGTCTGCGTGGTGCCGAGGTCCCGTCGAAGCCTCCGGCAAACTGCTATGCCTGCCCGATTTCGATCTTCCGACTCCGCGCTGGCGCATTTTCATCCTTGGTCAGTGTGACGGTGAGGACACCATCCTTGAATGCAGCGGTGATCCCGTTCGGGTCAACGTCGCTGGGCAAGGATACCTGGCGCCGGAAGGAGCCATATCGCCGTTCGCTGAATACATAGCCCTTGTCCTTGCGTTCGGTCTCCTCCTTCTTTTCGCCGGCTATCGTCAGGAGACCGTCAGCGACGCTGATATCGATATCATCATCGGACAGGCCAGGGAGCTCGGCGGTGAGGCGATAGGCCTTGTCCTCATCGACAAGTTCAACAGCCGGAACTGGCGCGATTGAAGATCGATTGCCGACACCGAACAGACTGGCGGCGGGGCGGCCAAAATCTTCGAAGAGGCGGTCAATCTCCGTGCGAAGCCAATCAACCGGATGATCGAGAATTGGGCTGATCGGATTGGCCTTGGACGTGGTCGCTGGAACCTGATCATTCATGGCGGACCTCCTGCGAAATGAATGCTCGAGGTCCGGATTGGNGGGGGGGGGGGGGGGGGGGGGGGGGGGGGGATGGCCGATGAATCAGGCCAACAGCGATCCGGCCCTCGAGCGAGGAGGAGGCTATGCGGTTGCCTGGGTGGGCTCTATCCGGAAAGTTACTGAGGGGCGTTTGGGGCGCTCACCATCTCACAATGGACCCGCGGGTCCATTGGTTCAGGTAGCAGCGCGCAAGTTGCACGGATGATGACAATCCGAAGAGCCCGGCCTAAAGAACGCCGACGGTTTGAAGCTCGTGGATGCGACGGTCTGGACATGTTTCCAGCGCTGAACTCCAAAGCAAGTAACATCATCGTTGAGATGGTTGCCAATTTTAATGGATCGCACGAGGCGCTGTTGATAGGCTTGAGACAGAAAGGGGTATCAGCGCTTGCTGCTTCCTTCTGACGACGAAGAGGCAGAGTCATCATTAAAACCGCTCCGCGATCCGGGAAATTCCTCCATTCATGGCAAGCGGGTGCCATTGCGCCACTGGTTGACCGTTCGATCCATGCCCGGCTTTTGACCGCGTCCCTCGCGGGACTGGCTATCGCCGTCATCGCGGTGGTCACACGATGGCAGCTTGGCCGGCAGATCGACGAGAGCGTTCATTATTTCGTCTCTCTCGGCGTGGCCGGTATGGTGCTCGTGGCGCTCAGGCCGGATATCGTGGTGTTGGCGGGCGTCACGCTCGTTACCCTTACGACGCTCGCAATCGTTGACGGTTGGCCGACCGTGGCAGAACAGTGGGTTGCCCTGTTCCTGTTTCTCGCCGCCATGGCTCTGCTTTGGCGGAATCACCATCGTACTCTCTCACGCGCTCGCGATCTCGCGGACGGGACGAGGATGCTGGCCGCAGAACTGAACCTGCTCATCGATGGGGCGGAAGATTATGCGATCTATATGCTCGATGCTGAAGGGCGGGTCACGATCTGGAACGGGGGCGCCGAGCGTCTGAAAGGCTGGACAGAGGTCGAGATGGCCGGCCAGCTTACAGATCGGTTTTATCCGGCCGATGTCGTCGCCAGCGGCAAGCCGACGTCCTTGCTTGCCGAAGCACAACACCGTGGCAAGATCGAGATCGACGAGTGGCAGATTCGTAAGGATGGCAGTGAGTTTCTGGCTCACATTTCCATCACCGCGTTGAAAAAACCCGACGGATCGTTGGGCGGTTTCGCGACAGTTGTCCACGACATCACCGACCAGCGAGCAACGCTGAGCTCTCTTCGCAACAGTGAAGCGCATCTTCGTTCGATTTTGTCGACGGTCCCCGATGCAATGATCGTCATCGATGAAGGCGGCACGATGGTGTCGTTCAGCACGGCGGCCGAGCGTTTGTTCGGTTACACTCAGGAGGAAGTCCTGGGTTCCAATGTCAGCATGTTGATGCCCTCGCCTTATCGCGAACGCCATGACGGTTTTCTCGAGCGCTATCTGCGTACAGGAGAGCGGCGCATCATCGGGATCGGACGCGTGGTTTTTGCACTGCGAAAGGATGGGACGACCTTCCCGATGGAGTTGTCGGTTGGAGAAGCGGCCGGCGAGAGCCAGCGGCTGTTCACCGGCTTCATTCGCGATCTGACGGATCGCCAAAGGACACAGGAGCGGCTAGAGCAGCTTCAATCCGAACTGATCCACGTCGCGCGCGTCAGCGCGATGGGGACGATGGCGTCGACGCTCGCCCATGAGCTGAATCAGCCGATCACCGCCGTAGCCAACTATCTCGAAGCGGTCCGGGACCTGCTCGACCAGCCAGATCCCGATGATCTGCCCGACATCCGGGAGGCGCTGACAGACGCCGCGGGGGAAGCGATGCGCGCGGGTCATATCGTGCGCCGTTTGCGTGATTTCGTTGCCAGGGGGGAGGTCGAGAAGACTGTCGAGAACTTGCCTAACCTTATCAACGAAGCGGCTGCCTTCGGCCTGATGGGCGCGGGCGAGAAATCGATCGAAACCCGCATGGACATCGATCACGAAGCTGCGACGGTCCTCGTCGATAAGGTCCAGATCCAGCAGGTCCTCGTGAACTTGATCCGCAATGCGGTCGATGCCATGAATGCGCGCGCCAGGCCTGTGCTCACCATCCGCACCGGTCCCGACCAGGCGGGTTTTGTGCGTGTCACGGTGTCCGATACCGGCACGGGAATGGCCCCCGAGGTCGCTGCCCAACTCTTCAAGGCCTTTGTCAGCACCAAGTCGGACGGCATGGGGTTGGGTCTTTCGATTTGTCGAACGATTGTCGAAGCCAATGGCGGGCGCATCTGGATGGAGCCTGCGGAAGGGGGCGGCACGCAATTCCATTTCACACTGGTCAGGGCAGATAGGGAGCAATCTTATGGAGGATAAGCGGATCGTCCACATCGTCGACGATGAAGATGCAATCCGTCGATCTGCCGGTTTCATGCTCAAGAAATCAGGTTTCTCGGTCGAAACCTGGTCCTCCGGTGTTGAATTTCTGAAAGACGTGAGGAACGCGGCCGAGGGCTGCATTCTCCTCGATGTGCGTATGCCTCAGATGGATGGGCTCGAAGTCCAAAAGGAATTGAACGAACGCGGTATCGCGATGCCCGTCATCATCCTGACTGGGCATGGCGATGTGTCGATCGCTGTAAGCGCGATGAAGGCCGGCGCAGTCGACTTCATCGAGAAACCGTTCGAGAAGGCGGTGTTGCTCGCGGCTATTGAAAGTGCCTTCGAACGGCTTGCCGACGTTGAAGGCAGGGCAACCCGCGCCGCCGACGCAACGATCCGCGTCGCCGCTCTGTCCGGGCGCGAACAGGATGTGCTCAAGGGGCTTGCGCGAGGACTGCCAAACAAGACGATCGCTTATGATCTTGGGATTTCGCCGCGCACCGTAGAGGTGCATCGCGCCAACCTCATGACCAAGCTGGGCGTTCGCAGCCTGTCGGAGGCGCTCCGTATCGCGTTTTCCGCGGGGATCACGGGCTGAGGATCGGGACACTTACGTAGCGACCCGGGGATCGTTTCCTGACATCGTCCGAGGGACCAGCAATGCCGCTGGGCCGATGGTGTGAGATGTCAGGCGAGAATATTGCGGCCCCGTTGCGGGAACGCCCGCGTCTTCTTCTGGTCGAGGATGACGCCGGTGTTCGCCGTTCACTGCAGCTTCTCTTTCGTGCGCAGGGTTTTGACGTCCGGGCCTATGCGGCTGGTGCGGCGCTTCTGGACGATCCGTTATCGGGGGATGCCTGCTGCTTCGTTGCTGATTTTCGATTGGAGCAGAGCGATGGCATCGAGGTGCTTTGCCGCCTGCGCGAACGTGGCTGGCCGGGTCCAGCCATACTCATCACCGCGTTCCCATCGGCCGAACTGACCGAGCGTGCCTTGGCGCAGGGGTTCGCCCATGTTCTGGAAAAGCCCCTGCGGGAACATGCGCTGACTGGCGCGCTTGCCAGGCTGACGGGCGTGGGAAAGCGCATTTGAAACGACGCTCGACCAAAAGGGAGTGCGCAGCATAACAGGAGAAACGTGTGACAGCAGCGGAACAGAAACAGCAGGCGCCCTATGATCTGGTTGGAGGGGCCGTCGTCGTCCGGAATATCGTAGACCGCTTCTATGATCTGATGGATCAGGAGGACGCCTATCGGGAGTTGCGTGCGCTACACGCCCCGGAGTTGGGGCCGATGCGCGTTTCGCTTGCCGGTTTTCTCAACGCATGGCTGGGCGGACCGCGAGATTGGTTTGATGATCACCCTGGCGTTTGCATGATGTCGGCCCATGCGCGCCTGCCGATCACTGGTGAGACAGCGGATCAGTGGTGTGACGCGATGCGCCGCGCCATCGCTGATTCGACGGTAGATCCTGCCCTGGGCGTCAAGATGGCCGAAGCCTTGTCGAACATGGCGCAGGGCATGGCGGCGCGTGCCGCGTCGGCAGCGTGACCCCGCGGCGCGAACAGGCGAAGAAATCACTATGACCGAGATGTTCGCGATGCAGCTCGAAGCGGTCGGCACGCCGCTGCGGCTCGTCGCGCGACAGGTTCCAACGCCTGGTCGAGGCGAGCTTCTCATCGAGGTCGCTGCTTGCGGCGTCTGCCGAACCGATCTGCATATCGTCGATGGGGAGATCGAATCCCGCCTCCCCATCGTTCCCGGGCACGAAATTGTCGGCATCGTTGTTGCGGCGGGGGAAGGGGTCGCCGATGTCGCGATCGGTGATCGCGTCGGCGTTCCCTGGCTCGGACATAGCTGCGGCCATTGCGACTATTGCCGAACAGGTCATGAAAATCTGTGCGATAGTCCCGCATTCACGGGATGCACCCGGGATGGCGGTTATGCGACCCATACGGTTGCGGACGCTCGCTTCTGCTTCAGGATACCCGACGCCTTTTCCAATGAAGAAGCCGCGCCCTTGCTGTGCGCCGGGCTGATCGGCTGGCGGTCCCTGCGCGCTGCGGGGGAGGGAACGCGGATCGGTCTCTACGGATTTGGCGCCGCCGCGCATATCATCGCCCAGATTGCGCTGTGGCAGGGCCGGGCGGTTTATGCCTTTACCAGGGCGGGAGACGACGAGGGACAGGCTTTTGCGCGATCACTCGGCTGCGCCTGGGCCGGATCATCGGAGGATGACCCGCCCGTGGAACTCGATGCGGCGATCCTCTTTGCCCCCGTCGGTGATCTTGTTCCGCGCGCGCTGCGTGCAATCCACAAGGGAGGCAGGGTGATCTGCGCAGGGATCCACATGAGCGACATTCCGTCGTTCCCCTATGCTGACCTCTGGGGTGAGCGAACCATTGCATCGGTGGCTAGGCTCAGGACTCGTTGATCAGAGCCAGAAGAGCACTGTTGCCGCGAGCGCGAGAGCGGAGAAGAAGACGGTCGGGCAGCGGTCGTATCGCGTTGCCACGCGTCGCCAGTCCTTGAGGCGACCAAACATGATCTCGATGCGGTTACGGCGTTTGTATCGGCGCTTGTCGTATTTGACGGGCAAGGATCGAGATTTCCGGCCGGGAATGCAGGGTTTGATGCCTTTTTGCTCGAGTGCGTCCCGGAACCATTCGGCGTCATAGCCCCGGTCGGCAAGCATCCATTGCGCCTTGGGCAGATCGTCGAGCAAGGCTGCCGCGCCGGTATAATCGCTGATCTGTCCAGCGGTGATGAAGAAGCTCAAGGGGCGGCCATGGGCATCGGTGATGGCGTGAAGCTTGGTATTCATGCCGCCCTTCGTGCGTCCGATCAGGCGGCCGCGATCCCCTTTTTTACCCGCAGGCTCGAAGCCGTGCGGTGTGCCTTCAGATAGGTCGCATCGATCATGACGGTCGTTGGCTCTGCGCGTTCGGCAGCGAGGCCTTCCATCATGCGCCCGAAGACACCCATCTCGCCCCAGCGCTTCCAACGGTTGTAGAGCGTCTTGTGCGGCCCGTATTCCCTGGGAGCATCCCGCCAACGCAGGCCGTTCCGATTGACGAAGATGATCCCGCTCAGGACCCGCCTGTCATCCACACGAGGTTTGCCGTGGCTCTTGGGAAAATACGGCGAAAGTCGCGCCATCTGCTCGTCGGTCAGCCAGTACAGGTCACTCACGCTCAGTCTCCTTGCGGAGCCTGAATCACAGACCACTCAGCCAATCAATGGGTCCTGAGCCTAACACTACTTTGGCAGAAATGTGATTTTCGGGATTCCCAAAGGGCAGAATCCCTGATTCATGGGGAGCCAGCTTTTATGGGGGCTGGCGATGAACGGGGATTGGCGGAGCGAACTGGACGCATGGCTTGCGCCGTTTGTCGTGGCTTTGCGGAACAAGACGCGCGGTCGGATGTGCCCTGCCTACATAGCAGGTCTGATTGGACCTGGTGACCGCAAGAGCGTGCAGCCGATGGCGGCGCGGGATGGCGATGTCAGCTACGACAAGCTGCACCACTTCATCGGCAGCGGCGTCTGGGATGAAGCACCACTGGAGATGGCGCTGCTTGCCGAAGCCGACCGGCAGGTGGGTGCCAATGACGCCTGGCTGATCATCGACGACACGGCCTTGCCTAAGAAGGGACGGCATTCGGTTGGCGTGGCGCCGCAATATGCTTCGGCCCTCGGCAAAAACGCCAACTGCCAGACGCTGGTGTCGCTGACTCTGGCTTCGGGCGAGGTGCCAGTCATGGTGGGCTTGCGCCTGTTCCTGCCGGAAAGTTGGACGAGCGATATGGCTCGCCTGGAACGTGCCGGAGTTCCCGAGGACTTCCGGCACTACCGGACCAAGCCGGAGATTGCGCTGGCCGAGATCGACAGGGTTCACGCAGCCGGCGTCCGCTTCGGCTGCGTGCTTGCCGACGCAGGATACGGCCTTTCCGCGCCGTTCCGGCAGGGCCTGAGCAAGCGTGGCCTCACCTGGGCAGTTGGCATACCCTTCAAGCAGAAGGTCTACCCCGCCGACGTCGCGATGGTCTTTCCGGTCGCTGGCCGGGGCCGCCCTCGCAAGAACGCGATACCCAACATCACGTCCGTATCGGCGCAGGCGATGTTGGAGACTGTGCCATGGCGCAAGGTCAGCTGGCGGCGTGGAACCAAAGGTCAACTCTCGGCCCGTTTCGCCGCGGTCCGCGTCAAGGTTGCTGACGGTCCGCCGCAGCGCATTCATGACATGGGCGCCCAGCACCTGCCGGGCGAGGAAGTGTGGCTCATTGGCGAGCATCGCTCAACCGGCGAGCGCAAATACTACCTCACCAACCTCCCAGTCGATACTCCGATCAAGCAGCTTGCCGGCGCCATCAAGGCCCGCTGGATCTGCGAACAGGCGCATCAGCAACTCAAGGAAGAACTCGGGCTCGATCACTTCGAGGGCCGATCATGGAAGGGCCTGCACCGGCACGCGCTGATGTCCATGATCGCCTTCGCCTTCCTCCAGTCACTACGCCTCAAGCAAGCCAAAGGGGGGAAAAAGAATCGCCGGGCCGCCACCGAAGCCGAGCTTGCCGGCGATCCGGCAAGCCATCATTGACCGCCTCTCCAAGCCGCCCGATCGGCCATGTCCGCACTGCGGACGTAGTCCTTTGGAAACTCCTCGGCAAAATCTGCCAAAGTAGTGCTAATCTGACCCGCGAAGACGGCACAAGCTTTTTCGAGATCGCGCAGAAAGCCAACGTCAAATCCGTGACGACGGTCTTTCCGCTGGCTCAAGCCAATGTCGCGCTTGAGCGGTTGCGCAGTGGCGCCGTTGTTGGAGCGGCCGTCCTGGTGCCATCGAACTACGCGAAGGCTTGAGTATGCACTCGCCGCGAAGCGCCCTCTTCACGGCCCCAGGGGCGAGTGCGCGTCACGCGGTGCCTCTGTAAAGTTACGGAGTGCGGTCATCAATGGCCGGGGCCATGATGCGATCATGAGCAGCATTTCACAGATCAAACATGTGCTCGTCGTCGTGGACGGTGCAGAGCATTCCCTGACCGCCGTTGATCAGGCGCTTGCCTATGCCGGTATGCATGAAGCGGCGCTTACGATCGTCGTCGTGACCGAAAATCTCGCATTCGCCGCGGCGGCCGATGCCATGGCTTTCGCGCAGGCCATCACGGTATCCGAGGACCAGCGCGACGAACATCTGGCGGCCGTTCGCGAACGAACCAGGAATACCGCGATCGAAGTAGAGGTTCACTCGGTGTTCGAGGCCAGCGGGCTGATACCCGGTCTCGTGAAGGCTGAAGGCCAGTACGCGGATATCGCGCTGATTCCGGGTGTCGGGCGCTGGCAAAGGGATGGCTTGAGGCGCCGTATCTCCGAGGCGCTTCTGTTTACGGGCGTGCCGACGGTCATTTTGCCGGCCTCCTGGAATCCTGGTCCCATCGATCACGCCGTATTGGGCTGGAACGCATCACTTGAATCGTTCCGCGCCGCGAGGGCGCTTCTCAATCTGGCCGAACCCGATGCCCGTATCGACGTTGCGATTGTCGATGATCCGGGTGTCGAATCCGGGGAGCACCGGGGCGGTGTCCAGATCGCCCGCCTTTTCGCGCGACATGGCCATAGCGGCGGCGTTTGTCCGATCAGCTCATCCGGTAAGGATACGTCGGCTGTCCTTCAGAATTACGCAGTGGAGCAGAAAGCCGATGTGCTCGTGATCGGTGGCTATGGGCGTTCGCGCGCACTCGAGTTCGTGCTTGGCGGCGTGACGCGGGAACTGATCGATCATCAGCGCCTGCCGATCGTTTTCGTACACTGACTGGCGAACCCGTCTAACGGTTGAACGGAGGAGATCATGAAAGCTCTCGTTTATCATGGCCCCGGCGAGAAGAGTCTCGAGGATCGCCCGAGGCCGGCCTTGCAGGCACCCGGCGATGCGATCGTGCGGATCACGAAGACCACCATTTGCGGCACCGACCTGCACATCCTGAAGGGGGATGTGCCGACGTGCGAGCCGGGCAGGATCCTCGGACATGAGGGTGTCGGGATCGTGGAGGAGGTCGGAACCGCGGTTGGAGCCTTCAAGCCCGGAGATCATGTCCTGATCTCCTGCATCACCTCTTGTGCCCGGTGTGAATATTGCCGGCGCGGCATGTATTCGCATTGCGTCGAGGGCGGCTGGATATTGGGCAACAGGATCGATGGCACGCAAGCCGAATTCGTGCGCATCCCCCATGCCGACAACAGCCTTCACGCGATCCCGCCGGGGGCCGATGAGGATGCCCTCGTCATGCTGAGCGACATTCTTCCGACGGGCTATGAGTGCGGCGTCCTGAACGGGAAGGTTGCACCGGGCAGCAGCGTCGCGATCGTCGGCGCTGGACCGATCGGCCTGGCGACCCTGCTGACTGCGCAATTTTATGCACCGGCCCGGATCATCATGATCGATCTCGACGACAATCGCCTCGCCGTCGCGCGCAAGTTCGGCGCGACGGACACGTTCAACAGCGGACGTGATCCGGTCGTGAGCCTGGTTCGAGAGCTCACCGACGGCAAGGGGGTCGATACGGCTATCGAAGCAGTCGGGATCCCTGCGACATTCGCGTTATGCGAAGAACTGGTCGCGCCCGGCGGGGTAATTGCCAATGTCGGTGTCCACGGCGCCAAGGTCGACCTCCATCTGGAGGAACTCTGGTCGCGCAACATCACCATCACCACCCGGCTCGTCGACACCGTCAGCACGCCGATGCTCCTGAAGACGGTCGAGGCCAAGCGCCTGCGGCCCGAACAGCTCGTCACCCATCGTTTCGCGTTGTCGGACATGTTGGAGGCGTATGAGACGTTCGCGCGCGCAGCCGATACTCATGCCTTGAAGGTGGTGATCGACACGTGATCGGGGTTTCCAGCGATATTCCGGGCGATGCGCAGCAATTCCATCCGAATATAGGGAGTTCCGAACCGGCGGAACCATCGTTCGCGCGCGCGCGCCGGCTGCGCCTTCACACGCATCATGAGCTGGTCGCGATCATGCGGACCGACAGCCCGGTGTGCCATGCCGAGGGCCTTGCCGCGCACACCCAGGTCTATATCCGCAACGGCAGCCAGCCGATCGCGGCCACGCTCTATCAGGTGGAGGGCGACTTCCTGGCCGGCGACGAGATCGGTCTGTCCGAAGCGGCCTGGGTCGCGCTTGGCGTGGAGGAGGGAACCGTTGTCCAGGTCGGTCATGCGCCGCCCCTCGAATCGATCGCCTGCGTCCGCCAGCGCATCTACGGACACAGGCTGAACGGGGCCGCGCTGACCAGCATCGTCGGTGACGTGGTGGCGGGCCGCTATGCCGATGTGCACCTCGCCGCCTTCCTCACGGCTACCGCCACGCTTCCCTTCGACGAGGACGAGACCTACCATCTCACCAGGGCGATGGTCGAGGCCGGCGACCGTTTGCGCTGGCCGAGCGAGATCGTCGTCGACAAGCATTGCGTTGGCGGTCTGCCGGGCAACCGCACGAGCCCGATCGTCGTCGCCATCGCTGCCGCCTGCGGTCTGACCATGCCCAAGACGTCGTCGCGGGCGATCACGTCCCCGGCGGGAACGGCCGATACCATGGAGACGCTCACCCGGGTCGATCTCGACCTTGGCGCCATGCAGCGCGTGGTGGCGGTCGAGGGCGGCTGCCTCGCCTGGGGCGGCGCGGTCTGCCTCAGTCCCGCCGATGACATCTTCATCGGCGTGGAACGCGCGCTCGACATCGATACGGAGGGGCAGCTCATCGCCTCCGTTCTGTCGAAGAAGATAGCGGCGGGCGCGACCCATGTGGTGCTCGACATTCCGATCGGGCCGACCGCCAAGGTGCGCAGCGTCGCGGCGGCCGAACGGCTGGAAGCCACGCTTGGCGCCGTCGCCGCCCGTTTTGGCCTTGTTATCCGCTGTGTCCAGACCGATGGCACCCAGCCCGTCGGCCGGGCGATCGGGCCCGCCCTGGAGGCGCGCGACGTGCTGGCGGTGCTGACAGGCGATGCCGATGCTCCGCCGGACCTTCGGGACCGCGCCTGCACGCTCGCCGGCGTGGTGCTCGAACTCGGGAAGGTCGCGGAAGAAGGCCAGGGACGCGCGCGCGCCGAACGCACATTGGCCGACGGCAGCGCCTGGGACAGGTTCCAAAGGATATGCCAGGCCCAGGGCGGCATGCGCACCCCGCCCACGGCCAGGCTCACCCATCCGATCCTGGCGGCGCATAGCGGCCGCGTCACCCATATCGACAATCGCCGGATAGCGCGCCTTGCGAAGCTGGCGGGCGCGCCCGACTCGCCGGCCGCGGGCATGCTTCTTCATGTTCGCCTGGGCGACGACGTTATCGCTGGCCAGCCTTTGCTGACCCTCCACGCCCAGTCGCAGGGTGAAATGGCTTATGCGCTGACCTACGCCGCCGCCAATGCCGACATGCTTGCGATCGTGCCATGACGGCGATGCTGTTTTCCATGCCCGGGAACGAACGGCTGACCGCATCCATCGCGGAACATACCGGGTGGGCGACAGGCACGCTCGAGGTTCGCCGGTTTCCCGATCAGGAGAGCTATGTCCGGCTCCGCTCCGGGGTGTCGGGATCAGCCGTGGCCGTCATATGCACGCTCGCGCGGCCCGACGACCAGATCATGCGGCTGCTCTTTGCTGCAAGGCTGCTGCGCGAGAGCGGGGCGCGGTCGGTCCATCTCGTGGCGCCTTATCTTGCCTATATGCGACAGGATCGGCGGTTCAAGGATGGCGAAGCGCTGACGTCCCGCCAGTTCGCCCAGCTCCTTTCATCCGAGTTCGATGGGCTCGTGACCGTCGATCCGCATCTCCACCGCTACGCGGATCTGGGGGAGATCTATTCGATGGAGACGGCTTCGCTCGCGGCATCTCCGCTTCTGGCGGACTGGGTCCGGGCCAATGTCGATGCACCGCTCATCATAGGACCCGACAGCGAGAGCGAGCAGTGGGCGGGCGCAATCGCCAGGCTTATCGGAGCGCCCCATGCGGTCTTCGCGAAATCGCGGCGCGGTGATCGGGACGTCCTTATCGCGGCCTCGGACCTGGGGGCATGGAAAGGCCGCACGCCGATCCTCGTCGATGACGTGATCTCGTCGGGACACACCCTTGCCAACGCCGCGCGCGAGATCATCGACCAGGGCTTCCCTCCGCCGATCTGCCTGGCTGTTCACGGCCTCTTCGCGGCTGGTGCCGAGGCTTTGCTCAGGGAAGTCGGCTGCCGCATGGTTACGACCGAAAGTATCTCGCATGCCAGTAACGCGATCACTCTTGGCGCACTGCTTGGCGATGCGCTGGCCCGGCAGATGGAAGGGGGCGCCGGTCGGCTACGTATAACACCCGAATGAATCCCATCACGGCGCTGGGTAGCAGGAATAGCTCAAAGCTGGAGGGACATATGGCTATCAAGGACATTCTCGCCGTCGTCGATACCGGAGACAAGGACGAGCGGTTTTTGCGCGATGCGCTTGCCTTTGCCGAGTTCCACGACGCCAGCCTTGCCATCGTCGTGCTGTCGGCTCTCCCCGCGAGCGACTATGCCCTGACGGTTGCACTGCCTTATGTACTTCTTCCCGATTATACTGAAGCGGTGGAGGCGAAGCAGCAGCGGATCGCGATGCTCGCCCGCTCCACGAACGTAGAGGTGAGGACGATTTCGGACCAGCCGGCGGTGATCTTCGCCAAGACCGCGGTCTATGCCCGTTATGCCGACCTCGTCCTGTTCGGTCCTTCGGACAATTACGACCATCCGCCAATTCGACGTGATACGCTTGAGCGTTGCCTGTTCGCATCTGGGCGTCCCGTTCTGATCCTGCCCACCGGCTATAAACCGGCCGCCATCGATCACTTGGCGATCGGCTGGAATGCGACCCGCGAGGCGACGCACGCGCTGCGCGACGCGACCATGTTCGCGGCGCCTGGGGCAAGGATCGATATACTCATCCTCGATGCGAAGCCGACGGCCCAGGGCCACGGTTCCGAACCGGGAGCCGATGTCGCCCACCATCTCGCCCGGCATGGCTTTACGTCGACCGTAGTTCCCATCCAGGGCGGTGACGTGTCGGATGCGGAGGCGCTGGTCGAAGCGGCTCACCGGCGTGGCGCCGGGATGCTCGCGCTTGGCGCTTATGGCCACTCTCGCCTGCGCGAGATGATCCTGGGCGGCGTCACGCGCGACCTGCTCACTGGCGCGCCGCTGCCGCTGCTGTTTGCGCATTGAAGCCCATTCAATCGGCGGTACGCAAGCGCGGAACCGCGGGCCGGGAATGAAACCGGTCCGCACGGTCTTCGCTCCGCATGCTCAACACGAGATGGTTTAATGTAGTACGAAAGAGATTTGATGTCAGGACCCATGGAAACCTCCGAAGTGCGCTGGCATATGCTGTCAACCAGCGAAGTTGCCACGGCACTCGACGTCGGTTGTGCGGGTCTCTCTTCTCCGGAGGTGGATCGGCAATCGGCCCGCTTTGGGCCGAACGCGCTACCCCGGTCGGCGCGTCGCAATGTGTTCCTTAGGTTCCTCGCGCAATTCCATAACACGTTGATCTATGTGCTTCTTGCCGGGGCATTGGCCGCAGCGCTGCTCGATCACATGATCGACGCGGTGGTCATCGTCGCCGTCGTGATCGTGAATGCGGTGATCGGGCATATCCAGGAAGGAAAGGCTGAACAGGCGCTTGAGGCCATCCAGCAGATGATCGCGCCCAAGGCCAGCGTGGTGCGTGACGGCGTGAGGCAAACGATTCCCGTCCGCGAGATCGTGCCCGGCGATCTCGTGATGATCGAGGCCGGTGATCGCGTTCCCGCCGATCTCAGGCTTCTCCATGCGCGGCGAATGCTTATCGACGAGGCGCTGCTGACGGGCGAATCGGTGGCCGCCGAAAAGCAGGAAGCGGTGCTGCCCGAGCAGACCGATTTGGCGGATCGGCGTAATATGGCCTTTTCGGGCACGATGGTTGCGGCTGGGCACGCAAGCGGGCTCGCTGTTGCCACCGGATCTCGCACGCAGATCGGACGGATCAGTTCGCTTATCCAGTCGGTCGAACAACTGGCAACCCCGCTGCTGAAGCAGATCGACCGTTTTGCCCGGCGCTTCACCTGGTTCGTACTCGCGGGGGGGCTTGCGCTGTTCGCCTTTGCCGTTCTGGCGCGGAATTACGATTGGATCGACGCGCTGATCGCCGTGGTCGCGCTCGCCGTGGGGATCGTGCCGGAAGGGCTGCCGGCGGTCATCACGATTACTCTCGCGATCGGCGTGCGGCGGATGGCGGGGCGCAACGCCGTCATCCGAAAGCTCCCGGCCGTCGAAACGCTCGGCGCGACCTCGGTGATATGCACCGACAAGACCGGCACGCTCACACGCAACGAAATGACGGCCCGCCGCGTCATCACCGAGCGGCATACGATGATCGCGAGCGGATCCGGCTATGTTCCCGATGGTCAAATCCGGATCGTCGGGTCCGGGGACCAGGCAGAGGCTATGGCCGATGCGATGCCACTGATCCGCTGCGGGCTGCTGTGCAACGATGCCGCGCTGCGCAAGGTCGGTGCGGAATGGCGTGTCGAGGGCGATCCGATGGAGGGGGCCCTCTTCGCCCTGGCAATGAAGGCGGCCATCGATCCGGAGCAGGAGCGGGCGGAATGGGAGCGGCTCGACGAGATTCCCTTCGACGCCGCGCATCGCTTCATGGCGACGCTCTACCGGGGTTCCAACGGCACGCGCTTGCTGTTCGTGAAGGGCGCGCCCGAAGCGCTCTTGGCGATGACCGCGCCCGACAATTGTTCCTATTGGGAGAGTTCCATCGCTACCGCCGGAAGCGAGGGCGAGCGCGTTCTCGCCTTCGGCGCGAAGGAAATGCCTGCCGGCAGCGAACGGATCTTGTTCGAAGATCTCTCGACCGGCGTGTGCCTCCTGGGCCTTGTCGGCTTCATCGATCCGCCTCGCGCGGAGGTCAAGGACGCCATCGCCGAATGCCGGTCCGCCGGAATCGGCGTCAAGATGATCACTGGCGATCATGCGGCGACGGCGCTGGCGATCGCCCGGCAACTCGACCTTGCCGACGACCCGCGCGTGCTGACCGGGCTGGAACTGGAAAAGCTTCCGGACACCGAACTGGAGCAAGCGGTCGTGGATGTCTCGGTCTTCGCCCGGACCAGCCCGGAACATAAATTGCGGATCGTCCGTGCGCTGCAGGCTCAGGGAAAGATCGTCGCGATGACGGGGGACGGCGTGAACGACGCGCCGTCCCTCAAGCAGGCCGATGTCGGGGTCGCCATGGGCATCAAGGGCACCGAAGCGTCGAAAGAAGCGGCTTCCATGGTGCTGCTCGACGATAATTTTGCCTCGATCGTCAGCGCCGTTCGCGAAGGCCGAACGGTCTACGACAACATTCGCAAGGTCATTTCCTGGGAAATCCCTACGAACGGCGGTGAAACACTGGCGGTCGTATTGGCGATCCTGCTGGGCTTCGCGCTGCCGATGACGGCGACGCAGATCCTCTGGGTGAACCTCGTCCTCGCCGCCACGCTCGGCCTCGTGCTGGCGTTCGAGCCCACGGAACCCGGTGCGATGTTGCGCCGGCCACGGGAGCGCGGCGCGCCGTTGCTTTCGCCGTTCCTGCTTTGGCGTGTCCTTCTCGTCTCTGTGCTGTTCGCGGCCGTCACTCTCGGAATCTTTTTCCATGTTCTGGCGCAAGGCCGGAGCCTGGAGATGGCGCGCACCATGGTCGTCAACATGTTCATCATCGCGGAGATCTTCTACCTCTTCAACGTCCGCTATCTCCACATGACGTCCCTGACATGGCGCGGCGCGATCGGTACCCCCGCCGTGTTGATCGCGATCGGCGTTCTCGTCATCGGCCAGGCGTTCTTCACCTATGCGCCGTTCATGAACGCAATCTTCCATTCGCGGCCGCTCGGCTTCGCGGACTGGGCGTTGCTGGTGGCGTGCGGCATGCTTCTCATGCTGCTGCTGGAGTTGGAGAAGCATGTGATGCGGCGACTGGGCTGGTTTAGCGAACTTAATAATCAGGAGGACATGCCATGACGCGTGACGGTTTCCCTAAATGCATCGCGCTCGCGACCGACCTCAGCCATCGTTGCGACCGTGCCTTCGATCGCGCCCTGCTGGTAGCCCAGGCATGGCGGGCGGAGCTTATGGTCATCCACGCGCTGAACCCGCCGGAAGACGGGATGCTGTCCGTCCGACTCGGCGATCTGCCGTCCTGGCGTCGGCCTCTCGAAGACCCGGTGCGGGCGGCGCGCCATCGCATCTACCACGACCTTGTTCGCGAGGCGCCGCCAATCGACATTTCGGTCCACGTCGAAACCGGCTCGCCGGCACCGGTCGTCCTCGATATCGCCGGAAAGGGCGAGGCGGGCCTGATCGTCACCGGCGTGGCTCGCGATGGGCCGCTCGCCCGGATGCTGCTCGGCGATACCGTGGACCGGCTGATCCGCAAGGCGCCCGTTCCGATCCTGATCGTACGCGACCGCGCTTTCGAGCCTTACCGCGCCATGGTGGTCGCGACAGATTTCTCCGCGCCCGCCCGGATCGCTCTGGAGACCGCCGTCCGCTTTTTTCCCGATGCGGCTATCTCCCTTTTCCACGCCTACGATGTGCCCTTCGCGGGCTATCTCGGCCGATCGGAAATCGAACGGCAATTCGAGGGTTATGGCGAGGCCGCGGCCGACAAGTTCCTTGCCGAAGCGGGACTGTCTGATGTGGCGGCCCGGAACGTCACGCGCATGATCGAGCACGGGGTTCCCGAAGCGCTGCTTCGCGACCGTGCGGAAAATGCCGCACGTCACCTGACGGTCGTTGGAACCCATGGCGGTGGCCTCGTCTATGAGGCTATGATCGGCAGTACGGCGCGCAAGATCCTTGATGCGGTCCCGGGCGATGTCCTCCTCGTACCCGATCCCGCCAGGCGCAAGGTGAACCCGGCCGGATGACGCTGGCGATCGTTTCCAGCCTCATGGTGCTCGCCGCCCTGATCGCTGGTGCGGAGTGGCTGGTGAGGGGAGGCTCGGCGCTGGCCGCGCGGCTGGGCGTTTCGCCGCTGCTCATCGGCCTTACGATCGTGGCGCTGGGAACGAGCACGCCCGAACTCGCCGTCGGGATCGAGGCGGCGCTCCAGGGAAACGGCTCGCTCGCGGTTGGCAACATCGCCGGCACCAACACAGTCAACATTCTCCTTATCCTCGGCCTCAGCGCGATGCTGCAACCACTTGCCATTCGGATGCAGACGCTGCGTCTGGAACTGCCTGTCATCGTCATCGCGTCGGCCGCGCTACTCGTCTTTGCCTGGGACGGTGTGCTCTCGCGCCTTGAGGGGCTGTTTTTGATCACGATGGGAATGGCCTTCACGCTGACCGTCATTCGCGTCGCCCGGCGGGAAAGCATCACGGTGAAGCTGGAGTTCGCGCGGGAATTCGCGGCGCCGCGCTTTTCCCGCCGCCACGGTTTCTCCGCAATGGCGATGCTGGCCATCGGCCTCGTCGTGATCGTCGTGGGCGCCAACTGGCTGGTGGATGGTGCGGTCGCGCTTGCCCGGTTGTGGAACGTATCGGACGCCTTCATCGGACTGACGATCGTTGCGATCGGTACTTCCGCTCCTGAACTCGTTACGACGATCATTTCGACGATTCGTGGCGAGCGCGACATCGCGATCGGCAATCTGATCGGCAGCAGCGTTTACAATATTCTGGTGATTCTCGGCGCGGCCTGCCTGTTTCCGTCGAACGGGATCGAGGTCAGCGCGCAACTGATCCGGGTCGACATCCCGGTCATGTTGGGGGTCGCGCTGGCCTGCATTCCCGTATTCATCAGCGGACGCCAAATTTCGCGGTTCGAGGGTGGAATGTTTGTGAGTGCCTACTTGCTATATCTTGGCTATTTGATCAATGATCGGATTTAACCGATAGGGAAAGCGCGAGAGCATCGTTTGACAACGCCGCGATTTTCCCGCCTTTCGTCTATTATCCAGTGATTTTGGGTCGCAGGCGGTGGCTGCTGCTGTCAGGTTGCTAACGCGGGTCTTTCGATCCCGGTAGAACTTCGCACCCTTTCGATCGGAGCCTTCGCATTCGTGGACCCGCGATAGCGTAACGATTAGGGAAATCCCGGATAGACCCGAGCCCATCCGGGTCCCTCAATGGCGGCCATGATGAACATCGCGACCCTCACCCTGAACCCGACGATCGACGTCGCCTATGAAGTCGATCATGTCTACCACACCCGTAAAATGCGGACGAAGACAGAATTCTATTCGCCGGGTGGCGGGGGAATCAACGTGGCCCGTGTCTATGTCCGGCTCGGCGGGAACGCGCGGAGCTACTATCTTTCGGGCGGTGCAACCGGCCACGCGCTCGATGGTCTGCTCGACCTGCACCAGCTGGTGCGCAACCGTATCCCGATCAAGGGGCATACCAGGGTGGCCACCGCAGTGCTCGAGCGCGAAAGCGGGAAGGAATATCGCCTCGTTCCGTCCGGACCGATGGTCGAACCTGCAGAATGGCGGCAGTGCCTCAATCAGCTCCAGACGGCACAATGTGACTATCTGGTCGCGAGCGGTTCGCTCTCACCCGGCATTCCGGATGATTTCTATGGCCAGGTCGTCGCGATGATGACGGAACGCAGTATACCGGTCGTGCTCGACAGTTCAGGCGCTGGCCTGCGCGGAGGCCTTGAGCAAGGCGGCGTCTTCCTCGTCAAGCCCAGCATTGGCGAGTTGCGCCAGTTCACCGGTCGGGATCTTCCCGACACGGAGTCGGTGGGACGGGCGGCCATGCAGATCGTCGGGGGCGGTCATGCGCAATATGTGGCGGTGACGATGGGGCACGAGGGCGCTCTCCTTGCCTCGGCCGAGCGCCAACTCCTGCTTCCCGCAGTGGACATCGAGGTCAGAAGCGCGGTCGGCGCGGGCGACAGTTTCCTTTCGGCGATGGTCTTTGCTATCTCCTCAGGCTGGGAGATCGAAGAAGCGTTCCGCTTCGGCATCGCGGCAGGCGCGGCGGCCGTGATGAATCCGGGGCACGATCTTGCGCGACCCGAAGACATCCGGCGGCTCTATTCGCAGGTCCGTGCAGCCTCCTGAACCTTGCGTTGAACTTGAGCGTACTCCACCGACCAGTTCATGATCGTGGTTCCCGGTCGCGAAATTCGCGACCGGTTCGGCGCACTGCCGGTCAAGTGTTCGGCTGTTTCGATTTCACGGCGTATTATTGTTTCGCTTGATCGGAGAACTGATCGAAGGCCTCGACCGCCTGCGCGGCATACATGAGGCTGGGGCCAGCGCCCATGTAGAGCGCCATGCCCATCGTCTCCATCACTTCATCGCGCGTGGCGCCGTGCTTGACGGCGGCCTTCGAATGGAAGGCAACGCAGCCGTCGCAGCGGATGGCGACCGAGATGGCAAGAGCGATCAGTTCCTTGGTCTTGGCATCGAGCGCCCCGGCCTTGGTGGCCGCAGTCGCCATGGCGGAAAAGGCCTGCATCACTTCGGGCGTGCCGAGCCGCACTTCCTTGATGGCGCCATTCAGCTCGGTCGCCATTTTCGGCCAGTCCTTGTGCATATCGTCTCCTGTAAAGTTCAGCGTCCGAGAAGGGCAAGCAGTCGGTAAGCCGCGACGATGCGATCGCTTCGCGCGCGAGCTTCGCTGACCGCTGCGGCGGTTGCCTCGCGTTCGGCATCGAGCAGATCGAGCTGGGGCTTCATCCCCACGCGAACCTCGTGGCGCACGCTGTCGCGCGCCTGTCCGGCGGCAAGGGCTTGCTGGGAAGCAGCCGCTTCGACCAGGGCGGCCGAGCGCACCCCGGAAAAGGCGCTGATCGTCTGTTCATCGACGGCGGCGCGTGCGGCGCGCATACGCGCATCGGCGGCCCTGACCGCACTATCGGATTCGGTAATCTTGGCTGAGACTCGCCCGCCCGCGAATATCTGCCAGCGCGCCCGCACGCCGACCGTGGCGGCATCGGAGCGATAATCGGGAAAGAACTGGTCACGCACCGTCGAACCTTCGGCGAAGGCGCCGATCGTGGGCAGGCGTTCGGCTCGCGCACCCCGCGCGCTGGCCTGGGCGGCATCTAGTGCCGCCTCGGCCTGAGCGAGAGCGGGATTGTTCCCGCGGGCGCTGTCGAGCGCTTCATCGAGCGAGGCAGGCAGGACCGGACTTGCCGGAATGGGCTGGAGATCCTGCGGGGCAAGGCCAGTGAGGTTGGTGAATCGCGCATCGGCCGAGATGGCAAAGCCGCGCGCGCCTTCAAGGGCTGCCTGTGCTTCGGCAAGGCGCGCCGCCGCCTGCGCAACATCGGTGCTGGGGCTTTCGCCTGCCTTGAAGCGGAGCCGGGCCTGGCGCTGGATCTCCTCCATCTGGCCGACCATCTGTTCATAGAGCGCTATCATTCGGTGCGTGGTCAGCACGTCGCCATAGGCTTGGACCGTCGCGACGACGATCTGGCTGCGGGTCATCGTTTCACCGGCGCGGGCTGCTTCGCTGCCCGCTTTCGCCTGTGCGATCCCGGCGCTGACCCTGCCGCCCATAAAGAGGGGCTGTTCGATAGTGAGCTGCGCCGCGCGCGGCGTGACGTTGGCCGCCGGAAGCCCGAAGAAACCCTGCGGATCGAGTCGTCCATAGCCGATCGTCCCGCTCAGCGTCGCGGTTGGCAGACCCTGGCCGCGCGCTTCCCTGATCCGGGCGTCGGCCGCATCGGCATCGGCCCCCGCCGCCTCGATTTCCGGCGCGTGGTTCACGGCGGCCGCAATGGCTTCTTCAAGCGTCGTTGCCTGCGCGGGCATGGCGACACTCGCCAGCAGGCCGGCGAGCAGGGGGAGGGGGATCGTCCGCCTGAGCGTCATTTGAAGGCGGTTCCCGGACGGACGCCGAACGCCTTGAACACCATCGCAGCCGGGCAGAAACCAGTGAAGCTTGCCTGAAGCATATTGAGGCCGGCAAAGGCGGTGAGCGCGATCCACCAGGGATGCACGGTCAGCGACAGGACGACGCCGAGCAGTACGACACAACCGGCGAACGCCATCACGGCACGATCGAGAGTCATCAGTCTCACTCCTTCGCTTGGGAAACCTGAAGCCGGGGCATCAGAAACGCAGCTTGCGGATGCCCATCGCGTGCATGGCGAGCTTTTCGTAGAAGGGCTCGCTCTCGCCCTTGCGGACCTTGCGCAGGAAATATTTCTCAAAGCCGACCTTGGCCAGATGGACCCATTTGCCGCTGGACGACCAGTTGACGTTGCGCGGCGGGATCTGCGGCTGGGCGACGAAGGCGACGCCTCCGTCGCCAAAATCGGCGAGACACACCGCGTTCCACGTCGCTTCCGCCGTCGGCTCCTGGCCGTCGAGAATCAGCGAGAGATTGGCGGCGATCGCCGTGACCATGGATTCGATCATGAAACCGGTCTTGGGCACGCCCACCGGAACCGGCGTCGGGCCGGTCGGCGGGATGGCGACACAGACACCGAGCGCGAAGATCTCGGGGAAGGCCGGGTTGCGCTGGTGCTTGTCGACGATGATGAAGCCGCGCGGATTGGTCAGCCCTTCGATATTGCTCACCGCGGGCACGCCCCGGAACGCGGGGAGCATCATCGAGAAGCCGAAGGGCAGGTCGTGCGTCTTCTTCACCGCGCCGTCCTCGCCGACTTCCTCGACGTGCATGACGCCGGGTTCGACACTGGTCACGCGCGCATTGGTGATCCACTTGATATGCCGGTCTCGCAGCTCGCTTTCGAGCAGCGACTTGGTATCGCCGACGCCGTCGAGCCCAAGGTGTCCGATATAGGGTTCGGGCGTCACATAGATCATCGGCACCTTGTCGCGGATCTTGCGCTTGCGCAGTTCGGTGTCGAGGATCATCGCGAATTCGTAGGCCGGGCCGTAGCAGGACGCGCCCTGCACCGCGCCGACGACGATCGGGCCGGGATTTTGTGCAAAGGCATCGAACGCATCGGCGGCGGCTGAGGCGTGGGCCGTCTGGCAGATGGAGACGGTATGGCCGCCATGCGGACCCAGCCCCTCGATCTCGTCGAACGCGAGTTCCGGGCCGGTGGAAATTACAAGATAATCGTAATTGATGGATGAGCCGTCATTGAGTTCGAGCCGCTTTTCACCGGCATGCAGCCGTTTCGCGCCGACCGAGGTGAAGCCGATCTTCTTTTTGGCGAACACGGGAGGGAGGTGGACCTGAATGGCTTCGGGCTCGCGCCAGCGCACGGCGACCCAGGGATTGGACGGGATGAAGCTGTAGGTGTCGCTATCGGATACCGTCATCACGTCGGCGCGGTCCTTGAGGGCGGCCTTGATCTCATAGGAGGCGATCGTGCCTCCCAGACCCGCGCCCAGCACCACGATCAAAGGCTTGCCCATCTGCGATCCTTCCATGTCTCAATGGCATTGACGAATATCATCATTACACGTTATATGCAAATAACAAAGTTGAGGAAGCTGCCATGTTCGGATTCAAGAAACGTGATGCCCACCGTGAGATCGGCCCCGCCGAGCTGGACGCCATGCTGAAGGGCGGCAAGGCGCTCCTGATCGACGTGCGCGAGACAGGCGAGTTCGCCGCCGGTCACATACTGGGCGCAATAAACATGCCGCTGTCGGGCTTTTCACCTCGTAACATCCCTGATCCCAAGGGCCGGACTGTCGTGCTGCAATGCGCGGGCGGAAAGCGCTCGGGCCAGGCGCTCGATCAATGCGCGGCGGCGCAGAGCGCGATCGACACCCACCTTGCTGGCGGGATCGGTGCGTGGAAAGACGCCGGCTTCCCGGTCGTTGGTGATTGAGAGCCTGAAAGAGAACCAAAAAAGAGGGGTATCGGCGGCATGATGAGCGGCAGGGGCAAGTGGCTCTGGTTGGCGGGCGCCGCGCTGGCGCTGTCGGCATGCGGGAGCAAGCCGGAGCAGGAACAGGCGGCGGCGACGCTACCCGCCGGGGAAACCCTGCGGCTCGCCGCAACCGAAATCCCGGACATGAAGATGGTCGGCGCGGAGATCGCCACGCGCGACCAGGCCGAAGTGCTCGCCCGCATCCCCGGTATCCTCACGTCGCTTTCCGTCCGTGCCGGAGACACGGTGCACAAGGGGCAGCGGATCGGCATGATCGTCGATTCGCGGCTCGGTTATGAGACAAGCGCCTATGGTGCGCAGGTTGCCGCCGCTCAGGCCGAAGCCGCGCGCGCCAATGCCGATCTCGCGCGCATTCGCGATCTCTATGGACAAGGCGTCTATGCCAAGGCGCGCCTGGATCAGGCCGTTGCGGCCGCGCGCGCGGCCGATGCGCAGGTTGCTGCCGCTCGGGCGCAGCAGGGCGCAAGCGTCAGCGTCGCGGGGCAGGGGGCGGTGATCGCCCCGGCGAGCGGGCGGGTGCTTCGCGCCGATATTCCTGCCGGATCGCCGGTGGCGCCGGGCATGTCGATCGCGACGGTTACCGCGGGGCCGCCGGTGCTGCGGTTGATGCTGCCGGAGTCGGTTGCCGGACAGGTCCATCCCGGTGCGCGCGTGATCGTCAATGAAGCGGATATGCCGTCCGGGCAGCGCGAAGGCAGCGTGACGCAGGTCTATCCCGCGATCACCGGAGGCCAGGTTCGCGTTGATGCTACTCTGTCCGGCCTTTCCACCCAATTTATCGGCCGCCGCGTGAGCGCGTCGGTCGAGATCGGCACGCGCAAGGCGCTGGTCGTGCCGCGCGCATTCGTCACCACGCGCTATGGTATGGATCAGGTGCAGATCGTCGCGAAGGGCAAGCGGCTCAGCATGGTGCCGGTCCAGATCGCGCCGACGGCAGATCCCGCCCTGGTCGAGATATTGAGCGGCGCGGCCGCCGGCGACGCGCTGTTCGCCCCCGGTAAGCCCGCCAAGGCTCCGCGGCCATGAATCTCGGCGTTTCCGGTCGCCTCACCAGGGCCACTATCGCTTCACCCCTGACCCCGCTGTTCCTGCTCGCGGCGATTGCCGTTGGTCTGCTGGCTCTTCTTTCCATCCCTCGGGAGGAAGAGCCGCAGATCAGCGTGCCGATGGTCGACATCCAGGTGATGGCGCCGGGCCTTTCCGCCGCCGACGCGACCGAGCTGGTCGGCATTCCCCTCGAAACCATCGTCAAGAGCGTCGATGGCGTGGAGCATGTCTATACTCAGGCGCAGGACGATGGCGTGATGGTGACGGCGCGCTTCCTCGTGGGATCGAACCCCGAGGACGCGGCGATCCGCATCGAGGAAAAGCTGCGCGCCAATTGGGACAGGAAACCGGTCGGCATTCCCGATCCCAAGGTGACGGTGCGCGGCATCAATGATGTTCCGGCCGTCGTTCTGACCCTTGCCCCCAAGCCCGGCGCGGCAGGGCAGTGGAACGATGCCAGCCTCTACGAACTCGCCGCGAAGCTGCGCACCGAGATCGCCAAGGTCGACAATGTCGGGATCAGCTTCCTCGTCGGTGGCCGCCCCGAGGAAATCCGCATTGCGCCCGATCCGGCCAGGCTGCGCCAGTATGGCGTGCCGCTGGGGAGCGTGATCGAGGCCGCGAGCCAGGCCAATCGGTCCTTTCCGCTGGGTAATATCCGCGAGGACGGCAAGGCGGTCGGCGTCACGGCGGGCCGCACCCTGTCATCGGCGCAGGAGGTCGGACTTCTGACCGTGCGCTCTGCCTCCGGCTCTCCCGTCTATCTGCGCGACGTTGCCAGCGTAACGCAGGGGCCGCGCGAGGATCAGGCGCGGGCGTGGCGCTGGGCGAAGGAGGAAAACGGCAAGTGGAATAGCGCCCCCGCTGTCAGCATCGCCTTCGCCAAGCGCGCCGGGGCCAATGCCGTGGTCGTCTCCGATGCCATCCTCGAGCGTGTCGAGAGCCTGAAAGGCAAGCTGATCCCCGATGACGTCACGGTCGCCGTCACCCGCAACTATGGCGAGACGGCGAACGAGAAGGCCAACGAACTGCTGTTCCACCTCGCGCTGGCGACCGTCTCCATCGTCGTGCTGATTGGGTTCGCGATCGGTTGGCGCGAGGCGGGCGTGACCGCCGTGGTCATTCCGACGACGATCCTGCTGACCATGTTCGCCTCGAACCTCATGGGCTATACGATCAACCGCGTCAGCCTGTTCGCGCTGATCTTCTCGATAGGCATTCTCGTCGACGACGCGATCGTCATGATCGAGAATATCGCCCGGCATTGGGCGATGGACGATGATCGCAGCCGCACCCAGGCAGCGATCGAGGCGGTGGCCGAGGTCGGCAACCCCACTGTGGTGGCGACGCTGACCGTGGTCGCCGCGCTGCTGCCGATGCTGTTCGTTTCCGGTCTGATGGGGCCCTATATGGCCCCGATTCCGGTCAACGCCTCGGCGGCGATGATCTTTTCCTTCTTCGTAGCGGTCGTGATCGCCCCGTGGCTGATGATCCGTTTCGCTAGGCAGACGCTCGAAAAGGGGCATGGCCATGATGAAAGCGGCGGCAGGCTGGGGCAGCTCTATGCCCGCGTCGCGCACCGCGTGATCGATACGAAGAAGTCCGCCCGCAATTTTCTGATCGCGGTGGGCGTGGCGACGCTGGTTGCCTGCTCGATGTTCTACTTCAAGGCCGTGACCGTGAAGCTGCTGCCCTTCGACAACAAGTCGGAGGTCCAGGTCGTGGTCGACATGCCCGAAGGCACCGCGCTCGAAGGTACGGGCCGCGTGCTGGAAGATATCGCCGGCGTGGTGCGGGGCTTGCCCGAAGCGACGGCAATGGAGGCCTATGTCGGCACGTCCGCGCCGTTCAACTTCAACGGCCTTGTCCGCCATTATTTCCTGCGCTCGCAGCCCGAGCAGGGCGATGTGATGGTGACGCTGCTGCCCAAGGGGGATCGCAGCCGGTCCAGCCATCAGATTGCGCTCGACCTGCGCCAGCGGCTGAAGGCGCTGCGCTTGCCCAATGGCGCATCTATCAAGGTGGTCGAGACGCCTCCAGGCCCGCCCGTCCTCGCGACCCTGCTGGCCGAGGTTTATGGCCCCGACGAAGTCACGCGCCAGAAGACAGCGACCGAGCTGGAAAAGATCTTCCGGTCCATCCCCTTCATCGTCGACGTGGACAACAGCTTCGGCGAGGCGCGCCCGAAGCTCCGCCTCGACGTGCAGCGCGACCGGCTCGATTATTACGGCCTTTCACAGCGGCAGGTCGCCGACAGCATCGGTATGCTCATGGGGAGTCAGACTGTCGGCTACGCGCCGCGCGGCGATGGCCGCAGCCCACTCCCGATCACCATCGCGCTGGAACAGAAGGACCGGAGCTGGACGCAGGCCCTGTCGAGTACGCCGGTTGCACAGACGCCGGGCGGTCAGCTTATCGACCTCGGCGCCGTGGTCGAAGCCCGCACCGAGGCGGGCAGTCCCGCGATCTTCCGCCGCGACGGCCGCTATGCCGACATGGTCACGGCAGAACTGGCCGGAGCCTATGAAGCGCCGATCTACGGCATGATCGAAGTGAACCGCGCGGTCGATGCCTATGACTGGGCGGCGAAGGGCCTGCGGAAGCCGGAGATACGTCTCAATGGTCAGCCCGGGGACGAAAGCGTGCCGTCCCTGCTCTGGGACGGCGAATGGGAAATCACCTGGGTTACGTTCCGTGACATGGGCGGCGCCTTCATGGTCGCGCTGCTGGCCATCTACATCATCGTCGTCGCGCAGTTCAAAAGCTTCCGTCTGCCGCTCGTGATCCTGACACCCGTGCCGCTCACCCTGGTCGGGATCGTCATCGGCCACATGCTGTTCCGCGCGCCGTTCACGGCGACCTCGATGATCGGGTTCATCGCGCTTGCCGGCATCATCGTGCGCAACTCGATCCTGCTGGTCGACTTTATCCGCCATTCGGCCACGCCGGACAAATCGCTGCGCGACGTGCTGCTGGAAGCCGGCACGATCCGGTTCAAGCCGATCGTCCTCACGGCCGCCGCGGCGATGATTGGCGCGGCCGTGATCCTGACCGATCCGATCTTTCAGGGATTGGCGATCTCGCTGCTGTTCGGCCTTGCGTCCTCGACGCTGCTGACCGTGCTGGTTATTCCGGCCATTTACATCGTGCTTCGAGATGATGGGAAACCCGCGACCAGATGATGCCCCTTGATACGCCCCTTGCGCAACTCGCCCAGCACGCCGCCCATGCGGCGAGTGTGCTGAAGCTGCTCGCCAATGAACAGCGCCTGCTGATCTTGTGCCGGCTGACCCAGGGCGAGTTCTCCGTGAACGCGATGGTGGAACTGTGCGGGCAATCCCAGTCCAGCGTATCGCAACATCTTGGCAAGCTGCGTGAAGGCGGGCTGGTCAAGACTCGGCGCGAGGCGACGACGATCTATTACAGTCTGGCCGATGATGGCGTTCGCCAGTTGATCGACATGCTCTGCGATCGCTTCGGACCCGGCGCTGGACAATCCTGAGACATCCGGTCCAACGAGAATGACGCAGGATAGGCAGGCCCGTTCCGAGATACTGGCCGAGACCGCTTCGACATAGATTTTGAGAAGTGTTCAGGCACCGGGAGCGGGAAGGTGGTTTTCGGGCGTTGGTGGCCGCTTTGTCTCGACAGCGAAGTTTTGAGGGGAAGAGGCTGTGAAGATCGCGACAGCAATCGGGGCCGCGCTGGCGGCGACATTTGGGGCTTCTGGGCCTTCATGGTCACAGGATGAGGACGCAATTTCCGTGTCGACGGGAAGCGAGGCATGGGAGGAAAGCTATAGCGTCAAAATCTCCCAAGAGTTTCGGTGCAGATCGGCCAGCGCGGTATTTGATGCGGAGATTTCCCGCGATGGTGTCAGGAGCCTTGCCTTGGCCGTTAACGGCAAGAAGGTTACGGCGAACGATGTTGCTAAGATCGTTGCAGATGTGAACAGACAGGGAGGATTCTCCTATGTCGGCTTTGTCTGCACGCCCGACTTTTACGCATTTACGTTCTACCCCAACGATCAGGGGCACGGACAACCCTACATTTATCAAGGTCGCGTGCGGAGCAATTAAGGGCCATTATCTTGTCACTGGCGCGGTAGCACCGGTTCCCACTCGGACGGTGCCGTGCGCCAGCCCCAGGCGCATATTCCAAGCATGAAGAGATTGGCGCCAAAATCGAGCGCCATCCAGCGGGTGAGCGCCGGGACGACAAAGACAAAATAATAATTGAACCAGAAAAACGGCAGCAGTGCTGCGCCATAGATTGCGAAGGTCCGCCGCGTCCATCGGCTGAAAGCAATGAACAGCCCGCCAAGCACGGCCTGCGCGCCGAAACAGCCGATCAGGAGGGCACTTGTGGGGCTCAGATGCTGATAGGCGGGATTAATCGTCAGCCGCTCGACCATCTGTGGTGTGGCCAGACACCAGCCGCCTAGGATCAGGAATGGAAGCGCGAGAAGACGCTGGGGCCAGGCATTATGGTTCATCGTGGTGACCTAACACGGAGAGCTGCATTATTGATAGTTGTGCGCGCGCAAGCGCGGCGGCCTACCCGCGGCCGTCGCTACTCGCGATTTCTGCTGCGCAGCCGTAGTAGTCACCCGATATATTCGTTCACGTCATGGGTGATACCAACCTGCATTGATCATGACCCATGCGCCCATTTGCGGCGGCCGATGGTCATGATGCGCCAAGGCTGATCGACGAGTTTGTTCCAAGCCTCGCAGCAGTGGTCGACGATGTTGTCGTAGGAGGTGAAGACGCGGTTTGAGAGCCAGTTGTCGCGCATGAACTGCCAGATATTCTCGACCGGGTTGAGTTCGGGACATTTGGCCGGAAGCGGGACAATTGTGATGTTGCCGGGGACTTGGAGCTTGCCAGTGGTGTGCCATCCGGCCTGATCCATCAGCACGAGAGCGTGAGCGCCCGGCGCGATGGCGAGCGATATTTCAGCAAGGTGCAGTCCCATGGTTTCGGTGTTGCAGAAGGGCAGGACGAGCCCTGCGCCCTTGCCGTGTTCCGGGCAGATCGCGCCGAAGATGTAGGCCGATTTCGTCCGTTGGTCTTTCGGTGCCGAAGGCCGGGTTCCGCGTCTCGCCCAGCGCCGCGTGATCTTGTTCTTTTGACCAACGCGGGCTTCGTCCTGGAACCATATCTCTATGGGCGTGCCCTTCGGGAGCGCTGCTCTGACTTTTGCCAGCTTGGCAGCGAAGCCCCCCTTTTGAATGCCTCCATGGCATGCTCGTTCTGGGCATGATGGCGAGGCCGCGCGGTGAGCTTCACGTAGCCCAGCTTCTTCAACTCGCGGCTGATGGTGGTCTCATCGAGCGAGACCGCAAATTCGTCATGGAGCCACTGGGCCAGATCGATCAGCCGCCAGCGCACCACCCCGTGGATTGCCGGGATCGGGCCGCTCTCGACAACATCGACCAGTGCCTGGCGCTGCACATCGTTCAGCCGCGAACGGGGGCCAGGCGCCTTGCCATCCAGTAGTCCATCGGGCCCCCGGGCATTGAACCGGATCACCCAGTCCCGCACGATCTGAAGCCCAACTCCACCGATCCGAGCCGCGACACTCCGGCTCCCGCCGTCGTAAATCTCGGCCAAAGCCAACAGCCGCCGCGCCTGGTTCGCGCTCTTCGTCGTGCGCGACAACCGTCGCAGCGCTGCCCCGTCAAAATCTTCCCGCAAGCCGATCGCTGATCCCATGGACACGCCCTCCAAAGTCGCAGCCCCATAGATTCAGATTTTCACCGCCTTGGGAATCCCCCGTGAGTCAGCCTCCGCGCAGGTTGGTATGAGACGATCCTTGCCCGATCCACCGTAGATTGCGGATCCCGAAAGCAGCCGGCGTCTGAGCGATGAGGATTAAGGGAAGGTCGTCACGAACGGCGATCGCGTTCCCGCTCCAGGCACCGCTTGAAAGCAGGGAGGTGGCGCTCGCGCGAGGCGGCCTGCAGGTTTTCCATCACCTGGCGCGCTGCGGGATCTTCGATCATCGGGATCAGCCGGTCATAGAGGGCGATGTTTTCGACCTCGCCCTGGACCGCGCTTTCGCACGCTTGTGCGAGTGAGGCTGGCGCTGTGACTTTTCCTGTCCATGCGTTGGGCGGCACGTCGATGCCCAGTCGGGCAAGCTGGCGCTCAAGCGCGGCAGCGTGGCGCTGTTCGGCTTCGATGATGTTGGAAAAGGGCCGGACAGGGCCGAACTTTTCGATCACGGCGGCATAGGTCGCCTCCGCCTTCCGCTCGTCTTCGAGCGCATCGAGGAGGATGTTTGCCAGCTTTGACGTAGCCAAGGTCTCGTCCTTTCAATGGCGGCAGTTCGCTAACGGCCCCGGCCTCGCAGAGATTGCGCGGCCGGGGCCAGTCGTTGAGCGTGTCTTACTCTTCGAGCAGGGCGCGCAGCATCCATGCGGCCTGCTCATGCACGCCGATCCGTTGGGTGAGCAGGTCCGCGGTCGGCTCGTCGCTCGCCTTCTCGACCAGAGGGAACAGCGTGCGCGCCGTGCGGGCGGCCGCTTCATGCCCCTTGGCGAGGATGTCGACCATGTCGAGCGCCTTCGGCGGCACTTCCGGCGCGTCGGGAAGCGAGCTCAATTTAGCGAACTGCGCGTAGGAACCGGGTGCGGGCTGTCCGAGCGAGCGGATGCGTTCGGCGATCGGGTCGATCGCGTTCCACAACTCGGTATATTGCGTCATGAACATGGCATGGAGGCTGTTGAACATCGGCCCGGTCACGTTCCAGTGAAAGTTGTGCGAGGTCAGATAGAGAGTGTAGGTGTCCGCCAGGAGGCGGCTCAGGCCTTCGCAAATCGCAACCCGATCTTCCTCGCCGATTCCAATATTCACTTGTCTGGTCATGGTCTTCTCCTTGATCGAAACTCTACTTCAGATCGCGTAGTCCCGCGAGCAGGGCGGCCCGCGAGATTTCACCGACATGGAGCGCACGGATCACGCCTTTGCTGTCGATGAACAGCGTCGCGGGAAGCCCGGCCGAGCCGGTCGCGGCAGCTATACGCAGGTCGCGGTCGAGATGGACGTGCGCCGTTTCAAGGCGCTTGCTGTCCAGCCACGCACGTACGTTGTCTGCATCCTCGCCCTGATTGACAAGCAGGATCGGTACGGCCGAGTGCGCCGCTTCTGCGACCATCATCGGCATTTCACGCTGGCACGGCGGGCACCAGGTTGCCCAGAGATTGACGACGAACGGCTTGCCCCGGCGATCGTCGAGCAGGCTCTTTCCGCTGTCCAGCGACTGGAGAACGATTCCTTGCGGTAGAGGTCGCTGCGCCGAGGCAAGGGCCGCTGCCGTGGCGCCGGATGTGACCGCGACGCAGCCCGCGAAGACGAGCGTCAAAGGTGCTAGGGCGCGAGATCGCCGTAGTGACACGCCCAGCACGATTGCGGCAGTCACCAGACCGGGGAGCGGCGAGAAACCTCCTTGCCAGACATAGAGGATGGTTGCGGGTTCGATGGCGAAGGCATGCCAGTTCTGCGCCACAAAACCCGCGCGAGCTGCAACGAGGCCAGCGAGCAATGCCCGCCACGCGGCCGTATCGCAATCCACGCCGCGACGGCGGCCTATCCAGTTCCCCGCCGCCATGAAGGCAATGATCCCGAGAATCGCGAACAGCCGTTCCAACGCGAGCGCGAGAGGGCCGATAGCAATCATGATCCGTCGCGATCAGGCCGCCATGTCCTCATCGGGATCGGCATGAAACTCATGCCACATGCCGTTGAGGATGCCGAAGCCGACGGCCAGGCCGACACCCAGAATCCAGCTAAAATACCACATCCGGGTCTTCCTTCAATAAAAGTCGGGGTTGGTGTCGACGTCGCGCAGCGTGATGCGGCCGAACAGGACCTTGTAGACCCAGGCGGTGTAGAGCAGCACGATTGGCAGGAAGATCACCGTCACCGCGAGCATGATGAACAGGGTCACATGGCTGGACGACGCGTTCCAGACCGTCAGGCTCGAGGCCGGGTCGATCGAGCTGGGCAGGATGAACGGGAACATCGAGAGGCCCACGGTCGCGATGATGCCGATCGCGCCGAGAGATGAGCCGCCAAAGGCCAGAACCTCGCGGCCCTTGCGGATACCGATCCACGCCAGCAGCGGCCCCGCGAAACCGAGAATGGGGGCGATCAGCATCCAGGGATGGGCGCCATAATTGTCGAGCCAGGCCCCCGGCGCTGCGACCGTTCCTGAAAGCAGCGGATTAGAGGGGCCGAGCGGATCGGCGCCGTGCGTCAGGCGGAAACCATAGCCCATGGTCGCGACCATCACGCCGCCGATGGCAAAGAGCAGGATCGAGGCGACGGCGGCGACCTGGCCGAAGGCGCGGGCGCGGTCATGCACAGCGCCGCGTTCGATCTTGATCGCGAGCCAGCTTGCGCCGTGCAGCACGATCATGGCGACCGAGAGAAGGCCGGCGACCAGCGAGAAGGGATGGAACAGGCCGAGCAGGCTGCCCTCGTAGAAGGAGCGCAGATCGCTATCGAGCCGGAAGGGGATACCGGTGAGCACATTGCCGACCGCGACGCCGAACACCAGCGCCGGAACGAAACCGCCGACGAACAGCGCCCAGTCCCAGCGCGCGCGCCATGCGGCGTCCGGCTTCTTCGAGCGGTATTTGAAGCCGACGGGCCGCAGGATGAGCGCCGCGAGGACGAGGAACATGGCCAGATAGAAGCCGGAGAAGCTGACCGCATAGACGAACGGCCATGCCGCGAAGATCGCGCCGCCGCCAAGGATGAACCAGACTTGGTTCCCCTCCCACGTCGCACCGATGGAGTTGATGACGAGGCGGCGTTCGGCGTCGGTCCTGGCAACAAAAGGCAGCAGCGCGGCGGTGCCAAGGTCGAAGCCGTCGGTCAGGGTGAAGCCGATCAGGAGGACGCCCATCAGCAGCCACCAGATCAGCCGGAGCGTTTCATAGTCGATGGGAGGTGCCATGACCTGTTCTCCTTATTCGGCAGGGATGGGCGCGTAGCCGCTGTGGGTTTCGGAGGATGGCGCCGGGGGTCGATGTTGGTCCGGTCCCTTGCGGATCGCCGCCAGCATCAGCCGTACTTCGATGACCGCCAGCGCGCCGTAGATTACCGTGAAGCCGATGATCGTCGTCCAGAGTTGCGCGACGGTCAGGCTCGATGCGGCAAGGAAGGTCGGCAGAACGCCGTCGATCGCCCAGGGCTGGCGGCCGATCTCGGCCAGGATCCAGCCAAATTCGATGGCGATCCACGGCAACGGAATGACCCACACCGCAGCGCGCAGGAAGGTGCGGCAGAAGCGGCTGTCGCAGTTCAGCTTGCGGATCGAGGCCATCCAGAAGGCGGCGCCGAAGAAAGCGATGAAGAAGAAGCCGAGGCCCGCCATCGCGCGGAACACCCAGAACATCACAGGGACATTGGGCACGGTCGACCATGCGGCCTTCTCGATGTCCTGGGGCGTGGCTTGCCGCGGATCGGCGACGAAGCGTTTCAGCAGCAGGGCATAACCAAGATCGGCCTTGCTCCGCTCGAATGCCTCGCGTGCGACCATGTCCTTCTGGTCGACCTTCAGCTTTTCGACTGCGTCATAGGCTTTGATGCCGTTCTCGATGCGGTCCTGCGCCCTGGCGACCAGCTCGAAGATGCCGGAGACTTCGCCCGTCAGGCTGCGCGTGGAGATGAGGCCGAGCACATAGGGAATCTTGACCTCGAAATAGGTTTCGCGGTCGGTGACGCTGGGAAAGCCGACAACGGCGATACCCGCCGGAGCCGGTTCGGTGTGCCACATGGCTTCCAGCGCGGCGAGCTTCATCTTCTGGTTGTCGGTCAGCGCATAGCCGCTCTCGTCGCCCAGCACGACAACCGACAGCGAGGATGCGAGGCCGAAGGCGGCGGCGACGGTGAAGCTGCGCCGCGCGACCGCGACCCATTTGCCCTTGAGGAGATACCAGGCCGAGACGCCGAGCACGAAGACCGAGGCGCAGACATAGCCGGCGCTCACCGTATGGACGAACTTCGCCTGCGCCACCGGATTGAACAGCACCGCCATGAAATCGGAGACTTCCATGCGCATCGTCTCGGGATTGAAGCGCGATCCCACCGGATTCTGCATCCAGCCATTAGCGACGAGGATCCACAGCGCCGAGAGGTTGGACCCGAGCGCGACCATGAAGGTGGTCAGCAGATGCCCGACCCTGGACAGCTTGTCCCATCCGAAGAACATGAGGCCGACGAACGTCGCTTCGAGGAAAAAGGCCATCAGCCCTTCGATGGCGAGCGGCGCGCCGAAAATGTCGCCGACATAGTGGGAATAGTAGGACCAGTTGGTGCCGAACTGGAATTCCATGGTGATGCCGGTGGCAACGCCCAGCACGAAGTTGATACCGAACAGCTTGCCCCAGAAGCGCGTGACGGTGCGCCAGATCTCACGGCCCGTCATCACATAGATGCTCTCCATGATGACGAGGATGAAGGAG
Organism: Sphingomonas sp. Y57; assembly: GCF_001015195.1. Taxonomy (GTDB): domain Bacteria; phylum Pseudomonadota; class Alphaproteobacteria; order Sphingomonadales; family Sphingomonadaceae; genus Rhizorhabdus. The sequence goes on along the minus strand of NZ_LDES01000085.1, from coordinate 51,552 downwards.
AGGCCGAGCGTCAGGGGGACGAACAGGAAATGGTATAGCGCGGTCAGGGCGAACTGCAGCCGGGAGAGTTCGATCACGGCCATGTCCATGGCAAGACTCCTTGCGTTCCGGCCCGGCTTCCATGGGTGTCCTGAGTCGGTTGAAAAAATTATGATTAGCCGTTACTCGTAATTGAGTATATGAGCAAGGCATTAGATAGGCAGGTGCCGGTCCTTTTCTGGATCGGGGACAGCGGCGCGGCGATCCTCATGGCGGCCGCGCTCGCCTGCGCCGTGGCATCTGCGGAACAGGGCGGCCATGGCCATCTTCTGCTTGCCGTGGGCGGATTGATCGCCGCGGCCCTGCTTCGCGGCGGTCTTCAGATCGGTGCGGTCCATGCCGGTGAAGGCGCCGCAGTGCGCACCAGGACGAACTGGCGCCGGCGGGTTTTCCCGCATGTGCTTGTTGCGCCGCCGGGCGATCGCCGGATGTTGGGCGAGGCGGTGGCCGATGCCGTCGACCGGATCGAGGACCTGGGCGGCTTCCATTCCCGCTTCCTCCCTCTGCGCCGCGCCGCTGTCCTCTCTCCGCTCATCATCGCGATTGCCGCCGCATTGGGAAGCTGGATTGCCAGCGCGATTATGCTCGCGACGCTGGTTCCCTTCGCCCTGGGTATGGCGCTTGCCGGGACGGCGGCTGCGCGTGCCGCCGCGCGCCAGCTCGACGCGCTCAGCCGCCTGTCGGGCCTGTTCGTCGACCGGGTGCGCGCGCTTCCCGTGATTGTGGGCTTTGGCGCGCAGGAGCGCATCAGCCGCCACCTTGCCGACGCGACGCGCGAGGTCGCTGCGCGCACGATCGACGTGCTGAAGGTCGCGTTCGTGTCGAGCGCGGTGATCGAGTTCTTCGCGGCGCTGTCGGTGGCGCTGGTCGCGCTCTATTGCGGCTTCAACCTGCTGGGTATCCTGCCGTTCCCGGCTCCTGAAAAGCTGTCGCTGGGCCAGGCCCTGTTCGTCCTCGTCCTCGCGCCTGAATTCTACCTGCCCATGCGCCGCCTTGCCGCTGCCTATCACGACAAGCAGGTCGGGGAGGCTGCGGTCGAGCGCCTTGAAGCTCTTGCGCCTGCAGTGCTGCCCGCGCCGAAAGTCGCCATCGAAGGACCGCCCGCGCTCCGCTTCGACGGCGTGGTCATCGACTATGGCGAGACGGCTATCGGCCCGTTTACGCTCGACGTTGCCGCGGGCACCAGCCTTGCCCTTCGCGGCAGCACGGGGATCGGCAAGTCGAGCCTGCTCCACGCGCTGCTGGGGCTGGCTCCCATCGGCAAGGGGCGGGTTTTGATCGACGGCCGGGATGCGGCCGATGTTGCGCTTTCCGGTCATGTTGGCTGGGCGGGGCAATCGGTCGCGTTCGTCCCGGGCACGCTGGCCGACAATATCCGTCTTGCGCGTCCCGATGCCGAGGACGCGGCGGTCGAAGCCGTGGCCCATCGGGCGGGCCTTGGGCCGATGATCGAAGCGCGGGGGCAGGGATTGGCCTTGCCGCTCGATCATCGCGGGTCGGGTCTATCCGGCGGGGAACGCCGGCGTGTCGGCATCGCCCGGGTGCTGTTAAAGGACGCGCCGCTCTGGTTGCTGGATGAGCCGACCGCGGATCTCGACGCGGGATCGGCGGCCGATATCGCCAGGATACTGGCGTCCGCCGCAAAGGGACGGACGGTCCTGATCGTGACGCACAGCACCGAACTGGCCGCGATCGCCGACAGCGAAGCGGTGCTTTCATGAGCCGCGCGGATATGGACCGGCTGCTGGCCGAGGCGATCGGCCCGGAGCGCCGGGCTTTCCGGATTGCGGGCCTGCTCGCCGCCGCCGCGACGATCTCTGCGGTCCTGCTGCTGGGCCTGTCCGGATGGTTCATCACCGGTGCTGCGCTTGCCGGACTGGCCGGCGTGCTGGCCGCGCAGGGTTTCAACTACCTGGTGCCGAGCGCGTTGATCCGGCTGCTGGCGATCATTCGCACCACGGCACGCTATGGCGAACGGTTATGTGGCCATCGCGGCGCGCTGTTGGCGCTCGCCGCGGTTCGCGCGCGCCTGTTCGATCGCATCCTGTCCGAGCGCGACGTGCGGGCGGTCTCGGCGGGCGATGCCGTGACGCGGCTCGTGCAGGACATCGGCGCATTGGAGGACAGGCTGATCCGTAGGCCCGCGTTGCCTGCTGCGCTCGCCGGGGCTGCGATCGGTCTTGTCCTTGCATGGCTTGCCAGCCCTTGGGCGAGCCTTGTCTTGCTGGCGTTGCTTGTCGGGCTTGTCCTCTGGGCGCATTTGGCGACCCCCCACCTGCTGGCGAGCGCCGCGACCGACATGGCAGCGGCGCTTGCGCGGCTCAAGGCGGGCATGGTGGATTATGCCGCCGCCTCGCCCGAAATCCTTGCCTACGATCTCGCTCCGGCGATCGGGCGAAGCCTCGCGGTCGAGACGGCCGAACTGGACAGCGCGCGGCGTCGTTTTGCGCGCGGCGAAGCAATCATCGACGCGGGCCTCGTGTTGGGTGGAGGCATCGCCATGGGCGCGATGCTGATCCTCTCCCATGCCTCCCTGCCGTTGACGGTGCTTGCCGTGCTGGCGGCGGCGGGTGCGATCGAGGCCCTTTCCGGCTATGTGCGCGGCGTATCGCGAAGCGCGCTGGTCGCGGCCGCCCTCTCGCGATTGGAGGGCATGGCGGGTCAACCCTCTGCGCTTGTCCGCAAGGCGACGGCATCCATGGCGCCCGCGCGGAGCATTGCCTTTGATCGGGACGGCCTGCATGTCCGGATCGTGGCGGGCGAGCGCTTGGGGATTTCAGGCAAATCCGGCAGCGGCAAGACCAGCCTTCTGGAAACGCTCGCTGGTATTCGGCCCGCTGGCGAGCATTGTGGCATTGCTCTTGATGACCAGCTTCTTGCTTCCCTGCCGTCCGAGGACGTGCGAGCGGCATTCGCGCTCTCGCCCCAGGATGCCCAGCTCCTGTCGGGAACCATCCGCGACAATTTGCGTGTGGCGCGCCCCGGCCTCAGCGACGAACGGCTTTGGGCGGCGCTGGAAGTCGCCTGCCTCGCTGTCGATATTCGCGCGATGCCGCATGGGCTTGACCAATGGGTCGGCGACGGCGGAGCGCGGTTGTCGGGCGGCCAGCGCAAGCGGTTGTCGATCGCCCGCGCCTTGCTTGCCGGCAGGCCGTGGCTGCTGCTCGACGAGCCGAGCGAGGGGTTGGACATGGCGACGGAGGCGCGGCTTGCGGGCCACCTCGACGCGTGGCTTCGCGAGACAGGGACCGGAGTCGTGGTGGTGAGTCATCGACCGACCTTCTTGAGTCTCGTCGGCAAGGGTCGAACAATCAACTTGAAGGATCGCCGCTAATATAGGGATATCTGTAGCTGGCCTGGGGGCGGATCGATTTGGCGCGCGTAATCAAATCCATTCAATCCACGTCGCGCATAAGGAGGAGCCTATCTGCCGCGTTCATACTACCGTTCCCGATCGATTACCTTGCCGTGGAGTGATCATTTGATATCGCTTGATATGGAACTGCTTCGTTCGCTTGCTGCGGCGCTCGCGGTAGGCGTGCTGATCGGTATCGAGCGAGGCTGGCGGCAGCGCGAGGCAGCGGATGGCAGCCGGGTCAGCGGTTTGCGCACCTTTGGCCTGCTCGGTCTTGCCGGCGGCCTTGCCAGCCATATGCCCGAAAGCCTTGCGGCGGTAATCGGGCTGGCGGTCACTGCCAGCCTGGTTCTTGGATATCGCAGCGAACAAGCCCGCACGGCCAGCCTGTCCATCACCAATACGTTGGTCGGCATTATCACCTTCGCCTTGGGATATATGGCCGGGCAGGGCCTGGTGAGCGAGACGCTGGCCGTCGCGGCGGTAACCACCTTGATCCTGACGCTCAGGCAGCAATCCCACGCCATGCTCAAAGGGATGAGCCACAAGGAGGTCGAATCGATCGCCACGTTCGCGATCGTCGCGTTGGTCATCCTGCCGCTGCTGCCGGATGCGAGCTACGGCCCCTTTGAGGCCTGGAACCCGCGGCAAATCTGGATGGTCGTCGTCGTCGTGCTCGGACTCTCCTTCGCCGGCTATGTCGCCAGTCGTCGGCTCGGCGCGGACAAGGGGGTCATGATAACCGCTTTGTTCGGGGCATTGGTATCGTCCACGGCGGTCACTGTTGCCTATGCCCGGCGTTTGCGCGCCAATGATGGTCCGCAAGGCCCCTTGATTGCTGGTATTGCGCTCGCCTCGCTCGTGATGTTCGCGCGCGTCCAGATACTCTCTTTTACCCTCATCCCCTACGCCAGCACATCGCTCGCGCTTGCAATGGTTCCGGCTTTCGTCGTCGGCGGTCTGACAACCCTTCTGGCGCTACGCTCCAAGGTGGATGGTGATGGCGCCAGCGAGGTGAAGCTGGGCAATCCGCTGGATTTCGGGCCGGCGCTTCTGCTGGCGGGCGCGGTTGCGTTGATTGCTGTCCCGGCACGTTGGGCGCTCGCGCGGTTCGGCGATCAGGGCATTGTCGTTGTGCTTGGTCTTACGGGCATGTGGGATGTGGACGCAGCCGTACTCACGCTCGCGGGGCTGCCTGAGGATATGTTGAAACCCGACACGGCCGGACTGGTGCTTGCGGTGCCCGTGCTCGCCAACACGATGTGGAAGGCTGTACTCACGCTGGTACTGGCAGGGCCATCAAAGCAAGGCTGGAAGGCGTCCGGCCCACTCTTCGCATCAGTTCTGGCATCTGCTGCCGGTATCGCCGCGCTCATGGTGTTTCGCTAGGAGCGATGAGCGGGCAGCTCGTGCCTGGTTCGAAGCTGGTTCAGGTCCATTCCTGAGGGGGGATGCGCGCTTTCGTTGCTGGCCGTGAATTTGTGGCGACGCAGAGCCATGGCCGGCTATTGTCGTAAGGGCCGAACGCGCGGCATCCGGCCCTTGGGCAGATCAGGCGGCCTGCGACAGGGCTTCGGCGATCTGATCCTTGATCGCGAGGCGGCGCTTGCGAAGTTCGGTCTCGTGATCTTGCGAGGTCGGTTCGATATTGGTTTCAGCCACGTGGATTTCGTCGTTCACGACATCATAATCGAGAAGAAGCTGCGCGAAGCGAGAGTCCGAAACCTTCAAGGCGTGAATCTTGTCCATCTGACCGGGGAATTCCTCGCTCAGGGTGTGGGGGGTATTCGACATAATTACTCCTTTGATGAAACTATGATATATAGCGAATTCGCGCGTGCCGGCACCCGTTTATGTCTGGGGCTGGTCACTTTGTTTTCGCCGATCAGCTCGATCGGCTCTTACGATGCTCGCGATAGGCCTGATAGGAATGCAGAATCTCGGCCATGCGGGCGAGTGCCTCGCGCCGGGCCGACGCGCTCTCGATATTCTGCAGTTCTTTTTTCAGATGGGTCGAAAAATCCGCATAGTCATTCTGCCAATCGCGGCCGACAGCCTCCTGTAGTTCCAGCTTTCCGGTCTTCAGGCGCTTGGACGAGGCGCGTGACGGCAGTGAATAGGTTTCCCCGATCTTCGGCGTGACAATCGATGCCGCAGCATCGTCCGCCTGCATCAGGCGGCGGAACGTCTCGATCGAGCCCTCTTCGCCGTGTCCCAGGAACAGGCTGCCATCGATCGGCTTCCGCGCCCTTATCCAGCGCTGCAGATCCTTCTGGTCGGCATGCGCCGAATAAGTGTCGATCCGCCGGATCTGCGCGCGCACCGCGACGTCCTGCCCCCAGATGCGCACGCGGTTCGCGCCATCGAGGATTGTCCGGCCAAGGGTGCCTGCGGCCTGGAAACCGACGAACAGGATCGTCGATTCACGGCGGCCGAGATTGTACCGCAGATGGTGACGGATGCGTCCCGCTTCGCACATGCCGGATGCCGCCATGATGATGGCTCCGGACATGTCGTTGAGCCGCATCGATTCCATCGTGCTGGCAGTGTAGTGGAACGAGGGGTGACGGAAGATTTCACCCGAGCCCATGTCTTCGAGTTCCCCGGCATGTTTGGCGAACACCTCTGTCGCGCGGGTCGCAAGTGGCGAATCGATGAACACCTGTGGATGCGCCAGGCGTCCGGTGTTGATCAGGGTCGCGATATCGAGGAGCAATTCCTGGGTGCGTTCGAGCGCGAAAACGGGAATGACGAGGTTGCCGCCGCGCGTAAGCGCTGCATTGATCTCGGCTTCCAGCAAAGTCCGGCGCTGCTCGATCGTCACGTCCTCGCGGACGCGGTCGCCATAGGTGCTCTCGCAGAACACATGATCGAGTCCTGCCGGACCCTCGGGATCGGCATGAAAGGCCTTGTGGTCTGGACCCAGGTCGCCGGAGAAGAGCAAGTGCACGCCACCGACCTCGATCTCCACGGATGTGGAACCCAGGATATGGCCCGCATTCCACAAGCGGGCCCGAAAACCGGCGGCAGGTGCGAACCAGTCGTGCAGCGCTACTGTCTCGACCTGTTCATAGGCCGCTTTGGAATCCGCTTCGGTATAGATCGGTTCGATCGGCTCCTCGTCCCGGCGATCCTGCCGTCGATTGCGGCGCTCCGCATCGCCCTCCTGAATTCGTCCGGCGTCGGGCAGCATGTAATACAGAAGGTCGCGGGTTTGCGGTGTCGCGAAGATCGGCCCGCGATACCCTTCCGCCGTGAGCCTGGGCAGCAGGCCGCTATGGTCGATATGCGCGTGCGTCAGGACAACGGCGTCGATCTTGCGCACGTCGAACTCGAAGGGGTCGCGATTGAGTGTTTCCAGCGTCCGGGATCCCTGGAACAAGCCGCAATCTATGAGGATCGTCTTTCCGCCATGGCGTAGTTCCATGCAGGAACCAGTGACTGTGCCGGCAGCGCCGTGGAAGGTTATGGTGGGTACGCTACTCATCGGTCCTCTCATTCTCTCGCCGGCGGTCCAATAGGCTGGTTATGCGCGGGTCGCAGGCCAATCATCTGTAAACTCGCCGATCTTCGTCTGTCCTTACGTATGGTTCCGAATTTGATCGGTGAAGCCCGGATCGATAGTGGCACTGAGATTGATTCCATGGAGTTCTTGCAAGGACGTGGGCGACGTCCGCGAACTGGTTGAGCTCAAGCAGGGAAAATGGAGGACGATGCCGCCCTCGAAGGCCAGACCTCGCTTCTTGACCGCGAAATTGCTCCCATGAGCCGGACGCTGGAGCGGATCAGGCGAGGCGCTTACGGCGAATGCTTGCAGTTATGGTATTCCACAAGCCTCGAAATGCTCTCTAACGTTGCAGCGATGATGTTCAGAACTTTCTTCGTAGACATCGTCCAGGACAATATCGTCACAAAATCTTGGCGAAGGTAGCGACCGATCCCTGGGGAAAAGGTCGCTTTGTTTTCGCGGCAGTGTCTCCTCTATTTATCGGAGTTCCCGCTAGAGCGCATAGCAATTCCGCTGTTCCCTCCATATTGGCCGATACGATGCTATAGAAAACGAGTTTCGCATCGCGGCGCGTCTGAACCAGTTCCGCCTTGCGCAAAATTGCGAGTTGTTGGGACAGGCCCGGTTGACCGATGCCGGTGAGGGCTTCGAGTTCGCCTACAGACTTCTCGCCATGTTCGAGGAGCGTCCGCAGGAGCTTCAGGCGGACGTCATGGGCGATCGCCTTGAGGACGCTGGCAGCCTCTTCAAGCTGCGTATCGGTGAAAGTCATCACTTGCCTGTTTTCCCATGCTTGTCGGGCTGCGTGCGGTGGAACCAGCAGCCATCGCCCGCCGCATCGAGCGCACCGTGCTGGTCCTGATAGGGCGGAAGAAGCACGTCATCGCCGGGATGCCAGCCTTCGGGGGTCACTACGTTGTCGTTGTCGACCCGTTGCAGCGCGGTCAGGACTCGAAGCAGCTCCTCCACCGATCGCCCGATGGTGGCTGGATAGCAGAGCTTGGCGCGGACAATGCCTTCGGGGTCGATGAAGAAGGTCGAGCGCAGCGTGGCCGCGTCGGGGGCGTTGTCCGCGAGCATTCCATAGGCGCGGCCGATCACCATCGAGGGATCTTCGACGATCGGGAAAGCGATGGTCACGCCGAAATGCTCGCGGATCGCCCTGATCCATCCGAGATGGGAATAGAGGCTGTCGACCGACACCGCGACCAGGTCGCAGCCGAGCGCCTTGAACCGATCGCTGGCGCGCGAGAGGGCGACGAATTCACTGGTGCAAACCGGCGTAAAATCGGCGGGATGAGAGAACAGCAGTACCCAGCGGCCGCGATGGCCGGACAGGGTCATGTCGCCCATCGTCGTGCGGGCGCGGAAATCAGGCGCGGGATCGCCGATCTGGATAGGGGAGCACACGGCATTGTCGTCTGCGTTCGAGTTCAACTTTCTCACTCCTGCAGAGAGGCAAGTCTTGAACCCTCTCCCTTACACGGTTACATCATGCGGGTAAACGATTAAGCGGTATTGGCGTTCCACAGGAGAGAAGCGCATGTCCGATGTCCCGCTGGTAGCCTGCCCGGTTTGCGCGAGCATCAACCGCGTTCCTGCAGCGAAGATCGGCGCGGCGCCAATTTGCGGGAAATGCGGAATGCCGCTTTTCCAGGGACAGCCGGTCGATGTCGACCAGGCGGCATTCGATCGGCATGTAGGTCGCGGAAGCCTGCCGGTTCTCGTCGATTTCTGGGCGAGCTGGTGCGGACCTTGCCGCGCCATGGCGCCGGCGTTCAAGGCGGCCGCTGCGGAGCTGGAGCCGCATGTCCGGCTCCTGAAGGTCGATACCGAAGCTGAGCAGGGTATTGCCGGGCGCTACCGCATTCAGTCGATTCCGACGCTGATCCTGTTCAGGGGTGGCCGCGAGGTCGCCCGACAGGCCGGGGCGATGGACCGTGCGCGACTCGTCGCCTGGACAAGGCAGGCGCTCGTCACCGCCTGATTCGGGGTGTGATGACCCCATACTTAGCATAAACGATGCTTTGACGTGTTCGCGCCTCTGGTCCCGTGCGCTGCGAATCCGGCCTAATTCGGCCGATTGCAGAAGTGATTGAAAAATCCGATCAAAGGAATTAGATTTATCGTGTTATCACGATTAATAGAAATGTGTATTCAATATCTGTCACTCACTCAGTCACAGGAGACGATAAAATGACAGACCAGGTCACTCCCTCCATGCCGCGGATCAACGAACCCGCGCCTGCCTTCAAGGCCAAGACGACCCACGGCGAACGCTCGCTCGACGATTACAAGGGCAAGTGGCTCGTTCTCTTTTCCCACCCCGCCGACTTCACGCCGGTCTGCACGACCGAATTCATGGGCTTCGCCAAGGCCGCCGACCGCTTCAAGGCGCTCAACTGCGAACTGCTGGGCCTCTCCATCGACTCGGTGCATTCGCACATCGCCTGGATGCGCAGCATCGAGGAGAAGTTCGGCGTCGAGATCCCGTTCCCGATTATCGACGATCTGTCGATGAACGTCGCCAAGGCCTTCGGCATGATCCATCCCGGTGCCTCGGACACCTCGGCCGTTCGCGCCACCTTCATCATCGACCCCGAAGGCATTGTCCGCGCGATGGTCTATTATCCGATGTCGAACGGCCGCTCGGTCGATGAATTCGTCCGCCTGCTCACCGCGCTCCAGACGTCCGACGCCAACAAGGTGGCGACGCCTGAAAACTGGCAGCCCGGCGAGCCGGTGATCGTGCTGCCGCCCGCGACGGCTGAAGCCGCCAGGGCCCGCAAGGACGAAGGTTACGACTACACCGATTGGTATTTCAGCAAGAAGACCCTCTGAGGCAGCTGGGCCGGCTTCGCGTCCCAAGTGCGAAGCCGGTACGCCGGGCCAGACAGGAAAGGACAAGGCCCATGGCCGACCCGCAAATCCGTGAAGCCACCCGCATCGTCGAGGCCGCGAGTAATGCGCGGCCCGCGGTCATCCGCAGCTTCTTCGACGAGGACACGTTTACCGTGACCCACGTCATCTCAGATCCCGCCACGGCCAAGGCCGCGATCATCGATAGCGTGCTCGATTTCGATCCGGCTTCGGGGCGCACCTCCTTCGCGTCGGCCGACAAGGTGATCGACTATATCCGGAGCGAAGGGCTCGAGGTCGAATGGCTGCTGGAGACGCACGCCCATGCCGACCATCTGTCGGCCGCGCCCTATCTTCAGGAGAAGCTGGGCGGCACGCTGGCGATCGGTCGCCATATTCTCACCGTGCAGGAGGTCTTCGGCAAGATCTTCAACGAGGGAACGCGCTTTGCTCGCGACGGCTCGCAGTTCGACCGGCTGTTCGATGACGGCGACCGTTTCAGGGTCGGCTCGATCGAGGCGATCGCGCTGCATGTGCCGGGCCATACGCCCGCCGACATGACCTATGTGATCGGCGATGCGGCGTTCATCGGCGACACGCTGTTCATGCCCGACTACGGCACGGCCCGCGCTGACTTCCCGGGCGGCGATGCGCGCACGCTTTATCGGTCGATCCGCCGCCTGCTGTCGCTCCCCGATCAGACCGGCCTTCATCTTTGCCACGACTACAAGGCCCCCGGGCGCGATACCTATGCCTGGGAAACGTCGGTCGGCGAGGAGCGAGAGCATAATGTCCATGTTCGCGACGGGGTGAGCGAGGACCAGTTCGTCGCCATGCGCGAGGCGCGCGATGCGACGCTCGGGATGCCGCGCCTCATCCTGCCGTCCATCCAGGTCAACATGCGCGGCGGCCACCTGCCCGAGCCGGAAGACAATGGCATGCGCTACCTCAAGCTGCCGATAAACGCGCTGTAAGGCCATGGCACTCGAACCCATCCAATATCTGCTTGGTGCCGGATCGGGCTCGCTCGTCGGATTCACGCTGGGGCTGGTGGGCGGTGGGGGCTCAATCCTCGCCGTCCCGCTCATGGTCTATCTGGTCGGCGTCGCCTCGCCGCATGTCGCGATCGGCACCAGCGCGCTGGCGGTCGCCGCCAATGCCGGGGCCAATCTCGTTCCCCACGCGCGCCAGCGGACGATCAAATGGCGTTGCGCCGGCATGTTCGCCGCCGCTGGTGTCGCCGGCGCCTATGCCGGATCGACGCTCGGTAAAGCGTTCGATGGACAGAAGCTGCTGTTCCTGTTCGCTCTGCTGATGGTCCTGGTTGGCGGGCTGATGCTAAAAAGCCGGGGCGATCCCGGCAATCCCGATGTCCAATGCCGGCGCGAGAATGCGCCCAAGGTGATCGGTTATGGGGCCGCCACTGGTCTCTTTTCCGGGTTCTTCGGCATCGGCGGGGGCTTCCTGATCGTGCCGGGACTGATGGCTTCGACCGGGATGCCGATGCGCAACGCCGTCGGATCGTCGCTGGTCGCCGTCACCGCTTTTGGTCTGACTGCCGCGCTCAACTATGCCCTTTCCGGCCTGGTTGATTGGGGGCTTGCTGCGGCGTTCATCGCCGGCGGCGTCATCGGCGGCCTTGTGGGCGCGGCGCTCTCTCGGCGGCTGTCGGCGCACAAGGGGGTGCTCAATACGATATTCGCACTGCTGATCTTTGCGGTTGCCGCCTACATGCTGTGGCAAAGCACCGCCGCGATCCTGGGCTGATTCTTGTAACGACGATGGGAATACATCGATGAACGATGCTGGGGAGAACAGGGAAGGTTTGGCCGCGCACGATTGGGCCGGCCAGGCGGGCATGCGTTGGCTCGCCCAGCTCGACCGCTTCGAAAGCATGATCGAGCCGATCGGCAGGGCGTTGCTTGCCCAGGCCGCATACAACTTCGGCGAAACGGTGGTCGATGTCGGATGCGGCGGTGGCTGGACCACGCGGCAGATCGCCACGGCCGTCGGCAACACCGGATTTGTGCTCGGCCTCGACATCTCACCCGATCTGGTGGGGATGGCCAGGGAACGGGCACAGCGCGCGGGCCTTGCCAATATCCGCTTTGAGCAGGGCGATGCCGCCACTGCGATGCCGAAAGAAGCGCCGTTCGATCGGCTGTTCTCGCGCTTCGGTTCGATGTTCTTCGCTGAGCCTTATCCCGCTTTCGCCAATCTGCGCCGGATGTTGCGCGATGGCGGGCGGCTCGACATCGCTGTCTGGGCGCCCATCGCTGACAATCCGTGGCAGCTTAGTGTCATGGGCATCATCAAGGAGCATATGGACCTGCCGACGCCGCAGTCGCGCGCGCCGGGACCATTCGCGCTCGGCGAGCAGGACTATGTGATCGACCTTCTCCAAAGCGCGGGTTTCTGCGAGGTCAGATTCGATGCCTGGACAGGTGAGCAGCGCGTGGGCGGCCCCGGCAGTGATCCCGAGAGCGCCGCTCGCTTCGTGCTTGAGGGGATGCAGATCGGCGATCTTGTTCGACAGAACGGGGCAGAGGTACGCAAGGCCATTCACCAGCATCTTGTCGAGCTGTTCGAGCGCCATTGCGATGAGAATGGCGTTCATATGGGGGCGAAGGCCTGGCTGGTGAGCGCACGGGCCTGAGAGCATTCAAGAAAAGGGTGATAATATGGCGCGCAAGAAGCTATCGCTTCGGCTTCCGGGGAAAGGTTCATCCGATGGTGACGCTGCCAATTCCGAGGAAATAGCGGCGGCGCTCGCACTGATCGAGACGCATGGGCAACGTGCCGGACAGGCTCTTGTCGATGAGGCGCAGGCTCCCATCAAGGCTCGCGACGATCACCGTGTTTTGTTTCTGGAACGTGTGCGCGTCGCCCTATTGACGATCGAGCCATCCTCGTCCGCCATGCGGCCTCAATGAAAGCTGAATGGTATCGTAAAGACCAACTGCTCGCTTTCCACGCCCATAGGCGGTGTTGGAAAAGGAGCAGCATTGCGCACCGTGCGGAGCGCCAGGCGATCGAGCGCGGCATTCCCGCTGCTGCCGGCCAGCTCGACGGCAATCAGCGCGCCGTCAGCCCCGACGATGAAGCGGACCGTTGCGACCCCGTCGAGGTGGATCCCCGCGGGCTTGCGCGCGGCTATTCGCGCCCAGAGCTGGCGCTGATAGGCCGCAAGCGCGGACTGTTTCTTATCATCCTGGGCTTGCGGCGGCGCGACCTCGGGTTCCGGCGCGGGCGGTCTGCTTACCGGCGCGACAGCGAACGGAGAGGCGATTGCTGGAGCAGCGGGTATAGGCGACGAAGCTGGTCCGCCTCTTTCTCCCGTCGTAGCCAGCTCAGGCGGGTGCGCAGGGCGCCGCTCCGGCGATAGGCGGGCCTCGTCTGTCCGCGATCGCGACAACGTTGAAGGCGGTGGTGACGGTGGCGACGGGGTAAACAACCGGAAGCGGCTCACCTGCACAGGCTGCGTCATTCGCAGCCGTCCCGATAGATTGGCATTGAGCGCCACTAGCACCAGCAGGCAGCATGACGCGGCGGCAAGGCCCGCGCCCAGGCGCTGCGACCAGGCCGAGGGCTGGCCATAGCCTGCCCTCGGCTCCTCGTTCATGTCGTGCGAGTTCGGGAGCATGGGCGCTCAAAACGCAATCGTGATCCCGGCGTTGACCGATCGCCCCCGGCCCGGAACCGGGCGGCGCACGCCGGTCGCCTTCAGATCGCCGAGCGACATGCCGCTAAGCGGAGCATAATAGGCCTTGTCGAACAGATTGTCGGCGCCGAGCGTCAGGCGAACCTTGTCGATGCGATAGGCGAGCTGGACATTGAGCAGCGCGTAGCTGCCCGTCCGCGGTTCGTTGCGGGTCGGATCGGCGCGATCCTTTTCCGTCACGATGTCGAGGTCAATCCGGGTTTCGAGGCCGCCGATCCGATGCTCGAGGCTCAGCGCCGCATTGAACGGCATCTGGTGATAGAGCGGTGCGTGGTCGGTCAGATTCTGGCCGTGCAGCCAGCTCGCGCGCGCGGTCAGACGCGCGGTGCCGGCCGACGACGATGACCATAGCGGCACGGCGCCCGATATGTCGATGCCGTAGATCTCTGCCTTCTGGTTGGCGAACTGCAATTGAACGAACCCGGTCGGACTGCCCATCATGTCGGTGAAGTCCGCCAGCTTAACGGCGTCGATATATTCGTCGACATGGGTGTAATAGGGCGCGATCTTGAACGACCAGCCATCCTTGCCGCCTCCGGAAATGGCCAGGGCGGCGCTCAGCGTATCGGCCTTTTCGGGGCGAAGGTCGAGGTTGCCGACATAGCCGTTCCCGTCGCCGAACCACCCGATCATGCGGCTCGCCATGCTGCCCCGGCCCCAGCTATAGCGCTCGTAGATATTGGGCGAGCGAACCTTGCGGGCATAGCCGATCTCGATATCCGCCCCGTCCGAAAGCGCGTAGCGGACCAGCAGGCTGCCGCTCCAATTGCTGTCGTGGCGCTTGCGGTCGGCCTTGTTGAACGCCGCTGCCGCCATGACATCGGCCATCTGCATCATGCCGGTGCCATAGGGCGCGACCTTGCCGGTGTTCATCCAGACCTGATCGTTACGGATGCCGGCGATGAGGGAGAAACCGCTATCCCAGCGCGTTTCCCACTCGAGGAAGGTGCCGAGCCGATCGCGCTTGGCCCCGTTGACGTTGATGAACGCATTCGGCCCCATCATCATATTGCCCACAACGGGCGGCCAATAGTCGTTGAGCCATTGATGCTGGAATTCGCTGCCCAGGCGCAGCGTGCCGCCGCCGAGCAATATATCCGCCTGGACGGTATAGCTCGCGCTGTGGACCTCCGTGTTCATCGGCATCCCGCCGGTCGCGGTCCCGCCCTTGTCGGCGAGGAAGTTCATGACGTGGTCGGTGTCGCGCCAGCTCGCCCGCACATCGAGATTGCCCCAATCGAAGACGCCGGCATAATGGCCGTTCAGGAACCATGATTTGTTGGACGTCATGTCCATATATTGGTTCGGGAAACCCTCATAGGGCGTGAAATGATAGCCGCCTTTCAGCTCGATCAGGCCGTTGCTGACTTGCGCTGCGAGATTGAGGCTGTGGTCGGTCTTGGCATATTCGCTGGACCGCACGCCCCCCAGCGAGCCGCCGCCCTTGAAATTGCCGGCCTGGGTATAGGAGCCGCTATAGGTCAGGCTGAGCCTGTCGCTTGCGGCCGTCACGGACAGCGCGCCGCCGAACCCGTCGCCATTGCTTCGATAGAAGGCCGATGCTTCGCCGGTCAGCAGCGTTTCGCCCTGTTTCGCAAAGCGGGGCGGAGCGCTCTCGACGCGAATGATCCCGCCGATGCTGTCGCCGCCATAGCTGACTGGCGAAACGCCGGTAATGACGTCGATCGCGCTCACGGTTTGCGGATCGGTGTAGGACAGGGGCGGATTCATATCGTTCGGACAGGCCGAGGCAATCGCCACGCCGTCGACCAGCACGGTCAAGCGCTGCGCTTCAAGGCCCCGGATCACCGGCAAGGTCGAGAAGCCCCCGGCCCCATAGCCGCTGACGCCGGGTACGCTTTGCAGGATCGCTGCGGTATCGCTCGAGCCGACCTGAAGGTCGCGCAGGCGCGAGGGGGAAAGCCGCTCACCCGAAACCGTCGACCCCGCCTCGCTCGCCGAGCTAACGTCGACCTCTGGCAGCGGCGTCCCGTCCTGGGCGAAGGCTCGCGAGATGGGGGCGCCCGCCAGCACAGCGACGAGTGCGGGAAAAGCGAAGCTCCCGGCGAGGCGAACCTTGAAAGTTGGTTGCTTGCTGGTGGAGCGAGCGAAGGCAGGCATGGTGGTTGCCGCGCAATGCGCGGAATCAAGCATAATCGTCATGTCGGAATCCTGATTCACATGCGGCGCCCCGGCGAGGGGCGCCCATCAACGGGGAATGTCGAAGGAATCAGGTGGTGGGAGGACCGATCGCCGGCGGGCGCAGATAGGTGCCGCGCCGGAGGACTATGCGGTTTGGACGCCGAAAAACCGTTGCGAGGATGAAGGCGAGGGCGACGGCTAGGAGCAGCGCATCGACGGCCGCGAGCGATGGCGAGGACAGGCCGGTAAAGGCGCAAGGCGCTTCCGCCTTCTTGTGCTCGTCATGGTCCTGCTCGCCGCCTTTGCTCGGCAACTTGATTGCGATCTTCTGAGGCCCTTGCCCCGAGCACAGCTGGACCAGGATCACGCCATTCGAGACGACCGGCATGAAACCCGCCGGCACCAACGCCTTCACGAGCAGCGCAGCGCCTAGCAGGAGCGCGCACAGCCAATGGTGCCGGACAAGGAATTTGCGAGCTTCGGTCACGCAGCATCCTCTAAGTGCAGGCTCGTTTCATGTCGAGAATGTTTGCTTGCCGTATGTTAGCTAGTCGTGCCCCGCTTCATCTGGTGCCCAGATGCTGTGGGAATCGATCTGGATCTTGAGCAGAGCACGATCGGCTTCGGAGCGCGCCTCGATTTCCATTCGGCGCGCGTCATTGGCCTGCCGGCGGGCATAGAGCATATCGGAGAGGTCGATCTGCCCGAGTTGGTAACCGCGCACCGTCCTTTCGGCGGCGTCGCCGGCGCTGCGCGCCGAAGCGTCGGCATTGCGCCAGGCATCGAGCCGGGTGTGCGCGTTGGAAAGGTCGGCATTGGCGGTCGCCTCGATGCTGCGCTGCACGGCCGCGAGTTCCATGCGCGCGGCATTGGCCTCGGCTGACGCCTGATCGGCTGCGGCTCTGCGATAGCCACCGCCGAGCGGGATTAAAGCCACCACGCCCGCGCCGGCTTCCGCGCCGCCGCGCTCGCTGAACAGGCGGACGCCGAAGCTCGGGTCTGCGATGCGATCCGCTCGCACCCGACGCGAAGTCACGTTCAGACGCTGCGCTTCCTTGTCGGCGGCGCGGATCTCGTGACTGCGCTCGATTACCAGGTCGCGCATCGCTTCCAGCCCCTGGGCGGGCAGCATGGGGTCGGCCAGTTCTGGTGGTTCGGAGGGGAGCGGGATTTCCGGAAAGGACGCTGCGAAGGTCACGCGCGCCTGTTCGCGCAGCGAGAGTGACGATGCGGCCTGCGCGCGCGCCTGAGCCAGCGCCGCCTGCGCCTGGTCGAGGTCGAGTTGGGCGGCGTCTCGCAGCGTGACCCGCCGCTTTATGGCGGCGATTGCCTCCTCCAGCCCGCGGACGCTGTCGAGATCGTTGCGATAATGGCTTCCCGCAGTGAGCCAGTCGTGCCAATAGCCGGCCAGCAGCAGCGCGGTTTGATGGCGGACATCCTCCATCTGGTTTTCCGCGACCTCAATGCCGAGCGCACCGGCTTCGCGGTCGAGCGCGGCCTTGCCCGGCAGGCGGAATGGGCGGCTGATTGTCGTATCGAATTCGTCGAACCCGCCTTCGCGATCGACGGTTCGGCGAATGTAGCTGCCGCTCACCGTCACTTCGTGGGGGCCTTTGCGCAGCATATCGCCGCGTGCCCGTGCGGCTTCGACGCGCGCAATTGCGGCGGCGACGCTGGGGTGATTGTCGAGCGCTTCGTTGACCTTGTCGGCAGGCGGCAGATCGGTATGCTGGGCCAGGGCAGGCGCGGCCGTCAGAAGGCCGAGAGCGGCGAGTACGATCCGCATCAGGCGATCCTTCCATGATCGAGCAGGGGCGTCGTGCGCCACCGGACCGGCAGATCGCGCCGCGCGTCTTTTACGGTGCGGAGCAGGTCGGGCACCGCGTCTGCGCTCACGATCAGTTCGAGCGTCGAACGCTTCAATTCGCCCGACACGCGCTCGGCGGTTCCCGCATCGCCAAAATCGCGACCTCGCACAGCTTCCCCGCGGACATGGATTGGCGTGGGGGAGACGGCGCGGATCGCGTCCACGAGAAGCTCGGTATCGCGGGTGGCGCAATGGAGGGTGAACAGCAGGTCAGGCATTAGCGGCCTCCCCGGCGCTTTCCCCGAAGCGCTCGAACAGGATCGGCAGTAGGACCAGCGTCAGCAAAGTGGAGGTAATGAGGCCGCCGATCACCACGATCGCGAGCGGCCGCTGGATCTCGGACCCCGGCCCGCTGGCGAACAGCAGGGGGACGAGGCCGAAGGCCGTGATGCCGGCAGTCATCAGCACCGGTCGCAGCCGACGCTGCGCGCCCAGGCGCACGGTCTCGGCCATACCCACCCCGTCGGCGCGCAACTGGCGGAAATAGGCCACCAGCACCAACCCATTGAGCACGGCGATGCCGAGCAGGGCGATGAACCCCACCGACGCCGGGACCGAGAGATACTCGCCCGACAGCCACAGCGAGATCAGCCCGCCGACCATCGCGAAGGGGATGTTGGAGAGGATCAGCAGCGCGGCGCGCAATGAGCGCAGCGCCGCCAGCAGGACGAGGAAGATCAACACCAGCGCTACGGGCACCACCATCATCAGCCGGGCCGATGCGCGCTGCTGGTTCTCGAACTGACCGCCCCAGACGATGCTGTAGCCTGCCGGTAGCCGTACCTTGGCGGTGACCTGCGCCTTCGCCTCATCGACATAGCCGACCAGATCGCGGCCGGAGACGAAGGCCTGCACCAGCGCGAAGCGCGAGCCGTTCTCGTGATCGAGCTTCACCGGTCCCTGCGTGCGCTCCACCCGCGCCATGTCGCTGACACGCGCCAGCGTGCCATCGGGCGTGCGCAATTGCAGGTCGGCGAAACGGGCCGGATCGCTCCGGATGCCGTCGTCACCGCGAATGACGATCGGAATGCGTTTCTGACCTTCGGCCACGACCCCGGACCGCACGCCCTCGACCTGTGCGCGCAGCGCGTCCTGGAACTGGTCGACCGGCATCCCGAACCGCCCCGCCGCCGCGCGGTCGATGTCGAGTTGGAGATAGTCCACATTGTCGTTGGCGACCGTCAGGACCTCCGATGAGCCGTGGATGCCGGACAGGATATCCTGGATCCGACCCGCGAGCTCGGCGAGCGTTGCGGTGTCAGGCCCGAAAATCTTGACCGCTAGATCGCCGCGCGCGCCGGTGAGCATCTCCGAGACGCGCATCTCGATCGGCTGGGTGAAACTCGATTGGATACCGGGCAGGCCGTCCAGCGCCTTGCGCATTTCCCCGACGACGAAATCCTTGTCCCCGCGCCATTGCGAGCGCGGCTTCAACTGGACGAAGCTGTCGGTCTCGTTCGGTCCCATCGGATCGAGACCGATCTCGTCGGAGCCGACGCGGGCGATCACGTCCTCCACCTCCGGCACGGTGCGGAGCGCGCGCTGCACCGCCATGTCGCCGGCCACCGATTGGTCCAGGCTGATCGAGGGCAGCTTGGTAAGCTGCACGATCACCGAGCCTTCGTCCATCGTCGGCATGAAGGTCTTCCCGGCCGCGCCATAAGCGAGGCCCGCCAGCACCAGCCCGGTGGCGGAGAGACCATAGACCAGCTTCTTGTGCGCGAACGCCGCGTCGAGCAGCGCCTGGTAGCGCGGGCCGATCTGCCGCATGATCCATGGCTCACCATGATGGCCGCTCCTGAGGCTGAAGGAGGCAAGGACCGGCACCAGCGTCAGGGCGAGCAGCAGGGAGCCCGCGAGCGCGAAGACGATGGTGAGCGCGACGGGCGCGAACAGCTTGCCCTCCAGCCCCTGCAGCGAAAGCAGGGGCAGGAACACGAGCGCGATGATGACGATGCCCGCCGACACCGGCACGATCACCTCGCTGGTTGCGCGGAATACGTGGTTGAGTCGGGGCGTGTCCTCGCCCTGGGCATGGCTCAGGCGCTCGACGACATTCTCGACCACCACCACCGCGCCGTCGACCAGCATCCCGATCGCGATGGCGAGCCCGCCGAGGCTCATGAGGTTCGCGGACAGCCCCATGACGCGCATGAACAGGAAGGTGATGAGCGCGGCCATCGGCAGGGTCGCCGCGACGATCGTGGCCGCACGCCAGTCGCCGAGGAACAGGATCAGCAGCACGACGACCAGCACGGTCGCTTCCAGCAGCGCCTCCTCGACCGTGCCGACCGCGCGCCCGATCAGATCGGAGCGATCGTAGAAGACATGGATCTGCGTGCCTGCGGGCAAGCTGTGCTGAAGCCCGGCAAGCCGCGTCCGCACGCCATCGACCACCGCCCGCGCATCCGCGCCGCGCAGCGCGATCACCAGGCCCTCCACCGCCTCGGCCTTGCCGCCGCGCGTCACCGCCCCATAGCGGGTGAGGCTGCCGGTGCCGACTGTGGCGACGTCGCCCAGGCGGACGATGCGGCCGTCCCGGCTGGCGATGACCAGCGTTTGCAGATCCTCCACGCTGCGGATCGCGCCCACGGCCCGGACGATCAGCGATTCCTCGCCATCGGTCAGGCGCCCCGCGCCGTCATTGCGATTGCCGCTTTCGATCGCGGTGCGCAGATCGGAGATCGAGAGCTTCGCGCTCGCCAGCGCCACCGGATCAGGCCGGACCTCGAAGGTACGAACATAGCCGCCCAGCGCGTTCACGTCCGCGACGCCGGGCACTGTGCGCAGCGCCGGGCGGATCGTCCAGTCGAGCAGTTCGCGTTTCTGCTGGAGAGACAGCGGCCCTTCGATCGTGAACATGTAGACGTCGGACAGGGGCGTCGAGATCGGCGCGAGACCGCCGGTCACGGCAGCAGGCAGATCGCCCGTCACGCCCGCCAGCCGTTCGGCGACCTGTTGGCGCGCCCAGTAGATGTCGGTGCCGTCGGTAAAGTCGATGGTTATGTCGGCGATGGCATATTTGGCGCTCGAGCGCAGGATCGCCTGGTTGGGAATGCCGAGCATCTCCGTCTCGATCGGCGTGATGACGCGGCTCTCGACCTCCTCCGGCGTCATGCCGGGGGCTTTGAGGATCAGCTTCACCTGGGTCTGCGCGATGTTGGGATAGGCATCGACCGGCAAGTTGACAAAAGCCCAGACCCCGAGCCCGGCCGTGGCGGCGGCAAGGATCAGGACGAGCAGACGATAGGACAGCGCGGTGGCGACAAGCGAACGCAGCATCGGGAGAGCCTATTGCGCGGTGGCGAGCGCCTTGAGCGCGCTCGTACCGGAAACCACCACCTGTTCACCGGGCCTGATCCCGGAGAGCAGCACCGTGCGGCCATCACTGCCGCCGCCGCCGGTCACGGCGCGCACGGCAAAGCCGCCGCGCGCGGTCACGAACACAACCGGCTTGCCGTCGATCATGGTGACCGCCGTATCGGGCACGCTGACCGCGCCCGCCGGCGCCGGGCCGACGATGACGATGCTGGTTGCGCGCCCCGCGACAACACCGGGTCCGGCCGGAATCTCCGCCTTGAGGCCGGCCGAACGGGTCGCGGGATCGATGGCCGTTCCCACCGCGACGATCCGGCCGGTGAGGTTGGGAAGTAGCCGCACGCTCATGCCGGGGCGCACTTGCCCGATCAGCCGTTCGGGCAATTGGCCGACCACTTCATAGCGATCCGTCGCGTCGATCACATAGGGCGCGGTGGTGCCGTCCACCGGATTGCCGGTCTGGATGGAGGCGCTGGTGACGCGACCCGCGATAGGAGCCGTCAGCGTATAGGAGCCGCTGGCGCCATGACCGCCCACCATCGCCAGGATGCGCGACTTTTCCGAAACGTCGGCGCGAGCCTCGGCTGCGATGGCATTGGCTTCGTCAGCGCGCGCGCCTGCGATGATGCCTTCGCGGCTGAGCAGGGAGAGCCGCGCGGCATTGGCCTCGGCTACGCCACGCCGCGCGTTCGCGCGGCTGAGGTCCGCGCCGATCGTCAGCACGTCGCGGCTGGCGATGATCGCCAGCGGCTGGCCCCGCCGCACGCTGTCGCCCTCGACCACGAGAGTCCGCAACACGGTGCCGGGAAAGGTCGCGGCCACCGCCACCCGGGCGTTGGCGGGAGGCTCGATCATCGCGGGGATGGTGGCGAGCGCCGCATCCGCGGCTGCCGTCGCGGGCATAAGGCGGATACCCATCTGCGCGGCGCGGCGCGCATCCACCGCCAGGATCCCATCTGTCGGTTGGGCGTTGCTTGCCGGCGCGGAGTTGCCCGTCTCGACCGGCCGACTGGCGAACCACCACAGGCCTGATAGAATCAAGGCGATCGTCGCGGCGCCCGCAATGAGGGTGTATCGTCTGGACATGCGCTCGGGCTAGGGAGCGTTCCTGACCGAACCCTGACGGGATATGAGGATTGAAGATCAGGTCGCGGGAAAACGCAGCACCAGTTCACGGTCGGCCGGATCGGTCTCAAGCGTGCCGCCATGGGCCGCCATGATCCGGTCGACGATAGCGAGGCCGAGGCCGGCGCCATCCTTGCTCGCATGGTCGGCGCGGCGGTGGCGTTGCACAAGGTCGCGCAACCTTTCGAGCGCCAGCCCAGGGCCCTCGTCCCGCACGCCCAATAGCGCGTGGGGGCCGGCGAAGACCTGGATCGTGCCACCAGCCGGCGTCACGCGCGCGGCATTCTCGATCAGATTGCGCAGCGCTGCCGCAATCGCTTCGCGCCTGCCGTTCACGACCGCAGCCTGACCGCGGGTATCGAACGCGATCAGCTTGCCTTGTGCGATGATCCCCGGCGCCACGGCGCTGACGACCTCGCTCGCCACATCCGCGAGTGACACCTGTTCGGGAGCGGTCTGGGCGGCCTCCGCCGCGTCGATCTGCGCGAGCAGCATGAGTTGGTCGATCAGCCGGCGCATGGCCGCCACGTCTTCCTTGAGGCGCGCGGCGTCGTCATAGTCAAGCCGGTCGAGTTCGAGAGACAGGAGGGCGAGCGGCGTGCGCAACTCGTGCGCGACGTCGGCGGCGAACGCTTCCTGCCGCCGCGCGGCCTGATCGAGCCGCGCCAACAGATCGTTGACCGCATAGACGAAGGGTAGCGCCTCGGCGGGCATTTGCGACGCATCGATGCGGAACCCTCGTTCGTGGCCCTGTGCAGCCTCGATCCGGGCGGCGGCATCTTCCAGCGGTGCGAAGGCCTGGCGGATCACTCGGAGCACCATGATCGCGACGGGAACGAGCAGGACGACAAGCGGCAGAGCGACATGCTCAAGCATTTCCTTGATCGCGCGGATCATCGCCGCGCGTGCATCGAGATGTGTGAAGGTGACACTGTAGAAGAAGGCGACCGCCGCCAGCAGCAGAACGGTGCCCGCCACACCAATCAGGCCCAAACCGCGTTTGAGGCGCCGTGAGATGGAGCGCTGCACGGTCATGCCTTCCCGTCCTTCAGCATATAGCCGACACCCCGAACGGTATGGAGCGCGCCGGCCACGCCCGTGTCTTCGAGCTTGCGGCGCAGACGCGAAATGGCGGCTTCGACCGCATTGGGGGTCACCGGATCGTTGAAGCTGTAGAGCGCGTTCTCGATCACTTCGCGATGGACCACCGTGCCGGCTCGCCGCATCAGCAGTTCCAGAAGGTCCGCCTCGCGGCGCGAAAGGTCGATCTCGCGATCGCCAATGCTGGCAGAGCGGCTTGCCGTGTCGAAACGCAGCATGCCGACTTCGATGACGGGCTGGGTTCGAACGCCAGGCCGGCGCAGCAGGGCGCGGATGCGCGCGGCGAGCTCGTCGATCTCGAAGGGTTTGACGATATAATCGTCTGCGCCGGAATCGAGACCGGTGACGCGATCCTCCAGCGCCCCACGCGCGGTCTGGATGATGGCAGGCGGCATCTGCTGATATTTTCGGCGGCTCGCGAGCCAGTCGATCCCGTCGCCGTCGGGCAGGCCGAGGTCGAGTATGATGGCATCATAGCTCGCGCTGCCCATCGCAGCGTCGGCTTGTGCGAGATCATGGGCAACATCGCACACGAAGCCCCGGCGCTGAAGACCGTCGGCGATCAGTGCCGCCATTCGCTCATTATCTTCGACGATGAGAAGGCGCATGGGTTTAATGTAGACTTTCCACCAGGAACGAAAGGCAAGAAGGATTGAAGCTTTCTACCAGACCATCAACCGATGTTTTCAATCCCTTTCCTCGTGCGAACCGTGATGGGAATGGCGTTGCTGCGGCGCGAAGGCGGTCGGATCCACCATGACAATGGCGATGATTGCCAGAACGATCGCTGCGGCACCAAGTAGAGCCGCAAACAAGCCTGGTCCCCGAGCCTCACGCACATTCGGATAGAGGCTGTTCTTCTTGCGGCCGCTGATCATCGCGCGAACAAGGTTTTCGCCGGTGAGCAGCGACATCAACAGCACGGCGCCGACATGAAGCCCGATCAAAGCAAGCAGGCTGTAGGCGAGGGCTTCATGAAGGTCTTTGTCCATGCCGCCTGCCGCAACGCTGCTGCCGCTCCAGATGACGATTCCGGTCAATCCGATCAGCGCCACGACTGCGATCGCGCCCAGTGGATTATGACCCACGGAACGTCGAGGATGGCCAGCTAGAAGGTCGCGTGCATGGGTGGCGATTGCTGTTGGCCGAATGAAATTCACGAACCGGGCATGCTCGCCTCCGACGAAGCCCCAGATCAGACGGAACGCAAGCAAGGCAGCAGCAGACCATCCTGCGACCATATGCCACGATGCGATCGGACTATCGTCGTCGGAAGAGAGAAACGCGATCGAGATCGCTAGGACCAGCAGCCAATGGAATAGCCGTAGCGGCGTGTCCCAAACCTTGAATGTCCTTGTATATTCAGAATTTGTCATCACGTTCGCCTTTCCAGCTGGAAGGGCTACGGGTGTTCACTGACCGAATCCTGACGATGTGAGCAGCGTGGTTCAAACCACTGTTCCGAACAGCCTCCCGATGCCCGCGGTCGCAGCCAGGGCCAGCGCGCCCCAGAATGTGACCCGTAGGATTGATTTCATGGGGCGGGCGCCCCCGGCCCAGGCGCCAAGCGCGCCCAGCAGTGCGAGAAACAACAGGGTTGCCGCGACCTCGATTGCGACGAGGCTATCATGCGGAACGACGGCGACCAACATCAGGGGCATGAGGGCGCCTGTGCTGAAAGTTGCGGCGGATGTGAGCGCGGCCTGGATAGGGCGGGCGGTCACGACTTCGGAAATGCCGAGTTCGTCGCGGGCATGCGCGGCCAGCGCATCCTTTGCCATTAGTTCGTCGGCTACCTGCCGGGCCAGTTCCTCATTCAGACCGCGTTTGACATAGATGTCCGCCAGTTCCTGATGCTCGAGCACCGGTTGAACGGCGAGTTCACCTCTTTCCCGGGCGAGGTCGGCATTCTCCGTGTCCGCCTGAGAGCTGACCGAGACATATTCGCCGGCGGCCATCGACATGGCGCCTGCCACCAGCGCCGCCACCCCTGCGACCAGGATATTGGCCTTGCCCGCGCCGGAGGCTGCGACGCCGACGATGAGGCTCGCGGTCGAAACGATCCCATCATTGGCTCCCAGCACTGCCGCGCGTAGCCAGCCGATGCGTGACACCGCATGGCGTTCGGGATGGGATCTTAGTCGGCTCATGGTGTCCTTCGTAAAATGCCGTGAAAAAGTTCAACAGTCTTTCCTGACGAAACCCTGACGATGATTGGTAGCCGGCATAGCTCAGCAATCCCTACTTGAATCGGTCTACATTTGTCGCACCACGCTGAAATCGGCACTCGGTGAAGGGGCCGTCACGCTTGAATCCATAGAGATTGGAGAGACCCGGCCTAGTTCATGTGATCATGGCCTCCTGCAGGCGGCTCATGAGAGGCAGCGCCAATTCCAGATCATCCGGTTCGACGGCTGCCTCCAATATGGTTTCGACGTGCATGACGGCTATGTTCACAGCTTTGGCCTTCGCATGACCGCGGGGATCGATTTCGGAATCCGTCTTCTTGCGAAACTTCGGGGTGAAGAGACTGCAAAAATTACGTAACTCGCGATCGAATATGATCCAGCCCCCCGTTCGATACGGGTCGTCCACGTAATGCGAGTCCTGAACTAATCGCGACAGCGCGTGCGATTATGGGTGAGGATGCGGCCTATCAGGCCGCTTTGATCGCTGCGGAACGTCGCGTATGAGTGAGAGGCGCGTTAGAGGGGCTTACAAGCCGCATCAGCTTCCAGCCCAGGAAATAGCGGAACGGGAGCCGAACTGGGCAAGGATAACTTGCACTACGTCGCTCAATAACTGCGGCAATCCCCATTCGGATAACGGAAACCGAGCGTATATTGCGAGATGAAGCGATACGGCCTTCCGCTCGAACATGATCGCCGTCGCTGGACAATGGAAGCCGTGGACCGAAAGGGAGGTCCACGAAATCGTAGCCCGATCACGGGAAAGGAATTATCTTTCCCGATTGCTGACCCACATGCTTGCCGTTTTTCGCTGGCGGATGATCGAACAAGATTGGCGGCGCCTCCTCTCGCTGCTTGCTCCGTCAAAGTGAGCGGTTTCGCGCGGGCATCGTCCCCAGTCTACCGTTTCGGCGCCTTTGGGCGCTGCGCGCGGATTTCCGCCAGCAGCACGCCAAGATATTTCTCAGCTTCGGCAGCTTCGCTTTCGGGATAGGCGGCCGTCATGCGTCCGCTCCAATAGCCATAGTCGACTGTCGTCAGGCTGGAACGCCATGGTTTGCCGTCGCGATAGCCGGTGAAAGTTCCGCGATAGGCCTTGAGGCGGCGATTGGTTGGGATCGTCGCCGGTCCTTCCGACACGATGGTCGGCGCGGCAAAATGGGACATCGTAGCCTGACGCATGATCATATAGTGGTCGCGTGGCGGCATCTGGTCGATATGGACCACCGCCATCCGCACCACGATGCGATCGTCGCCGGTGCCGAGTGGCCGGTCGTAGCCGATGGCGATATACTCGCCGCCCGGATCGAATGCCCGTTCCCTGAGGCGGGTAAAGCCCTCGAATTCCTCCGGGAAGCGCAGGCCGCTGGCCACGTGGACAAGAGTTGTGCCGTCCGGCGCCAACTCAAATCCGTCGGGTACCGCGATTGCCGTGGCGTCGGCCGAAGGTGGCGCAGCGGGCGCGGTTTCAGCCAGTGACGGAGCCGCCGAGGACAGCCCCAGCAGGATGGCGGCGGCAAGGGAAACTGGAACGCGCAATGATCGGGACATCGAAGTCAAATCCTCTGGTGAGTATGTCGTAATTAGGCCGGTCTTCGCAATTACGGCAGGGGATTGTTTGGAATCAGGCGGTAAGACGCTGCGATGGACGCGAAGTCGGGATTGCACAACGTCATCGTTCGTTTGTATCCGCTTGGGCATCCTCGCCCGTGAGCACGGTCAGGGATGTGCCTGTACTCCCGCTTTCGAGGGTATCGGCCGTGACGATCAGCGTGCTTCCCGGTTTGAGCACCGACAGCAGGCCCCGTCTGAAGTCCTCGGGAAGGATTAGCCGCTCCCGGTCCTGCCGCGAGACTTCCCCCGTCTGTGCACCGCCAAATACAGGGAGGAACATCCAATGCGTCCCGTGTTCGTCGATGGAGGCGAGGTTGAAGGCCTGAAGGCCGGAGATCTTGCCGCGGATGGCGACAGGCGCCGAACCGATTTCGATGCCGTTTCGCAACACCACGGCGCGCTGGTCCGCCGCGCTGACGATTATGGAGATCGGCCCTGTGAGTGCTTTCTCTGGCTGCCAGACCGTCAAAAAGGCATTCCCGAACGACGAGCGCCGGGCCGTATCCTGCAGGATACGGGGAGCTGGGGCAAAGCGCGGAATCTCGCTTGCCTGCGTGATGATGACCGTCAGGCCAAGCTGCGTGACATCATAGAGGTGCTCGGCGAACGTCAGGGGAAACCGGATGCATCCGTGCGAGGCGGGATAGCCCGGAAGATTGCCGGCGTGCATGGCAATCCCGTCCCAGGTGAGGCGCTGCATGTAGGGCATCGGCGCGTCATTGTAGAGGTTCGATCTGTGCGCGACTTTCTTTTGGAGGATGGTGAAAACCCCGGTGGGCGTTTCGTGGCCGGCTGCGCCGGTGGAAACGGTCGAGATGCCGATCAGGACGCCGTTGCGATAGACATAGGCCCGCTGCCTGGCGAGGCTGACGATGATGACCACCGGACCATCGGGAGCCGTTTCGGGCGCCCACAGGAACTCTCCTGGCCGTAACGCTTCCACGCTCGCCGCGATCGATCCTGGATCAAGCGCCATAGCGCGGATCGGAGCGGCGGTCAGGCAGAGCGCGGCAGTCATGGTGCCGGCAAGAAGCGTTCGGCGCGAGAAGCGTGTCGATGGTGCGTGGGATGCGCCGGCCGTTGCCACGGCAGTGAGCGTCGGGGTTCGCAATATGATGTCTGGTGTTGTGATCTTATCCATCCTCTTCTGATCAGGCCATAATATCGGTCTGCTTCGCGACGGCCAGCGAATCCTTGCCGAAGAACATTTCTGTCCGTCCTGCAAATACACGGCGACACGTTCCTTGGTTGGCGGACCACTGCTGCTATGTTGCGTCGATATGACCCCGCGAACGATTCTGTTTCCAACCGATTTTAGCGGTCGCTGCGACCGAGCCCGCGACCGCGCGATACAGCTGGCGAGCGAGTGGCGCGCACATCTGGTTCTTCTCCATGTTCAGAGGGATCCCGATCCCGCAGACATGCTCGACGGACTGCAGGCTGCCGAGAGTCGCCTTCATGCCCGCTTGCGGGCGGAGGTGGCGGACCCGGATATTCCGGTCGAGACACGCCTCGCCACCGGCGCCGTCTCGCAGGCGGTGCTGGAAGCGTCAACCGCATGCGGGGCGGATCTCATCGTGACCGGCATCTCGCGCCATGACGATATCGGGGATTTCCTGATCGGCACGACCGTGGAGCGCATGATACGCCATGCTCATGCGCCGGTGCTTATCGTGAAGGAAAAGACTCAGCACCACTATCGCCGGGTCTTGGTCGCAACCGATTTCTCCGGCTGCTCGGCCCAGGCGCTTCGCACGGCCATGGCCGCATTCCCCGCTGCCGAGATCACTCTCGTTCACGCCTATCACGTGCCGCTGGAGGCACTTCGGGGCCGGGAAGGGCCGGCAGCTGCGCTGCAGGCCAGGATAGCCTATGATCTGGATGCCTTTCTGGACAGGACCGATCTGCCCGCCGACGCACGCGACAGGCTGGATATCAATGTCGACTATGGCGAGGTTTGCGAGGTTGTCCGCAATCATGTGAAGCTGAGCGAAACCGACCTGGCCGTGATCGGAACGCACGGTCGATCGGCCCTGACGGTGGCGGTGCTCGGCAGCACGGCGCGGGCGCTGCTCAGCCGTCTCGATTGCGATGTCCTGCTCGTGCGCCAGCAGCCGCAGGCGGATGCTGCCGTCTGATCCGGATCGTCATCCTTGCCTGCCTGGGCTTCGTCGCGGCGTCGATGCTCGCGACCTGGGTCTACGGCCTGTTCGCCAGTCGCGCGCAGGGGGAGCCTTCCTACGCACTGTCGATCGAACGCGGCCGGACGCCGCTCGATCAGCGTATTGGCGCCACGACGGATGCGCACCCCGGTGAGAGCGGCCTGCTTTTGCTGGACGAGAATCTCGACGCCTTCGCGGCACGTGGATTGTCGGCGCGCAAGGTCGAGCGCTCGCTCGATCTGATGTATTACATCTGGCACGACGATCTGACCGGCCGCCTTCTTCTGGCCGAGGCCCTGTCCGCGGCCGATCGCGGCGTCAGGGTGCGGATCCTGATCGACGACATCGGCACCAGCCATACATCTGATGCGATGATCGCCATGGCGCATCATCCGCATATCGAGATCCGTATCTTCAACCCGACCCGGGCGCGGCAGGGCGGCTTGCGGCGCGGCATCGAAATGATGCTGCGCGCCTTCAGCGTGACCCGGCGCATGCACAACAAGGCCTGGATCGCTGATGGCCGCGTCGCCATCCTTGGCGGGCGCAATATCGGCGACGCCTATTTCGATGCCGCGACGCAAACCAATTTCCGCGACATGGACGTGCTGGTGATGGGGCCAGCCGTCGCCCAGACGGAGAAGATCTTCGACGATTACTGGAACAGCGGCCTGGCGTTGCCGGTCGATAGGCTTTCGCCCTTGAAAGATCCTGGCGTGGCGCTGACGCGGATCGCCGCCGAATTGAGCAACGCTGCCAATGAGGCTGCCGCGCGCCCCTATCTGGAGCGCATCGCCAAACGGCTCTCGCTTCTCGATCCCGAGACCACGCGGCCCGACTGGACTCGCGCCGCCCGCGTGATCGCCGATCCGCCGCGCAAAGTGCTGGGCAAGGAGGGCAAGAACTGGCTGATGCACGACCTGCTGCCGGTCTTCGATGCGGCGCGGGAAAGGCTTGAAATCACTTCGCCCTATTTCATCCCCGGCGAGGAAGGCACGGCGGCGCTCGCCGCGATTGCGGCAAAGGGGGTTTCGGTCTCGGTCCTGACCAATTCTCTTGCGGCAACCGATGTCGCCGCGGTCCATGGCGGTTATGCGCGCTACCGTGTTCCGCTGCTCGAGGCAGGGATCAAGCTCTGGGAATTGCGGCCCGAGCATCAGGAGCGGGACTTTTCCCTGCGAGGATTGAGCCGGGCAAGCCTGCACACCAAGGCTTTCACTGCCGACGGGCATATGGGGTTCATCGGCTCGATGAACCTGGATCCTCGTTCGGCTTCCCTCAACACGGAAATGGGCGTCCTCTTCGAGTCCGAGGCCCTAGCCCGGAAGATGGCTGCCATCTGGCAGCGCGATACCGCGCCCTCCCGCAGCTATGAGGTCTGTCTGACGTCGGATGGCGACGTGGAATGGGCCGGGAGCCGGAACGGCGTGCCCGTCCGATACGACCGGGAACCGGAAGCCTCGTTCTGGCGCAGACTAACCGCACAGGCCATTGGCCTTCTGCCGCTGGAATCGCAGCTTTGACCCAAGCAGGCTTTCGGCGCCGTCTTCAATTTTGCGTGTTGCCGACGAATGGACCGTCTGCGACGGGGACCTGTTTCCTTGAGATCATGCGCTTGAGCGCGGATCGTTGTCGGAGCGCAGAAATCTGCTCCAGTCGATCTGGGCGAGCGCAGCAAGCAGGATGATCATGCCGATCTGCATCGCGATGCCCCACGGACTGGTGAGGCGCTCGGTAAAGACGTCACCCAGGCTCGATTTGCGGATCACGCCTGCTGTCGCGGCATAGATCGAATAGGAGACGAGACGCCCGACGAAAAACGCTGCTGTGAACTTCCCCAGCCTGATACCCGCAAGGCCGGCCGCTTCGAACAGTTGCGCCGAGGGAAGCGGAGAGAGAGCGAACAGTGCGAGCCCGAAAATCGCGCTTTTCGGTCGGTCCTCGACGACTTTTTTCGCTGCTTCGAGGTTGCGCTTTTGTTTCGCGGGCAAATAGTCCTTGAGAAATCGAAAGCCCCAGGCAAGCAGCAAACGTCCAAGAGCGGCCGCGAGCGCGCCAATGAACACGATCAAGGCGACAGGCAGATCGGTCGTCAGGCCATAGAGAACGATGATCGACCATGTCGGGGGACCGAACGCGGGCAACAGGTTGATACCAAGGACGATCAGGAAGAGAATCAGGCACGCGGTCATTTCGCCTTCGGCGTTATCGCATTTGCGCAGGGTCAGCGAGCCGGATGGGAGAGATGTCTTTCAGCCTGTCAATCCATGCGTCTACTTCTCGACGCGCGTCCAGATCTGCGACCGGCACCCGATGCGCCCGACGAGGCAGCCGTTCGCCTCGAGCCTGTTGCTGTCGAGTACCGTGACGCGCCCGGTGAAGGTCCGGCCGATATCGGGCACGAAAACGCGGCCGCGCCACACGCCGGGCTGCTCCTGCTCGAAATCACGAAACAGCTGTGCGCCCACCAGAGGATCCGGGCTGCCCTTGCGCGCATCGGCTTTCGCCTTGTCGTTAGCCCAGACGACGACACCGCACATCCTGTCGTCGCACGGTTGCGCGCGGATATGCACACTGTTTGCAGGGTTGCGCCAGATAGTCCCGGAAATGCTCGATGCCGGAGCATTTCCGACCGTTGCCGCCAGGATGAGCAAGACCGAAAGCGGTTTGTATCCTCCGATCATCCTGGCGTTTCCTTTGTTGTTCGGGGCAGGGCACCCTTGCCGCACTAAGTCTATAGCTTACCGATGCGGCGCAGACCCATGGCGAGGATGATGAGGAAGGTTCCTCGCAGCAGGAAGCTCAGGCCGACCGCCAATGCCAGGAAGGCAAGTCCGGTCGCGGGATCGCTGAACAGGAGGAGACCGCCCAGAACAGTGTCGAGAACGCCGAGTAGCAGGCGCCAGCCCCGGTCATGCGCAGACTGGAATGCGCCGACGATTTCGAAAACGCCGATGATGAGCAACCAGGCGCCGATCAGCGCGACGAGCGTCAAGGCCCCGGCGAAGGGATTGAAGAAAGTGATGGCGGCCGCGACGAGGCTCAGCACGCCGAGGAGGATCTCGATCCAGCGTGCGCGCCGGGAGAGCGAGGACAACCCGGCCGCGATAGCCAGTATTCCGTATATGAGGAGCGCCACGGCAAGGAAAACACCTGTCGCGAAGCCCGTCGCGATTGGGTTGAGGAGCGCAAAAACGCCGATCAGGATCACGAGCAGCCCATAAGCCAGGACCCAGCCCCAACTGGTCTCCAATGCCGGGTCGGCCATACCATAGGGGCTGGAATAGCGCCTCGATTGTGACGGCATGTGAAGGGCTCCTTCTTGGTGACTCGGAACTTTTGCTGTGAGCGTGTCGACTATTGCCAGAGTGCAACCTCAAGTCGAGCAGGAAGCGCTGATGTCGCAGGAGGCGTCGCTCAAGTGCGTGATGTGCATGAAGGCGGGTTTCAACGCACCAGTGCCACGCCCAGACGAAAACGGGTCGTATGGCGATCATAGTCGAGCAGATTCTCGCCATAGCCGATGAAGCTCTGGCCGAAGAGATAGAAGTCGGGTCCCCCACCCAATAGCCGCGAGAGCGGATAGGAAAGATCGGCGGCGAGTGCGCCTTTGCCGCTGGAGACGCTGAACCGCGTGGATGTCGTAAGGCGTAGGCCGTCATCTTTCCCGACTTCCAGGAAGAGCGAGCTATTGCCCCTGTAGCGGCGGATATCGGGATTGTCGGATTTGTCGCCGACAAGGAGGGAGAAGCGCGGAGCTACCGACAGGCGATAGCCGCCGCCCAGTGGGAAGGCGGCCATCGGCGCCACATAGAGCGTGTTGAGGCTGCGGGAATCGAGACCGGAGCGACCGTTGGATTCATGGCGAAAGCCGCCCTGTGCGCTCAGCGAGATGCCGCGTGTCAACGTAGCTGAAGGGGTCAGGTAGAAGAGTTCCGGCTGATAGTCGATGTTACGAAACGGCGAGGAATCCGCGCCAAGATCCCAGAACATGCGCTGGGTATAGGCAAAATGCAGTCCGTCGCGCCAGGAAAGTGGCAAGCCCTGGGCGCGTCTCGTTCCGAAAATCTGATATTTGAAGCTGATCTGGATGCGTGCGGCGCTGTCGGTGCTCGGACCATAGACAGCATAGATCGGTTCATAGGCCGACAGGTTGGCGAAAAAGGCGTTGCCCGCCGACCGGTCCGAGGGAGGCGGCACAGCCTTGTTTTCCAACCCCGGCGCGTTGGGAGGCCCGGATTGCGCGGAGGTGTTCGTGGCTATTTGCGCCCCTCGGTCCGCGGGCCGCAATGCCAGCGTGATCTGCCGCGTGCCCCATGCGGGAACGGAGATCGCGGCGCCTTCCAGCGACAGATTGGTCCTCCGCGCAAGCCGGTAGGTCGCGCGCGTGAAACCGCCAGGTGGAATGATCGGGTTTGGAGGCGTCGTCGCCATGCGCTCCAGCCAGACGGTGCGAGAGACGCCGCTCTGCTCCACCTGCGCTTCGATGCGGTCCGGAAGGGCCATGCCCTGCGGATCGCCGCTGTCATTGAGCAGGCGCAGATCGACCAGAACGGCGCCGGTTTCGTCCTCCTGCCCGGCATCGCTGATCAGGATTTCGACGGGCGATGCGGCATGAGCCGCGGCAGGGGTGGCAAGCGCGATGGCGGCAAGGCTTATCGCGCGCCTCATGATGGATTCTCCCCCAGCACATGCAAGGTGTGGAGCGCGATCATCCGTTCCTCGTCGGTGGGAATGACGCGCACCGCGACATGGCTGCCGGGCGTGCTGACAAGCGGGGCGCCGGCAGCGTTCGCCTGTTCGTCGAGTTCCACGCCCAGCCATGCGAGGCGTGCGCAGATACGCTGGCGCATCGCGGCGTCGTTCTCTCCGATCCCGGCGGTGAAGACGATGCCGTCCAGCCCGCCCATCGACGAGGCGAGCGCGGCCGTCTCGCGCGCGGCGCGCCAGGCGAACAGCGCCATCGCCTCTTCCGCTTCCGGCGCATCGCTGGCCGCGAGCGCCCGCATGTCGCTCGACAGGCCGGACACGCCGAGCAGGCCGGACTGCCGGTAAAGCATGTCCTCCACATCGGCCGCGCTCATGCCCATGCGGAGCTGAAAGTGCAGGATCACGCCGGGATCGATAGTGCCGCAGCGCGTGCCCATCACCAGGCCGTCGAGCGCAGTGAAGCCCATGGTCGTATCGACGCTCCTGCAGTCCCGCATGGCGCAGAGGCTGGCCCCGTTGCCCAGGTGCGCCGCGACCACGCGGCCCGCGGCCAGCGCCGGGTCGATCTCCGCGAGACGCATTGCGACATATTCATAGGACAGGCCGTGAAAGCCGTAGCGGCGGATGCCCTGATCGTGGAACTTGCGCGGGATGGCCAGGCGCGAGGCGACGTCCGGCTTGTCGTGGTGGAAGGCCGTATCGAAGCAGGCGACCTGCGGCAGGTCGGGTTTCAGCTTCGCGATCGCGCGGATCGCCGCGAGGTTGTGCGGCTGATGCAGCGGGGCGAGGGGGCACAGCGTTTCCAGCCTGTCCAGCAGGTCGGCATCGACCAGGCGGGGCGTGACGAAGTCCAGGCCGCCATGCACCACGCGATGGCCGATGGCGATCACGTCCCGCCCTTCCAGCGGATGATCTCCCGCCCAGGCGAAGAGGTCCGCCAGGAGATCCGCATGGCTGAGCGCAGCGCCGTCCGGCCAGTCCCGCTCGATGAGGATTTCTCCCGTCGCGGAGCGGGCCCGCAGGCTGGGCGCGATGCCGATCTTCTCGATCTTGCCGCCTGCCGAGAGCGTCAGCCCGTCCCGGCCATCGAGCGTGAACAGCGAGAACTTGATGCTGGACGAACCGGAGTTGATCGCGACGACGGCTTTCATGCGCTCGCCGTCCCCGGCAGGCCGGGCGCGGCCTTGGTGGCGGCGCGCGCCATCAGCACCGCGACCGCGCAGGAGGCGAGGCGGGTGCGCAGGCTGTCGGCCCGGCTGGCGAGGATGATCGGCACGCGCGCGCCCAGCACGATGCCTGCCGCGTCCGCACCGCCCAGGAAGGTGAGTTGCTTGGCCAGCATGTTGCCAGCCTCCAGGTTTGGCACGACGAGAATTTCCGCTTTGCCCGCCACCGGCGAGACGATGCCTTTCTCCTTCGCGGCGGCTTCGCTGATCGCATTGTCGAAAGCCAGGGGTCCGTCCAGCACGCCGCCCGTGATCTGACCGCGATCGGCCATCTTGCACAGGGCAGCGGCGTCGAGTGTGGATTGCATCGCGGGATTGACAGTCTCCACGGCGGAAAGGATCGCCACTTTCGGTTCCGCGATGCCGATGACATGGGCAAGGTCGATGGCGTTGCGGATGATGTCCGCCTTCTCCTCGAGTGTCGGCGCGATGTTGATCGCGGCATCCGTGATGATGAGCGGTGTCGGATGGTTCTGGACGTCCATGACATAGGCATGGCTGATCCGGCGCTCGGTTCGCAGGCCCGTGGCGGAGCGCACGATGGCGCCCATCAATTCGTCGGTATGGAGCGAGCCTTTCATCAACAGCTTCGCTTCGCCGCCGCGCACCAGGTCCACGGCCTTTGCCGCCGCTTCGTGGCTATGGGCGGCGGATACGATGCGGAAAGGCGAAATGTCCTTGCCGGCGTCTTCGGCCGCCTTGCGGATCTTCGCTTCCGGCCCGACCAGGATCGGCATGATGAGATTGGCTTCGGCGGCTTCAATCGCGGCCAGCATGGCGGCCGCGCTGCAGGGATGAGCCACCGCCGTCGGTTCCGGCACGCCATTGGCGGTCATCTCGATCAGCTTGCGGTAGCCGTCATGGTCGCGCAGGCTGACCTCCGGCAGCGCCGCACGGGGGCGGCGGACCTTCTCGGCCGGCGCCTTGACTTCGGCCTGGCCGCTGATGACTTCCTCGCCGTCCTGGTTGACGCAGCGGCAATCGAACAGGATATCATGGTGCGCGCGTTTTTCCGCCACCGTCACCGACGCCGTGATCGTGTCGCCAAGGCCTACCGGCCGCGTGAACTGCAGCGACTGGCTGAGATAGATCGCGCCAGGGCCGGGCAGTTCGGTGCCCAGCACGGCGGAGATGAGACCGCCGCCCCATAGTCCGTGCGCGATGACGCGGCGGAACATGTCGGTCGCGGCATAGTCGGCGTCCATATGCGCCGGGTTCACGTCGCCGGACACGAGCGCGAAAAGCTGGATGTCCTCTTCGGTCAGCGTGCGCGAGATACTGGCGGTATCGCCCACTTTTATCTCGTCGAAGGTGCGGTTCTCGATCATGGTTCCGTCAGTCATTGCTCAATGCTCCAGCACATAATGGCCGGGAGCATCGGCGATCGCCGCATAGCCCTTGTCCGCTGCGCCCATGGGCGGCGGCGCACCAGGTTCTCCCGAACGCGCGGCCAGCCATTCTCCCCACGCCGTCCACCATGAGCCTTGCTTTTGCTCGGCGCGGCTTGCCCATTCTTCGGGATCGTAGGAGGTGCCGTCGACCTCGCGGGTCAACACGCGGTAGCGGCGGCCCTTGTGGCCCGGTTCCGAAACGATGCCGGCATTGTGCCCGCCGCTGGTCAGGACGAAAGTGATCTCGGCCCCGGTCAGCAGGTGGATCTTGTGGACGGAATGCCATGGCGCGACATGATCGCGCTCGGTTCCGACCACGAACAGCGGTTTGCGGATGGAGGCAAGGTTGATGGTTCGCCCATCCACCCGGTATTTTCCTTCGGCCAGGTCGTCGTCGAGGAACAGGCGGCGCAGATACTGGCTGTGCATGGCATAGGGCATCCGTGTGCCGTCGGCGTTCCAGGCCATGAGGTCGTTCATCGGTTCGCGCTCGCCCATCAGGTAGGTGGCGAGCACACGCGACCAGACCAGATCGTTGGAACGCAGGATCTGGAAGGCGCCGCCCATCTGGCTGCTGTCCAGATAGCCCCGGCTCCACATCATGTTCTCCAGCAGGTTGAGCTGGCCTTCGTCGATAAACAGGCCCAATTCCCCCGGCTCGCTGAATTCCGTCTGTGCGGCCAGCAGTGTGACGCTGGCGAGCCTGTCATCTCCGTCGCGCGCCATGGCCGCGGCCGCGATCGAGAGCAGCGTGCCGCCCAGGCAATAGCCCATGGCATGGATGCCCGTCGCGCCGGTGATCGCCGTCACCGCATCGAGCGCCGCCATCGGTCCGAGGTGCCGGTAGGCGTCCATGTCGAGGTCACGGTCGGCACTGCCGGGATTGTGCCACGAAATCATGAACACGGTGAAGCCTTGCGCCGTCAGCCAGCGGACCAGCGAGTTCTCGGGCGACAGGTCGAGAATATAGTATTTCATGATCCACGCGGGCACGATCAGGATTGGCTCGGGCCGCACGGTGTCCGTGGTCGGTTCATACTGGATCAGTTCGATCAGCTTGTTGCGGTAGACGACCTTGCCTTTGGCCGTGGCGACGTTTTCGCCCACGCGAAAGGCTTCGGCGCCGACCGGCGGCAGGCCGCGCGCCATGTGCTGCATGTCCTCGACCAGGTGCCGGAAGCCGTCGACCAGGCATTGGCCACCTGTTTCCGCGATCTTGTGTTGGAGAACGGGATTGGTGGCGAGAAAGTTGGTCGGCGCGAGCATGTCCAGCATCTGCCGTGCGGCGAATTCCACCATGTCTTCATGATGTTTCGAGACACCGCCAATGCCTGTCGTCGCGGCGTGCCACCATTGCTGGTTGAGCAGGAAGGCCTGAGCGACGAGATTGAAAGGTAATTCTTTCCAGGCGGGATCGGCGAAGCGCCGGTCCTGCGGCAATGGTTCGATGGCCGGTTCGGCCTCGCTGTCTTCCATGCGGCGCTGCAGATAGTCGAAAAGCCGGGCATGCTTGCGGATGGCCTTGGCGCCAAGCTGCATTTGTTTGCCCGGCGACGTGGCGAGATGAATCCCCCAATCGGCCATGGCAAGCAGGAGCGTGGCCGGCGAAAGGCCGAAAGTCGTCTGCGCGATGGCCGCCGATGCCGTGCGGTCGAGCGTTTCGCTGATTCCGTCCAGCGGATCGTCGGAAGGCGGAGGGGACGTGGCCATGACTATATACTCCGAGTTCCGCTGGAAGGTGCCTCGTCTCTCCGACAGGATTCCACAGCAGATGTTTGGGCCGCCCCTCCCGGTTCTTCTTATGCCGAACGGTACTGCATAGGTAAGATAGAATGCAAGCCGCACGGAGCTTGGTTGCGACCGGACGGCTGTCTGACGGCCAGTCGCAACCGCGGGCGCGGGGATATTCGGCCATGGCCTGCTGGAGAAAAAGGAGCCTCAATCATTGAGCGTAAAGCCACTAGGTATAGTTCACGATGGCGATGCATTGCCTGGAGATACAGTGTACGGCGGTCGTCATCCCGGGCAATTTTGCGGGAAATTGAAGGAGAATGGATGATCCGCGAGATCGCCATGATGGCAGCGGTTGCGCTGGTGCTGGCCGGCCGGGATGGAGACGCGTACTGACCCGGCTTTTGAGGGACCTTGGCGGAAATCTCGGGCATGATGCCCAACTCGTATCGCCGGCCGCGCGTTCGGAGAGCGAGCCGCTTGCGCCCGCGTCAATCGGACCGGTCGCAGTCGAGCGCGCGCCGACGGTTCTTTCGATCGCCGGGATCGAGAAGTCCTTTGGCAAGCGGAAGGTGCTTGACGATGTCGCGCTCGAAGTGCGGGCAGGCGAAATCGTGGGGCTTCTGGGGCCAAACGGGGCCGGCAAGACGCTCTGCTTCTATGCGATTGCCGGCCTGATGAGCGTGGATGCCGGCAGGATCGAGATTGGCGGTCAGGATGTCACCGCGCTTCCCATGGATCGAAGAGCGAAGCTGGGCCTCGGCTATCTTCCCCAGGAAGGATCGATCTTCCGCGGCATGACGGCTGCGGAGAATATCGCGGCCGTGCTCGAACTGCATATCGCCGATCGCGATGTAGCTGCCGCGCGGCTCGATGAACTTCTTGCCGAGTTCAATATCGCCCACATTCGCGACGTTCCCGCACAGCGGTTGTCCGGCGGGGAACGCAGGCGCTGCGAGATCGCCAGGGCCATGGCGGCAGCGCCCTCGGTCATCCTGCTCGATGAACCGTTCGCGGGCATCGATCCCATGTCGATCGCCGACGTCAAGGCGATGGTGCGAAAGCTCAAGCGAGAAGGCGTGGCGATCCTTCTGACCGACCACAATGTGCATGAGATGCTCGAACTGGTCGAGCGGGCCTATATCATCGATCAGGGCAGGATGCTGTTCGAGGGCGGCCCAGAAGCGGTACTCGACAACCCCGAAGTCCGGCATCGCTATCTTGGCGAGGGCTTCAGGATGTGAGGCGGTTACCGCGCCCTTCGTTCAGGAACGGAATGGCCTTTGCCATGAGGTCGAGCGCTCGCTCGATATAGGCAGCCTTTGTCCGGGTGGTGTTGTGCAGATCATGGCGCTGCAGGATGCGCTGGCGCGGCACGGTGACCAGCGCGTCGAAGAGAAAAGCAGCGAGGAACGGAAGATCGCCTGCTTCCTCGCTGTTCGGTTCGCTCGCCTCGGCAAGGATCGTCTGCATCAGATCGATGCCGAACTGGGTGCCGATCGCGGGCTGTGCCCGCATCATGCCCGGATTGTGGTTTGCCAGCCAGATGATGAGCGCTTCGATGCCCACGACATCGCCTTGAAGCGACAGGTCGAGCATCCTGCGAGCGATATAGGCGATTTTTTTGCGGGTGCTTCCTCGAGGGACCGATGCCGCGATCGGATCGAGATAGCGGGCAAGGCTGTGTTCCATGGCGGCGACGAGCAGGGCGAGCTTTGAGCCGAAGCGGGAATAGAGCGTTCGCTTCGATGTCTGTGCGGCGGCGGCGATAGCTTCCATACTCGTACCCTCGACGCCGCCGGCGATGAATTGGGCAAGCGCCGTCTCGAGGATATGATGTCCAAGCCGGGCTGCGACCTCCTGTGGCGGCCTTCCTCCCCTGGGATCGCGGGCAGGCAGACGCGAGCCGGTTCCCGATGCGGCGCCGTCATCTTTCATGAATCGCTCGCGGCCCATCGCTGCTTCATTCCAGCTTTCGCGCTTGATCGGCAAGTGATACCGGGCAATATCAAAACCACTAAGTGTAGATACTAATAGTCCGGAGAGGTGCTTGCCCATAGGCGTACCGCCTGTTTGAACCAGAATGGAACCGGACTAGATGGCTCGCAGCGCTCATATTACTGGCCGTTTATGCGGGTTCCGGGCCGTCATGGCGGCGATGATCGTGCCATCTTTCCTGTCCGGCTGTTCCTTCGCGCCGCCCAATGTCCGGCCGGCCCAGCCGGTGCCGCAGGACTATCCCGCGCCAGCCGCGCTGGGCGCGTCCATCGCGCGGATCGGTTGGCATGATTTCTTCCGGGAAGAGCATCTGCGTGTGCTGATCGCGGCCGCGCTGGAGAACAACCGCGATATCCGTATCGCCGCGGCCCGCGTCGATCAGGCGCGCGCGGCCTGGCGTATCGAGGGATCGG
Organism: Sphingomonas sp. Y57; assembly: GCF_001015195.1. Taxonomy (GTDB): domain Bacteria; phylum Pseudomonadota; class Alphaproteobacteria; order Sphingomonadales; family Sphingomonadaceae; genus Rhizorhabdus. Next base: position 11,083 of record NZ_LDES01000085.1, on the reverse strand, counting down.
CGCTCTATCCCGAACTCAACGCCGTCGGCACCGGCACGCGGGGTCGTTCCATCATCAGCCTGCCGGGCGCAGGCACGCAGAGCTATGACATCAAGCAGGTCACCGCGCAGGTGAGCGCGAGCTGGGAAATCGATTTCTGGGGCCGTCTGCGCAACCTGAACGACGCCGCGCGCAATCGTTATCTGGCGACGGAAGAGGCGAAGCGCGCCGTTGCCACCGGCCTGATCGCGCAGGTCGCCAATGGCTATCTGCTGGAGCGCGAATATGAGGAACGCCTCGCGCTTGCCCGGCGGACGATCGTCACGCGCGAGGACTCACTGCGGATCATGCGCCGCCGCTATGAAGTCGGGTCCGGCTCGAAGCTCGAAATGACCCAGGCGCAGTTGCTGCTGGCGCAGGCGCAGGATGCGCTGCAAGCGCTTGAGCAGGACCGCGACGTGAACCGCAACGCGCTGGCGCTGCTGGTCGGGCGGCCCGTGGAGATCGTGCCTGGGCCCCTCGGTCTTGCCGAAACCGGACCGGATATCGCCCTTCCGCCGGGCTTGCCCTCCGACCTTCTGGTCAACCGGCCTGATATCGTGGCGGCGGAATATCAATTGCGGGCGGCCAACGCCGATATCGGCGCGGCGCGGGCGGCGTTCTTTCCCAATATCAGCCTGACGGGTGCCTTCGGCACGGCGAGTTCCGATCTCGACGGGCTGTTCGGCGACGGGAGCCGCGCGTGGAGCTTCACCCCGACGATCGCCCTGCCGCTGTTCAATGCGGGCCGCCTTTCCGGCAACCTCGATCTGGCGAAAGCGCGGCAGGTCGAAGCCGTGGCCAGCTATGAAAAGACCGTGCAGGGCGCGTTTCGTGATGTTTCCGACGCGCTGGTCCGGCGCCGGCAACTGGCGTTGCGGATCGACACCGCGCGCAGCTCGCTGGACGCCTTGCGCGAACGGGCTCGGCTGGCCGGGTTGCGGTTCGACAACGGGCGTTCGGCCTATTTGGAAGTGCTGGACGCGCAACGCGACCTTTTCGACACCGAACAGGCGCTGATCCAGTTGCGCCGCGCTCATCTGGCGAGCGGCATAGCCCTCTACGCGGCGCTTGGCGGGGGCTTTCCCGCCGAAGTCGTCCACGACAGCAACGATCAAGGCGGAGAACACAGGCGATGACGGCGTCCCGGAAGACATGGCTCATCAGGGGCGGCATCGCGGCGGCGCTCGTCGTTGTAGCTCTGCTCCTTTGGCAGGTGCTCAAGCCCGGCGATTTGCCCGAAGGCATCGTCGGCGGTAACGGCCGGATCGAAGCGGTTGAAATCGACGTTTCCGCCAAATCGCCCGGCCGCATCCGCGAAATCCTGGTCGACGAAGGCGCGTTCGTGCAGGCGGGGCAAGTCGTCGCCCATATGGATACGGACGTGCTGAGTGCCCAGAGGGCCGAAGCCGAAGCGCAACTGGCGCAGGCGCTGAACGGCATCCAGATCGCGACCAGCCAGGTCGCGCAGCAGCAGAGCAACCGGGCGGCGGCTCTCGCCGGCGTCCGCCAGCGTGAGGCGGAGCTGAACGCGGCGCGCAAGCGGCTGGCGCGATCGGAAACGCTGGCGCGAGAAGGTGCGACCGCCGTGCAGGAACGGGATGACGATCAGGCCCGCGTCGAAGGCGCGGCGGCGGCAGTGGAGGCCGCTCGCGCCCAACTCGCGGCCGTCGACGCGGCGATCACGACGGCGCGCAACCAGGTGATCGGCGCGCGTTCGCAGGTCGATGCCGTGCGCGCCACCATCCAGCGGATCGAGGCCGATATCCGCGACAGCGACCTCAAGGCGCCGACGGCCGGCCGCGTGCAATATCGCGTCGCCCAGCCGGGCGAAGTCGTGGGTGGCGGCGGGCGCGTGCTCAACCTGGTCAATCTGGGCGACGTCTACATGACCTTCTTCCTGCCGGAAACGGTCGCGGGCAAGGTGGCGCTGGGCAGCGATGTACGCATCGTGCTCGATGCGCTTCCGGATCGTGCGATCCCTGCGAAAGTCAGCTTCGTTGCCGATGTGGCCCAGTTCACGCCCAAGACGGTGGAGACGCAAAGCGAGCGCCAGAAACTGATGTTCCGCGTGAAGGCGCAGATCGATCGCAAGTTGCTCGATCGCTATATCACCCAGGTCAAGACCGGCCTTCCGGGCATGGCCTATGTGCGGATCGATCCGAAATCCGAATGGCCCGCGAAACTGACCGTCAACGTGCCGCAATGACGGAAGCTGTCGCCCGCGTTTCGGGCGTGAGCCTGCATTACGGCAAGGTGCTGGCGCTCGATGATGTGAATCTTGAAATCCCCGCCGGGCGCATGGTGGCGATGATCGGCCCGGACGGCGTCGGCAAGTCCAGCCTGTTTTCCCTGATCGCGGGCGCGCGAGCCATCCAGGAGGGCCGGGTCGAGGTGCTGGGCGGCGACATGGCCGAGGCCCGCCACCGCAACGCCGTGTGTCCGCGCATCGCCTATATGCCGCAGGGGCTGGGCAAGAACCTCTATCCTACGCTCTCCATCGACGAAAATCTCGAATTCTTCGGGCGGTTGTTCGGGCAGGACGCGGCCGAACGCGAGCGCCGCATTGCCGACCTCACCGAAAGCACGGGCCTCGCGCCGTTCCGCAAGCGCCCGGCGGGCAAGCTTTCGGGCGGCATGAAGCAGAAGCTCGGCTTGTGCTGCGCGCTCATCCACGATCCCGATTTCCTGCTGCTGGATGAGCCGACAACCGGCGTCGATCCCATGTCGCGCGCGCAATTCTGGGATCTGATCGACCGCATCCGCGCGAACCGCCCGCACATGAGCGTGCTGGTCGCCACGGCCTATATGGAAGAGGCCGAACGCTTCGACTGGCTAATCGCGATGGACGCGGGAAAGGTGCTGGCCACCGGCACCGCAGCCGACTTCTATGCACGCACCGGCGAACAGTCGCTGGAACAGGCGTTTATCTCGATGCTTCCCGAGGAGCGCCGCCGCGGGCACAAGCCGGTGGAGATTCCGCCGCGCAGCGACGGCGGCGAGGCCGAGATCGCCATCGAGGCGCAGGGGCTCACCATGCGTTTCGGTGATTTCACGGCAGTCGATCATGTCGATTTTCGCATCGAGCGCGGCGAGATCTTTGGATTCCTCGGCTCCAACGGCTGCGGCAAGTCGACCACCATGAAGATGCTGACCGGCCTGCTGAAAGCCAGCGAAGGCCAGGCCTGGCTGTTCGGCCGCGAGGTCGAGAATGACGACATGGCGACGCGCCGGCGCGTTGGCTATATGAGCCAGGCCTTCTCGCTCTACTCGGAACTGACGGTCCGGCAGAACCTCGAGCTGCATGCCCAGCTCTTCCATGTTCCCGCCGGGGAAGTGCCGGCCCGCGTGAGGGAAATGGCGCAGCGGTTCGGCCTGGATGGCATCATGGATGCGTTGCCCGGCGCCTTGCCGCTGGGCCAGCGCCAGCGGCTCAGCCTAGCCGTCGCCATGATCCACAAGCCGGAAATGCTGATCCTGGATGAACCGACGTCCGGCGTCGATCCGATCGCGCGGGACCAGTTCTGGCAGATGATGATCGACCTGTCCCGGCGCGACAAGGTGACGATCTTCATTTCCACGCACTTCATGAACGAAGCGGAGCGGTGCGACCGCATATCGCTGATGCATGCGGGCAAGGTGCTGGTCAGCGACACCCCCGCCGCCATTGTCGAGAACCGCGGCGCGGCGGACCTGGAAGAAGCGTTCATCGCCTATCTTCAGGATGCGAGCGGCGAGACGCCGACAGAAAAGAGGGACGATCCGGTTCCTGCGGGCGCGCCTGCCGCGGCCGATCAGGACATTTCGGCTGCACCGGCCCGCTCCCCATGGTTCATGCGGCGCCGGATGATGAGCTATGCCCGGCGCGAAGGGCTGGAATTGCGCCGCGATCCCATCCGCGCCACCCTGGCCCTGCTGGGCAGCGTCATCCTGATGTTCATCATGGGCTATGGCATCAGCATGGACGTGGAGGACTTGCCGTTCGCCGTGCTGGACCGCGACGGCACGACCACCAGCGAGAACTACGTCCTCAACCTGGCCGGATCGCGCTATTTCATCGAACGGCCGCCGATCACCGACTATAGCCAGTTGGACCGGCGGATGCGCTCGGGCGAACTGAGCGTGGCCCTGGAGATTCCGCCCAATTTCGCGCGCGACCTGCGCCGGGGCGTGCCGGTGCAGATCGGTGTATGGGTCGATGGCGCCATGCCGCAGCGGGCCGAGACCGTGCAAGGCTATGTCCAGGCCCTGCATGCCCACTGGCTCAGTGAAATGGCCGTGCAGGAAACAGGTGCGCGGCCATCGATGGGTCTCGTCAATATCGAGCTGCGCTATCGTTACAATCCGGACGTGAAAAGCCTTGTAGCCATCGCGCCGGCCGTGATTCCGATGATGCTGCTCTTGTTCCCGGCGATGCTGACGGCTTTGAGCGTGGTGCGGGAAAAGGAGCTGGGTTCCATCGTCAATTTCTACGTGACGCCGATCAGCAAGGTGGAATTCCTGCTGGGCAAGCAGCTTCCCTATGTCGCGCTCGCCATGCTGAACTATGTCTTGCTGGTGTTCCTCGCCGTCACGATGTTCGGTGTGCCGTTGACGGGCAGTTTCCTCGCGATGACGCTGGGCGCTCTCTTCTATACGCTGTCGGCGACGGCCATCGGCCTGCTGTTCTCCATCTTCATGCGCAGCCAGATTGCCGCGATGTTCGCCACCGCCATCGGCACGATCCTGCCCGCCGTGCAGTTTTCCGGCCTGATCAACCCGGTGTCCTCGCTCGAGGGGGCGGGCGCGGTGATCGGATCGATATATCCCGCGACCTGGTTCGTCACCATCTGCCGCGGCGTCTTTTCCAAGGGGCTGGGCTTCGCCGACCTCTGGCCTGACCTTCTCGTGCTGTTCGCGACGTTTCCCGTCATCCTGGCGCTGTGTGTCGCGTTGCTGCGTAAGCAGGAGAGCTGATATGCGCCACGCGGCCAACATCTACCGGCTCGGCATCAAGGAACTGCGCAGCCTGTGGCGCGATCCGATGATGCTGTTCCTGATCCTCTATTCGTTCTCGGTGGGGATCTACGTCGCGGCAACCGCCATGCCGGAAACGCTGCACAAGGCGCCTATCGCGATCGTCGATGAAGACCAGTCGCAGCTTTCCAGCCGGATAACCGGCGCCTTTTATCCGCCGCACTTCACGCCCCCTTCGATCGTGGGACTGAACGAAGTGGACAAGGGGCTGGATGCCGGGCGCTATACGTTCGCTCTCGACATCCCGCCCGATTTTCAGCGAGACGTACTTGCGGGACGCCAACCCGGCTTGCAGCTCAACGTTGACGCTACGCGGATGAGCCAGGCTTTCACGGGCGGCGGCTACATCCAGCAGATCGTGCAGGGCGAAGTTGCCGAATTCATGAAAGGCACGCGTGCGAGCACGCCGGTCCCGGTCGAGCTGGCGCTGCGCGTGCGGTTCAATCCTACGCTGGCGCAAAGCTGGTTCGGCGCGGTCATGGAAATCATCAACAGCGTCACCATGCTGTCGATCGTGCTGACGGGCGCGGCCCTGATCCGCGAGCGCGAGCACGGCACGATCGAACACCTGCTAGTGATGCCGGTGACGCCGTTCGAGATCATGGCCAGCAAGGTCTGGGCCATGGGGCTCGTTGTCCTGGTCGCCTGCGCTTTCGCGCTTTTCGTGATGGTGGAAGGGGTACTGTCCGTTCCCGTCGAAGGGTCGATCGCGCTGTTCCTCGCCGGAGCGGGGCTGCACCTGTTCGCCACGACCTCCATCGGCATCTTCATGGGGACGATCGCGCGCTCCATGCCGCAGTTCGGCTTGTTGCTGATGCTGGTGCTGCTGCCGTTGCAGATGCTGTCCGGCGGTTCGACGCCGCGCGAAAGCATGCCGGAGTTCGTCCAGACGGTCATGTTGGCCGCGCCCACCACCCATTTCGTGAAGATGGCGCAGGCCATCCTTTACCGGGGCGCGGGCTTTGACGTGGTCTGGCCCCAGTTCCTGGCTATCATTGCTATCGGCGCGATCTTCTTCGCCATTGCGTTGGCGCGGTTCCGGCGAACCATCGGCACGATGGCGTGAGGAGGCAGTCGAATGTCAGAACACCAAATTGCGTGGGACATCGTAACGATGCTTCAGACTAACGATTGCCGAACGGTTCCGCGCAGGTTTCGCAGGAGAATAATACCGGCGGCGGTGTCGCGGATCCTGAGCCAGGTTTTCGAAACAGCGAATCCACGATTGCCCTAGCAGCCTCACGCGTCAGCCATAGCGCTGGCTGACGGCTGTGAATGCCCCCTATCTCCCATAGGTATCACAACGGCTTCTTCTGGCACGTTTGCCGGTGCACGGCCAACACAACCCAAGGAGGATGCCATGTATGTCAATGCCAGAATGCGTGAGACACTCTCACGCTTCAATGCCGCTTCTTCAATGGAAGCGCTGCTCGCCGCCTTAGCTGATGCCGCCACGAAAATGGGCTTCCCCTATGTCGCGATGATCCAACATGGCGGCCTCCCACGCTTGGTCGAACGGGCGCTGGTTATTACCAACTATCCGGCGGAGTTCGTGCGTTTCTACACCGAGAGCCACGCGTACGTCATCGATCCAGTCTATGAGGTGAGCCAGTTGCTGGACCGCCCGTTCAGCTGGGACGAGATTCCCGGTTATGTCGATCTCACAGGCACACAATCAGCCCTGTTCGAAGAAGCGCGGCTGCATGGTCTCGTCCACGGTGTCACCGTGCCGCTCCACATACCGAGCGAATCCCATGCGTCTTGCACTTTCGCACGCGCGGAGCCGATCATGGCTTCGCCATCGCTACTGACGACGCTCCACATCGTCGCTGCCTTCGGGTTCAAGGCGGGCCTCAGACTACATCATGCCTCGCGCGGACATGACGTACCCAGGCTCACGCGCCGCGAAGCTCAATGCACGGCATTGGTCGCCGTCGGCAAGAGCGATTGGGAGATCAGCCAGATACTCGGTCTGAGCGAGACCTCGGTGCGCTATTTCGTCTCCCACGCAAAGCAGCGTTACGGCGTCTACAAGCGCTCAGAGCTTGTCGCCAGGGCGCTCATCGACGCGCAGATCCTTCGAAACGACCAAGGGATCATTGAGGCTGGACCCCGCCGCCCGCGCCACAGGGCGAAACGGCGCAGTCCTTGACAGTCCTGTCGGTGTCGCCGTGTTGCGCATCCCGTCAATTGGCCCGCGAATCGCCATGCCTAGGGCGGATAAGTGTATTGACCTACGGTCGCACGATCCAGTTTGCCGAGCTCTGATAATGCCAAGCAAGGCTTAGCCAATTTCGAAATTAATAAACTCGACAGTAGTTTCCCAATCTGTCAAAATGCATAGCATGGCTTCGCAAACATTAGGAAAATTAAACCGGCTGCAACGGGATCTCCCAGAGAGCCTGCTGGTCGACGCGGCATGGATGGAAGCCCATGGTTACTCATCATCGCTGCGGAGCCAATATGTTCGCGCGGGATGGCTCGATAGCCCGACCCGGCGCGTCTATCGCCGCTCGCGTGGACCGCTCACCTGGGAACAGGCCGTTATCTCACTGCAATCCCTGTTGGACCTGCCTTTGACAGTTGGCGGGCGCACAGCGCTCGAACAGCAGGGCTACGCTCATTATCTCTCCATAACGGTGCGCGAAGTCCATCTCTATGGGCCAAGCCGGCCGCCGACATGGCTCGACAGCCTGCCACTCGATGTCTCGTTCCGCTGGCATAACAGCCTCCGGCTGTTTCCAGTCGACGGCGAGATTCCTCCCGAGCCTGCGCCCCGGATGTCCAGCACCGCCGGCACGACCTTGCCGATCCGCTGTTCGAGCAAGGAACGCGCCGTTCTCGAACTGCTCGATGAGCTTCCCCATGAGAGCTTCCATCAGGTCGACATGCTGATGGAAGGAATGAGCCACCTCAGCCCACGTCGCCTTCAGACACTTCTTGAGGCGTGCGCGAGCGTAAAAGTGAAGCGTCTCTTCCTCTTCTTCGCGGATCGCCATGGCCATGCCTGGCGTTCGAAGCTCGATGTTTCCCGCCTGGATCTCGGATCGGGCAAACGCGTCCTGGTCAAAGGAGGGAAGCTCGACCGGCGCTACAACATCACCGTGCCCTCCGACCTGGCGGGAGAATAGCTGTATGGCGTTTCTCGACGGCTACCGGAGACAGGTCGCTCTTCTTCTGCGTGTTATGCCTCACGTCGCGAAGGAGGATATCTTCGCGCTGAAAGGCGGAACAGCGATCAATCTGTTCGTGCGTGACCTGCCGCGACTTTCGGTGGACATCGACCTCACCTATCTGCCGATCGAGGACCGCGCGACCTCGCTCGCCACGATCGATGCGGCGATGCTGCGGATCAAGGAACGCATCGAGGAAGGACTGGTCGGAGCCAGGATTCATGCGTCGCGTTCCGCTGACGAAAAAATCGTCACCAAGCTCATCGTTCGTGCGGATGATGTGCAGATCAAGATCGAGGTCACGCCAGTGTTGCGCGGGACGGTCTATGATCCCGTCGTTATGGGTGTCGTTCCCGCAGTCGAGGACGCCTTTGGTTTTGCTGAGATTCAGGTGGTGTCCTTCGCCGATCTCTATGCGGGAAAAATCGTGGCGGCGCTCGACCGGCAGCACCCTCGCGACCTCTTCGACGTCCGCGACTTGCTGGCGAACGAAGGCGTCACAGACGATTTGCGACGTGCATTTCTCGTCTACCTCGCCAGCCATAATCGCCCGATGGCCGAGGTTCTCGCTCCCGCCCGTAAACCGCTCGCCGAGGAGTTCGAGCGCGGTTTCGTCGGAATGACTCACCAGCCGATCACTCTGGCGGAACTGGAATCAGCGCGTGAAGACATCATCGCGCGCATGGTTGCCGGGATGCCTGACACTCATCGGCAATTCCTTGTCGGCTTCAAGCGTGGTGAACCGGACTGGGCGCTTGCGGGCATTGATGAGGCGAGGCGACTGCCCGCGGTCTTGTGGAAGCAACGTAACCTGGACCGGTTGGACCCTGGCAAGAGGCAGGAGCTTGTTGCCGCGTTGGAGAAGCAATTGCTGCCGGGATAGGTCAGGCGCCCCTCCGACGCCTGCAGGTCAGCCTGTTTGCGGCGAGCAGCGCGGAAGGGTGGTGGTTAGGTGAAGTGCGGGAGCAGCGAGGAAAGGGTGGAGGTGATGGGAGAGGGAGCCGCTCGCGTTTGGGACCAGCAGGTACATTGAAGGCTTACGGTTCGACATGGATTTTGGCGGAATGGCCGGGCAATGTCTTTCCGCTAGCGCTGCCTATATTCTTGGTGATGCAGGCGCGCGAACATAGCGCACAGCGTGGTCGAGGCGCTCCGCCGCGTCGGCCTCGCTGATGCGGAGGCGGCGTGCGATCTGGCCAACGGTAAAGCCGTCATTGCGATGAAGGAACAAGGCCCGCATGGTCAGGTGCGGTAGATCGGTAAAAACAGAATCCCATACCTCGCCTTCTTCCCCCATCTTGCCCGACGACCCCATGACCCTCTCAATCACATCGTGGAGATCGGCAGCAGCGGGTTCCTGCAAGGCGTATAGGATCGCCAAGGACTGCTCCATCATTTCCAGCGCTTGTTCTTTCAATTCGTCGTTGCCCGGCTCGTTACCGCTCCCCATGCTCTCACCTCCTTCTTAGTTGCAGAGGAGCATGACAGAAATCGCGGGATTTTCATCAACAACAACCCCCAACTTGGATATTGTTGTGCGCTGGCTTTTTGCGCGAAGGTGCCATGCGCTATTTTATGATTTCCGAGCCGTTAGCCGGACTTCAGATTTTGAAAACATCATGACTGCCAGCCTTACAGGTCGCGCCGCCGCTCGCATCAGCGGAGGTGCCGAGAATGGGGTTGCCCGGGGATGGAGATGCTCGAGATATGGAAAATGCACGGTCTCGTGCCGACCTTGTAAGTCATATGCCCAGCAGAAGCGGCTGAGACGCAGTCCGTGTTGGACACCGCAAAAGCTGTCCCAACCGCGACATTTACCGGAACTGGCAAGAACGACCGTCATGCATTGACATTGGTGACGGTTATTGCGGCGGCGCCAATACCCTCTCTCTGGAATTGACGCCGCCACATCGATCCCTGTTCGCAAAGATGGGTCAATGCCGATAGATTAGAAGCGTTGTTCCCAATCGGTTTCCAGATCGAGCCGATTCACAAATGATGGAACACCGACAGAATTCTGCTATAGTCCTCCAGTGAGGATATAGCGATGAACAACGCCGCCCATATTCAAGCGCCCGAACCGGCATCGCCTCGGCTGAAACCGTCCGATTGGCTCTGGCGTCCGTGGTACGCGAAGCTGTGGTGGTCGGCAATTCCGGTCTGGTGGATTGGCATGGCTACATCGACCAGGATCGCGCCGCTTGAGGCGTTCTACGACAGTGCGGCGGCCGGTTTTCTCAACCTCCTGTTCTTTCCGATGACGGCACTCATGGTGCTTGGACTCGGCTATGTGCAGCAGTGGGTGGCCGGGTTTTCATCGACGGGCGAGGGTACGCCTGTGTCCGATGAAGCGGTGGCCAGAACCTCCAAAAGAATGTGGGAGGAACATGAGCGAGGAATGGAAGACCTTCGTGCTGGCACCGATATATTCGATCCACGGTCGGGAGGTCTCTACATCGGCAACCCGCTGAGCCTTCAGCACCCTAGTCGGTTCTTCAAGCACTAACGATTCTTGAAGCTGCTGTCGCCATCGCCGGGGCTGCCATCCACGTCCGTAGAAAATCTACCGCTCTTCAGGACGGAGTTCTGTTCGACCGAAGTCAGGGGCCCGGTAATGTCGAAAGTTGCCCGGCCGGAATCCGCATCATGGAGATATCGGTTGCGTATGCCATCCGGGCCAAGAATCCGGTCCGACAGTTCACGCGAGAAGGTCGCCGCCGGGTCGCTCGAGCGCGCGGCTTCGCGCTCGGCGGCGGCAATCGCTTCGCGCACGTCGTAGTTGACGATGTCAATCGACGACTGTGCTGTCTCGTTGCTGATTCCGACGTCACGACTTTCAAAACCAAGACTGGCGCCTGTCCGTCGTCAGAACATTT
>NZ_LDES01000084.1:69112-92391 GCF_001015195.1 Sphingomonas sp. Y57 | reverse complement strand
CTTCTGCCAAAGTAGTGCTAGCGCCAACTTCGCTGACGCAGTTCAACGAGGGTGGGTCTCGATGGTTAAGAAGAAGGCCCTGACTTCCTCCCTCGAATGCTACGCGGGATCATCGCCTATCAGCGACAAGAACGACCTCTCGACGACCCCCACTCATAGGTCATTCCGAATGATACTGAGAGATCGCCGGCACCGCTGATGTACTACGCATCGGCAGAGGGAGGGGCGAAAGTCGCACGACCACAGCCTCTCGTCACCCCTCGTCCCATGCGGAGATTTTTTCCTGGCGAAGGCTCACGAACTGTGAACTTGGCGACATCACATGCACGAATCTCCCGTTTTCCGGCGCTTCGCGCGCCTCACGAAGTAAGCGGCTTTTCACGCCTGCGAACTTGTAGGCCACTGCGAACTTTCGAGAAGATGCCCACAGTTAGGGGATCAACGCCTGTACACCCCTGATTCGCTCCCGTCAGCGTTGGCCCCTATCAATATCGAAAACCGAGTCCGACATGTTGCATCGCTGTTGCACGGAGCCGCCGGGACCATGCCGGAAACCCCGGAAAATGGCGGTTTCCGCTGCAATGCTTGCAACAAGCGAAAGCCACGCCGCAACGCAGGCCGGAGCTCTAAATCATTGATATCAGGAAACTTCTGCCTGGATGCCCCGTGAGGATTCGAACCTCAATTGACGGAGTCAGAGTCCGTAGTCTTACCTTTAGACGACGGGGCATCATCTGGCAGAGCGGCGCACATAGGGTCGGTCGTGCGGCCTGTCAACGGGGTGGATGCCGCCCTTGCCGTCCTCCGCTTCTCCCTCTAGGTTTGCTGCCAGGTTCCATGCGGATGCTTTCCTGCATGGTGAGAGAATGAGACTGACGATCATGGCGCACGGCCCCCACATGGCCGCGCCTCGCCCGCCGCGTGAAGGGGGGCGTCGCGCGCATTCCCCATCCCATCAATTCCCTCCCCGCAGCAACTATGCCGCGCTCGACCTCGGCACCAACAATTGCCGGCTCCTGATTGCGCGGCCATCCGACGACGGCTTCGTCGTCGTCGACGCCTTCTCGCGGATCGTCCGGCTCGGCGAGGGATTGGCCGCGACCGGCCGACTGTCCGACGCGGCGATGGACAGGGCGGTCAGCGCGTTGTCGGTCTGCGCCGACAAGCTACGCCGCCGCCGCGTCTCGCTTGTCCGGTCGGTCGCGACCGAGGCGTGCCGCCGCGCCGCCAACGGGCGCGATTTCGTTCAGCGCGTGTATCGCGAGACCGGCATCGCGCTGGAGATCATCAGCCCGGAACAGGAGGCGCGGCTCGCGGTGCTCGGCTGCCATGTGCTGCTCGAACCCGGTGAGGGGCAGGCCCTGGTGTTCGACATCGGTGGCGGATCGACCGAGCTGATCCTGATCGACGCCGACCACAGCCCCCCGCGCGTGATCGATTGGTATTCGGCCCCCTGGGGCGTCGTCTCGCTGTCCGAGACCGAACCGCATGTGGGCGACAGCCGCGCCGGGCTGCTCGACAGCTATGGGCGGATGCGCGCACGGGTCGCCGAAAGCTTCGCCCAGTTCGCAGCCAAGCTCGACCCCGGCGGGCGGCCGGGCCGGCTGCTCGGCACCAGCGGCACCGTCACCACCCTCGCCAGCGTGCATCTCGACCTGCCCAATTACGACCGGCGGCTGATCGACGGCCTGATCGTGCCGGTGACGGCGATGCGCGACATCAGCGCGCGACTGGCCGGGATGAGCGTCGACGAGCGCGCCGAAGTCCCCTGCATTGGCCATGAGCGCGCGGACCTGGTGGTAGCGGGCTGCGCGATCCTCGACGCGATCCTCGACATGTGGCCTGCCGAGCGGCTAGGCGTCGCCGACCGTGGCATCCGTGAGGGAATCCTCCGCTCGCTGATGGCCCGCGACAGAGCAAGGATGCTGATGTGACCCGGGGCGGAAATGGCGGGCGTCAACGCATCAAGACCGCAAAGGGGCGTAGCGCCTCCTCGATCAAATGGATCCAGCGCCAGCTCAACGACCCTTATGTGCGCAAGGCGCAGGCCGAGGGCTATCGATCGCGCGCGGCCTACAAGCTGATCGAGCTCGACGAGCGATTCCATTTTCTCCGCGGCGCCAAGCGCGTCATCGACCTGGGCATCGCACCAGGCGGCTGGACACAGGTGGTGCGCCGCATCTGCCCGCAGGCGGCGATCGTCGGCATCGATCTCCTGCCCACCGATCCGATCGAAGGCGCGACCATCCTGCAGATGGACTTCATGAGCGACGAGGCCCCCGCTCTGCTCGCCGAGGCGTTGGGCGGGCCCGCCGACATCGTCCTGTCCGACATGGCCGCCAATACCGTCGGCCACCAGCAGACCGACCATCTGCGCACCATGGCGCTGGTCGAGGCCGGCTGCCTGTTCGCGAGCGAGGTGCTGCGGCCTGGCGGCACCTATGTGGCCAAGGTGCTGGCGGGCGGCGCCGATCATAGCCTGGTCGCCGAGCTCAAGCGGCTGTTCACGACCGTCAAGCATGCCAAGCCGCCGGCGAGCCGCAAGGATTCGTCCGAATGGTACGTGATCGCCCAGGGGTTCAAGGGACGGCCGGAGGTGCAGCCGGACGGGGAATAGCCGCCCACTTGTCCTCCCGGCGGAGGCCGGGATCTCGGGAGGCTCCTGCCCGAACGTCGTCTCATCTCTCACCGTCCCCCCAGCCTCCGCCGGGGTGACGATATTGTTCAGCGAATCCGCACGACCTGATCGGGTGCCGCCCCGCCCTGATGAGCCGGACAGGCGCGGCGGTGGAACTGCTTGTCGAGGCAGATCCATACCTCCTCCATCCAGCCGGCCCTGCTGACGTTGAGGCGCATCTCCTCGGGCCGCATGCCCGGATTGGCGTCGGCGAATTTCCGCTGGAAATCGGCGGCGGTCATCGTCCGCCCGCTCAGCGCCTTCATGTCGGGGAAGGCCAGCTCCGAAAAGAGCGTGCCGCTCTTCGCGAAATAGTCCGCGGGGGTCTTCGACATGCAGGTGCCGTGCTTCTCCCACTCGTGCTGGATGAGTTGCGGCGACGGCGTGCTGCACAGATGCTCACGGATCACCTTCTCGGGCACCAGCCGTGTCGGCCGGCAATATTGCGGCCACGACGCTCCCTCCCCGTCGGGCCAGAGGCCGTGCAAGGTGAAGCCGAAGCTATTGGAGCCCCCGCACTGGATATGGTCCCGCGGGCTGCTGCTTTTGTCTATACAATATTGGGGCGACCAGCTCACCGCCAGCGTATAGCCGCCGACCGGGAGCAACCGGCGCGGCTGGTCGATTGTCGGCCCCTCGAGCATCGGCCGCGGCAAGGTGGCGGGAATCTCGCAGCTCGGCGCCTTCTTTGCGCAGGCGGGCGCCACCAGCAGGGCGGCGAGCAGGATAGGGAAGCCGATTCTCATCGCCGCACCCTAGAATTGGGTGCGCGATCAGGGAAGCGGGCGGAAATCCAGCCCGATATCGGCGGCCGGCGCTGACTGGGTGAGGCGCCCGACCGAAATATAGGTCACGCCGGCCTGCGCGATCGCCTTGATCGTATCGAGCCGAACGCCGCCCGATGCCTCTGTCGGCACCCGACCACCCACGAGCGTCACCGCGCCGCGCAGGGTCGGCGGGTCCATATTGTCGAGCAGCAGATGGGTGGCACCCGCCGCGAGCGCGGGTTCGATCTGATCGACCCGGTCGACCTCGACGATGATCCGTTCGATTCCTGCGGCCGCTGCACGACGGACCGCCTCGCCGATATTGCCGGCGACCGCGACATGGTTGTCCTTGATCATCGCCGCGTCGTCGAGCCGCATCCGATGATTGGTGCCCCCGCCCATGCGAACCGCGTATTTCTCCAGCACCCGCAAGCCGGGAATGGTCTTGCGTGTGTCGAGCAAGGTTGCACCGGTACCTGCGATCGCATCGACATAGGCTCTGGTCAGCGTCGCCACGCCCGACAGATGCTGGACGGTGTTGAGTGCCGAACGTTCGGCGGTCAGCAGCGCGCGCGCCTTGCCACGCAGCCGCATCAGCACCCCGCCCTTCGCGACGCGGGTGCCGTCCGCGACCAGCGTCTCGATCTCGACACCGGGATCGAGCGCGCGGAAGAAGGCCTCGGCGACCGGCAGGCCGGCGACACTGATCGCGTCGCGGCTGGCCATCTCGCCCTCGAACAGCGCGTCGGCCGGGATGGTCGCGGCGGAGGTGATGTCGCCCCCCTGCCCCAGATCCTCGGCAAGGGTCGCGCGCACAAACGCGTCGAGGTCGAAATCGGGAAGAGTGAAGGTCATCCGGTCGATCCTACGTCATCCCGGCGGAGGCCGGGATCTCAGGAGAGTGGGGCATGGCAGGAGACGCCCGAGGCCCCGGCCTCCGCCGGGGCGACGGTTCGTTCAGAGCTTGGGCCGCCCCACGTCGGGCCCCGACAGGCCGCCGGTCATCTCCAGCATCCGGTCGAGCGAGCGCTTCGCGGCGATGCGGGTTTCCTCGTCCACCTCGATCCGCGGGGTCAGGTCACGCAGCGCGAGGTAGAGCTTCTCCATCGTGTTCAGCGCCATATAGGGGCACATGTTGCAGTTGCAGTTGCCGTCCGCCCCCGGCGCGCCGATGAAATGCTTGTGCGGGGCCGCCTTCTCCATCTGGTGGATGATGTGTGGCTCGGTCGCGACGATGAAGGTCTGCGCGTCCGACGTGAGCACATAGTCGAGGATGCCGCGGGTCGACCCGACATAGTCGGCATGGTCGAGGATGTGGACCGGGCATTCGGGATGCGCGGCGATCGGCGCGTCGGGATGCTGCGCCTTGAGCTTGAGCAGCTCGGTCTCGGAGAAGGCCTCATGGACGATGCAGCTGCCTTCCCAAAGCAGCATGTCGCGGCCGGTCTTGCGCGCGAAATAGCCGCCAAGGTGACGATCCGGCGCGAAGATGATCTTCTGGTCCTTCGGCAGCTGCGCCAAGATCGTTTCTGCCGAGGAGGAGGTGACGATGATGTCGCTGTGCGCCTTCACCGCTGCCGAGCAGTTGATATAGGTCAGCGCGAGATGATCGGGATGCGCCGCGCGGAAGCGGGCGAATTCCTCCGGGGGGCAGCTGTCCTCGAGACTGCAGCCGGCATCCATGTCGGGCAGGATCACCGTCTTGTCGGGCGACAATATCTTCGCGACCTCCGCCATGAAGCGCACGCCGCAGAACGCAATGACGTCCGCGTCGGTGGCCGCCGCCTTGCGCGACAGGTCGAGGCTGTCGCCGACGAAATCGGCGAGATCCTGGATCTCCGGCGTCTGGTAATAATGGGCGAGGATGACGGCGTTGCGTTCCTTGCGCAGCCGATCGATCTCGGCGCGCAGGTCCAGGCCGGTCAGATTCTCCAGCGGGGCGTTCATCGCGTAAAAATCTCCACGTGCGCGGCTCAGGCCGCCAGGCTCCATAGCGTGTCGTCGCGGCGGACGATACCGCGCGTCTCCAGATCGATCAGATGAGCAAGCACCGAAAGGCCGGCGGCGCCGTGCAACCGCGGATCGACCCCGACATACATCTGCTGGACCATGTCGGGGATCATCGTGACATCGCGTTCCAGCAGGCGGAGGATCTGTCCCTCGCGCTGCTTGCGATGGCCGATCAGCCCGCGCACGAAGCGCTGAGGCCGCTCGATCGGATCCCCATGCGCCGAATAATAGACGCTGTCCTGCTCGCGCGCCTGCAACCGTTCGAGACTTTCGAGATACTGGCCCATATTGCCGTCCGGGGGGACCACCACGCTTGTCGACCAGCCCATGACATGGTCGCCGGTGAACAGCGCCCCCGCCTCCGGCAGCGCGTAGCAGATATGGTTGGAGGTGTGGCCGGGCGTATGGACCGCCTGCAGCGTCCAGCCGTCGCCGGTGATCGTAGCGCCCTCGGCCACTGCTTCGTCCGGGCTATAGTCGCGATCGAAGGATGCGTCGGCGCGCAATCCCGTGTCGTCGAGCGCCAGCGGCGCACAGCCGATGATGGGCGCACCGGTCCGCGCCTTCAGTTCGGCGGCGGCAGGGCTGTGGTCGCGGTGGGTGTGGGTACAGACGATCGCGCGCAGGCGCGCGTCGCCGATCGCCGCGACGATCGCATCGATATGCTCGGGCAGGTCGGGCCCGGGATCGATCACCGCCACGTCGCGCCCGCCGACCAGATAGGTCTGGGTTCCGGTATAGGTGAAGGGACTCGGATTACCGGCCAGCAACCGGCGCACCAGCGGGTGCTGCATCTGGGCGACGCCGACGGTCTGTTCGTTCATGCCGATGCATGTGGCATCGGCCGGGCCCAATGTGAAGGGATTGTTCCGGATGCCTGTTATTCGACCGTTTCCGCCAGGAACGCAGCGCGCGCCCTGACGGCCTCGCCTGGAAAGTCGCTGAACAGGCCATCGATGCCATAGCCCAGGAAGCGGGCATATTCGGCGGCAGCGTCGCCCTTTGCCGCCTCATCCGCGCCGATGCGATCGCCGGCGGACAGAAAGGCGTTCTCGCTGCGGAAGGTCCAGGGATGGATGAGCAGCCCGGCCGCATGCGCGTCGCGGACCAGAGTGGTCGGCGGCCGGGCGTGGCCGGCGGCGTCGCGCGGCTCGATCAGCAGCTTGTACGGCCCGATCGCGTCGGCATAGCCAGCGATCGCCTTCAGGCCTGCGGGACTGACCATCTCGGTGACGGTCAGGCCGGTGCCTGCCACCACCTGATCATAGGGCGGCGCCTCACCCTCGATCAGCTGGACGAGACGCAGCTTCGTCATCGCGCGCAGTGCCTTCAGGTTCGACACCTCGAACGACTGGATGAACACCGGATCGTCCGCGCGGGTGAAACCCGCCCGCGCCAGCGCATCGACCAGCGCCTTCTCCATCGGCTTGCCGATCGAGGCGAAATAGGTCGGGTGCTTCGTCTCGGGATAGATGCCGACCTTGCGCGGGCTCGACCGGACCAGCGCGAGCGCCTCGTCGAAGGTGGCGATCCGCTCGTTCCGCCAGTCCCGATTGGCCGGCCGAAGCTTCGGCAGCCTTTCGCGCGCATGCAGGGTCTTGAGCTCGGCGAGGGTGAAGTCCTCGGTGAACCAGCCGGTCACAGCCTGCCCGTCGATCGTCTTGCGGGTGCGCCGGCCGGCGAACTCGGGGTGCTCGGCAACGTCGGTCGTGTCGGTGATGTCGTTCTCGTGGCGGATGACGAGGACGCCGTCCTTCGTCATCACCAGGTCGGGCTCGATGAAATCGGCGCCCTGTTCGATGGCCCGCGCATAAGCCGCGAGGCTATGCTCCGGCCGCTCGCCCGACGCACCGCGATGCGCGATGACGATCGGCGCTGCGGCGGCGGACGCGGCGATGCTCACCGCCATGGCGAAGGCCAGTGGGCGGCGCATCGCATGCGATCAGGCGTGGGCGATGCCGTTCTGATCGAGCAGTTCGAGCAGTTCGCCGGCCTCGTACATCTCCATCATGATGTCCGATCCTCCGACGAACTCACCCTTCACATAGAGTTGTGGGATCGTCGGCCAGTCAGAGAATTCCTTGATGCCGGCACGGATCTCCGCATCCTGCAGCACGTCGACGGTCGCATATTCGACGCCGAGATGATCGAGGATCGCGACCGCCCGGCTGGAGAAACCGCATTGCGGGAAGAGCGGCGTGCCCTTCATGAACAGCAGCACGTCGGCGGAATTGACCGCCGTCGCGATGCGGGCCTGAACATCGTCACTCATTGTTCGCTCCTCAATCGGGCGTCGCGGTCGACAACTGGAGCGCGTGGAGCACCCCACCCATCCGTCCGCCCAGGGCATCGTAGACCAGCCGCTGCTGCTTGATCCGGTTGAGCCCGCGGAAGCTCTCGCTCACCACGCGCGCGGCATAATGGTCGCCATCACCGGCGAGATCGGTGATCTCGACGCGCGCATCGGGCAGCGCGGCCTTGATCATCGCCTCGATCTCGTCGGCAGCCATTGGCACGGCTTACTTGCCTTCCATCAGCTGGCGGCGCGCCTCGATCGTCTTGGCATCGAGCGCCGCGCGAATCCGCGCGTCGTCAATATCCACGCCCGCCGAGGTCAGGTCGCCCAGCAGCTTGCGGATCACATCCTCGTCGCCGGCTTCCTCGAAATCGGCCTGCACGACCGATTTGGCATAGCTGTCGGTTTCTTCGGAGGTGAGCTTCATCAGCCCCGCCGCCCAATGACCGAGCAACCGGTTGCGGCGCGCGGTGATGCGGAAGGCCATCTCCTGATCATGGGCGAACTTGTTCTCGAAAGCCTGCTCGCGATCATCGAAGGTCGTCATCTTATTCCCTGCTCACCGGTGGATGGATATTCAGATAGGCATGGCTTGGCACGCGCGCAACAGCGCAGACTCCGAAAGAGTCCACGGCCCGGACCCCGGATCACAACCAGGGTCGGTCCGCCGCCATCTTGCTTTCGAAGGTGGAGATCGCCGCATCCTGCGCCAGCGTCATGCCCACCTCGTCGAGGCCGTTGAGCAGGCAATGCTTGCGGAAAGGATCGATCTCGAAGCGGAAGCGATCCTGGAACGGCGTGGTGACCGTCTGGTTCTCCAGGTCGATGCTGATCGGATGGGTCTTCGCGACCTCCATCAGCCGGTCGACCGCCGCCTGCGGCAGCACGACCGTCAGGATGCCGTTCTTGAACGCGTTGCCCGAGAAGATGTCGGAGAAGCTCGGCGCGATCACCGCATCGATTCCGAGATCGCTGATCGCCCAGGCGGCATGCTCGCGGCTCGACCCGCATCCGAAATTATCGCCCGCGACCAGGATGTTGGCATCCTTGTACTCGGGATCGTCGAAGACGTTGCCCGGCTGCGCGCGAATCGACTCGAAGGCGCCACGGCCCAGCCCCTTGCGGGTGATCGTCTTGAGGTATTGCGCCGGGATGATGACGTCGGTGTCGACATTCTTCAGGCCCAGCGGAATGGCGCGGCCTTCGACCTCACGGATCGGTTTCATCATTCGGCTCCTTGCGGGAAAGCGGGCAGCTTGGCGACGTCGCGCGGATCATGCTGGATGATCGACACCGCCTTCAGCGACGCACCGAGCTTGCGGAAGCGATCCATCGACGCGAGCGAGTCGGCCCGGTCGGTGTTGAAGGTCGGTACCCCGTCGCCGTCGAGATTCTCGTGAAAATGGGCGACGTCGCCCGACAGCAGCACGGCCCCCGTCCTGGGCAGCCGCACCAGCAGGCCGTGATGCCCAGGCGTGTGGCCGGTGAAATTGATCATCACCACGCTGCCGTCGCCGAACAGGTCCTTGTCGCCCTCGACCGCTTCGACCTTGGCACCTTCGGCCAGCCACGGGGCGATCGGCTTGCCGATGCCGTCCTTGTCGGCGCGCGCGGCCTTGAGATCGCCAGCGCCGATGACGAGCTTCGCCTTGGGGAAGTTCGCCGCCTGGCCGGTATGGTCGAAATGATAATGACTGATGCCGATCAGGCCGATCTGCTCGGGCTTGACGCCGATCTGGGCGAGCTGGTCGACGATCGTCCGGTCGAGCCGGCCGTCTATCGCCTGGGTCGGATCGGGCTTGGCGCCAAGCAGGGCGGCGGGCACGCCCGTGTCCCACAGCATATAGGCATCGCCGTCCTTGATCAGATAGCAGCTGCCGACAAGCTCGCGGGTCTGGCCGGTATAGGCCTGGGTGTCCGAGAAGATATTGGGCTGGTTGACGTTGAAGCGTCCGCAGTCGAGCCGCCACAGCTTGTCGACCGTACCCGGCACCGGCGCGGCCTGCACGGCCGCCGACGCCAGCAGCGCCGCCGCCATGCCAATCAGCCGCTTCATGCCGCCGGCTCCAGATCGCGGACGTCGGTGAGATGCCCGGTCACCGCCGCCGCCGCCGCCATCGCCGGCGAGACGAGATGCGTTCGCGCGCCCGGTCCCTGCCGGCCGACGAAATTGCGGTTCGACGTGGACGCGCAGCGCTCGCCCGCCGGCACCTTGTCCGGGTTCATCGCCAGGCACATCGAGCAACCGGGCTCGCGCCATTCGAAACCGGCCTCGATGAAGATGCGATCGAGACCCTCCTCCTCGGCCTGACGCTTCACCAGGCCCGAGCCGGGCACGATCAGCGCCTGGCGCACATTGGCGGCGATCTTGCGCCCCTTCACCACGGCGGCAGCGGCCCGCAGATCCTCGATCCGGCTGTTCGTGCAGCTGCCGATGAAGATATTCTCGACGGGCACATCCTGCATCCGGGTGCCCGGCGTCAGGCCCATATAATCGAGCGACTTCTGCGCGGCGACCTGCTTCGACGGGTCGGCGAAGCTCATCGGATCGGGAACGACGCCGGTGATCGGCACGACGTCCTCCGGGCTGGTGCCCCAGGTCAGGCAGGGCGCGATGTCGGCCGCGTCGATGGTCACGACCTTGTCGTAGCTCGCGCCCGAATCGGTCGGCAGCGTGCGCCACCGGGCGACCGCCTTGTCCCAGTCCGCGCCCGCGGGAGCCATCGGCCGGCCCCGCATATAGGCGAAGGTCTTCTCGTCCGGAGCGATCAGGCCGGCGCGGGCGCCGCCCTCGATCGACATGTTGCAGACGGTCAGCCGTCCCTCGATCGACATCTCGCGGAAGACGTTGCCGGTATATTCGATGACATAGCCGGTACCTCCGGCCGCGCCGATCACGCCGATGATGTGGAGGATCACGTCCTTCGGAGTGACGCCGGCGCCGAGAACACCCTCGACCCGCACCTCCATCGTCCTGGACGGGGCGAGCAGCAGCGTCTGCGTCGCCATGACATGCTCGATCTCCGACGTGCCGATGCCGAAGGCGAGCGCGCCCAGACCACCATGCGCCGCTGTATGGCTGTCGCCACAGACGATCGTCGTGCCTGGCTGGGAGAAGCCCTGCTCGGGCCCGACGACATGGACGATGCCCTGCTCGGGCGCGACCGCGTCGATGTAACGGATGCCGAATTCGGGCGCGTTACGTTCGAGCGTGGCGAGCTGGTCGGCCGATTCCCTGTCGGCGATCGGCACGCGCCTGCCCTCCGAATCGAGCCGCGCGGTGGTGGGAAGATTATGGTCCGGCACCGCCAGCGTGAGATCGGGCCGCCGCAACTTGCGGCCGGCGACGCGCAGCGCCTCGAAGGCCTGCGGGCTGGTGACCTCATGGACGAGGTGGCGGTCGATATAGATCAGGCAGGTGCCGTCGTCGCGACGTTCGACGACATGCGCGTCCCAGATCTTCTCGTAGAGGGTGCGGGGCTTGCTGGACATGGCCGTCGCTCTACTCAACGCGCGGCCAAAGTCAAAGCAGAGTGAAACGCATGGGTAGAAGCTGGGCTTCCAGCCTTTCCGGTCCGTTCGTGTCGAGCAAAGTCGAGATTTCGGGAATCAACGTCCCCCGGCTTCGCTCGGGACGAACGGGAGCAAGGGAATCCCGCTCTATTTGTCGAGCTCCATCCAGTCCTTGAACGGCAGGTTGTAGAGCATGTCCATCACCTCGAGCTGCATCCCGGTCGGCTCTACCGCGGTCGAATTCCACAGCATTCCGACCCCGGCCTTGAGCAACGGATCGAACAGGATCAGAGACCGATACCCGTCGACAGCGCCGCGATGGCCGATCACCTGGCGTCCCTGATAATGCCAGATGCGCCAGCCGAGCCCGTAGGAGGCCTCCTTGAGCGACTGGTCCAGCTCGCGCTGGCGGTGGATCGAGAAGGTGCGGATCCGCGGGCTGTGGATATCACGCAGCAGCCGTTTCGACAGGACACGCGGGGCACCGCCCATCTGTGCGCGCATCCAGATGCCGAGGTCGATGATCGACGAATTGACCCCGCCGGCCGCCGGCGTCCGGTAATAGGCATCGGAAACCTTGAGTTCGCGGCGTCCGCTGTGCGGGCGCGCCCAGCTTGGCGAGGATTCGAGGCCTTCGCGCGTCGTCGTCGCCGACTGCATGCCGAGCGGACCGAACAGCTCCTGCTGGACGAGCTCCGCATAGCTCTTGCGGCCGGCATGCTCGGCCGCCTCACTTGCCGCGTCATAGGCTATGTTCTGGTAGCTGTAGCATTTGCCGGGAGGACAAAGCAGCGGGATCTGGTTGAGCCTGCTGCGGATTTCCTTGGGATCGTTGCCGTCCTCCAGGTCACGGTCGTAGGCGTTCTTCCAGATGCCCAGGCTCTGCGACAGGAGGTTATCGATCGTCGCGACATTCTGCGCATCTTCGGGAAGCTTGAGCGACGGCGCCCAGTGCGACACCGGGTCGCGCAGCGACAGCTTCTTCTCCTCGGCCATCTTGGCGAGCAGGGTCGCGGCGACGCCCTTCGAGACCGACGCCCAGCGAAACACGGTGTGCGCGTCGACGGGCTTGCCCTCAGGCCCGTCGGTGGTCACGCCATAGCCCTTGGCGAAGCTGATCTCGCCATTCTCGATGGTGACGATCGCGACGCCGACCACCGACTTCTTCTCCGCGAGCAGGTGCATCCGCCGGTCGAGCCGCGCATAGTCGATCCGGCGCGGCCCGGCCTTGCTGATGCCGATCCGGCTAAGGTCGACGGACAGGCGCTCGGCGCCCGGCCTGGGCGCATCCTGCGTCACCTTGCGCAGGTAGAAGCCGCCCGCCGCGACGAAAGCGATCAGCACCGCGACCAGCACCACCGCGGCGATGACGAGGCCATGCTCGATCTGGACGACGGTCGGAACAGCGGACTCGGTCGGGACGCGATCCGGCCTGGCGGCAGGATTCGGGGCCGGCTTCGGGGAAGGATCGGGATTCACGACAGGGATCGGACCAGCAGACAGGAGGGACGGAAGCCATAGCAGTTCGGACGCCTATCGCCCGAGCCGCCCGGCGCCGCTCGCCCCGCGCCATGCACCATCCGGCGCGACACAGGAAGAGGCGCCGGAGATGAAAATGCGCGAGGGTGCGAGAGGAAGGTTCGGCGGGCTCCTTCCGGCATCATTTTCCTTGCCCCTCAACGGGATCGCTCCAGCGCTTGTCTGCCGGAAAGACCGCATCCCAGTCACCCGCCAGCCCCGATCCGTAAACCGGGTTGGGCAGCACGAACCAACCCTGCCCCCACAGCCGCGCGATCGCCGGCGCGGTCGCCAGTGCCCGGCGCGCGACGGGATCGCCCTGGAAGCCGTCGCTGAAGTCGCCGAGTTGGTCGCCGACCATCGCGATCACGCAGAAGCGGCGGGCAATCTCCTGCCGCCGTCCGTCCTTGCGGCGCTGCCCGTCGACGTCGCCGGCCAGGAACAGCGTCTCGCCATGGCGGAACGGGCCGAATCCGGCCTTGGCGAGCGCGGCCACGGCGGTCGCGGCACTGGCCGCCGAACGGTTGGTGTTGACGATCGGCGTCACCCCGCGGCGGCGCAGCGCCGCGACCGCCTCGACCGCCCCGGGCAGTGGCATGAGGGCGACGCCCTCCGCCATTTCCCAGCGCGACCAGCGATCGGCATCGAAACCCTTGCCGCTACGCGCTTCCAGCATCTCATAGCCAAGGTTGAGGACCAGCGTCTCGTCCATGTCGAACACCACCGCCGGCGGCCGGTCGCCACAGGCCGTGAAGGCAGGGCGATCGGGCGCGGCGTCCGCCGCCAGCACCACCGACGCCCGCCCCTCCGCCTGTCGCTCGACGAAAGCGGTCAACGCACCAAATGTCTGGATATCGAGCGCCGCCGCTTCGGCCGATCCGTAGAGATATTGCATACCGGGCGGCGGGCTCCCGGGCGCAGCCGACACCGACACCGACACCGGCGGACTGCGGCCCGCACAGCCGGCCAACGCGACGAACATCGCCGCCACGCCCCAGCGCAGCGTCGGTCGCGCCCATCCCCGGCCCGCCACTCCGAACATCCGCACCTCCCCGAAAATCGCGCGCAGCTATGTCGTGCATCCGGCCCGCGTCAACCGCCATGACCGGCGAAATTCATGTTGCGTCGCAGCGACATGCTCGCAGAAACGCGCCATTATTGCCACAGACGGGCGCCAATAAACGCCCAGGCGACGCGATCGATCGCGTCGGGGCGTTGACCTGCGGCCAACTTTGCCCAATCACGAAGCGCACAGGAGGCCGCGATGATCAAGGAATTGGCGGAAATCGATATCAAGCCGGGCTGCGAACAGGCGTTCGAACAGGCAGCCGTTCTCGCCAGGGACCTGTTCCTCGGTTCGAAGGGCTGCATCGCGTTTCGCCTCCACCGTTCGATGGAACAGCCGAGCCGGTACCGGATGTTCGTGGAGTGGGAAACGATCGAGGATCATATGATCGAGTTCCGCAATTCGGATGCGTTCCTGGAATGGCGCCGGCTGTGTGGATCCTATTTCCAGAACCCGCCGCGGGTCGAGCATCTGACCGTCATCGTCGAGGGCCGCAGCGAAGACCTCGCCGTCGCTGCAGAATAAGCAGCCTCCTTAAGCCATCGGGCTGCCAACGGGCCCGTCGGCCCCGACCGGTGGAAGGCAAGTAGCGCCGATCCGAACGGACGCCGGATTTCCATGCCTGTCCTCACGCCTTCGGATAGGGCGTTCCGTCGAGATGGCGGTAGAAGGGCTCGCCCGGCCGTGCCTCCATGTCGATGTCGGGATAGTGGCACGCATCGGTCGAACGCCGCCGCGATCCTATCTCCAGATACACGGCGTCTCGATCGCTCCGGTTCTGCAGGCAATGGCCGTTGGGTATGCCCGCCTTCCAGCCGATGCAGTCGCCGGCGCGCAGGATATGGTCGCCGTCCTCCTCGACCGCGACGACCTCCCCCTCCAGCATCATCACGAATTCGTCCTCCAGGCTATGCCAGTGCCGTTGGCTCGACCAGCGCCCGGGCGGCAAGCGCACCAGGTTGACGCCGAAATCGTCGAGGCCCGCCGCATCCCCCAGCTTGCGCCAGGTAGCGCCCAGGCAAATCTCCCTGAAGGGGTGTGGATAGCTGCAGCCGCTGCTCACCGGCACTACATCGATATCGATCTTCGGCACGGCATTCCTCCTTGGCGAGCTCCTCATAGCAAAAATGGAACATTAAGGGAACGATAGATTACGCCGGCAGGAAAATCTCTTTCCATCCGGCGCATTTCGTGCCGATAATCGCGGAAAGGGGGATCATTCATCCGGAGTTGCTCGTCCGATGGCGCAGCTTTCTTCCCATACGGACTGGTCCAAGGAGCTGCTCGCCGTACAATCGGCGATCGCCGCGACCCCGGGGGACATCAACCACGTCATGGACCTGATCGTCCAGGGTGCATTGCGGACCATTCCCCATGCCGATGGCGCGCTGGTGGAGATGCGCGACCGCAACGAAGGCGAGGTTCGCGCCGGCAGCGGCATGGCCGCGCCCTTCGTCGGCGCCCGGGAACGCGTCAGCGGGACCCTGTTCGAACAATGCGTCCTGTCCCGCGCCGCCCACCATTGCCCCGACACGGGAAATGATCCCCTGGTCGATGCCGAAAGCTGCCGCGCCATCGGCATCGGCGCGATCCTGCTGGCGCCGGTGGTGCACGAGGGCGCGGTGGTCGGCGCGCTCAAACTCTACGGGGCCCGGCCGCACATTTTCGACGAGCAGGATGTGCTGATCGCGCAGCTGCTCGCTGGGCTGATCACCACCGGCCTTGCCCGGATGGACCGCCGCGACGCGCACAGCGAGCTCGACAGGATGGCGACACGGTTCAAGGCGACGTTCGACCAGGCAGCTGTCGGCATCGCCCATGTCGCTCCCGACGGCCGCTTCCTGCTGGTCAATGACCGTTTCTGCGCAATCGCGGGCCATTCGCGGGAGGCGCTGATGCGGGGCGGCTTCCAGCAGATCACCCACAGCGCCGACCTCAACACCGATCTGGAGAATGTCCATCGGCTCGTGGCCGGCGATATCGTCTCCTATGTCATGGAAAAGCGATATGTTCGTGCCGACCGCCAGATCGTCTGGGTCAACCTGACGGTCTCACTGGTCCGCGACGCGGCGGGCCAGCCCGATTTCTTCGTCGCGGTGGTCGAGGACATCACGCGCCGCAAGACGGCGGAGGAACGTGCGCTGCACGATCCTTTGACCGGCCTGCCCAACCGGCGCTGGCTCGCCGAGCATTTCGGCAGCTTGTTCGGCGGCATGCCGGGCGAAAGCGTGATCGCCTATCTCGACCTGGACGGCTTCAAGGCGGTCAACGATCGGTTCGGCCACGCCGAGGGGGACCGCTGCCTGAGCGACGTCGCGGCAAGCCTTGAACGGGTGCTGCGCGACCGCGATTCGATCTGCCGCATCGCGGGTGACGAATTCGTGATCCTGATGCCCGACACCGACCATGAGACGGCGCTCAGCCTGATCGCGGAGTTCCGCAGCGCCGTCCAGCGGCTGTGCCGGGAGCGGCCGTGGAAGATCGGCATCAGCACCGGCGCGGTGATGATCGACGCCCAGCAGTTCGCCAGTCTCAACGACGTGCTCGAGGCGGCTGACCGGCTGATGTACCGGGCCAAGAAGGAACCCGGCATCGCCCCCATCATCTGCAATATACGCGACGTGCTGGTGGCCTGATCAGATCAGCCCGGCCAGCGGGCTCGAGGGATCGGCGTACATGCGGCGGCCCATGCGGCCGGCGCGATAGGCGAGACGCCCGCTCTCCACCGCCAGCTTCATCGCGCGCGCCATCATCACCGGGTTCTTCGCCTCGGCGATGGCGGTGTTCATCAGCACGCCCGCACAGCCCAGCTCCATCGCCGCGGACGCCTCGGAGGCGGTACCGACCCCGGCGTCCACCAGCACCGGCAGGCTGGTGCCTTCGACGATCAGGCGGATCGTCACCTTGTTCTGGATGCCCAGGCCAGAGCCGATCGGCGCACCGAGCGGCATGATCGCGACCGCTCCCGCATCCTCCAGCCGCTTGGCAGCGATCGGGTCGTCCACGCAATAGACCATCGGCTTGAAGCCTTCCTTGGCCAGGATCTCGGTCGCGCGCAGCGTCTCGACCATGTCGGGATAGAGCGTCTTGGCCTCGCCCAGCACCTCCAGCTTGACCAGGTCCCACCCGCCGGCCTCGCGCGCCAGCCGCAGCGTGCGGATCGCCTCCTCGCCCGTGTAGCAGCCGGCGGTGTTGGGCAGATAGGTGATCTTCTTCGGGTCGATATAGTCGGTCAGCATCGGCGCCTTGGGGTCGGCGACGTTGACCCGGCGGACGGCTACGGTGACGATCTCCGCGCCCGACGCCTCGACCGCCGCGGCGTTCTGGGCGAAGTCCTTGTACTTGCCGGTGCCGACGATCAGCCGCGACCGGAACGTCCGCCCGGCCACGGTCCAGCTATCGTCTTCCTTCGCCACAGCATGATCTCCCCCGCCGACGAAGTGGACGATCTCCAGTTCGTCGCCATCTTCGAGCCGCACCTGCCCCAAGGTCGACCGGGGCACAACCTCCAGATTGCGCTCGACCGCGACCTTGGTGGGTTCCAGCCCCAATTCAAGCGCGAGCTCGGCGATCGTCAAACCGGCGATGACCCGGCGATGTTCGCCGTTGATGCGGAGCTGGATCGTGCCGTCGGGATTGGTCATGGGATCTCCAATGCGCGTCGCCGTATGCGCTTTCGCTTTGCGTCGGGGGGCCATATAGGGGTGCGGGTCGCACCATCGCAACGGAAAGGCTTGCCGCGTGGCGGATCGTCCGGTCATCTTCGTCCTCAACGGCCCGAACCTCAACATGCTCGGCACGCGCGAGCCCGAAATCTACGGGACGACCACGCTCGACGACATCGCCGGCATGCTGGAGGACCGCGCTCTCGAACTGGGCTTCGAGATCGACATGCGCCAATCGAACCACGAAGGGCATCTCGTCGACTGGATCCAGGAGGCGAACGCCTCGGGCGCACGGGCGGTGATCATTAACCCTGGCGCCTATACCCATACGTCGATCGCCCTCCATGACGCGATCAAGGGGGTTTCGATCCCGGTAATCGAGGTACATCTGTCCAACCCGCACGCTCGCGAAGCCTTCCGCCACGTCAGCTATGTCGGACAGGCGGCGAAGGGTTCGATCATGGGCTTCGGCGCGCAATCCTACATGCTTGCGCTGGACGCCGCCGCCCGCATCTGACAATGGCGGGCGCCACACGACACTCGTTGAAACAATAGAAGAGCAACAGATGGCCGATCAAACGCAGGGGAAAGCAATGCAGGTCGACCCGGAACTGGTGCGCCAGCTTGCCCAGCTCCTGGACGACACCAACCTCACCGAGATCGAGGTGCAGGACGGCGAGCGGCGGATCAAGGTCGCGCGCAACGTGACGGTTGGCGCCGCGCAGGTCGCGATACCCGCGCCCGTCGCCCCGGCCCCCGCTGCCCCGGCGGCTGCCGCGGCCCCCGCAGTTGAAGCCGCCGCCGATCATCCCGGCGCGGTCAAGTCGCCGATGGTGGGCACCGTCTATCTGTCGCCCGAGCCGGGCGCCAAGTCGTTCGTCGCGCCGGGTGACAAGGTCTCCGCCGGCCAGACCCTGCTGATCGTCGAGGCGATGAAGGTCATGAACGCCATCGCCGCGCCGCGCGCCGGCACGGTCAAGGCGCTCCTGGTCGAGAATGGCCAGCCGGTGGAATATGACCAGCCGCTCGTGGTTGTCGAGTAAAGCGGCGTGGCGATAAGCAAGGTCCTGATCGCCAACCGTGGTGAGATCGCCCTCCGCATCCACCGCGCCTGCCATGAGATGGGCATCCAGACCGTCGCGGTCCATTCGACCGCCGACGCCGATGCGATGCACGTCCGCCTGGCCGATCAATCGGTGTGCATCGGCCCGCCGCCGGCGGGCGAGAGCTACCTGAACATCCCCAGCATCATCGCCGCGGCCGAAATCTCGGGCGCGGATGCGATCCATCCGGGCTACGGCTTCCTGTCGGAAAACGCGCTGTTCGCCGAGATTGTCGAATCGCACAACCTGATCTGGATCGGCCCGAAGCCCGAGCATATCCGCACGATGGGCGACAAGATCGAGGCGAAGACGACCGCCGCCAAGCTCGGCCTGCCGCTCGTCCCCGGCTCGCCCGGCCCGCTGACCTCGATCGAGGAGGCGAAGACGATCGCCGCGCAGATCGGCTACCCGGTGCTGATCAAGGCGGCATCGGGCGGCGGTGGCCGCGGCATGAAGGTCGTGCCCGAGGAGGCCCAGCTCGAAACGCTGATGGCGCAGGCGAGTTCGGAGGCGAAGGCGGCGTTCGGCGACGGCACCGTCTATATGGAGAAATATCTCGCCGACCCCCGCCACATCGAGTTCCAGGTGTTCGGCGACGGCAACGGCAGCGCCATCCATGTCGGGGAACGCGACTGCTCGCTGCAGCGCCGCCACCAGAAGGTGCTGGAGGAGGCCCCCTCCCCGGTCATCAGCCACGCGCAACGCGCCGAGATGGGCACGATCGTGGCCCGCGCCATGGCCGACATGGGTTATCGCGGCGCCGGCACGATCGAGTTCCTCTACGAGAATGGCGAGTTCTACTTCATCGAGATGAACACCCGCCTGCAGGTGGAGCATCCGGTGACCGAGGCGATCACCGGACTCGACCTCGTCCGCGAGCAGATCCGCATCGCCGAGGGCAAGCCGCTGTCGGTCGCGCAGGAGGACCTC
Source organism: Sphingomonas sp. Y57 (assembly GCF_001015195.1). Lineage (GTDB taxonomy): Bacteria > Pseudomonadota > Alphaproteobacteria > Sphingomonadales > Sphingomonadaceae > Rhizorhabdus. Next base: position 72,846 of record NZ_LDES01000084.1, on the reverse strand, counting down.
GAATTCCGTGGCCACGCGATCGAATGTCGCATCAACGCGGAGGACTGGAAGACCTTCATGCCGAGCCCCGGCACGGTGAAGGCGTTCCATGCGCCGGGCGGCATGCACGTCCGCGTCGATAGCGGCATCTATGCCGGCTATCGCATACCGCCTTATTATGATTCGATGATCGCCAAGCTGATCGTCTACGGGCGAGATCGCGAAGGCTGCCTCCGCCGCCTCCGCCGCGCGCTCGAGGAGTTCGTGGTCGAAGGCGTCAAGACGACGATCCCGCTCCATCAGGCGCTGCTCGACGATCCGGATTTCCAGAAGGGCGACTATACCATCAAGTGGCTCGAACAATGGCTGGCCAGGCTGGACGAGGCCTGATCGCCCAACCCCACGCCACCCCGGCGAGGACTGGGGTCCATGTCTCTCATCGGCCCATTGGCCATGTTGGAGAAGACGGACATGGATGCCAGCCTTCGCCGGCATGACGTGAACTGATATTCGGAGAAGACAAATGAAGGCGACCATCTGGCATAATCCGCGCTGCTCCAAATCGCGGGAAACGCTGGCGATCCTCGAAGCCGCGCCGGGCGTCGAGGTCGAGGTCGTCGAATATCTCAAGACGCCGCCGAGCCGCGCGCAGATTGCCGAAGTGTATCGCAAGTCGGGCATGAGCGCTGCCGAAGGGCTACGCAAGGCCGAGGACGGCGCGAAGGCCCTGAAAGGCGCAAGCGATGACGCCATCCTCGATGCGATGGCCGCCGACCCGATCCTGATCGAGCGCCCGCTGGTAGAGACGCCGAAGGGTGTTCGCCTTGGCCGGCCGCCGGAAAAGGTACGCGAAATCCTCTGATCTACGTCGTGGCGATTCCGATCAGGACGCCTTGGCCGGCAGGGCCGCGCCGATCGGCGCCTTGGGCTTCAGATAGCGCTCCACGATCGTCGTCCAGCGTTCATAGCCCCGCTGGTTGAGGTGCAGGCCGTCGACCCCGAAATATCGGGCGTCGGGTCTGCCCGCCTCGTCGAGCAGCGCACCGCCGACATCTATGAAATCGAAGCCGATCACCGCCCCCTGCGCCTTGATCGCGGCATTGGCCGCCATCATCCGCGTGTAGAGGTCCCAGCGCAGCGGCGTCGGCTTCATCGAAAGATAGGCGATCCGTGCCCGCGGCATGTCCGTGCGCAAGCGGGCAAGCAGGGTCAGCACGTCGGTCGCCGCGGATTCTGCGGTCGCCCCCGCCGCGATGTCGTTCTCGCCGACATAGACGACCACCGTTGCCGGCTGCAGTCCCGCGACCACCCGGCTGTAATGGTAGAGGAGATCGGCGGTGGTGGCGCCGCCGAAACCGCGATTGAGCGCGTGTCGGGTGGGGAAGCTCATTCCCACGTCCCACAGCCGGATGCTGGAGCTGCCGAGGAACAGGGTCGAGACGCCGTCGACCGGAAGCGGCCTGGCCGCCAGCGCCGCGACCTCGGCGTCGAAGCGCTGCGTGACCTTGGCCGGGCCCTTGGGGGGCTCCGCCGCTGCCACCGCAGCCGTCATCATCATGACCGCCGACAAGACCCGTTTCATCTACGCCGAAACCCGCCTGGTCCATCCCGTCTACCAGCGCGGGCGCAGCGGAAAAAGCCGCGGGGGCGAAACTATCGGCCTTGGCCGTCATTCCTGCGCGGGCAGGAATCCATGTCTCTCTCCGGCCAGATGCCATCGCGGGTGACGCCAGACATGGGCCCCTGCCTACGCAAGCGCGACGGATAGAGGCCCTCACTCGGCGGCGAGCAACTGCTCCGCGCCGCTGAGGTCGACCGAAACCAGCCGGCTGACCCCGCGCTCGACCATCGTCACGCCGAACAGCCGATGCATACGGCTCATCGTCACCGCATTGTGGGTAACGATCAGGTAGCGGGTCTCGGTCTCGTGCGTCATCGCGACGAGCAGGTCGCAGAAGCGCTCGATATTGGCGTCGTCGAGCGGCGCGTCGACCTCGTCGAGCACGCAGATCGGCGCCGGGTTGGTGAGGAACAGGCCGAAGATCAGCGCGACCGCGGTCAGCGCCTGCTCGCCGCCCGACAGCAGGGTGAGAGAGCTGAGGTTCTTGCCCGGCGGCTGGGCCATGATCTCCAGCCCTGCCTCCAGCGGATCGTCGCTGTCGATCAGCGCCAGATGCGCCTCACCGCCGCCGAACAACGTCGTGAACAGCCGCCGGAAATGGCCGTTGACCGCTTCGAACGCTGCCAGCAGCCGCGCCCGCCCCTCGCGGTTCAGGCTGCCGATCGATCCGCGCAGCCGGTTGATCGCCTCGTACAGTTCGTCGCGCTCGGTGATGCTGGTCGCATGCTGGCCCTCGATCTCGGCCAGCTCGATCTCGGCGACGAGGTTGACCGGCCCGAGCCGCTCGCGATCGGCGGTCAGCCGCTCGAGCCGCGCCGATTCCGCGCCCGCCTCGCCGACCTCGTCGGAGACGAAGCCGACCTTCTGCGGCAGCACCGGCGCCGGGCATTCGAAGCGCTCGCCCGAGATGCGGCCCATCTCGACCCGGCGCTGCTCCTGGTTCTCCAGCCGCGCCTGCGCGCCCGCCCGCGCCTCGCGCGCCGCCGCCAGCGCCTCGCCCGCCTGGGCGACGCCGGTTTCGATCGTGCGCAGCTCGTTCTCCGCGACGCGCTCGGCCTCGCGCGCGGTCTCGGCCTGCTGCTCGGCGGCGCGGCTGTCGGCGCCGACCGAGGCGATCAGCGCCTCCAGCTCCTCGGGCCGCCCTTCGAGCGCCTTGCTCTCGGTCTCAATCGCATTGGCGCGCGCGTCCATCTCGGCGATGCGGTTCGCAGCATCGCCGGCGCGCGTCTTCCAGCTCTTCGCCTCGCCGCGCGCCGCCTGCTGCCGCTGCGCATCGGCGGAGGCCGCCTGTGCCAGCGTCATTGCCATGCCCCGCGCCTCGAACAGCCGCGCGCGCACCGCCTCACTGACCTGGCGGAGCCGCTCGACCTCAGCGCGGGTCGCCTCGCCATCGGGCAAGGCCAGCATCGCCGCCATCTGCGTCTCGACGAGCGCGCTCGCCTCGTCGGTCTCGGTTTTCGCCCGCGCCTGCCGGTCGGCCATCGCCGCACGCTGGGCGGCCAGCCTCTCGATCGCAGTCGTCGCCTGATCCTCGTCGCGAATCGCATTACGCTGCGCTTGCTCGGCCCGCCCCAGCTCGGCGCGCGCTGCATCGATCGCCACCTTCGCGGCCTGCGTTGCGCCATTGGCCTCGGCCAGTGCCGCCTGCGCTGTCTCCAGCTCTGCCCGCGCGCCCGGCAGCGCCGCCTGAAGTTCGGCCAGCCGGTTGGCCCGGACCAGACGCTCCGCCGCCGCCGCGCCGACATCGGCTGCGAAGAAGCCATCCCAGCGCCGCATCCGCCCGTCGCGCGTGACGAGCCGCTGCCCGACCGCCAGCGCGATCGAGCCATCGTCCGTGTCGACCACCGCTACCTGGGCCAGCCGCCGCGCCAGTTCAGCCGGGGCGCGGACATGGTCGGCGAGCCGCTCGGTCCCCCTGGGCAACGCAGGATCATCGCCGGTCGCGGCGCCCGCCCAGCGGAGCGGCCCATCGCCGCCCACCGCGGCGTCGAGATCGTCACCGAGCGCTGCCGCCAGCGCGCGTTCATAGCCGGGGGCAGCGCGAAGCTGGTCGATCGCGCGGTCGCCCTTTCCTGCCACGCTCGCCGCCTTTTCGAGCGACCGCGCCTCCGATTCGAGCGCGGCAAGAGCCGCG
>NZ_LDES01000084.1:0-69094 GCF_001015195.1 Sphingomonas sp. Y57 | reverse complement strand
GCGCCGCGCCGCTCGCCGCCTCGGCTTCATCCCGACGCTGGGCAGCGGCAGCGCGCGCTTCCTCGCCCGCCCCGATCGCGGCCATCGCATCGGCAATGGCGCGCTCGGCGCTTTCGCGCGCGGCGACGGCGGCGGTGCGGCGCGCGACCAGGGGCGCCTCGTCGCCCAGCGCCGCCAGCTCGCGCGCTATGCGTTGCATCTCGGCCTGGGCGCGGTCGAGGCGCTGGCGGGCGGCAGCCACATTCGCCTGGGCGACGCGCATGTCGGCCTGCTCGGCAGCATGGGCCGCCTGTGCCTTGGCGACCGCCAGCTCGGCCTCGCGCGCCTCAGCTTCGGCATCGCGGACCTGCCCGTCGATCGCCGCCTGACGGATCGTGGCCTCCTCGATCCGGCGGGCGAGTTCCTTCTCCTCCTCGGCCAGCGCGGACAGCGCCGCCGCCGCGTCGATCGCCAGCCGGTCCTCGCGCGCCCGGTCGCGACTCAACGTATCGCGCGACTGGGCGATGTCAGAGATCCGCCGACGGACGCTCTCCAGCTCGCCGGTCAACGTCGCGAGGCGATGGGAGAGCCCGGTCGATCGCTCGCGTGCGGTCTGCGCCGCCTGCCGCGCGTCGCCGACCTTGCGTGCGGACTCCGCCTGCTTTTCGGCTATCGCCCGTTGCGCATCGGTTGCCTGCGCGACGGCTGTCTCGGCGGCGGTAGCCTCCTTGCGCGCCGCCTCAGCCGCCGCCGCCGCGTCGCGCCAGCGCGAATAGATCAGCCGTGCCTCGGCGAGCCTGATCTGGTCGCTCAGCGCCTTGTAGCGCTCGGCCGCGCGCGCCTGACGCCTGAGTGAGGCGGTGCGATTCTCCATATCGGCGATAAGGTCGTCGAGCCGCGCGAGGTTGGTTTCGGTCGCACGCAGTTTCTGCTCGGCATCCTTCCGGCGGACGTGGAGGCCGGCGATGCCCGCCGCCTCCTCCAGCATCTGGCGACGCTCGGCGGGCTTGGCCGCGATGACCGCGGCGATCCGTCCCTGGCTGACCAATGCCGGCGAATGCGCGCCCGTTGCCGCGTCGGCAAACAGCAGGCCGACGTCCTTCTGACGGACGTCGCGGCCGTTCATGCGATAGGCAGAACCGGCACCACGCTCGATCCGGCGGGTGACCTCGACCTCGCGATCTTCGTCGGCCTCCGCCTCGGGGCGCTCGGTGAACAAGGTGACCTCGGCGAAATCGCGCGCCGGCCGGGTCGTGGTGCCGGCGAAGATCACGTCCTCCATGCCGCCGCCGCGCATCGACTTGGCGCTCGATTCGCCCATCACCCAGCGAATCGCCTCGAGCAGGTTGGACTTGCCGCAGCCATTGGGGCCGACGATGCCCGTCAGCCCGCGCTCGATGATCAGCTCGGCCGGCTCGACGAAGCTCTTGAAACCGGACAGGCGGAGCTTGCGGAAGCGCATCGGCGGTTCAATCCGTCTCCACCGATGCGCCGCCGCGCGTCATATCAACGAACGCGCTCGCGCAGCTTGGCCTCAAGGCCCGGCCAGTCGTAGACGCCCTCCTGGCGCTCGCCGTTGATCAGGAAGTTGGGGGTGCCGTCGACCTTGTCCTCGTTCGCGCCACGGTCGCGGATCTTGAGCAGCTCGGCGAGCGCGGCCTTGTCGGACAGACAGGTCTGGATGCGATCGGCCGGAACACCGCGTTCCTTGAAGAAGTCGCCCAGCCCCGACAGCTCGATCAGTTTGGTGAACTGCTCCTGCTGCGACAGTCCACCGACCGAGCGCAGCGTCGCCTCGTCGACCGAGTTGAACTTGCCGACCCATTCGGTCTGGGTGGCATAGAGCTGATCGATGAACGGGAAGAAGGTCTCGGCGCCCTGGCAGCGCGCGACCAGCGTCGCGGCCACGTCGAGCGGATTGAGCACGAAGTTGCGATATTCCCAGCTCACCTTGCCGGTGCGGACATAAGTCTGGCGCAGCGGCTCGCCGCCGGTCTTGCTGAAGTCGCGGCAATGCGGGCAGGTGATCGACGCATATTCGACCAGCTTCACCGGCGCGTCCGGATTACCCATGCGGAAGCCGCCCTCGGGCGTCTTGACCAGCGTCGCCGTCCAGTCCTTGCCCGTATAGGGCGCGCTCGGCGCCGCGGGGGCGACCGTGTTGGTCGTGGCGCTATCCGACTCCTTCTTGCCGCAGGCGGTAAGCGCCAGCGCCAGGCCGATCGCAGCGACGGGAAGCAGCTTCTTCATCAGATCATAGTCTCCAGGCAGCCGAACCCGGCCGTTGCGGAACAGTGATAGCCTTGGCGGCGGTGGGCGCAAGGGGCTCCGGGCCGGACCGGCCTACTTCAAGGCGCCCTTGATCAGCGGTTCGAGGTCGGCCCAGCTATGGACCGCCTCCTGCCGCTGGCCGTTGATTAGCACCAGCGGAGTGCCGGGAATCTGGTCGCGCTGCCAGGCGTTGCCGGCCATCCGCCCGAGCTGTTCCTTCGCCCTGGCGTCGGCCATGCAAGCGGCATAGGCCTTGGGCGTTACGCCGCGCTTGGCGAAGAAGGCGTCGAAGCCGGCCGCCTTGGCGACCGACGCCATCTTCTCGTCGCCCGATTTGCCCTCGAAACCGGGGATGTCCTTGGCAGCCAGCGCCTTCGCCATCCAGTCGCCCTGCGTCGCGAACAGCGCCTCCAGCGATTCGAGATAGCGGGTCGGCGGCTCGCAGCGCAGCAGCAGCGAGGCCGCGAAGTCGTAGCCGTCACGGACGGCGTGCCGGACCTCGAAGCTGACGAGTCCCCTGGCGATATAGTCGCGCTGGAGAGCGGGCATCGACTGGGTCGACAGGTCGGCGCAATGCGGACAGGTCAGCGAGAGATATTCGACCAGCTTCACCTTCGCCGCCGGATTGCCGACGACGATCGCGCCCTCGGCGGTGCGGCTCGTCGTGGCCAGCCAGTTCTTCTTGGCGGCAACGGGGGGCTTGGCTGCGGCCGCAGGCTTGGCCGGAGTGGCAGCAACCAGCGCGGCGGGCGAAAGCAGGGCAAGCGACAGGCCGGCCCGGACGAGAATCGATATCACCGGTCGCTGTCTCCGGATGCGATGACGGGAGGTCCGATGGTCGCGGCGAGGGCGCCGGCCAGCGATTCGAGGCAGGCGCGCAGCTCGGGGTCGCCCACGGTACGCAGGCTGTCGCCAAGCTCGATCGGCACGGGCTTCAGCGACGGCGGCGCGATGCGGCCGCGCGGCGACGGGGGGGCGGCGCAGGCGCCCGGCTTGATCGCAATCCGGGCGACTGCGGAATAGCCGAAGAAGCGGTTCACCCGTTCGATGATTGTCGGCGCGACATGCTGCAGCATGGTGCCGTGCGATCCTTCCACCGTCAGCGTCAGCACGCCGTCGGCGCGCCGCCCCTGCGGGAACCGGATCGATTCGGGGATCGAGACGCGCGCATAGCGTTCGCCGACGATCTCCGCCCAACGGCTGACGACCGAGCTCTGGACGAAGCCGAAGCGGCGGAAGGCGGCCCGGCCGATATCGGGCACCATGTCCGCGACCCGGCGCGCGCCGCCACCCCGCGGCCGCGGCTCGCGTGCGGCCTTCGCGGTGGAACTCGCCTGGCCCTTGGTCGAGGATCGTGTCTTGCCGGTTTCGCTCATCGCGCGCTTCATGCCATAGGCGCCCCATGTCCGTCGATGCCGTCCCCGAAAAATTGCTGGCCTGGTACGGTGCCCATCACCGCCGCCTGCCCTGGCGCGCCGGGCCGGGCGAGGCCCCGACAGATCCCTATCGGGTCTGGCTGTCGGAAATCATGCTGCAGCAGACCACGGTCGCGGCGGTGAAGCCTTATTTCGACCGATTCACGACGCGCTGGCCGACCGTGACCGACCTCGCCCGCGCCGACGAGGGCGAGGTGATGGCCGCCTGGGCAGGGCTCGGCTATTATGCCCGCGCCCGTAACCTGATCGCCTGCGCCCGAGCGGTCGCCGATGACCATGGCGGGAGCTTCCCCGACAGCGAGGCGGGGCTGCGCGCGCTGCCCGGCATCGGCGACTACAGCGCCGCCGCGATCGCCGCGATCGCCTTCGGCCGCCGCGCGGTCGTCGTCGACGCCAATGTCGAGCGGGTGGCGAGCCGGCTGTTCGCTTTCGACGAGCCGCTGCCCAAGGCCCGCCCGGCGCTGCGCGCGCTGGTCGACCGGATCACCCCCGACACGCGCGCCGGCGATTTCGCGCAGGCGATGATGGACCTCGGTTCGTCGATCTGCACGGTCCGCGCGCCGCAGTGCCTGCTCTGCCCGCTAAGCGCAGGCTGCGCGGCACGGATCGCCGGCAATCCCGAGGACTATCCGGTCAAGGCGGCCAAGAAGGCCAAGCCGCAGCGGCTCGGCACCGCCTTCTGGATCGAGGACGGCACGCGTGTCTGGCTGGTGCGGCGGCCCGACAAGGGCATGCTGGGCGGCATGCGCGCCCTGCCGTCCGGCCCCTGGACCGACGAGGACCCCGGCCTCGCCGAGGCACCGATCGATGCGCCGTGGCGCGAAGCCGGGTCGGTCGATCATGTCTTCACCCATTTCGCGCTCCGGCTGCGCGTCGTCACCGCCATGCAACCGCTCCGCGCCAATGACGGCGAATGGTGGCCGATCGACGAGATCGAGCAGGCCGGCCTCCCCACCCTCTTCGCTCGCGCCGCCGCGCGTGCGATCGCAAGCCGCGTCGCATAGGAACAGATATGGTCAGCTTTCCCGTCCCCGGCTTCACCGGGTCTCCGCTCGCCCGGGTCGACATCGAGCGCGACAGGCCGGCCTGGTTCGACGAACAGCGCGCCCATCCGGCCGCCTGCCTGCTGCGGCTAGACGGGCTGAAGCCGGTGCTCGACGAGGACGGGCGGCTGAGCTGGGGACCGCTCTCGGAGGCACCTCCCGGCGCTCAGCTCGCTCTGCTCGGCCTGATCGACGAGGCGCCGCGCTTCGTTGCCCTGACCGCGAGCCCGGCGGAAGGCGACCAGCGCGGCGAGTCGATCGCAATCGCCCGGACAATGACGGAGCCTGGCGACAGCGCGACCTATGCCGCGGCGCGATCGCTGGTCGATTGGCATGCACGCCATCGGTTCTGCGCCAATTGCGGCCGGCCGACCAGCGTGGCGAGATCGGGCTGGGCGCGATTCTGCCTGGCGGCGGAAGGCGGCTGCGGCACGGAGCATTTCCCACGCACCGATCCGGTGGTGATCATGCTGGCCGAACATGAGGGCCGTGTCCTGCTCGGCCGCAACCTCCGGGCGCCCAGCGGCTTCTATTCGGCACTGGCAGGCTTCCTGGAGGTCGGCGAGTCGATCGAGGAAGCGGTCGCCCGCGAGCTGAATGAGGAAGCTGGCGTGGTCGTCACCGCGGTTCGTTATGTGACCAGCCAGCCCTGGCCCTTCCCTTCGCAGCTGATGATCGCCTGCATCGCCACCGTCGAGGACGATGCGCTGACGATCGACACGAACGAGTTGGGCGACGCGCTATGGGCCAGCAAGGCCGAAGTGCGCGCGGCGCTGGCCGGCGATCCCGGCAGTGCCTTCCGCGTCCCCTTCCCTATCGCGATCGCCCACACCCTGCTCACCGCCTGGGTAAACGGGGCCTAACGCCTTACTCAGCCGAAGCCGCGCTCGCGGGCGCGGGGATAGGTGCCGAGGATGCGCACCCACTTGGTATGGAAGGCCAGCTCCTCGAGCGCCCGGCGGATATGCGGCTCATCGGGATGGCCTTCGATATCGGCGTAGAATTCGGTCGCGGAGAAGCTCGCACCGCGCTGGTAGCTTTCCAGCTTGGTCATCTGGACCCCGTTGGTCGCAAAGCCGCCCAGTGCCTTGTAGAGCGCCGCGGGGATGTTCTTCACCTCGAAGATGAAGGTGGTCATCACGGGGCCGTTATCGGCGGCGATGTCGCGCCCTTCGCGCGCGAGCAGCACGAAGCGGGTCGTGTTGTCGGCCGAATCGACGATATTATCCTCTACGGACTTGAGGCCGTAGATGCCGGCCGCAATCGACGGCGCCAGCGCGCCGAGGTGCGGATCGCCCGCCTCCGCCACCGCGGCGGCCGCGCCGGCCGTGTCCGGAAAGGCGATCGGCGTAATCCCGTTGGCGCGCAGCCAATGGCGGCACTGGCCGAGCGCTTGCGGGTGACTCATCACCTTGGTGATCTTGTCGTGCCCAGGCAGCGCCATCAGCGTGTAGTTGATGTGGAGGAAATGTTCGCCGGTGATGACGAGGCCCGACTCGGGCAGCAGGAAATGCATGTCGGCGACCCGGCCGTGCAGCGAGTTCTCGATCGGGATCACCGCGCAGTCGGCCCGGAAATCGCGCACCGCGTCGAGGGCATCCTCGAAACTGAAACAGGGAACCGGCAGGGCGTTGGGAACCGCCTGCAGCACGGCGATGTGCGAATTGGCGCCCGGCGCTCCCTGAAAGGCCACGGCCCGGGCCGGTTCGGCCTCTGCGGCGGCGGTCATTTCGGCGACGAGCGCCTGGGCGGGGGCTGGATAGTTCTGCATGACGGGCGCGGATTAGGCGGCCGCCGCACCGTCCGCAAGCCGCCCGACGACATATTAGCGCGTTCCAACGCTTGCGGAGCACCGGAAGCGATTCTAAAGGGGGCGCGAATTCGGCGTGGGCCCTTCCCCCCCACGCTGCCAATGGGAGCTGTAGGGGCACATGGACGATCGCGCGAACACTATTGCCGGCTGGGCGCTGGCTGGCGGCATTGCCGCACTGGGCCTTTCGATCCTCAGCGGCGAATATTTCAAGGCCGAGCGTCCTGAAAAGATGGGCTATGTTGTCGAAGGCGTCGAGGAAGAAGGCGATGCCGGCGGTGCGGCTGCCGAGAAGCCGATCGCCTTCTACCTCGCCAGCGCCGATCCGGCGAAAGGCGCCGAAGTCTTCAAGAAGTGCGCCGCTTGCCACAACGCCGAGAATGGCGGCCCGAACGCGCTCGGCCCGAATCTGTGGGGCCTCCTCGGCGAGGGCGTCGGCCAGGGCGCGCATGGCTATGCCTTCTCCGATGCGCTCAAGTCGAAGGGCGGCACCTGGGACTGGCAGAATCTCAGCGACTGGCTGAAGAGCCCGAAGGCGTTCGCGCCGGGCACCAAGATGACCTTCGCGGGCCTGTCGAAGCCCGAGGATCGGGCCAACATCATCGCCTATCTCAACCAGCAGAGCAATTCGCCGCGACCGATGCCGGCGGTGCCGGCCGAAGCGGCGGCTCCGGCGGCCGAGGGCGGCGCGGCCGACAACGCCGCTGCGCCGGCCGAAGGCGGCAACGAGGCGGCGCCCGCTAAGTAAGGCGGCCCGCATCGGGACAAATAAAAAGCCCCGGGGTTCCGCTCCGGGGCTTTTCTTCATGCGCTTCAGGCTCGGCCTGATCGGGCGATCCCATAGGCCAGCCGCACGGGGCTGAAGGTCGGCCGGAACCGGTCAATAGGCGATCGAGAAGCGCCGCCGGCTATGCCTCGGCTGCTCCAGTTCGTCGACCAGCGCCATCGCCAGGTCCTCATAGGAGATGCGGCTGTCGCCCGAGGCGTCGCGCATCAGATCGTCGCCGCCCAGCCGGTAGCGGCCGGTGCGCTCGCCCGGGGCGAAGTTGATGGCGGGCGACAGGAAGGTCCAGTCGATATCGCTGCGCTTGAGCCCCTCCAGGAAGTCGCGCCCCGCCGTTACTTCCGGCAGGAAGGCTTCCGGGATCACCCCCAAGTCGATCAGCTGCACGCCGGGCGACACGAACAGCGTCCCGGCGCCGCCAACGACCAGCAGCCGGCGCACATCGGCGCGCTTCAACGCTTCGACGATCGTATCGGCCTTGGTGGAGACGAAGCGCCCAGCCAGCATCACCGCATCCTGGCCGGCGATCGCATCGGCCAGGGCCGCCGGATCGTTGGCGTCGGCCAGCCGCAGCGGCACGCCGGGATCGTCGGCGGGCTGCGAGCGGGCGATGCCCGTCACCCTATGCCCGCGACGCCGGAGTTCCTCGACGAGTCGCCCGCCGACCTTGCCGGTGGCGCCGATGATCGCGATCTTCATGGCCGTCTCCTCCTTTTCCTGCCGCGCCTAAGGGTGCTCTTCCGACACGAAGCCTTCCCAGCTCGCCATATAATCGATGAAATGCTCGCCCAGCCCCTCGCGCGCGAGATGGGCGCGGCTGACCGGCAGCGGCGCGCTCCGGAAACCGCCGTCCTCGCCGACCCGCCGCGCGAAATCATGGTGCAGGATGGCGCCGCGTCCGATCAGAACGAAATCGGCGCCCTGTTCGAGGCAGCGGTGGGCGGCGGGCCCGGTCTGGAGCTTGCCCGCTACGCCGAGCCGGGTGCCGTGCCGGTCGAGATCGGTGAACCACCCCATCAGCGGCCGGTCCTGATAGGCCGGGTCCTCCGGCCGCTTGGCCGTGTCCCAGCAGGAGATGTCGAGATAGTCGACCCGGCCTTCGCGCATCAGCCGCGCGGCAAGGGCGCGGATCTCGCCGAGGTCGACCCCATAGCGTTCGGGCGACAGGCGCACGCCGATCTGGAAGCCGGGACCCGCCCGATCGCGCAGGCCGGCGATCACGTCGAGCAGCGGCCGCGCCCGATTCTCGAGCGAGCCGCCATAGCGGTCGCTCCGCTGGTTGCGGCGCGCATCGAGGAACTGGCACAGCAGATAGCCGTGTGCGCCATGGATCTCGACCCCGTCGAAACCGGCCTTCTCGGCGCGCAGTCCCGCCTCGACATAATCTTCGACCATCCGCTCGACCTCGCCGGTCGAGAGGCCGCGCACGCCGCGCGCCGGATCGTCGACCACGCCGACCGGCGCCTCGCCGATCAGTTCGCGGACCGCGCGCATTCCCGAATGTTGGAGTTGGACCGACGACACCGAGCCCCGCACCCGCAAGGCGCGCGCCAGCCGTTCGAGACCGGGCAGATGGATGTCGTCATGCACGCCGAGCTGGCGGGGAAACCCCTTGCCGAGCGGGTGGGTGGTGGCACCGCAGGTCATCACCATGCCGAAGCCGCCTTCGGCTCGCTTCGCCAGCCACTCTAGCTCGTCCTCGCTGATCGTGCCGTCTTCGTTGCTCTGGGAGGTTGGTGAGAGGCGCGAGCGCGAGTCGGTTGCCGATGGCCGGCCCGCGACGCAGGACGAGCGGATCGTGCAGCGACGATGCGCCCGTCATAGGATCCAGCTCCGCGGCGCGGTGCTGCGCATCGGGCGATGCTCGACCACGTCGAGCGCGAAGCCCTGCAGCGCGACCAGGGTGCGCGGCGAGTTGGTGAGCAGGATCATGTCGCGGACGCCCAGCGCCGACAATATCTGCGCGCCCACGCCATAGTCGCGCAGCTCCTCCAGGTCGCTCTTGGCCGGGCTCTCGTCGGCCTTGCGGCGGATGAAGCGGGTCAGCATGTTCGGCATCTGCTGGGTAATCATCACGATCACCCCCGCTCCTTCGCGGGCGATCTCGGCCATCGCGCTCTGGAGCAGGCCGTGGCGCTCGCCCTCCACCCCCAGCATGTCGGTGAACACGTCGACGACGTGCATCCGCACCAGCACGGGCCTGGCCGGATCGAGCCGGCCCTTCACCAGCGCCAGCATCTCGCTGTCATAGGCCTTGTTGCGGAAGGTGACGGCGGTCCAGTCGCCGCCGAAGATACTGTGGAACGGCGCCTCCCCCACTCGCTCCAGATTATGGTCGCGACGCAGGCGATAGGCGATCAGGTCCCGGATCGTGCCGATTTTCAGTCCGTGTCGGCGCGCGAAGCCGATCAGGTCGTCCAGCCGCGCCATGGAACCGTCGTCCTTCATGATCTCGCAGATCACGCCGGACGGGTTGAGCCCCGCCAGCCGGGCGATGTCGACCGCGGCCTCGGTGTGCCCGGCGCGCACCAAGACGCCGCCGTCGCGCGCGATCAGCGGGAAGACATGGCCCGGCGTGACGATCGCGTCGGGGCCGTTGGCAGCATCGATCGCGGCGGCGATCGTCCTGGCGCGGTCGGCGGCGGATATGCCGGTGGTCACTCCATCCCGCGCTTCGATCGAGACGGTAAAAGCTGTCTCATAAGGCGATCGGTTATCGCGGCTCATCGGGTCGAGGCCGAGATCGGCGATCCGCGCGCGCGTCATCGACAAACAGATCAGCCCCCGCCCCTCGCGCGCCATGAAATTGATCGCCTCGGGCGTCGCCATCTGGGCGGGGATGACGAGGTCGCCCTCGTTCTCCCGGTCCTCGTCGTCGACCAGGATGAACATGCGGCCATTGCGCGCCTCTTCGACGATCTCGTCGATGGTCGCTATGGCATCCTGCCCCGCCACGTCAGGCCGCCTCGGTCGGGCGGCGGTCGTTCAACGCCTGCGCCGCGCCGGCGGCATGGCGCCCGGCGCGGCGGCCGGAGAAGACGCCGTCGGCAATCGAGAGGCCGCTGATATAGCCGTTCGAATGAAGCCCCTTCGCGGCCATACCGGCCGCATAGAGGCCGGTGATCGGCGAGCCGTCCACGCGCAGCACCGCGCCGCTGTCCTCGTCGACCTCGAGCCCGCCGAGGGTCATGAACTTGGTCAGAGCGTGGCGGTTGCTCATGCACATGTTAACGGCATAGAGCGCCCCCGAACCCAGCGGTTTGCGCAGCACCTCGCTCTTGCCGACCAGGTCGGGCCTGCCATCGGCGATGTCATGGTCGTGCCGCTCGATCGCCGCCGCCAGCGCCGCCGGGTCGATGCCCAGCTTCCGGGCCAGCGCCGCGGCATTGCGGCCCCGCCGCGTACCACCGAGCACATAGTTGATCAGCATCGGCACGCCGAAATATTTGAACCGCTGCCAGCCGCAGGTCAGCGCCTCCCCTATCGACCGACGGAAGCTGCGCGCGTTGACGATCAGCCAGGCGTCGCCATCCGGCTGCCTGGCGACTTCGCCGCCGATCATGCTGACATAGGCATCCTCCGGCACGAAGCGGCGGCCGTCGCGGTTGACGATGATGCCGTCGAGCAGCGCCTCGGGCGGGGCGATATTGCGGGCGATGTAGAGCGACTCCATCCGCCCGACCGCACCGCCTGCCGACAGGCCCATCTCCAATCCCGACCCGTCATTGCCCATCGTCGAGAGGCGATGGGTCACGTCGTAATGCCGCGCGAACGCTGGATCGTGCCGGTCGATCAGCGCTCGGCTATAAGCGAAGCCGCCGGTGCTGAGCACGACGCCGCCCCGTGCGCGCAGGCGCAGCGTCGTGCCGTGCCGTTCCTCCATCGCCCGCATCGCCCTCAGCGCGCGGTCGGTGCGGCCGTGATTGTGCGGCACATAGGGGCTGACCCGGCTGTAGAGCGCTTGCTGCCTGGTGTGCTGCGACGGATCGAGCGCCACCACCTCTATGCCCAGCACCCTGCCGGCGCGGTCGCAGATCAGCCGATCCGCACGGGTGTGCAGCATCAGGTCGACGCCCAGCCGCTCGATCGAGCGACGCAGCGCCGCGATATGATGGGCGCCGCCGAAGCCTGCGCCGACCGCGCGATGGCCGCGCGGCGCGGGCTTCGCCTTCGCCTCGAACGCAGGCGACTTCTCGTTGCCCGAATAATAGAGAAACTTGCCCTCGGGCGGATAGGTGATCTTGTCGAGATAGGCCTCGCCCGAATAGCGGACGCCGTGGGCGATCAGCCAGTCGAGATCGGCGGCGCTGCCCCGGCAGAAACGCTCTAGCGTCTCGGGGCGGACGACGTCGCCCACCTCCTGCCGCAGATAGTCGAGCATGTCGTCGACCGTGTCGTCGAACCCCGCCTCGCGCTGGAAGCGGGTCGCCCCGGCATAGATGACCCCCCCGCTATAAGCGGTCGTACCGCCGCCGCCGAAGCGATCGATCAGGATCACCTCGGCACCGCCCTCCCGGGCCTGCAATGCAGCCGACGCACCCGCCCCGCCGAAGCCGACGACGACGACGTCGGCTTCCCTGTCCCATGCGAGGGCATCACCACTCTCGATCACGATCGGTGACATCATCCTCTCCTTTTTCGGATGTATAAATCTTACACTGTTTTATAACAAGTGCGCAGCGCCGATCCCGAAAAGCCCCCCTCTTTCGGAAGCTTCAGAGTCGTTCGACGATGGTGACGTTGGCGACGCCGCCGGCCTCGCACATGGTCTGCAGCCCATAGCGGCCGCGGCGCTTGTGCAGCGCGTGGACCAGCGTCGCCATCAGCTTGGTGCCCGATGCGCCGAGGGGATGGCCGAGCGCGATCGCGCCACCGTTGACGTTGAGCCGTTCCGGATCGCCGCCGCTGTGCCGGAGCCAGGCGAGGGGAACGGAGGCGAAAGCCTCATTGACCTCATACAGGTCGATCTCCGCGATCGTCATTCCCGCCCTGCGTAGCGCCCTTTCGGTGGCGACCAGCGGCTCTTCGAGCATGATCACCGGATCGCCGGCGGTGACGGTGAGGTTGTGGATGCGCGCCAGCGGGGTGAGGCCGTGCGCCTTGAGCGCGGCCTCCGACACGACCAGCACCGCCGCCGCGCCGTCACAGATCTGGCTGGCGTTGGCCGCCGTCACGACGCCGTCCTCCTGCAGAGTCCGCACCGAACCGATCGCTTCCAGCGACGCATCGAAGCGGATGCCCTCATCCTGGTCGTGGAACGCCGGCCCCTCCGGAGTCCGGATCTCCAATGGGACGATCTCCGCGGCGAAGTCGCCGCGCTCGACGGCCGCGGCGGCGCGGCGGTGACTTTCGAGCGCATAGCGGTCGAGATCGTCACGGCTCAGCCCATATTTCCGGGCCATCATCTCCGCGCCGACGAACTGGCTGAAGGCGATGCCGGGATAGCGCCTTTCCTGGCCCGGCGACTTTGCGACACCGAGCCCGGCCTGCTCGAACAATTGCCCGGTCGAGAACATCGGCACCCGCGTCATGCTCTCGACCCCGGCGGCGATCACGACGTCCTGCGTCCCGGACATCACCGCCTGCGCGGCGAACTGGATCGCCTGCTGCGAACTGCCACACTGCCGGTCGATCGACACGGCGGGCACCGATTCAGGCAGGCTTGAGGCGAGCACCGCGTTGCGGCCGATCTGAAAGGCCTGTTCGCCGCCCTGGCTGACGCAGCCCATGATGACGTCGTCGATGGCCGCCGGATCGATGCCGCTGCGCGCCACGGTCGCGTCGAGCACCGCCGCGCCGAGGTCGACCGGATGCCAGCCCGCAAGCTTGCCGTTGCGGCGGCCACCGGCGGTGCGAAGGGCGTCGACGATATAGGCGGTCGGCTGGGCCATCTGGCTCCTCCATATTATCATTGATGGGAAAGGACATATCAGTCACATATTTGCCAATCAATGTTAGATAAAATTTCCAACGGAAAAAAGGAGGAGCGGATGGGCGTCGCTGGCAGGACCGTGATCATCACCGGCGCGAGCAGCGGGATCGGGGAAGCGATCGCGATACGGCTCGCGCGCGCAGGCGCGGCCGTGGTGCTCGGCGCACGGCGGAAGGAGCGGCTCGACGATCTGGTCGCCCGGATCGCGGCCGACGGCGGCGCGGTTGTCGCCCAGGCCTGCGACGTGACCCGGCGCGCCGACCTCGAAGGTCTGGCCGCACGCGCGATCGAACGGTTCGGCCGGATCGACGCGATCATCAACAACGCTGGCGTCATGCCGATCTCGCGGCTCGACATGTTCGACGTCGACGGATGGGAACGGACGATCGACACCAACATCAAGGGCGTGCTCTACGCGATCGCCGCCGTGCTGCCGCAGATGAAGAAGCAGCGCAGTGGCCATATCATTTCGATCGCCTCGGTTGCGGGCCACAAGGTCAATGGCGGATCGGCGGTCTATGCCGCCTCGAAATATGCGGTGCGGGTGATCTCCGAGGCGCTGCGGCAGGAGGTGACCGCGGACGGCATCCGCGTGACGGTGATTTCTCCCGGGGCGACCGAGAGCGAGCTGTTCAGCAAGATCCTCGATCCCGCCTCGCGGAAGCGGCTCGAGGGGGCGTCGGAAATCGCGTTGCCCGCCGACAGCGTCGCCCGCGCGGTCCTCTACGCGATGGACGAGCCCGACGCGGTCGACATCAACGAGATCCTGATCCGCCCACAGGCGCAGGAGATGTGAAGAGCGGGTTCTTGCCGCCCTTCAATGGCCCGCCGTTCGTCCCGAGCGAAGTCGAGGGACGTTCGCTCTCGCAACGTGTCTCGACTTCGCTCGACACGAACGGGGTTATAAGTGACGCCTATTAGCGCGGCGCCATCCGGATCGCGCCGTCCAGCCGCACATGCTCGCCGTTGAAATAGCTGTTGCGGCACATCTCCAGCACCAGCGAGGCATATTCCGCGGGCTCGCCGAAGCGCTTCGGGAAGGGGATGCTCGCCGCCAGCGAATCCTTCACATGGTCGGGGGCAGCATTCATCAGCGGCGTGTTGAAGATGCCTGGCAGGATCGCGTTCACCCGGATGCCGTCGTCCATCAGGTCGCGGGCCACCGGCAGGGTCAGGCTGACGATGCCGCCCTTTGAGGCCGAATAGGCCGCCTGCCCCGCCTGCCCGTCCTGCGCGGCGGCGGAGGCGGTGTTGACGATCACGCCTCGCTCGCCGTCGGCCATCGGATCGAGCGTTAGCATCCCAGCGGCCGACTTGGCGATGCAGCGGAAGGTGCCGACCAGATTGATCTGGATGATCCGGTCGAAATCGGCGAGCGGGAAGTGACGGATGGTGCCGTCCTTGCGCGATCGCGCGGCGGTCTTGATCGCATTTCCGGTGCCGGCGCAGTTGACCAGGATACGCTCCTGCCCCTGCGCGGCGCGCGCCGCCGCGAAGCCGGCGTCGACCGAGGCGTCGTCGGTGACGTCCACCGCGCAGAAGGTGCCGCCGATCGCCGCAGCGACCGCCTCGCCCGCCGCGCGGCTCAGGTCGAAAATCGCGACCTTGACGCCATTGGCGGCGAGCAACCGCGCCGTCGCTTCGCCCAAGCCACTCGCCCCGCCGGTGACCACCGCTGCCAGACCCTTCAATTCCATCATTCTTCCTCTCGATCCCTCAATGAAATCCAAACGCGACCGTCAGGCCGCACGCCCGGTCCGGAACAGCGGTCCGCCCCGCCAGGCGGGCCAGCCGAAGCCGAGCACCATCGCGACATCGACATCCGAGGCGCGCAGCGCGACGCCTTGCTCGACGATCCGCTCGCCCTCCGCGGTCATCGCGGCGAGGAGGCGGCGGACGATCGTTGCGTCGTCGGCGGCCTCATCGGTCCCGCCGTCCTCCCCCGCGCCGAACAGGCCCGCCGGAAAGCCATGGCCGGTCATCGCCCCGTCGATCGCAGATGCCGAAATCCCTTGGCTCCGCAACGCAGCAGCGGCCGCCCGCCCCACCGCCAGCACCCGCGTGCCGATCAGACCCGCCGTGCCGGCCGACACCACCGGCACCCGCCCCAGGCGGCGAGCCAGCGCCAGCGCCGTGGCGAGTGCGACTTCACCGGTCCGCGCGCCGCGCCCGATCTCCAGCAGGCGATTGCCGGCCACCTCGATCGGCAGGTGCAGCGCGATCACCGCCTCCGGTCTCGCAGCCCGCGCGGCGACGGCATCCACCTCGATCGCCGGATCCCCGACCACCACCAGATCGGCTTCATCCTCGGTTGTCGAAGCGGCGGCGAGCGCCTCGCGCAGCGCATCGGCCCGCTCGCCCTCTCCCAGCACCGCCACCGACGGATTCGCCAGCGGGCGCACATCGCGACCAAGCCCCGGAACCTTCGCGGCGGCCCGCTCGGCGAAGAAGATATGACGCTGGGCGAGCGATCCCTCGCTCTCCATCAGCTCCTCGAAGAGCGCCTGCTCCACGGCGCGCCCCTCTTCGAACGGCAGCCGGGTCGAGGCCTCGATCGCTCGCAGGATATGGCCCGGCGCCTTGAAGCCGGTGAAGGCGGCGGCATGAGCGTCGCGGAAGCGGGCGAACAGCGCCTCGGCTGCGCCGCCGGTCAGGTCCGTCGCCCTGTCTCGCGTACGGGGACGCGTCCCGTCCGCTGCCGCCTGGAGGGCGAGCGCGACCGCGTCCGCGCGCAGGTCGCCGTCGGCCATCTCGTTGATCAATCCCATTGCCTTCGCCCTGGCGGCGTCGACCGGCTGGCCCGAGATCATCAGATCCAGCGCCGCCGCAACGCCGATCAGTCGAGGCGTCCGCTGCGTCCCTCCCGCCCCCGGCAGCAAACCAAGCTGCACCTCGGGCAGGCCGAGCTTCGCGTCGGCTGCGGCGATCCGGTAATGGCAGGCCAGGGCCAGTTCCAGCCCGCCGCCAAGCGCGGTGCCGTGGATCGCCGCGACGATCGGCTTGGGTGACATATCCATCCGCGCAAAGATGCTGTTGAGCCCCGGCTCGGGGATCACACCGGCCAGTTCGGCGATATCGGCGCCCGCGAAGAAGGTTCGCCCGTCGCAGGCTATGACGATCGCCTTCACCGCGTCCGCCGCTATGGCGCGGCCGAGTGCCTCATAGAGGCCTGACCGCACCGCGAAACCGAGCGCGTTCACCGGTGGCGAATCAGAGACAATCAGCGCGACCCCGTCGCGGACGGTGGTGGTGACGACGGCAGGGACGGGAATTTCGGCCATGGGATACTCCGGCAGGGCAATCGGCCTAGCTATATCTGGGCTCGGACCACCAGGGGAAGAAATCGGGCATGTCGGTCGAGACGCGATCGGCGAACCGCGCCGGCCGCTTCTCGAGGAAGGCGGCGACGCCCTCGGCCACGTCGGCGCTGCACCGCCGCGCTAGGATGCCGCGGCTGTCGACCCGATGCGCCTCCATCGGATGGCTGTAACCGAGGCCGCGCCAAAGCATCTGGCGGATCAACGCGATCGCAACCGGCGCGGTCCGGTCGGCAATCTCGCGCGCGATGGCGCGGGCGGCGGGCAACAGGTCATCGGGCGCGTGGACGGACTTCACCAGCCCAGCCGCCAGCGCTTCGCCCGCGGGAACGACCCTGCCGCTGTAACACCAGTCAAGCGCCTGGGAGATGCCGACGATGCGGGGCAGGAAATAGGCCGACGCTGCTTCCGGCACGATGCCGCGCCGCGCGAAGACGAAGCCGATCCCGGCCTCTTCGCTTGCCAGGCGGATGTCCATCGGGAGGGTGATGGTGGCGCCGATCCCGACTGCGGGACCGTTGATCGCGGCGATCACCGGCTTCAGGCAACGGAACAGCCGCAGCGCGATCAGCCCGCCGCCGTCGCGCGCCGCCTCCGCGCCATAGCCGAAGCTGCCATCGGGCTCGCGCAGCGCGTCCCGCTCATCGCCGCGGGTGAAGACCGCGGTGCCGTCGCTGATGTCGGTTCCCGCCGAAAAGGCCCGCCCCGCGCCGGTGAAGATCGCCGCGCGGACATCGTCGTCAGCGTCGATCCGGTCGAGCGCGTCGAGCACCTCGTCGACCATCTCAAAACTGAAGGCGTTGAGCTTCTCGGGTCGGGACAAGGTAATGGTCGCGATCCCCGCTTCGACCACATAGCCAATCGTGCGATAGCCCATGCCCCTCCCCTCCAGCACCTTTAATCAAACGTCGATAGATCGATAACCCCTCAACGTCAATTCGGCCCGAAATCTGGAAAATACGCGATATTCCTTGCTATCTCCGCTGTGTCCATGACAGGCTCAACTCCCGCCGGGAAGCCATATCTACTGACAGGATAAGATAGGAGTCATACTATGTATGATAATGGGTCGGAGGTGTTGCAGGTCGAGCGGGCCGACGGTGTCGACTGGTGACGCTCAACGGCCCGGACAAGCTCAACGCGCTCGACGACCGACTGGTTTCGGCCCTGGCCGATTATGTGCGCGGGTTGCACGCCCCCGATGCGCCGCGGATCGTGGTGCTGCGCGGAGCGGGCCGCGCCTTCTGCGCCGGTCTCGACCTCGACGGGATGCGATCGGATGACGCGCTGACCGCCGACGCGCTGCTGCGCCGGCAGACCGCTATATCGGGGCTGATCCTGGCGCTGCGCCGCGCGCCGCAGCCGATCGTCGCGCTGATCCACGGCGCGGCGTGCGGCGGCGGCTTCGCCCTGGCGCTGGCTGCGGACATCCGAATCGCGGCAACCAGCGCCCGGATGAATGCCGCCTTCATTCGTATCGGCCTGTCGGGGTGCGATGTCGGCGTCTCCTACCTGCTGCCGCGGCTGGTCGGCGCATCGGTCGCATCCGAATTGTTGTTCACCGGTGACTTCATCGCGGCCGACCGCGCGCTCGCCACCGGCTTGGTGTCGCGCGTCGTCGAGGAAAGCGAGCTGGCCGCGGCGGCCGCGCCCTTCCTCGCCGCTATGCTGGCCGCCTCGCCGATCGGGCTGCGGATGACCAAGGAGTGCCTGCGCGCCAGCATCGACGCGCCGAGCCTGGAAAGCGCGATCGCAATGGAGGACCGCACCCAGGTGCTGTGCGCGCTCGGCGGCAACCTCACCGAGGGGATCGCCGCCTTCGGGGAGAAGCGGGCGGCGCGCTATTGAGCGACGCCGCCGCCCCTATCGTCCCGCATTGGCCAGTTTGAAGATGTTGTTGCGCTGGACCGCCGACGATCCGCCGATGATCGGCATCAGCAGCGCGTCGCGAACATAGCGCTCGGCATCGAAGTCCTTCACATAGCCATAGGCGCCCAGGATCGTCTGGCATTCGAGCGCCGCCGCCTTGGCGACCTCGGTCGCGAACAGCTTGGCCATCGAGGTCTCGACGCTGCACGGCCGACGTTCGTTGGCCAGCCAGGCGGCATGGTAGAGGGTCAGCCGCGCGGCGTGGATCTGCGTCTTCATGTCGGCGAGCTTATGCTGGATCGACTGGAAATCGGCGATGTGCCGGCCGAACTGCCGCCGTTCGAGCGCATAGGCCCAGGCATCGTCGAGCGCGGCGCGGGCGATGCCGATGCCGATCGCCGCGACCTCCAGCTTCTCGACGTCGAGGCCGGGGCCGACCAGCATCGGCCAGCCCTTGTTCCACGCCGCCTCGCCGCCGACCAGGTTGGCGATCGGCACCTCGACATTGTCGAAACTCGTATCGGTGGTCGGCGCGCCCTTCATTCCCATCGACTCGATCTTGGTGATGGTGACACCCGGCGCATCGGGTGGGATCAGGACGAAAGACAGGTTACGGTGGCGGTCCTCGGCCGGACCGGTACGCACCAATGCATAGATATAATCGGCGATCCCCGCGCCCGAGCAAAAGCGCTTGGCACCGTTGATGCGCAGCACGTCGCCGTCGCGTTCGGCTCGCGTCTTGATGCTGGCCAGGTCGGCGCCGGCATCGGGCTCCGTCAGGCCGTAGGCGAACAGCAGGTCGCCCGCGACGATCCTGGGCAGCAGCTCGCGCTTCTGCGCCTCTGTGCCGCATTCCTCGATGTTCATGCCGGCATAGCAGGCTGCCATGATATAGGGCACCGACACGGCGAGGCTGCGGCGCGACAGCTCCTCGATCACCACCATCGTTGCGACGATGTCGCGGCCGTAGCCGCCATATTCTTCGGGGATGGTCAGCCCCAGCACCCCGATGTCGGCGAGCTTGCGGTGGACGTCGCGCGGGAAATGGTTCCGCGCGTCCCAATCCTGGGCGGCGCTGCGCGGCATCTCCTTCTCGATGAAACGCTCGAGCGTCTCGCGCAGCGTCGCGATGACCTCGCCCTCGTCGAAATTCATGCGCGCCCCCGCGCGCGGCCGAACACTGGCGGCCGCTTCTCGGAGAAGGCCTTGACCGCCTCGGCATGGTCGGCGGTCACGTTCGACAGCGCCTCATAGGCGAGCGAGGCGTCCATGATCGAGGTCGCGAGGTCGCGCAGGCCGATATTGACCGACATCTTGGTCCAGCGGATCGCCTTGGTCGCGCCGTTGGCGAGCCGGTCGGCGAAGGCGTTGACCCGCTCGTCCAGCTCTTCGGCCGGCACGGCATGGTTGATCAATCCCATTCGCGCCGCCTCGGTCGCGGTCATCAGGTCGCCGGTCAGCAGATATTCCTTGGCGCGGGCGTAACCGATCAGCTGCGGCCAGATCACCGCGCCCCCGTCGCCCGCGACGAAACCGATGCTCACATGCGGGTCGCCGATCTTGGCATGTTCGGCGGCGAAGATGACGTCGCAGAACAGGGCGATGGTGGCGCCCAGGCCGGTGGCATGGCCGTTGAGCTTGGCGATCACCGGCTTCTCGCAGTCGATCAGGCCGAACACGATCTGCTTGGCCTCGCGGACCGTCTGCTCGAAGCGCTCGGGCTCGTCGATCGCCTCCTGCATCCAGGCGACGTCGCCGCCCGCCGAGAAGGCACGGCCCGCGCCGGTCAGCACGACGATATCGCTGTCGGGATCGTTCGATATGTCGACGAACAGGCGGGCCAGTTCGCTGTGGAGCACCGCATCGGTGGCATTGAGCTTCTCGGGGCGGTTGAGCGTGACTTCGAGCACCCGGCCGCGCCGGCTGAACAGGATGGTCTGGTAATCGTCGAACAGGGACATGGTCATTCCTCTCAGGCGTCGGCGCGGATGCCGGCGAGCACGGCGTCGTTGGCGAAGCCGCGTTCGGCGAGCCAGCGGGAGATGGTCCCCACCGCCTCCGACAAGTGCGACTTGCCGTCCTCGCCGCTGAAATAGTGGTTGGCCCGGTCGATGGTGACCTTGACCTTGTCCGGCGATCCCATCGCGTCGAACATCTTATCGGTATGCTCGGGCGGACAGGCATCGTCGGCGCCCGCCGTCATGACCATGCCGGGAACGCTGATGCGCGGGCCGGAATCAACCGAATCGAACTGGGCATAATCGTAGCTCCACTGCGACAGCCAGCCACGCAGCGAGTTGAAGCGGCCGAGCGCGGAGGCGCTGTCGTTCACCACGCGCGGATCGCCCAGATAGGTCCAGTTGGGCTTGCGCTGATTGGGGTCTACGGTCGGGTCGATCCAGCGCGGATCGGCCATGGTGCGATGGACGACGAAGCAGAACTCGTCATGCTCGCGGCCCTTCGCCTTGAGGCCGGCCAGCTTCTCGCGCGCCCATTCGCTGATCTTGCGGTTGCGGGCAATCTGCGCGGCGCGGTAGCGGGCCAGATAATCGGCCGTGAACGGCGGCTGCGCCGGGTTGGCCGGATCATAGATGTCGAGCGCGGGATCGCGCTTCTCGGGGTCGATCTCGTCGAGCACCGATGGGTCGAGCTGTCCGGTCAGCAACTGATGGCGGCTGCGGTGCGAGGCGACCAGCATGATCGCGTCGCCGGGGATCAGCGTCGCGCCCGCCAGCGGCGTCTCCTCGCCCGAGGCGCTGAGCTGGATCACCGGCTTCTCGGCCTCGGCCTGATAGCCGGCCATCAGAGATCCGCCGCCGCTCCAGCCGAGAAGCACGACATTCTTGTAGCCCAGCCGTTCCTTTGCATCGCGCACGCAGGCGCCGAGATCGAGCACCGCATTCTCCATCTCAAGCGGTGCGTCGCCCGACGAGTAGCGGGTTCCGCAGGCGACGATGTGGTGGCCGGCGCGGGCGAGCTGGGCGAACACCGGCAACCAGGCCGGGGCGCCGACCGGGTGCATCACGATCAGCACGGTGTCGCTCGGCTGCTCACCACGGATATGCTGTCCCTGCAGCACGATCGCATCGTCGATGGCACCATAGATGTCCTTGCGGACCCGCTTCTCACGGTGGACGATCAGGAACGGGGTGCGGCTGTAACGAACGGATTCTGCCATGATGGGTCCTCGTGCTGGCGTCAGACGCTGCGGCTGCCGCCGAATTCGGCGCGGAGCGCCGGCTTGGCGATCTTGCCGGTGACGTTGCGGGGGAAGGAGTCGACGATCCGGAGGTGCTTGGGGTGCTTGTAGCGGGCGAGCTTGCCCTCGCAGGTCGCCTGGAGCGATTCGAGGGTGACCTGATGTCCGTCGCTGGCGACGACGATGGCGAGGCCGACCTCGCCCCAGCGATCGTCGGGCACGCCGATCACCGCGCATTCGGCGACGGCAGGGTTGGTCATCAGCACGCCTTCGACCTCGGCCGAGAAGACGTTCTCACCCCCTGACTTGTACATGTCCTTCACCCGGTCGACGACGAAGCAGAAGCCCTCCTCGTCCTGCCACAGCACATCGCCGGTACGGTGCCAGCCATCGTTGCGGACGATCGTGGCGCGGGCGTCGAGATAGCCGATGGTGACTCCGGGACCGCGAACCCAGACTTCACCGGGTTCGCCGCGCGGCACGTCGCGCCCCTGATCGTCGACGATGCGCATGTCGATGTGCTGCGCCTTCTGGCCGCAGGATCCGGCCATGATCTTATCGATCCGGTCCGGATTCATCGAGGTGACGGGGCCCATCTCGGTGCCGCCATATTGCGGCACGAAGCGCGCGCCCTTCGGTTCATAGGCGGCGCGCAGCCGTTCCGACACGCGCCCCCCGCCGCAAATGAAGCGGCGCAGCGTCGAGAAATCGGCCTTCGCGAAGGGTTCGCTGTCGGCCATCATCTGATACATCACGGGCGGCAGGCAGAGATGCGTCACCGCATTGGCGGGATCGCCACAGAAGGCAGTGGTCGCGGCGGCGTCGAAGCGGCGGGTGATCGTCACCCGGCCGCCAAAGAACAGGATCGGGTTGCTGGCGGTGTTGAGCCCGCCGAAGTGGAACAGCGGCATCGGCTGGAACAGATGCCCGCCCGGCGCGGCCGTCGCGCAGAACTCGACCTGCTGGAGCGCATGGGTCATCATCCCGCCCAGCGTGACGATCGCCGCCTTGGGCGTACCGGTGGTGCCGGATGTGTAGAGAATCTGGAGGGGCGCGTCGGGATCGATCTCGCCCTCCCCCATCACGCGGCAGGGATCCAGCAAGGCGTCGAAGTCGCCGTCGGCATCCCAGGCATGAACATGGGGGATGGCTGTCTCATGCGCGACCTGCCGGGCGGTCTCGGCCCAGGTCGCGTCAGTCAGCATCAGCTTCGGCGCCATCTCACGGCAGGCGCGGGCGAGTTCGACGGCGGTGTGGCGGAAATTGAGGGGTACCCAGATCAGGCCGGCGCGGGCGCAGGCGAATTGCAGCTCGAAATGGCGCAGGTCGCCATCGGAGATGTTGACGATCCGATCTCCCGGAGCGAGGCCCAGCCGCTCGCGCAGCGCATGGGCGATCTGGCCGACCCGTTGTTCGAGATCAGCCCAGCTCCGCGTCTCGCCGGTGTCGAAATTATGCAGGGCAACCGCATCGGGCTGCGTGCGGGCGTAGTTTGCCACCCAATCCGCAGCAGCATATCTCATTCCATACCCCTCCAGGCTCGATTGGCGGATCCGCTTCGATCCTATTTTCAAATTTGCCTAACACTGGTAGATTATGAACGCAATCGCTCATCCCGTGCGGGTGCAGAAAATGATCGATAGAGGCCGACAGGATCGCTACAGAGGCTTTAAGAACGGTATAGTCATTGGGGAAGAATAGCCGATGGGTCGACCCAAACAGGCTCTTATTTCGCGTCGCAGGACGCTCGAAGTCGCCCTCCGGATCATCGACGAGGAAGGATTGGACGCGCTCAGCATCCGCCGCCTGGGCGACGAGCTGAACGTGCGCGGAATCTCGCTCTATCATCATTTCCGGAGCAAGGAGCACATCCTGGCCGGCGCGTGCGAGCTGGCGCTGGCCGATGTCCGGACGCCGCATATGTCGAACAGTGATTGGCGCGAATGGCTGGTCGACAATGCCCGCAAATATTATCTCGCGTTGCGCGCTCATCCGAACCTGATCCCGATCCTGATGCGCCGCCATCCGCTGCGCATCGGCCTGGCCGAGCATAATGCGACGGCGGGGCTGCTCGCGGTGCAGAATGTGCCGATCGGAGCGATCATGCCGCTGATGGACGGCCTGGAATCGATCGCGCTCGGCTGCGCCGCCTACCAGTCTGCCGTCGAGGCCGACACCGGCACCGATAACTGGCAGGAAGCCAACCCCTTCCTGTTTCACGTGAGCCGCAGCGCAGAGGTGTCGAAACTCGGCGCCTTCGAAGCGATCGCCAAAGCCGCGGTCGACGCGATCCTGGAGACCTACAAGGCGGAGAACGGCAAGGCCGACGATCGCAAGGAGGCCGGTTCGGCCTGAGTCCTCTCCCTACGTCATGCCGGCGGAGGCCGACATCTCGGGAGAGGAGAAGAGGGTGAAGCAGGAGCCGCCTGAGATGCCGGCCTCCGCCGGCATGATGACAGAGGCCGTCATTCCAGCGAAAGCTGGAATCTCCCTTCTTCTTGCAGCGCTTGTTCCCGGCAAAGCAGGGAGATTCCAGCTTTCGCTGGAATGACGGGCTACGGGGATCCCCTATCGGTTGTAGCTCTCCCGCCGCCCCTCGATGAAGGCGGTGCGGCCCGCGCTCGCCTCGCCCATGATGTTGAGCTCATAGGTGTAGCTCATCTCCGCGCGATAGGCGGCCATCAGCTCGTGCGCCTTGGTGCTGTTGTTGAGCGACAGCTTCAGCCGGCGCATCGCCTCCGGGCTCTTGGCGGCGATCTTCGCGGCGACGGCGCGCGCGGCGGCGGCGACTTCGTCATGGCCGTCGACGAGGCGGTAGATCGAGCCCAGTTCGTGCAGCTCCTGCGCCAGTATCGGATCGGCGGTCATCATCGCCGCGCGCACCCGTTTTTCCGGCATCAGCCGCAGCGCCTGCACCGCGCCAGCCGTTGCCCCATTGTCGATCTCGGCCAGCACGAAGCGAGTGTCCCGCGACGCCACCAGTATATCCGCCGACCCCACGATCAGCACTCCCGCGCCGACGCAATAGGCATGGATGCCGCACACGACCGGCACGGCGCACTGCAGAACCGCAAGGCTCAGCCGCATCGATCCCGACGACTGGCCGAGGATTCCCTCGAACCCCGGCAGCGCCTCGACCTCCTTGACGTCGCCGCCGCCGCAGAAGCCGCGACCGTCGGCGCGCAGCACCACGGCCCGCACCTCGGGACGGCCCTTCACCGCCTCAATTCGCGCCGCGAGGTCGTGCAGCAGGCCAATGCTGAAGGCGTTGACCGGCGGCCTATCGACCACCAGCTCGAGAACGCCGTCATCGTGGAAATTCTCGTTGAACACCGTCTTCCCCTCGGCTTTGACCAGATAGTATCTAACATTGTTCCGTTTAGAATCAGGCTATCGCCCGGACCGGCCCGACCTCGACCGCTCCGCTCGGCAGCGACCGTGCGGCAAGATGCCCCTCGCGGATGGCGCATTGCAAATTCCGCGCGGCGAGCATGTCCCCGATGCAGACCGGCTCGATACCCCGCGCTTCCAGTTCCCCGGCCATCTCCATCTGGCCGGCGCGGATTCCGACCCAGACGATGGTATCGGCAGCGACCGTTTCAACCTTCGTCCCGAAATTGGGCGCTATGTCCGCCTCGCCCGGCCGTGCGGCGACCAGCCGGCTACCGACCCGCAGGGTGAAATCGCCCTTGGCATGGAGCCGCTCGAGCGCCGATTGGGTGCGCAGCGTGACGTCGATCTGCGGCGCGAACATCCTGTGGCGGGTGACGAAGGTGACGGCGAGACCACGCTCCAGCAGTTCCTCGGCACAGGCGATCGCCTCATAATGGCCGACATCGTCCAGGACCAGAGCGCTGCACCCGCGATCGGCGCGGCGGTCCTCGAACAACTCGATCGATCCGATCACACGGGCGCCGGGCGCGACCGCGATCTCCTCGGCCGGGAACTGTATCTGGCGGAACGGCGCCTCGAACGCGGCGCCGACCGCGAGGATGACGATGTCCGCGCCTTCCGCCGCGATGTCATCGACGCTCATATAGGTGGACAGCCGCACCTCGACGCCGAGACGATAGACCTCCTCCTCCAGCCAGCCGGCGATGTCGGCGATCGTGCCCATGCGCGGCGCGGTGCGGTAGAGGTTGGTCAGCCCGCCGAGCGACGGCATCGCTTCAGCCAGCGTAACCCGATGTCCGGCGAGCGCGGCGATGCGCGCTGCCTCCATCCCCCCCGGCCCGCCGCCGACGATCAGCACGCGCAACGGGCTCGCCGCCACGCGGATCAGCCGCTCGGCCAGCGTCGTCTCGTCACCCGCCGCCGTGTTCACCACGCATCCGAGTCGGCCGAAGGTGGCGACCCGGCCGATGCAGCCCTGATTGCAGGCGATGCACGGCCGCACCCGATCGGGATGGCCGGCGGCCGACTTGGCGACGATGTCGGGATCGGCGATATGTGCGCGCACCATCGATATCAGGTCGGCTTCGCCCGCACGCAACACCTGCTCGACCTCCTCCAGCGTGCGGAACCGGCCGTTCAGCAGGCGGGGCAGGCCGAAATCGGCGACGGGTGGTGCGGTGTGGGGGATCTGGAACCCAGTCGGCGCATCCATGCCGCCCACCTGCCGGTGGAGCGCATAATAGTCGCCATAGGACATGTTCACATAATCGATCAGCCCTTCGTCGCGCAGCCGGCGCGCGACCTCCCCGACGTCGTCCATGGCGAGGATACGCGGATCAGCGCTGTCGCTGAGCCGCACGCCGACGGCGAACCCCGGCGACACCGCGTCGCGGACCGCCACCAGCACCCGGCGCAGCAGCCGCAGCCGGTTGTCGAAGCTGCCGCCATAATCGTCCTCGCGCCGGTTGAGCACGGGCGAGAGGAACTGGGCGAGCAGATAACCATGGCCCGCATGGATCTCGACACCGTCGAGCCCGCCCTTCTCCACCCGTCGTGCGGCGGCGGCATAGGCCTCGACCAGCTCGTCGATCTGCCGTCGGGTGAAGGGGCGCGGCGCGACGCCGGCGATCGGGCTCGGCACGGTCGAGGGCGCCAGCGGCGGTGACCCGTCGGGCTGCATGTAGATATGGCCGCCATGCCAGAGCTGTTGGAACAGTCGCATGCCGGTGGGCGCTATCGCGCTCGCCAGTCGCCGATAGCCGTCGATGACCGAGTCATCGAGATTGGCGAGCGACAGCACGGCCGATGGGTGGACGCCGGCCGCCTCTAGGATCGTCAGCCCCACCCCGCCCTGCGCACGCGCCAGATGATAGGCGATCAGCTCGTCGGTGATCTTTCCGTCGCGCGCCATCATCGTCGCGTGGGCGGTGCGGGCAATCCGATTCCTGATCTCGAGCCCGCCGATGCGGATCGGGCTCAGAGCGCGCTCATACATTGACGGCCTCTCCTGTTGCCGCTTGAATAAAACAAACATCGTTTGCTATTCAAGTCCCATCACGAATGAGGAAGGAAAACGGTCATGGCCGCCTGGCCCACCCGG
Organism: Sphingomonas sp. Y57; assembly: GCF_001015195.1. Lineage (GTDB taxonomy): Bacteria > Pseudomonadota > Alphaproteobacteria > Sphingomonadales > Sphingomonadaceae > Rhizorhabdus. Next base: position 41,960 of record NZ_LDES01000084.1, on the reverse strand, counting down.
CCCGCCGCCGCGATCTTCACGAAGGAGCACCCGACCGTCGCGCCACCGGGGTTGCGGCCGGGCCGGCGGCTCGACGTCGCGCTCGCCAAGGCCGATCCGGCGACGGGCAAGCCGTTGCCGTTGCTGGCCTGTCCCTATGCGGCGCTGCTGTTCGGCGAGTCGAACGCCGCCCCGCCCCCTGTTGATGGTCTCGTCCTCACCGGAGAGCAGCACATCGTGAAGCCGGGCGATGGCGACCTGGTCGTGCTGATGCTGGTCCGCCGCCGCGCGGAGCTGACCCATGATGCGTTCCGCGAGCGCTGGCTGCACGGCCATGCGCCGTTCGGGCTCAGGACCTCGGCGAGCGGCTATCGCCAGCTCCATCCGGCGCATCCGCCGGGACCGGAAGCCTTCGACGGCGCCGGCCTCGTCTTCTTCCGCGACCTCGCTCATATGACGAGTGCCCGCGCCGCCCCGGAAATCGCCCTTGACGCGACCCGCGACGAAATGGCGTTCATCGATCATGGCCGATCGATGCTGGCGATGTTCCGGTTCGATCAGGAAAACGATCCGTTCGTGTCGAGCGAAGTCGAGACACGTTCTCCTTCGCCCAGCCAACGTCCCTCGACTTCGCTCGGGACGAACGGACGGTAGTCAGGGTAGCGGTCGCAGCCTCGGCCCGGTCAGGATCGGCAATTCGCCGCCCCCTGCCCCCACCGGCGTCCCCGGCGTGAAGCGCATCGGCATGCGGGCATGGCCGTTGACCAGCGGGATACTGGCATAGCGCTCGCTCGCCGCTACATCCACGGCGAAGTCCGGCATCCGGCGCAACAATTCGCCAAGCAGGATACGCAGGTCGGCGCGCGCGAGATTCTGGCCGAGACAGGCATGGACGCCCCAGCCGAAAGCCAGGTGCGGCCGCTTGGGACGATCGAGGTCGAACCTCTCGCCATCGGCGAAGACGGCATCATCGCGATTGGCGGAGTTGATCGCGCACAGCACGCGCTGCCCCGGTTCGAAGCGCTCGCCGCCGATCTCGACCGGCGCGGTTACAGTGCGGGCGACGCCGGTGCTCGGCGAATAGAGCCGCAATATCTCCTCGACCGCCGTCGGGATCAGCTCGGGGCGCGCGACGAGGGCCGCCCGGTCGGCCGGATGCTCTGTCAGGTGGCGTAATGCATGGCCGATCGCGGCGATCGTCGTGTCGGTGCCGCCGAACAGGAGCATCATCGCCAGCTCGCAGACCAGCGGGTCGCCGAGCGGTGCGCCGTCGACCTCCGCCGCGATCAAGGCGGCGATCAGCCCCGCGGGGTGAACGTCGCGTTGCGCCACGACGGCGCGCAGGTCGCTCGCCAGCCAGCGTAGCCCGTCGATCGACCCGCTGCTCTTCGCGACCGCCTCGTGCAGCACGCGGCCATATTCGCGCCAACGGCCGAGCGGCAGGCCGAGTATGTCGAGGATCAGCAGCGAGGGCATAGGCCTGGCGAGGTCCTGGACCACGTCGCACGCGCCCTGCGCGATGATCCGGTCGACCACCCAGGTGGAGAGCTCCGCCATACGCGGCGCCGCCGCCTCGACCGCCGCGATGGTGAACCAGGGCTGGAGCAGCGCGCGAAGCGCCCGCGCCTCGGCTCCATCCATCTCGATCATGCCGATCCGCATACCGTTGGGCGGGATGGCGACGCCGCCGCCAAGCCGCTCGCCCGAGCGGGTGCGACCCGAGGCGAACGCTTCGTGGTTGCGCAGCGCAGCTCGGGTGTCGGCATAGCGGGTGAGGATCGTGAAGCCGCCATGGGCATCGGAATGGAGCAGCGGGCAATGCGCCCGTGCGTCGCGATAAATGGCGAGATGGTCGCGTGCGAAGGCCGCCGCGTGATGGTCGATATCCCTCGCACCGCTCACCGCGCCGTCTCCTTGGAAGACATGGGCGGGGATCTCGCGATCCCCGCCCCGTTGGCCGTCAGAACTTGTACGCGACGCGGACGCCGTAGAGCGCCGGCTCGTCCGCCGCGCGCCGATCGGCCTGGGCCGAGGCGGAGACGTTGCGGAAGCGCAGCTCGTCGGTGATATTCCGGCCGAAGGCGGAGACCGAGAGCCGGTCGCCCGGCAGGTTCCAGGTCAGGCTGGCGTTGATCACGACATGCTGCGGCTCGGAGATGCGGTTGTCGACCGTCCAGTAGAATTTGGACGAGTAATAGACATTGCCCGAGGGGACGAGCGTGCCGCCGCCCGGCAGGTCGATCGTGTAGTCGACCGCCCAGTTGAGCGTCCAGTCGGGCGACCGCACGTTGCGCCGGCCGGTCACGTCGACGATCGCGGAGGCGTTGCGCCCGTCGCCGCCAGGCACGGGCAGGAAGACCTGCGCATTGGTGAAGTTCGAGAATTTCGCCTTCAGATAGGAAGCGCCGAACTTCATCGACCATTTGCGGGTCGGCGCGAACACCACGTCGAGATCGACGCCTTCCGACTTGACCGAAGCCGCGTTGCGCAATTCGATCAGGTTGGTGACCTGGTTGAGAGCCTGCACCTGCAGGTCTTTCGTCTTGTAGTGGAAGCCCGCGACGTTGACGGTGAAGCCGCGACCCAGGGTCAGCTTGCCGCCAATCTCATAGGCATCGACCTTTTCCGGATCGATCGGCACCGGCGACAGCGCGTTGGCGTTGAACGCACCGCTTTTGAAGCCCTTCGAGAAGCTCCCGTAGAACATCATGTCTTCATTGGGATGATAGGCAAGCACCGCGCGCGGCGTGAACGAGTCCCAGCTCGCCTTGACATGATCGAGCCGCTGCACACCGTTGAGCGACCCGGTGATCACCTTCTTCTCATAGCTGTAGCGGATGCCGCCGGTCAGTTCGAACTGGCCGAGCTTCAGCGTGCCGTCCGCGAAGCCCGCATAGGCGTCGGTGGTCTGCTTGACCGCGATCGTCGTCAGCGTCGTACCCGACAGCACATAAAGCGGGTCGAGCTTGCCGTTCTGACGCAGGTAGAAACCGCCGAGCACCCAGGAGAAATCGCTGTCATTGTCGGAATTGAGCAGGATTTCCTGGGTGAAGTTGTTGCCCACGTCGTTGTTGTTGATCTGCGAGTAGCGGAACGGCGTCGTGTCAGAGTCATAGTCGATCGAGTGGTTCTCATAATGGCGCCACGCGGTCGTCGAGACGAGTTTCACGCCGCCCAGATCCCAGTCGAGCTTGCCCGAAACACCCTGCTGCTCGACCTTGTAGCCGACCTTCTCGTTGCCGATATAGTCATAGGGACCGGTCGGCAGCAGCGCGCCGGGGACATAGCCCTGATAGCGGTCGATCGGCTGGATGATGATCGGGCTGGCGTCGTTGATATCCATCGCGTCGGCCGACAAGGTGATGTCGAGATTGTCGTTCGCCTTGATCAGGACGTTGCCTCGAACCGTCCAGCGTTTGGAATCACCCACCCGCTTGCCGAGGCCATTGGCCGGGTTCCGGTTCTTGAACCAGCCATCATGCCGGTCGTAATTGCCAGCCAGCGACACCGCGATCGTGTCGGAAACCGGGCCGGTCACAAAACCGCTGCCGATGAACGAGTTATAATTGCCGTAGCTGGCGCTGAACGAGCCCGCCGGCGTGAACTGCGGCTGCTTGGTGGTGATGATGATCGCGCCGGTGTTGGCGTTACGGCCGAACAGCGTGCCCTGCGGGCCCTTCAGCACCTGGATCGATTCGACGTTAGCGAGCTGGTAGAGCTGGCCGTTGACGGTCGGCATGTAGACGCCATCGATGTAGAAGGCGGCGGAGCCCGGCTCGCCGAGGTTGGTGACCGTCGACCCGACACCGCGGATGAAGGGCTGCACATAGCCGCCGCTCTCGGTGATCGTCATACCGGTGATCGACTGCGCGATATCATGGGTCGAGGTGACGCCCTGCCCGGTGAGCTGCTCGCCGGTCAGCGCCGTGACCGAAACAGGCACATCCTGCAGCTTCTGCTCGCGGCGTTGGGCGGTGACGATGATGTCGCCGAAACCACCCTGATCGGCCGCCTCGGCGGCGGCCTGCGGCGCTTCGGCCTGGGCGAAGGCCGGCGCAGCGGCGAACAGCGCGCCCGCGGCGACAGACAGCGAAAGCATGGATTTGGTGATCATTGTCAGGTCTCCCCTACCCTCGAAAGCGGCGGCCGATTTCGCGGGGGCCGCCTTCTCCCGGCGCCTCAGATGAGCGCCTTGAGGAATAACCTATCGATGATTTATTATAAGTCAATCAGCATTAGATAAATTCCCTGGAACTCCCTGAAACTTAGGAAATATCACTGTCTGGCAGATTAATCGGCAGCAACCGCGAGCGAGCGAAGGTGGTAGGCGCTGCGCGCCAGCAGGGCAGTAGGTATGATGACCAGCGCCATCGCCGTCTCGACGATCACCACGGCACGGGCCAGCCCGGCTTCGCCGCCCAGTGCATCGCTGATCGCGCCCACCGCTGTTGGGCCAAGGCCAAGGCCGGCCAGCGTATAGATCATCATGTTGAACGATGCCGCGATGCCGCGATAACGATCCGGAGTCAGCATCTGCATGCCGACATAGAGCGCCGGCAGGGTGAAGGTCGACCCGAACATGAAGACGCAAAAGAACAGGGTCGCGAGCGGCAGACCGGGGGCATGGCCGACCGCTGCCGAGGTGGTCAGCGCGATCAGGCAGCCGCCACCCATGATCACCATCGGCGCGCCGACGACGCCGCGCATACGGAGCCGATCGAGCAGCCAGCCGCCGACGATCGTACCAAGCGGGCCGGTGATGACACCGATCAGCCCGATCAGCTTGCCCGCATCGGCCGGCTCCATGCCGTGGATCCGCACGAACAGGCTCGAGGACCAGCTGGTCACAGCATAGCCAGTGACGGCGGTCAGCGCGCCGATCAGCAGGAACGGCGCATAGCTGCGCAGATGGGTGAAGAGATAGCCGAGCCCCTCGCGCATCGCCGCGACCGGCGGGCCGAAGCCGCGCCCCGCGATCGCCGGCCGGTGCGGCTCGCGCACGAAGGCGAGCATGAGCAGGACCGGCAGCGCCAGCCCGCCCGCAAGCAGGAAGATCGCCTGCCAGGGCTCCAGCACGACGCCGGGCAGGGCCAGTCCACCAGCCGCTACCAGCGCCGCGAGCAGCGCCCCGCCGCCCAGGAAGGCGAGGCCGTAGCCGAAATTGGCGCCCAGCCCGAAGATCGCGGTGCCCCGCGCAAGGTTCGACGGCGCGAAATAGGCGGTGAGCAACGACATGCCGGCCGGAATCAGGCACGCCTCGCCCATGCCCACCAGCACGCGGGTCGCGAATAGCGTCCCGAACGTGGTGGTGAATGCCGCCGCCATCGTCGCGAGGCTCCACAACACCAGCCCGGTCGCGATCAGGTTACGCCGGCTGGTGGCGTCGGCCATCGCGCCGAGCGGGATCGCGAAACCGCAATAAAGCAGCGCGAAACCGGTGCCCTGGAGCATGCCGAGCTGGGTATCCGTCAGGTGCATCGCCGCGCGGATCGGCTCGGTCACCAGCACCATCACGAAGCGGTCGATGATCGCGACGGTATGGGCGAGGCCCAGCACCGCCGCGACGTACCATTTATAGCCGCCCTCCCCGTGCCCAATATGGGCGGTGCCCGGCGCCCGGCCGGTCGACATGTCCATCTAGGGCGCCTCCGGCTTCATCGCGCCCATGTCGAAATAGTCACGCCAATGGGTTATCCGGCCGTCGACGACCTCGAACGTCCCCATCACGGGGATCGTGATCCGATCCTCGCCGCGGGTAAAGCGGTCGATCCGCTCGGTCAGCACCACGCCGCCCCGGCTCGCGATATTGAGAACGATCCATTCGCACGTGTCGACCGGCCAGGCGTCGAAGCCCTTCCGCACCGCCGCGATCCCCGTCACCGGCTTCATCGGCATGTTGTGGTAGACGATGTCGTCGGCCATCAGGCCGTAGATGCGATCTTCGTCGAGCCCGTTCCACGCGTCGATGAAGGCAAGCACCGTGTCCTCGGGGCTCATGCTGCTCTCCCGCTGGCCGCGCCGGATGCGGCGCGCTTGTTTTTCTAACAGTGATAGGTACTGTCTATCCGACGAAGACCTTCGCGCGGTCAAGCGCAAAACGTCGAAAGGGACAGAGTGTGACCGACCAACCCGCCGCCGAAGCCCTTCAGGCGCTCCTCGACAAACAGGCGGTGAGCGAAGTGCTGCTCGGCTATTGCCGCGCGATCGACCGCCGCGACGCGGAGCTGATGCGACGGGTCTACTGGCCCGAAGCCATCGACGACCATGCGGTGTTCCGCGGCGACGTCGAGCAGTTCATCGCCTACAGCTTCCCATTCATGGAGGGCGTGGTCAGCCAGCACCGCATAACCAACATCTGGATCGACCTGACCGGCCCTTCCGAGGCCTTTTCCGAATGCTATTTCTCGGGCTTTCACGACTTCCCCGCGGAAGGCGGGGGCCGGCTCGAGCGGATCGTCGGCGGGCGGTATCTCGATCGGCACGAGAAACGCGGCCACGAATGGCGGATCATCGAGCGGACGCTGGCAATCGACTGGTATCATGAACGCCCCGGCAATTCGGTGTGGGACAGCGGCCGCTACGCCAACCTCCCCAACCGCGGCGGCGCGAAGCCCGACGATCCGCTGTACCGGCTCCACCCCCGGGGTGCCCAGCTCTGAGCCTTTCGCTCGCCCCCCGTCCTGCCGGGCTTAGGATCGTGACAAATGGGTCTCGCTCGGCGTCATTGCCCGCTCGGGACTGCCGATCGGGCATTCGCGGGTGATGAGGCCATAGGCGAAGACCAGCCTGGTCCAGCCGCTGATGATCGTCGCGACGAAGCCCAGCTCCAATATCTCCGCGTCGGAGAAATGGGCCGAGAGCCGCGCATGGAGTTCGGGCGTCAGCGAAGGATCGGGATCGGCGATCGCGAACAGCCTGCCGAGGGCGAGCACCGCCTGTTCCTGCGGCGTGAACAGCGGACTGTCCTCGTCGTCCATCGCGTCGATCTGCGCCTGGCTATAGCCGGCCGCCACGGCCGCCGGGACATTGTGCGCGTTGCACACGAAGCAGCCGTTGGTCAGCGAAAGCTTGAGGCGGATCAACTCCTTCCACCGACGGTCGACCCGCATGTCAGGCGAACCATTCTCGAAGATCGCCCCATAGAAATTCGACTGATACCAGCGGTACAGCGCCGGATGGTGGCCGAACACCTCCAGCCGGTCGCCATCCCCCGCGACGGCGATGCTCGACTGACGCAGCCGCTGGAAATCCTCGGGCAATTGATCGACGGGCACGCGGCTCAGCAATGTCTCAGGCATGGCGCTCTCCTCTGCTATGCGGCCAGCCTATCGCAGCCCGATCTAACGATCAATCACTGTAAGATTACATCCTTCCCGTCATCACGGGCGGCGGCTGCACCTTAAATCAGAGCTTGCCAACATCGGCGACGAAGCTTTATCAATCGCTGTAAGACTTCAAGCCGTCAGGAGAGGCATATGGGCGCACAGGAAGCGATCGACGAGCTGGCCGGCGGGATCGAGGACGTCCGCTTCGCCGATCCGGCCTTCCTGGCCGATCCGTGGACCCCGCTGATCCGCCTGCAGGAAGAGGCGCCAGTCTTTTACAGCCGCAACCAGGGCGGCTGGATCATTTCGCGCTACGACGACGTCCGCGCCGCTTTCGCCGATCGTCGGCTCTCCGCGTCGCGCGTCGACCAGCTTTTCCGCGGCATGCCCGAGGAATTGCAGAAGCAACTCGAGGCGGTACGCCTCTACACCGGCCTGATCGTCAACCGCCTCGACGGCCGCGACCATACCCGCATCCGCGTACTGATGCTCAAGGCCTTCGACGCCGCCGTGGTCCGCACGGTGCAGGGCTTCATCGGCGAGGTGATCGACGAGATCCTCGACGACTGCGAGCGGCTCGGCGAGTTCGACTTCATGCAGACGGTCAGCGCCACCCTGCCGACCCGGGTGATGCAGAGGCTGTTCGACCTGCCCGACGAATACCGCCCGCTGCTGTTCAAGCTGGCATCGGACTTCACCTCGGCCAGCTCAGCCGCCAACGTCACGCCCGAGCTGCTGCTCAAGCTCGACGCGACCATCCGGACGATGAACGACGTGTTCAACGCCATCATCCCGGAGCGCGAGAAGAACCCCGGCGACGACCTGATCTCGATGATGGTCAACGCCCGCGACGGCCTCAACAAGCTCAGCAACGACGAGATGCTGGCCCAGCTCCACGGCATGGTGGTGGCCGGCGCGGAAACGACGGCCCACACCCTGGCCACCCAGCTCGTCCAGATCGTCCGGCAGGACAAGCTGCTCAAGACGCTGCGCGACACGCCGGAGCGTGCCTTCGACCTGGTGACCGAACTGCTGCGCTATCCGGGCACGGTGAAGTGCATGACCCGCTTCGCCGGCGAGGATATCGAGCTGCACGGGCAGAAGATCGCCAAGGGCGACCTGCTGTGGATCATGCATGCGGGAGCGAATGTCGACAGCCGCCATTGGGACGATCCGTTCGGTACCGACATCGACCGGCACAATCTGCGCGATTCCATGGCCTTCGGACCGGGCTTGCACTTCTGTGTCGGCCACATGCTCGCCCGCACGGAGCTGACCGAGTTCTTCACCCGCGCGCTGCGCCGCTTCGACGTGGAGATCCTCCAGCAGGATTTCGAGATGGTGCCGAGCTACATCTTCTACGGCTACAAGGAGTTGCGCGTCCGCTTCACGCCGCGCCAGGCATGAGCCGGCTCGCCGGACAGGTCGCGATCGTCACCGGTGGCGCGCGCGGGATCGGGCGCGGCATCGTCGAGCGCTTCCTGGCGGAAGGCGCGACGGTAATGATCGCCGACCTCGACGAGGACGGCGCGCCGATCGAGGCCGCGTTGGGTCGGCACGCGCTCTATCGTCGCCTCGACGTCACCCGCGCCGACGACTGGACCGCCGCCTTCGACGCCCTGAGCGACCGCTGCGGGCGGATCGACATCCTCGTCAACAATGCCGGGACGAGCCACGGCGGATCGATCGAGGCGGCGAGCGAGGCTGACTGGCGCTTCGTAATGGACACCAACGCCCTCAGCGTCTTCCTCGGCTGCCAGGCGGCGGTGAAGGCGATGCGCGCGACCGGCGGCGCGATCGTCAACATCGCCTCGGCGCGCGGCCAGCGCACCGGCGCCGCGCAATGCGCCTATTCGGCGTCCAAGGCGGCGGTGCTGAGCCTGACCGAAAGCGTTGCTCTCCATTGCGGCGAACTGGGCCTGCCGATCCGCTGCAACGCGATCTGCCCCGGCGTGATCGACACGCCGCTGATGCGCGGACATGCGGCAAAGCAGTCCCCCGGCGATCCGGCGGCGGCGATCGCGGCGATGACCGCGATGGGGATTGTCGGCCGGCTCGGCACGCCGCACGAAATCGGCGACGCCGCCGTCTTCCTGGCCTCCGCCGAAGCCGCCTTCGTCACCGGGGCGGTGCTCAACGTCGACGGGGGGTTCCGGATCAGGGATTTCTAGCGAAGAACGACCATAGCCCGTTCGTCATGCTGAACTTGTTTCAGCATCCACCAGGCCACTCGGGCTGGTCGGGAATTGGGACGGGCGTTTGCGACAGGAGCCTCATAGCCACGACCAAGGCTCCCGATGGATGCTGAAACAAGTTCAGCATGACGGTTGGAGCGGGATCGGGCCACTCACCCTCGATCGAGCAACCGCCGCAGCCCCTCGATCGACTTGCTGTAGAATCCCTCGATCCGCGCGCCGATCTGTTCGGGCGGAACGAAGAAGCCACTCGCCTCGGATGACCAGCGAAGCTCCGTGCGATTATTTTCTATCATTGTTAGGCTGATATCGCTGCAAACCTCGTCTGCCGGCATAGAGTGAGGCGGGAGGATATGATAGCGGAGCCGGTGCTGCACTGGGTCGATCGCCTCCAGCCGCTCGCGGGCGACACGATCGCCGAGTGCAACCGTTCGTACCGCACCGGGGCCCTCCCCATCCATCACGCAACCAGTAACCCCGGCCGCCCAGGCGGCAAGCCCGCCAAAATCGGCTACCAGCGGCCACACCCGCCCGATGGGATGGTCGATGATGGCACGGACATCGGCATAAGTGACGGGGGTGGTTGTCATCGGCGTGATTCTCCTGCAACAATGAAAACCTAACAATATATTGTTTATGGTCAACGGGAGAGGCGAATGGTCGCGCAGGCATATCGGCTCGACGGGCAGGTGATCCTCGTCACCGGCGCCGGGCGGGGCCTCGGCGAAAGCTATGCGCGCCACCTCGCCGGGCTCGGCGCTCATGTGATCGTCAACGATCTCGGCGCGGGGATGGCCGACGCCGGGGGCTCGCCCCTGCCCGCCAGGACCGTTGCCGAGGCGATCCGTGCAGCGGGCGGCCGGGCAAGCGACGATATGACCGACATCGCCGACCCGCACGAAGCGACGGCTCTGGTCGAGCGGATCGTCGAGGTGCATGGCCGGATCGACGCATTGGTCAACAATGCCGGCAACTTCCTGCCACCCACGCCCTTTCCCGAAACCACCTTCGCCGATTTCGAGCGGACCTGGCGCATCCATCTGGGCGGCACCTGCAATCTCTGTCGCGCTGCACTGCCGCACATGGCGGCGCGGGGCTTCGGCCGGATCGTCAACACCATCTCGACCAAGGGCCTCTACGGCGGAACCGGCACCGCCGCCTATGCAAGCGCCAAGGCGGCCGTGCAGGGCCTGACCGCCGCGCTCGCCGCCGATTATCGTGGGACCGATATCCGCATCAACGCGATCAGCCCCGGCGCCTTCACCCGCATGGTCGACGCCGGGGAGCGACCCGCTGCCTTCACCGAGGCGCTGAAACGCAATCTGCCGGCCGACCTCGTAGCCCCCGCGATCGCCTGGCTCTGCCATCCCGCCTGCGGAGAGAATGGCGCGCTGATCCAGGCGATGGCGGGCTGGTTCAGCCGCACGGTCATCGGCGACCTCGACGGCTTCTGGGACTTCGCGCCCAGCATCGAGTCTGTGGCCCGCGGGCTGGCCGCGCTACCTGCCGACGGCCCTGTCCGCGCCGCCGACAGCTCGGCCGCCCACGCCCAGTCGATCATCACCCGCGCCGAAGCCGTCCGCGCTGGCGGACAGGACCCCATCGAGGAGAAGGAAGCATCATGGCAACATTCACGTCCGGCCTGCTGAGCGGCAAGACCGCGTTCATCGCCGGCGGATCGAGCGGCATCAATCTGGGTATCGCCCATGGGCTGGCGGCCGCCGGCGCACGGATAGCGATCATCAGCCGCAAGATCGAGAAGGTCGAGGCCGCGGTCGCCGAGCTGAAGGCGGCCGGTGCCGAGGCGATCGGCTGGGCCGCCGACGTGCGCGACTATGCGGCGGTCGAACAGACGCTCGCCGACACCCATGCGGCCTGGGGACCGATCGACATCGTCGTCTCAGGTGCGGCGGGCAATTTCCTGGCGCCGGTGCTCGGCATGTCGGCCAATGCCTTCAAGACGGTGATCGACATCGACCTGCTCGGCACCTTCCATGTGCTGCGGGCCAGCCATGCCTTCCTGCGCAAGCCGGGTGCCTCGCTGATCTCGATCACCGCGGGCCAGGCGGTCAACGCCACGCTGTTCCAGAGCCATGCCTGCGCAGCCAAGGCGGGGATCAACATGCTGACCCGGGTGCTCGCGATGGAATGGGGCCCCGACGGAATCCGGGTCAACGCGATCGCGCCCGGGCCGATCGCCGATACCGAGGGGATGGCGCGGCTGACGCCGACGCCCGAATCCGAAGCGGCATTGAAGGCGATCATCCCGTTGCGCGATTACGGCACCAAGCAGGACATCGCCGATCTCGCTATCTATCTGGCGAGCGATTCGGCCAAATATATCACCGGAGCGATCCTGGACTGCGACGGAGGCTCGTCGCTGGGCCGGGGCCTCCAGCCGGCACAGGGATGAGGATAATGAGCGACATCAGCACCGAAAGCGCCGACCGCGTATTGACGATCATATTGAATCGGCCGGCCAAGAAGAACGCGATCACCGACGCCATGTACGGCCACATCGCCGCCGCGCTGCGCGGCGCGGCCGATGATCCCGCGATCGGCGCCGTCCTGATCCGTGGCGAAGGCGCCGATTTCTGCGCGGGCAACGACATATCGATGTTCGCCGCCGCCGCCGCTGGCGAGCAGGATATCCTGGCCTCGAACACCGGCCCCTTCCTGCAAGCGATCAGCACCTTCCCCAAGCCGCTGGTCGCCGCCGTAACCGGCCGGGCGATCGGCATCGGCGTGACGATGCTGCTGCATTGCGACCTCGTCTATGTCGCCGAGGATGCCGAGTTGCGGACACCCTTCATCGACCTTGGCCTCGTCCCCGAGGCGGCGTCGGCGCTGACCCTGCCCGAGCGGATCGGCCATGTTCGATCCTTCGCGCTGTTCGCGCTGGGCGAGGCGCTGGGCGGCAAGGAGGCCGCGGCGATCGGCATCGCCAACCGCGCCCTCCCCGCCGACGAGGTCCAGCGGGTGGCCGAGCTTGCGGCGCGCACGCTGGCCGCCAAGCCGCTGTCGGCGCTGGTCGCGACCAAGGCGCTGATGCGCAACGCGGAGGCGATCGCCGCCGCACTCGATGCCGATCAGAAGGCGTTCGTCGCGCAGCTCAAGACTCCCGAGGCCGCCGCCGCCTTCGCCGCGTTCGCGGCACGCAAGGGCCCGCCGGCGTGACAGCCCGGCCGGTCCGTGCGACCACCATCGAGGGCTTGAAGATCGTGGGCGACCTGCGCGGCGCGGACGACGCCCCGCTCGTCCTGTTGCTGCACGGGGGCGGCCAGACCCGTCACGCCTGGACAGGCACCGCCGACCATCTGCTCGGCGCCGGTTTCGCCGTCGGCAGCTATGACGCGCGCGGCCATGGCGACAGCGACTGGGCGGCAGACCGCGACTACTCGCTGCCCGCCCACGGCCGGGATCTCGTTTCCGTGCTGCGTGCGGTCGGCCGGCCAGCGGCGCTGGTCGGCGCGTCGATGGGCGGAATCAGCGCGCTGTTCGCCGCGGCGGAGGCGCCCGGGCTGGTGCGCGCACTGGTGCTGGTCGACATCGTCCCGCGCTTCGCTCCCGAGGGGGTGGCGCGGGTGCGTAGCTTCATGCAAGCGCATCCCGACGGCTTCGCCTCGCTCGACGAGGCAGCGGCGGCGGTGCAGGCCTATAATCCCAACCGTGCCCGCTCCAAGAACCCGTCGGGGCTGATGCGGTCGCTGCGCGAGGGCAGCGATGGCCGGCTGCGATGGCACTGGGACCCGGCGGTGGTCGGCGACGCGCCGACCGAGGCGCTTGCAGACATGCTGAGCGAGCGGCTCGCCGCGCTACCCGCCAGCCTGCCGCTGATGCTGATCTCCGGCGCGCAGAGCGACGTGGTCGATCCGCAGGCCGTCGCCGGCTTCCGCGCCCAGGCCCCGCATGCCGAGATCGTCGCCGTCGACCGCGCCGGCCATATGGTCGCGGGCGACCGCAATGACGCCTTCAGCGACGCGATCGCCGGATTTTTGAGGCGGCGCCTGTGCTGACACCGCCTACCTGACGGGGCTCAGACGGCCGGCACCGCGCCGTAGGTCTTCTTGAGCAACGCCCGGTCGATCTTGAGCGTCGCGCTGCGTGGCATCTCGGCGATCGTCGCGAAATGGCGAGGCAGCTTGAACCGCGCCAGCCGGCCGTCGGCATGGGCCAGCAGCAAGTCGAGGCTCACCTCGGCCCCCGGCACCGGCTCGACGATTGCCAGGCCGACCTCGCCCCAGCGGTCGTCGGGCACGGCGATGATCGCGACCTCCCTAACCCCCGGCGCGTCGGCGAGCACGAGTTCGACCTCGGCTGGATAGATATTCTCGCCGCCCGAGCGATAGACCTCGCGCAGCCGGTCGACGACATAGAGGCGGCCGGCCTCGTCGAAGCGGCCGCAATCCCCGGTGCGGAACCAGTCCCCGGCGAAATAGTCGTCGCGAGGACGGTTCCAGTAGCCGGGCGTAATCGCGGGGCCGCGCGTCCAGATTTCGCCGACCTCGCCCTGCGCGACATCGCGGCCATCGCCGTCGACGAGGCGCAGTTCGGTCCCCGGCACGACGAAGCCCGAACAATTGGCAAGCGCCAGGTCGCGGCCGCCGTCGAGCACCGTCACCAGCGGCCCCTGCTCGGTCGATCCGTAGGAGAGCTGGAGGAAGAAGCCGCGATCCTGCCAGGTCTGGTGGACCCACACCGTCTTGGGCCCCCAGCCGCCGAACAGGCCGTTGCGCAGCGTCGGGAAGCGCGCCTCCGCGAAGGCCGGAAGCGCTGTGATCAACTCATACATCTGCAGCACGCCGCACAGATGGGTGATCCCCACCGCCGGATCGGTCAACAGCCGCAGCGTGACGGCGGGGTCGAAGCGCCGCGTCGTCGTGACGTGTCCGCCCCAATAAAGAGTCGGGTTGGAGAAGGTGTTGAGCCCGCCCGCGTGGAACAGCGGCACGATGTTGAGATGATGGTTGCCCCGCTCCGCCGCGCGCGAGGTCTGGGCGGCATTGATCGCGTGGTGCTTGAGCGTACCCCAGCTGCACAGCGCGCCTTTCGGTAGGCCGGTGGTGCCCGACGTATAGAGGATGTGGGTGGGCCGATCCTCCTCATGGACGCCGCCCGGCATCGCGGCGGGGGCCTCCGCGATCACCCGGTCGTAGTCGCTGCGGGAAAGGTTGTCGGACCAGAGGAGCCGCCTCTCGATGCCGGTCGCGTCGGCGACCGCGTCACCGACGTCCCGCCAGCTCTCGTCCTGGATCAGCATCGCCGGATCGGCGTCGCGCACCAGCGTCACCAGTTCGCCGACCGCCAGACGCCAGCTCAGCGGCACCCAGATCAACCCGGCCCGCATACAGGCGAACTGCACCTCGAAGATGCGCGTGTCGTTCTCGGCGATCAGCGCGACGCGGTCCCCCTGCTGCAGGCCGTAGCGATGACGGAGCTGATGGGCCAGCCGTCCGACCCGATCGTCGAGTTCGCCCCAGTTCAGCGTCACGCCCTGCTCGATACAGGTGACCGCGGGCGCCTCCGGTCGAAGCGCGCCATGATAGGCAACCCAATCCTTTACCCAGGGCTTCATGCCGCTCCTCCGCTCATATTCTTGATGAAAATCTCCTGCGCCACCGACGCGACCAGCACGCCCGAGCGGTCGTAGAAGCGCCCGGTGGTGAAACCCCGCCCGTCCGCGGCGCGGGTCGATTCCTGGACGTGTAGCAGCCACTGGTCGATCCGGGCGGGAACGTGCAGCCAGAAGGCGTGGTCGAGCGACGCGCCGAACAGGCCCCGCGCGGCGATCAGATCTTCCCAGACGATGGGATGCTGATTGGTCACCGCGTCGGCCATCGTCAGGTCGCTGGCGTAAAGCAGTAGGCAGGCGTGGAGCAGCGGATCGTCGGGCAGTTCCTCGTCCGCACGCATCCACACGCGGTGGCGCCCGTCGCCGATCCGCTGTTCCCACGGGGGCTGGTCCACGTGACGCAGGTCAATGGGCCAGGGAACCCCGGCGTTCTTCGGCAAGTCGCCACCGGTAAGCGCAAGCAGCGCCACGTCGCGCGGCAGCACATTCTCGGGTGGCGGCGCATCGGCCGCAGGCCCCTGATGGGTTATCCCCTGCGATGGCGAGGCGAAGGAGAAGGTCGCGGTGATGATCGTTTGCCCTTCCTGCTCGGCGCGGACCTGCCGGACCGAGAAGGAGCGCGTGTCGCGCAGCCTGTCGACGACATAGGCGACCGGTTTGCGCGGGTCGCCGAGCCGCAGGAAGTAACAATGTGCGGAGTTGAGCCGTCGCCCCTCGTCAACCGTGCGTGCCGCCGCGATCAGCGCCTCGGCGAGGCTCTGGCCGCCATAGACACGGTCGAAGGCACCGATCGCGGGCTCGATCAGGAAGCGGTCCTCAACGCCCTCGGCGGGCGCAATCCGGCCCATGCGGTCGATCAGCCGGCGCAGCATGGCGATCCTATCTTGCCGCGCCTGCTCGTGGAGCTCGTCGGTGACAGTGTTCAAGCAGCCTCATCCTCTTGTCTATGCCCAACATTATCACTCGGTGATTGGATATGTAAACCGCCATCCTCATGATCTCGCACGCCTCAATGTCTATACATTTCAGCACGGCCGCACATCGTCAGGCTCGTTGCCCACAAGATTTTCGCCGAACCCTGCTCCGCCACATCGGCAATTGAAAATCATCCATCGTTAGATATAGTCGATCATCCTGTTCGATGAGGAGTGAGATACCGATGCCCGCACTGGCGATAGCCACCGATCTCTCCGACGATGCCCACGCGCTCGTGCGGCTGGTCGAGGCGCGTCATAGCTGTCGCGGCTTCCTCCCGACGCCAGTGCCGCGCGCGACGATCGACACGATGCTGACGATCGCCCAGGGGGCCGCCTCCTGGTGCAATTCGCAACCCTGGGAAGTGATCGTCACCGAGGGCGAGGCGACGAACCGCTTCCGCGACAAGCTCTACGCCTTCGCCACGAACCAGAACTGGGCCGATCAGGGCAACCGCCCCGAACGGCCCGACTTCCCGTTTCCGGCCCGCTATGTCGGCATCTACAAGGACCGGCAGCGCAAAACCGGCTGGGCGCTCTACCAGGCGGTCGGCGTCGCCCATGGCGACCGGGCGGGATCGGGTCGGCAAATGCTGGAGAATTTCCGCCTGTTCGGCGCTCCTCACGTCATGATCATCACCACCGAGGAGGACCTCGGCACCTATGGCGCGATCGACTGCGGCGGCTATGTCGCCCATGTCCTGCTCGCCGCGCAGAGCCTCGGCCTCGCCACCATCCCGCAGGCGGCACTGGCCGGCGTGGCGGACTTCGTCCGCGACTGGTTCGCCATCCCGAAGCACCGGAAGATCGTCTGCGCTATCTCGTTCGGCTATGCCGACCCCGAGCACCCCGCCAACAGCTTCCGAACGACGCGCGAGAAGCTGGAGAATGTCGTGCGCTATGTGGGGTGACGGGGCCGGGGAGATCAGCCCCGCGCGAAGGCCGCGGCGCCCTGCCCCGCGATCCGGCCGAAGATCAGTGCATTGCTGATATAGTTGCCGCCGCCGACATAGCGCTCGCCGAGCACGCCTCCGGCTGTCTCCCCCGCTGCGTAGAGACCGTCGATGGGGTGCGCATCGAGACCCAGCACCCGCGCATCGGGATCGATCCGCAGGCCGGCCGACGTCGCTCCGAAGCTCGCGGCATGAACCTCTGCAGCGTAGAATGGCGCGGTTTGGATCGTGGTCAGCGCGCCCGTCTTGAAGAACTGCCGGTCGCCGCCCTCGCGGACATCCGCATTATAGGCCGCGACCGATCCGACGAGACCGACCGGGTCAATTCCCGCCTTCAGCGCCAGTTCCTCGAGCGTGTCGGCCGTCAGTACCCGCCCCTTCGCCGCCTCCTCCGCCAGCCGGTCGCCGGAATAGGCAAAGTCGCCGACGCCGAGCTTGTCAGCGAAGGGATGTCGCGAGGGCGACCCGGCGCGGGTCGGTTCGTCGAAGATTGCGAAGCAGAGCCGGCCGGGCTGTTCCTCGATGCGATGGCCGGCGATGCAATAAGGCCAGGTCTCATCCATGAAGCGCTGGCCATCCCGGTTGACGAACACGAGCCAGGGCGGATGAAAATCTGCAACGTCACGCGAAAAGCCGGGCGATGCGTTGACCATCAGCCGACCCTTGCCGAACACCGCCGCGCCGACACCGCGGGCCATGGCGATGCCGTCACCCCGGCTGGTCTGTGAACCGAAATAGAAGGACCAGCGCTCGTCCTGCGCTGCGATCTCGGGATTGAATTCGGCCAGCATCGCGCGGTTCGCGCCATAGCCGCCGGTGGCGAGCACCACCGCCCCGGCGCGCATCTCCGTTCCTTGCGCGCGAATGCCGGCGACGCGCCATCCTCAACCAGCAGGCCTTCGACCCGGACGTTGGAATGGATCGCCACGCCCCGCGCCGAGGCAGCACTCAGCAGACGCTCGAACAGTGCGATCCCCGAGCCATGGCTGTGATGCCCGCGCGGGGTATCGTCGACGCCCGAAATGTAGAGCCCTTCGACCGGAATATCGACACCCAGCCCGATCAGCCATTCGAGCGTCGGCGCCGATCGCTCGCAGAAGCGGCGGATCAGCCAGGGCTCTAGGTTCCACCGGTTGATCGTCATATAATAGCGGTACATGCGCTCGGCATCATCCTCGACGCCGGCGGCCCGCTGAACGCTGGTACCCGCCGCGTAGAAGACACCGCCCGACAGCGCGGTCGACCCGCCGGGGCGCGAGCCCGCCTCGAGTACCACCACCGACGCGCCGGCGTCGGCCGCCTCGATCGCCGCCGCCATGCCCGCGCCGCCGCCGCCCACGACCAGAACGTCGCAATCCCGCATGGCTATTCCTCAGGGTTCGACAGGAAGAAGCAGCCGCACCGGCTGTTCGATCATCCCGACAATCGTCGACAGGAAGCGCGCCGCCGCCGCGCCATCGATCACGCGATGGTCACAGGCGAGGTTGAGCGTCACCTTCTGCACCGCGACCGGCGCCCCCTTGTCGCCGGCCCGGAAGACGGTGCGCGGCGCTCCTACGCCAAGCATGAAGCTCTGGTCCGGATCGATGATCGGGGTAAGCGAGCGGACATTGAACATGCCGACATTGGAGATGCCGACCGCCGCCGCCCCGACGTCGGCCGAGCCGAGCCGGGCCTGCCGGGCACGGTCGATCGCCGCGTCGAGCGCGGCCGCGAAATCGTGGATTCCGCCGCCGAAGGGCACCACCGGCGCCATCACCCCGCCCGGGGCCTCGACCGCGATGCCGATCGCTATGCCGGCAAGCGGCTCGACACGCCCGTCCCGCCACACGCCGTTCGCCTCCGGATGGAGCACCAGCGCGCGGCCGACCGCCGCGCCGAGGAAGGCGGTGATGCTGAGCTTGCGCGGCGCCGACGGATCAGCATTCACCTCGCGCCGCAGGACGGCCAGCGCATCGAACCGGGCATCGGCGGACAGATAGAAATGCGGGATCTCCGCCATGCTGCGCGCCACCCGCGTAGCGATCAGCGCGCGCAGGTCGCGCCCGCGCGCCGCAGGGGCCGAAGCAGTCGCCGCCGCCCGCCGATCGATCGCCGCCAGTACGTCCCGCGCCTTGATCCGTCCGCGCGCCCCACTTCCCTCGACAGCGATGAGGTCGACGCCGGCCTGCCGCGCCAGCCGCCGCGCAAAGGGCGTGGAGAGCCGGCGCTCGCCCCGCGCCGATGTACCGGCCGGAGCCTCGATCGCTGGTTCGGATTGCGTCAGGGGCGCGGGCGGCTCCGCAGCCCCGCCGATCCCCTGCCCCGGTCCGGTCCAGGTCGCGACCGCCGAACCGACCGCGACCGTCGCCCCCTCCTCGGCAAGCAGGCTGAGAATGGTGCCATCGGCGGGGGCTTCGATCTCATTGCTGATCTTGTCGGTCTCTACGACGAACAGGACCTGGCCGGCGCTGACCGCCTCTCCCGGCGCGACCTTCCATTCGGCGATCAGCCCCTCGGCCATGGTCAGGCCGAGCTTGGGCATGACGATCGGCGCGCCACTGCTGCTGGGCCGGTCAGACATCGGTCGCCCGCACCGCTTCGACGATCTGCGCCGCCGAGGGCATGTAATCGACCTCCAGCCCGCGACCGAACGGGACCGGCATGAACGGCGCGCCGACCCGCATGATCGGCCCGTCAAGCTCGTCGAAGCCGATCTGCGCCATCCGCGCGGCGATCTCCGCGCCGACGCCGAACGCCTCGACCGCCTCATGCGCGATCACCAGCTTGTGGGTCTTCGCCAGCGACGCCAGCACCGCTTCCTCGTCCCAGGGCTGGACGGTGCGCAGGTCGATCACCTCGGCGGAGATTCCCTCCGCGGCCAGCTGCTCCGCGGCGGCCATCGCCTGATGGACCATTGCTCCGTAGCTGACGATCGTCACGTCGCCGCCCGCCCGCGCGGTCCGCGCCTTGCCGATCGGAGCGGCGGGCGGCGCCTCGGACAGCGTGCCCTTCATGGGGTAGAGCGCCTTGTTCTCGATGAACAGGACGGGGTTGGGATCGTCGATTGCGCTCCGCAGCAGCGCATAAGCGTCGTCGAGCGTCGCGGGCACGACGACTTTGAGACCCGGGATATGGGCGAACCATGCCTCCAGGCATTGCGAATGCTGAGGCCCGGCGTTGAGGCCGCCACCATGCTGGGTGCGCACCACCAACGGCACCGCGCTCTGCCCGCCGAACATGAAGTGGAGCTTGGCCGCCTGGTTGACCAGCGCGTCCATGGTCAGCGTCATGAAGTCCATGAACATGATCTCGACGACCGGCCGGAAGCCCCCCAGGGCAAGGCCCACCGCCATGCCGGCGATAGCATTCTCGGCGATCGGCATGTCCATAACCCGGTCGGGCCCATGCCGGTCGAGCAGGCCGCGCGTCACCGCGAAGGTGCCGCCGGCGTTGGCGATATCCTCGCCGAGCAGCAGCACCGAGGGATCGTTCGCGAGCGCATCGTCGAGCGCGCGGTTGATCGCATGGGCGAAGCGCAGCTCGCTCATGCCCTCGCCTCCTCGGGCGCGTAAACATCTTCGGCGGCGGACGCGAGCGTCGGATCGGGGCTGAGCCGCGCCGCCTCGACCGCGCGCTGAACCTCGGCGCGGATGGCCACCTCGATCGCCTCGACCTCAGCGGCAGGGAAGCCGCGCTCGTCGAGCCGGGCGCGCGCCACGAGCAGCGGATCGATCGGCGGCGCCGCGTCCTTGCGATAGCGCTGCGAGTCGCCCTCATAATGGCCGCGAATGCGGGTGGTCGCGAATTCCAGCACCGCTGGCCCGCGATCGCGGCGGACGCGGTCGACCACGTCGGCGGCCAGCTCGGCTACCGCCTCTACGTCGGACCCGTCGGCGCCGAAATAGGGAATGCCATAGGCTGCGGCGAGCTTCTCCAGCGTGAAGGTCACCTGGGTCGAGGTCGGGCTGAATTCCGACCAGCCGTTGTTCTCACAGACGAACAGGATCGGAATCCGCTTGAGCTGGGCGATGTTGAAGCTTTCGTGGACGATGCCTTCCGCCAGTGCGCCATCGCCGAAAAAGCAGACGGCCAGGCCGTCGCCGCCGCGCAGTTTCTGGGCGAGGCCGCTGCCCAGCGCGATCGCGACGCCACCGCCGACGATGCCGTTGGCGCCAAGCATCCCCACCGACAGGTCGGCAACGTGCATGCTGCCGCCGCGCCCTTTGCAGGCGCCGTCCGCCTTGCCCATCAGTTCGCGGAAGAAGCCGTCGAGACCGAGACCCTTGGCGAGCGCATGGCCATGGCCGCGATGGGTCGAGGCGATCGTGTCGTCGGCGCGCAGCGACGCCATCACGCCGACGCTGACCCCTTCCTGCCCGTCGCTCAGGTGGATGAAGCCGGGAATCTCGCCGGCCGCGAACAATGCGCCGCAGCTCTTCTCCGCTTCCCGGATCGTCACCATCCGCCGGTAGAGCTCGACCAGCTCCGGCGCGTGCGCATTGCGTCCATGCGGCACGCTACGCGCGGCCACGCCCCTTGCCTCACCCATCCGTCATTCCTCCCTAACCCGTCTGTTCCGCTACCGCCCGCGGCGGTCACTTCACCGGTTCGGGCAGCGGCTTGGGTGCAGGTTTGTACTTCTCGACGGTCGAGCGGATGAACGGCCCCTCATAGTCGCCCTGGGTCGCGGGGGTGTCGTCGACCAGTATCTCATGGGCATATTTGGTGTCGTCCTCGTTGATCGGACGGGTATCGTAGGTCCACTCGACCAGGTTGCCGTCCGGATCGAAGGTGTAGATCGACCGGATGAACTCATGGTCGGTCATCGACACATGATAGCCGTTGTCGAGCCAGTCCTGCTTGCGCTGCTGGAGCTCTTCCTCACCGCCCTTGCAGTTGAAGGCGAAGTGATTGATCCAGCGCGGCAGGCCAAGCCCGGTCGAAATCGCGCTGCGCCACGAATCCGGGTCGATCTGGACGCCCTCGATGCCGCGCAGGTCCCACAGCGCCATCGTCTCGCCGTCGCCGATGTCGTAGAACATATGCTTGGTCCAGCCGCCGCCCGGCGCCTGGCGCTTCACCCCGGCCACGAGCGGGAACTTCATCACCTGGGTATAGAAGTGGTGCGCCATCTCGAAATTCTTGGTGGCAATCGCAAAATGATGAACGCCCATCCCGATATTCCTCTCGCTGTCCGATCGCGGAAGCCCTCGCGATCATCCTCACGAAAATAATCTAACATCGGTAGACACATGCCGCAACAGCTTTGTCAAAAACGGTGATTCTCGACTCATTCCCGATCCCGAAACCGCTAAAAATCTGGCTATTTTACCGGAGGAAGAAAACCTATTGCGGTTTGTACCATACACTGTAAGACAGTGGACAACACGTATTGGGAGGGAGTTATGCAAATCGCGCTTATGTCGCTGGGCGACATTATGGACGATCCCATCACGGGGCGTCGCTTCGACGCGTCCGAGCGCTATGCCATGACCCTGGACGCTGCCGAGATCGCGGATCGTTCCGGCATCCAGGGCTATTATATCGGTGAACATCACGGCATCAGCTACACCTTCTCGTCGCCCGCGGTGGTGCTCGCCGCCATCGCCCAGCGGACCAAGCGACTCCGCCTCGGCACCGCGGTTGCCCTCGCCGCGAACCTCGATCCGTTCCGGATGACGGAGGATTATGCGACGGTCGACGTCATTTCGGGTGGTCGGCTGGAACTGGTGACCGGGCGCGGCAATTTCTTCGAGAAGACCTTCGACCTGTTCGGCCAGTCGTCCGCGGAATCGGCGGAACGCTTCGCCGAGGCGATGGAACTGGCCTGCACGTTGTGGCCGGGCGAGCCCGTCCACTGGGAGGGGCGCTTCCGTCCCCCGGTCACCGGTCAGCGGCTCGAACCGACCCCGATCCAGCGCGAGCGCCCGCCCTTCTGGATCGGCGGTGGCAGTTCGCCCGAGACCGCCAAGCTGGCGGGCCGGCTGGGCCTCAACCTGATGCTGCCGAGCGCGTTCGGCCGCCCCGACAAGTTCATCCCGATCGCCGACATCTACCGGGAGGCATTCGACAAGGCCGGGCACACGCACGAGCCGAAGGTCGGCGCCTGCTGGCACGGCTGGGTCGACAAGACCGACGCGATCGCGCGCGAACGCTACGAGCCGCGCTACCGGGACTATCACGCCTTCAACCTGGGCGTGATCAAGAGCGTCAACTCCAACCCGCCGCCCTATGTCAGCGCACCGTTCGACTATGAGCTGCTGTCGACCAAGGGACCGGCGATCGTAGGCGGACCGGCCAAGTTCGCCGACCGCCTGATCGAACTGAGCCGGCTCGTCGGTGCCGACGTCAATCTGATCAAGATGGACATGGGCGGCGTCGGGCGCGAAGAATATTGCGAAATGGTCGAGCGGCTTGGCAGCGATGTGGTCCCCCAACTGAACGCGGCGGCGGCGC
Source organism: Sphingomonas sp. Y57 (assembly GCF_001015195.1). Classification (GTDB taxonomy): domain Bacteria; phylum Pseudomonadota; class Alphaproteobacteria; order Sphingomonadales; family Sphingomonadaceae; genus Rhizorhabdus. The sequence goes on along the minus strand of NZ_LDES01000084.1, from coordinate 18,524 downwards.
GGCCCGCGATCGCGGCGAACGGCTAAGCATGGCGGTCGACGAACAGGGTCGCCGGGGGCCACTTGCGGGTCTTCGCGTGCTCGACCTGAGCGGCCTCGGCCCGGCACCCTTCGCGACGATGATGCTGGCCGACTTCGGCGCCGAGGTGCTGAGCGTCCGCCGGCCCGATCCATTGCCCTTCGATCCGGCCGCAGCGATGGCGCGGGGCAAGACCGCGATCGGCGTCGATCTGCGTTCACCCGACGGCCAGGCGGTCGCGCGGCGGCTGGCCAGGGGCGCCGACATCTTCGTCGAGGGCTTCCGCCCCGGCGTGATGGAGCGGCTGGGCCTGGGCCCCGACGTGTTGATGGCCGACAATCCGGGGCTGATCTACGCCCGCCTGACCGGCTGGGGTCAGACCGGGCCCTATGCGAAGCGTGCCGGCCATGACATCAACTATCTCGCCATCTCCGGCGCGCTCGCGGTGATCGGCGAAGACAAGCCCACCGCGCCGCCAGGGCTGCTCGGCGATCTCGCCAACGGCTCCTACACGATGATGATCGGCGTTCTGCTGGCACTGGTCGAGCGGCAGCGCACGGGCAAGGGCCAGGTGGTCGATGCCGCGATCGTGGACGGCGCCTCCTACATGCTCGGGCCGATGTTCGGCGAGCTGGAGCTCGGGCTGTGGGACGGCGATCCCGACCATGCGATGCTCGGCGGCAAGGCGCCCTTCTACGGTGTCTATCGCTGCGGCGACGGGAAATGGTTCTCGGTCGGAGCGATCGAGCAGAAATTCTATGCGGCGATGCTGTCGATCCTGGGCCTCAATGACGTCGATTCATCGGCAGAGGCGCAGATGGACCGGGACAGCTGGCCTGCACTGCGCGAGCGGATCGCGGCGGCATTCCTGACGAAACCGCAGGCCGATTGGACCGAAGCATTCGGCGCGGTCGATTCCTGCGGTGCTCCGGTGCTGGCCACGGGCGAACTGGCGGCCGACCCGCACAATGCCGCACGCGGTACGGTCACCGCCGACGGCGAGGGCATCCTCACCGCCGCGCCTGCCCCGCGTCTGTCGCAGCATCCCGAGCTGGTGACCGCGCCTAATCCGCGGGGTAGCCGCCCGGCGGGCGAGATCCTGGCCGAGGCCGGCTTCTCCGCCGACGAGATCGAGGAATTGACCGCGAAAAAGGCTGTCTGGTCGCTATAACCTGGCGTCAGGCCAAGCGGCCGGCGCCGACGAGAGGATCATAGGTTCGTGTCATTCGACCGCATCCTGAGCCCGATCCTGATCAACGGGCTCGAGATCAGGAACCGCGTCGCCCGCGCCGCGCATGGCACCAGCTATGGCCGCGGTGCGATCAGCGACGACCTGATCGCCTATCATGAGGCGCGTGCGAAAGGCGGGGTCGGGCTCAACATCCTCGAGGCAACGGTGGTCCATGCCTCGACCTCCAACCATACCGTCAATGCGCTGGACGATTCGATCATCCCCGGTTTCGCGCGGCTCGGCGAGGCCTGCTCGCGGCATGGGATGCGGACCTTCGTCCAGCTGTGGCACGGCGGCCATCGCTGGGCCCCCGCCAACGGCCAGGCGCCGCTCTCGGCGTCCGACGTGCCCTGCCCGCTCGGCGTCACCAACACCCCGCAGCCGATGACGCTCGACCAGATCGAGGAAATCACCGAGGCCTTCGCCGACGCCGCCGAGCGGGTGCGCAAGAGCGGGCTCGATGGGATCGAGCTGCATTGCGGCCATGGCTATCTGATGCACCAGTTCCTCTGCCCGCTGACCAATCGCCGCGAGGACGATTATGGCGGCAGCCTGGAGAACCGGATGCGCTTCATGCACGGCATCCTCGGCGCGATCCGCAAGCGGGTCGGCGACGACTTCCCGCTCGGCATCCGCATCTCCGACTACAACGCCCCCGGCGGTTTCAGCCCGGAGGAAGCCGGCGAGGTCGTCGCGCGCGTCTGCGCCGACCGGCTGGTCGATTATGTCAGCGGATCGATGGGCAGCCCCTACAGCATCGCGTCGATGCTGGGCTGCATGGACCAGCCGTCGGGCTATATGCTCCCATCGGCCGAGCCGATCGTCCAGCGCGCGACCGTGCCGACGATGATCGCCGGCCGCTTCGGCACGCTCGACGAGGGGGAACAGGTGATCCGCGCCGGCCTGGCCGACATGGTCAGCTATGTCCGCGCCCTGATCGCCGATGCCGACCTTGTCGCCAAGTCGGCCGCCGGCAACGCGATCGGCGTCCGCCCCTGCATCGGCTGCAACCAGGGCTGCGTCGGCGGCATCCGCACCCCCGTCCAGCGGATGACCTGCACGGTCAATCCGGCGGTCGGCTTCGAGCGGACGATGGACGAGAGCCTGATCGCGCCCGCCGCGACCCCGCGCAAGGTGGTGGTGGTCGGCGGCGGCCCGGCCGGCATGGAGGCGGCGCGGATCGCCCGGCTGCATGGCCATGAGGTGGTACTGATGGAAGCGCAGCCGACCCTCGGCGGCGCGGTCAACATCGCCAGGCATGCGCCGAAGCTCCAGGCGATCCACGACATCACCCTATGGCAGGAGGCGGAGGTGTTCCGCCTCGGCGTCGACGTGCGCCTGTCGACCTATGCCGAGGAGGCGGAGGTGCTGGCCGAGCGGCCCGACGTGGTGATCATCGCCACCGGATCGCTGCCGCGCATGGACGGCCTGCAGGCGCAGCGTCCAGAGCGACCGATCCCCGGCTTCCACCAGCCGCACGTGCTGTCGTCATGGGACCTGCTGCTCGGCGCCGCCGGCGACCTTGGCAAAAGCGCGGTCGTGTTCGACGACATCGGCCATTACGAAGGGATCGCTGCGGCCGAGCATCTGATCGCGCAGGGCGTCGCCGTCACCTATGTCGCACGCCATTCGAGCTTCTCGCCGACGATGGACATCATCCTGCGCACCGGGCCGGCGCTGCGCCGGCTGCGCCAGGGCAAGTTCGACCTGGTCGTGTCGGGGCGGATCGTGGAGATCGGCAAGGACCGCTGCACGATCGGCTATCTCGACGGCGATGAGCAATGGGAGGTGCCCGCCGACACCGTCGTGTTCGTCGGCTACAACCAGGCCCAGGCCGACCTGTGGCGCGCGCTGGGCGGCGGATCGCGGGCGCCAAAGCCCTATGAGTTGCACCTGATCGGCGACGCCAACGCGCCGAGGGACCTGCTGATGGCGATCCGCGAGGGCCATATGGCGGGACGTATCGAGGAGAAGACGGATGCTTGACGGCAAGGTGGCGATCATCACCGGCGGCGGCACCGGCATCGGCGCGGCGATCGCCGGGCTGTTCGCGCGCAAGGGCGCACACGTCGTGATCACCTCCGAACTGGCGGCCGAGGCGATGGCGCCGGTGGTCGAGGCGATCCGCGCGGGCGGCGGATCGGCGAGCGCCGTTACCTGCGACATCATGGATCGCGCCGCCATCGCCGCGCTGGTCGAAGGCGTCGAGCGCGACCATGGCCGGATCGACATATTGATCCAGAGCGCCGGGGTGTGCTTCGCCGGGCCGATCGAGACGATGGAACCGCGCAAGATCGACCTGACCTTCGGCGTCAACGTGATCGGCGCGATCTCGATGATCCAGGCCGCGCTCCCGGCGATGAAACGCGCGGGCGGCGGCGCGATCGTCAACATCTCGTCAGGCGCGGCGGTGCTCGGCGTCAACGAAATGGCGGTCTATGCGGCCAGCAAGGCGGCCATTGCCCATTTCACCCGCACCCTGGCGCCCGAGCTGCGCCGTACCAACATCCGGATCAACGCGATCGGCCCCGGATCGGTCCGCACCCAGATGCTGGGCTTCACCGGCGACGAGCTGACCGAGGAGCAGCGCGCCGGCATGGTCCGCCGCGAGGCGCGCTCGATCAGCCCCTATGGCAATGCGATGATGGAGCCCGACGACATCGCCGAACTGGCGCTGTTCCTCGCTTCCGACGCCGCCCGCGCGCTGCACGGCAGCTTCGTGCTCGCCGACCAGGGCATCTCCAGCGCGATGCTGCCGCCGGCGAGCGGATAGCGCGGGCCTCCACCTCCACGTCATGCCGGCGGAGGCCGGCATCTCAGCGGGCTCTTGCGACAACCTTGCCTCGACTCTCCCGAGACCCCGACCTCCGCCGGGGTGACGGGAATTTGCATGGCGTAGGAGGCGTCTACCCCGTGACCAGCATCACCGGCTCGTCGGGGGCGTCGCGCAAGCGGAGCTGAAGGCGGCCGCCCTGCGGCACGGGGACCCTGAGCGACGCGCCGGTGAAGCCTTCGGGCACGCGCACCGGCTGGGCACTGCCCGAGACGGGCGCGATGCTGTCGATCAGGAACAGGCCCTCGCCCTCCATCCGGCAACGGACGGCGCCCTTGTCGCACTGGACGCGGGTGATGGTGGGGAGCCGGGCGAGCACGGCCAATGGCTGCCAGCCGCTGGTGACGTCGCCATGGTGGAGCCGGAAGCGAAGCGGGCCGAAGGCCGAGGGCCCGAGCGCCGCCGGGTCGAGCGTCGCCACCAGGACGTCGCGCCCCTGGAAGCGCAGGTCGGGCCCGTTCGACAGGGTCGCATGCGCCTCGCCATCGGCGGTCGCGACCTCGATGCTGTCGGCGGGCGACAGGCGAGTGCCCTGCGCGGCGCGCAGCGAGAAGACCAGCCGCGCGCTGTCGGGCAGCAGCGCCTGCCCCCTGGTTTCGAGCGCCAGCCCGCGCCGCGCCTGCTTGGGGGCGAGGCTGCGCTCGATCAGGGTGACGCCCGGCCGGGGCGCCGCCACCGTCACCGGCAGGCTGAGCACCCGCCCGTCCTGAAGCGTGATGCGCGCGGTCGGCGATCCGGGTGCTATCCCGTCGCCCGTGCCTTCGGCGTCGAGCTGGAGCCGATCGACGTCGACCTCGCGCGTCAGCCCGGCGGGCAGCAGCGCGAGGCCGGCCAGCTCGACCCGGGCAACCTGGTCGAGCCGCTGGCCCGAGAGCAGCGCCGAGCGGTCGCCGGCATGGATCGCCAGCCCGTCGAGCCGGCTCGCCTGGGCGCGCGCGCGCAGCGTCACGGTAGCGGGTTCGGCGACGCCCTGCTGGCGTATCTCCAGCACCACCTCGCCGGGGCGGCTGTCCTTGAGCGGAACGGTGACGGCGACATCGCCATCGTCGTTCAGCTTCGCCGCGAGCGGCTGCGGCTGTCCCGATCCGGTGCGCATCGCGACGCTGGTCACGCAGGCCGGCGCCGGTCCGGTCAGCGCGATCGGATTGTCGCGCCGCGTCACCAGGCTCGACACGCCGCCCGCCGCCGCCCAGTCGCCCTCGGCCGGGAATTGCAGCGCGAAGCGCGGCCCCTCGAAGCGGTCGAAACCCCATCGCCCGAGGATCTGGGCGTCGACCTTGCCCTTCAGGTCAGCCGGCATCGCACCGGCGACGACATAGCCGCCGCGATCGGCACGCGGCGTCAGTGGCAGCTCGAAGGTCCGCGATCCGGCGGTCAACCGCAGCGTCGCATCGTGGAGATAGTCAGTGGCGTAGATCAGCGGCGCGCCGTCGACCGGGAGGACAAGGCCCGGCCGCGCGCCGCACAACGGCCCGTCGACCGCCGCCCGCAGGCGCGGCGGGCTGTTCGCCTCGATCGCCGGCATGGCCGTGACCAGCACCGAGCGCGGCTTGTCGAACGAGGGCGCGGCGTTGAGCAGCAGCGAGACGCCCTCGCCGTGGCGCAGGCTGAGACTCGGCAGATAATCGAGCTGCGGATTGCTGAACGCTCCGAACACGCGGGCGATGTCGCGGATCACGCCGATATAGGGGCTGTAATAGCCCATCCCGGCCTCGCGGGTCGAGCTGAGCTGCATCGCCAGGTCGACCGGCGCGCCCGACAGCGTCTCGGTCAGCGACGAGGTGTGGACGTCGGCGAGGACGAGGGTGTCGCGATGCTCGAGCAGGCAGGCCGCCTGAAGCTCGATCACCTTGCCGAGGCATTCCTCGTTGAGCTTCATCGACAGGCTGCGCGCGAGCGTGGGCGCGACGCTGCGCAGATATTCGGGGTGGCTGTTCTCCTGCGCCCGGATCGCCGCGAGGAAGCCGTCGAGACGGGCGCGATCGAGCGACGCCTGGTTGAGGTCCTGGCTGGCGCGGACGAACTCGCCCGGCCGGCCGCGCACCGCATCGGAGATCGCCCCGGCCGCGCCACCGGTGGCGGGGACGAGGAACAGGACGAGCTGACGCGCGCCCTTGGGCACGACCAGGTCGAGCTGCCGATCCTTCTCCTTCTTCTTCCAGGGTTCGGCGATCTGTATCCAGTCCTTGGGCGGCGGATTGGTCGCGCCCTGGAGAAAGGTCGACACCAGCAGGAAGCGGGCGCGCTGGTCCTCCGGGAAATCGGCGCGGATCGTCAGCCGGTCGCCCTCGGCGAGGCTCGGCACCCGGCCGATCGGCAGCGTGACGTCGCCGCGGCTCACGCTGATGCGGAGGCCGGGTCCCGGCAGGTCGAACGGCGCCGGATCGGCGGCGCGCAGCGGCGACGGGGCAAGCGAGGCGCCCGCCAGCGCGATGACCGCGACGGCCCGCAACAGGCGGGAAGGAAAGGACTTCGCCATCATGCCGCCTTCTAACGCAACAAGGCGGCGAAGGGTCAACCCGTCGGCCGCTCAACGCCCCCGCGGGTAATATGCCCGAAGATCGGGTATGCCGGCCGCAGGGTCGAAGCTCTGGTAGCCATGATAGGTCCTGGGGTCGAGAATGATTGCCTGATCGGGGCTTTCGCGCAGCAGCAGGCTCATCAGCGGATAGGTCCAGATCCAGCCATAGCGGGCAAGCCGGCCTTCGAGCAGACGCGTGTCCTCGACCGGCACCAGCCCCGAGCGCGAGCGGACCTCGTCGCGGAACAGCGCGAGATGCGCGCGGTAGTCGAGCGTGTAGACGAGGTTCGATACCGCGAGCGCGGCAAAGAACAGCAAGGCGGCGATGGGCGCCCGGCGATGGGGGCGGACCAGCGACGGCCACCGCGCTGTCCCCACGAACCGAAGTGCGAGCAGGCCGCCAAAACCGAACAGGGTCAGGCCGACCAGTGTTCGTGCCTCATAATGCTGGTGCGGCCAGGGCCAGGAACCGGGCAGCACGAGCCCGACAAGGCAGGCGATAGCGACGACGAATCCGCCGCGCCGCACCCAATCGACGGGCGCCGCCAGCGCGATCCAGCCGATCGCGAAGGCGACCGATAAAGCGAGCAGCCGGTTATGCATCGCGGCGAAGAAGGCCATTGCGGCGGCCAGCTGTTCGGGATGGCCCGGGTTGAGCACGAAATGGAGCGCCACGCCCGCCCCCGCGGCATAAATGAGGATCGCCACCAGCAGGACGGCGCGGGTGGCGGGCGGCTCGCCTCCTTTCCACAGGCGCACGATGCCGGCGAGGCAGAGCAGAGGGCCGAGGTAGAGCATCGCCTCATAGGCCGCGAGCAGGCCCAGGCCCGCGAGCAGCGCGACGATCGCCCAGCTCGAGCCGATCCGCGCCCTGCCCGTCAGGATCGCCAGCGCCAGCGCGACCAGCGCATAAGCGAGATTATATTCGCCGATCGCGAAGAAGCCGACGTTGAAATAGACGATGCAGAACAGCAGGAAAACCAGCCAGAAGGCCGGATCGCGATAGAGGCGCACGAGCGCCAGCATCCACAGGGCGACCGGTATCAGCACCAGCGCCGCAGAATGCAGGAGGACCAGCGCCGGCAGATCGACGACGCCGGCGCGCAGCGCGAGCACTACCGGAAATTGGGTCAGCCATTCGGTGCACAGCCGCGATGGGTTGGCGTGGACGAAGTCCTTCGTCCTGAGCAGATGATAGAGAAAGTTCGAGCCGTCCCCGTAGAGGCCGCGCAGGCTGGCCGCGTCGATCAGCGCGACGGCGACGATCATCAGCATGGCGGCACATTGCGCGACATCGTGCCGATCCGCCGCCTTTTCGCTCGTCATAGGTTCGCGGCCCCCGCCCGGCCCCCGATCGCGGAGGCCCGCCCAATTTGCGGCTTTTGGCGCGGGGCGCAAGACCGGAAGCCTGCTCTCGGAACGAGAAGGCGATGTTGGGGCTTCGCATCTCGGCTGGCAAAGAACCGCCATGGCCACGACCGCCAGTCGAGAGCCCCTGGGGTGCTGGGTTAAGAGATAAGAGAGAATATTTGGTCAGGATCGGAACCCGAAATGGGCGGGAGCGCGAAATCTCATGATCACGATTGAACCGTTGATGCAGCGGTTGAGTGAAAGACGCCCCATCTTCTATTCCGAGGCGGATTTTCAGCATGAGCTGGCGATCGAGCTTCGCACGATGGATCCGGACATCCAGATCCGGCTTGAATATCCTTTTGGCGAAGGTTCGCGGGCGAGCCTTGACGTGCTGCTGCGCAAGGGCGCCGATCAATTTGGACTCGAACTAAAATATCTTTGCCGCTCGGCCGATTTGACGGTGGCGGGCGAGCGGTTTCAGTTGCGCAACCAGAGCGCGCGCGATCTGCGTCGGTACGATGTCTGCAAGGATGTCGTTCGTATAGAAGAATTCTCCCGTAGGTTTGGTGCGGCTGGAGGCGTGCTGGTTCTCACGAACGATCCGGCCTACTGGTCGAGCCGCGGACGCATTCACGCCTGCGATGCCGCATTCGATCTATCGGATCTTCGTACGCTGAGCGGTGTGCTCGCCTGGACCGATCGTGCGGGAGCGGGAACCATGAAGGGCCGCGAGGCCCCGTTGATAATCGCAAATAGTTACGCCCTTCGTTGGCACGACTATACGAAACTCGCTGGCGGCGGCGGTCATCTTCGCTATCTTTATATTCCGGTCGGCAAGCATGGCACGCCGGGCGTGAATGCCGCCTAGCGCTTATTCTGGAAGCTGCTGGGAAACGCGTGGCGGGGACGATGCGCCGTTCCAACGAGGGACGCACCTCGATTTCCGACCCGTCACGTCAGGGAAGTGACCAGCCCAGGCGAGCCGGTGATTCGATATATCTGTGACGGGCCGGTTCAATCTCATCGGCGGGCATATCCATATCTGTGGGGAACTTGTTCTTTTTGTCGGAAAAGCATGATAATTGCAGGTCGTTCGGGGGATCGGGGGAATACCTTGCCGGCCATCATATTATATTCAGTCGCCTGGTCGGCGGCGTCCGCACCGCCATGGTGCTGGGGTAAGGCCGCCTCGCCGTCGGCGTCCATCGGATCGACTTCCCCGGCCCCGATCGCCAAGGGGCGACAGCGGCCGTGAGCAAGCGGATACTCGTCGTCGACGACAGCTTCACCGTGCGCATGAGCCTCAAGGAAGAACTCGAGGCGGCCAATCTGCGCGTCACCGCGTCCGCCAACCTGACCGACGCCCGGAGGGAACTCGCCGGCGAACAGTTCGGATTATTGATCCTCGACGTGCAACTGCCCGACGGAGACGGCATCGATTTCATTCGGGAAGTGCGCTCGGCGAAAATCTACGGCAACCCGGCGATCATGCTCCTGTCCTCCGAAGCGGAGGTCCAGGACCGTGTTCGCGGCGTGAAGATCGGCGCCGACGAATATGTCGGCAAACCCTATGACTGCACCTATCTTGTCGCACGAAGCCGCGAGCTTCTCCGCCGGGTGCAAACCGACGCGTCGCTGATCGGCCAAACCATCCTCATCATCGACGACAGCCCCACCTTCCGTGACCAGGTCGAGCAGGTCCTGGAAGATACCGGTTACAATGTCGTGGCGGCGGAGGGAGGAAACGAAGGGCTGCATCTCGCCGCGAGCGTCCGGCCACGCGCCGTCGTCGTGGACGGGATGATGCCGGACCTTGATGGTCCCACCGTCATTCGGCGGCTCCGAATGGATCCTGCCCTGCGCCACACCCCGTGCATCCTGCTGACCGCCGCATCGGAGGCCAATGCGGAGTCGATTGCCCTCGGGGCCGGCGCCGATGCCTTTCTCCGCAAGGACCAGGATCTCGACGTATTGCTGGCGCGGCTCGGGGCGCTCCTGCGCAATAGTCAGCATGAGGATACGCTTCCGTCCAACCCGAGCCTGCTCGGCCCCAAGAAGATCCTGATCGTCGAGGACAACGAGACCTATCTCCATTCGCTGACCGATGGGCTGAGCCTCGAAGGATGCGATATCATCCTCGCGCGATCGGCGGAGGAAGCGCTTGAGATGCTGACGGCCCAGTCCGTCGACTGCATCATAATGGATGTCCTGCATGCCGGGCACAAGCCCGACGTCCTGCAACGTTCACCCGTCGGGCGCCGGCGCGGCGGTGCCGAGCCGCAGCCGCCCCGCCACTATCGACTGCTGGAAGGGATCGCGGTCGGCTGCGGTCACCACCCGCTCGCCATCCATCCGGCGAAGGAGGCTCCGGTCAATCGCGGTCAGCCGCTCCTGCTCGACATCGTGGCGGAGCCGCGCCTCGATCTCGCGATTGGTCCGGGAGCCGAGATCGAGGGTCACGATCTCGGCCGCGCGCTCGCGGAATCCATGGGAAATATATTCGCGCGCGATGACGAGATTGTCGCTCTTGTCGTCGACCCCGCGCAGCATGATGTGGCTGTGCGGCCGCTCGGTGTTGAAATGATCGACGGCGACCCATTCGAGCCTGGTGCCGAGATCCTCTTCGACCTGGGCCATCAGCCGCCGGATGAAGGGTTTGAGATCGGGATATTCGGCGCCGTCCTCGGCCGACACGATCAGGCGGAACTGGTGGCGATCGCCCGCCGATCTTTCGAGGAAGGCGGCGCCGTCGGCCCGATCGACGTCGCGGCCATAGAGCTCGCCCGGCGCGCCCGCGCGGGTGACGCCGTCGCGCTGGATATAGCGCAGATGGGCCTTCGCCGTGCCGAGGCCCTTGGCCCCCAGCCGCACCAGTCGGGTCTTGACCACCGCGCGCCGCCCGCGAAATCCCGCCAGCCGATCGCGGCTCGACAGCAGCCGCCCCATACTGGCGCCGCGGCCGATCCGGCTTCCGTCGAAGCGCCTCGCCCGCACGCCGGTCTTGCGCCCGGCGAACAGGCGCTGACCGAGGACATCATCGCGTTGGCGAAGCAATATGGTCGCTATGGCTACCGCCGGGTGACGGCGTTGCTGTGTCATGCGGGTTGGACGGTGAACCACAAACGGGTCGAGCGGATCTGGCGGCGTGAGGGGCTCAAGGTCCCCCAGCGTCAGCCAAAGCGGGGTCGCCTGTGGCTTAACGACGGATCGTGCATCCGGCTGCGGCCGCAATATCCGGGGCATGTATGGGCCTATGACTTCGTCGAAGGGCGTACGCATGACGGTCGCAAGTTCCGGATCCTGACCATCATCGACGAGGCCAGCAGGGAATGCCTGGCGCTCATCGTTGCGCGTCAACTCAAGCACGAGGATGTTCTGGCGGCTCTGGCCGACCTGTTCATCTCGCGCGGTCCGCCTGCACATATACGGTCCGATAATGGCAGCGAATTTATCGCGACCGCCGTCCAGAAATGGCTGGGGCAGATCGGCGTGAAGACACTCTACATCACGCCGGGATCACCATGGGAGAATGGCTATAACGAAAGCTTCAACGGGTCGCTTCGCGACGAACTGCTCAACGGCGAGATCTTCTACAGCCTCGCCGAGGCCAGGGTGCTGATCGAGGCATGGCGGCGGCATTACAACACCGTTCGCCCGCACAGCAGCCTGGGCTACCGACCACCGGCACCAGAAACGGCGACACCGCCATATCCGGCCTCCGGTTCCGCTTCGCTCCACCTCCACCCGGATATGGCGGCGATGGGCTTAATCCACTAGCAAACCAATCGGTCCACTCGGTGGGGGCAGATCAAGACCAACATCGATCCGGACCCTTCGCACACCGCGGAGGGGCATCACTTCTCCTATGTCTATCATACCACGATCAATGTCTCCGCGCAGTATGAAGTCCCCGTCGGCCCTGAAGCCGATCTCCGCTTCGGCGTGGACTATTCCCACAAGGCGAACAACTGGTGGTGGTTCACAAACCTGGAGAAGCAGAAGCCGTTGAACCTCGTGAACGCGCGCGTGGTGCTGGGGTGGAAGCAGCTCGAGTTCAAGCTGTTCGCTGAGAATCTGTTCAATGTGAGCTATGTGACATCGCACGATCCGGCCTACGCATTCGGCTTTCCGCAGGATGACGTCTATCCCGCAGAGCCGCGGCGTTGGGGCGGTTCGGTAACCTATCGCTTCTGACGACCGTCTATCGCGAGGGAGCATCTTCAATCGACGATGCTCCCTCGCAATGCGGCGTCACCCGCCTGTGGACCAGCCGCAGGTCGTCTTTGAGAGGCCTCGGCGGTGTACTTCAGATACTGTGCGGCCGACACGTTTCGCACGGACAATCAGCACGCAAGTCGCGGCCATCGGCGGCCGACTACTCACCTTCAAATGGCTCCGCGCCCCCGGGAGCGGGTATATGGAAGGCCTTGATGGTCATCGCAATCAATCCATAGTAGCCGAGTATCCCGACCAGATCGACGACACCGGTCGTTCCCAATATCGCCACCGCTTCCCGGTAGGTATCGTCACGCACCGCTCGATCGTTCAGAAGTTCGCTCGCGAAGCGGTATACGGACAGTTCGTCCTGCGCCTGAAAATCGGGTCGCTTTCCGGTGCGCAGATCGTGGACGACCCGCTCGTCTAACCCTGCTTCGATTGCGATGGGCGCATGGACCGCCCACTCGAAACCCGCCTGCCACCAAGCCCCGGTGATGAGGATCGCCAGTTCCGAAAGGCGCAGGGGAAGGCTGGTGCCATAGCGGCAAAAGCTACCAAGCGCCTGAGCCTTGTCGGCAAAGCCGGGGCTGTTTAACCATGTGGCGAGCGGCGGATCGAGGCGGCCGCGCGGGCCCGAGACGATCTCATCGCGGATGCGTCGTTGCTCGAGCGTGAGAAGCGAGGGATCAGGTATTGGCGGCCGCATCAACTATCCTTGCGCTGAAGATTTGAAGCCAGACAGGCGCGTCAGGGCGCTGCTCTGACCCTTAGGCCGAAACCGGTTAAAGCGAACTACTTCCCGACGCCCGCTCTATAATCTTGACCGCCTCATCAACGCTGACCTCCCCTCCGGTCCAAGCAACATGTTGATCTGAGCGGACGAGCGTGAAGCTGCAGGGATAGAGTGTTTCGGTGTCCGAGGGCAGGCGCACGACCGTAACAGGAACCGCAAGCTTGTCCGCGGCCGCCGTGAAAACCGTTGCCGCTTCGGCGGCTTCCTGCGACACCAACAGCGTGAACCCCCGGCCAAATCGGTCGTACAGCGACACGCCGCCTTCGAGCCACACATGAGGCGCCAAGACGCCGGGCGATGCCAGCGGGACATAGCTTTCCGGGTGGGGGGGCGGCAGTTCCTCGCAGGGCGCGATCACCGGCGATCCACAATAGTGGTAACCCAGAACCAGGCCGATCGTATGGAATTCCCGGCGCTTTTCCTTGACGATATTCTTTGCGACGTCGCGGCGGATCGCGGCACCTTCCGGCGTCTCGTCTTCAATGCCCTGCCGAACATAGCCGTCACTCAACGTGGCATAGTTCGCGACCGACTCGTCGATTGTCCACTGATGAACGCGGCGGCGTTCAAACTCATAGCTGTCCAACAACGCCGGGCCGCCCCAACCCTCGAGCACGGCATCGAGCTTCCAGCCGATATCAACGGCGTCCGCAATGCCCATGTTCATGCCATAGCCGCCGAAGGGCGGGTGGAGATGGCAAGCATCGCCAGCAAGAAAGATCCGGCCGTCCCTATAACGGTCGGCGATGAGCTCATGCGCATACCAGGGGTCAACGGTCACCACCTCGAAATCGACCGGCCTCCCGACCATGGCGGTCACGAACGAAATGATCTCTTGCTTCGGCATCGTCTCGACGCCTTCCTGAAGCCTGAGGCCGGCATACCACAGATCCCCGATGGGGCCCATGACGCCGGCGCATTCCTCGTTGACGATCCAATACATAATTCCGCGCGGCTCGGGCGGATTATTCCTGAGCTCAGGAATATCGAGCATCATGTTGAAATTCGCAGAAAATGCGTAACGGCCCGACATCTTGATGCCGAGGAGGTCGCGCACCGCGCTCCGCGCGCCATCTGCGCCGATCATATATTTGGCGCTGACGCTCATTTCGCCCGCTCCGCGCCGGAACGTCGCCCGGACCCCCGATGCGTCCTGGCTGAAGCCGACGAGTTCGCTCGAAAAACATTGGGTGACGCCGTCCAGCTCGTCCAGCCTGGCCTTCATCGCCTGCTCGACCAGATATTGCGGTATCCACTCACTCGGCTCGTTGAAGCGCGGATCATGCGCGCATTGATTGCCGCGAAAGTAGATGTTCGGAAGCGTCGCTATGTGCTGGCCGAAAAGGCGGGTCTGGAAGATGACGTCGGTCGGATAATCCTCCGGCAACGGCGACCGACGTCTGACGTCGTCAGCTATCCCCCAGCGGCGCAAATGGCTGAGGGAACGCATGTTGAGCGTCTTGGCGCGCGGCTGCGGTCCCCGCGTATCATCCCGCTCCGCAAGCAGAACGCGATGGCCGCGCAGCCCCAATTCGAGCGCGGAAGCCATGCCCACAGGGCCAGCCCCGACGATAAGCACGTCGGCTTCCAATACAGCTTCCGGCATCTGAGTTTCCGTTCGAGACCTGGCCGGCTTCAGGCCGGCATCGTTTCATGGTTTGTGACGAAGTCCTCAGGAGGCGGAGGCCCCCATTGAAAGAAGGAATCTTCGCCAGGATGGTCCGCAGCCGGCCAGATTTCCCCTGCTGCAACGAAGTCCATATCGGCCGAATATTCGGCCCAGCTTCCCCATGGATCGCGCACATAATAGAAATAGTTGGAGCCCAGGACATGGCGACCGACGCCCCAGCCGCGCGGATAGCCGGCGTCGGCCATCTGCGCGGCACCCTGGCCGACCTCGTCGATCGTCGCCACATCCCAACTGCTATGATGCAAACCCGGTCCGTCGGAACGGCCCAGCGCGATCAGATGATGATCGCTGCCGTGCGGCGCATGCAGGAACGCGACGTCGTTTCCTGAGCGATCCGACAGACGTATTCCCAGCCTGGCATAAAAGTCCATGGCTGCCTGGACGTCGTCCGTATGGATCGCGAGATGCGCCAAGCGCCGAGGTCTTACCTGAGCGACGCGGCTACGCGGGCCAGTGCCGCGCGATGCATCGAACCGCGGCGCGAGATCGAATGACGACTTGCTGGCGGGCGAACTCTTGTCCGCCACGGCCACCTCTACCGCGAGCCCGTCCGGAGTGCAGGCCCACAAGCCGTTCGATGACGGCTCGGGGGAAGCCATCTGGCAGTCACGCAACTTGCGTTCAAGCGCCGGCATATCCTTTTCGAACGCGCCGAAGCGGATAGACCGAAGCCGCTTGCGGCTACCACCCAGAAGAGTGCCCCACAGATGCGAACTCCCCACGGAGCGCAGCTCGACCCGATCATGCTGTTCACGCACATCAAGGCCGAACGCCTCGAAGAAGCGGGCTCCCTCGGCGAGGTCGGGCACTTCGAGGGTGAAGTGATCCAGCGAATGGATCGCGGCTTCAGTCATCGGCCTTGACCGGGTTTCTGAGCAGGCCGATCCCCTCGATCTCGATCTCGAAAACGTCGCCGTCCTTCATGAAAAGCTGCGGCTTGCGCGCCCCGCCGACGCCGGCCGGCGTCCCGGTGATGATCACATCGCCGGGCTCGAGCGTCAGTGCCTCGCTCAGCGTTGCGATCAGCGTGGCAACATCGAAGATCAGATGGCGCGTGTTCGATTTCTGCACCGTCTGGCCGTTCAGACGCCCCTCGATCGCCAGGCCCGATGCGCCGGGCGGCAAGGCATCGGCCGTGACCATCACCGGGCCGAAAGGCCCCGATCCGTCGAATGTCTTGCCCAGCGTCCACTGCGGCGTGCGCAGCTGATAATCACGCACGCTCACATCGTTGAATGCCGCATAACCAGCTACATGGCTGAGCGCGTCTGCCTTGTCGATATAGCGGCCACGCTTGCCGATAATGACCGCCAACTCGGTCTCATAATCCAGATCCTTCGAGACGCGCGGCAGGCGGATGGGCGCGCCGGGCGCAACGATGGAAGAGGCGAAGCGGGAGAATATGGTGGGATATTCGGGTATCGCCATATTCGATTCAGCGGCATGATCGGCATAGTTCAATCCCACGCATAATATCTTGCCTGGGATGAGCGGAGGCAGGACCTCCACCGCTTCCGGATCGACCGGCGCTCCTCGACTCCGCAGCACGTCGGCCGCATCGCGAAGCGCCTTCTCCCCTCCTTCCACCAAGCTGGCGAGGTTGCCAGGATAACCATCGTCACCCTCGGCGAGCCCGCGAAAACCGTCGCCATCGTCAACCGCGATCGCGGGTCGTGAATTGAGCCTGTAGCTTAGGAACTTCATGGTCGTCTCCGAAAAGCGTCAACGGGTCTTAAGCCGCAGTTGCAGCGCGATCGATCGTCCATCCTCAGGCGCGGCAAGAACCGATCCGGGCATGAACGGAGTAGGGAAACCGAACGACGTGGAATGCGCGTTGTTAAGGTTTCGCCCGATCAACGAGACCTCAATCCCGAGGTCGTCGCGCCTCACGCCCACGATTGCGTTCATGGTCGGGAAGGCTTTACCCGGCGGTACCGCTCGAGGATCGTTCTGGTGCGTGATCATCGAACGATAGGTGAGGTCGCCCGCGAGCCGCAGCCCCATGCCATTTCCGATCTCGCCATTATATTCCAATGCGACCTTGCCTGCCAGGCGCGGCGAACGGGGAAGCCGGTCATCGAGACCAGCGATCTGGTTCTTGTTCTTCGTCTTCGCGTAGGTACCGTCGAGGCTGAAATCGAGCCCGTCGGCAAGCGGGACCGCGGCACTGAGCTCGAAACCAGTCGAGCTTACGTCGATATTCTGGACGACGAAATTCGTGCCGTTGAACAGATTGTTCTGGAAGTTATCGACGACGGTGCGGAAGAAGGCGCCATTGATCGTCATGCCATTCGGGCCGCGCCATTTGGCGCCGGCTTCCACGCTGCGCGCAACCTCTTTCCCATATTCGGCCAGCGCCGGAAGAGCGAAGTCGGAATAGCCGCCCCCCTTGGTGCCCTGCCCCCATGAAGCATATAGCATGAGATCAGAGGTCGGCTTGTACTGCAGTGTCACCGAGCCATCGACGACCGTCTCGTTGCGGCTCAATTGCGTCCGTGCGTAAGCAGGATAGAGAAGTGTGGTAAACGGCCCGGGGCGGACCGTCTGACGCTGCATGTCGACCCGCTTCTTTTCACCGGTCACGCGCAGGCCACCGACGAGTTTCAAGTCATCGACGATCTCGAGTTCGGGTTGACCGAATATCGACCAAGTATCGGTCTTCTGGTCGAAACGCGCCTGGAACGCGCCATTCATGCCCCCAGGATAATGGGTGTCCTGGGCCAGATCCTGTGACAGGCTGTTATGGACATAGAGGCCGCCGACGAGAAACTGGAAGGAGCCTTCGAGACTGGTGGTCAGGCGCAGTTCCTGGCTGAACTGCTCGCCGATGATCCGCGCATCATCATCATAGAAGTCACCGGGCGTATAATCATAATCGGTGTAGCGGGTCTGATCGAACCGTGACCATCCCGTCACCGAGGTCAGCGTCCCCAAACCGACATCGGCATTGATGGTGGCGTTGATGCGATCGCTTTCCTGGCGGAGCCTGGTCGGCCCGCGCGAGTTCCACGCGGCGTAGCGATGGTTCAGCCGCGTCTCCAGCAATTGCGGTGTTCCCGCAGCGGCGAAGAAGCCGACCGCCGCCGGGCTGCTCACCACGAATTCATAAGGAATCCCCGTGTTCTTCAGATTTTCATGTGCGTAGCTCAGCGTCACGTCGATCCCGGGGGTTGCATTCCAAACCGCCGTAACGCGACCCGCCCACTCGTCAGTCTGTCGCGCCGACCGCTCCGCAGGCGGCCGCCGGTCAAGGTTGCGCGAAAAGCCCGCGAGATCCTGATATTGGCCGGCGAAGCGAACCGACAGGTTCGGCGCCAGCGGCACGTTCACGCCCCCCGAAAGGATCGTCGACTTGTTATAGAATTCATAGCTCGCCAAAGCATCGACCGCGAATTCCTTTCCAGGCTTGCGGGTCGTGAGCGAAATCGCGCCCAGGCTGGTATTCTTACCCAGCACCGCCGCCTGAGTGCCCTTCACGACCTCGATACGCTCGATATCGAACAGCGAGGACAGGAAATCGGCACCGCGGGCCGCGTAGACGCCGTCGACAAACAAGGCGGCGCCCTGATCGAACGAAACCGGCCCAGGAGAAGTGCCGATGCCACGGATGGTGGCATTGGCGGTGTTGTTCGGCGGACGCTGGATAATGACGCCGGGCGCGACGCTTCCCAGTTGCTCCAGCGTGGCGATATTCGCCGACGCGAGAGCGTCTGCTGATACGACGGACACCGTTGCCGGCGTATTCTGAACCGAACCGGAGCGCTTGAGCGCCGTCACGATGATCTCGGCTTCGCCGCCACTTCCCTCTGCGGGCTGACTGGTTTGCTGAGCCATCAGGACTTGCATCGGTGTCCGCCGTCAGCGCCA
>NZ_LDES01000083.1 GCF_001015195.1 Sphingomonas sp. Y57 | reverse complement strand
GGCCACTACCGGCAGGCCGTCCAGTTGCTGACCGAGATGGCCTTGCAGACCGACAAGGGCATCGTGCTGGCCAGCACCTTGATCGAGCACCTGCGACAGCAGTCGGTCATTCTGCCTGCCCTCAACGCCGTCGAGCGGGCGAGCGCCGAAGCAATCACCCGCGCCAACCGGCGCATCTACGATGCCTTGGCCGAACCGCTGTCGGACGCGCATCGCCGCCGCCTCGACGATCTGCTCAAGCGTCGGGACAACGGCAAAACGACCTGGCTGGCCTGGCTGCGCCAATCGCCCGTCAAACCGAATTCGCGGCACATGCTGGAACACATCGAACGCCTCAAAGCGTGGCAGGCGCTCGACCTGCCTTCTGGCATCGAGCGGTCGGTGCACCAGAACCGCCTGCTCAAGATCGCCCGTGAGGGTGGCCAGATGACGCCCGCCGACCTGGCCAAGTTCGAGGCGCAGCGACGCTATGCCACCCTGGTGGCGCTTGCCATCGAGGGCATGGCCACCGTCACCGACGAAATCATCGACCTGCACGACCGCATCCTGGGCAAGCTGTTCAACGCCGCCAAGAACAAGCATCAGCAGCAATTCCAGGCGTCCGGCAAGGCGATCAACGCCAAGGTGCGGCTGTTCGGCCGCATCGGCCAGGCGCTGATCGAGGCCAAGCAGGCGGGCCGCGATCCGTTCGCCGCCATCGAGGCCGTCATGTCCTGGGATGCCTTCGCCGAGAGCGTCACCGAAGCGCAGAAGCTTGCGCAGCCCGAGGACTTCGATTTCCTGCACCGCATCGGCGAAAGCTACGCCACGCTGCGCCGCTACGCGCCGGAATTCCTTGCCGTGCTCAAGCTGCGGGCCGCTCCCGCCGCGAAGGACGTGCTCGACGCCATCGAGGTGCTGCGCGGCATGAACAGCGACAACGCCCGCAAGGTGCCCGCCGACGCGCCGACCGAGTTCATCAAGCCGCGCTGGCAGAAGCTGGTCATGACCGACACCGGCATCGACCGGCGCTACTACGAACTGTGCGCGCTGTCGGAGATGAAGAACGCGTTGCGTTCCGGCGACATCTGGGTGCAGGGGTCGCGCCAGTTCAAGGACTTCGAGGACTACCTGGTGCCGCCCGCGAAATTCGCCAGCCTCAAGCAGGCCAGCGAATTGCCGCTGGCCGTGGCCACCGACTGCAACCGGTACCTGAACGACCGGCTGACGCTGCTGGAAACACAGCTTGCCACCGTCAACCGTATGGCGACGGCCAACGAGCTGCCGGACGCCATCATCACCGAGTCAGGCTNCATCATCACCGAGTCAGGCTTGAAGATCACGCCGCTCGACGCGGCGGTACCCGACACCGCCCAAGCGCTGATCGACCAGACGGCAATGATCCTGCCGCACGTCAAGATCACCGAACTGCTGCTGGAGGTGGACGAATGGACGGGCTTCACTCGGCATTTCGCGCATCTGAAATCGGGCGACCCGGCCAAAGACAAGAACCTGTTGCTGACCACGATCCTCGCCGACGCGATCAACCTGGGCCTGACCAAGATGGCGGAGTCTTGCCCCGGCACGACCTACGCCAAGCTGGCTTGGCTGCAAGCCTGGCACATCCGCGACGAAACCTACGGGGCGGCGCTGGCCGATCTGGTCAACGCACAGTTCCGCCATCCCTTCGCCGAGCACTGGGGCGACGGCACCACCTCATCGTCGGACGGCCAGAACTTCCGCACCGGCAGCAAGGCCGAGAGCACCGGCCACATCAACCCGAAATACGGGAGCAGCCCAGGGCGGACGTTCTACACCCACATTTCTGACCAGTACGCGCCATTTCACACCAAGGTCGTGAACGTCGGCGTGCGCGATTCGACCTACGTGCTCGACGGCCTGCTGTACCACGAGTCCGACTTGCGGATCGAGGAGCATTACACCGACACGGCGGGCTTCACCGATCACGTCTTCGCCCTGATGCACCTCCTGGGCTTCCGCTTCGCGCCGCGCATCCGCGACCTGGGCGACACCAAGCTCTACATCCCGAAGGGCGACGCCGCCTATGACGCGCTGAAACCCATGATCGGCGGCACGCTCAACATCAAGCACGTCCGCGCCCATTGGGACGAAATCCTGCGGCTGGCCACCTCGATCAAGCAGGGCACGGTGACGGCCTCCCTGATGCTCCGAAAGCTCGGCAGCTACCCACGCCAGAACGGCCTGGCCGTGGCGCTCCGCGAGCTGGGCCGCATCGAGCGCACGCTGTTCATCCTGGACTGGCTGCAAAGCGTGGAACTGCGCCGCCGCGTGCATGCCGGCCTGAACAAGGGCGAGGCGCGCAATGCGCTGGCCAGGGCAGTGTTTTTCAACCGCCTGGGTGAAATCCGCGACCGCAGTTTGGCCCAGTCGGCCCCAAGCTG
>NZ_LDES01000082.1 GCF_001015195.1 Sphingomonas sp. Y57 | reverse complement strand
ATCGAGGATCACGGCCAGATGGAGCATGAGCCGCTGGACGATGACGACGCCGAACCGGAGGAATGATGCGGCGCGCTTTCGTCATTTCAGATTCAGCGCCTCCCTATCGTCATTTCGGGAACGACAGGGCTTCCCCTCCCGGTCTATTGTGTATACAAGTATAGGATTATACGTGTAGGAGTGTAGCATGAAGGTTCTCGCCATTCTCTCACAGAAAGGCGGCGTTGGGAAAACGACGCTCGCGACCTGTCTGGCAGTCGCGGCCGAGCAGGCGGGCAAGGTCGCCGCGATCATCGACCTGGACCCGCAGGCGACGGCCTCGTTCTGGAAGGACGTGCGCCAGCTCGACACGCCCGCCGTGGCGTCGATTCAGCCGGTGCGCCTGCCCGCTATGCTCAAAGCCTGCGAGGACGCCGGCACCGATCTTGTCGTGATCGACGGGGCGGCGGTCGCGCGCGACGTGGCCTATGAGGCAGCGCGTCACGCTGATTTCATCCTGATCCCGACTAAGACGGCCGTGTTCGACACGATGAGCATGACGCACACCCTCGACGTGGTGCGCCAGCTCGACCGCGCCTTTGCCGTGGTCCTTACCTTCGTGCCCCCGCAAGGTCAGGAAACTGGCGATGCGATTCAGGCCGTGGCGGAGCTAGGCGCGACGGTTTGCCCGGTGACGATCGGCAACCGCAAAGCCTTTTTCCGCGCCCAAGCCGCAGGCCGGGCCGTGCAGGAGTTCGAGCCGCATGGGCCAGCGGCCGACGAAATCCGCCGACTATACGAGTATACAAATATACGCCTATACAATCAGGCGGAGGTGGCGTGATGGCGAAGGGCGGAAACAGTCTGCAAGCGGTGCTGAACCGCGCCAAGGCGGACGGAGACGCGGCCCCGGCCCCAGCGTCGGCGATCGAGCCGGTAGACGTGACCCGCAAGGCCCCGCCGAGCGGCCGACAGGGGACCAAGCTGATTGGCGGGCATTTCCCTCCCGAGGTCAGCACGCAGCTTCGCATTATCGCGGCCGAGGAAGGGACGACCGTTCAAAGCCTGCTGGGCGAGGCGCTGGACGACCTGTTTGTGAAGAAGGGAAGGGGGCGCATCGCCGGCTAGTATAGATGTATACAATTATACACCTATACATCTATACACCTATACTAGCGCAAGGGGGCAGTCTTGTGCTTGTTGCGACAGAAGCCGATGAAGGCGGCGCGGGGGCTTTTCAGTTCCGGCCGCCCGCTGTCGATCCACCATGACACCCATTGGTCATAGAGCGCGTAAACGTCATAGCCAGGCGCAACGCTCTTGGCGTCGTGGAAGCCTTCGGGGTCGATATAGGGCCGCTCGGGTTCCGCCTCGATCGCCTCGACCGTATCCAGAGCCTCGCGATTGCGGAACGTGACCGTATCGCCGTTCATTTCCACGGCATAGTCGGGCAGATGATCGTGCGCGACGAGATCGCGCAGCATCGAGCGGAACACGCGCAAATGGCTACTCGCGCCGGTCTTTTTCTGTAGCGTTTCGACCGAGATCGACCATTTTTCCTGCGCGCCGCAATGCTTGCGCGCCAGCTCGTAGATACGCCGTTCGAGCGGCTTGCGGAGGCGGAAATAGTCGCGATGGAGCGTCAGGACGCTGCGCCCCTCAACCATCTTGAACAGCCAGTCGGATAGCGTGACCTTGATTTCCGACATTTGGCCGGAGCGGGTTTGCCGCACGATCCGCCATTCATTGATGAGGCCGAAACCTTCGGTGATTTCCTCGCCATCGGCCTTGATATTCGTGGTGATCCGCGTCCCCGACAGCCGCTCGAACGCGCTCCGCAGCCGGTCATAGCCGTCGCCATCGGTTTGCCGGTTGGTCCACACCAGTAGATCGCGAGCAGTGAGGTGCAAGGTGCGGCTCGGTCGCTCCCCCTGGTTCATCTTCCCGATGAGCTGGGAGATGCAGTAGATCAGAATATCCTTGTCGTGGATCGTCGCCAGCCCTTTGACGCTGGGGACGATTTCGAGCTTGTTGCCGTTATGCTCATAGCGGAACACGCGCCGATCGGGCTTGGTCGCGAGCGAGAAAATCGGATGCTCCATCGAGGCCATGTCATCCTTGGGGATGGCGTCGAGAACATCGCAAATGAACAGATCGGGATCGGGGTAGCGAACAGGCAGCAGGGGAGGGCGTCCCTCCGCGCCGTTCGGGGTTTCATTGACGGCAAGCGGGAGTTCGGGGTTTCGTTGACGGTCAGGCTCGATTCGGGGTTTCATTGACGCGCACCGTAGATTCGGGGTTTCATTGACGCAACGGAAAAGTTCGGGGTTTCATTGACGGGTGATCGCGATTCGGGGTTTCGTTGACGCAGATTCGGGGTTCTGGAGTCACCAGATTCGGGGTTCCGTTGACGCCGAGGGCAAAAAAACGCCCGATTATTCTAATATTTTCAGTTGCTTATGAAACCGCCAAAATCCCGTAACACGACTCTTTAACCCATATATTAACACTAGGCCGACCTGTGGATAACTTTAACCGCAGCGCCCACTCGACGCCGGATCATCGTGGTTTCACCCACCAGCGTCCCGCCAGATCGAACAACTTGTCCTGATTTTCGGGACAGAGGCAGCATGATCCACTCGCGCCGCGCTACCGGCACCGGTCAGAGGGAAGAAAAGCGCCGCCTCTTGG
>NZ_LDES01000081.1 GCF_001015195.1 Sphingomonas sp. Y57 | reverse complement strand
GTTCACGAGCCGCGAGATGATCGCGGTGGAGGAGCGGCTAGAGCGCGCTGCCGGTCGGCTTGCCGACAGGGCGGGGCATGGTCTCCCGGCGGCGTCGCTACAAGGGGGGCTGAACGCCGCCGGGAGTGGCGGGCTGACACTCGGTGAAGATCAGCGGGCCGCTTTGGAGCATATAGGGACGAGTGGCGATCTTGCCATCGTCCTCGGCTATGCGGGCACCGGCAAGTCGGCCATGCTGGGGGTCGCGCGCGAGGCGTGGGAGCGCGAAGGCTATCAGGTGCGCGGCGCGGCCCTGTCGGGCATTGCCGCCGAAAATCTTGAGGGTGGTTCCGGCATCGCCTCGAGGACGATCGCCAGTCTCGAGCACGCATGGGGGCAGGGGCGCGAGCAGCTAGGCCCGCGTGATGTGCTCGTTATCGACGAGGCGGGCATGATCGGCTCGCGCCAGATGGAGCGGGTGCTGTCGGAGGCCGAACGTGCCGGCGCGAAGGTCGTTCTTGTCGGCGATCCCGAGCAGTTGCAGGCGATCG
>NZ_LDES01000080.1 GCF_001015195.1 Sphingomonas sp. Y57 | reverse complement strand
TCGTGCAGCCGTTCCGCCGCACGATAGGCAGCCGACGCAACGGCGCTCGATCCGTTGGCGCGACTGATGACCTTGGCCGAGAAATGGTAGATCGCCATGACAGCCGCTATACTGCCCTTCTTAGCGCACGTCGGCAACGACGTATAAGCGCGCACTCACCACTCTCTGCCGTTCGCGTGATTGACTTGGCCGCATTTCATGATGGAACCGCTGTCCTGCCAGCGCGATCGTGCTACTGTGCGGCTCCTGTTCGACGGGCGCGAGGGAGAGAGTGATGCGAAAAACGCGCGACTATGACGCCGAATTGCGGGCACTGAGCGACAAGGCCAAGTCTATCAAGGCCAAGAAGATCGAGCAACTTGGGTTACTGGTGACGGCAACCGGGGCCGATGCGCTCGATCTCGACACACTCGCCGGCGCGCTGCTCGCTGCCGTGGAATCGGCCGACGCTGGCGAAAAGGAGGCGTTGCGCTCGCGGGGCGCGGCCTTCTTTCAGGGACGCGGGCGCAAGGCTGGGCGACGCTCTGGCGGCAACGGCGAAAGCGGAAACCAGACTGGCGCAGGCGAGGCACAGGGTTGAAGCCGCCAAGCGCCGCACCGATACGAGAGGATGGGTCGTGCAGCGCCGCGAACGCACCCGCCATCTCATAGAGCTGGGCGGCCTCGTCCAGAAGGCCGGCCTCGTCGAATTGGCCGACGACGATCGCGCAACGCTCTACGGCGCGATGCTCGATCTTGCCGCCCGCGCGCGTGATGATGGCAACGCGCTCGCGCTCTGGAAGCGGCGCGGCAAACGTGCGTTCGACGCGGAAGCGGAAGGACAGGACAGCAAGGAACAGACCGCCCATGACTGACGACACCTCGCGCCTTTC
Organism: Sphingomonas sp. Y57; assembly: GCF_001015195.1. Classification (GTDB taxonomy): domain Bacteria; phylum Pseudomonadota; class Alphaproteobacteria; order Sphingomonadales; family Sphingomonadaceae; genus Rhizorhabdus. Next base: position 3,936 of record NZ_LDES01000080.1, on the reverse strand, counting down.
CTGGCAGCTCCTGATGGTCGGCCCCGGCATCGACCACATCACCCCCGATATTCAGGACAAGCTCGCAACCCTGCTCGATCTGCTGCCCGCCACGGCGATCATCAACGTCCAGACCGACGCCGGCTATGTCACCGTCTCACGCGACTGGCCCAGCCATCGCATGGAAACCGTCGATAGCCTGGTGGACGCCATCGCCGCCGCTCAGGGCATCACCGCTATCGACCTGCCCGAAGCGCGCTGACCATGCGCGCCGGCCTCGATCATCTTCCCGCCGCCAAGCGCCGCGAGCTGGAACGGGTCGCCCGCGTCCTGTTCGATGAATTTGAGGATGCCGTCAAAACCAAGCTCTCCGACAAGCGCAAGGGCGGCCGCATCCTCAAGCTGATCCTGTTCGGCTCCTACGCGCGCGGCGATTGGGTCGAGGATCGCGCCAGCGGCTATATCTCCGACTATGATCTGCTCGTCATCGTCAACTCCGAGACCTTCACCGATCTGCAACATGGTGGGCTGTCGCCGACGATCATCTGGTGCGCGAGCTGACCGTCACCCGCCAGCTCGCCACGCCCGTCAATTTCATCGTCCATTCGCTGATGGACGTGAACGACCAGCTCGCGCGCGGCCGTCCCTTCTTCGCCGACATAGCCCGCGATGGGATCGCCCTCTACGAAGCGCCGGGACAGCGCCTCGCCGTGCCGCGCCAGCTCGACGCGCAGGAACGCCACGCCGAAGCCAGGGCGCATTATGACAAGTGGCTCCCCGATGCCGCATACTGCCTGACGCTCGCCGAATATGCGATCCGCGACGGCGAGACCAACCATGCCGCGTTCATGCTCCACCAGGCCGTCGAGCGCGCCTATCATGGCCTGCTGCTCGTCCTGACGCTCTACGCGCCCAAATCGCACCGCATCGGCATCCTGCGCTCGCTTGCCGAAAATCTCGATCCCCGGCTGATCGAAGCCTGGCCGCGCGATACCCGCGCCGCCCGCCGCCATTTTGCGCAGCTCCAGCGCGCCTATGTCGAGGCGCGCTATTCCCATGCCTATGAAATCACCCCCGACGAACTGGCCTGGCTCGTTGACCGCGTGAAGCATCTCCACACGATCGCCGCCGCGATCTGCGCCGAACATCTCGAAAACGACAGCGGGAGGGAATCCTGATGATGGAATGGTTCCGCCAGCTCGGCCGCGCGATCCGCAACCTCGCGCGGCTCGCGCGCGAACAGCCGATATGGGCGATCACGGCCCTCGTCACCAGCCCGGTCGCCCTCATCCGCCACCTGTTCGGCGTCCTGGTCCTGTTCCTCATCACCGGCCTGGTGCTGGGGCTTGGGGTGCCGCTCATTCTTGGCAGGCTGCTCGGCCTGGCCCACGATTCCCATATCTATCAGACCGTCATGATGCTGACGGCGATCGTCGTCATCCTCGTCGCGCTGCGCGCCCTCTTTCAACCGCTGATCCTGCGCTACGGCGGCCCTGCCGGCGATGCCACGCACGGCTCGGCCCGCTTCGCCACCGATCGGGAAACTCGCCCCCTCGCCCAAAATGGCGACGGCCTGCTGATCGGCCGCGACCGCAAGAACGGCAGGCTGCTGCGCTATGCCGGCCCCTCGCATCTGCTGACGATCGCGCCGACGCGCACCGGCAAGGGCGTGGGGACCATCATTCCCAACCTGCTCGACTATCCCGGCCCGGTCGTCTGCATCGACCCCAAGGGCGAGAATGCCCGCATCACCGCCCGCCATCGGGCAAAGTTCGGCCCGGTCCATGTCCTCGATCCGTTCGGGGTGACGGGCCTTCCCGGCGCTGCCTTCAATCCGCTCGATCGCATCGACCCTGCCGGCCTCGATCTCGCCGACGACTGCATGACGCTGGCCGACGCGCTGGTCTATGACGCTCCCGGCGAAGCCGGCGAGGCGCATTGGAACGAGGAAGCCAAGGCGCTGATCGCCGGCATCCTCCTGTGGGTGGCGTGCGACCCGGAATCGCGAGGCCAGGACCGCACGCTGGAAGCGGTGCGCGACTGCCTCACCTTCGCGCCCGATAATTTCCAAAGGATGCTGCGGGAAATGTCGCGCAGCACGCAGGCGCGCGGCCTGATCGCCCGCGCCGCGAACCGCCACCTGGGCAAGTCCGATCGCGAGGCCGCCGGCGTGCTGTCGGCCGCGCAGCGCCATACCCATTTCCTCGATTCGCCGCGCATGTCGGCCGTGCTGGGGCGCTCGGATTTCACCTTCGCCGATGTGAAGGCGCACGCCACCACCGTCTATCTGGTGTTGCCGCCCGATCGGCTCGCCACCTATGCCCGCTGGCTGCGCCTGATGCTCGCGCAAGGGCTGACCGATCTGGCGCGCGCGCCGTCCTCCCCTGCCCGCTCCGTCCTGTTCCTGCTCGATGAGTTCGCCGCCCTCGGCCGCCTCGAACCCGTCGAGCGCGCGATGGGCCTGATGGCCGGCTATGGCATCCAGCTCTGGCCGATCCTGCAAGATGTTCACCAGCTCCGCGCGCTCTACGAGCGCCGCGCCGGCACCTTCCTGTCCAACGCCGGCGTGCTGCAAGTGTTCGGCGTCAACGATCACGACAGCGCCAGGCTCGTCTCCGATCTGCTCGGCCAGGAGACAGTCGTGTTCGAGACGATGAGCCGCGCGATCGACGCGGAGGAAACCGGCATATCGTTCGGATCGCAGCATGTAGCGCGGCCGTTGCTGACGCCGGATGAAGTCCGCACGCTGCGCGAGGATTTGCAGCTCCTGTTCCTTGCGGGGCAACGGCCGATCGTCGCCGCCAAGCTGCGCTACTACGCCGATCGCGAGTTCGCCGGGAAGTTCGACAAGGCGTGAACGGACACTATCGACGAAGTGAAAAAGGCCGTTTGCTGTATAGTGTCAGAACTGCCGCCAAGGGCGGAAGGATAGAATATGGACCAACGCGTCATTGATCTTTGGGACCGGCTCATGGCCTATGGAGAGAGCGGTTCCGCACCTCTTCCGGCGATCCGCGACGAAGTGTTGGAGCTGCACGAAGCGATCACCGATGAGGAAAGCCGGCTCGGCCTCATGCGGATATTCAATCTCGTCTGCGATCTTGTGGCGGTGCATCTCCAAGAGACGAACGGCGATCTTGAAGCCTTCGCCCAGCACCGGCAGGGCCAGATATGGATGTTCCTGCGCGCGGAATGTCTTGTCGATGGCGCGTTGGACCGGAGCCGGCTGCGATATGTGACATGGCGCGAAGTCCAGGCCGGCCGCATGACCGAGGATGATCCGCTGCGCCGCTACGCATTGGGCGATGACTCCGCCTTTGATGAGCTGATGGCCGCGCCGACGCCACCGAAGCGGACGCGCCACTAGGCGCGAATGTATAGGCGTATACAAATATACATGTTCGCCGTCTGTTCGCCCTTGGCGTTGTTTAGCGGACTTTCCGCGCCCTGCCCTGCCGGCTCTTGGCGTAGGATTCCGCCCTCTCCCGCAGCAATGTTCGGGGCCAAATCCGTGAAATCGTTGCCTGGCGCACAAACCTTGAGGCTCGCCGTTTCGATCCCCGACCTCGCGAGGATCTAGCTTTCCAGAAATCGGCCGCATGGGAAGCCCGTAGAGCGCCATTGCCGCTTGGACCCTCCCCGGCCTGCCAAACGTCCAGAATGAAGCCCAGCGGCCCGGAAATCGCCCCTGCTGCGACGTTTCCGCCTCCCCTGCCCTCTCGGCTCGATCACCGCCCTATCCGCCTGGCTTTCCTGGAAAGCCAATTGCGACGGTGCCGCTGGCGCTGTGGTGTCGATAGAAGCGGGGCGTTTAAACGATCCTCAATCTAGCAAAAAGCGTGCCGGCGAAGCCGGCTCATCATGGGGATGCCGGGTGGGAGGATCGCAAAGCGATCCGGGGCGGCCGAAGGCCGCGAGCCGGCGGGGGCGAAGCCCCCAAGAGGCGGCGCTTTTCTT
>NZ_LDES01000008.1 GCF_001015195.1 Sphingomonas sp. Y57 | reverse complement strand
AGGTGGCCGGCCCGCCCTTGGGTTCGAAGATCGTCACGGGGACGCCGCGAAGCCTAGTCANTCGTCACGGGGACGCCGCGAAGCCTAGTCACGCGCTCACACACCGCAAAATGCCGACGCTGCTTCGCAAGCGTTGGCATGAGGCGCTCGGAATAGGCGCGGCGCTGCTCGTCGATTGTCGCTCCTTTGCCCGCCAGCTCGGCCAGCTCGCGGCCTATCGCCTCCCAAAGCCTCGCTTGCTGGACAAACAACCGCCTCGATTCCGCCGACAGCAATTCCGATGAAGCCAAGCTGAATCCGCTCACCTCCATCT
>NZ_LDES01000079.1 GCF_001015195.1 Sphingomonas sp. Y57 | reverse complement strand
GTGCTACGCTGCCTCTCCCGATCATGGGCGCGAGGGAGAGAATATGCGCAAGGTCCGCGACTATGACGCCGAGTTGAAGGCGCTGGGCGACAAGGCCCGCGCGCTCAAGGCGAAGAAGGTCCAGCAGCTAGGCGAACTGGTCACGTCCACCGGGGCCGATACGCTTGATGCCGACGTGTTGGCCGGTGCGCTGCTCCATATCGTCGCCGAAGCACAGGCTGAAGGAAACCGGGAGGCGTGGCGCTCCGATGGCGCGGCTTTCTTTCAAGGGCGCGGGCGCAAGACTGGCCGACGTGCTGGCGGCAGCGCGGAAGGCGGAAGCGAAGCTGGCGCAGGCGAGGCACAGGCTTGATGCCGCCGCGCGCCGCATCGATACGAGAGGATGGGTCGTGGCCCGACGCGAGCGCACCCGCCATCTCATAGAGCTGGGCGGCCTGGTTCAGAAAGCCGGCCTGGTCGAACTGGCCGACGACGATCGCGCCACCCTCTACGGCGCGCTGCTCGAACTTGCCGCGAAGGCGCGTGAGGATGGCAACGCGCTCTCGCTCTGGAAGCGGCGCGGCAAACGCGCGTTCGACGCGGAAGCTGACGATGGCTGACCGGCCCGATTTTCATATCATCACTGGTGGTCCCGGTTCGGGTAAAACCACATTGATCGACGCCCTGGCGGCGCAAGGCTTCCACCATATGCCCGAAGCCGGTCGCGCCATCATTCGCGATCAGATCGCCATTGGCGGCGGCGCCCTGCCATGGGCCGATCGCGGGGCCTTCGCTGAACTGATGCTGAGCTGGGAATTACGATCCTGGCATGAAGCGCATGACCGAAAAGGCCCGGTGATCTTCGATCGCGGCGTTCCTGATGTGTCGGGCTATCTGCGCCTGTGCGGCTTGCCCGTTCCTTCCCATGTCGAGCGCGCGGCCGAGATGTTCCGCTACCAGCGCCGGGTATTCATCGCCCCGCCCTGGCGCGAGATTTTCGGGCAGGACACGGAGAGGAAGCAGGATTTTGCAGAGGCGCAAGCGACCTATGAGGCGATGGTCACGGTCTATGCCGATCTCGGCTATGAGCTTGTGTCCCTGCCTCTCGCCCCGGTTGCTGAAAGAGTGCGCTTTGTGCGCGCACGGATGTGGAGGGTAGATGACTGACCGCGTTCCCCGCTCATGGCAGCTCCTGATGGTCGGGTCAGGCGTACATCGGATCTCGCCCGATCTTTGCGACCGGCTTGTGCGCCTGCTCGATCTCTCGCCGCAAACCCGGCTAATCGAAATCGAAACCGATCAGGGCGGCGTCAGCGTCTCACGGGACTGGCCCAGCGACAAGATGGAGGAGGTCTCGGCGATCGAAGCCGAAATCCAATCCACCCCCGGCATCATCCGCATGACCATGTTCCAGGCGGGCATTGTCAAGTTGCC
>NZ_LDES01000078.1 GCF_001015195.1 Sphingomonas sp. Y57 | reverse complement strand
CGGCAAGGGGGAGGGGTGATGGTGGAGATCGATTTCGACCAGGCCGAGCTCGTCATCGTGCGCCTCGCGCAGATCGCGTCGGTGTTCGGCCAACAAGCTGGCGTCGGCGGCATGGAGACGGCCGGAAACCTCATCAGCTATCTCGCCAAGCATCCTCGCGACATCGAGCCGTGTCTGCGCTTCGGCATCATGGAGTTGCCGTTGGACTGGCACGAACGGGGCTCGCTGACATGGCATGCGATGAACGGGAAGGTCGTTCACCCGGATTATGCCCGTCGCGCTCGTACCATCCGTAAGCTTAAAAGGGATGGGCATGGCCGCTAACCCGCTCCTGACCTGGCCCGCGGCCGACGCCCGCCAGCGGATCCACATTGAGCCAGCCGGCGCTCGCGTCGTCTGGTCGTTCGGTCCGCGCGACATGCAACGCCATGCCGACACCGCGGGCCAGGCGCTCGACGCCGCGCTCGAGCGCATCGGCCATGAGGATGCGGTCATCATCTATGGTGGGGGGGCATCTTGAGCGATCTCCTGTTCAAGCTACGGGTCCTGCGGTTCTTCATCTGGAATGCCGTTGGCGAATGGAGGCGCGAGATCTGGAGCGCCAATCTCGACGCGCCCTACTGCTGTGACGGCCATGAATGCGGCTGCCAGGCCAGCACGACCCGCGAGCTCTATGGATGGCATCTTGAGCAGGGGAGGAGGGCTTGAGCACCCTTATCCAGGAGATCGCCGACCGATATCGCAGCGCGTTGCGCCGCGGCGGGAGGATGCACCTTGACCCGGCCCATGTACGGGCGTTGGCCGGCACCCCCTTCTATGAAATGCTTGCCCGCATCGAATCCGAGGAGTTCCGTCAAACATGCGCGCCCGCGATCGAAAACGCCACCAACTCGGACGCTTCTGGCTCTACCAGCGGCCCGACACCGGCACCTGGTTCATCTGCTGGTTGGACGACAGCAAGGCAGGCGACGTCAGGCCCGATGGAAAACGCGGAGGTGCTGTCACTCGGCGCAAGGCAACGGGCATCGCAGGCGGTGGACCGGATTCGCCACCGCAAGACGCCCTCAGCGCGCTCGCAGCGCACCACCTTAGCTATGGTGAAGAGCGCAAGCTGACCCGCGACGAGGCCCTCGTCGAGAACATCTTCGCCGATTGGCTTGAGTTCCATGTCGCCGAGCTGGCCGACCCCGAGCGTTACATCGCCTCCTATGATCGCTGGGTCGAGTTTCTCGACATCGAGAAGAAGGCCGGCCGAATCGAGCCCGATATGCGCGTCGCGGCGGTGACGCCCGCATTCGTACAGCGCTTCACAAAGTGGCGATTCGCGGCCGGCGTCGGCGGCCACACCGTCAGTCGAGACCTTGCTGCGCTCCGCGGCGCGCTCCGTTGGGCATGGAAGGCTCACCGGCTCGATGCCGTGCCGTTCATCGCTGATGTGCCTGCGGCCAATAAGTCGGGGCCGCGCGATCGCATCCTGTCCTTCGCGGAGATTGCCAGCATCATGGAACTGGCGGCGGCCAGCGTCGAGCGCGAGCATGTCCTGCGCTTCATGATGGTCGAGCTCGGGACCGCTGGCCGTCCTGAGGGCGTGCTCGAGATGCATGCCAGGAACATCGACCTCGACCGTGGCCTCATCGACCCGAATCGGTCGGGCAAGCGGCACCTACGTAAGCGTCGGCCGATCGTGCCTATCGCGAAGCATGTCCGCCCATGGGTCGAGGACGTCCGCGGGAAGTTGATCGTCTATCGAGTGCCGATCGCCGAGCGGAAGCGGAAGCCCGGCGGCCCGACGCACTTCGTTCGGGAGACCTCGTCGATCAAGACGTCGTGGAACGCGATCTGCATGGAGGCAGGCGTCTGCGAACCGGCCATGGTCCCGCTGCTCGATGAGCGCGGCCGCCCGGTGAAGAAAGATGGCGAGGTCGTGATGACCGAGCAGCGCGATGACGAAGGTGAGATCGTCATGCGAGTCAACGCCACGCCGAAGACGCTGCGGCATACAATGCTGACCTGGCTCGCCTCGATCGGCGTGCCCAAGGAGCAGCGCCAGATGCTCGCCGGCCATGTTGCCCAGGACACGACCAGCAAGAACTACGAGCACCTCACGCCCGACTATCTGGCCGAGGCGATCAAGGGAATCGACGCCTTTTTCGAGGAGCTATCCAAGCACACGAAAGTCCACCTGCGATCCGTCTGCGATCCGCACGAAGGTGGGCTTCGGGTTATCTCGGGAGGGAAAATCTAATGATCTCAACGGCGCGGCGTGGTGGAGCTGAGGGGAATCGAACCCCTGACCTCTGCAGTGCGATTGCAGCGCTCTCCCATCTGAGCTACAGCCCCGCACGCCGGGCGCTCCCTCTAGCGGGACGCCGCCTGCGATGCAACATCCCAAAATCATGCGGCGGCGGAAAGTGGCGCGGAGCGTTTCGCCTGCGACCAACCGTCCGTCGACAAACCCTGCCCATTTGACCCGGCCAACGGGAACGCCCGCCCGCTGCAACGCGTTTTCGCAGCCTTCCGACCGGACGCCGCCGCCGGGCGACGGATTCGGTCTTTCTCGTTTCTGAGCAGGAGGATGCCATGGGTTATGAACGCAGTACCGGTCGCTATTATCGCGACTATGGCGACCGGCGATACGGCCCGCAGGATCGCGACGACTATCGCGAGCGCGACTATCGCGAGCAGCGGGCGCGTTCGACGGATTATGACCGGCCGCGCGACTATGACGAGGACCGCGGCTTCTTCGATCGTGCGGGCGACGAGGTACGTTCCTGGTTCGGCGACGAGGAGGCCGAACGCCGCCGCCGCTGGGACGAGCGCATTCGCCAGCGCGAGTATGACCGCCGGTACGGCGATGCCGATGTGTACGACAGCGGCCGCTATACCGGTGCCCGCGCGGGTGATGTCGGGGGCTCCTATGGCGGCGCGGGCTTCTATGAGACGCCCGGCGCCGATTATGGGGTCGGCCGCGGTGCCGGCGCGACGAGCACCTGGGGCCTGGGCGCCGGGCGCGCGCACGACGGCTGGGGCCTCGATTCCAATTATCGGGCCTGGCGCCGCCGCCAGCTCGCCGAACTCGATAGCGACTATGACGAATATCGTCGAGAGAACGAGGCGCGTTTCCACCAGGATTTCGGCAGCTGGCGCAACAATCGGCAGTCGCAGCGCTCGTCGCTCCGCCAGGTGCAGGAGCATCAGGAGGTCGTCGGCTCCGACGGCACCCATGTCGGAACGGTGGATCATATCCGCGGCGATCGCATCCTGCTCACCAAGGGTGATCGTGAGGCCGGAGGCCATCATCATTCGGTGCCCTGCTCCTGGATCGCCGAGGTCAGCGACAAGGTGACCCTCAACCGCACCGCCGCCCAGGCCCAGGCGGCCTGGAAGGACGAGGAGCGGGGCGAGGGTCCGCATTATCTCGACCGGGCTTTCTCCGGCACCTACTGATCGGCCTCCACGCCGGAGGGAAGGGCTGGTCCCGATCGGGACCGGCCCTTTTTCTTCGCGCCTCCGGATTCGCGCTCTTGATGCGGTGCAGCATGGCGCCCAATATAGGCGGATGGCAGATGCCGAACCCAGCAAGCGCGCCGCGGCCCGGCGACGTCGAGGGGGCCTGCCCTTGCCGGATCAGGTCGCGCTGGTCCTGCAGGGTGGCGGCGCGCTCGGTGCCTACCAGCTTGGCGTGTTCGAAGCGCTGGACGAGGCGCGGATCGAGATCGATTGGGTGGCCGGCATCTCGATCGGCGCGATCAACGCCGCGATCATCGCCGGCAATCCGTGCGAACGGCGGCTCGATCGGCTCCACGCCTTCTGGGATCGGATCACCGAGGCGTTGCCGGCTCTCGCCCTGTTCGACGGGGACTATGGCCGCGAGGCGCTGCACCAGGGCGCGGCGGCGCTGGTCGCCACCTTCGGCGTTCCCGGCTTCTTCCGCCCGCGTCCGTTTCCGCCCTTCCTGGCACCCCCGGGCAGCGCCTCGGCCCTGAGCTTCTATGACAGCGCTCCGCTTGCGGACACGCTCGACGAGCTGGTCGACTGGGATCTGCTCAACGACGGACCGATGCGGCTGTCGGTCGGCGCGGTCGAGCTCGAAAGCGGCAATTTCCGCTTCTTCGACAATCGTATCGACCGGATCGACGCACGTCATATCATGGCATCGGGGGCACTCCCGCCGGGTCTGCCGCCGGTCGAGATCGACGGCAAGCTGTGGTGGGACGGCGGGCTCGTCTCCAATACGCCGCTCAGTCATGTCGTCGAACATCAGGACGGCGACCTGCTCGTCTTCCAGGTCGACCTTTTTCCTTCGGCGGCGGACCGGCCCCGGACGATGCTCGACGTTCTCGCGCGGGAGAAGGAGATCCGCTATTCGAGCCGCACGCGCCAGATATCCGACCAGCTGATCCGGATGCGCCGTGACCAGGAACGGCTCGCCCGGCTGCTCGACAAGCTTCCGCCCGGCATGGCCGACGATCCCGACGTCCAGGCGCTGCGCTCCCGGGCGCGGGGATCGAGCCTCAGCCTGGTCCAGCTCATCTACCGCGCCAATAGCTGGGAAGGCGGCGCTCGCGACTATGAATTCTCGCAGCGGTCGATGCGCGATCACATCGCCGCCGGCCGGGCGGCGATCGCCGAGACCATGACCCGGTCGGAGCTGATCGCCCGTAACATCTACGACGGCCGCACCGCCGCCTTCGACCTGACCCACCGCTAAACGATAGGGAGTTTTCCTCCATGTTCCTGAAGGGCAAGACCGCGCTGATCACCGGCTCCACCTCCGGCATCGGCCTCGCCTATGCCAAGGCGCTCGCCGCCGAGGGCGCCAATGTCGTGATCAACGGGTTCGGCGACGCCGATGCGATCGAGGCCGAGCGCAAGGCGCTCGAGGCGGCGAGCGGTGCGCGCGCGCTCTACAGCGGCCACGACCTGACGAAGGTCGAGGAGATCGAGGCGATGATGGCGGAGGCCGCCGCTGCGTTCGGTGCGGTCGACATCCTGATCAACAATGCCGGCGTCCAGCATGTCGCCCCGGTCGAGGAATTCCCGGTGGACAAGTGGAACCTGATCATCGCGCTCAACCTCACCAGCGCCTTCCACACCACCCGTCTCGCTCTGCCGGGGATGAAGGCGAAGCGCTGGGGCCGCATCATCCAGACCGCGTCGGCGCATTCGCTCACCGCCTCCCCGTTCAAGTCAGCCTATGTCACCGCCAAGCACGGCATCGCCGGCTTCACCAAGACGGTCGCGCTGGAAGCCGCGACCTTCGGCATTACCGCCAACTGCATCAGCCCCGGTTATGTCTGGACTCCGCTGGTCGAAAACCAGATTCCCGACACCATGAAGGCGCGGGGCATGACCCGCGAGCAGGTGATGAACGACGTGCTGCTTGCCGGTCAGCCGACCAAGCAGTTTGTCACGGTCGAGCAGGTCGCGGCGATGGCGCTCTATCTCTGCCGCGACGAGGCATCGTCCATCACCGGCGCCAACATGTCGATCGACGGAGGCTGGACAGCACAATGATGCCGTCGCGCCGGGCCCTCCTGATGGTTCCGGGCCGCGCCGGCGACGGTGGGCCCGGCCGCTGTCCCCGCTATAAGGGACGGAAATCGCACGGCTTGCCAAGCAGGGGCGGGCCGGGCAGGCTGGGCTTTTAGAAGGGCGAGAGGAGACGATCGCTTGCAGCACGTCCGAATCGGCCTGGCCGGTGTCCTGCTGCTGGCCGCTATGGCCTGCGGATCGAAGTCGATCGATCGCGAGGCGCCGAAGCCGCACCCGAACGACTGGCGGCAGATCGTCACCGCGCCCGATCGCGACAGGCTGGCGCGCTGGCGCGCCGCATGGATCGCCGGGCTCGACAAGGCGGTCGCGGCGGGCAGCGGCGCGCAGGTCGCGGCGCAGGGCGCGCTGCTCAAGCCCGAAGCCGCGCTCGACGATCCGCTGCCGCCGCAGGGCGACTATAGCTGCCGGGTGATCAAGATGGGGGCCCAGACCAAGGGCCTGATGGATTATGTCGCCTATCCCTATTTCAACTGTCGGATCTCGATGGTGGACGGGCGGCTCCACCTCGCGAAGCTCAACGGGTCGCAGCGCCCGGTCGGGGACATCTTCCCCGATGAGGGGCGCAGGATGATCTTCCTCGGCGCGATGACGCTGGGTGACGAGACACGGCCCTTGCCCTATGGCCGGGACGGCGAACGCGACATGGTCGGCATCGTCGAGCGGATCGCGTCGCAACGCTGGCGGATCGCCTTTCCCTATCCGCGCTGGGAATCGACGATCGACATCTTCGAACTGATACCGAAGGGGTAAGAATGAAAAAGCTGACGTCCCTCCTCGCTCTTGCCGTGGCCTGTGTCGCCGCGCCCTCGCAGGCCGACCCGCTCGGCGAGGCGGTGAAGGCGGACTTGCCGAACCTGATCGCCATCTACCGCGATCTCCACGCCAATCCGGAGCTCAGCTTCAAGGAAGGGCGCAGCGCAGGGATCATGGCGGCCGAAGCGAAGAAGGCCGGGTTCGAGGTGACGGCCGGGGTCGGCGGGACCGGTGTTGTCGCGGTGCTCCGGAACGGTCCGGGGCCGGTGCTGCTGCTGCGGGCCGACATGGACGCGCTGCCCGTGACCGAACAGACCGGGCTCCCCTACGCCAGCAAGAACCCGGGCGTGATGCATGCCTGCGGGCACGACACGCATATGGCGAGCTGGATCGGCACCGCGCGCCGGATGGCGGCGATGAAGGACAGCTGGTCGGGAACGCTGGTGATGATCGGCCAGCCCGCCGAGGAGATCGGCTCGGGCGCGCGGGCAATGCTGAAGGACGGGCTCTACACCCGCTTCCCCAAACCCTCGACGGTGATCGCCTTTCATGACTCGGCGGCGCTGCCCGCCGGGACGATCGGCATCGTCGACGGCTATGCAATGGCCAATGTCGATTCGGTCGACGTCGTCGTGAAGGGAGAGGGCGGCCACGGCGCCTACCCGCATCTCGCCAAGGATCCCATCGTCATCGCCTCGCGGATCGTCTCGACGCTGCAGACGCTGATCTCGCGGGAGATCGATCCGCTCGAATCCGGCGTGGTCACCGTCGGCAGCTTCCAGGCCGGCACCAAGCACAACATCATCCCGCCCGAGGCGCACCTCCAGATCACCGTGCGATCCTACAAGCCGGAGGTGCGCCAGCACCTGCTCGACGGCATCGCCCGGATCGCGAAGGGGGAGGCGATCGCGGGCGGCATGCCCGACGACAAGCTGCCGGTCGTCACCCTCGCCGATCAGCGCACCCCCGCTACCTTCAACACGCACGAGATAACCGCGCGGATGACCGAGGTGTTCTCGGCGCGCTTCGGAAAGGACCGGGTGGTGCCCGCGCGCGCGCAGATGGGCGGGGAGGATTTCAGTGAATATTATCTGGCCGACACTTCGATCCAGGCGCTGCTGCTGTGGGTGGGCGGCGTCCGCAAGGACAAGTGGGAGGCTGCCGGCGGTGATATCACCAAGCTGCCGTCGATCCACAGCCCCTTCTGGGCGCCGGATGCCGAAGCCGTCGTCTCGACCGCGGTCGAGGCGATGACCACGGCGGCGCTCACCGTGCTGAAGAAGTAGAGGTCGGGACGACCGTCATCCCGGCTCGCCGGGATGACGCATTCCGGGCTCAGTCGGCCAGCGTCTGCGCGATCGCCGCGGCGAGTTGCTCTATCCGGTAGGGTTTGGAGATCACCGGCGCGTCGGTGAAGCCGCTGTCGGCGGGAAGCCCGTCATAGCCGGTCGCGAAGATGAAGCGCTTGCCGGTGTCGCGCAGGTGCTGAGCGACCGGCAGGCTGTCCTCGTCCTTCAGGTTGAGGTCGAGCAGCGCGATGTCGAAATCGGTATCGGCTGCACGCGCCAGCGCCTCGGCGACCGAGCCGGCGATCGCGGCCGTCTTGCAGCCGCACTCATCGAGCATGTCTTCGGCGGTCATCGCGATGATCGTATCGTCTTCGACGATCAGGACCCTCGTGCCCACGGGGAGCTGGCTCACAGTCAAATATCCTCGTCAACGCCCCAGGGGGCCTTGATGGCGGATATTTGCGGGGGACGCAATTGCCGTTCGTTGATGCCGTGACTTTACGGATACAATCGCACGTGAGGCTCCGTGTGTTCGCAACGGATGACGCCCGCCGGACGCTGGTGGATCATATCCGCGAAAAGCGATCGCTTTCGTTGGACAGACCACCGTGTCCGGCGGGCGTTTCTCTTCCTCCCCAGGAAAAGAGCGGGGTGCCGCGCTTACAAGCTGGAGGTCCTGCAAGGCGCGGCGCTGTTCGAATCTCTGCCATTCTCCTGCCCGATCGATCGGCCGGCGGCTATCGCGGCCTGAACGATTTTGATGTGCGGATGTCGCCGGAACTGGTAAGCGACCTGTAATCTTGTAAGAACCTTACTCATCGTCGCGAAGGAGCGGCATATGGCCAAGCAGGGCATATTGGCGGGGCCGCGGATCAAGCGGCTGCGACGCGACCATGGCCACACTCAGCAGGCGATGGCCGAGATGCTCGGCATCTCCGACAGCTATCTCGCGTTGATCGAGGGTAATCGCCGGCCGCTCACCGCCGGGCTGATCCTCAAGCTTGCCGAGCTGTTCGACTTCGATATTCGCAGCCTCAGCCAGGAGGAACCCGGCGGCGGGTCAGCGGCGATGCGGCGGCGGCTGTCCGATCCGCTGTTCGCCGACCTGTCGATCGACCGCGCCGAGCTGGAGGCCTGGATCGACAATGCGCCGGGCGGCGTCGAGGCCTTCGCCCGCCTGTTCGACCGCTGGCGCGAGGGCGGGGGTGGCGGCGCGGCCGTCGAAGGGCCCAATCCGGTCATGGCGGCGCGGCGCGAGATTGAGCGGTGGCGCAACCATTTCGCTGATCTCGACGCCCAGGCCGAGGAACTGGCCGACGAGTTGCGCATCGGCGCGGGCGATCTCTATGGCGCGATCGCCGAACGGCTGCGGGTCAAGCACCAGCTCACCATCCGTATCCTGCCGTTCGACGTGATGCCGGATCGACTCCGCCGGCTCGACCTTCACGCCCGCCAGCTGCAGCTTTCCGAGCTGCTCGACCCGGCCGCCCGCACCTTCCAGGCGGCGTTCCAGCTTGCCCAGATCGAGGCGCGCGGCGGCATCGACGGGCTGGTCGCTGGTGCGGCCTTCGGTGATCGCCCGGCCGAGCGGCTCTACCGGCGCCACGTCACCTCCTATTTCGCGGCCGCGCTGATGATGCCCTATGGCCGTTTCCTGCGCGCCTGCGAAACGACCGGCTACGATATCCAGCTCCTCCAGCGGCGTTTCGGCGCGGGGTTCGAGCAGGTCGCCCACCGCCTTACCACGCTGCAGCGGGTCGGCGCGCGCGGCCTGCCCTTCTTCATGCTGCGGATCGATCGCGCCGGCCAGCTCTCGAAGGGCTATGCCGGCGCCAGCGGTTCGGCGCTGATCGACGCGGTGCATCGCTGCCCGCTCTGGGCGATCCACCATGCCTTCGACCAGCCCGGCCGGCTGATCCGCCAGCTCGCCGAGCTCGAGGACGGGTCGCGCTGGTTTACCGTCGCCCGCAGCGTCCGCCATCATGGCGGAGCTGCGGGCGTGCCGGCGGCCGAGCATGTCGTCGCGCTCGGCCTCGCCGCGGAACATGCGTCGGCACTGGCGATCGCGCGCGGGATCGATCTCGGCGGTCCGGCCGATCCGATCGGTCTCGGCTGCACCCATTGCCAGCGTGCCGACTGCGTCCAGCGTGCCGCGCCGCCGCTCGGCCGGGCGCTCACCATCAACGAACGCGAACGGGGCCTCGCCCCCTTCTCCTTCGTCGGGGATTGACCCTTCAATCGTCACCCCAGCGAAGGCTGGGGTCCATGTCTCTCATCAGCCAGAGGGCATCTGAGGAGAAGACAGACATGGACCCCTGCCTTCGCAGGGGTGACGTCGAATATACTTCTATCGCAATGGAATGACTGTCACACCGCCGTCGCCGCCGCGGCGTCGAGCGCGGCCTTGTGCCCGGCCGACAGCGACAGCGTCAGCGCCGGCAGCAGGCTTTCGACCTGCGCCACGCTGGTGGCGCTGGCGATCGGCGCGGTGATGCCGGGAGTGGCGAGGATCCAGGAGATCGCGACCTGCGGCACGGTCGCGCCGGTCTCGGCCGCCACCCGGTCGAGCGCGGCCAGCACGGCCTCGCCGCGTGGGTTGAAATAGCCGCCCAGCCACTGCTCCCGGGCGCCGCCCCTTATGTCCTCGACCGTGCGATACTTTCCGGTCAGGAAGCCGCCGGCGAGCGCATAATAGGGCAGCACACCGATGCCGCGGTCGAGGCAGAACTGGCGGTAGGAAGCGGGAAAGCGGTCCGCGGTCATGAGGTTGAAGCTGGGCTGGATCGCGCCATAGGCGACGAAGCCGTTGCGTTCCGCCACGTCGAGCGCGGAAGCGAACCGTTCCTGCGGGAAATTCGACGCGCCGATCGCACGAACCTTGCCCGCCTTCACCAGCCGGTCGAACGCCTCGGCCACCGCCTCCTGCGGAACGGTCTCATCGTCGACATGGGCATATTGCAGGTCGATATAATCTGTCTGGAGCCGGCGCAGCGACGCCTCCACGCCGGCCGTGATCACTGCCGGGTCGAGCCCGGTCCGCCCGTCGATCGGCAACAGGCCCACCTTGGTCGCCACCTGGACGCGGTCGCGATTGCCGCGCGCCTTCATCCACGCTCCGATCACCGTCTCGGACTCGCCGCCCACCTTGCCGGCGAAGGCCGAATAGACGTCGGCGGTATCGATCGTGGTGATGCCGGCCGCTGCGAAGGCATCGAGGATTGCGAAGCTCGTCGCCTCGTCGGCCGTCCAGCCGAACACATTGCCGCCGACGACCAGCGGCGACACAGAAAGACCGGTGGCGCCCAGCGCGCGCTTCTCGAACATGGGGAGGCTCTCCTTGCGATCCAGGGCAGTTCCGGATTCGGTCGAACCCTAGCGTTTTCCGTCATTCCCGAAAGCGGGAATCCACGGTCTCGGATCTTCCGCTTTCCCGCGGATCGTCTCCTGCGGCCGTCCTCCCGCCTTTCCCGCTCGTGCGGGAGCGACCGAGGCGGTTGGGAAGGGTCCGGCCACGGTCAGAAGGGGATGTCGAGCGTTTCGTGCCTCTTGGCCTTGAGCGCCTCGACGATCTTCTTGACCTCCTGGCTGCTGCCGCGCGGCAGGATCATGACGGCGTCGCGCGTCGCCACCACGATCAGGTCGCTGATGCCGGCGGTGGTGACGACCGGGCCCTCGCTGCGGATCAGGCAGCCGCTGGTGTCGATCGAAACGACGTCGCCCTGGACGACGTTGCCGTTCGCATCGGGCAGGCCGAGGACATGCAGCGCGTCCCAGCTTCCGACGTCGGACCAGCCCATCTCGACCGGCACCACCGCGACCCGGTCGGCTTTCTCCATCACCGCATAGTCGATCGACTCCGACCGCGCCGACAGGAAGGCCTCGGCGGCCGGGATGACCATGCTGCCGTCGCGCGCGGCATCCTTCAGCGAGGCGCGGACCGCCGCCAGCATATCGGGTTCGAACTGTTCCAGCGCGGCGAGATAGGCGTCGGCGCGGAACAGGAAGATGCCGCCGTTCCAGCTGTAATTGCCATCGGCGAGATAGCTCCGGGCGCGATCCATGTCGGGCTTCTCGATGAAGGCCTCGACCTTCTGAACCCCCGGGCCGACCTCCTCGCCGCGGCGGATATAGCCATAGCCGGTCTCGGGTTTGTCGGGGGTGATGCCGAAGGTGGCCAGCCAGCCGTCCCGGACCAGCGGCATCGCCGCTTCGATCGCGGCGTGGAAGGCGGCGACGTCTTCGATCACATGGTCGCTCGGCATCACCAGCAGCGGCGCGTCGGGTGCCGATTCCAGCGCGGCCAGCGCGATCGCGGGCGCTGTGTTGCGCCCCGCCGGCTCCAGGATGATCGCGGCGGGGCGGTCGTGCTGCAGCTGGGTCGCGATCTCGGCGGCGTGGAGGGCGTTGGTGACGATGATCGCCGGTCCGAAACGCAGGCGGTCCGCACAACGCTCGGCCGTCATCTGCAGCATGGTCCGTTCGCCGGTCAGCGCCAGCAGCTGCTTGGGTTTCCGTGATCGCGACAGCGGCCACAATCGGGTTCCGGACCCGCCCGACAGGATGACGGGGGTTATCAAGGTGGTGGAAATGGCGGGCTCCATGGTCCAGAAGGGGCAGGTCGTTATCGGATAGCAAATGGTCGAGCGGCAAGGGGGTTTCATGGCTGCGCGAATGAAGGGCTGTTTGGGAACGCGCCGGTCGACGCGCCGGGCCGGTGCCGGCTCGAAACGCGCCCTTATGCCGGCTTCCGGACAGACGCCCGGGCGATGCTGAGAATCTTCAAACATTATGTCGCCTACCCGGTGCTGCTTCTCTGCGTGGTCGATTTCGCGGTGCTGCTGCTGGTCGCGGAGGCGGGCTGGGTGCTGCGCCTCCGGCAGATCGGCGCCGATCCGGGGCCGGTGTGGAACCGGCTTCCCCAGCTGCTGACATTCGCGCTGGCGATCCAGGCGCCGATGATCGGCGTCGGCGTCTATGCCGCGGAATCGATGCAGACCTTCCGCTTCGCCGCGGCGCGGCTGCTGGTGGCGATCTCGCTCGGCGTCATCCTCATCTCGGTGCTGCACTTCATCTCGCCCGGCATCACCCTGTGGCGGTCCAACTCGCTCTACTCGATGGTGCTCGCCGTCGTGCTGTTGCTGATGGTGCGGGTCCTGCTCGGCGGGTTCGTCAGCGGCGACAGGTTCAAGCGCCGGGTGCTGCTGCTCGGTGCCGGACAGCGCGCCAGGCGGGTCGCGAATCTGGAGAATCGCGCCGGTTCCAGCTTCCTGATCGCCGGCTGTGTCGACATGAAGGATGCCCCGCCGCAGATCGAGACGGCGATCTCGCGCACCGATGTCGAGAGCCTCGCCGGGCTCGTCGAGAAGACCCAGGCGAACGAGGTGGTGCTGGCGCTCGACGAGCGTCGCAACACCGTGCCGGTCGATGCGCTGCTGCGGCTCAAGACGACCGGCGTCCACGTCACCGACATCTCCGATTTCCTCGAACGCGAGACTGGTCGGATCGACCTGGACACGGTGCGGCCCTCCTCGCTGATCTTCTCCGATGGTTTCTCTTCCGGCCGCGAGCTGTCGACGGTGCTCAAGCGCGGCTTCGACCTGCTGCTCAGCGCCTTCCTGCTGGTCCTCGCCGCGCCGGTCATCCTCGTCACGGCGCTGCTGGTGAAACTCGACAGCCCCGGTCCCGCCTTCTACCGCCAGGTTCGCGTCGGGCGCTTCGGGGAGCCGTTCGAGATCCTCAAGCTCCGTTCGATGCGGCAGGACGCCGAGGCCGGCGGAGCGGCGATCTGGGCGCAGCAGGGCGATCCCCGCGTTACCCGCATCGGTCGGATCATCCGCCTGATCCGCGTCGACGAGCTGCCGCAGCTCTGGACCGTGCTGAAGGGCGAGATGAGCTTCGTCGGGCCGCGGCCCGAACGGCCCGAATTCGTCGCGGAGCTCGAACGGCAAATCCCCTTCTATGCCGAACGGCATATGGTGAAGCCCGGCATCACCGGCTGGGCGCAGATCAACTATCCCTATGGCGCCAGCCTCGACGATGCGCGGCACAAGCTCGAATATGACCTCTACTACACCAAGAATTACAGCCCCTTTCTCGACCTGCTGATCATCCTGCAGACGATGCGCGTCCTGCTCTGGGCCGAAGGCGCCCGGTAAGCGCCATGGCGCGGGGGCTGGAAGCCGCGATGCTGGCGCAGCAGACGGAGCTTCCGCCCGTCCATGCCGCCGCCTTGCCCGACACCGTGATCCTGGCCGCGACCCAATGGGGGCATGGCCTCGCCGCCTTCATGTTCGCGGCGCTGGTGTGCTGGCAGGCGACGGTGCGCAGCGGCGGGCCGCGCCGGGTCGCGCTGACCCTCGCCTGCGCCCTCACCGCGCTGTGGTGCGTGCTCGTGGCGCGCTACGGCGGGGGCGGCATATCCTCCAGCGTGGCGAAGAGCCTGGCCGACATCGCCTGGCTCGGTTTCCTCTTCGCGCTCCAGCCGCCGCTCGCGGCGGGGCGGCGCCGGCCAGCGATCCTGGCCATCTACGGGCTGCTTGCCCTGCTGCTCATCGCGGCGATCGTCATCAAACTGCTTCCGCTCGCCTTCTCGGGAAGCCCGCGCATCCAGGCGGGCCTGTTCCTGACCGGACAGTCGTTGCGCATCGCCAGTGCGATCGGCGGCCTCTGCCTGCTCCACAATCTCTACACCGCCGCCTCGCCGGAGGCGCGCTTCGGGCTCGGTGCGCCGATGCTGGCGCTGGCAGTGATGTGGACCTTCGACCTCAATCTCGCGACCGTCGCCTATCTGATCAACGGCTGGCCGACGGGGTTGTTCGGGCTGCGTGGACTGGTGATGGTGCTGATAGCGCCGTTGCTGGTGACGGTCAGCCGGCTCGCCACGCTCGATCGGATGCGGGTGTCGCGCTCCGCCGGCTTCCAGACGCTGACACTGGTGCTGAGCGGCGCCTATCTGGCGGCCATGGTGCTCGCCGCGCGGCTGCTCGCGGTGGTCGGCAAGCTCGCGCTGCTGCCGCAGATCACCGTCGCCGCCGTCTTCGTCACCTTCGCTCTCTCGCTCTTCCCGTCGACCCGCTATCGCCAGCGGCTCAAGAAGACCCTCGGCCGCCAGCTCTTCCAGCACCGCTACGACTATCGGCTCGAATGGCGCCGTTTCACCGAGACGGTCGGCCAGCCGGGCGATGACGCGCCTCCCCTCGCCGAGCGGACCGTGAAGGCGATCGCGGACATCTTCGATTGCCCGGGCGGGCTGCTGATGCTGCGCGCTCCCGACGGAGGGCTGGAGGCGTCGGCACGCTGGAACTGGCCGGCGCTCGATCCCCCGCTCGCCGCCGCCGGCACGGGTCTGGCGCAGCATCTCCAGGCCGATGGCGTCGTGGAGGTCGAGCGGCTGCGGCGGGGCGAGGAACCCGAGGCGGCGACGCAGGTTCCCGCCTGGATGGTCGACGAGACGGAGGCCTGGGTGCTGGTGCCGCTGATCCATTTCGACCGGCTGGTCGGCGCGGTGTTGCTCGAACGCCCGCGCGAGCCGCGCCTGCTCGACGATGAGGATCACGACCTGCTCCGCCTGGCGGGGCGGCAGGTCGCCAGCTACCTCGCCGAGGCCCAGGGTCAGGAGGCATTGTCCGATGCGCGCCGCTTCGACGAGTTCAACCGGCGCTTCGCCTTCATCATGCACGACATCAAGAATCTGGTCAGCCAGCTCAGCCTGCTGGCGCGCAATGCCGAGCGCCACGCCGATAAGCCGGAGTTCCGCGCCGACATGATCGACACGCTCCAGAACTCGGTGGGCAAGATGAACGACCTGCTCGCGCGCCTGTCGCAGCATCACCGCGCCAGGCCCGACGAGCCTGCCCCCCATTCGCTGCGCACGCTGGTCGAGGAAGTGGTGCGGGATCGCTCGGACGGGCACGCCGTCCGCATCGTCGGGCGTGACGATGTGATGGCCACGGTCGACCCGGACCGCTTCGAACAGGCGCTCGGCCACCTCGTCCAGAATGCGATCGATGCGAGCGATCCGGCCGCGCAGGTCGAGATCGTCATAGGCCGGCGCGGGCTGGAGGCGGTGGTCGAGGTGATCGACCATGGCTGCGGCATGTCGGCCGAGTTTGTCCGCACTCGCCTGTTCCACCCCTTCTCCTCCACCAAGGACGGCGGCTTCGGCATCGGCGCCTATGAGGCGCGCGCGCTGGTCGCGGGCATGGGCGGACGGCTGGAAGTGCAGAGCCGTCCGGGGGAAGGAAGCCGTTTCACCATCGTCCTGCCGCTGACCGCGCTGCTCGGCGGCGACCTGTCGAAGGGAGCCGCATGAGCACCGCCAAGCCCCGTCTCCTGATCGTCGAGGACGATGAGGGGCTGCAGAAGCAGCTCCGCTGGGCCTATGAGGATTATGAGGTGATCTCCGCCACCAGCCGTCAGGCGGCGATCGATGCGCTGCGCCATTACGAGCCGGCCGTCGTCACCCTCGATCTCGGCCTGCCGCCCGATCCCGACGGCACGACCGAGGGCTTCGCCACGCTCGACGCGATCCTGTCGCTCAAGCCGGATACCAAGGTGATCGTTGCCTCGGGTCATGGCGCGCATGAGGGAGCTCTCCGGGCCGTGGCCGCCGGCGCCTATGATTATTACCACAAGCCGATCGACATCGACGAACTGGGCCTGATCGTCGCCCGCGCCTTCCATCTCCACGCGCTGGAGCAGGAGAATGCCCGGCTCCAGGCGCAGGGTGGCGGCGATGCCGAGGATGGCTTGCTCACCAACGATCCGGCAATGCTCAAGGTCGTCCGCACGATCGAGCGGGTCGCCAACACCGACGTATCGGTGATGCTGCTCGGGGCGAGCGGCACCGGCAAGGAAGTGCTCGCGCGGCTCCTGCACAAGGCGAGCAAGCGCGGTACCGGCGCCTTCGTTGCGATCAACTGCGCCGCCATCCCCGAGAACCTGCTTGAGGCCGAACTGTTCGGCTATGAAAAGGGGGCTTTCACCGGCGCGATCAAGACCACCGAGGGCAAGATCGAGCAGGCGCAGGGCGGTACGCTGTTCCTCGACGAGGTCGGCGACATCCCGCTCCCGCTCCAGGTCAAGCTGCTGCGCTTCCTCCAGGAACGCGTGATCGAGCGGATCGGTAGCCGCAAGGCGACCCCGGTCGATACCCGGATTGTTTGCGCGACCCATCAGGACCTCGACGCGATGATCGCGGAGGGACGCTTCCGCGAGGATCTATATTACCGTCTCGCCGAGATCGTCGTTCGGATCCCGCCGCTCGCCCAACGCCCCGGCGACGCGTTGCTGATCGCCCGTTCGCTGCTCCGCAAGCTGGCGCGCGAGATGGATTCGCCGGTCAAGGGCTTCGCGCCGGACGCGCTCGCCGCGATCGATGGCTGGCGCTGGCCCGGCAATGTCCGCGAACTGGAGAACAGGCTGAAGCGCGCTGTGATCATGGCCGACGGCAAGCTGGTCACCGCCGACGATCTCGACCTCACGCCGGAACGGGAGGACGGCGGCTATCTCAACCTGAAGGCCATCCGCGAAACCGCCGACCGCGCCGCCATCACCCGCGCGCTCGCCCGCAGCGAAGGCAATATCTCCAGCGCCGCCAAGATGCTCGGCATCAGCCGCCCGACCCTCTACGACCTGCTGCGCCAGTACGGGATCGAGGCGTGAGGCGGATGAGGACGCTGCGGGATGCGCTGCTGTGGCTTGGGCTTTGCGCGTCGAGCACGCCGGCGCTGTCTTGTGCGGAGCCCATCGTCAACAAGGTGGTCGTCTCGTCGGAGAACCGCCTTTTGTGGAACGGGGCGGAGATCGATCGTACCACGCTCATTCGATATATTCAGTGGACCAGCGTCCTGAATCCTATCCCGCAGTTGTTCGTCGATTATCAGTCGGGCGCGAATTGCGGGATCGTGCGCAATGTTTTTAGGACGGTCGCGCTGACCTCCGACAATCGGGTCTTTTTCTGGCGCGAGAGCTATCCTCCTCCGAAAGGCCAAGGCTGCTCGGTTCCTGTCCGGCGAGAGACGATTGGTGGCAGCATCTGCGGACGGGAGAGGGTGGGCTTCCTGATACGACCACGCTGATCCTCGATCGTCACCCCAGCGAAGGCTGGGGTCCATGTCTCTCACCAGCCAGATGCCCTCCGGGGAGAAAACAGACATGGATGCCACCCTGCGCTGGCATGACGGGGGCGGTTGAATTATCGGACCCCCATGACCGACCCCGCCATCCTCGCCCGCATCGCCGACGCCCTCGAGCGGATCGCGCCGCCGCCCGCGCCGCATGCCGATCCGGCGGCGCATCCCGCCTATGTCTGGCGCGACCATGGCCTCGCCGCGACCCGCGCCTTCGCACCGCTGCCGCTCGATCTGCTCACCGGGGTCGATACGCAGAAGGCGGCGTTGCTCGACAATGCCCGGCGGTTGGCGACTGGGGCTGCCGCGCACGACGTGCTGCTGTGGGGCGCACGAGGCGCCGGTAAGTCGGCGCTGGTCAAGGCGACTGTCGGCCAGCTCCGCGGCGAGGGCCACGACGTCGCGCTGATCGAGATCGCCGGCGAGCGGATCGAGGAGCTGCCGCGCCTGTTCGCGCTGATCGCCGAGGTGCCGCGCGCCTTCGTGCTGTTCCTCGACGATCTCGGCTTCGATGATGCGGCAGGCGGGCAGGGCCCGCGCCTGCTGCGCTCGATGCTCGAAGGCGGGGCCGAGGCGCGGCCGGCCAATGCCCGGCTCCATGTCACCGCCAACCGCCGCCACATCGTCTCGCGCGACCTGCGCGAGCAGGACAGTCCGATCAACCCGCGCGACGTCGTCGACGACAAGCTCGCGCTCGCCGACCGCTTTGGCCTGTCGCTCGGTTTCCATGTCTGCGACCAGGACACCTATGTCGCAATGGTGCAGGGCTATGCTGACCGCTACGGCCTCGCCTTCGAGCCGCTCGACGCGATCGCCTGGGCCACCCAGCGCGGCAGCCGCTCGGGCCGCGTCGCCTGGCAATATGTCGTGGAACTGGCGGGGCGAGCGGGGAAGAAGCTCTAGGAAAAAACAAGCCCCTTCCTTTCAAGGTAGGGGGAAGGGGTGGGTGGCGAGCGGCAGCGAGCCTGCTTCGTTCGTCTCGTAGAACTCTGTGAAGGGGCATCGAGCCTTCACTCCGTACCCACCCTCCCCTGAAAGGGAGGGAGAAATAGCTCAGGCAGCCGCCGGCAACCGCACCCGAATCTGCAATCCTCCCAGGTCCTCGCTCTCCTCCAGCGTGATCGTGCCGCCATAGATGCCGATCACGTCGCGGACGATGGCGAGGCCGAGGCCGGTGCCGGGCTTGCCTGTGTCGAGCCGCGCACCGCGTTCGAACAGCTTGCCCCGCTCGGCCTCGGGGATGCCGGGCCCGTCATCCTCGATCAGCAGCTCGACCCAGTCGGCCTTGCGTCCGTTGGGCAGCTCCGTCGCGACCCTGGCGACCGTGACGAAGACGCGGCCATGACCATATTTGGCGGCATTTTCGATCAGATTGCCGAGAATTTCGTCAAGGTCCTGCCGCTCGACATGGGCGACCGCCTGCTGGTCACCGGCCAGGTCGACCGTGACGTGGCGGTGCATTCGCGCCATTGCCCGCTCGACCGCCTTGAGCGACGGCCATATCTCCGCGCGCGCCTGGGCGTTGGCGCGTCGCCCGACCGCGCGGGCCCGGGCCAGGTGATGATCGACCTGACGGCGCATCGTCATCGTCGTCCGCACCACCGTCTCGGCCAGCTCGGGGCTGTTCGCGGTGGCCTCGTTCATCAGTACGGTCAGCGGGGTCTTGAGCGCGTGGGCGAGATTGCCGGCGTGGCGTCGCGCCTCCTCCGCCTGTCGTTCATTGTGGGCGAGCAGCTCGTTGAGCTCCTCGACGAGCGGGCGGACCTCGTTGGGGAATTTGGCGTCGATCCGCGCGCTGATCCCGGAGCTGACCGCCGCCACCGCCCGGCGCAGCGTCCTGAGCGGCCACAGCCCGTAGGTCGCCTGGAGCGCGGCGAGGATCAGCAGGCCGAGGCCGAGGATCGCGAAGGAGCGCACCAGCGTCCGCCGCAGCACCGCGATCTGGTCGTTGAGCCCGGCCCGGCTGGCGGCAACCTGAAAGCGCCATTCGGTGCTCGATCCCGGCAGCCGCACCTCGCGGTCGAGCACGCGCAGCGGCTCGCCGTCGAACTCGTCGCTGTCGGCGACGTGGAGGGTACGGCCGTGATGCGGATCGCCCTGGCGGAGCGCCCGGTCCCACAGCGACCGCGACCGGAACGGCTCATGCGAGTGGCCCGACACCTGCCAATAGAGGCCGGAATAGGGTTCGAGGAAGCGCTGGTCGCCGAGCGGCCGGTTGAAGCGGACCTCGCCGTCGGGTCCGATCTCGGCCGAGGCGATCATCGCGTTGAGCACATATTCGAGCTGCGCGTCGAAATTGCGGGTGATCGCCTCGCTCAGCACACGGTCGAGGGCGAAGCCGCCACCGACCAGCAGCACGCCGATCCACAGCGCCGCGATCGAGATCATGCGCCGGGTCAGCGATCCGGTCGAGGCCCTGCTTCCGAGGACCCAGGCGCGCGCTGCCGCGAGCCTGCGCTTAAGCAGGGTCATCCAGCGAATAGCCGAGGCCGCGGATCGTGGTGATGACGTCCTGGCCCAGCTTCTTGCGGATGCGCGTCACGAACACCTCGATCGTGTTCGAATCGCGGTCGAAATCCTGGTCGTAGATATGCTCGATCAGCTCGGTGCGGCTGACCACCTTGCCCTTGTGGTGGAGCAGGTAGCTGAGCAGCTTGTACTCCTGCGCGGTCAGCTTCACCGGCTCGCCCGCCAGCGTCACCTTGCCGCTGCGTGTGTCGAGCCGGACGTCGCCGGCAGTCAGCTCGGACGAGGCGTTGCCCGAGGCGCGGCGGATCAGCGCACGTAGCCGGGCGATGAGCTCTTCGGTCTGGAACGGCTTGGCCAGATAGTCGTCCGCGCCGGCATCGAGCCCGGCGACCTTGTCCGACCAGCTGTCGCGCGCGGTCAGCACCAGCACCGGCGTGTCCTTGCCCTCGCGCCGCCAGCGATCGAGCACGGTCAGTCCGTCGACTTCGGGCAGGCCCAGGTCGAGGATGATCGCGTCGTAGCTTTCCGTCGACCCGAGGAAATGGCCGTCCTCGCCATCAGTGGCCAGGTCGACGGCATAGCCGGCGCCTTCGAGCGTGGCTCGGAGCTGGCGGCCAAGATTGGGTTCATCCTCGACGATCAGGACGCGCATGCATTTCCCTCTTCCGACCCCTTCGCAGGGGGTTATTGTCCAACGCGGCCCAGCTCACGCCCGGTGCGGCCGTCCATGTCCATCCATATCACCGAACCGCCACGCTGAAACTTGAATCGATAGCGGCCGGTTCCGGGATCGAATTCCGATCCGATCATCTGGCCGTCGACCCGTCCCTGCGCACGGGCGCGCATTTCCTGATAGGGGAGATATTGTCCGGAGCGGACGCCAGCACGCAGCGCGTCCTGCTCGGGCACGCGATTCCTGTCCGCCGAGGCGGGGGAGGCGGCAACGACGAGCAGCGCCAGCGACAGGGCGGCAAGAGGTTTACGCATTGACATGGGCTATTGGCATAGGGTCAGGGGCTTGAATAGGGCATGAATGTTCGTGTCTCCACAGAATCCCCACAGATGTTGCAGCGCTAAGACACATGTCCGCCCCGATCCTCAGTTATCAGAACCTCGGTCTCGTCCAGGGCAGCGGCTGGCTGTTCCGCGGCCTCGACATCAACATTGCCCCGCGTGATCGGCTTGCGCTGATCGGTCGCAACGGTGCCGGCAAGACGACCCTGCTCAAGCTGCTGGCGGGCCGGATCGATTCGGACGAAGGGCTGCGCACCATCGTTCCCGGTGCCCGCGTCGTGCTGCTGGAGCAGGAGCCGTCGATGGCCGGCCACGCGACCCTGCGGGACTTCGCGCTGGCCGGGGCGGACACTCCGCCCGCCCACGAGGTGGAGGCGATCGCCAGCCAGATCGGCATCGATCTGTCGCGCGACGCGGCGAGCGCGAGCGGCGGCGAGCGGCGCCGCGCCGCGATCGCCCGCGCTCTGGCGATGGAGCCCGAGGTGCTGCTGCTCGACGAGCCGACCAACCATCTCGACCTTGCCGCGATCGAGTGGCTCGAATCCTGGCTGGGCCGCTACACCGGCGCCTTCGTCGTGATCAGCCACGACCGCACCTTCCTGACCCGGCTGACCCGTCAGACGCTGTGGCTCGACCGTGGCGGCATCCGCCGGGCCGAGGTCGGCTTCGGCGGATTCGAGGCCTGGACCGAGAAGGTCTATGAGGAGGAGGCGCGCAACGCCGAGAGGCTCGATGCCAAGCTGAAGATCGAGGAGCACTGGATGCTGCGCGGCGTCACCGCGCGGCGGCGGCGCAATCAGGGCCGCCTTGCCAAGCTCCACGAGATGCGGGCGCAGCGCAAGGCGATGCTCGGCCCGCAGGGCACCGCCCGGCTCGCCGTCGCTGCGGACGACGTCAAGACCAAGGTGGTGATCGATGCCGAGAACGTCACCAAGGCGTTCGGGGACCGCACCATCATCCGCGACTTCACCTTCCGGGTGACGCGCGGCGATAGGATTGGCGTGGTCGGTGCGAACGGCGCCGGCAAGTCGACCCTGCTCAAGCTGCTGACCGGCGAGATCGCGCCCGATTCGGGCACGGTCAGGCTGGCGAAGACCCTCGACGGCATCGTCATAGACCAGCAGCGCAAGCTGATGGCGCCCGAGAAGCGCGTTCGCGACGTGCTCGCCGATGGCGGCGACTGGATCGAGGTGCAGGGCGTCAAGAAGCATGTCCACGGCTATCTCAAGGAATTCCTGTTCGAGCCGGCGATCGCCGACGCCCGGATCGGAACGCTGTCCGGTGGCGAACGATCCCGCGTGCTGCTGGCGCGAGAGTTCGCCCGCCCGTCGAACCTGCTGGTGCTCGACGAGCCGACCAATGACCTCGACCTCGAGACACTCGACCTGCTGCAGGAGGTGATCGCCGACTATGAGGGCACCGTCCTGATCGTCAGCCACGACCGCGACTTCCTCGACCGCACCGTGACGGTGACGCTCGGCCTCGACGGTTCGGGCAAGGTCGACATCGTCGCGGGTGGCTATGAGGACTGGGAGAAGCAGCGCACCGTCCGCGTCGAGGCGAAGAGACCCGCCGCGGCCAAGGCCGAACCGGCCGCTGCGCCGAAGGCCAGGACCAAGCTCAGCTATAAGGACCAGCGCGATCTCGATCTGCTCCCGGCCGAGATCGAGAAGCTCGAAGCCGCGATCGCGCGCGACGAGGCGGTGATGGCGGATCCCGATCTCTATGCGAAGGACCCGAAGAAGTTCGACGCCCTGATGAAGGCGATCGACGCGGCGAAGGCGGAGAAGGAGGAGGCCGAGCTGCGCTGGCTCGAACTCGCCGAAATGGCGGAGAGCCTCTCTTAACCGTCGCCCCTGCAAAGGCAGGGGCCCATGTCTGTCATCTTCTCAGATGCCCCCGCGGGTGAAGAGAGACATGGACCCCAGCCTTCGCTGGGGTGACGATGCTCGGGTCTATCCTTCCGCGCCCGCCTTGCGATGATGATGGATCACCTCGTCGATGACGAAGCGCAGGAATTTCTCCGAGAAGTCCGGATCGAGGTTGGCGCTCTTGGCCAGCGCGCGGAGCCGATCGATCTGGATCTGCTCGCGGCCGGGATCGGCGGGCGGGAGGCCGGTGGCGGCCTTGTGTTCGCCCACCGCCTTGGTGATCTTGAATCGCTCGGCCAGCATGAAGATCAACGCGGCGTCGATATTGTCGATGCTCTCACGGTAGCGATTCAGGATCTCATCGGCCATGCGGCGGCGTTCCTCATTCCTTGGGCGGCATCGTCTATTGGGGCCTATCGGGGATCGACTCCGCGCTTGGCAAGCGCCGAGTGCGCGGATCGCGCCCGAACCGGCCTTCCGGACTTGCCTTTCGCGGCGGTGCGGCCCATGGGCACGCCCATGACCGCGACCGTCACCCCGATCCGCCGCGAGGCGCAGCCCTCGCTCGATCCGATCATGGCGCTCGTCGCCGCCGACATGAACGCGGTCAACAGCGTGATCCTGACGCGGATGCAGTCGGACGTGCCGCTGATTCCCGAGCTCGCCGGCCACCTGATCGCGGGCGGCGGCAAGCGGATGCGGCCGATGCTGACGCTCGCCTGCGCCAAGCTGCTCGACTATGCCGGCGAGCGGCACCACAAGCTCGCCGCCACGGTCGAATTCATCCACACTGCGACGCTGCTCCACGACGACGTCGTCGACCAGTCGGGCCTGCGGCGCGGCCGCAGCACCGCCAACATGATCTGGGGAAATGCGGCCAGCGTGCTGGTCGGCGATTTCCTGTTCAGCCGCTCGTTCGAGCTGATGGTCGAGGACGGTTCGCTGCGCGTGCTGCGCATCCTGTCGAACGCCTCGGCGGTGATCGCGGAGGGCGAGGTGAACCAGCTCACCGCGCAGCGCCGGATCGAGACCAGCGAGGAACGCTATCTCGAGATCATCTCCGCCAAGACCGCGGTGCTGTTCGCTGCCGCCTGCCGCATCGCGGCCGTCGTCGCGGAGCGCGAGCCGGCCGTCGAGGAAGCGCTCGACCAATATGGCCGTTATCTCGGCATCGCCTTCCAGCTCGTCGACGATGTGATCGACTATGTCTCGGACGGCGCGACGATGGGCAAGGATGCCGGCGACGACTTCCGCGACGGCAAGGTGACCCTGCCGGTGATCCTCGCTTATGCCCGCGCCGAGGCCGCCGATCGCGATTTCCTGCGCGAGGCGATCGAGGGGCTGCGCAATGAGGATGAGGACCTGGTCCGCGCGACCGGCATCCTGCGCCGCACCGGCGCCCTCGCCGATACCGCCGCCCGCGCCCGCCACTACGCCCAGCGCGCGATCGACGCGCTCGCCAGCTTCCCCAGCAGCCAGGCCAAGTCTGCGCTGATCGAAGCCGCCCAGTTCGCGGTCGCGCGGGCCTATTGACGAGGGACTCCGTTCGTCCCGAGCGAAGTCGAGGGACGTTGGCTCTCGGAACGTGTCTCGACTTCGCTCGACACGAACGGATCATTTGATGGCTTGCTAAGCCGGCCTTCGCTGCTCAAACCCCTCCCCATGCTGCCGATCGACGCCGTCCTGCCCGACCTGATCGCCGCGCTTCGCGACGGGCCGAACGCCGTGCTCGTCGCGCCGCCGGGCGCCGGCAAGACGACGGCGGTGGCGCCGGCGCTGCTGGGCGAGCCCTGGTGCGAGGGACAGATATTGCTGCTCTCCCCCCGCCGCCTCGCCGCGCGCGCCGCGGCGGAGCGGATGGCGGAACTGGCGGGCGAGCCGGTCGGCCGGACGATCGGCTATGCGACCCGCCTCGACGCGAAGCAGTCGGCCGCCACCCGCATCCTCGTCGTCACCGAGGGCATCTTCGTCAATCGCATCCAGGCCGACCCGGACCTGCCCGGCGTCTCCGCCGTGCTGTTCGACGAGGTCCATGAGCGCAGCCTCGACAGCGATTTCGGCCTTGCCCTCGCGCTCGACGCGCAGGCGGCGCTGCGGCCGGACCTGCGCCTCGTCGCCATGTCGGCGACGCTCGACGGCGGGCGCTTCGCCGCGCTCATGGCCAGGACAGCCGATGAGCGCGCGCCGCTGGTCGAGAGCGAAGGGCGCAGCCACCCCATCGAGATTCGTCACGCGCCGCGATCTGCCGAGAAGCGGATCGAGGACGACATGGCGGCGACGATCCGCCGCGCGCTGGCCGAGGAAGCGGGCAGCCTTCTCGCCTTCCTGCCCGGCGTGGCGGAGATCGAGCGCACCGCCGAGCGGCTCGAAGCGGGGCTGCCCGGCGACATCGTCCTCCACCGCTTGCACGGCGCGCTCGAGCCCGCCGAGCAGCGCGCGGCGATCGCGCCCGCGCCGCCGGGCAAGCGCAAGCTGGTGCTCGCCACCGCGATCGCGGAGACCAGCATCACGATCGACGGCCTGCGCATCGTCGTCGATTCGGGGCTTGCCCGCCGCCCGCGCTACGACCGCGCGGCGGGGATGACCCGGCTCGTCACCGAACGCGCCAGCCAGGCGGCGGCCACCCAGCGCGCCGGCCGCGCGGGGCGCCAGCAGCCGGGCGTGGTCTATCGGCTGTGGGAGGCGGCGGCGACCGCCGGCCTGCCCAAATACGACCCGCCGGAGATATTGGAGACCGACCTGTCGGCGCTGACGCTCGACTGTGCGCTGTGGGGCGTCGCCGATCCCGGCACGCTGCGCTGGCTCGATCCCCCGCCCGAGGCGGCCGTCGGCGAGGCGCGCCAGCGGCTTGCGCGGCTCGAGGCGATCGACGAGGACGGGCGCCCGACCGCGCATGGCCGCGCGATCGCCGCGCTACCGCTGCCGCCGCGCCTCGGCCATATGCTGATCCGCGCCGCCGAAGGCGGTTTTGCCGAGACCGCGGCCGAGGTCGCGGTGCTGCTGTCCGAACGCGGGCTCGGCGGCTCGGACGCCGATCTGGAGCTGCGGCTGCGGCGCTGGCGCGGGGAGCGCGGCAAGCGGGCAGAGGGTGCGCGGCAGCTCGCCGCGCGCTGGGCGCGGCTGGCGGGGCAGGGCGGCCGCGACGACGCGATGATCGCCGATTGCGTCGCTCTCGCCTATCCCGACCGGGTCGCGCGGCGTCGCTCGGCGTCGGGCGAGGACTGGATATCGCGCGGCGGGCGCGGCTTCCGGCTCGATCCCGCCTCGCCGTTGGCCCGCAGCGAATGGCTCGCCGTCGCGGAGATACAGGGTGCCGCCTCGGGCGCGCGCATCCTGTCGGCGGTGACGATCGAGCCGGACGAGGTCGAGCGGCTGTTCACGGATCATATCGAGGTCCGCCGCACCGCCCGCTTCGATCCGGCGACCGGCGCGGTCGAGGCGCGGCGCGAGCGGCGATTGGGCGCGATCCTGCTCGCCGCCGGGCGCGACGAGACGGCCTCGCCGGCGATGATCAGCGCCGCGCTGATCGACGCCGTCCGCACCCGCGGTCTCGATCTGATCGACTGGCCCGATGGCGTCGTTGCGCTGCGCGCCCGCGCCGCCTTCGCGGCCGGACAGGGCGGCGAGCTGCCCGACCTGTCCGATGCGACGCTGATGCTCACCCTCGACGACTGGTTCGCCCCGCTCGTCGAAGGCAAGCGGCGTCTGTCGGACATATCGCCGGCCGAGCTGACCAACGCCCTCCACGGCCTGCTCGGCTGGGATGGGCGCCAGGCGCTCGACCGGCTCGCCCCAGAGCATCTCCAGTCGCCGGCGGGCAGTCGCCACCCGATCGACTATGCGGCCGAGGGCGGCCCGGCGGTCGAGGTGCGGCCGCAGGTGCTGTTCGGGCTGTCGACGCATCCGATGGTCGCGGGCGGGCGGGTGCCGCTCACCCTGCGGCTGACCTCGCCGGCCGGCCGGCCGATCCAGACGACGAAGGACCTGCCCGGCTTCTGGGCGGGAAGCTGGGCGTCGGTCGCCAAGGAGATGCGGGGCCGCTATCCCCGCCATCCCTGGCCCGACGATCCCGCCGCCGCCGATCCCACGCTGCGGACCAAGAAAGCGGCGCAGCGTTCTTGACGCCAGCCTTGACGGGGCCCGCCGGGCTGCGGCATGGCGCGGTCAACACGGACTCTTCGGAAACGGTCACATGGCGCACGCACGTATCTATCAGCGGATCAAGAACGCGATGCAGTCGGGCCGCGCGCGCACCAACAGCTGGGTGCTCGAATATGAGCCGGCCGAGCCGAAGCGCCCCGACCCGCTGACCGGCTGGGCCGGATCGGGCGACACCCGCGGCCAGGTTCGCCTGTCCTTCCCGTCGCTGGAGGCCGCCAGGGCCTATGCCGAGCGCGAGGGGCTGACCGCCCATGTCGTCCCGGGCCCGGAACGGACGCTCAAGCTCCAGGCCTATGCCGACAATTTCATGGTTGGGCCGATCAACCTCTGACGCTTTCGCGCCATCCCTCGGAAGCCGGAAGGGCGTCTATCGGGCTTCCGCCACTATCCCGCCGCCGAGCAGCAGCAGCAGCCTGACGTCGATCATCTTGCCCAGCGCACGCTGCGCCGAGACGAAGGCCGCGACGCCGTCGAGCGGCACGCGATGGACGATGATATCCTCGC
The DNA here is from genome assembly GCF_001015195.1 of Sphingomonas sp. Y57. Classification (GTDB taxonomy): domain Bacteria; phylum Pseudomonadota; class Alphaproteobacteria; order Sphingomonadales; family Sphingomonadaceae; genus Rhizorhabdus. Next base: position 41,813 of record NZ_LDES01000078.1, on the reverse strand, counting down.
CCTCGACCCCGCCGCCGTCATGGACGCGCTCGAGCCCGGTGGCGCGGACCAGCGTGAAGGTCTCCGACACCATGCCGGGCGAGGAGGAGAATTCGCCGATCTCCTCGATCCGCGCGGCGCGATAGCCGGTCTCCTCCTCCAGTTCGCGGGCGGCCGCGATCTCGGCGCCCTCGCCTTCGGTCTCGTCGCCGATCAGCCCGGCCGGAAGCTCGATGCAGGCGCGCTTCAGCGGCACGCGATATTGCTCGACGAGCAGGACATGGCCGTCGTCGATCGCCAGGATCACCGCCGCGCGGATATTGCGCGCCCGCCCGACATATTCCCATTTGCCTTCGCGCTTGGCCGTGATGAAGCGGCCCTGCCACATGATCTCGACGGGGTCTGCGCTCACAGGCAGATCATCCGGTTCGGAATCTCGTCGGGATCGGTGCCGGTGCGGGGGAAATGCTCGGCCAGCACGTCGCCGATCGCGCCGACCGCTGCGACCATGCCGTCGGCCGGGCGGCCCGCCTTGCAGCCATCGATCAGCAGCGCCATCGCCGCGCCCCAGGCATCGGGCGAGACCTTCGCGACGATCGCCTCGTCGGCGACGATCTCGGCGCGATGCTCGGCCAGCGACAGGTAGAGCAGCACGCCGGTGCGGCTCAGCGTGCGGTGCTCGGTCGATGCCTTGAACAGCGCGACCGCGCGGGCGCGCACCCGCCGGGTCTTGGTGCGGCCCGGCGTGAAGATCATGCGCAGCGGCCACCAGCCGACGATATAGCGCGTCGCCAGGAACTTGATGGTCGTCGCGAAGACCAGCACGGTCATCCACTCGCGCATCGTCCAGACATGCCATCCGCCGGTGACGCCATCGAGCAGGCCGATGTAGAAGTCCGGAAAGGCCGCGTAGACCGCGAGCGCGAGCAGCGCCACCAGCGCCGCCCAGATCAGCGGCACGTCGTTGTAGCTGTCCGACCGTTCCGACACGATCGTCGCGATCTCCGCGTCGGAACGCCTCTCGGCCGCCGTGACGGCATCGGTCACGCGCTGGATGTCGGCTTCGTCGATACGCACCGTCTGCGCCATCACCAGCTCCCCGAGGATCCGCCGCCGCCGAACGACCCGCCGCCGCCCGAGAAACCGCCGCCGCCGCCACCCCAGCCGCCGCCGGAGCCGCCGCCCCAATGATCGTCGTCGCCGCCCCAGCCGGGGCCCCACAGCACGATCGGGGCAGCGCCGCCGCCGCGATAGCGCCGCCCGCCGCCGAAGCGGCTGGCGATGCTCGACCCGACGATGAACAGCAGCACGATGACCCAGAAGATCAGCGCGACCGGTACGCCGCCTTCCTGCTGCTTGCGGTCGTCCGCGACGATCTTCTGCGCGCGCGCCTCGGCCTCGTCGGGGGGAAGCTGGAGGAGTTGCACCAGCGCGTCGGCGCCGGCGGCGATGCCGCCCGCCATGTCGCCGTCGCGGAAGCGCGGCAGGATCTGGCGCTGGATGATCACCGCCGACAGCGCATCGGTGACGATCGGTTCGAGCCCGTAGCCCACTTCGATCCGTACCTTGCGCTCATTTGGGGCGACGAGCAGCAGCAGCCCGTCATTGGCCTTCTTGTCGCCGATCCCCCAGGCGCGGCCCAGCCGATAGCCATAATCCTCGATCGGATAATCCTCGAGGCTGGGCACCGTCGCCACCACCATCTGCCGCCCGCTCTGCTTTTCGAGCTGCTCGAGCTTCGCGGTCAGCGCCGCCTGCTGCTCGGCCGAGAGCAGCTTGGCCGCATCGACCACGCGCCCGGTCAGCGGCGGGAAGTTCTGGGCGAAGGCGGGGACGGCGAGGAAGAGCAGGGCGAGGAGGAGTACAAACAAAACCCCCCTCCCTTTCCAGGGACGGGTCAGGGGGTGGGTGGCGAGCGCAGCGAGCCCTCTTCCATCGTGGCGCAGGGCTGCGCCGGAGACATCGAGCCTCCGGCTCCGCAACCCACCCCTAGCCTCTCCCTCGAAAGGGAGGGGAATATGATAGGAGGGCATTCGCCTGTCCTCAGAATTGTACCGTCGGCGCCTTGTCGGAACCGGCGCTGGCCTCGAAGGGCTGCATCGGCTGGGCGCCGTGGAAGACCTTGGCGCCGATCGCGGTCGGGAAGGTGCGGATCAGCGTGTTATAGGCGCGCACCGACTCGTTATAGTCGCGACGGGCGACGGCGATGCGGTTCTCGGTGCCCTCGATCTGGCTCTGCAGCGCCAGGAACTGGTCGCTCGACTTGAGCTCGGGATAATTTTCGGAGACGGCCAGCAGACGGCCCAGCGATCCGCTGAGCTGGGCCTGCGCATCGGCGAAGGCCTTGACCTTGGCCGGATCCTGCAGGTCGGCGCCCGAAAGCTGGATGCCGGTCGCGCGGGCGCGGGCGTTGGTGACGTCGGTCAGCACGGTCTTCTCCTGGGCGGCATAGCCCTTCACCGTGTTGACCAGGTTGGGGATCAGGTCCGCGCGACGCTGATATTGCGCCTGGACGTCGGCCCATTTCGCCTTCGCCTCCTCCTGCGCGGTCGGCACGCTGTTGATGCCGCAGCCGCTGACCGCGATCGCGGCGACGGGAGCGAGCAGGGCGACGGAAAAGCGGCGGTCGATGGTCATATGCGGATCTTCCCTGATATCGACTGTATTGGCCGGGTAGGTAGGCGCGGCGTAACGAACTTCAATGGGCTGCTTGACCTTTATGGCATGGCGGTGATGATCGCGCCACGGCCAAGCACATGGGGACCGCAAACATGTTTCAGGATTTCAAGGCCTTCATCAACAAGGGCAATGTCGTCGATCTCGCCGTCGCGGTGATCATCGGCGCGGCTTTCGGCAAGATCGTCTCGTCGCTGACCGACGATCTGATCATGCCGCTGATTGGCTATTTCACCGGCGGGCTCGACTTTTCGAGCCACTTCATTCGGCTGGGTGAGATCCCCGCCAACTTCACCGGCTCGGTCACCAGCTATGCCGATCTCAAGAATGCGGGCGTCCCGCTGATCGGCTTCGGCCAGTTCATCACCGTCGCCGTCAACTTCCTGCTCATCGCCTTCGTGGTGTTCCTGCTGGTCCGCGCGGTCCAGCGGTTCAACAAGGCCGAGGAGGCCAAGCCGGCCGAGCCCGCCGCGCCGACCGAGGATGTCGTCCTGCTCCGCGAGATCCTGGCCGAACTCAAGAAGAAGGGCTGATCGGCAAGAGGGCCCTTCAAATCCGCTGCACACCCTCCTATATCGGGGGTGCCGGGTTCGCCCGGCTATGGCGATAAATGATGTCGTGGAATAGATGCAGCGGACCCGGGGGCAGTACCCGGCGGCTCCACCACAAATCCCGGTTTTCCGGGGCTCGTGACGGGGCCGAACCAGGATCGACGTGTATTCAAAGACGATGTTTTTGCCCGGCCTGAATGCGCCGTTAAACCGTTCGAACCTACAAGTGCCAACGATAACGAGGCGCTCGCGATTGCCGCGTAACTGAGTCCTCACGGACGACGTTACAAGGCTTAAGCGCGGTTCGGTCCGCACCGGGCAACAGAAGCGGAATCCAGCGGTTCGGGGAGCACCGGGCAACAGAAGCTCCCCACTTTCCTTTGGCTCTGCCCTCAGGCGCCGGGCGCGAGGCATCCGCCTCGCTTGGCTTTCCTCGCAGTAGCTCGGGCGGCCGCCACGGCTCGCTTCGCGAGCCGATCTCCGCCTACGGACTGCCCCCGGCAGTCCGCGGATGGCTCCGATCCTTGCGGGACGCTGCGCGTCCCGTTCTCATCGCATGAGATGATCGTCGGAGCCCGACAGGGCTCCGCAAGCGCGAACGCGCGCCCGAGCTTATGTGAGGATAGCCAAGTGCGCGGATGCGCACGCCGGCGCCTGAGGCCAGACAGATACTGTCTTTACACCGTAATACACTCTTGCCTCGGGCGATTCCGCCGATAGTCTCCCGCGCCATAACCCGCTCAGGGAGAAGCATTTCATGGATAGACGTCAATTTATCGGCTCGGCCGGTCTCGCCCTTCTCGCCGGCATGATGCCCCGCCTCGCCGAGGCGGCGGCGGCCGGCAACGCCGCCGACAAGCAGCTCGCCGCGCTCGTCGACGCGATGTTCGAGAAGCAGCTCGACGACAGCCCGGAAACCGCGACCAGCCTCGGCCTCGACAAGGGCGCGCGCGCCGGCCAGAAGAGCAGGCTCGACCGCTACACCAAGGCCGATCAGGCCAGGGTTCTGGCCGAGGACAAGGCCTCGCTCGCCGCGCTGCGCAAGCTCGATCGCGCGGCGCTGTCGCCTGCCGCACAGCTCAACTACGACGTCGTCGTCTACATGGTCGAGCAGGCGACGAAGGGTGGCTCCAAATATCCCTATGGCAGCACCAGCGGCTATTATGTCCCCTATGCGATCAGCCAGCTGAGCGGCCCTTATTCGTCGGTCCCGGACTTCCTCGATTCCCAGCATGTGATAGAGACCAGGGACGATGCCGACGCCTATGTCGCGCGCCTGCACGAATTCGCCCGTGTGCTCGACGAAAGCACCCGCTTCCAGCAGGATGATGCGCGCTACGGTGCCTTCGCCCCCGATTTCTGCCTCGATCTCGCGCTCGGGCAGCTCAAGGCGTTGCGTGACCAGCCGGCCGCCAGGACAGTCCTCGCCGAATCGATCGTCCGCCGGACGGGCGAGAAGGCCATTAGCGGCGACTGGGGCGCCCGGGCCGAGAAGATCGTCACCGATGAGATATTCCCCGCACTCGACCGGCAGATCGCGCTCGTTACCGGCCTGCGCAAGGCGGCGAGCCATGATGCGGGTTGCTGGCGCCTGCCCAAGGGCGACGAATATTATGCCGATGCGCTGATGAACGCGACGACGACGACGCTGTCGCCCGAGGAGGTCCACCAGATGGGCCGCGATCAGGTCGCCGAGATCAGTGGCCAGATCGACGCGATCCTGAAGAAGGAAGGCATGACCAGGGGGACCGTCGGCGAGCGGCTGACCGCGCTCAACAATGACCCCAAGCAGATCTTCGCCAACACCGACGCCGGCCGGGCCGAGCTGATCGACTATATCAACGGGCTGGTGAAGGCGATGGAGGCGAAGCTGCCCGAAGCCTTCGCGACCCTGCCCAAGGCCCCGCTCGAGGTGAAGCGGGTGCCGCCCTTCATCCAGGACGGTGCGCCCAATGGCTATTACAACTCGGCCGCGCTCGATGGTTCGCGCGGGGCGATCTACTATATCAACCTGAAGGACACCGCCGATTGGCCGCGCTACGGCCTGCCCAGCCTGACCTACCATGAGGGCACGCCGGGCCATCACCTCCAGATCAGCCTGGCCCAGGAGGCGAAGGACCTTCCGATGCTGCGGAAGATCGCTCCGTTCGGAGCCTATGTCGAGGGCTGGGCGCTCTATGCGGAGCAGCTCGCCGACGAGATGGGCGTCTATGCGACGGACCCGATCGGCCGCGCCGGTTTCCTGCAGAGTTTCCTGTTCCGCGCGGTCCGGTTGGTCACCGACACCGGCATCCACTTCAAGCGGTGGAGCCGCGAGCAGGCGACCGATTACATGGTCGAGGCGAGCGGCTTCGCCCGCCCCCGAACCCAGCGCGAGATCGACCGCTACTGCATCTGGCCGGGCCAGGCGTGCAGCTACAAGGTCGGCCATATGAGCTGGGTGAAGGCGCGCGAGAAGGCGAAGGCGATCAAGGGCGCGGCGTTCGATCTGCGCCAGTTCCACGAGGTGCTGCTCGAAGGCGCGCTGCCGCTTACCATCCTGGAGCAGGTCATCGAGGCACGGGCGAGGGCCTGACTTCCCTCTCCGCTCGGGGAGAGGGATCGAGGGAGAGGGCGCGCGAGGGCAAAGCCCGAGCGTCCCGCACCCCCCGCCAAGCGATCCGCCAAGGCTCCGGCGTGCTCTCTCCCTCCCGCAGCCTGCGGCTGCGGGTCCCTCCCTCTCCCCGAGGGGAGAGGGATTTTCCTTGACTCCCGTCCTCGACGTACCGATCTGTAACATCCTCGATGCCAGGAGGAGCTTGCGATGATCGACGTCTATTATTGGGGTACGCCCAACGGCCATAAGGTCACGCTGTTCCTCGAGGAGACCGGGCTCGACTACCGGGTCCATCCGGTCAACATCGGCAAGGGCGACCAGTTCGCTCCCGATTTCCTGAAGATCGCGCCGAACAACCGCATCCCCGCGATCGTCGACACCGATCCGGCGGGGGGCGGCGCGCCGGTCTCGCTGTTCGAATCGGGTGCGATCCTGCTCTATCTCGCCGAGAAGACCGGCCGCTTCATCCCTTCCGACCTGCACGGCCGGGCCGAGGTGCTGCAATGGCTTTTCTGGCAGATGGGCGGGCTCGGCCCGATGGCCGGGCAGAACCATCATTTCAATGCCTATGCGCCCGAGAAGATTCCCTACGCGATCGACCGCTATGTGAAGGAAACCGCCAGGCTTTACGGGGTGCTCGACAGGCGGCTTGCCGACCGCGCCTTTGTGGCGGGCGACGATTATTCCATCGCCGACATGGCCAGCTACCCCTGGATCGTGCCCTATGAGCGTCAGGGCCAGGACCTCGCCGCCTTCCCCAACCTCAAGCGCTGGTTCGACGCGATCACCGCGCGGCCGGCGACCGTCCGCGCCTATGCCATCCCCGAGCGTTTTCGCGACCTTCCCGAACCGAGCGAGGAAGAACGTCGCCGCAATCTGTTCGGAACCCGGCCGGTGAACGCCTGACGGACCGCCATTGTCACCATCATGCTGAACTCGTTTCAGCATCCACTAGGCCACATGCCTGGGGCATGAGGCTCCTGCGATACGGTCTCTCCGATCGCCGGGCTCGTCGCCGCTCGCCGGTGGATGCTGAACAAGTTCAGCATGACGAAGAAGGGGCGGGGCCGCGTCGGCCAACCTGCCCAGCCGTGACCGTCCCGCGCCGAGTCGCCCGAAGCGGCTCGACAGGTCCGCGCGCGCCATATTAAGGACGGGGGCGTCGATCGCGTTCCGCTGAGTTCCTCCAGCCGCGTCGGTTCGTTTCGGGAGTGTGTGCGGGTGGATCGATGAGGGCGGCGCTGTTTCTGTTCGATCGGACGGCGGTATTGTTCCTGGGTGTCGCGGCGGGCGCTGCGATAGGTTACGCCTTCGGCGTCCGCCAGCAGGTCGAGGTGCCCGTCGCGGCCCCGTCCGAACTGGGGGTCGCCGGTCCGGATGGTGTCGCCCCCGGCGTCGCGCCGGCGACCACGCCGGACGGGAAGCCCGTGCCTCAGGCGCCGGGCCAGCTTCCCCAGCCGCCCGTGGTGGCCGAGACCCGGCCGATCCAGCCCGGCATCGTCAACGCGATCGCGGCCGGCCGCCCGGTTCGCGTCGGCGTGTTCGGCGACAGCTTCGGCGACGGCATCTGGTCGGCATTGTACAACCAGCTCAGCCGCAAGGCGGGCTACCAGGTGATCAAGTACAGCCAGCAGGCAACCGGCTTCACCCGCTACAAGACGCTCAACCTCGAGCAGCACGACCGCGCCCGCCTTGCGGACGCGCCGGTCGACATTGCCGTGATCTCGTTCGGCGCCAACGACATGATGGGCGTTGCCGACGGCGGCCATGTCTATGCGTTGCTCACCCCCAACTGGAAGGCCGCTATCGCGCGACGGGTGACCTCCTACGTCGCCATGCTGCGGTCGCAGGGCGCGATCGTCTATTGGGTCGGCCTGCCGAAGATGCGCGAGGCCGCCTACGACGCCGACGTGGTCCGCATGAATGCCTTCTATCGCGACCTGATGGGCAGGCTCGGCGTCGCCTTCATCGACACGGCCCCTTATTCGGTCGATGCCGAGGGTCGCTATGCGGCCTATCTGCCCGATCCCGCGACCGGCAAGCCACAGCTGATGCGCGCCAATGACGGCATCCATATGTCGATGAACGGCTATATCCGCATCACCCGCGGGCTGGCCGGCCGTATCCGCTCCTATGTCGACAAGGCGCGGGGCCAGGCGGGCGAGGGCGCGCCGCCTCCGCCGACCGTGGCACCCGCGCCGCTCGTCGTCCCGCCGCCGGTCAGGCCCGCACCGGCGCCGAAGCCGCCCCGGATGGAGGATCCGCTCGCCGGCCTGCCCGAGCCGTCGGCACCCTCTTCCAAGCCCTCCAAGGCGCCGCCGCCCGAACCGGCGATGGCGCCAGCCAAGGGCGCGCCGGCCGATCTGCTTCCCCCCGAACTGCGCGACGAGGCGACCCGCCCCGACGCCGACCGCCGATGATCGGCCTGTTCGCTCTGGCCGCCGCGGCCGCCGCAGCGCCCGCCGTCACCGCCGATTGCGCGGGCGGCCTGTGCAACTATTCCGTCCTCAAGCCCTATTTCGACAAGCTTGCGGCGGCGCGCGGCGGCGGCGGCAAGCCGGTCCATATCCTCCAGATCGGCGATAGCCACACCGCCGGCGACGCGATCACGGGCGCCTGGCGCGACATGCTCCAGGCCCGCTACGGCAGTGGCGGGCGCGGCGTGATGCCGCCCGGCAAGCCCTTCCAGGGCTATAATCCGCGCGGCGTCAGTGTCGACATGTCGGGCGGCTGGACGATCTCTTCGATCTTCGGTCCGGGCTCGCAGAGTCCGCGCGGCGCGCGCGGCCTGTCGGGATTCAGCATCACCTCGACCGCCCCCGGCGCGCGGATCGGGCTGACCGCCTCGGCGCTGGAGACCTTCAACCGCTTCGTGGTCTGCGCGATCGCGGAGCCGGGCGCCGGCACCCTGGCGATCAGCGTCGGCGGAGAGGTCGACCGGATGGAACTCGGCTCGCTGATCACCCGGCCGGAATGCAAGGAGATGCGCTTCGACCGGCTGCAGCCCGCCGTATCGGTGGTGACCGAGGGCGGACCGGTGACGATCACCAGCTGGGCCACCTTCCGCGACGCTGGCGGGGTCGCGCTCTCCAACCTCGGCGTTGTCGGGTCGCAGTTCATCCATTTCAGCCGCAACGACGACGCCGTGGTTGCGGAAGAGCTGCGCAGCTACGATCCCGACCTGATCGTCATCGCCTTCGGCACCAACGAAGGCTTCGCGCCGCGCGTCAACCCGCAGGAATATGAGATCGCGCTGCGCAGCCAGATCGGCCGCGTCCGCCGCCTTGCCGGCCGGGTGCCGATCCTGCTGCTGGGCGCACCCGATGCGCTCAGCCGGCGCAGCGAGATGCTCAACAACGCCCCGACGGCGACGCCGGCGCCGTGCATCGAGCCGGTGACGTTGCCGCCGCTGGCCGCCGAGCCGGGCGGGCAGGGGCGCCCGCCCGAACAGCCGCGCACGGCCGATGCGATCGATGACGTGCTTGAGGCGCTGGGCGAGCAGGCTTCGGTGGCGAAGCCGACCGTGCCGCTGGTGCCCGCGCCGGTCGCTGCCGCGGCGAACCAGCCGCGCACCGGCTGGGCAATCACCGCTCGCCCGCTCTTCCCGCCGGCCGGGCTGAAGGTGGTCCGGGAAGTCCAGCGCAAGGTCGCGCGGCAGCTCCGCCTGGGGTTCTGGGACTGGGAGGCGCGGATGGGCGGCCGTTGCACCGCTGTCAGCTGGGTCAAGCTGCAGCCGACGCGGATGCGCCCCGACTATGTGCATTTCAACAGTGCCGGCGGCCAGGAGATCGCCAGCCGGCTCCAGGCCGATCTGGATGCCGCCGTCAATGCCGGGGGGCGCTGGTGAGGGCCTCCTCGCTTGATCGCCACACCCGCGAAAGCGGGAATTCACGGTTGCGGAGCATCCGGCTTCCTGCAGGCCGCCGTCGATGGATTCCCGCTTCCGCGGGAATGGCGGCGGAGGCGGGGGCGGTCCGCTAGATGCTGTTCCCGACCCTCGACTTCGGCTTCTTCTTCCTCGTCGCCTTCGTGCTCGTGTGGGCGGTGTCGGCGAGCAACGAATGGCGCAAGATCCTGCTGCTCGTCGCCAGCTGGATATTCTACGGCGCGTGGGATTGGCGCTTCGTCGCGCTGCTGATCGCCTCGGCCGTCCTCAACTGGGGATCGGCACGGCTGATCTACGAGGCCCGGTCGCGTGCGACGCAGAAGGCGATCGTCGCCGTCGGGGTGGTCGCCAATCTCGGCATCCTCGGCTTCTTCAAATATTACGACTTCTTCCTGGAACAGCTCGGCGCGCTGCTCGCGGGTTGGGGCATGGCCCGCGATCTGCCGCTCATGCAGATCGTGCTGCCGGTGGGCGTGTCCTTCTTCACCTTCCAGGGCATGTCCTATCTGATCGACGTCTATCGCGGCCGGCTGCGCGCGGCGTCGCTGCTCGACATCACCCTGCTGATGTCCTTCTTCCCGCACCTCGTCGCCGGACCGATCGTGCGTGGCGCGGACTTGCTGCCGCAGTTCGAGAGGACGCCCCGTCTCAACCGCGAGATGGTGGCGATGGGGCTGCTGCTGATCCTCTGGGGTCTGTTCAAGAAGGCGGTCGTCGCGTCGGAGCTGTCGGTCAACCTGGTCGACCCGGTATTCTTCGATCCCTCCGCCCATTCGAGCCTCGACCTGCTGCTCGCCGCCTATGGCTATGCGGTACAGATCTATTGCGACTTCTCGGCTTATAGCGACATGGCGATCGGCATCGCCGCCTTGTTCGGCTATCGCTTCCCGCGCAATTTCAACCAGCCCTATCGTGCCGCCTCGCTGCAGGATTTCTGGCGGCGCTGGCACATCAGCCTGTCGAGCTGGCTGCGCGACTATCTCTATATCGGTCTGGGCGGGAACCGTGGCGGCCTCGCCATGCAGTGCCGCAACATCATGCTCACCATGCTGCTCGGCGGTTTCTGGCACGGCGCCAAATGGACCTTCCTGATCTGGGGCGGCCTCCATGGCGGCGTCCAGGTGATCGAGACGCTGTGGCGCAAGGCGGGGCTGCCGGGCCTGCCCCGGCCGCTCGCCATCCTCGTCACCTTCCATGTCGTGACGCTCGGCTGGATCTTCTTCCGCGCCGAGAGCTTCGATGCGGCGATCGCCTTCCTCGGCGGGCTGGCCGGGGGCGACTGGAGCAACGGGATGACGACGCCGCTGCTCGCCGGACTGATGCTGCTGGGAATGGCCTTCCACTTCACCCCGCCGCTGCTCGCGCAGGGGATCGCGCTGCGCCTCCGGCTGCTGCCGGCCCCGCTGCTCGGCCTGCTCGTCGCCGCGGCGATCATTCTGGTCGATGCGATGCGCTACGAAGGGGTCGCGCCCTTCATCTATTATCAGTTCTAGAGGGGCCGGTCGGATGGCGCGCGAGATGAAGGATCATGAGCTGGCCTCTCCGGTCGACCTGCCCGGCGAGCCTGTCGAGCGCGGCGATCCGCTCGCCTGGACGGCGGTGACGATCATCGTCGCGACGCTCGTCCTGCTGTTCGCCAATGCCGGCACGCTGTCGGCCTGGGTCGACGAGAAGCCGGTGACCCAGGCGCAGCAGCAGGCCTCGGGTCTCGCCGCTGGCTGGAAGGGCATGATGGACTCGCTCGGCGTCACCGCCCCGCGCGAGGCGCTCCACGCGCGCTGGAAGAAGCTCCAGGCCGCCCGCTTCGGCGACGAGGCCTCCGGCGGCACGCAGTAGCCCCGGACTATCCTAGGCCACCAGTTCCGCCACCACCGCCCCCAGTGCCCTGGCCGCATCGCCGGGCGCCAGCCGCACCTGCAGCCCGCGCTGGCCCCCGTTGATATAGACCAGCCCCTCGGCCATCGCCGCCCGCTCGATTGCGACGGGCACGCGCTTCTTCTGTCCGAACGGGCTGATCCCGCCGACATGATAGCCGGTGATCCGCTCGGCGTCGGCGGGCTTCATCATCTGAGCCGCCTTGGCGCCGAGCGCGGCCGCTGCCTTCTTCATCGACAGCTCGCGGTCGGACGGGATCACGGCGCAGGCGGGGCGGCCGTCGATCTCGATCATCAGCGTCTTGAGCACCCGGCGCGGGTCCTCGCCCAGCGCTTCGGCGGCCTGCAGCCCGACCCGTTCGCCGCCGGGGTCATAGTCATAGCTATGGACCTCATGGGCGATCCTGGCCTGGGTCAGGAACTGGGTGGCGCGGGTGGAACGGGACATTGCGTCGGCTTAAACCGCGCATGGCGCATAAGCAAAGGGCCCGGCGTTTCCGCCGGGCCCTCCGCACCCTCTCCGATCTGTGTCGGCTTTAACGATAGAAGACGTGGTCGCCGACCATGGTCAGGCGCTCGCGCGTCCGGAAGAAGCGGTTCGGCGACTGGTGCGCCGAATGATAGAAGACGGCGCCGGGGACGACCTGGTCGCCATTGCCGGCCATCGCCTGCCGCGAAACCTCGACCGCGGTGGCCCAGCGATCCGTGTCGCGGCGCGGATTGTAGGAGGCGGTGCGGAAGAACTGGCCCGGCTGGTTGACCACCTCGCACACAGTCTCGCCGAAGCGGTCCTGGCCGACGCGGTTCATGATGACCTGTGCGACGGCAAGCTGGCCGCTGCGCGACTGGTTGGCGGCCTCGTGCAGGACGACCTTGGCCATGCACTCGAGCTGCTGGTCGATCTTGGTGGTAGTGACCGCCTCCTTGAAGAGGACCTGGTCGATCCCATCGTCAGCCACGACATCGTCGGCGACGAGTTGGGGGGTAACTTCATAAGCCAGCGTCGGCTGCGACGCCGGAATGGCCGCTAAGCCCATCGCGCCCGTAGCGGCGACGACGAACATCGCAGCCAGCATGAGCGGGTGTTGAGCCAGTTTGGCGGGCATTCATTACTCCACATCATGCGCAAAAGCCCACACTCGCCCGAAACCTCGAAACATGAGGGCGAGGTGCTCTTTCACGTCTTGTCGGCAGGGGGCGGTAAATACGTCGTGCCCCGGGCGACCGGATTTGGCGGCGCAATGCGGCAGGCGGGTCATCGAGTCAAGAAAGGCACGATGAATCGTTTCGTCGCCAAGATGGACCGAGGAACCCCAACATATGGTGTTTTTGTGCAGCTGCTAACGCAACTGGCCATATCTTTGCCATGAAGCTGTTGTGTTCTCGCAATAATCCGCAAGCAGCGCTTCGCGGCGCGAAATCAATCCGCTGGCGACAGCGGCCGAGGAGGACGGTAGTCGGAATCGGAGGGAAACGGCGGAGCGAATCGATGCAGGAGGACGGCGGCGACGGGCAGGGGCAGCCGGCAGCGGCAAGCTCGCAGCCGGTGGTCGACGCGCTGCGCGAATCGATGACCGGCCAGGCCGAGATGGCCTATCGCCGCGATCGCCTGCTCGCCTGGCTGGCGCTGACCGCCGGGGCCGGCATCATCCTGGCCATCCCCTTCGCGCTGCGTTCGGGGGCCGAGTTCTTCCTGCCGGTGACGATCGCGCTGGTGATCGCGGTGGCGATGGTGCCGCTGCTCGAATGGCTCGAGCGCCGCCGCCTGCCGTCGCCGCTCGCGGCATTGCTGTGCGTCCTCATCTTCCTCGGCCTCGCCAATGCGGCGATCGCCTCGGTGATCGTTCCGGCGACCGAATGGTTCGCGCGGCTGCCTTCCCGTATCCGGCTGATCCGCAAGAACCTGTCGCCGCTGATCGACATCTACTCCTCGTTCGAACGCTTCGTCGACGAGACGATGGGGTCGCTGCTGCGCAACTCCGCACGCGGCCGGACGGTGACCGTCCAGTCGCCCAACTCGCTGTTCGACTATGTGGCCAGCTCGGCGCCGCATGCGCTGGTCCAGCTCGTCTTCGCGACGCTGGTGGTCTACTTCTTCCTGTCGAGCTGGACGCGGATGCGCCGGCGCACGATCACCAGCCGGGGCAGCTTCTCCAGCGCGATGACGACGGCGCGGGTGATCCAGGACATGGTCGATCGCACCTCCGCCTATCTGGCGACGATCACCGCCGTGAACATCGGCATGGGCATCCTTGTCTCGCTGATGCTGTGGTTCGCGGGCATGCCCAGCCCGATCATGTGGGGCGGCCTCGTCGCGATCCTCAACTATATCCCCTATTTCGGACCGATCGTCGCGGCGGGGCTGCTCGCGGTCGGCGGGCTGATGACCTTCTCGGACCTCGGTTACGCGCTGGTGCCGGCGCTGCTGTTCGTCGCCGTCCATCTCGTCGAGGCCAATGTGCTGACGCCGATGCTGGTCGGCCGGCGGCTGACGATCAACCCGCTGCTGATCCTCGTCGCGCTCAGCTTCTGGAGCTGGGTCTGGGGGACGGCAGGGGCGCTGCTCGCGGTGCCCCTGCTGATCATCCTGAAGACGATTCTCGACGCGGCGGGCTGGCCCGACATCGCCGGATTCCTGTTCGCGGACGGCACCTTCACCAACACCCAGCAGGACGACGAGGAGGCTTTGCCGCCCGAGTTCAGAAAATGATGCCGAGCCATGTTGACAGGGGGGCGGGGCTCCACTAGGTGCCCCCTCCACCGACACAGTTCGCGGGTGTAGCTCAGTTGGTTAGAGCGCCGGCCTGTCACGCCGGAGGTCGCGGGTTCGAGCCCCGTCACTCGCGCCACTTCTCCTGAAGAAAGAGTGGCTTCTCGACCGATCGGACGGCATGCCGTCCGATCGTCGCGGGCGTTTGCGCTCCAGGCGAAAAGCGATCCCCGATCGATATTCTGTGCGATGTCCGGCGCCTCGGTCTCCGTTCGCCGTGGACTTCAGCCTTTCTTAAACCAATTGCCGAGAAATGGCGGCAATGCTTTGTACCCCTGCCGGCCGATTTCTGCTATCAGCCTGGCTGGGATCGTTCGCGGGGCGCGGTGTGGAAGGAGCCCGTGGTTTGAAGCTTTTGCGTACCCTTATCCGCGGTCGCCGTCGCATGGGTCGGCCCGGCAGGGAGCGCCTGCCCGACGGCACCTATATCGAACTGGTCCAGTCGCTGTTCGGTCACACCGTCCCGGCGATGATCATGACGCTGTGTTTTGCGGGCACGGGCGCCTATCTGACCGCACGTACCGACGATGCGCTGCTGCTGCTGTTCTACGCGCTGGGGCTGATCACGTCGGGGATTAGGCTGCTCGTCCTGTTCGGGCTGCGCGGCCGGGCGATGGCGCCCGGAATCGGCATCCACGTCGCCCACTCGATCGAGCGCAGCTTCGGCCTCGCCTATGTCGGCTTCGCGGCGGCCTTCGGTGCCTTCGCAGGCCGGGCCTATGCCGTGGTCGATTCGGACCTGCAAATACCGCTCGTCGCGCTCGTCTACGGCTATGGCGCCGGGGTGGCGGCGACGGTCGCGTTGCGCCTGTGGATCAGCGTCTCGGCGGTGGTGATCGCGATCGTACCGATGATCTTCGTCGCCCTGCTGAAACCGGGCCAGGCGCATCTGAGCGCCGCCTTGCTCACCGCCCTGTTCCTGGCCGGCGGCATCCTGTCGATGATCCAGCGCTATCGCGAGACAGCCGCGCAGATCTCGATGCGCCGGCTGATGGAGACGCTTGCCCGGCAGGACGATCTTACCGGCCTGCCCAACCGCCTCGTCCTGCGTGAGCGCTTCGAGCGGCTGATTGCCCGCGCCGACGAATCGGAGCTGATCGCGGTCCATTGCCTCGACATCAACCAGCTCGAGCCGGTCAACGAGATGTACGGCCACATGGCCGGCGATGCGCTGCTCAAGGCGGTCTCGCAGCGCCTGCGCCGGGTCGTGAAGGGCGAGAATCTCGTCATCCATCTCAATGGCGACGATTTCGTCGTCATCCAGCCGGGCATGACCGACGCCGCGGAGGCGGAGGGTCTTGCCCACCAGATCGTCGCGACGCTCGACAAGAGCTATGCGGTGGCGGGCGAGGACATCATCATCACGGCCAATATCGGCTATGCGATCGACCTGCAGCACGGCGCCGACCTCGAGCGGCTGCTGCAGGGCGCCGAGCGGGCCCTGGCCGGCAGCAAGCGCGCCGCGACGGGCATTGCGGCCTATGATGGCACCCGCTGGGGCCGCGAGCCCGGCGCGGGCTGACCCATCTTCCTCCTCCGCCGGAGAATGACGATGGCTCCACGCAAAAGGCCCGCAGGATCGCTCCTGCGGGCCCTTGAGAGTCATAGGCGAGGGGATCTCAGTCGATCATCGCCAGGGCGCCGGCCATGCCGCGCTGGGCGACCTCGTGCGAGGTCGCGTTGCCGCTCAGCGTCGCCATGTCGACATTGGGCTGGTCAAGCACCGCCTTGTAGAGATCGCGCGCCTCGGCGCCGCGCTTCTCGCCCAGCCGGATCGCGGCGAGGTTGAGCAGCACTTCCGGCGAACGGTCGCCCTTCTGGTAGGCGGCCTCGAGCTTGCGCTCGACCGTGCTGTAATGGCCCTTGGAGATCGAGCCCGCGCCATAGGGATCGGCAACTTCGGTCGGCTGGGCAAGAGCCGGAGCTGCGATGGCCAGGGCCGCACCGACAAGAACGCAATTGAACTTCATGGCATCCCTCCGATTCGAAATCGCTGTTTGTTGCATCATGATGACAGAATCGGCGGAATTCGGAAGAATTTTGTTGTTACACTTTTATGACGCTTTCGACGGATAAATTCGATTGGGATACTGTTCTTGAGAATATCGATCGATCAATGAACAGCGCCAGTAAAGGCAGCCGATCAGTGCTGTTCTACTGTCCTTCCCCTGGCATTGCCGCTTCTTCTCCCCGTCACCCCGGCGAAGCTAGATCTCGCTTCTCTTCGTGCCATCCCCGAAGACGCGGAAGGCGGGGAGATCCCGGCTTTCGCCGAGATGGCCAGAGGATATGAACCGCCTTCCGCCAGGCTTCGTTGAGACAGGGGAAGGCACCGCCCATCCAAAGAAAAGCCCCGCCGGATCGCTCCGACGGGGTCTTTCTTGTTCGACGATCGGCCGTCAGGCCGGCGATCACTCCTTGGTCAGGTAATCGCCTGCATCGGCATCCGTGCCGTGCGATTCACCCACCACGGTGCCGAGCGGATCGTCACCGATGTCGGCCTCGACCGGCTGGCGCAGCTCGGCGGCATGCTCCTCGGCGGCGGACTGCGGCGCGATCAGCGACTCCTGCCAGTTGCGCTGCGCGGCGCGGAGCGCGGCGTCGCGGCTGCTGGCGGTGACCCGCAGGCGGCTCATGCCGGCGCCGGTGCCCGCCGGGATCAGGCGGCCGACGATGACATTCTCCTTGAGGCCGTTCAGCGTGTCGACCTTGCCCTGGACCGAGGCGTCGGTGAGGACGCGGGTCGTCTCCTGGAACGAGGCGGCCGAGATGAACGAGCGCGTCTGGAGCGAGGCCTTGGTGATGCCGAGCAGCACCGGCTTGCCCTGGGCGATGGTGCGGTTCTCCGCCTCGGCCTTGGCGTTGATCTCGTCCATCTCCTCGCGGTCCACCTGCTCGCCGGGGAGCAGGGTGGTGTCGCCGCCGTCGGTGATCTCGACCTTCTGCAGCATCTGACGGACGATCGTCTCGATGTGCTTGTCGTTGATCTTCACGCCCTGGAGGCGATAGACCTCCTGGATCTCCGACACGAGATATTCCGCGAGCGGCTCGATGCCGAGCACCTCGAGGATGTCGTGCGGATCGGGCGAGCCGCCGATCAGGTTGTCGCCGCGCTTGACGTAGTCGCCTTCCTGCACGTCGATGACCTTCGACTTCGGCACCAGATACTCGACCGGCTCCGAACCGTCATCCGGACGGATGATGATCTTGCGCTTGGCCTTGTAGTCCTTGCCGAATTCGACGCGGCCCGAGACCTTGGCGATGATCGCGTTCTCCTTGGGCTTGCGCGCCTCGAACAGCTCGGCGACGCGCGGCAGACCGCCGGTGATGTCGCGGGTCTTGGCGGACTCGCGGCTGACACGGGCGAGCACTTCGCCGGCTTTCACCGCCTGGCCGTCCTCGACGGAGAGCATCGCGCCCGGCGCCAGCATGTAGCGCGCGGTCTCGCCCGAGCTGTCGTCGAGCAGCGTCAGGCGCGGGCGGAGGTCTTCCTTCCGGCTGGTGGCGCGATACTCGATGACAACCTTCTGGCTGATGCCGGTGGCTTCGTCGGTCTGCTCGGTGAGCGTCTGGTTGTCGATCAGGTCCTGATACTTCACGACGCCGCCGGTCTCGGTGATCACCGGCATGGTGAAGGGGTCCCATTCGGCGATGCGGTCGCCCTTGGCGACGGTCGCGCCGTCGTCGAGCAGCAGGTGCGCGCCATAAGGCAGGCGATGGGTCGCGCGCTCGCGGCCCTCGCTGTCGATGATCGCCACTTCGCCGCTGCGGCTCAGCGAGACGCGACGGCCGCGCGGATCGGTGATCGTGCGGAGCTCGCGATACTCGATGGTGCCGTCGGCGACCGATTCCAGGTTCGACTGCTCGTTGAGCTGGGCCGCGCCGCCGATGTGGAAGGTCCGCATCGTCAGCTGGGTACCCGGCTCGCCGATCGACTGCGCCGCGATGACGCCGACCGCTTCGCCGATGTTGACCGGCGTACCGCGGGCGAGGTCACGGCCGTAGCAGGCCGCGCAGACGCCGCCCTTCGATTCGCAGACCAGCGGGCTGCGGATCTTGACGCCCTGGATGCCGATCGCCTCGATCGCGGCGACCATCGGCTCGTCGAGCAGCGTGCCCTCGGGGATGAGGACCTCGTTGTTCTTCGAGTCGACGATGTCTTCCGCGGTCGTCCGGCCCAGGATGCGCTCGCCGAGCGAGGCGATGGTGGCGCCGCCCTGGACGATCGCCTTCATGTCGAGCGCGCGGTCGGTACCGCAATCGACCTCGACGACCACGCAGTCCTGCGACACGTCGACCAGACGGCGGGTCAGGTAGCCCGAGTTCGCCGTCTTGAGCGCGGTGTCGGCCAGGCCCTTGCGGGCGCCGTGGGTCGAGTTGAAATACTCAAGGACGGTCAGGCCTTCCTTGAAGTTCGAGATGATCGGCGTCTCGATGATCTCGCCCGACGGCTTGGCCATCAGGCCGCGCATGCCGGCGAGCTGCTTGATCTGCGCGGCGCTACCACGGGCACCGGAGTGCGCCATCATGTAGATCGCGTTGATCGGCTTCTCGCGGCCGTCGTCGCCCTTCTTGACCGCCGAGATCTCCTTCATCATCTCGGCCGCCACGCGGTCGCCGCAACGCGACCAGGCGTCGATCACCTTGTTGTACTTCTCCTGCTGCGTGATCAGGCCGTCCTGATACTGCTGCTCGAAGTCCTTCACCAGCAGACGGGTCTCCTCGACCTCCTTCTCCTTGGCTTCGGGGATGATCATGTCGTCCTTGCCGAACGAGATGCCCGCCTGGAAGGCGTGGCGGAAGCCCAGCGCCATGATCGCGTCGGCGAACAGCACCGTCTCCTTCTGGCCGGTGTGGCGATAGACGATGTCGATGACGTCGCCGATCTCCTTCTTGGTCAGCAGGCGGTTGACCGTCTCGAACGGCACCTTGTGGCTCTTCGGCAGCGTCTCGCCGAGCAGCATGCGGCCCGGCGTCGTCTCGACCCGCTTCATGTACTGCTTGCCGTCCTCGTCCGTCTGCGGGACGCGGCTGATGATCTTGGTGTGCAGCGTCACCGCCTTGGCGGCGAGCGCCTGGTGGACTTCCTGCATGTCGGAGATCAGCGATCCCTCGCCGGGCTCGCCTTCCTTCATCATCGACAGATAATAGAGGCCCAGCACCATGTCCTGCGACGGCACGATGATCGGCTTGCCGTTCGCGGGCGACAGGATGTTGTTGGTCGACATCATCAGGACGCGCGCTTCGAGCTGCGCTTCCAGCGACAGCGGCACGTGGACCGCCATCTGGTCACCGTCGAAGTCGGCGTTGAAGGCCGAGCAGACCAGCGGGTGGAGCTGGATCGCCTTGCCCTCGATCAGCACCGGCTCGAACGCCTGGATGCCGAGGCGGTGGAGCGTCGGCGCGCGGTTGAGCAGCACCGGGTGCTCGCGGATCACCTCGTCGAGGATGTCCCAGACCTCCTTGCGCTCCTTCTCGACCCACTTCTTGGCCTGCTTGAGCGTCATCGACAGGCCCTTGGCGTCGAGCCGCGCGTAGATGAACGGCTTGAACAGCTCGAGCGCCATCTTCTTCGGCAGGCCGCACTGGTGGAGCTTGAGCTCCGGACCGGTGACGATGACCGAGCGGCCCGAATAGTCGACGCGCTTGCCCAGCAGGTTCTGGCGGAAGCGGCCCTGCTTGCCCTTCAGCATGTCGCTGAGCGACTTCAGCGGGCGCTTGTTGGCGCCGGTGATGGTGCGGCCGCGGCGGCCGTTGTCGAACAGCGCGTCGACCGACTCCTGGAGCATGCGCTTCTCGTTGCGGACGATGATGTCCGGCGCGCGCAGCTCCATCAGCCGCTTGAGGCGGTTGTTGCGGTTTATGACGCGGCGATAGAGGTCGTTGAGGTCCGACGTCGCGAAGCGGCCGCCGTCGAGCGGCACGAGCGGGCGGAGGTCCGGCGGGATGACCGGGATCACCTCGAGGATCATCCATTCCGGACGGTTGCCCGACTCCAGGAAGCTCTCGACGACCTTGAGCCGCTTGATGATCTTCTTGGGCTTGAGCTCGGACTTGGTCTCGGCGAGCTCCTTGAGGAGGTCCTCCTTCTCGCCTTCGAGATCGAGCTCCTCCAACATGCGGCGGACCGCCTCGGCGCCGATCCCGGCCGAGAAGGCGTCCTCGCCATATTCGTCCTGCGCCTCGAGCAGCTCGTCCTCGTTGAGGAGCTGGTACTTCTCCAGCGGGGTCAGGCCCGGCTCGATGACGATGTAGCTCTCGAAGTAGAGCACCCGCTCCAGCTGCTTGAGCTGCATGTCGAGCAGCAGGCCGATGCGCGACGGCAGCGACTTGAGGAACCAGATGTGCGCGACCGGGGCGGCGAGCTCGATATGGCCCATCCGCTCGCGGCGGACCTTCGAGACGGTGACCTCGACGCCGCACTTCTCGCAGACGATGCCCTTGTACTTCATGCGCTTGTACTTGCCGCACAGGCACTCGTAATCCTTGATCGGACCGAAGATGCGCGCGCAGAACAGGCCGTCACGCTCGGGCTTGAACGTGCGGTAGTTGATCGTCTCCGGCTTCTTGATCTCGCCGAAGGACCAGCTGCGGATGCGCTCCGGGCTGGCGATGCCGATCTGGATCTGGTCGAAGGTCTCGGGCTTCGCGATCGGATTGGCGAAATTGGTCAGTTCGTTCATTTTTCAGTCCCTCTGAAGGGTCGATCTCTCGGGCGGAGGAAGGCGGCGCCGGTCGGAACCGGCGCCCGCCCTGATCACTCCGCTGCTTCGGCCAGGCCGTCGCCGTCCTGCTGGTCCTCGATCGAGGACAGCTCGACGTTGAGGCCGAGCGACCGCATTTCCTTGACGAGCACGTTGAAGCTTTCCGGAATGCCGGCCTCGAAGGTGTCGTCGCCCTTGACGATCGCCTCGTAGACCTTGGTGCGGCCGACCACGTCGTCCGACTTCACCGTCAGCATCTCCTGCAGCGTGTAGGCGGCGCCATAGGCCTGGAGCGCCCACACCTCCATTTCGCCGAAGCGCTGGCCGCCGAACTGCGCCTTGCCGCCCAGCGGCTGCTGGGTGACGAGGCTGTACGGGCCGATCGAGCGTGCGTGGATCTTGTCGTCGACGAGGTGGTGGAGCTTCAGCATGTAGATGTAGCCCACGGTCACCTTGCGGTCGAACTGGTCGCCGGTGCGGCCGTCGAACAGTTCCACCTGGCCGCTCTCGTCGAGCCCGGCGCGGCGCAGCATCTCCGCCACGTCGGCCTCGCGGGCACCGTCGAACACCGGCGTCGCCATCGGCACGCCGTTCTTCAGCAGTCCCGCCATCTCGACGATCTGGTCGGTCGAGCGGCCCTCGATGTCGGCATGGTATTCCTTGCCGTACACCTCCTTGAGCCGGTCGACGACCGCGGCCGGCGGGGTTGCCCCCTCGGCGTCGGGATTGGCCTCGCGCCAGGCTTCGAGCGCGTTGGTCACCTGCTTGCCCAGGCCGCGGGCGGCCCAGCCGAGATGCGTCTCGAAGATCTGGCCGACGTTCATGCGGCTCGGCACGCCGAGCGGGTTGAGCACGATGTCGACGGGCGTGCCGTCCTCCAGGAACGGCATGTCCTCCTGCGGCAGGATGCGGCTGATCACACCCTTGTTGCCGTGGCGTCCGGCCATCTTGTCGCCCGGCTGCAGCTTGCGCTTCACCGCGACGAACACCTTGACCATCTT
Source organism: Sphingomonas sp. Y57 (assembly GCF_001015195.1). Classification (GTDB taxonomy): domain Bacteria; phylum Pseudomonadota; class Alphaproteobacteria; order Sphingomonadales; family Sphingomonadaceae; genus Rhizorhabdus. The sequence continues at coordinate 19,776 of NZ_LDES01000078.1, read as the reverse complement.
GAGCACGCCCGGGGGCAGCTCGTCGCCGCGCTGCAGCTTCTCGACCCGGTCCTCGAACTTCTTGACGATCAGGCCGACGGCGTCGTCATACTGGGCCTTGACCGCCTCGAGGTCCGCCTGGCGGGCGTCGTCCTGCACGGCGAACTTCCACCACTCGCGCTTCTCGACCTCGGCGAGCAGCTCCTCGTTGATCTCGGAGCCCTTCTTGATGCCCTTCGGCGCCGCGGTCGCGACCTGGCCGAGCAGCATCTCCTTGAGCCGCGCATAGTTGGCGCGGTTCAGGATGGCGCGCTCGTCCTCGCGGTCCTTGGTCAGGCGGTCGATCTCCTCGCGCTCGATCGCCATCGCGCGCTCGTCCTTGTCGATGCCGTGGCGGTTGAACACGCGCACGTCGACGACGGTACCCGACACGCCCGGCGGCAGCCGGAGCGAGGTGTCGCGGACGTCGGAGGCCTTCTCGCCGAAGATGGCGCGGAGCAGCTTCTCCTCCGGCGTCATCGGGCTCTCGCCCTTCGGCGTGATCTTGCCGCACAGGATGTCGCCCGGCTCGACCTCGGCGCCGATGTAGACGATGCCCGCCTCGTCGAGGTTGCGCAGCGCTTCCTCGCCGACGTTCGGGATGTCGCGGGTGATGTCCTCCGGCCCGAGCTTGGTGTCGCGGGCCATCACCTCGAACTCGTCGATGTGGATCGAGGTGAAGACGTCGTCCTTCACGATCCGCTCGGAGATCAGGATCGAGTCCTCATAGTTGTAGCCGTTCCACGGCATGAACGCGACGAGGACGTTGCGGCCCAGCGCCAGCTCGCCGAACTCGGTCGACGGGCCGTCGGCGATGATGTCGCCGGCGTTGACCACGTCGCCCACCTTCACCAGCGGGCGCTGGTTGATGCAGGTCGACTGGTTCGAACGCTGGAACTTCATCAGCGTGTAGATGTCGACGCCCGACTTGCCGGCGTCGACCGCGCCGGTGGCGCGGACCACGATGCGGGTCGCGTCGACCTGGTCGACGATGCCCGAGCGCTTGGCGGCGATCGCGGCGCCCGAATCGCGGGCCACCGTCTCTTCCATGCCGGTGCCGACGAACGGCGCCTCGGCGCGGACCAGCGGCACCGCCTGGCGCTGCATGTTCGACCCCATCAGCGCGCGGTTCGCGTCGTCGTTCTCAAGGAACGGGATCAGCGAGGCGGCGACCGAGACGAGCTGCTTCGGGCTGACGTCCATCAGCGTGACATGGTCGCGCGGCGCCATCAGGAACTCGCCGGCCTCGCGGGCGGAGATCAGATCCTCGACGAAGCGGCCCTCGCCGTCGAGCTCGGCGTTCGCCTGCGCGATGGTGTGCTTGGCCTCTTCCATCGCCGACAGGTAGACGACCTCGTTGGTCACCTTGCCGTCGACGATCTTGCGGTACGGCGTCTCGATGAAGCCGTATTTGTTGACCCGGCTGAAGCTCGCCAGCGAGTTGATCAGGCCGATGTTCGGGCCTTCCGGCGTCTCGATCGGGCAGATGCGGCCATAATGGGTCGGGTGGACGTCGCGGACCTCGAAGCCCGCGCGCTCGCGGGTGAGGCCGCCCGGCCCGAGCGCCGAGACGCGGCGCTTGTGGGTGACTTCCGACAGCGGATTGGTCTGGTCCATGAACTGCGACAGCTGCGACGAGCCGAAGAATTCGCGGACCGCGGCGACCGCCGGCTTGGCGTTGATCAGGTCGTTCGGCATCGCCGTCGACACATCGACCGACGACATCCGCTCCTTCACCGCGCGCTCCATGCGGAGCAGGCCGACGCGATACTGGTTCTCCAGCAGCTCGCCGACCGAACGGACGCGGCGGTTGCCGAGATTGTCGATGTCGTCGATCTCGCCCTTGCCGTCCTTCAGGTCGACCAGCGTCTTGACCACCGCCAGGATGTCCTCCGAGCGGAGGGTGGTGACGGTGTCCTCGGCGTCGAGTTCGAGGCGCATGTTGAGCTTGACGCGGCCGACGGCCGACAGGTCGTAGCGCTCGGCGTCGAAGAACAGCCCGGCGAACAGCGCCTCGGCGGTCTCCTTCGTCGGCGGCTCGCCGGGGCGCATGACGCGATAGATCTCGCTCAGCGCATGGTCGCGGTCCTCGACCTTGTCGGCCTTCAGCGTGTTGCGGATCCACGGGCCGGTCGAGACATGGTCGATGTCGAGCAGGTCGACATGGTCGAACCCGGCCTTGTCGAGCGCCTCGAGATTCTCCGGCGTCACCTCGTCGCCGGCCTCGATGTAGATGCGGCCGGTCGACTCGTCGATCAGGTCATAGGCCGAATAGCGGCCGAAGATCTGGTCGGTCGGGATCAGCAGCGTCTCCAGCCCGTCCTTGCCGGCCTTGTTGGCGGCGCGCGGGCTGATCTTGGTGCCGGCCGGGAAGACGACCTCGCCGGTGTCGGCGTTGACGACGTCGAACGCCGGCTTCTGGCCGCGCCAGTTCTCGGCGACGAAGGGGACCTTCCAGCCGTTCTCGCCGCGCACGAAGCGCTGCGTGCGGTAGAAATAGTTGAGGATGTCCTCGCCCGACATGCCCTGCATGCGGATGCGGGCGACATGGCCGATCTTCTCGCCCTCGGCGGTCTGGATCAGGCCGCCGGGGATGATCGCGCCGGTCGGGTCCTCTACGGTGACGAGGTTGCCGGCGACGGCCTTGACGCGGCAGGCGCGGTTGACGCCCGAGATGGCGACGATGTCGCCGGCCTCGAACGTGCCCTTGTCGGGGTTGACCTCGATCACAGCGTCGCCCAGCGCGCGCAGCAGCGAGGTGACCGGCAGCTTGCGCTTGCGGTCGATGCGGACGTTGACGATGTCCTTGGCGTCGAACTCGAAGTCGAGCCACGAGCCGCGATAGGGGATGACGCGCGCGGCGAACAGATATTTGCCCGAGGCGTGGGTCTTGCCGCGGTCATGGTCGAACAGCACGCCCGGCGAGCGGTGCATCTGCGAGACGATGACGCGCTCGGTGCCGTTGATCAGGAAGGTGCCGTTCTCGGTCATGAGCGGCATGTCGCCCATGTAGACGTCCTGCTCCTTGATATCGAGGACCGAGCGGGTCTCCGTGTCGGGATCGACCTCGAACACGATCAGGCGCAGGGTGACGCGCATCGGCGCCGCATAGGTCATGCCGCGCTGGCGGCACTCGTCGGTGTCGTACTTCGGGTCTTCCAGCTCGTACTGGACGAAGTCCAGCTCGGCGGTGCCGGCGAAGTCGCGGATCGGGAAGACCGAGCGGAGCGTCTTCTCCAGGCCCGAGACATAGCCGTCGGCCGGGCGGGAGCGCAGGAACTGCTCGTAGGATTCGCGCTGAACCTCGATCAGGTTCGGCATCTGGACGACTTCGTGGATGTTCCCGAAGACCTTGCGGATGCGCTTCTTGGCGGTCGCCGGAACTGCCTGGGTGGCCATGCGTATCTTCCCTCGCGTCAAAATTTTTCCGCCTCGCAGCGGATCGCAGCCCGATTCGCGGGGGGACCCCCACGACAAAAAGTGCGGGTCCGGGCTGATCGGAACCGCACTGCCAGCGTTCTGGAAACCCTTGAAAACCTTCTCCAATTCGTCGCGGACCGTTCGCTGGACGGTCCGTGTCCCGGAGGGCCAAGGGCGGCACCCGCGCTCTGCGCGTCGGGCATCTGCCGATGTAAGTAGGATGCGCTATATAGGCCCGGGTACCGGCTTTGGGAAGGGGGGCATATGCCTCGATCGCCATCCCGCCCCTTCGTCATCCCGGCGAAAGCCGGGATCTCCCTGCCTTTCCACGCTCGCGGGGGCGAAGGACGAAGAGAAGTGAGATCCCGGCTTTCGCCGGGATGACCATGAAGGGGCTGGCGAGGCGCTTTTTTACGGAGCCCCGCCGCCCTTCCCCTCAGCCCGCCCCGGCCAGCGCCACCCGGTTGCGCCCGCCGCGCTTGGCCTCGTACATCGCCGCGTCGGCGGCCTGGAGCAGCGCGTCGATCGTGTCGAAGGAGGAGCGCGACGCCGCCAGCCCGATCGACACCGTCACCGACAGCGTCGCCCCGCCCGCGGCGACCTGCATCGCGGCCACCGCGGCGCGCATCCGTTCGGCGGCGGGCGCCGCTTCGGCCAGGTCCGCGCCGGGCAGCAGGACGGCGAACTCCTCGCCGCCGATCCGCGCCACCTCGCCGCGCGCGCGGACGGCGGCCTTCAGCGTCCCCGCCAGCGCGACCAGCACGGCGTCGCCGATCGCATGGCCGTAGCGGTCGTTGATCGACTTGAAATGGTCGACGTCGACGAAGGCGACGCTGAATCCCGCGTCTGGCCGCAATCCGTCGACATGCGCCTGCATCGCCTCGCGGAAGGCTCGCAGGTTCAGAAGATGGGTGAGGTGGTCCTTCTTCGCCGCGGCGTCGAGGGCGCGGTTCTGCCGGGCGATCATGGTCAGCGCCCGCGTCGCCTGCTGGCTGAACGCCTGGAAGAACAGCCCGGTGACGCCCAGCGCCAGGACGAAGGTGCTGGTGGCGAGCGGCGACACCCGGATGCTGCCCTGCGCCGATGCCGTGGCGAACACCCCGATCGCGGCCAGGATCGCGATCCACGCCGCCGCGCTGCCGACGATCAGGAAGATCGCCCCGACCAGCGGGAAGAACAGCAGCATGCGCAGCTCGTCCTCGACCACCAGGAACTGGGCGGCGCTGGCATAGAGGAAGGCGCACGCGAAATAGGCGACGGCGACCGGCAGGAAGCTGCGCGGCCGCCGCCACACGATCAGCAGCGCGGCGATGCTCACCGCCACGAACATCAGGTTGTTGCGCGTCTGTGCCGGGCCCAGCGGTGCCCAGCCCAGCGACGCGGGGATCTGCATGACCCCGCCCCACAGCAGGCCGGCCGCGATCACGATGATCAGGAAACGACGGCGCAGCGCCATCGTCTGCAACGCCGCGTCGCTCCCGTCCCGTTCGACAATCTCCTGGCTGGGTCGCACGACAGACCCCCTTCCGCAATATCGACCGATCGGCTGGAGGACCGCTCTATAACGCTGGCCTGCGCATGCAATCGGTTTATTCCGGCCCTTGCGATCCGATCGGCGCTGCAACAATCTGCGCAGGACAGTAACCGTAGCCGTAGAGACGCGATCATGACCCGGACCTTCCTCCTTGCCGCCGCCGCCGCGTTCGCCCTGGCTGCCGCGCCCGCCGCCGCTGCCCAGCTCAAGGCGGCGCCCTCGCTCCAGGGCGCGACGGTGGGGGAGACGGTGGCGGCGATGAAGCCGGGCGACTTCCTCTGGGCGCCGCAGGTCGCGCCCGAGGGGCCGGTGGTGATCGTCGTGTCGATCGCGCAGCAGCGGGCCTATGCCTATCGCAACGGCCTTCCGATTGGCATCTCGACCGTGTCGACCGGCAAGAAGGGGCATGAGACGCCGACCGGCGTGTTCACGCTCCTCCAGAAGAATGTCGATCACAAGTCGAACCTCTACGACGATGCGCCGATGCCCTATATGCAGCGGCTGACGTGGGACGGCATCGCGCTCCACGCGGGCAACCTGCCGGGCTATCCCGCCTCGCACGGCTGCGTCCGCCTGCCGATGGGCTTCGCCAAGCTGCTCTACGGGGTGACCAGGCTGGGGCTGACGGTGATCGTCACGGCGGGCGCCGACGTGCCGCGCTTCGCGCCGAGCCCGGCGGTGCTCAGCAACACCGCGTCGAAGGCCGAGAACGATCTGTTCGGCGGTACGCTCTGGCAGCCGGAGCGTTCGGCGACCGGCCCGGTGTCGATCGTGATCAGCAGCGCCGACAAGCGGATGCTGGTGCTGCGCAACGGCGTTCCGATCGGCTCCGCGCCGGTCAAGATCGCGGGCGCGGTGACCGGCACCACCGCCTACACGCTCGGCGCGATCGAGGGCGACAATTACAGGTGGATGAAGCTGCCGATGCCGGGCGAGGCGCTCAACGCCCCGGTTGAGGTCACCCCCGACGAACGCGCCCGCCTGACCGTGCCGGAGGACATCCGCGTGGCGATGGCCGCCGTCGTCGCGCCCGGCACGACCGTGGTGGTCACCCCCGACACCCTCCAGACCGGCGGCGCCGGCAAGAAGATGACGGTGATGACGGCGGGGAAGTGAGGGGGGCGGTTCGGACGGTGGCCATGCGATGGCAACCTACTGTCGACTTTTGGGCCGGCTCCGGACCAGCAGCTATCGGCCTTAGGTCGTGGAAAGCGGACATTGGCATAGCTCGGCGGTCTAATCGCTAACGCCGAACATCCAATCCGTTCCCGGCATATCCAACTCCGGGCCTTCGTTCATTGGAGTGAGGTTCGGATGCGGATTCTAAGATCGGTCATAAACGCCCCGGTGCTAAGGCGGGCACACGGGATCGAGCATTCAGGCAAACGGCGCGGCAGCTAGAATATTCTGGCTCTGGACGATGACATTACACCATCGCTTCGCGCGAGTGATCGCGTTGTAGAGCAGGCGACGCTTGTGTTCAGCATCGCCGCCTACCTGATAGGGCCATATAACCACAACGCCCTCGAACTCCCTGTTCTTGGCTTGCTGCACCGTCATCGCTGTCAGTTGATGCGACGCGACGCCACCATGCTGCCGTCGCAGCGAGACCTGCCGCGCGATGACGGCTTCGATCTCCGCACGGGTGAAATCTGCCCGTCCGCAGGCGTGAATCTGGTTTTCGACCCACGACAATGTCGCACGCACGGGTCCGGTCCGCGGCATCGCCCTCAGCGCCGCGCGGGTAGCCGCCGCCGGCGCATCGGCCGCAAGATCGAGACCTGCGATGATCGCCTGCGCCTCGTCCCGATCATTACCTTCCCAATGAACGTTATAGGGCCCGTTCTGTTGTTTGCCGCACGGCCCTTGGGCGAGACGGGCGACAACCGACGTGGCAAACCCGCCTTGCAGTGCTGGCGTGATCACCGCGACATCGCCGCCCTGCCGCCAGGCGATGGCATTCGCGAGCAACGTCGTGGCGAGCGGCACGCTGGCGCCCGGCGGCAGCATCTTGAATCCGGCGCCGTTGACCGGAGCATTGCCCGCGCGGATCGCGGTAGCCGCCGCCAGCAAACCCGGCGCATTCGTTCGGCGCACCTGCACCAATGTTTCCGGCCCGGCGTCCTGTTGCAGCCAGGCGACCAGTGGATTGGGACGAAGCGCTTGGTCGAGGCACTGGAACTCATCGGCTGCGATCAGCACATGGACGGCGCCCGCGAGCGCCTTGAGCATCCGAAGGCGCTCGGGCTTCAGGTCCTGACCTTCATCGACGAGCACGATCGGGAAGCTCGCGGCGACCCATGCGCAGACTTGCGGCTGTTCCAGCAGCATTCCGGCGGCTTCGCAGACGCGATCGAACTCGCCTTCGGTCACAGGAGCGATGGCAAGCGCGCCTGCCAGCCCTCGCCACCGGCGATAGATACGCCACGCAAAAGCATCGACCGTGCAGCATTCCACGCGGCCACGCAGGTTGACGACGGAACGCAGCCGCTCAGACAGGCGTCGCCGCGACCCATGCATGAAGGTGAGCGCAAGAACGCGCTGCCCATCGTTCAGCGGGCGGGTTTCGAGCCTCTCCGCCAGCATTGCCATGAGCCGGTATGTCTTTCCGCACCCGGCACCGCCTTCGACGGCTTGGATGGTCACGGCGTAAAGACCTTGATCGCTGGATGGTGCGGGTCCGCTACGAACAGCGGATTGTCGATGCCTTGGGCGACTTCAGCGATAGCATTGAGGAGCGCTCGCGCCCGCGTGCAACACGCGTCGTTTGCGCCGATCGCCCCCGCAATCGCCTCGTAGCTCGAACTGTCCTTCTTGAGCCCGCCTGTCGCCCGCACCTCGTCCTTGAGGCGCGCGACGAGATCGGCGACATTTGTAGGAGGATTGTCGATCAAGATCGTCGGCAGGCAGGTGGCCGCGTCGGCATCGATGACCCAGCCGATCACATCCTCGAGCATCTGGCCGGTGGCCCAGCGCAGGATGATCCCTGAATTCGGAGCGCCCGCCGCGGCAAGCGCATTGACATAGCCCATGCCCTCCGGATCGCCATCGACCAGTGCGACCACGCGCGGGTGAAGCGGGGACATCGCAGCCACCGTGCGCACCACAGACCCGTCATGGGTCGGGATGACGCCGACAAAGGCGTCGAACCGGCACTCGTCGGCTGCGGCCCAGCTTTGATGGAGATCGACTGCCCGGACGAGCAGACCCAGCCATTCATAATCGGTCCTGCCCTCGGGGATCAGAACGAAGTCGTGCATGACCGCTGCGATGGTCTCGACCCGGTTCACCTGGAACAGCTTGCGGACGCTGTTGGGCGTGTCAGCCGGCAAGGTCGATTGCAGCAGCGGCACCGAAGTTAGAATGCCGCCTTCGTTGCGCAGGACCGCGACGCCGCTCGGGTCCGCCAGCGCAGCGACCATCGGCGAGTGGGTCGAGACCAGGGTCTGGCGTGAGAGTGATTGGATGCGATGCACCAGCCGCCGCTGCAAGGCTGGTGGAACATGCAGTTCTGGCTCTTCCAGTGCCATCCAGAAATTCTCGTCGGCCTCGACCCGAAGTCGGCCGAACTGCAGTAGCAGCAACAAATGCTGCAGCGACAATAGTCCGCTGCCATGCCGCTTCGCCGGTAGCGGTACGTCCGCCCCATTATGGGCGTAATGCGATACGACGGATTCGAGCAGCCCGTCGGAATCGGTGGGCGTCACACGCAGATGCAATGTCGGGTTCGTCCGGAAAAAGCCGCGCAGCTCTTGATTGAGCCGGTCGACGATCGGCGAGAGCCGTTCGTCCTGCTCAAGCCTCGCTTCCGGCGCGCGCAAACGGTCGCGCTCCGCAAGCACGGATTCGGAGGGCTGTCCGTCGCCGGCCGCGACAACGCGGCGGAACAACTCGGAGCCGAACGACACGGTTCGGTCCCAGGTTCGCGCTGCAGGCACGAAAAAGAAGCCGAGTTCGCGGATCAGACGCGCAGGAAGCGGGGTTGCCGTCTCGTCGTCGAACACGTCGCCCACGCTGTCGTCGTCGTGGAAATAGCGGAGCGTCTCCACTTCGAGCGAGGGCCGGTGGAAGCGCGCCGAAAAGGCGATCTGGCAGGCAAGCTTCCACGCAGGGTTGGTGCGGGCGGGATGGACGGTGCCCGTCGTCGGGTTCCACCATTTGACAATACCCCTGTCGTCGCGGAACCAGTCCGGATTCTGGGCCGGATCGTCGTCATGGAACCCAATCACCGTTGCGGTCAGCCGGATGCGATCTGCTGGTTGCGGGTTGCTTCCGTGAAAGTCATGCTCGGTCAGCTGGCGGATCATCCGGTCGCGGCCGAACAACAGCGCCAGCGCCTCGATTACCGTGGTCTTGCCGCAATTATTCGCACCGACCAGCACCGTGTGCGGTGAGAAGCGAACTAGGCCGTCCTGCACGCCCCGGAAATTCTCTATCTTTAAGCTGGCGATCTCCATTCCATCCCCCGATATCGATTTGGCCATTACGGTAACGTCTGCACCTGTCACCGAATTGGCCTGCTGAGCCCTATTATCGGCCATAGGCCCCGTCCGACCCGGATCACTAGGCCGGTGGGTTTAACCCAGCTTAGCTGAGGATGTTGGTTAGCGCGGCAAGATCGAGAATACCCGTAAAGCCAGACATTTCGTGGTCAAACTTGGGTTTCATTACCCGATAGCGAGATAGCGACGTACTCGAATGGCTATTGAGCGAACGCCCCGTGAACTCAGAAAACCGGTTCAGATCGTTGACGAGCGTATGCGCTACGCCGAAGTGCGGATCGTGATTGCCGTCGAAGCCGTCGAACTGCCAGCGGAGCTTTTTCGCCTCGATCTGATCGGGGCCACTCAGGTTTTGAACACTGGCCTCGATCACCGACCACATCGTCATAATGTCGGCGGTTTCATCGATCACGGCCTGCGAGGGACCGGGTTCCTTGTTGAAGATCGAGCTATACTCCCACTCTAACGCCCAAGTGTCCTTGTTGCACAGCAGAGTCTTGGCCAGTGCCGGGTCGATGTCCCCCTGAATCTTCAGGTGGGTCATTATATCGGACAGCATCACCGCAATGAGGCGTTCCCCCGTCGAGATCGTCATTTTCATTCCTTCGTTGTGGACACGAAATATTATAGTTCGCAGGTCCACCAGTTAAAGACTCCCAACCGTTTCGGACTAATCTCAGCTGCTTAAAACAGCTCCGCTCCTCATCTTACCCGATAGCCTACGTCCGGCCGCCACATGAACGAATGACCGATTTTGGGTTTGGCCACGACCGCATCGAACGACCGCAACTGGGGCGCGTAGCTGCCGTGACTCTGAGGCTTTGATGTGGTTGCTTTCGAGTAGCGGCTGAAACCACGAGGTTGAGCCGCACCGCTCCTCACCGCAACGGCCACACCCACATTACCAGCGGCGTCCCCACCAGCACGACGAGCAGCGACAGCGGTGCCCCCAGCCGGGCATAGTCGCTGAACCGGTAGCCGCCCGGGCCCAGCACCAGTGTGTTGCACTGGTGGCCGATCGGCGTGAGGAAGTCGCAGCCGGCGCCGATCGCGGTGGCGATCAGGAAGGCTTCGGGGCGGTAGCCGAGGTCGTGCGCGAACACCGCGGCGATCGGGGCCATCACCAGCACCGTCGCCGCATTGTTGAGGAACGGCGTCACCGCCATCGCCGCCACCAGGATCAGCGCCACCGCGCCCCATGGCGGCAGCGTCGCCGCGACGTCGGCCAGGCTCGTCGCGATCAGGTCCGATGCGCCCGTCGTACGCAGCGAATCGCTGACCGGGATCAGCGCGCCGAGCATGATCAGGATCGGCCATTCGACCGCGTCATAGGCCTCGCGCAGCGGCAGCGCCCCCGTCGCCATCACGATCCCCGCCGCCGCGAAGAAGGCGACCGCCACCGGCACCAGCCCCGCCGCGGTCGCCGCCATCGCCGCCGCCAGCACGATCAGCGGCAGCCAGCTCCGCCCCGACGCGCCCAGCCGCAGCGGACGCTGCGCCAGCGGCAGCACGCCGAGGTCGCGGAGCCGGTCGGGCAGCAGGCCGAGCGGCCCCTGCAGCACGATCACGTCGCCGGCGCTCAGTTTGGTCTCGCCGAGCTGGCGGGTCAGCCGCTCGGCCGCGCGCGACACCGCGATCAGGTTGACGCCATAGCGCTCCTGCATCCGCATCCGCCCCGCCGTCTGGTCGATCAGCACCGAAGAGGCGCCGATCACGCCCTCGATCACGCCGATCTCGTCGCCCTCGCTGCCCTTCGGCCGCTCGCGGTCGCCGCCGACCAGCGCCAGTCCGTCCCCCGCGATCACGCGCTCCAGCGCGTCGGGCGCGCCGGTCAGGATCAGCGTGTCGTCCTGGTGCAGGACGAGGCCGGCCGAGGGCACCGTGCGGATGCCGGCGCGCAGCACGCGGGCGATGCCGATGTCGCGATCGTGCCGCTCGACGAACTCGCGGACCGTCTCCCCCTCGGCCGGCGATCCCTCGCCGATCGTCGCCTCGGTAACGTAGCTGGAGATGTCGAGCGCCTCGCCCAGCGTCGCGGTCGCCCGGCGCTCGCGCGGCAGCAGGCGATAGCCGAAGCGCAGGAAGATCAGCCCGACGACCAGCAGGCCGAGGCCGGTCGGCAGATAATCGAACATGCCGAACGGCTCGCCCGTCATCTCCTGCCGCACCCGGCTGACGATGATGTTGGGGGAGGTGCCGACCAGTGTCATCAGCCCGCCGAGCAGCGACGCGAACGCCATCGGCATCAGGAAGACCGAGGGGCTCGCGTCGTTCTTCTTCGCCATCTGGACGGCGGCGGGCATCAGCATCGCCAGCGCGCCGACATTCTTGACCAGCGCCGATGTGAGCCCGACCGAGGCGGTCAGCACCAGCAACTGGCTGCGCACCCGCTTCACATGCCCGCCGACGAAGCCCAGCGCGCGCTCGATCAGGCCCGATCGCTGCATCGTCGCCGACAGGACCAGCGCCGATCCGACGATGATGACGATGTCGTCGGAAAAGCCGCTGAACGCCTGTTTGGGGCTGACTATGCCCAGCGCCAGCGCGGCCAGCAGCGCGATGATCGCGGTCACGTCGTAGCGGAAGCGGCCCCAGAGGAAGAGGCCCATCATCCCGGCGAGGGTGGCTATCGAAAGCCATTGTGGCGTGGTCACGCGCGCTCCTGTGGGGCGGGGGAACGCACCGCGGCGGCCTGATCCCTACGCGGGCGGTCGGTGCTGTCGGTCTGGCGACCGGCGCCTTGCTCCAGCCTCTCCGCGCTGTCGGCGGGCTCGCGTTGCGCCTGCTGTGCCGGTCGTGCTGATCCTTCCATTTCCAGCATAACGCGCGATCGCGGCGTTGTTCCCACGGCGCGAGGCGGGCCTGATCATCGATGCGTCATGGCCGGTCGTGAAGGCGATTGAGGGGAGGGGAGGGGGAGGCGGCCCGCCGCGGCCTTCACCCCTGGGCAGGCAGCGTGCCCGGTCGCAGATAGGCGAACATGTGCGCGACATAGTCGGCCTTGCCCAGTTCGATGCCCTGGGCGCGCAGGATCGCATAGGCCGCCATGAGGTGGAAGTAGAACTGCGGCAGCGTCCAGTCGCGGACATATTGCGCGGCCGTCACGTCGAAGATCATGCCTTGCGGCAGGTCGTGGGCGATGGGCGTGGCCGGGTCGATGTCGGGCATGTCGGCCGCCGCCGCGTCCACCATGTCCAGCGTCTCGGCGATCCGACGGCGCGCGTCCGCGATGGTGCCGGGCCGTTCCGCCGCATTGCGGGCTTCGTCGAGCAGCGCCGCGATCGACGGCGGCAGCGCTTCGCCGCGCAGCCGCGCGACGCCTTCCTGCGCCTGCACGCAGGCGAACCGGATCTGGGTGGACAGCGGGAACATGTCGGGGGCGAGCCGGGCGAGGAGAAGCGCCTCGGCGTCGCTGGCCGGCTTCTGATCCTCGGCCTTGTCGAGCCATGCCGACAGCGCCCGGAGCATCTGCACATAAGTCGGAACGGCTATGTCCGGCAGCGTCATGACTCTTCCCTTCTCCGTTCCCCGCCGGTTCTAGGGCGATTGCGGGGATGAAGGAACGTCCGTCGGCCGGGCACGAAAAGAAAGGGCGGCCTCCCTGGGGAGACCGCCCTTCCTGAAATCGCAAGAAGCGGGAAGCTTACTTGAGTTCGACGGTCGCGCCGGCTTCCTCGAGCTGCTTCTTGATCTTCTCGGCCTCGTCCTTGTTGACGCCTTCCTTGACGGCCTTCGGAGCCGACTCGACCAGGGTCTTGGCTTCGGTCAGGCCCAGGCCGGTGATCGCGCGGACTTCCTTGATCACGTTGATCTTCTTGCCGCCGTCGCCGGTCAGGATGACGTCGAACTCGTCCTTGGCTTCAGCAGCCGGAGCGCCACCGGCGCCGCCGCCGGCGGCCGGGGCCGCAACCGCGACCGCCGCAGCGGCCGAAACGCCCCACTTCTCTTCGAGGAGCTTCGAAAGCTCAGCGGCCTCGAGGACGGTGAGAGCCGAAAGATCGTCAACAAGCTTCTGCAGGTCTGCCATGATTAGTCTCCATGCGGGCCATCGGCCCAATATGTTTCAGTCGAGATATCGAAAGATCAGGCGTCTTCTTTCGCCGCATAAGCGCCGAACACCCGGGCCAGCTGGCCGGCCGGGGCCTGGACGATCTGGACCACCTTGGTCGCGGGCGCCTGGATGAGGCCCACGATCTTGGCGCGCAGCTCGTCGAGCGACGGCAGCTCGGCCAGCGCCTTCACGCCGGCCACGTCGAGGACGGTCTCGCCCATTGCGCCGCCGACGATTTCCAACTTGTCGTTGGTCTTCGCGAAATCCACGATCACCTTTGCGGGGGCGACGGGATCGGCGGAGGTGGCGAGCGCGGTCGGCCCGACCAGGAGATCGTTGATCGCCTGGTAGGACGTGCCCTCGAGGGCAATGCGGGCGAGCTTGTTCTTCGATACCTTGTAGCTGGCGCCGGCTTCGCGCATCTTCGTGCGGAGCGCAGTGGACTGCGCGACCGTGAGGCCGAGATTGCGGGTGACGATCACCACGCTCGTGCCCTCGAAGGTGCTCTTCAGATCGGCGACCAGCTCGGCTTTTTGAGCTCGATCCATGCCTTACTCCTTAGAACCACCCCTGCAGCACATCCGCAGGGGCTGTTGAGCCAAAGGACAGATACGCCGTCCATTGACCCGTCCGAGGGGTCGGTCGCCTGGCCGGGGCCCTGGAAGGAGCACGGCAGACCCGGCCTGAACCCGCAAAGGCGCGGCCGGTAAACTTCTCCCCGTCTAGGCAGGAGATTAAGCGGGGCATATTCCCCGCACCTGCTGTCTCGGACGGTACAATCCCGCGCCCGCTCCAACCTGTTCGGCCAAGCGGATTCGGAATATGAAGGCGCGCCCCTACAGGATCGGGGCGGTGCTGTCGAGTCTCGTGAAGGGCCGTCCTCCACAGCGCGTCATCCCGGCCTCCGCCGGGATGACGGGAAGCGGTTACGCCCCGGGCGCGCTTCGCCACATCCGCGTCAGCACCCCGTCCCTGAGGATGAAGTGGTGGCGCAGCGCCGCGCCGATATGGACGACCAGTAGCGCCGCCCAGAGGAAGCCGAGCACCACGTGCGCGTTGTGCGTCCCCTCGGCGAGCGGCGATCCCTTCTCGACCGCGAGCTTCGGGATGTCGAACAGGAAGAAGAAGCTCAGCGGGCCTTTGCCGGTCGAGCTGAAGATCCACCCCGTCAGCGGCATCGCGATCATCAGCGCGTAGAAGATCCAGTGCAGCCCGTGCGCCGCCGCCTTCTCCCAGCCGGGCATCGTATCGGGCAGCGGCGGGGCCGGGTGGGTGAGGCGCCACACCAGCCGCACCAGGCTCAGCGCCAGCACCAGGAAGCCGATCGACTTGTGGATCGGCATCGCCGGGAACAGCTCGCCCAGCGGATCGTGCAGGATGCCGAGGGCCAGGTTGGCGATGATCAGCGTCCCGATCGTCCAGTGGAGCGTGCGGGCGACGCGGTTGTAGTGGAGCAGGGCCTCGGTCATGGCGTCATCCTGTGCGGGGCATGGCCGGATCGGCCGTCCATGCCCCGATAGAATCAGCTTTTGATCCGGTTCGCAACAAGATCGTCGACCACCGCCGGATCGGCCAGGGTGGAGGTGTCGCCGAGCGAGGAGACGTCGCCCTCGGCGATCTTCCTGAGGATGCGGCGCATGATCTTGCCCGAGCGGGTCTTGGGCAGGCCCGGCGCGAACTGCAGCGCGTCGGGGGTCGCGATCGGCCCGATCTCGGTCCGCACCCAGTCGCGCAGCTCCTTGCGCAGCGCATCGTCCGGCGCCTCGCCGGCGTTGAGCGTCACATAGGCGTAGATGCCCTGGCCCTTGATGTCGTGCGGGAAGCCGACCACTGCCGCCTCGGCGACCTTGGGGTGGAGGACGAGCGCGCTCTCCACCTCGGCCGTGCCCATGCGGTGGCCCGACACGTTGATGACGTCGTCGACCCGGCCGGTGATCCAGTAATAGCCGTCCTCGTCGCGGCGGCAGCCGTCGCCGGTGAAATATTTGCCCGGATAGGTGGAGAAATAGGTCTGGAAGAAGCGCGCATGGTCGCCCCACACGGTGCGCATCTGCCCCGGCCAGCTCCGCGTGATGCACAGGTTGCCGTCGGTCGCGCCCTCCAGCACCTTGCCGTCGGCGTCGACCAGCTCGGGCACCACGCCGAACAGCGGCCGCGTCGCGCTGCCGGGCTTGAGGTCGGTCGCGCCCGGCAGCGGCGCGATCATCGCCGCGCCGGTCTCGGTCTGCCACCAGGTGTCGACGATCGGGCAGCGTCCCTCGCCGACCACCTCGTGATACCAGCGCCACGCCTCGGGGTTGATCGGCTCGCCGACCGTGCCGAGCAGCGTGAGCGACTTGCGCGAGGTCCGCGCAACGAACTCGTCGCCGTCGCGCATCAGCGCGCGCAGCGCGGTCGGCGCGGTGAAGACGATCTCGACCTGGTGGCGGTCGACCACCTGCCAGATGCGGCTCGCGTCGGGCCAGTTGGGCACGCCCTCGTACATCAGCGTCGTGCCGCCGTTGGCGAGCGGCCCGTAGACGATATAGCTGTGCCCCGTGACCCAGCCGATGTCGGCCGCGCACCAATAGATCTGCCCCGGCCGATAGTCGAAGCAGACCTCATGGGTCAGGCTCGCCCACAGCAGATAGCCGCCCGTCGTGTGCAGCACCCCCTTGGGCTTGCCGGTCGATCCGCTGGTGTAGAGGATGAACAGCGGATCCTCCGCGTCCATCGTCTCGGGCGGGCAGTCGGCCGCCACGCCCTTGACGGCCTCGTCGTACCAGACGTCGCGGCCCGCCTGCATCGGCACCTCGGCGCCGGTCGCGCGGATCACGATCACCGACTTGAGGCTCGGCGCATGCTGGGCCGCCGCGTCGACATTGGTCTTGAGCGGGACGAGCTTGCCGCCGCGCCGCCCGCAATCGGCGGTGATGACGATGCTGCTGTCGCAATCCTGGATGCGTCCCGCCAGCGCTTCCGGCGAGAAGCCCCCGAACACCACCGAATGGATCGCCCCGATCCGCGCGCAGGCGAGCAGCGCGAACGCCGCCTCCGGGATCATCGGCAGGTAGACGGTGACGCGGTCGCCCTTTTTCACCCCCTGCGCCTTCAGCACATTGGCGAAGCGGCACACCTCCTCGTGCACCTCCCGGTAGGTGAAGCGCCGCGGCTCGTCGGTCGGCGCGTCGGGTTCCCAGATGATCGCCACCTGGTCGCCCCGCTCGGCGAGGTGCCGGTCGAGGCAGTTGGCCGCGACGTTGATCTGCCCGTCGGCGAACCACTTCACCTGGAACTCGGCCTCGTCGAAGCTGCTCTCGTTGGTTTTCGTCGGGAAGCGCACCCAGTCGAGCCGCTTCGCCTGCTCCAGCCAGAAGGCGTGGGCATCGTCGATCGATCGGGCGTAGAGCGCCTTGTAGTCCGCCTCCTTCACCTTCGCCTTGGCGGCCCATTCGGCGGGGACGGGGTAAAGATCGGTCATCGGTGCCCTCTCGTTCTTTATCGAATCGCCGGGGACTATTGGTGCAGCGGCGTTGCGGCTTCAAGCGCCATCCGCCATATCTTTCCCCGGAATTCGGCTCGATCGGGGCGGTTTCGCCGCGCGCCGAAATCCTCTATCGGGCGCGCCATGCTCAATTTCTCGAATCTCACCGTCCGTCTCGGCGGCCGCACGATCCTCGACCGCGCCTCGGCGGCGCTGCCTCCGCGCGCCCGCGTCGGGCTGATCGGCCGCAACGGCGCCGGCAAGTCGACGCTGATGAAGGTGATGATCGGCTCGCTGGAGGCCGACGACGGCGATCTGGACAAGCCGCGCGACCTGCGCATCGGCTATATCGCGCAGGAGGCGCCGAGCGGCACCTCCACCCCGATCGACACCGTCCTCGCGGCCGACAAGGAGCGCGCCGCGCTGCTGCTCGAAAGCGAGACCTGCGAGGATCATGATCGCCTCGGCGACGTCTATGAGCGGCTCCTCGCGATCGACGCCTACACCGCCCCGGCGCGCGCCTCGACCATCCTCGTCGGCCTCGGCTTCGACGAGGAGATGCAGAACCGCCCGCTCGACAGCTATTCGGGCGGCTGGAAGATGCGCGTCGCGCTCGCCGCCCTGCTCTTCTCGGAGCCGGACCTGCTGCTGCTCGACGAGCCGTCGAACCATCTCGACCTCGAAGCGACGCTGTGGCTGGAGAATTTCCTGAAGAACTATCCGGCGATGATGGTCGTGATCAGCCATGAGCGCGATCTGCTCAACAATGTCGTCGACCATATCCTCCACCTGGAGGGCGGCAAGACCACGCTCTATACCGGCGGCTATGACAGCTTCGAGCGGCAGCGGGCCGAGCGCGCCGCCCAGCTCGCCGCCGCCAAGGCCGCGCAGGACGCGCAGCGCGCCAAGCTGCAGGACTATATCGCCCGCAACAGCGCCCGCGCCTCGACCGCGAAGCAGGCGCAGTCGCGCGCCAAGGCGCTGGCGAAGATGCAGCCGATCGTCGCGATGGTCGAGGATCCGAGCCTGTCGATGGACTTCCCGTCGCCGGCCGACGGGCTGAAGCCGCCGCTGATCACGCTCGACATGGCCAGCGTCGGCTATGTCGCGGACAGGCCGGTGCTGCAGCGGCTCAACCTGCGGCTCGACCCCGACGACCGGATCGCCCTGCTCGGCCGCAACGGCAACGGCAAGACCACGCTCGCCCGCCTGCTCGCCGCTCAGCTCAAGCCGATGGACGGCGGGATCGCCGCGGCCGGCAAGATGCGGGTCGGCTACTTCACCCAATATCAGGTGGAGGAGCTCGACGTCGACGATACCCCGCTCGAGCATATGACCCGGATCATGAACGGGAAGACGCCGGCCGCGGTGCGCGCCCAGCTCGGCCGCTTCGGCTTCTCGGGCGACCGCGCGACGCAGAAGGTCGGCAAGCTCTCGGGCGGCGAGCGCGCCCGCCTCGCGCTGGCGCTGATCACGCGCGACGCGCCGCACATGCTGATCCTCGACGAGCCGACGAACCACCTCGACGTCGACGCGCGCGAGGCGCTGGCGCAGGCGCTCAACGCCTATGAGGGCGCGGTGGTGATCGTCAGCCACGATCGCCACATGATCGAGCTCGCCGCCGACCGCCTGGTCCTGGTCGACGGCGGCACCGCCCGCGAATTCTCCGGCACCCTCGACGATTACACCGATCTGATCCTCGGCAAGAACCAGCCCAGGGGCGGCGAGGGCGCGGGCGCCGCCGGCGGGAGCAGCGGAGGCGCGGGCAAGGCCGCGAAGAAGGACAAGAAGGCCGCCGCGCAAGCGCGCGAGCAACTCTCGACGCTGCGCAAGTCGGTCAAGTCGATGGAGGACCGCATCGCCACCCTGACGGCCCGCCGTAGCGAGATCGACCGCGCGATGTTCGACCCCAAGTCGGCCAGCCCGGCGGACGCCAAGCGCACCACCAGCGACCTGATGAAGCTCCGCGCCGACGTCGAGCGCGAGTTGGAGACGGTCGAGGCGGAGTGGTTGGAGGCGAACGAGGCGTTGGAGGCGGTGGCTTGAATAAGATAGGCATCTGAATACCGCGGTAGCAGAGAGGCGGCTTGAGGACGCACGAACGAACATAGCCGCCGCGTCTTCTACTCCTATGTAACCGCCGCCATTCGGCGCCAGCGGACTAATACAGTGCTTCAGCTGGGCTGGGTAATCTATCCCCGTCTGCTTAAGAAACCTCGGTACCGAGCTACTGCGAAGCGGTGCTGCAGCATTGTCACTGCGCACGTATTTTAGTAATGTTCAGGCTTAACTCGGGGAAACTAGTCTGTGGCAAAGCAACCGACGTCGAAGGGCAGTACCTCACGTATTCGCTTTATTATGATCGAGGCAGAAATCCCAGAGGGCGACCTAGACCAGATTACATCCGCCATCCAGAACGCGCTCAAGCCAACCACCCTGATTGTACAGCAGCGATCGCCCGCCCAGTCAGTCTCCGCGCTGAGCCCTGGGTTTCGGGCCGTAGATGCCGAGTTCGAAGATGATGTTGTCGAACCGAACGATGCACAGGCTGAGGCTCCCCTCTCTCGCCCGCCACGGGAAGCACGCGCGCGTAAGCCAACAGTGCCTAAAGTCCTTCCAGACTTAGATCTTAAATCAGGTGTTCCTTTCGAGACCTTCGCCAACGACCACGCGCCCAAAAATGACATAGAGCGTAATCTCGTCGTCCTCGCATGGTTTCATGAACATCGCCCCGACGAAATGGTAACCGCTCGGCATGTGTATACCTGTGTCCGTCGTCGGGACATTT
>NZ_LDES01000077.1 GCF_001015195.1 Sphingomonas sp. Y57 | reverse complement strand
CGATTTTTGCAACAGAGCCCCCCAGACCATCACTTTCCACTGGCCGTCGGCGGCCTCATACCCCAGTCGCGCATCGACCGTAGCATAACCGTCAATTGTATAAGGATGAGGCCCAACGCCGGGTGCGATCCGAAACCGATTGCCGGGCATTACAGGCAGGGTGGCGCTGCTACCACCGATAGCCGCATCCTGACCGGATTTTGCGTTGACAGTGAACCCGACAAACGGAGCCCCGCCATTGCCCAGTTCGTGCCGGTAATCGACATTGACCGAACCGGACCATTTTGGCGTGTAGGGTAGGACGTTGCCGCTAAGGTCCTCGGTATTGACGCCCGCCGGATCGAAGTTAGGGTTATCCACCCCGCCAAAAATGTCGAAGCTTACGAAATCCAGGACCTTGCTGTTGAGATAGGTCACCGCACCGTTGATCGTCAGACCATCGACTGGACGAACAGTGACATCGCCCTCGACGCCCCAGATGCGTGACCTGGGTACGTTGGCCAGCGTATCAAGTGTCCCAAACACAAGATCATAAATCTTGCCGCGGACCTGCTTGTTACGATAATCCATATAGAAGCCGGCCGCGTTTACCTGAACCTTGCGGTCGAATAAAGTCGCCTTTACGCCCGCTTCATAGTTGGTCACCCGTTCCTGGGTGACAGGCAGGCCGGAAACATAAGATGCGGCGGCCAGGGTAGGAAAACTGCCTGCCTTGTAGCCGCGCGAAACATTCGCATAGAGCAGGATATCGTCGGTCGCCCGGTAATCTATCCCGAACCGCCAGGACAGATTGTCCTCCTTCAACGTCGCGTCGAGCGGGATACCGGGAATACCCAGATTGAGAAAGCCGTTGGCGGTGACCGGGCTGTTGATGGTCAATCCCTTGGGCAAGGTCGCAACATTGGCCGGATCACCATTCAGCGTATAGCTGTCGCCCGGTCCGATAGGGGCAAAGCTGTTACCACCCAAAAACGGTCCGCCCAGGAAATTGAATAGTTTATTCACATTCCCGTTGACCAATGTATAGGCTGCATTGACCGCATGGATCGTTGAATTGGTATAGCGCCCAGCTGCCTTCAGAGTCAGGCTGTCGGTTACATTATACTCGACACTGGTAAAAAATGCATAGTTCTCAATGCCTTGCGATAAAATGTCTCCGCTGGCGTTAATATAGCCTTTGGCCGCTGAGAATTGCGGATTGGCGAAATATCGAAGTAGCTGATTTTCTAGTGTCTTGCTGTTTTCGTAATTCGCCCCGACCACCCAACGCAATCGGTTGGTTGGATCATTGGCCAGTCGCAATTCCTGATTGAATGACTTGATCCTGCCGGTGCTTGACTGAAGGTCGAAACCAACAATCGCCATACCGTCGCCGTCGGTCGCCTGATTCTGCTTGTAGTCTGCGTAGGAGGACAACGACGTCAGCGCGATGCCGCCTCCCAGCTTCACATCCGCGCGCAGTGCCGCCTGCCAGAATTTGCGATCGCTGAACGGATCGAAACTCGTCGTGCTGGCCAATGCCGGATCGGACGAACCCAGCACGCCGTCTGGTGGGGCAAATGGGGCGCCGGACGGTGCGGAGGGTGAAGTATTGGGATCCAGCGCCCGCCTGGTCCAGTCAGCAACCCGCGCGGTGTAGCTGGTCGGGAATGGGTATGTAATTTCAGCCGATGCGCCGCCACCAAAGGGAGGCGAATAACTGTTGCGCAGTGGGTCATTGAGGGCGGGTGCATTCAACGCCTTGCTGCCGCCTTGTCCGTCCTGCTCATGCACCGCGATCAATTGCTGGGCTTGCGGCTGCGACGTGTCACGCCAGCCATTAACGTTGAACGAAAGATCGATCGTATCAGTTGGTTTGAAATCTAGCGTCAGGCGTCCTGCGATATAGGATTGTCCGCCGTTTGTATCGTCGCGCGTATAGCTCTTCTGCCAGTCGTCGGAGTTAAGGCCGGTCATAGCCAGGCGGACGCCAGCATTCTCCGAAATCGGGCCGCTGATAAACGCATTCCCGTCAATCTGGTTGAACCGCCCATAGCTGATATCGCCGCCCGCCTGCCACGTTTCGGTTGGCTTGGCGGCGATATAGTTGATCGCGCCGCCGGTGGAGTTCTGACCGAACAAGGTGCCTTGCGGCCCCTTCAACACCTCCACCCGCTCCAGATCGAACGCGGCATGGCTGGCCATTACCGGGAAGGGGAGCGGGATCTGATCGACATAGACGCTGACCGCCGGATAAACACCAAGCGAGCTTTCGTTGAAGCCGACGCCGCGCAGGGTGAAGATCGGAGTATTGTTGGTGGAAGGGGTATAAACAAGGCCCGGCGCGATCGAACCGATATCTTCGAGCGATGTCACTCTGCGCTCGGTGAGCACGCTTCCCGAAACAGCAGTCACTGACAAGCCAACCTTATTTATATTCTCCGTGCGCTTATTGGCTGTGACGACAATCTCATCCCCGTCGTCAGTCTCCGTTTGCGCCCAAGCCGGCGCGCAAGATATAGCTATTACCGTGCTTGCTACGGCGGCGAGCAAAATTGAACTGTTTCTCATTGATACCCCTCTCCTATTTTTATCTGATGCCCATTATCTCTCTGAAGCGAACATACGCTTTCGGTCGATCACCCCAGGGCACCTTGGTACGAATTCTTCCGATATGACTATTTCTGGGATCTAAGGCTTAGCTCCCCCGTTCAAGTTGCCCCAATTCGCAGGGAAGCAACATTTGTGCCAAAGCTGAGATGGCTGATTTCCAGCCTCGCTATCCAAGCCCAGTGCGCAAATTTGGTTGTTCCCGATTATAGTTCGACAAAATTGTCACCGCGGGAATCTCTCGTCGTGATTTTGGCGCAATTTCCTAACCACTCGACAGCTTTTCGTGATCCGTCGCGCGTGCCGCGCCATGTGCTTTGCCAAGTTATTTGACCAATACCGAATGACGGTGTTGGAGGCGGTCCCTCGATGTGGAGCGGCCTCGTAAGTGGCCGATCCGGTGGATTGTCGAGGCAATATCTGCGTCCGGATGGCCTGCCATGGCGAATGTTGCTGCCATGCTTTCTGCCAGTATGGATGGTTCGGGCGCTGGTTGTAGCTGCGGCGCGACAATAGCTTGTGACTACGATTAATCACACCCTACTCATGGTATCGCGCGAAGCCTCCCCAGAGCGGTGTAATTGATAGCCAAAACATCAAAATACGGAAAGTGGCTGCCTTCCCGGTTATGACGCAGGGAAGACGATCAAGGGCCGCAAGCGCCAATAGATCACACGGCATATAGGGACATCTTGTGCACGCCGTGATCCACACCGCCGACATCCAGGATCGCGATGGCGCGCCGCAGGTGTTGCCAATTATTCAACAGATGCATCGCTCGATCATGAAATCACGCCGGATAGTTTTGAATCAGGTGGGATGATTGGAGCTCAGCCACAAATCGTCGAGGTGGCCGCATTTCGCAAGATGGTGTGATGTAGTGCGTGTTGAACGGACACAAAACCGGGTTCCGCTGAAGCAAGGCACCAGCGCTCGCAACAGCATGAGCAGTTACGAACCCGTTTCACGCATAAGCCGACATAGCGATCGTTTCCAAGGAGGCGATGGGCGAGATGGCCCTCGCGCACGAAACTTTTGACCGCTACTCGTTGAGGTCCGGATCCTCAGGACAAACCTAAGGTCGCGAACGCCTTGAGCCATCCCGCTCCTGACTACATCATGCGACGGTCTCGCCCCGCCTGTGGAAGCCGTGGGCACGAGTTAGTAGCCAACCTCCAGGCCCCTTCTTACAACTCTTGCGCTCATCACACTCCTAACCCAATGGTGGCGGGGTTTAACCGCCTGACTCGATGCCTTCGATCAGGTGGTGGAGCGTGATCAGTGCCGCCGCCCATGACAGCAGACCGTTCTAAGGGCTGCTCGATCCGAAGAAGTACGGCGTCGCAAGTCTGGGCCGACACCTGTCTCTCGTTCTCGCGAGCGGCACTGAAACATCCTACGCGATCAACGCCACAGGTTTAGAAGCGTCCAATCGGCGACGCCGCCACCGCGGGGTTCGGTCACGTAAGCACATCGAAGAAGCTTTGCCGCATATGATTGTCATGGGTGAAGCCTAGGTGGCCAAGATCGCTGGTGTCCCATACGAGAGTCGGCGTATCGGGATAGTGGACATAGCCTTCGGCGAAGACCTCGTTGCGGTTTCCGGAAGGATCAAAGAAGTAGATCGTGGCACCGCGCGTGACGCCATGGCGGTTGGGTGGCACTTCGACCGGAATGCGGTATTTCCCGATAAGATCCGCCGCCTTGTATAGATCGCCCACCGATTCCAAAAGAAATGATACATGATGGAATTTGTTGGGGTCGGCCTGGAGCTGGAATGCGATATCGTGCGGCTTCGTCGAGCAGGTGAGGAATACGGCCAGTGACATTTCGCTCTCGGCGTCGACGATCTTTTCGCTAAGGTCGAAGTCGAACACCTCGCAGAACAGGCGGGCGCATTCGTCGATATTGGGTCCGCCAAGCAGGACATGGTCCAGCCGGTTGACGCGATAGCCGCGCACCACTCCTTCGTAAGGAATGGCGCCCGGGTTTCGATATCCCAGCGTGTTGCCGGTCAGTTCCTTCTCGGCATAGAGCTGGATCGTGTGGCCGCTGGGTGCCGTGAACTGGAGGCGCCGCCCACTCTTCGGGTACACATCTGCGGCAATATGCATGACCGGCAGACCGAAGGCCTCGATCCTGGGCAGAAGCTGCGACAGCGTCGCATCATCGTAGACGCGGAACGCTACATAATCGACGCCCGGCGAATCGGCCTCGCGAAGAATGAAGCTGTGGTGCTCATGATCGTCCCATGGTTTATAATAGACGAGGCCCTTTTCGTCTTCCATGACCTCGTGGAGGCCCATTCTTGCGCCATAATGTTCGCGCGCAGCTGCCATGTCCATCACGCGTATCTGGACCTCGCCCAGTCTCAAAACACCTCTCATGGACATCGTCCCAAATCCTCTCTCAGTCTTGTTCAGGCAGCTTCGACGGAGCGCTCGCGCGCCATGGTAAGCGCGGTATCTTCGATCATGTCTTCCTGGCCGCCGATCATCTTGAGCCGGCCAAGCTCTACCAATATGTCCCGCGCCGGCACGCCGTAGCGCTTCGCCGCGCGCTTGGCGTGCAGCAGGAAAGTCGAATAGACCCCGACGAAGCCGATCGTCAGCGAATCCCTGTCGACCCGAATGGGTCGGTCCAGCATCGGCACCACGACGTCCTCGGCGGCATCCATCAGCTTGAACAGGTCGCACCCGGTATCGATGCCCATGCGCTCGCACACGGCGGCGAGCACTTCCAGCGGCGTGTTGCCCGCACCGGCGCCCATGCCGGCGAGGGAGGCGTCGATCCGGCTCGCGCCCGCCTCGATCGCGACAATCGAATTGGCGACGCCCATGCCCAGATTATGGTGACCGTGAAAGCCGACTTCGGTCTCGGGCTTGAGCGACTGGCGCAGCGCGTCCACCTGCGCGCGCACATCCTCGGGCAGCATCGTGCCGGCGGAGTCGGTAATATACACCGTCTGCGCGCCATAGGATTCCATGAGTTTCGCCTGAGCGACGATGCCTTCCACCGAATTGAGATGCGCCATCATCAGGAAGCCGGTCGTGTCCATGCCCAGCTTGCGCGCGAATGCGATGTGCTGCGGCGTGGTGTCGGCCTCGGTGCAGTGCGTGGCGACATGGACGCTGCGCGCGCCGCAATCATAAGCCGACTGGAGGTCCTGCATCGTGCCCATGCCGGGGATCAGCAGCACCGACACCTTGGCACGGCTCAGTTCCGGCACGACGGCGCTCAGATATTCCTCGTTTGTATGCAGCGAGAAACCGTGCTGCAGCGAATTTCCGCCGACCCCGGCGCCATGCGTGACTTGCAGCAGCGGAACGCCCGCGCCATCGAGCGCGCGGGCGACGGCGACCATCTGATCGACGGAAATCTGTTCCCGCTTGGCGTGCATGCCGTCTCGAAGCGACATGTCGTGCAACAGGACCTTGCGTCCTTCCAGATGCGATTTCATCGTGCCAACTCCTTTGCCCGGGTCAGTTCGGCGGCTGCGATCATGGGTTCTGCGAAAAATTCGGCCGTGCGCACGGCCGACGCGGTCATGATGTCCAGGTTGCCGGCATATTTGGGCAGATAATCGCCCAGCCCTTCGATCTCGACGAAGATCGATACCTTGTTCCCGTCAAACACCGGGCCGTTCACCAGCCGGTAGCCGGGCACATAGTGCTTCACCTCGGCCACCATGGCGTGAACGGAGTCGTAAATGGCCGTTTCGTCGGGGGCGCTTTGCGTCAGGCAATAGATCGTATCACGCATCATCAACGGCGGTTCAGCCGGGTTGACGATTACCAGCGCCTTGCCGCGCGTGGCGCCGCCCACGGCGGACACCGCACCCGATGTCGTGTAGGTGAACTCGTCGAGGTTTGCGCGCGTACCCGGCCCGATCGATTTGGACGCCGCAGTCGCAACGATTTCCGCATAATCTACCGGCTGCACCCGCGACACCGCATGCACCATCGGGATAGTGGCCTGACCGGCGCAGGAGATCATGTTCACATTGGTCGCGCCTGACGCCGCAATCGCCGCAAGATTGACCGGGGGGCAGCAATAGGGTCCGATGGCGGCAGGCGTGAGATCGATCATCAGCACGCCCAGAGCTGTCAGCTTTGCCGAATTTTCCGCATGGACATAGGCCGATGTCGCATCGAAGGCGATCTTGATGTCGTCGGCCTCCACATGCGGCAACAGCCCGTCCACACCCTCGGCCGTGGTCTTGAGGCCCAGGTCGCGGGCGCGTGCCAGGCCGTCCGACGTCGGATCGATCCCGACCAGCCAGACCGGCTCCAGTACGGCGCTGCGCTGCAGTTTGTAGATGAGGTCGGTGCCGATATTGCCCGACCCGATGATTGCGCAGCGAATGCGGCTCATGACCCTTTACTCCCTTCTATTTTCAATTCGCCCAAATGTCC
Organism: Sphingomonas sp. Y57; assembly: GCF_001015195.1. Classification (GTDB taxonomy): domain Bacteria; phylum Pseudomonadota; class Alphaproteobacteria; order Sphingomonadales; family Sphingomonadaceae; genus Rhizorhabdus. Next base: position 9,124 of record NZ_LDES01000077.1, on the reverse strand, counting down.
GGGCGCCTTTTCGCCGACCGTCGTGCCGCCGATCCCGTAATGCTCTGGCGTGAGTTCGTGGATAATGACGCGCACGGCGCTCGCCGGCGCTATCATCGTTGTGGAGACCGCTTCGGTGACAGCGGCCACCATGGCGCGCTTTTGTGCGACGGTGCGTCCTTCCATGATATGAACCTCGACAATCGGCATGGCCTAGTCCTCCTCAACAAAGCGGACGGTCACATCGCCCATGTCCTGGAACCGGGCGCAGATCGTATCCCCGTTCGAAACCAGTCGGGCCTCGCACGCGCCGCCTGTCAGTATGAGCGAGCCGCTGGCCAGTGTTTCGCCGCGCTCGGCAAGCCATCGCGAGAGCATCACGATCGTGCGCGCCGGACTGCCCAGCACCGCGCCGGAAGCCGCTTCGCCCACGATCTCGCCATTTTGCAGGACGACGATGCCTATGGTGCGGAGATCGATCTCGTTCGGGCGCCGGGGCCTGCCGCCGATGACGTAGCGGGCCGAAGAGCTGTTGTCGGCGACGACGCTCGGCAGATCGAACTTATAGTCGGCATAGCGAGAATCGATGATTTCGATGGCAGGAACGATGAATTCGGTCGCGGCAAGCACGTCCGCTTCGGTCCGCAAGCGCGCTGGGATGTCATGCTTTAGCAGGAAAGCGATTTCTGGTTCGACGCGCGGGCGAGACAGCAACTTCGTAGGACAGGCGCCCCCGTCCGGCACCGCCATGTCGGCGGTGATGAAGCCGAAGGTCGGTGTGTCCACCTTCATCTGCGCCATCTTCGCGCGTGACGTCAGTCCCGCCTTGTAACCGACGAGCCTTCGCCCGCGCGCACGCCACCGTTCGCGCAGCAAATCCTGCACCAGATAGCCGCAGGCGATGTCGAAACCCTCATGCTCGGCGGTCGGAAGCGTCAGCGACTGGCCGTTCATCTGGGCTTCGTCGACTCGTTGCGCGATCGCGCTCAGCGCCTCCTGGCTCAAGCTGATGGTCATTGGAAGGATACCTCGCAACTGCCAAGGCCGCCGAAATGGGCGACGACTCTGTCTCCCGCCACGACCGGCACCAACGCGGCGAGCGAACCGGAGAGAATGACCTCACTGGCGCGAAAGGTGACGCCCAACTCGCCCAGTCGATTGACCAGCCAGACGACGGCGTTGACCGGCGAACCTTGGACGGCCGCGCCCACACCGGTCGCCGTCAACTCGCCATTCCTTTCGATCAGCATGCCTACCAGCGTCAGGTCAATGTCGCGCGGATCGACCGGCGTATCGCCCAGCACATAGGCGCCGCAGGATGCATTGTCCGAAATCGTGTCCTGGATGCGAATGTCCCAGTTGGTGATCCGGCTGTCGACGACCTCGAAACAGGGCACCACATGCGCAGTGGCTGCCAGCACATCGACGGCAGTCAGCCCCGGCCCCGCCAGATCATGTTTGAGGATGAAGGCAATCTCGCCCTCGATGCGCGGCTGGATCAACGTATCCATCGCCAGCACAGCGCCGCTGCGATGCGCCATGCTGGCGGTCAGCTGGCCGAAATCGGGTTCGAACACCTGCATCATGTCCTGCACGGCCTTCGATGTGACGCCGATCTTCTTGCCGACGATACTGTCCCCGGCTGCGACCATGCGCGAGACCATGCGCTCCTGGATGCGGTATCCGTCCGCGATTGTGATGCCCGCCACGCGGTCACGCAACGGCGCTACCGCAATCCGGCCACTTAACGCATCAAATAGCTCGTCGCCGCAGCGCTCTATAGTCTGAGTATCGAGGGCCATCAGAGCTTCACACAGATATTACGCAGTTCGGTATAGAATTCGAGCGAGTGGACTCCGCCCTCGCGGCCGATGCCCGACTGTTTCGATCCGCCGAACGCCGTGCGCAGGTCACGCAGGAACCAGCTGTTCACCCAGGCGATGCCGACCTCGATCCGGCTCGCCACGCGATGCGCGCGGGACAGGTCCCGGGTCCAGATCGTTGTGCCCAGGCCATATTCGGTATCGTTGGCATGCGTGACTGCCTCTTCCTCGCTGTCGAACGGCGCGATGTGGCAGCAAGGGCCGAAAATCTCCTCACGCATGACCGCAGAATCTGCGGGAAGGTCCGTCCAGATAGTGGGCTGTATCCAGGACCCCCCGGCCAGCTCGTCCGGCAATTGTGGGATGCCGCCGCCAGTGACGATCGTGGCGCCATCGGCGACGGCGCGTTCATAATATCGCATAACCTTTTGGCGATGCTCCTGGTTGATGAGCGGCCCCAGCGTCGTTGTGCGCTCGCCGGGCACACCGACCGCCAGTGCCTCGGCCTTTACCTTAAGCGCTGCGACGAAGCGATCGAAGATCGGCCGCTCGACATAGACCCGCTCGGTGCCTAGGCAGACCTGACCGCAATTGATGAAGGTTGCCCGCGCGATGCCGTCCACCGCCGCGTCGAAATCGCAGTCGGCAAATACCAGGCCGGCATTCTTACCACCCAGTTCGAACGACACGTCACGGATACCGCCGGCGGCGGCGCGCATGATCGCGGCGCCCGTGGTAGTTTCGCCAGTGAAGGTGATGGCGTCCACCTGCGGATGTGTGGTGAGATATTCGCCGGCCGATCCGGCGCCACGGCCATGCACCACATTATAGACGCCATCGGGAATGCCGACAGCGGCGCAGACTTCCGCAAGCAGGGTTGCTGTTCCCGGCGTTTCTTCCGAAGGCTTGACGATGACGGTATTGCCGCAGGCAAGCGCCGGCGCAACCTTCCACGTCATCAGCAGGAGCGGGGCGTTCCAGGGGCAGATGACGCCGATCACGCCCTTGGGCACACGCAGCGCATAATTGAGGGCGCCGGCGCCGTCCGGGGTTGGCATCATGAAGGATTCGGTGGGTACATTCTTCACTAGATCGGCGAACATGCTGAAATTCTCGGCCCCGCGCGGAATGAAGGCATGCTCCATGACCGATCGGGGCTGGCCGGTGTCGGCCATTTCGGCCTCGACGAAATCCTGGAACCGACGCGTGATCTCCGCCGCGACAGCGTGCAGCAGGCGGGAGCGCTCGGCGACTCCCATCTTGCCCCATGGGCCATTCAGCGCCGACTTGGCAGCAGCAACCGCCGCATCGATTTCCTTCTGCCCGCCGGCATAAACTTTGCCGGTTATCTGTCCATTGGCCGGATTAATATTAGGGAAGCTGGTCTCGCTGCCGACGAAGCGTCCGTCGATGAAATGCTGAAACTGCCTGGGCGCTCCCGCCGCCACTTCATGCGCAGGATTTGCGGCTGGCTGATCGTCCAAGATCGAAAGAAGAGTATCCATGCCTGTGTCTCGCTCAGAAATTTAAAGTAAGAATGCGTGGCCGCATCACCGAACCCAGACGCCCGAAGCATCCGACGTGAAGCCAACCGCCCGGTAGGCGGCATCGACGAGCGACTGGCCCCGCTCGTTCAGCGCGACACCCGGCCCGAGCCTGTTCATGACATAGCCGAAAGACATGCGCGCTTGCTCGTCGGCAAAGCCAATGCTGCCGCCCATACCAACCGCACCAAAGGCCTGCTCGCCCAGGATCGCGTAACTGCCCGCGCCATCCTGCCGCCGGCCCCAGCTCTTGCCGAATCCATAGCTGAACGCCGTTGCGATCCGCAGCATACTGTCGCAGGCCGACGCCGACCTTGTGTTGCGCATGAGCGGCAGGGCTTCGGGGCCGACGAGGCGTACGCCGTCCAGCGATCCGCCGACCGACAGGGGGGCATAGAGGCGGGCAAGCCCGCGCGCAGTAGCGACGCCTCCGGCAGCCGGCAGTTCCGCCGCCCGGAAGGCTCGTGCATTCAGCATCTCCGGTGCGAATAGATCGCCGACATTGGTCGCCATCTTGCCGCCGATCCAGTCGGGTTCGGCAATGATCTTGGCGATCATCGGTGCGCTGCTATCGGGCTCGGCGGGGATCAGTGTGGCGACCCGTGATTCCTCTTCCTCCGGCAAACCGAACCAGATCTCGGCGCCTAACGGACCCGCAATCTCCTGCTGCGCGAATTCGCCGATGCTCATTCCGGTGATCCGATGGACCAGTTCACCCCAGAGGAAACCGATGGCGATGCCGTGATAGCCGTGCACCGTACCGGGTTCCCAGATCAGCGGCTCCTGCGCCAGCATCCGCGTGGCGAGCTCCCAGCCCAGCAGTCCGCCGGGCGGCACCTCACTCTGCCACAGGGGAAGGCCGAGTTGGTGGCTCATGGCGAGTGCGACCGTCGCCTCGCCCTTGCCGTTGGCGGCGAATTCGGGCCAGTAGCGGGCAATCGGCGCGTCAAGATCGAGCAGGCCGCGATCGATCAGCACATGCAGGCATGCCGCTGCCAGCCCCTTGCCGGCCGAAAATATGGTGAGCGCCGTTTCCCTGTCCCACGGCTTGCCAGAAACGGGGTCGGCGATACCGCTCCACAGATCGATCACCGGTTCCCCGTCCAGGTAGATGGCGACGGCCGCGCCCACCTCTCCATGCTCGCGGAAATTACGTTCGAACGCCTCCATCACTGGCGTGAACCTGTCGTGGCAGAAGCCCGTGATAACGGGGCCGTGACCAGTTATCTGGCTTTGGACATTCATAGGGATCAGTCTCTCCAATGCAGTTGTCCAGCTCGCCTGCGGGCGTGAGACACGATCCGCCGATCCGTTCGATGCTCGCATCATCCTCGCAGAAGCGGCCTACGGTCCGCCATCGTCACCTCTACAGTCGTCGAGATTGATTCTCGAGATTATGTACAAACATCGCAGATTCTTGAAAGACTTGTCAACACTCGTTTTATCCCGATATTCTGGTTATGCCGAATATGGTCGGTCTGAGTCAGGCATTGCAGGAGTGCGCGCATAACATGGCTAGTCATCCAGTGATTATGTCGCCTAGCGATGCGCAAGGCGGGCAACCGCCCAAGACGCTGGTCTCGACCACGTATTTGGCGCTGCGCAAGGATATCATCCAGGGACGCCTCGCCCCAGGATCGAAGCTACGTGCCGAACATCTCAAGGACGTGTATAATGTTGGGGCCGGCACGTTGCGGGAAGCACTCTCTCTCCTGGCGTCAGATGCACTGGTTGTCATCCAGGGACAGCGGGGCTTTCGCGTCGCCGCGATGTCTCCTTCCGATTTTCACGATATCACGGAAACGCGGATTGTATTGGAGTGCCAAGCTTTGCGCTTGTCCATCCACGTCGGAGATGACGAGTGGGAATGCACCCTAACAGCTGCTTTCCATAGGCTGAACCTTGTCGAGCAACGTTTCCGCGCGAATCGAAACGAGATGTTCGAGGAATGGGAGTCAGCGAACAAGGGGTTCCATGAAGTGCTGATTTCGCGATGCGGCTCGCCCTGGACGCAGCATTTCTTGAAGGTGCTGTACAACCAAGCGGAGCGCTATCGTCGGGTTCTGCTGCCCAACCGGCCCGAAAGCCGGGATGTACATGCAGAACATGAAGCGATATTTTCTGCTACAATGGCGCGCAACGAAGATGCAGCATGCGATCTTCTCTCGAGCCACATCCGCTACAATCTTGAACTCTACAAGAAGCTCGATGGCTAGCTTCCATCACTCTTTTACAGGGCAGCAAAATGCTGGCCGGGGGCTTCGATGCCGGCGATCTGGCCGAGACGGCTCTCATTCGTGAGCCATTCTACTCGTCGCGACCACCAGCCTGTTCGTCCTCCGCGATTCTTATTGTTGCTTCCGCGTTCGATGGAGAGCCGGGCTGTCGAAAATGTCGAAGGGTAGATATGAGTAAGATGATGACGACTGCACCATTTGAGGAAAATCCAAGTTTGGATAATGGGGACATCTCTTCAGTTCACACCATATCCATTCCGTCATTAGACTTTTCTTTTCGGGCTGATGGCCAAACTAATATTTTGGTCGCAATGATTGCAGCCCAGCAAAATGGAATCGCGATCGGATGTCGGAGCGGGGGGTGCGGTGTGTGCCGTATCCGCGTGGTGAAAGGCCATTATCTGGTTGCGCAGCCTATGAGTCGGCAGCGGATATCGCCGGAGGATGAGGCACAGGGCATTGTTCTCGCCTGTCGTGTCGTGCCGCGCTCCGACATGATCGTGGTCCCAATGCCGTTCATTTCTGCTCGTCCGCGCATTCCTGGGAGTTCCATATTATGAACGGTTGGCTTGAAATGCAGGCGGTACCCGGCGTGCTCGCCGTCCGCGGCATGCTGGATGCGGCGATTTTATATGCTGAGGAGACGGGCATGCGAGTTAATGTCGCCATTGTCGATGTCGCTGGCAACCTGGCGGGCTTTTTGCGGATGCCGGGAAGCTTTCTTGTCTCCAGCGATCTTGCAATCGATAAGGCGTGGGCTGCTGCAAGCTTTGGGATCCCGACCCGCACGCTCTCGGCGACGCTAGAGGGCGAGCCACGTGCCGTGCGCGAGGGATTGTTGCGTCGTCCCAGGGTGACTGAAGTTCCCGGCGGGCTTCCAATTCGTGTAGATGGGGTATTGGTGGGAGGAATCGGCGTATCCGGCGCTAGTCACGAACAGGATGAACGATGCGCTAACGCCGGTCTCGCGATCCTCCAACACAAAGGTCCTACTTGATGGCGCGCAGGTGCGAGAGCATTCCAGCGAGCGCAAGCGTTCATATCGAGCTTTCCCTTCCGATCGATAGGCGCACGTTCCCCTTTATTTTTCGATGTCAGGCGTATATTTTGCGGAGAATCCAAATATGAAGCTTGTGCGATTTGCGACCGACGATGGCGTCCGTCTCGGTGTTGCGAGCGGAAACGGTATCCGCGATATCACAGATTATTGCGGCACGACCTCGATGCGCGCTGCCCTGAGCCAACTGGGAAGGCTGGGGGATGCCAATCTCGAAGCTATGCCGTGGCATGCCTTGGCGGACATCGCGCTCAAGGCGCCTATTGCCGATCCGCAGAAGATCCTCGCGATCGGCATGAACTATCAGGCGCATGCCCAAGAAGCCATCGACGCGGGCATTCCCGTGCCGGAATATCAGCTCTGGTTCAACAAGCAGGTTTCCTGCCTAACTGGACCGACCGATCCCATCATTTTTCCATCCGTGTCTACGCAGTTGGACTATGAGGCAGAGTTGGTCGTCGTGATCGGCAGGCGCTGCCGCAATGTCACTCGTGAGGATGCTCGCTCCGTGATTGCCGGCTACATGGTTGGGAATGACGTCTCCGCGCGCGATTGGCAGCACAGGACACCCACCTTTACGCTCGGAAAATCGTTCGACACACATGGTCCGATCGGTCCCTGGATTCTGACGGATGACGAAGTCGAAGATCCCCACGCTCTGACTCTGCATCTGAGTGTGAATGGCGAAGAGCGTCAGCGCACCTCGACCGGCGACATGATTTATGACATCTACGAACAAATCGTCTACCTTTCGACCGTTATGACGCTAGAGCCGGGCGATCTGCTATTCACCGGCACGCCTTCTGGCGTGGGCGCTGCGACCGGCAAGTTGCTGAGGGTCGGAGATGTTGTACGGGTCGAGGTCGATGGCCTAGGTGTAATCGAGAACGACGTTGTGTCAGAATAGAGTGAGAGAAAGGTGTTATCAGTTACTTATGCCTTCATTGAAATAGCCGCCCTAGTAATGCCCTGAGCATCGGTCCTCTTTATTTCGATACTTTAGAGCGTTTTTCGATCATTCTGGATCATATCCGCACGAGCTGAAGTAGTTGACACATTCCATGGGCTGGAAAATATCGACGAGTTTGCCGATCAGGTCCCACAGGCCGTTGACGGTTCGCTCTTCGGCCTTTCGCAGCATGGCTTTGAGTTTGGAAAAGGCTTTCTCAATCGGATTAAAGTCCGGGCTGTATGGTGGCAAAAACCGTAGTGTTGCGCCCGCCGCTTCGATCAGTTCGCGCACGGAAGCGCGCTTGTGGCTCGACAGGTTGTCCATGATCACGACATCGCCGGGCTGCAAATCGGGTAAGAGGACTTGGGCCACATAGGCTTCGAACCAGTCCCCGTTGATCGGGCCGTCGAGCACCATCGGCGCGACCATGCCGGTTATACGCAATCCGGCTACCAGCGTGGTGGTTTTACGGTGACCATGCGGAAAGCCCATCCGCAAGCGTTCGCCTTTCCGGCAGCGGCCATGGCTGCGGGTCATGTTGGTCGCGGTCCAGGTTTCATCGATGAACACGAGCCGCTCGGGATCGAGGTCGAGCTGGCCGTCGAACCAGTCGTGCCGCTGCTTCAGGACGTCGGGCCGGTCCTGCTCGGTACGCGTGTGGTCATGACCCTCGGATTTGGAGCGGTACCCAGTTCCAGGGCAAGAGCTGATCGATATCCTTGGCAGGATGATCTGCGATGCGCTGTATGATGTCGGTAAGATAGGCCTGTGGGTTGATGCCGTTGAGCTTTGCAGTCTGGATAATGGTGTAGAATATAGCGGCACGTGTTCCGCCGGTGTCGGAACCCAGGAAGGTCCAGTTTCGGCGCCCAAGGGTCAGCGGACGGATGGCGCGCTCGGCAGCGTTATTGGACATTTCAAGACGGCCATCGAGAGTATAGCGCGTCAGGGCTTCCCAGCGTTTGAGGCAATAGCGGAACGCCTTTGCCAGATCGCCTTTTTGACTAATCCGGTTGAGACTGGTTTTCATGAACGCCTTGAGATCGGCTAGGAGCGGAACGCTGCGCTCCTGGCGCGCGGCGAGACGGATCTGAGGGTTTTTCCCGTTGATCTCGCGCTCGATAGCGAACAGATCGCCGATCTTTTCGAGAGCGGCTGTAGCGAGGGCGGATTTGGTTTTGGCATGGTCGTCGAAGATGCCGCGACGCGCGTGGGCCCAGCAGGCAACCTCAAGCAGTGTCGCATTGCCCTGGGCGTCTGGCTGATAGAGTTTGCCAAAGCCGGTGTAGCCATCGGCATGAAGATAGCCGCGACAGGGCGCCAGCAAGGCATGTGCATGTTCGCCTCTCCTGTTGGGCGAGTAATGATAATAGGCGGCGTGGGGATTGGATGATCCCCAAGGCTTTTCATCACGTACGACGACCCAGAGCTGTCCCGTCTTCGTCTTTCCTTTGCCAGGGTCCTGAACCGGTATCGGGGTGTCGTCAGCATGGACGCTGGGGCCTGCACGGGGGCTCTGTTGCAAAGATTGG
>NZ_LDES01000076.1 GCF_001015195.1 Sphingomonas sp. Y57 | reverse complement strand
CGCCGCCCTCGGCCGCGCTCCGCGCCGCCGCCCGGCGCGGCACCCTGCTCCACGCGCTGTTCGAGCGGCTTCCGGCCATCGATCCCGAGCGCCGCCACGATGCCGCCCTGGGCTGGCTGCTCGGCTCGGCCGGCGTCGAGGAGGAGGCCGCCGCCCGCGCGCTGGCCGACGACGCCTGCCGCGTCATCGCCGATCCGCGCTTCACCGCGATCTTCGGCGCCGATGCGCTCGCCGAGGCGCCGGTCGCGGCGGTGGTCGCGGGGGAGGTGGTGTCGGGCACGGTCGACCGGCTGCTCGTCGCCGCCGATCGCATCCTCGTCGTCGACTTCAAGACCGGCCGCCGCGCGCCCGCCGATCTCGCCGCCGTGCCCGAGCATCACCTGCGCCAGATGAGCGCCTATGCCGCCGCGCTCGGCGTGATCTTCCCGGGTCGCCCGGTCGCGGCGGCGCTGCTCTATACCGCCGGCCCGACCCTGATCGAGCTGCCTGCCGCCGTGCTGGACGCGCACAAGCCCGGCTTTAGGGGGCAGGAGCAAAAGCTGGGGCAAGCCCGTTGAGACTGTCGAAAGGCCCGCTTACATCTGATCCCGTAACCAAGGAGCGTATCCATGCCCACCAAAGCGATCACCGACTCGTCCTTCCATGACGACGTCATCAGTGCCGACAAGCCCGTCCTCGTCGATTTCTGGGCGGAGTGGTGCGGTCCGTGCAAGATGATCGGCCCGGCCCTGGAGGAGATCGCCGACGAGCTCGGCGAGAAGGTGACGATCGCCAAGATCAACATCGACGACAATCCCGACGCCCCGGGCCGCTACGGCGTCCGTGGCATCCCGACGATGATCCTGTTCAAGAACGGCCAGCCCACCGCGACCAAGGTCGGCGCCGCGCCGAAGAGCCAACTCAAGGGCTGGCTGGAAGGCGAGCTTTAAACCGGTATCGAACCGTCATTCCGGCGAAAGCCGGAATCTCCCTTCTCTTTTCCGTTCGTCGCAAAAAGGCAGTGAGATCCCGGCTTCCGCCGGGATGACGTACGGCTACGTTCAATCGAACAGCACCGCCCTCGCCAGCGCCCACATCTCGGGCGATCCGGCGGCCACCGCGCCGTGGCGCGGGTCGGCGAGAAGATAGGGCGTGCCGTCGTCGCGGGCGATCGCGCCGCCCGCCTCCTCCAGCATCAGCGCGCCGGCCGCATGGTCCCAGGGATGGGTTTTCTCGAACAGCGCGATGTCGTTGGCGCCGAGGATCAGCCGCGGATATTGCTCGCCCGCGCAGCGCGGGATGTCGACAATCTCCAGTACCCCCTCGGCGCGGCGGCGGACATCGGTCTGGCGGTCCTCGGGCATGAAATAGGTGGCGATCGCCGCCTTGGGCAGCCCGTCCGAGCGGCGCGAGCGCACCCGCTCGCCGTCGATGAAGCAGCCGATCCCCCGTGCCGCATGGACGATGCGGTCGATCACCGGATCGTAGATCCACCCCGCCTCGCGCTCGCCGTCGACGGCGAGGCCCACCATGATCGCGAAGGGGCTGTGTCCCGCGGTGAAATTATTCGTGCCGTCGAGCGGATCGATGATCCAGGCGACGCCCTCGCCGACCTGGCCGACGATCGCGGGATCGGCGGCGGCGGCCTCCTCGCCGATGATCCGCGCCTCGGGCAGCAGACGGCCGAGCCCCTCGCTCAGCCGCGCTTCCGATTCGCGGTCGACGACGGTGACGAAGTCGCCGGGGCTCTTCTCGGCGAACTGGTCGGCGGCGAGCTTGCGGAAACGCGGCATCATGATGTCGCGGGCTACCCCGCGGATCAGTTCGAGCACGGGTGAATGGAGGTCGTGCATCCGGTTCAGCTCAGCGGGATCATGACCGTGTCGGCATAGCCGGGCCGCTGTTGCAGCCGCGCATACCAGTCCGCGACGTGCGGCCGTTCCGGCCGGTCGATGGCGAGCGCGTACCAGCTATGGACATAGACGCCCATCGGGATATCGCCGATCCCGAAGCTGTCGCCCGACAGCCAGGGCCGCTCCGCCAGCGCCGCATCGAGGATCGCCATCATCTCCCCCGAACGCCGTGCCGCCGCCTCGATCTTGGCCGTGTCGCGATCAGCGGGCGCGGTGCGGACGATCTGGATGAAGGCATCGCGCTGCGCCTCGGCATAACCGAACTGCCAGTCCATCCAGCGGTCGGCGAGCGCACGCGCCCGCGGATCGACGGGCCATAACGCCGGCGCGTAGCTCGCCGCGAGGTAACGCAGGATCGCGTTCGATTCCCACAGCACGAAGCCGTCATCCTCGATGGTCGGGATCAGCCGGTTCGGGTTCATCGCCAGATAGGCGTCGGTGAAGCCGAAGCTCCCGCCGATCTCGCGCCGCTCATGGGCGATCCCCGCCTCGACCGCGAGCCACGCGACCTTCTTGACGTTATGCGAGTTGAGGCGGCCCCAGATGATCAGTGACATTGGTCTTTCCTCCCGGCGGTCGGGGAGCCGTGCCGCCCTTCTGCCCCATCGTCACGCTGCGCAAGGGAGACGTCATGAGGGGCGACGGTTCAGCTCCGATAATCGGCGTTGATCGAGATATAGCCATGGGTCAGGTCGCAGGTCCAAACCGTCGCACGGCCATTGCCGAGGCCGATGTCGACACCGATCTCTATCTCTCGGCCCTTGAGGTGCGCGGCGACGGGCGCCTCGTCATAGCCCTCGACCGCGAGCCCGCCGGTCGCCACCTGGGTCGCCCCGAAGCGGATCGACAGCCTGTCGCGCTCGGCCGGCTCCCCCGCCTTGCCGACCGCCATCACCACCCGGCCCCAATTGGCGTCCTCGCCCGCGATCGCGGTCTTGACCAGCGGCGAATTGGCGATCGACAGCGCGATGCGGTGCGCGCTGGCGTCACTCTCGGCACCTTCGACCGTAACCGCGATGAATTTCGACGCGCCCTCGCCGTCGCGCACGACGAGCTGGGCAAGCTCCAGGCAGACCTCGTTCAGCGCCGCCTCCAGCGCGTCCGCCCCGGGATCGTCCATCGTCTCCAGCCGGGTGTGGCCGGCCTTGCCGGTGGCGAAGGCGAGGACCGTGTCGCTGGTCGAGGTGTCGCCGTCGACGGTGATGCAGGAGAAGCTCCGGGCATTGGCGCGGTTCAGCATCGCCTGGAGCAACTCGGGCGCGATCGCGGCGTCGGTGAAGACGAAGCCGAGCATCGTCGCCATGTCGGGGGCGATCATCCCCGACCCCTTGACGATTCCGACCAGCTCGACCCGGGTGCCGCCGACCATCGCCGAGGCGCGCGCCGCCTTGGCGAAGGTGTCGGTGGTCATGATCGTCGCGGCCGCCTCTTCCCAGCTCGCCTCGGGCGAGCGCAGCACCGCGTCGATTCCCGCCTCAGCCTTGTCGATCGGCAGCGGCACGCCGATCACGCCGGTCGAAGCGACGAACACGTCCGACGGGCGGCAACCGATCGCGCCCGCCACCCGCGCGGCGATCGCCTCGACCGCGGCGCGGCCGCGATTGCCGGTGAAAGCGTTGCTGTTGCCGGCATTGACGACCAGCGCGCGCGCCTGGCCGAGCGGCAGCGCGGCGCGGCACCATTCGACCTCGGGCGAGGGACATTTGCTGGTGGTCGTCACCCCGGCGACGACGGTGCCCTCGTCGAGCGCGGCATAGGTCAGGTCGGCCCGGTCCCAGTTCTTGTAGCCCGCGCGCGCCACCGCGACACGCACGCCCGCGATCGGCGGCAGATCGGGAAAGGCGGCGGGGGCGAGCGGCGAACGGTCCATGGCACAACTCCGGAAAAGACTGGCGCGCTATAGGAGGCGGCAGAGGACAAGGAAATATCCGCCATTCCGCCAGTGCCATTTTCCGCGACGGGAATGGCCTGCTAGAGAGGGCGATCCGCCGGAGACCACCCATGTCGATCGTGACAATCATGCTGCTGGCCGCCACCGTCGCCGTTCAACCGCCCAAGCCGATGGGCACGGCCGGCGCGTGGATCACCCCCGAGGATTATCCCGCGGACGCGCTCCACGAGCGGCGCGTGGGGACGACGGTGTTCCGCCTGCGCGTCGGCGCGGATGGAAAGCCGCTCCACTGCGCCGTGATCGGGTCGAGCGGGACGGCGGGGCTCGACGAGAAGGCCTGCGCCCTGGTGATGGAGCGCGGCCGCTTCACGCCCGCCCGAAACGAGCAGGGCCAACCCGTCGAGGCCGACTGGGAAAACAAGGTGCATTGGCAGCTTCCCGATGCGGCCCCTTTCCCGCCGTCCGACGATCTCATCGAGTTCGACCTGGATCCCGAGGGCCGTGTGTCCAATTGCACCGCGCTCGACGTGCTGACGGGACAAGCCGTGCCGGAAAGCTGCGAGAGACTGGCAAGGGATGTCCGCACCATGGTGCGCCCGGAACGACCGATTCACGTCCGCGTGCGTCATTCCGTGGAAGTGGAAGAGCTCGCGCTCGATCCGAAGGCCCCGAATTGACGTAATCGGCGGCGACACCTATCTGCACCGGGATCATTTGCGCGGCGGCCGCGAGGCCGCCCGTGCGCCCTTGTCTCAAGGCCCTTGTCTTAAGGAATGCCCATGCTCGGCGGCCTCGCCAAAGCCATCTTCGGATCGTCGAACGATCGTTATGTGAAGTCGCTGCGCCCGATCCTGCAGAAGATCGCCGGATTCGAGCCGACGCTCGAGGCGATGAGCGATGAGGAGCTGTCCGCCCAGACGGTCCGGTTCCGCCAGCGGCTCGACGCCGGCGAGACGCTCGATTCGCTGCTGCCCGAGGCGTTCGCAACGGTGCGCGAGGCGGCCCGCCGCGTGCTCGGCCAGCGCCATTACGACGTCCAGATGATCGGCGGCATCGTCCTCCATCGCGGCGAGATCGCCGAGATGCGGACCGGCGAGGGCAAGACCCTGGTCGCGACGCTGGCGGTCTATCTCAACGCGCTGCCCGGCGATGGCGTCCACGTCGTCACCGTCAACGACTATCTCGCCACCCGTGATGCCGAATGGATGGGCCGGGTCTACCGCTTCCTCGGCCTGACCGTCGGCGTGATCGTGCCCAACCTGTCGGACCAGGAACGGCGCGAGGCCTATGCCGCCGACATCACCTACGGCACGAACAACGAGTTCGGCTTCGACTATCTGCGCGACAACATGAAATATGATCGCGCGATGATGGTCCACCGGCCCTTCAACTTCGCGGTGGTCGACGAGGTGGATTCGGTGCTGATCGACGAGGCACGCACCCCGCTGATCATCTCCGGCCCAACCGACGACAAGTCCGAGCTGTACATGCAGGTCGACGCGATCGTGAAGCAGGTTACCAAGGACGATTACGAGTTCGACGAGAAACAGCGATCGGTGGTGCTGACCGAGGACGGCACCGAGCGGATCGAGCGGTTGCTGGAAGCGGCGGGCCTCCTGGAAGGCGGCAATCTCTACGCCTTCGAGAATACCCAGGTCGTCCACCACCTGAACCAGGCGCTGCGCGCCAATGTCGCCTTCAAGCGCGATACCGACTATATCGTCAAGGACGGCAAGGTCATCATCATCGACGAGTTCACCGGCCGCATGATGGACGGCCGACGCTGGTCGGACGGCCTGCACCAGGCCGTCGAGGCCAAGGAAGGCGTCAAGATCGAGCCCGAGAACCAGACGCTCGCCTCGATCACCTTCCAGAATTATTTCCGCATGTACCCCAAGCTGGGCGGCATGACGGGCACGGCCGCGACCGAGGCCCACGAATTCTACCAGATCTACAAGATGAACGTCGTCACGATCCCGACCAACCTTCCGGTCCGGCGGATCGACCAGGACGACGAATTCTACAAGAACATGACGGATAAGTTCGCCGCGATCACCCAGGCGATCCGCGAGGCGAAGGAGCGCGGCCAGCCGGTGCTGGTCGGCACCGTCTCGATCGAGAAATCGGAGCTGCTATCCGAGTTCCTGACCAAGGAAAATGTCGAACACAAGGTGCTCAACGCCCGCTATCACGAGCAGGAGGCCCACATCGTGGCGCAGGCCGGGCGGCTCGGCGCGGTGACGATCGCCACCAACATGGCGGGCCGCGGCACCGATATCCAGCTCGGTGGCAACCTCGAATTCCGCATGCTCGACGAGCATCCCGACCTCGAGATCGGCACGCCCGAATTCGATGCGGCGGCGGAGCGCATCCGGGGCGAGATCGTCGCCGAGAAGGAAGCGGTGCTCGCCGCCGGCGGCCTGTTCGTGCTCGGAACCGAACGGCACGAGAGCCGCCGTATCGACAACCAGCTGCGCGGCCGCTCGGGCCGCCAGGGCGACCCGGGCCTCAGCCGCTTCTACCTGTCGCTCGACGACGACCTGCTGCGCATCTTCGGCCCGCAGACGATGTTCGCGCGGATGATGAACAAGAACCTCGCCGACGGCGAGGCGATCGTCAGCCCGTGGATCTCCAAGGCGATCGAGACCGCGCAGAAGAAGGTCGAGGCGCGCAACTACGACATCCGCAAGCAGGTCGTCGAATATGACGACGTGATGAACGACCAGCGCAAGGTGATCTACGAGCAGCGCGCCGACATCATGGATGCCGAGACGGTCGACGACGTCGTCACCGACATGCGCGCCGATACCGCCAATGCGATCGTCGGCGGCTGCTGCCCGCCGCACAGCTATCCCGAACAGTGGGACGTCGACACGCTCAAGCTGCGCGCCGCCGAGACGCTGGGCATCACCCCGCCGTTCGACGAATGGATCGCCCAGGACGGCATCGATCCCGAGATCCTGGCGGAGAAGGTGCTCGCCGAGGCGGACGCGGTGATCGCCGCCAAGCGCGCGACGATCGACGACCAGAGCTGGCACGGCATCGAAAAGAGCGTGCTCCTCCAGACGCTCGACCATCATTGGAAGGAACATCTGGCGACGCTCGACGCGCTGCGCCAGGTGATCCACCTGCGCGCCTATGCGCAGAAGACGCCGATCAACGAATATAAGCACGAGGCCTTCGCGCTGTTCGAGCGGATGCTCGTCGCGATCCGCGAGGAGGTGACCCGCGTCCTCGCTCATGTCCGCTTCGAGATGGCGTCGCAGGACTATGCCGAGCTGCCGCCGATGCCCGACTTCGTCACCGAGCATGTCAACGCGCTGACGGGCGAGGACAATTCCGGCGACCGCGACAGCGGCACGCTGGGGATCATCAGCAGCCGGGTGCCGCAGGCGATCGCCGCCCCGGCCGGCGACGGGTTCGAGATCACTCCCGAGGTCGCGGCCTCGCTGGGTCGCAACTCGCTCTGCCCCTGCGGCTCGGGCCGCAAGTACAAGCATTGCCACGGCGCGCTTTAGGACCATCCTGAGGCGCTACCGCCGCCATGCATAATCCCATCAAGCGCTGGGGCTGGTTCGCGCTGGGATGGGTGATGGTCGCGCTCGGCTTCATCGGCGCGCTGCTTCCGGTGATGCCGACGACGATCTTCCTGATCCTCGCCGCGGCCTGTTTCAGCCATTCCAGTCCGCGCTTCGAGCGCTGGTTGCTCGACCATCGCTGGTTCGGACCGTCGATCCGGCGCTGGCGCGAAAATGGCGCCATCCCGCGCAGGGCGAAGATCGTCGCGATCGTCAGCATGGCCGGTGGCTATGGCGTGCTGCTGGTCACCGCAGCACCGGTCTGGTGGCTCGCCCTTATCGTCGCGGCGGCACTGGTCGCGTGCGCCGCCTATGTCGCCACCCGCCCCGATCAATGACGGCAGGACCGGCGACTGCGCAATTGACGAAAGTTTACATCAATCGCTTTCCCTTAACCTCTTTCTGTAACTAAAAGACCGCAGGGGCAGGCGCTTGGGGGCCAGACACTTCGGGCGGCCCCGCCGGGAGGATGACGTTCCAGCCGAGGGGGAGCAGGTCGATTTCGCTTGAGAGTACAGCCGAGGCCAACCGCCTGCTGACGCTTGCCGAATCGCTCGCCGGCATGGGCCATTGGCGTTCCGATCGCAGCCACAACCTCTACACATGGTCGCCCGAGATATACCGCATCCTCGGTTTCGCGGCCGATACCGTGCCATCCCGCGAACTGATCCGCGCTCACTATCATCCCGACGACGTGGACAAGGCCGACCTCGCAGTGGCGGAGACCTTCCGTACCGGATCGCTTCCGACGACGCGGCTGCGCTGGTTGCGGCCCGACGGGCGGACGATCCATATCCAGATCGCCGGGCAGCTCGACGGACCCGAGACGATGATCGGCATCCTGCGGGACGTCACCGAAGAGGTCGAGACCGAACGTGCGCTGATCGCCGCGCGTGATCAGGCCCGCGCGGCCGAACGAACCCGCGCCGAGATGCTCGAGGTGGTGAGCCACGAGATCCGGACGCCGATGCACGGCCTGCTCGCCGCGATCGACGCACTGCGCCGCGAGCTGCAGGACGGCCCGCGCCAGGCGCAACTCGCCAGCCTCAGCCATGCGGCGTCGACCGTCATGGGTGTGGTCGACGACATGCTCGACTATAGCCGCATCGAATCGGGCCGCGTGGTCATCGAGAGCATCAACTTCGACCTCGTCTCGGTCGTTCGTACCACGGTCGACCTCCACAATGGCGCGGCCACGGCAAAGGGCCTCGGGCTCGATGCGTTCGGCCTCGACGGCGAGCCCCGGCCGGTGCGCGGCGACCCCGCCCGGCTGCAGCAGCTGCTGTCGAACCTGATCAGCAACGCTATCAAGTTCACGGAGAGGGGCCGCGTCTCGATCAGCCTGTCGCCGACCCGGTCCGATGGCGATACCGACTGGTGGATGATCATCGTGCGCGATAGCGGGCGCGGCATAGGCCAGGAGGCGCTCGGCCGCATCTTTTCGCGCGGGGAACAGGTGGACGCGGCGCGGATGCGCTTGCAGGGGCGGACCGGCCTCGGCCTCGCCATCAGCCAGCAGCTTGCCGAGGCGATGGGCGGATCGATCGCTGCGTCGAGCGATCCGGGCAAGGGCACGACCTTCTCGGTCGAACTACCGTTCAAGCGCGCCGACGCGGCGGCGACCGATGCGATGGCGGGCAAGGCGACCGGGCCGATGCGCATCCTGCTGGCCGAGGACAATCCGATCAACCGCCGGCTGATGGCTGGCCTGCTGGCGCGAGAGGGGCATGACGTCGTCGCCGTCGACGATGGCCGCAAGGCGCTGGGAGCGGTCGCGACGCAACCGTTCGACCTGGTGCTGATGGACATGCAGATGCCCGAGCTCGACGGAATCGAGGCCACCCGCGCCATCCGCGCGCTCGATCCCCCCGCCGCGAACACCCCCATCCTGGCGATCAGCGCCGACTCGATGCCCGAGCGGCGGCGCGTTTATTTCGAGGCGGGGATCGACAGCTTCCTGCCCAAGCCGATCGTTTCGGGGCAGTTGCTCGACATGATCGGTACGATGCGCCGCAACCGGCCCGCGACGAGCGCGGCGGGCGACAGCTTCGATCGGGAACGGCTCAATCTGCTCGTCGAGACGGCCGGCTATGCCGACGCCGCGGTGCTGATGAAGATGCTGATGTTCGACGTCAGCGACCGCCCCCGGCGCATCGCCGCCGCGGTTCGGGCGCAGGCCTGGGACCTGGCCATGGCCGAGACCGAGGCGCTGCGCACCTTGCTCGACAGCTTCGGCACCTTCAGCCTGTCGCGCCTTCTCGCGGCGATCGCCCGCCAATGTGCCCGGCAAACCTGTCCCCCGGCGGTGATCGACGAGCTGTTCGATCAGGCGAGCAAGCTGGGTGTGCTGCTCCAGCATGAGATCGGCGCCGTCCCCGCCCAGATCGCCCAGGCGATCGACAATGTCGTGGAAACCGATTTCATACGAAATCGGTAGTTTCGGCCCTACAAACCTAACGCTGCGTCGCTCGCCAGCTTGTCGGCGCGTTCGTTGTCGGGGTGGCCGGCGTGGCCCTTCACCCAGATCCATTCGATCCGGTGTGGTGCGGCGGCGGCGAGCAGGCGCTGCCACAGCTCGGCATTCTTGACCGGCTTCTTGTCGGCGGTCTTCCAGCCGTTCTTGCGCCAGCCGTGGATCCACTTGGTCAGCCCGTCCATGACGTAGCGGCTGTCGGTCGACAGTTTGACCCGGCACGGCTTCTTGAGCGCTTCCAGGGCGCTGATCGCGGCCATCAGCTCCATGCGATTGTTGGTGCTGGGATTCTCGGCGCCCGACATCTCCTTCTCGGTCGCGCCGAAACGCAGTAGCGCGCCCCAGCCGCCGCGCCCGGGATTACCCTTGCACGCGCCGTCGGTCGCGATCTCGACGAGGGGAAGTTCGGCCATGGCGGGAGGGTCAGGCCGGGACGAGCGCTTCGGGATCGGCCTCGGCATAAAAGTCGAGCCGGCGCAGGAAGGCGATCGGGTCCTTGCGCGTCACCAGCGCGTCGGCCGGCGTGTTGAGCCAGTCCCAGGCGCGGGTCAGCAGGAAGCGTAGGCAGGCGCCGCGCGCCAGGATCGGGAAGGCGAGCCGCTCGTCGGTCGACAGGCCGAACTGGCGGTCGTAGCCGGCGATCAGCGCGCGGCCGAGATCGGCATGATAGCCGGTGCCGTCATTCTCGAAGCACCATGCGGCGTGGGTCACCGCCACGTCCCAGGCGCGTATGTCGGTGCAGGCGAAGTAGAAGTCGATGACCCCGCTCACCTCGTCGCCCAGCATCAGGACATTGTCCGGAAAGAGATCGGCATGGATCACCGCGGTCGACAAGTGGCGCGGCCAGTTCACCTCCAGCCACTCGACCTCTGCCATCACCCGCCCTCGCAGCCCGGCCCGGATATGGTCGAGGTCGGCGCCACAGCGCTCCGCCAGCGCTCGCCAGCCGGCGAGATCGAGGCTGTTGGACCGACCGAGCCGGAAATCGGCAAGCGCCTTGTGCATGTCGCCGAGCGCACCGCCCGCCGCGCGGGCCTGCGCCGGGGTCGGGTGGGTGACCGACACGCCCGACAGGAACTCGATCAGGCATGCTGGCCGCCCCGCCAGTGTCTGGAGCTGCTCGCCGCGCCGATCGCGCAACATCCGCGGGATGTTGAGGCCCTTGCCCGCGAGATGGTCGGTCAACGCGCAGAAGAAGGGCAGGTCGTCGACATTCACCCGCTTCTCGTAGAGGGTCAGGATGAAGCGACCGGCAGTCGTCTCGATCAGGTAGTTGCTGTTCTCGACTCCCTCGGCGATCCCCTTCGCCGACAGCAGCGTGCCGACGTCGTAGCGGTGGAGAAAGGCGGTCATCTCCTCCGTGGAGACCTGCGTATAGACGGCCATCAGGCGACCAGGGCCCTGGGGAGTTTGAACAACATGTCCTCCGTGACCGATTCAACCTCGCATTCGCGGACGGTGAAGCGGGTTGCCAGCATGTCGACCAGCTCGCGCACCAATATCTCGGGTGCGGAGGCGCCGGCGGTAATGCCGAGCGTACGAACGTCGGCGAGCCAGCCGAAATCGATCTCGCTCGCGCGCTGGATGAGCCGTGCCTTGACGCCCTGCCGCTCGGCCACTTCCACGAGACGCAGCGAGTTGGAGCTGTTGGGCGCGCCGATCACCAGCATCGCATCGCATTTCGGCGCGATCGCCTTGACCGCCGCCTGGCGATTCGAGGTGGCGTAGCAGATGTCCTCGCTGCGCGGCGCCTCGATTTGCGGGAAGCGGCGGCGTAGCACACCGATGATCTCGACGGTGTCGTCGACCGACAGGGTGGTCTGGCTGAGGAAGGCGAGCGGGGCACCGTCGGGCACTGCTACCGCCTCGGCGTCGGCGGCGGTCTCGACAAGCGTCATCACGCCCTCCGGCACCTGTCCGAAGGTGCCGATCACCTCGGGGTGGCCCTTGTGGCCGATGAACAGGATATGGTGGCCGTTCTTCACCAGCCGTTCCGCCTGGCGATGAACCTTCGACACCAGCGGGCAGGTCGCGTCGAGATAGTTGAGCCCGCGCTCGGCAGCCTTGGCGGGCACCGCCTTGGGCACGCCGTGCGCCGAGAAGACGACGGGGACGTCGTCGGGCACCTCGTCGAGCTCCTCGACGAAGATCGCGCCCTTCGCCTTCAGGTCGTCGACGACATATTTGTTGTGGACGATCTCGTGCCGGACATAGACGGGCGGCCCGTATTTCTCGATCGTCAGCTCGACAATCCGGATCGCCCGGTCGACGCCCGCGCAGAAGCCGCGCGGTGCCGCGATCAGCAGGTCGAGCGGGGGAAGAGCGGTATCGGCCATGGCTGGGCCATAGAGCCTGATCGTTTGCGCTTCCACCTCAAACGATCAGGCTCTATGCATTGCGCCGACCGAAGGCCGGGCGGATGTGCAGCGCCCCGGTGACGAAGTGAAGGATGCCGACCCCGTGCAGTTTCCCAAGACCTCCGCGATCCTCCTTGCCATGCTCGTTCTCGCGGCCTGCAAGACGGATACCGAGTTCGATGAGCGTGGCGGCTTCCGGATCGCGCGATCGGCCTGTCCGGCCGCGGCGATCCCGACCTACACGGGCGATATCACCCTGTTCAATCCGCCGGCAGAGCGCCGCGCCGAGGCGATCGACGTCACCGCCAGCATCGCCAACCTCCGCGCCACCTGCAACGAGGCCGGCAACAGCCCCCAGATCCAGGTGACCGCCGAATTCGACGTGCAGGCGCGCCGCGCCACCGCCGGCCCCGCCCGCACCGTGACGCTGCCCTGGTTCGCGACGGTGCTTCGCGCCGGCACCAAGATCGAATCGAAGCAGCTCGGCCAGGTATCGATCGTCTTCCCCGAGGGCCAGCTTCGCGGCTCGGTCCACACCTCCGCGACCGCGATGGTGTCGCGCGCCGCGGCGACCCTGCCCGAGGACGTCGTCCGGCGAATCAATCGCAAGCGCAAGGCGGGTGACGCCGACGCCGCGCTCGACCCGATGAACGAGCCGTCCGTGCGCGAGGCGGTCAACAACGCCAATTTCGAGTTGCTGATCGGCTTCCAGCTCACCGAGAGCCAGCTCGCGTACAACGCGGCGCGGTAAGCTCCACGGCGTCATGCCGGCGGAGGCCGGCATCTCGGGCGCCTCCTGCCTCGACCTCTTCTCCCCTCTCCCGAGATCCCGGCCTCCGCCGGCATGGCGAGAACGGGTAGAACCCCTTCCTCCGAATCTGTGGATCGTTTCGGGGCGCCGCCACATCGGTCGTTGACTTGGGAGCGACGCCACGCCAAGGCTGGACGCGTCGTCGCCGGTTTCCGGTGCTGGCCATGCGGGAGAGCGTCGGGGAGACCCGGCCGCCGAAGGAGCAACCGCCCCGGAATCTCTCAGGTCAAAGGACCGCGTGGCGAGGATCGACACTCTGGAAAGCGGATGGGCGGCCTGACGGGCTGGTCATCCCACCGAAGGGGTAAGCCGGACCGTCTCAGGTGCGGCGAAAGCTCTCAGGTTCCGTGACAGAGGGGGCCATGATCGACGGGCGAACCGCGCCCGGCGTCACTGGCCGTCACGGAGAGCATTGTGAGCGACGAAGACCTGAACCCCGAAGAGCCGGGCGACATCATCCAGACCCTGCCGCTCGACCGGTGGCACCGCGACCAGGGCGCGCGCATGGTGCCCTTCGCCGGCTATTCCATGCCGATCCAATATGAGGGCATCCTTGCCGAGCATCTGTGGACCCGCGAGTCGGCCGGTCTGTTCGATGTCTCCCATATGGGCCAGTTGCTGGTCAGCGGCGAAGCCGTCGACACGGCGCTCGAGGCGCTCATGCCGGGCGACTTCGTCAATCTCGGCGTCGATCGGATGCGCTATTCGCTGTTGCTCGACGAGGAGGGCGGCATCCTCGACGACCTCATGGTGACGCGCCGCGCGGGCGACTTCTATCTGGTCGTCAACGGCGCGACCAAGGCCGACGACATCGCCCATCTCCACGAGTATCTGCCCGAGGAGCTGACCCTCAACCATCTCGACGAACATGCTCTGCTGGCGCTGCAGGGTCCGAAGGCGGTCGATGCGCTCGCGCGCGTCTGCCCGGGGGTCGAGATGCTGACCTTCATGACGGCGGGGGCGTTCGAGCTGGCCGGGGCGCCGGTGTGGATCAGCCGGTCCGGCTATACCGGCGAGGACGGGTTCGAGATATCGTTGCCCGCCGAGGCCGCCGAGGCGGTGGCGTCGCTGCTGCTCGCCCAGCCCGAGGTGAAGCCGATCGGCCTTGGCGCGCGCGATTCGCTGCGGCTCGAAGCGGGGCTGCCGCTCTACGGCCATGATCTCGACACCGGCACCGACCCGGCCACCGCCGGCCTTGGCTTCGCCGTGCCCAAGCGCCGCCGCGCCGAAGGAGGCTTTCCCGGCGCCACCCGGATTGTCCGCGATCTTCGCGAGGGCCCGGCCCGCAAGCGGATCGGCCTGATCCTCGCCGGACGCCTGCCCGCCCGCGAAGGCGCACCGATCCTCGACGGCGACACGCCCGTCGGTACCGTCACCTCGGGTGGCTTCTCGCCCTCGCTGCAGGTGCCGATCGCCATGGGCTATGTCTCCGCCGGGCATGCGGGCCTCAACCGCGCGCTCCAGATCGAGGTGCGGGGCAAGCGGCTGGATGCGGTCGTCGCCCCCATGCCTTTCGTCCCCCACCGTTATGTCCGCCAAGGGAGCTGACCGATGACGACCTATTTCACCGAAGACCATGAATGGATCACCGTCAGCGGCGGCACTGCCACCGTCGGCATCACCGACTATGCGCAGGCGCAGCTCGGCGACATCGTGTTCGTCGAACTCCCCGCCTCCGGCACCAACGTCGCCAAGGGCGGCGAGGCCGCGGTGGTCGAATCGGTCAAGGCGGCGTCCGATGTCTTCGCCCCCGTCACCGGCACGGTGAGCGAGATCAATGCCGCGCTGGAGGAGGACCCCGCCCTGGTCAACAGCGCGCCCGAGGGCGACGGCTGGTTCTTCAAGCTAGCGCTCGCCGACCCGGCCGAGCTGGAGGGCCTGATGGACGCCGCCGCGTACAAGGCGTTCTGCGAGGGATTGTAAGGCCAGAATAAGCCCCTCCCTTTCAAGGGAGGGGGAAGGGGTGGGTCGCGAACGCAGCGAGCGTCCTCGGCCCTCCCCGAAAGCTACGCCGAGGGGCATCGAGCCCCCCGGCTCCGCCACCCACCCCCAGCCCCTCCCTTGAAGGGAGGGGGGAGTATAGTCGGATGCGCTACCTGCCCCTCACCGATGCCGATCGTTCGGCGATGCTCGCCAGGATCGGCGCCGCCTCGATCGACGACCTGTTCGTCGATGTGCCCGAGGCCGCGCGCCTCGCCGGGCCGATCGCCGGCCTGCCCGCCCATGCCTCCGAGCTGGCGGTCGAGCGGCATATGAGCCGGCTCGCGAAGCGCAACCTGTCGGCGGGGGAGGCGCCTTTCTTCCTCGGCTGCGGCGCCTATCGCCACCATGTCCCCGCCAGCGTCGACCACCTGATCCAGCGCGGCGAGTTCCTGACCAGCTACACCCCCTATCAGCCCGAGATCGCGCAGGGCACGCTGCAGGCGCTGTTCGAGTTCCAGACGCAGGTCGCGCGCCTGTTCGGCTGCGATGTCGCCAATGCCTCGATGTATGACGGGTCGACCGCCTGCTGGGAG
Source organism: Sphingomonas sp. Y57 (assembly GCF_001015195.1). Taxonomy (GTDB): domain Bacteria; phylum Pseudomonadota; class Alphaproteobacteria; order Sphingomonadales; family Sphingomonadaceae; genus Rhizorhabdus. Next base: position 25,793 of record NZ_LDES01000076.1, on the reverse strand, counting down.
GCGATCACCATGGCCCGCCGCGTCACCAAGCGCGCGAAGGCGATCCTGTCGGCGGGTCTCCACCCGCATTATGTCTCGCTCGCGAAGACGATGGCGCGCTTCACCGGCGACCGGCTCGACATCGCGATCCCCGATCTCACACCCGGCGCGCCCGGCGACGACATGGCCCGCCTGCTCGCCGCGATCGATGGCGAGACGAGCTGCGTCGTCGTCCAGAACCCCAACATCCTCGGCCATGTCGCCGACCTCTCCGAGCTGGCCGCGCGGTGCCATGAGAAGGGCGCACTGCTGGTCGCCGTCGTCACCGAGCCGGTGGCGCTCGGCGCGATCCGCTCGCCCGGCGAGATGGGCGCCGACATCGTCGTCGGCGAGGGCCAGTCGATCGGCGTCGGCCTCAACTTCGGCGGCCCCTATGTCGGCCTGTTCGCCTGCGCCGAGAAGCATGTCCGCCAGATGCCCGGCCGCCTCGCCGGCGTCACCGCCGATGCCGACGGCCAGCGCGGCTTCGTGCTGACCTTGTCGACCCGCGAGCAGCATATCCGCCGGGAGAAGGCGACCTCGAACATCTGCACCAATGCCGGGCTCTGCGCGCTCGCCTTCTCGGTCCACCTGACCCTGCTCGGCGAGACCGGGCTGCGCCGCCTGGCCGAACTCAACCATGCCGGCGCGGTTGCGGCGGCCGAGCGGCTGGCGCAGGTCCCCGGCGTCGAGTTGGTCAACGGCGCCTTCTTCAACGAGTTCACCCTGAAGCTGCCCCGCGAGGCGCGGCCGGTGGTCCGCTCGCTCGCCGACAAGGGCATCCTCGGCGGCGTCTCGCTCGGCCGGCTCTATCCGGGCGAGACGAGCCTAGCGGGCGGCCTCGTCGTCGCCGTCACCGAGACGGCCAGCGCGGAGGACGTCGAAACCCTGGCCCAGGCCCTCGAAGCGGAGATCGCGGCATGAGCATGAACAGCGAAGGCCGGGTGACGCGCCCGGAAACCGGCGTTGCGGCGTCGCAGGCCCCGGCGACCTTCACCGGCAACCGCGCGCTGATGCTCGAGGAAGGGCTGATCTTCGAGCGCGACGACTATGCCCGCACCGGCGTCGACCTGCCCGAGCCGCCTCGCGTCGCTGGGCGCCTCGGCGGGCTCGAGCGCAGCCGCCCGATCGGCCTGCCCGGCCTGACCGAGCCCGAGGCGGTGCGGCATTACACCCGCCTCAGCCGGCAGAACTACGCGATCGACCTCGGCCTGTTCCCGCTCGGCTCGTGCACGATGAAGCATAATCCGCGCCTCAACGAGAAGATGGCGCGCCTGCCCGGCTTCGCCGACATCCACCCGCTCGCGCCGGTCGACACGGTGCAGGGCGCACTGGCGGTGATCGACGAGCTGGCTCAGTGGCTGATCACCCTGACCGGCATGCACGCCGTCGCGATGAGCCCCAAGGCGGGCGCGCATGGCGAGCTGTGCGGCCTGCTCGCGATCCGCGCAGCGCATGACGCGGCGGGCAGCGACCGGTCGGTCATCCTCGTCCCCGAATCGGCGCACGGCACCAACCCGGCGACCGCCGCCTTCTGCGGCTACAAGGTCGAGAACATCCCCGCGACCGCCGACGGCCGGGTCGACCTCGCCGCGCTGACCGCCCGGCTCGGTCCCGACGTCGCCGGGGTGATGATCACCAACCCCAACACCTGCGGCCTGTTCGAGCGCGACATGAAGCGCATCTCCGACGCGGTCCACGAAGCAGGCGGTTATGTCTATTGCGACGGCGCCAACTTCAACGCGATCGTCGGCCGGGTGCGCCCCGGCGACCTCGGCGTCGACGCGATGCACATCAACCTGCACAAGACCTTCTCGACCCCGCACGGCGGCGGCGGCCCCGGCTCCGGCCCGGTGGTGCTGTCGCAGGCGCTTGCGCCCTACGCGCCGCTGCCGTTCGTCGCCAGGCAGGCCGACGGCGGCTTCAAGCTGGTCGAGGAGGAGACGGCGGGCGAGGACCACCCGGGCAGCTTCGGCCGGATGACCGCCTTCCACGGCCAGATGGGCATGTTCACCCGCGCGCTCACCTATATCCTCAGCCATGGCGCCGACGGCCTGCGCCAGGTCTCCGAGGATGCGGTGCTCAACGCCAACTATGTCCTGCGCAGCCTCGACGACCTGCTCGACGCGCCGTTCGGCGACAGCGGCCCATGCATGCACGAGGCGCTGTTCAGCGACGACGGGCTGGCGCAGGGCTTCACCACGCTCGACATCGCCAAGGGGCTGATCGACGAGGGCTTCCACCCGATGACGATGTACTTCCCGCTCGTCGTCCACGGCGCGATGCTGATCGAGCCCACCGAGACCGAGAGCAAGGCGGCGCTCGACCAGTTCATCGGTGCTTTGCGCTCGGTGGCAAGCCGGGCCAGGGCCGGCGACGAGGCGCTCAAGGCCGCCCCCGCCCTCGCCCCGCGCCGCCGCCTCGACGAGACCGCCGCCGCGCGCAAGCCCGTTCTGGTGTGGAAGGACGAGGCGCTGCCGGCAGCCGCGGAGTAGGAGCGGCCTTTACGCGGTCGGGGGCAACCCGGCGGCGTCGAGGTCCACCTTAAGCTCGCGGTCCCAGAAGCGGAGCCGGCCGCAGGCGGTGATGAACGCCTTCGCGTCGGCCTTGCCGGTCAGTGCGAAGAAGCCTTCGTCGATATCCTCGGGCGCGATTCCCGCCTTCTCGAAGAGCAGCGTCGCCGCCTCGCTGTGGCCGATGAACTTGCAATGGGCGAAAGCGTCGCTCACGAAGTCCTTGGCGGTCTTGTCCTGGGCCAGCATCGACGCCCCCTCGGGCGAGAGGATGACGGCGACCGCGTCGTAGAGCACGGACGATCCCCCGTCGATCTTCTGCTGCGCCTCGATCATCGTGTCGTCCGACAGCCGCGCGCCCGTTATGTGCGGCGCGATGATCTCCCAGACGCCGCGCTCAGCCTTGACGGTACGGATCAGGCCGTTGACGATGGCCGCATCGGCGCCGTGGCTGACCAGGATGCCGAGCTTGCGGCCTTCGAACCGCATCGGCCCGCGCTTGACGATCGACAACGCCTCCGAGGGCGGCAGGTCGGTGCGCGGCTCGATGGCCGGCCGATGCGGTTTAGGCAGCTTCGGCAGGCCGAGGCCGGTCGCGACGGCCTGCGCCAGATCGGGATGGATGTTGCGGAGATGCGCGACCATCCGTTCCCGGATATCCGGGCGAAGGCACTTGCTCAGCTCGAACACCAGGGCGTCGCCGATATGCTTCTGCTCGATCGACGTCTGGCTGACGAAGAATTGCCGCGCCTGGCTATAGTGGTCGGCGAAGGTGGCGGAGCGCACCTGCTGGCGGCTGCCGCTCTCGGGCGCGGCGAAATGTCGGTAGCCGGTCGCGGGATCCTCCTTCGGTCCCACCCCCCAGCTGTTCGGCTCATAATTCACCCGTCCGCGCGGATTGCGCATGGCCATATGCCCGTCCTGCTGATGGTTGTGAATCGGGCAGCGCGGCGCGTTGATCGGGATGTGCGTGAAATTGGGCGAGCCGAGTCGCTTCAGCTGGGTGTCGAGATAGGAGAAGTTGCGTCCCTGCAGCAGCGGATCGTTTGAGAAGCCGATGCCCGGCACGACATTCTGCGTGCAGAAAGCCACCTGCTCGGTTTCCGCGAAGAAATTGTCGACCAGCCCGTCGAGGACGAAGCTGCCGATGATCTCGACCGGCACCTGTTCCTCGGGGATGATCTTGGTCGGGTCGAGGACATCGAATTCGAAGCGCTCGGCGAACTCATCGTCGAACAGCTGGACGCCGAGGTCCCATTCGGGCGGCATGCCGGCCTCGATCGCGTCCCAGAGGTCGCGGCGATGGAAATCGGGATCGGCCCCGTTGATCTTGAGGGCCTCGTTCCAAAGCACCGACTGGAGACCAAGCCTGGGCTTGAAGTGGAATTTGACGAAACAGCCCTTGCCCTTCGCATTGATCAGCCGGAAGCTGTGGACCCCGAATCCTTCCATGAAACGGTAGGAGCGCGGGATCGCCCGGTCGGACATGACCCACATGATCATGTGCATTCTTTCCGGCGTCAGGCTGATGAAGTCCCAGAAATTGTCGTGCGCGGTCTGCGCCTGGGGGAATTCCCGGTCCGGTGCCGGCTTGGCGGCGTGGACCAGATCGGGGAACTTGATGGCGTCCTGAATGAAGAACACCGGGATGTTGTTCGCGACGATGTCCCAATTGCCCTGCTTCGTGTAGAACTTCGCCGCGAACCCGCGCACGTCGCGGGCGAGATCGAACGATCCCTTGTTGCCGGCCACGGTCGAGAAGCGGACGAACATCGGCGTCGTCTCGCCCACCTCGGTCAGCACCGCGGCAGTGGTATGGTCGGCGAGCGATCTCTTCAGGGTGAAGCGCCCATGGACGCCATAGCCGCGCGCGTGGACGACCCGCTCGGGAATCCGCTCATGATCGAAATGGAAGATCTTCTCCCGGAAATGGAAGTCCTCCATCAGCGTGGGGCCCTGCTCCCCGATCCTCAGCGAATTCTGATCGTCGGCCACGGGGACGCCCTGCTGGGTGGTGAGAACGGTTTCATCCGCCTCGGTAGGGGTCTGGTGGGTTTCGCCGCCGGTGCCGGGGTTGCGCTTCGCGTAGAACGGGTCGGCCATGATGCTCCTCCTCGACATGAGCCCGCCCAACGGATGAGATCGACGCCGGTCGCCGCCGGCACCGACGCTCACGACGAAGCGTAGTCGTTTTCCGACCGGATGCGGTGCGGGGACCCGGGCTGAAAGGGGATCGTCGGGATGACGAAGCGGCGGGGGCGGCTATAAGCGGTCCATGACCGACGCCCGCCGCTTCGCCCCCGCCACCGCCCGTAACCGCGAGCCGATCGCCGCTGTCCTGCGCGACGCGCTGCCCGCCGAGGGCATCGTGCTCGAAATCGCCAGCGGTACGGGCGAACATGCGATCTTTCTCGCGCAGGTCTTTCCCGGTCTCGTCTGGCTCCCGAGCCATCCCGATCCCTCGGCGATCGCCTCGATCCGCGCCTGGGCCGAACGGGTGCGCCTTCCCAACCTCCGCCCGCCGCTGACGATCGACGCGGCCACCCCGGATTGGCCGGTCGACCACGCCGACGCGATGCTATGCGTCAACATGGTCCATATCAGCCCGTGGGACGCGACGGTCGGCCTGATGCGCGCGGCGGGGAAACTGTTACCGCCCGGTGCGCCACTGGTGCTTTACGGTCCCTATGTCCAGCAGGGCGTCGAGACGGCGCCGAGCAACCTCGCCTTCGACGCCGATCTGCGCCGCCGCGACGAGCGCTGGGGCCTGCGCCGGCTGGAGGATGTCGTCGCGCTGGCTAAGGGCGAAGGACTGCGGCTGGAAGCAGTCCACGCGATGCCGGCGAACAATTTGACGGTCGTGCTCCGCCGCGAAGGCTGACGGTTCAGGCTGCGCGCGGCGGGTGCAGCCAGGCAGCCATCGCCGCGACGGTCCGTGCGACCGGCATCGGATGACCGTGATCGTCGGCAAGGTCGAGCACTGCCTGGGCGATGGCGGCCAGCTCGAGCGGACGGCCCGCTATCGCATCCTGTGCCATCGATGTGAGAAAGGGCCCGGCGCAGCGGGTGACGGCGACCAGATCGTCGACGCTCTCGCGCGGCGCCTGTCCGTCGAGCGCCGCGAGCGCCAGCGATTCGCCCAGAATGGCACGGACGATGCCCAGCAGATGTGCATCGTCGCACATCTGCGCCAGCGTCGCGCGGCTGACCGCGGACAGCGGGTTGGTCGCCAGGTTGAGCGCGATCTTGCTCCACAGCACCTGCCGGATGGAAGGCGCCACCGGGCAGGCGATCCCTGCTCCCTCCAGCGCGGCGGCAATCCGCGTCGCGGCTTCGTCGCCGCCGACGACCGCGCCGAGCACCATCCGCTCGCCGCCCTGCGATTCGACCGTGCCGTCGGCGGCGAGCGCGGCGCGCAGGAACAGGACCGCGCCGACGATATGTGCCGGGTCGATCGCCGCTGCCAGCCGTCCGCCGGGATCGACCGCCTCTATCGTACCGGCCGGCACATCGCCCGTCTGGCGATACCACCAGGGCAGACCGTTGCAGAGCGGCACGATGCTGGTGGCACCATGGCTGGCGGCCGCGATCGCCGGGATCAGTGCGGGCAGCGCGTCAGCCTTGACCGCGAGGAACAGCGTGTCGCAGGCGAGCGCCGCGCCGCTCTCGACGACCGTCGGCCGCGCCGCCTGTACCGCGTCGCCGATCCGGACGCGCAGCCCGTCGCGCTCGACCGACGCGCGGCGTGGACCTCTCGCGAACAGGACCACCTCTTCGCCGGCCGCGGCGAGGCGACAGGCGATGGTGCTGCCGATCGCGCCCGCGCCGATCACGCCGAACCGCGCCATGGTCAGGCGGCCGAGCGCATCTGCGCCGCGCGAAGCGCCGCGACGAAGCCGTCGACCCTGTCAGCCGCGAGCCCGGCCACGTTGATCCGCCCCGAATCGGGAATGTAGACCGCATGGTCGCTGCGCAGCCGAGCGGCAAGCTCGGCGTCGAACGGCAACAGGCTGAACATGCCTGACTGCGTGGCGACCGGGCCCAGGTCGATCGCGCCGACGACGCCATGACTGGCCAGCGCCTGCCGCACCGCGCGGACACGGGCGACCATCGCCGACAATTCCCGCCGCCAGTCGGCCGCGAGCACCGCGTCGCCGAGGATCGTGGCAACGACCGCCGCGCCATGATCGGGCGGCATCGACCAGCTGGTCCGTGCCAGCGCCTGCAGGTTGCCTGTGATCAGGTCTCGCAGCGCCCCGCCCCGGTTGATGCTGAACAACGCGCCGACACGCTCGCGGTAGAGGCCGAAATTCTTGCTGCACGAATAGGTCAGCAGCGCATGGGGCAGCCGGTCGAGCAGCGCACCCAGCCGGGCGCTGTCCTCTTCCAGCGAGCGGCCGAAGCCGTGATAGGCGATATCGAGCAGCGGCACGACGCCGCGCGCGACCATCGCATCGGCGATCGCGGCGAGGGCGTCGGGCGAGAGGTCGACGCCGGTCGGATTGTGGCACAGCGGCTGGAGCAGAAAGGCGTCGCCGGGCGCCGCGGCGGCGATGACGTCGAGCATCTGGTCGACCAGCGGCGCCTGGGTCTCGATATCGAAGGCGGGGAAGCAGCGCACGTCGAGCCGGGCGCCGCCGAGCAGTGGCAGATGGTTCGACCAGGTGGGGGTGCCGACCCAGATGGCGCGGTCGGGCTTGCCCGCCACAAGCAGTTCGGCAGCGAGCCGAAGCGCCGCGGTGCCGCCCGGCGTCTGGATGGCGGCGACGTCCTGCGCGTCCACCCCTGGCATCACCAGCGTGCGGACATGGTCCAGAAAGGCGGCGTTGCCCAGGATACCGAGATAGGCCTTGGTCGGCTGAGTCTCGGCCAGCAGATGCTCGGCGGCCTTCACCGCACGCATTACCGGCGTTCGCCCGGCCTCGTCACGATAGACCCCGACGCTGAGGTCGAGGCGCGACGGGCGCCGGTCGGCCCCGGCGATCTGCGCAAGCGACAACAACGGATCGGCGGGCTGGGGTTGGAGGCAGGGAAAGGGCAAGGATCGTCTCACGCTGGACCCGCAAGCTGTGCGAGCCCGACGATCCTAGCGAAGGCGGCACGAACGCGGCTTGCGTTATTGCGGTCTTTTGCGCATGATTGCGCATCCGCGTGCACGAATGTCCTGTTTGATGCACATCGCTTTCATCGCTATCGGACAGGAAGATGCACGATGTCGTCCAACGGCAAGCTCGATGGGTTCGACCGCAAGATCCTTGCCTGCGTGCAGGAGAATGGCGGCATCGGCCCGAGCGAGCTTAGCACCCTTATCCACCTGTCACCGGCGCAATGCTCGCGCCGGCTGCAGCGCCTGAAGGACGAAGGCTATGTCGAGAAGATCGCCGGCATCCTCGCCCGGTCGCGGCTCAACCTCAACGTCTCCTCCTATATTATCGTCAAGATCAAGGACCATGGCGCCGACACCGAGGCACGCTTCAAGCAGCTCGTCGACGCGCTCCCCGAGGTCACCTCATGCGAATATATCGCCGGCGATGCCGACTATATCCTCCGGGTCGTCACCCGCGACCTGGAGAGCTATTCGGAGTTCATATCGAACAAGCTGATGGTGGGCGGCGACATCGTCTCGATCCGGTCGAACATCATCCTGAAAGGGATGAAACAGACCACCGCGCTGCCGCTCGACTATTGCTGAGAGCGCGTTGGCGATGCAATCGTTTTGCATTGTGGAGAGGCACACCCTTATCGACGAATAGATTTTGCGCACCTTGGCATCGATGCGATCGCGGTTTGTATCTTCTGCGGCAATTGGGATCCTGTTTTGCATCAAATCCGCGCATCGCGATCGCCTTCCTTGACACTGCCGGACGGCGGCCGATAGCCTTTTCCGAACGGCAGCGTTGCTCCGCATGCGCGCCGGACAGCGAAGGACAATGCCATGGCCAGCACCCCGTCGGACGAAGCGCGGCTTCGCCAGCAGCTCACCGACTTCTATCATCTGGTCGATTATTTCGGCTGGTCCGAACTGATCTTCAACCACATCTCGGCACGGCTGCCAGGGCCCGATCACCACTATCTCGTCAATCCGTTCGGGCTCGATTATCGCGAGATTCGGCCCGACAATCTGCTGGTCGTCGATGTCGCGGGAAACAAGCTCTGCTCGTCCAATCATAACGCCAATCCCGCCGGCTTCGCGCTGCACGGCGTGATCCACCAGAACCGGCCCGATGCGATGTGCGTGGCGCATACCCATAGCAACGCGCTGTCGGCGGTGGCGATGAAGTGCGAAGGCTTCGACCATAACAATTTCTACGGCGCGCAGCTGTTCGGTCGGGTCGGCTATCATGATTTCGAGGGGATCACCCTCTATGACGACGAGCGGCCGCGCATGTTGGAAAGCCTGGGTGACAAGCATGTGCTCGTCCTGCGCAACCATGGCGTCGCGGTGTGCGAGCGCGACATCCCGACCACCTTCATGCTGCTGTGGACCGCCCAGCGCGCCGCCGAGATCCAGTGCATGGCGGGCCAGGCCGGCGGTACCGACGTCCCGCTGTCCGACGAGGTCAAGGAGCGCTGCGCCGGGGATGCGTTGCGGCTTGTAGAGCATGCCCAGTTCGCCGAGCTGGTATTCGACGCGCAGGTGCGCCGGATGAAGCAACAGCGCGGCTGGTAGTATGCACCGGGGCGGACGGAGTCGCCCGCCGCCCCGGGAGACGCCGATTCCCGCCGTGCGCCGGCCTGTAGCCTATGCTACATGCCGCCGGGAATCGGGGGATTCGCGATATGGGGAATACCAATGCCCGGGGGGCCAGGCGCCTCCTGCTGACCGAGGCCTTGGCCGACATCGTCCTGCAGGAAGGGCTCGACGCACTGTCGCTGCGCCCGGCCGCGGCACGGCTGGGGACCAGCGACCGCATGCTGCTTTATTATTTCGGTACCAAGGCCGCGCTGCTGGACGACGTGCTGGGCTGCGTATCGGATCGCTTCACCGACTATCTGGCCCGTAGCTCCCACGGAATCCGCATCGCGCCCCACAACATGGTCGGCCATACCACCGCATTGATGGCGACGCCGGAGGCGAAGCCCTTCGTCGAACTATGGTTCGAGATCGCCGCGCGCGCGGCCCGGGGCGACAGTCTTTATGCTGCGGCGGCGGCGCGGATCGCGGAAACATGGAACGAGTGGATCGTCAGTACCGTCCGTTTCCCGGCCGGAGTATCGTCACGCAACGCGGCGGCGATGATGCTGGCCATCGTCAACGGCATCGCACTGCTCGATTCGACCGCGCCGTCGGTGGCCGCCGCCGCCCGCTCTAGGGTGCAGACCGTAGCAGCGTGATCCGCGCCTTGCCGTGGACCCGCTCGGCCTCGACGGTGAAGCCGGGCACCGCCACCGCCTCGTCGCGCGCCGTCTCGATGCTCGCCCAGCCGCCTGGCGCGAGCCCGATCGCAGGCAGTATCTTCTGGCCGAGTCCGGTTCCATAGGGGGGATCGATCAGCACCAGATCATAGGCGCCGCCGGTGAAGCTCTCCGCCGCGATCGGCCGCACCTCCGCCGTCGCACCAAGCTTGGCGATGTTCGCCCGCAGCGCCTCGACCGCCGCTCGGTCCCTCTCGACGAAGGTGCACCGCGCGGCGCCCCGCGACAGCGCCTCCAGCCCCAGGGCGCCGGTACCCGCGCAGACATCGGCGACGGCTAGTCCTTCGAAACTGCCCAGCCGGCTGGCCAGCATGGAGAACAGCGCCTCGCGAGTGCGGTCGGCGGTCGGCCGGGTCGCCTGCCCCTGCGGAGCGATCAGCGGCCGGCCGCGCCACTGGCCGGCGATGATCCTCATTCGCGGCCGCCCTTCAGCGTCTTGCGGAAGGCGACGAGCTGGTGCTGGGCGATCTCGCCCACCTCGCCCGGCTGGAGATCGCCGAGCTCGAACGCTCCATAGGCGATGCGGATCAGCCTCGACACTTCGAGACCGAGATGCTCGAGCACGCGGCGTACCTCGCGGTTGCGGCCTTCGCGGAGTTTCATCTCGATCCAGACATTGGCGCCGGTGCGGCGTTCCATGTTCGCATCGATCGATCCATAGCGGACGCCGTCTATCTCGACCCCCTCGATCAGTGCTTCCAGCTGCTCCTGATGGACATTGCCATAGGCGCGGGCCCGATAGACGCGCTCGACCCCCGTGGACGGCAATTCAAGCTGACGCTTGAACTCCCCGTCGGTGGTCAGCAGCAGCAGCCCTTCGGTGTTAAGGTCGAGCCGGCCGACCGGCATCACCCGCGGCAGTCCCCCAGGCAGCCGGTCATAGATGGTCGGCCGCCCCTTGGGATCACGCTCGGTGGTGAGCAGGCCGCGGGGCTTGTGAAACAGGAACAGGCGGGTCGCCTCTGGCGCGGCCACCGGCTTGCCGTCGACGGTGACACCCTTGAGCGAGGTGAGCAGGGTCGCCGGGGTGTCGATCGCGACGCCGTCGATCGCGACGCGCCCGTCGGCGATCATCCGCTCGATCTCGCGGCGTGAGGCAATGCCGGCGCGCGCCAGCAACTTGGCGATGCGCTGCGGCTCGCGCCCGCCCTTGGCAGCGGCGCGGGCGGGGTGCGGGTTGGCCGGAGCGGCGGGCGCGGTGCGCGCCTGGCGGCGGCCGCGCTTCGGCGGCGGCAGGGCCTTGCCCGGCGGAGTCTTCTGTGGGGGACGCATCGCCGCGATGTAGCGCCGGCGGGCGTCGCGTGCCAGTTCTACGTGACTCAGACCCCTTCATCGTCATCCCGACGAAAGCCGGGATCTGGCTTCTCTTCGTCCCCCGTCTCGCGGAGAGCGTGGAAAGGCAGCGAGATCCCGGCTTTCGCCGGGATGACGGGAAAGGATATCACTCCGCCGCCTCGGCGATCTGGGTGAGATAATCGGGGTCGACGATCCGGATCTTGCCCTGGGTCAACTCGATCACCCCCTCGCTGGCCCAGGCGGCAAGCTGGCGGTTGATGTTCTCGCGGCTGATTCCGACGAAGCTGCCAAGTTCGGACTGGCTGAGATCGCGGGTCAGCTTGGCGCCGTGCATCTTCTGGTCGGTCAGCCGCTTGAGATAGCGGGCGAGGCGCGGCGCGGTGGTGAAGGCGCGATCACTTTCGATCGTGCTGTCGGTCTCGCGCAGCCGGCGCGCCATCTCGCGCAGCAGCCGCACCGCCACCTTGGGATGGCGCTCCAGGAAACCGAAGAAGCTGGCGCGCGGGATGCGGAGCAGCCGGCCCGGCCACATCGCCGTGGCCGAGGCGGTACGCGGCTGGCCGTCGAGCACCGCAATCTCGCCCAGCACTGCGCCGGCTTCGGCATAGTCCAGGATGATCTCGCGCCCGTTCGGCGTCACCAGCGAGATGCGCACCACGCCGTCGAGGATCAGCACCAGCGAGGTGCCCTCGTCGCCCTGGCGCAATATCTCCTCGTTCGAGCGCGTCGCCTGGAGTGAACCGACCGACAGCAGATCGGCCAGTTCGGCATCGTCGCAATCCGCGAAGACGCTGCCCTTCGGCAGGTGCGCGGCGAGTTCGGCTGGTGTCATCAAAGCCCCCCACACGCGGCGACGCCCCATCGCCTGGCGGGAGCCTGCCGCGTGCCCGCCGATTCGGCAAGCAATTGCACCGCTGCCGATGATTTCACACGTCAAACGATCTTGGGCGTCGCCCGGCGGGAAGGGCAGCGCCCAGCTAGAATAATCCGCCGCCGATGATCAGCCGGACGATGCCGACGACCAGCACGAAGCTGTTGAGCCGCCGTCCGCTGTCGCGATGGGAGAGGATGCCGAACGCCGCGCCCATCAGCGCAAGCGGCACGACCGCCCAGTTCATCCAGCCCAGGAAGGGAAAGAAGCCGAGCATCGCGCCGAGCAGGGCAAGGACGCCGATCGCGAGCGAGATGATGTTGAACATGCGCGGTAACTTCGTCCAAGCTGCGCGGGATTGCAACCGGTGTTATATCTATATAATACACCAGTGAACCAGATGCTTCCCGGGAGATTGGGATATGCGCAAGGCCGTGCTGGGACTGTCGGTGCCGTTGCTGCTGCTCGGCGCCTGCGAGATGAAGGTCGGTAAGGACGAGGGGGCGAAGGACGGCGCCTCGGTCGAGATCAGCGCCGACGGTAATGTGGCGATCGCGGCAAAGGACGGGGTCGAGGGAGTCTCGGTATCGGTGCCTGGATTCGAGGGCAAGCTGAAGATCCCCGGCATGGAGCTGGGCGGCGACCATATGGATATTGACGGGATGAAGCTCTATCCGGGCAGCAAGCTGTCCGGGATCAACGTCACCGATCAGAATGGCGAGGCCGAGGGCGACGGCATCGTCGAGATGCGCTTCACCAGCCCGGCCGATCCGGCCAAGGTCGCGGCCTATTATGCCGCCGCGGCACCCCGCGCGGACTTCCGCGACGTCACCGTGAAACAGGCCGGCGCCGGTTCGGTCATGACCGCGACCAAGGGCGATGGCGACCATCTCACCATCACGATCAACCCGGCACCGGGCGGGTCGGCGGGTACCATCCTGATCCGCGGCACCGACGCGCGTTAAAGCTTTTCCCAGGCAGATGGGAGCATCCGCCGACGCGGAAATCGCGCCAGATCATGAGCCGGAGCGACCGATCTGATACGCTCAGGCCGTAACCGATTCCGACAGGCGAGGCGCCGCACTGGCGCCGGGCCCCGGCAGCGGTTAAAGGGACGGGCATGCCCCCGCTTCTCCTCGTCATGGTCGGCGGCGCCATCGGCGCCGGCTTCCGCTACCATATCGGCTCGGTCGCCCTCCGCCAGCTCGGCCCCGCCTTCCCGTTCGGCACCTGGATCGTCAACCTGCTCGGCGGGCTGCTGATGGGGGTGCTCGCCGCCGTGGTCGCTCGCGCGGCGATCGAGGGCGAGCCGCTGCGCCTGTTCCTCGGCGTCGGTGTGCTCGGCGGCTTCACCACCTTCTCCGCCTTCACGCTGGAGACGTTCAACATGCTGACGCGCGGCGACTATGCGATGGCCTGCGCCTATGCGGTGTCGTCGGTCGCGGGATCGGTGCTGATGCTGTTCGCCGGGCTCGCGCTCGGCCGGGTTCTGGCATGAGCGGGGATGCCGACAGCCGCCAGTTCACCGTCGGCGACGACGATGACGGCATCCGGCTCGACCGCTGGTTCAAGCGGCACATGCCCGACACCAGCTTCAACATCGTCTCGCGCTGGGCACGGACCGGCCAGCTCCGCGTCGACGGCAAGCGCGCAACGCCAGGCGATCGGATCGAGGCGGGCCAGGTCATCCGCCTGCCCCCGGCGGAGATCGCGGCGGCGGCGACCGCCGCCAAGGCGCAGCGCCCCGCCCGCCCCCGCGCGCCGCTGACCGAGGAGGAGATCGCTTTCGCGCGCAGCCTGGTGATCCACCAGGACCGGCAGGCGATCGTGATCAACAAACCGCCCGGCCTCGCTACGCAGGGTGGCACCAAGACCGAGACGCATGTCGATCGCCTGCTCGACGCGCTCCAGTTCGACGCGGAAAGCCGGCCCAAGCTGGTCCACCGGCTCGACAAGGACACCTCGGGGGTGCTGCTGCTCGCCCGCACCTCGCGCGCCGCCGCGCATTTCGCCAAGGCGTTCAGCAGCCGCACCGCGCGCAAGGTCTATTGGGCGATCGCGACCGGCGTGCCCTCGATCGACGACGGCATGATCGAGCTGCCGATCGCCAAGCAGCCGGGCACCGGCGGCGAGAAGATGCACGTCGACGAGAAGGAGGGCAGCCCGGCGCGAACCCGCTACCGCGTGATCGAGCGCGCCGGCAACCGCGCCTGCTGGGTCGAGCTGCAGCCCCATACCGGCCGCACCCACCAGCTCCGCGTCCACCTGGCCGCGATCGGCCACCCCATCGTTGGCGACGGAAAATATGGCGGGGCGGAAGCATTCCTGTCGGGCACGATCAGCCGCAAGATGCACCTCCACGCCCGCCGCCTGCGGGTCGACCATCCCGACGGCGGCACCCTCGACGTCGTCGCCGAGCTGCCTGAGCATATCGCCGATTCGCTGCGTAACCTGGGCTTCGACGAGGCCGAGGGCGACCTGCCGATCGACGAGGTCAAATTCTCCGAGACCGCCGAGGGCAAGCGCCGCGCGCAGGCCGCCAGGGCGAAGGACGCGCGCAAGGCGCGGCGAGGCGAGCGGCGCGGACGCAGCAGGGGATGAGCGGCTTCGCCTCGGGGCCGAACCGCCTCGCCATCTTCGATTGCGACGGTACGCTGGTCGATAGCCAGGCGAATATCTGCCGCGCGATGGCCGAGGCTTTTGCAATCGAGAAGCTGCCGGAGCCGGCTGCTCCGGCCGTCCGCCGCGTCGTCGGCCTCAGTCTCACCCAGGCGGTGGCCGTACTGCTGCCCGACGCCGATCATGAGCTGCACGTCCGGGTCGGCGAGACCTACAAGCGCGCCTTCCAGGCGATGCGCGGCGCAGGCGAAGTCGACGAGCCGCTGTTCCCCGGCGTCGCCGAAACGCTGCGCACGCTGGACGCTGAAGGCTGGCTGCTGGCGGTGGCGACCGGAAAGTCTGACCGCGGACTCAAACATTGCCTGGAGGCACACGACATCCATGGACTGTTCGTCTCGCTCCAGACCGCCGACCGCCATCCGTCCAAGCCGCATCCGTCGATGATCGTCCAGGCGATGGCCGACGCCGGTGCGATCCCCGCGACCAGCGTGATGATCGGCGACACCAGCTTCGACATAGGCATGGGCGTCAATGCCGGCTGCGCGACGATCGGGGTCGCCTGGGGTTACCACACCCCGCGCGAGCTGTTCGACGAGGGCGCGGATTTCGTCGCCGACCGTCCGGACCAGCTTCCCGAGATCCTGCGACTCGCGCTATCGGCGCAGCCATGAAGCGATTCTATAAGCAGGTATCTGTCGAATCCGTTGCGGACGGCCATGCGATCCGGCTCGACGGGCGCGGCGTGAAAACCCCGGCTCGCGCCGAACTAGCGCTCCCCACCTCCGCCCTGGCCCATGCCGTCGCAGCCGAATGGGATGCGCAAGCCGGAGAGATCGATCCGCGCCGGATGCCCCTGACCGGGCTGGCCAATGCCGCGATCGACCGGATCGCGCCCGATCCCGACGCCTTTGCCAGGGGCCTCGCCGCCTATGCCGAGACGGACCTGCTCTGCTACCGCGCCGACGGTCCCGCGGAGCTGGTCGCACGCCAGGCCGCGAGCTGGGACCCGCTGCTCGACTGGGCACGGACCCGTTACGACATCCATTTCGAGACGGTCACGGGCATCGTCCACCGCCCCCAGCCCGACGAGACGGTGCAGCGGCTGGCGGCAGCGATCGCCGCGCATGACGCATTCCACCTCGCCGCGCTCCAGCCGCTCGTCACCATCGCCGGCTCGCTGGTGATCGCGCTTGCGGTCGTCGAGGGGCCGATCGACGCGGAAAAGGCCTTCGCTGCCGCGCATCTCGACGAGCTGTGGCAGGCCGAGCAATGGGGCGAGGACGCGCTCGCCGCCGAGGCCCGCGAGAATCGCCGCGCCGATTTCAAGGCGGCAGCGCGGTTTCTGGCGCTGTTGGTTTAGCCGTCAGGCGCCGGGCGGCGAACATCCGCCCGGCTTGGCTTCCTCGCATAAGCGAAGGCGCAGCCAGCGCGGGGCGCTGGCGAGCACGGAGCTCGGGCGGCCGCTGGGCCTTGCGAAGCCCTGACGGGCTCCGGTAGTCGGTTCTCCCGCGTCAGCTCAATATCCCGCCGCGCGGCAGGAACCAGCGGGCGATGATCAGGCCCGCGGCGGCGAGACCGACAAAGTCGCTGATGAACAGGTAGATCCAGTAGCCGAAGCCGAAATGATTGAAGATCGGCTGGCCGATGTCGAGGTAGAGCGTCGCGGCCAGCGCAAAGAGGACGGCGACCTGGGCGCGTCCGGCAAAATCGGCGATTCGCGAACCAACCACGCCCATGGCTACGGCGATGATCAGGCCGGTCACCAGCGCCAGGATGAAGCCGGTGCCGAGCGAGCCGCTGTCGACGACCGGGAAGCCACCCGTGTTGAAATGGACGACCGCGACCGGCCCGCGCGCGAAGGCGATGTCGCCCGCCGCTGTCCCCGTCGCCGGAATCGAATAGGTGCCGGTGCCGCTCATCGTCAGCGTCTCGGCGAGCGCCTGCTGGATCGCCGCCGACTGCGGCTGTTCGAGCCGGTTGAAGGCGAGCTGGCTGAGCGGCGTCCCCCAGAAGACGAAGCCGATCAGATAGAGCGCGACGCCGGCGACGATACCGCCGGTCAAGGTCCTGGCCATGCGAGCCCTCCCGTCAATCCAAACCCCGAAGGCTAGGCCAAAGATCGTTCCGTGCAAGCAATACTGCGATGGAATGTGTCGTTTAGTCCTTGGACGCCGGAGATTTTCCCGCGATTCAGACGCTCGCGGTGAAACGGGACGCGCCGGCGTCCCGCAAGGATCGAAGCCGGCCTACGGACTGCCGGGGGCAGTCCGTAGGCGGAGATCGGTCCGCGAAGCGAGCCGTGGCGGCCGCCCGAGCTCCGTGCTCGCCAGCGCCCCGCGCTGGCTGCGCCTTCGCTTATCCGAGGAAGCCAAGCCGGGCAGATGCCCGGCGCCCGGCGGCTGAGGGGCCCAAACAAGAACTACCCCGCGGGGGTGGTCAGTTTCCGGATGAAGCCAATCAGGCCGGTCTGGCGGCTGCGCTTGAGGCGTTCGGCACGGAGGATATGCTGGACCTCGGCGAAGCAGCGGTCGACGTCGTCGTTGATCAGCACATAGTCATAGCCGTCCCAGTGGCTCACCTCGGCCGCGGCGCGCTGCATCCGGCCGACGATCACCTCCTCGCTGTCGGTGGCCCGCTTGCGCAGCCGGTCTTCCAGTTCGACCATCGAGGGCGGCAGGATGAAGACGCGCACCACGTCGCCGCCGCAGGTCTGGTAAAGCTGCTGCGCGCCCTGCCAGTCGATGTCGAACAGGACGTCGCAGCCATCGCTCAGCATCGCGTCGATCGGCTGGGCCGGCGAGCCGTAGCGATGGTTGAAGACATGGGCCCATTCGAGGAACTCGTGGTTCGACACCATTTCGCGGAATTTTTCGAGATCGACGAAATGATAGTCGACGCCATCCACCTCACCGGGCCGCATCGGCCGGGTGGTGGCCGACACCGACATCTTCAGATTGTCGTCGGAGGCGAGCAGGCGGCGCGCGATGGTGGACTTGCCAGCGCCCGAAGGCGAGGAGAGGACGAACAGGACGCCGCGGCGCTTGAGCGTGATATGGACCATGGCGGCACTTGCCCCGGACAGGGCCGCCGCGTCAATCCTGCGCCGTGGGCAAAATCAGATGCCGGATCAGATGCCGGCAGCGGGCGGCGGGGCGCCGCCAGCCGCGCCGCGGCCGCCCTTGCGCTTGTCGAAGGCCTTCTTGGCCACATAGGCGCCGCCGAGCAGCAGACCGATCGGGCCGGCGCGACGGACCAGGCCGGCCGCAGCTGCGCCGAGCACCGCGCCCTTCACTCCGCCCTCGCCGTCGCGGCGATCGATCTTGTGGCCGATGAAGGCGCCGATAAGCTTGCCGATCATAGCGATACTCCCCGTTCGATGGTTCCCGGAAAAAGCGCGTGGGATGCGGGGAAGTTCCCCTGCCCTGTCTGCCCCGCGCGGAAGTCACCGCCCCACCATCGTCTCGGGCCGCACCACCCGATCGAAGGTCGCCGCGTCGATCAGGCCGAGGGCGAGGCCGGCCTCCTTCAGGGTAAGGCCCTCATGATGGGCATGTTTGGCGATCTTCGCGGCATTGTCGTATCCGATCTCGGGGGCGAGCGCGGTGACCAGCATCAACGAGCGCCCGACCAGGTCGGCGATGCGCGCGCGGTCGGGCTCCATGCCTTCTAGCGCGCGCCTGGTGAAGCTCTCCATGCCGGTGGCGAGCAGCGCGATCGAGCGCAGGACGGCGGCGCCGATCAGCGGCTTGAACACGTTGAGCTCCAGATGGCCCTGCAACCCGCCGATCGTCACCGCCTGGTGGTTGCCGATCACCTGTGCCGATACCATCGTCAGCATTTCGCATTGCGTCGGATTGACCTTCCCCGGCATGATCGAGCTGCCTGGTTCATTCTCCGGCAGAACCAGCTCACCCAGCCCGGATCGCGGCCCCGAGCCGAGCAGGCGGATATCGTTGGCGATCTTGGTGAGCGCGACCCCGAGCGTCCCGAGCGTAGCCGAAAGATGGACGAGCGGATCGTTCGAGGCGAGCGCCTCGAACTTGTTGGGCGCGGTAACGAAGGGCAGGCCGGCGAGCGTCGCGATCTCGGCAGCTACATCCTCCGCGAAGCCGGGCGCGGCGTTGAGCCCGGTGCCGACCGCGGTACCGCCCTGCGCCAGCTTCAATATGCCGCCGTCGACGGCCCCCTCCAGCCGCTTGCGGCAGGCGATGAGCTGCGCGGCATAGCCGGAGAATTCCTGGCCCAGCGTCAGCGGCGTCGCATCCTGCAAATGGGTGCGCCCGATCTTGACGATGTCGTCCCACGCCAGCGCCTTGGCGATCAGCTCCTCCTGCATGGCCTCCAGTGCCGGATAGAGGCGACGATGAACGGCAAGCGCGGCGGCGATGTGAAGCGCGGTCGGAAAGCTGTCGTTGGAGGACTGCCCCATGTTGACATGGTCGTTCGGGTGGACCGGGCTCTTGCCGCCGCGCCTTCCGGCCAACAGTTCGTTGGCGCGGCCGGCGATCACCTCGTTGACGTTCATGTTCGTCTGGGTGCCGGACCCCGTCTGCCAGACGACCAGCGGAAACTGATCGTCCAGCTTTCCGTCGACGACTTCGGCGGCGGCCACCTCGATCGCGTCGGCAAGGGCCGCATCGAGCCCATGCTTGCGATTCACCCGCGCCGCCGCCCGCTTCACCAGCGCCAGCGCATGGACGATGCCGGCCGGCATCCGCTCCTCGGGCCCGAACGGGAAATTCTCGATCGATCGCTGCGTCTGCGCTCCCCAATAGGCCGAGGCGGGGACCTCGATAGGCCCGAAGCTGTCGGTTTCGGTGCGGGTCTCGGTGGACATGGCAATCCTCAGGCTCGGCGTGGCTACAGCCAATATGCGTCACCCCTGCGCAGGCAGGGGCCATGTCTCTCCTCAACCGAGACGGCATCTGAGAAGGCGACAGACATGAATGCCAGCCTGCGCTGACATGACGAGTCTCGCAAATGGAAAGCGTCTTACTTCTTGCGCGTGAAGTCGACCGAAACGACGTTCGAACCGTCCTCGACAGGCGCGGACGGAGGCGCCGGGGCGTCGTTTCCGGCGAAGCTGTGGCCCGTGTCCTCGATCGCGTCGTCGACCTGCGCCTGGAACTGGAGCGCGAAGTTGACCGCCGGATCGACGAAGCCCGTCACCGCCGCGAAGGGAATCACCAGCCGGGCCGGGACCTGGTTGAACGACAGGCCAACCTCGAAGCCATCGGGCCGCACCTTCAGGTCCCAGAAGCGGTTCTGGATGACGATCGTCATCTCGTCGGGGAAACGCTCCACCAGATGCCGGGGAATGTCGACGCCCTGGCCCTGGGTCTTGAACGTGATGTAGAAATGATGGTCACCGGGCAGCCCGCCCGCCTTCTCGACCTCGCCCAGCACCCGTCCCACCACGGCGCGGAGCGCCTCCTGGACGATCTCGTCATAGGGAATCAGGCTGTCGGGCGCTTGGTCGCTCATCGCGCTTTGGTGAACGCTCGACCCCGCCGGGTCAAGTCGTGCGTTGCAGCGCGGCGCAACCTCGCTATAGCGGCGCCGACCCGTGTGTGTGTTTTGCCACACACGCACATGACAGGCCATAGGGAAGCAGGGGGCCGCCATGCGGACCGCATCGATCACGCGCAACACCAGCGAGACCGC
Organism: Sphingomonas sp. Y57; assembly: GCF_001015195.1. Taxonomy (GTDB): domain Bacteria; phylum Pseudomonadota; class Alphaproteobacteria; order Sphingomonadales; family Sphingomonadaceae; genus Rhizorhabdus. Next base: position 5,396 of record NZ_LDES01000076.1, on the reverse strand, counting down.
GATAGCGGTCGAGCTGAACCTCGACGGCACGGGCGTCTACAGCGTCGCGACCGGCATCGGCTTCCTCGACCATATGCTCGAGCAGCTGTCGCGCCACTCGCTGATCGACCTGACCGTGAAGATCGACGGCGATCTCCACATCGACCAGCACCATACCACCGAGGACAGCGGCATCGCGATCGGCGAGGCGCTGGCCAAGGCGCTCGGCGACAAGAAGGGGATCACCCGCTACGGCCATGCCTATGCGCCGATGGACGAAACGCTGACCCGCGTCGCGCTCGACATATCGGGGCGGCCCTGGACGGTGTGGAAGGTCGATCTCAAGGGGCCGCGCCTCGGCGAATGGGACACGGAGCTTATCGAGCACTGGTTCCAGAGCTTCGCACAGGCGGCAGGGCTCACCCTCCATGTCGAGAATCTCTACGGCATCAACCAGCATCACATCGTCGAGAGCTGCTACAAGGCCCTTGCCCGCGCGCTCCGCACGGCGGTCGAGATCGATCCGCGCAAGGCCGATTCGATACCGTCGACAAAGGGGATGCTCTGAGGTGCCAGGGGAAGCGGCGGCAGCCATCGCGCTGATAGATTATGGCGCGGGCAATCTGCACTCGGTCGAGAATGCGCTGAGGGCATCCGGCGGCGAGCCGACCGTTACCGCCGACCCCGATATCGTCGCCCGCGCCGATCGGATCGTGCTGCCCGGCGTCGGCGCCTTCGCCGCCTGCATGGGCGGGTTGACCGCGATCCCCGGCATGGTCGCCGCGATGGAGGCGGCGGTCAAGGGTCGCGGGGTGCCCTTCCTGGGCGTCTGCGTCGGCATGCAGCTCCTTGCCGACGCGGGGCTCGAGCATGGCCGCACCCCCGGACTCGGCTGGATCGGCGGAGACGTTCGGCTGATGACGCCCGCGCCCGGCTGCAAGGTGCCGCATATGGGCTGGAACGATGTTGTGCCGCTCAGCGGACATCCGCTGATCGTACCCGGCGAGGCCTATTATCTGCACAGCTATGTCTTTGACGTCGCCGACCCGACCGACAGGCTCGCCACCACCGACCATGGCGGTCCGATCACCGCTGCCGTCGGTCGCGACAATGTCGTCGGCGTCCAGTTCCACCCCGAAAAGAGTCAGGCCTACGGCCTGGCACTGCTGGCGCGGTTCCTGGAGTGGAGGCCGTGACGGCGCCGAACGCCAGCCCCGTCCGTGTCGAGCGCAGTCGAGACACATTGTCCCGCCCACGTCCCTCGACCTCGCTCGGGACGAATGGAAGCCTGATCTGATCCAATGAGCATCATCGTCTTTCCCGCGATCGACCTGAAAGGCGGCCAGGTCGTCCGCCTCGCCGAGGGCGACATGGACCGCGCCACCGTCTATGGCGACGACCCCGCCGACCAGGCGCGGCGCTTCGCCGAAGCCGGGGCCGAATGGCTCCACGTCGTCGACCTTGATGGCGCCTTCGCCGGCCGCGCGGTCAATGCGGAGGCGGTGGAGGCGATCATCCGGGCCTTTCCGGGCAAGGTCGAGCTGGGCGGCGGTATCCGCGATCGCGCCGGCATCGACCACTGGCTGGCGCTCGGCGTCGAGCGGGTGATCATCGGCACCGCCGCGCTGCAGAATCCCGACCTGGTCCGCGAGGCGGCGAAGGAACTGCCCGGCCGGATCGTCGTCGGCGTCGATGCGCGCGACGGCTATGTCGCCACCCATGGCTGGGCGGAGCTGTCGACCGTCAGCATCACCGATCTCGCCGACCGCTTCGCCGACGCCGGGGTCGCCTCGCTGCTGTTCACCGACGTCGGCCGCGACGGGCTGCTCAAGGGCTGCAACGTTGAAGCAACCGTGGCCCTTGCGCGGCACGCCAGCATCCCGGTGATCGCCAGCGGCGGCGTCGCGAGCATCGCCGACATCACGGCACTGGTCCCGCATGCCGCGGACGGCATCGAGGGCGTGATCACCGGCCGCGCCCTCTACGACGGCCGGCTCGACCTGGCCGAAGCCCTGAAGGTGGCGCGCGGATGACTGTCCGGGTCCGCGTCATCCCTTGTCTCGACGTCGCCGGCGGGCGGGTCGTCAAGGGCGTCAACTTCGTCGACCTCGCCGATGCGGGCGACCCCGTCGAGCAGGCGCGGATCTATGACGCGGCTGGGGCGGATGAGCTTTGCTTCCTCGACATCACCGCCAGCCATGAGGGGCGCGGCACGATCCTCGATGTCGTCGCACGGACCGCCGCGGTCTGCTTCATGCCGTTGACGGTCGGCGGCGGGGTGCGCAGCGCCGAAGATGCCCGGGCGCTGCTGCTTGCCGGCGCCGACAAGGTCGCGGTCAATTCGGCGGCGGTGGCACGGCCCGAGCTGTGCGCCGAGATGGCCGAGCGCTTCGGCGCGCAATGCGTCGTCGGCGCGGTCGACGCACGCAGCGTGGGTCCCGGGAAATGGGAAATCTATACCCATGGCGGCCGCAAGCCGACCGGCATCGACGCGGTCGAGCATGCGAAGCGGCTCGCATCGCTCGGCGCCGGGGAGATATTGCTGACCTCGATGGATCGGGACGGCACGCGCGACGGCTATGACCTGGCGCTAACCCGCGCGGTCGCCGACGCGGTGCCGGTGCCGGTGATCGCGAGCGGCGGCGTCGGCCATCTCGACCATCTGGTCGAGGGGGTGACAAGAGGCGGCGCCAGCGCCGTGCTGGCCGCCTCGATCTTCCACTTCGGCCAGCACAGCGTGGCGGAGGCCCATGCGGCGCTCCGGGCGGCGGGACTCCCCGTCAGGACCTGATCAGCCGGCCGGCCGTTCCGGCTCCATTGCCCGCAGCCGCTGCTCGAGGGTCGCGACCTGGCGCGCCAGCGATTCGCACTGGATGTGGCTTTTCCGGACGTGCCAGGCGAGCATCCGTTCCTGGGCGATGAAGGCGGTCTTGATGAGCCGGCGCCGCTTCTCCGCATTGCTCGCCAACGGCGGATCGAGAAGCCGGTCGAGATAGGGCGGCTGGCGAAAGCGTTCGAGCCAGGCCTGACGCGGCTCGCGGGCGAAGGCGACGCCCTTCGCGTAGGAGCCCATGATCTCGGCCGCGATCTGCGCGCCGGACAGCCTGCGTTCGCAGCAGCGCCCGGAGAAGTTATAGCGAGCGGCCGCGTCGATATTGTCGGCATCGAGATAGCCCGGTCCGCCGAAATGGTCGTAGACATAGACGGGCACATGGCCCACCAGCGCATAGGGCACCGTCTTGCCGATCGATATGACGAGATCGGCCTCGGCGATCATCGCGGGGGTCACCAGCGCGACCCGGCCGCCGGCTTCCCCGACATGATCGACCGTGACGTCCGGGCGCAGCCGCATGATGGCGTCGGCCAGCGCCGGATCGAGATGGTTGCTGACCACGAGGATATGCCGCGGAGTCGCCGGCTTCTCGGCGAACGGCCGAAAGAATTCGTCGGGCGCGGCGTTGTGGAACACGGTGGTCGGGGCATCATAGCCGATCAGCGCCAGATGCTCCGCGGTCAGCGCCGAGTTGGCGAGGACATGGTCGACCAGGATCCGGTCGTGCAGCCAGCCGCCGCTTTCGAGGAAGGACCGGCGCGACAGGCGGCCGGCGACGATCCGGGTCGCCGTCCGTTCGTCGTCGCCCGGCCGATAGTCGAACAGACCCAGTACCTGATGCTGGACATAGGCCATGTCATAGCTGAACGGCCGAATCCGGTTCGGGTCGGTGACCACCGGCCTGCCAGTCGCCGCCGCCATCAGCTCCGCCATCGGCGGCGCCGCCCAGTTGGCGAAGACGGTAATGTCGCATCCCCTAGCGGCGAAGTGTTGCGCGGTCTCGAGGGCAACGACTTCGGATCCCGCCAGCTGCTGCAGATGGTTGGTCGCGATCAGCAGGCGACGCGGCTGCCCCGTTGAAACTCCTGCACTCATTCGACGGCTGCCCCCCCCGCTTCCCGCCTATTTCATCAGCACCAGCTCTTCCGCCATCGAGGGATGGAGCGCAATGGTCTGGTCGAACTGCGCCTTGGTGAGGCCGGCCTTGACCGCGATCGCCGCAGCCTGGAGGATTTCGGGCGCGTCGGGGCTGATCATGTGGATGCCGAGAACCACGTCGGTCTCGGCATGCACGACCAGCTTATAGAGCGAGCGTTCGTTGCGACCCGCCAGCACGTTGCGCATCGCACGGAAGTCCGATGTGAAGATCTTGACCGTCCCGAACTGCTCGCGCGCCTGGCGTTCGGTCAGGCCGACGCCGGCCATCGGCGGGTTGCTGAACACCGCACTGGGGATCGCGCCATAGTCGACCCGGTGCGGCTTCTCGCCGAACACCGTGTCGGCGAACGCCTGCCCCTCGCGGATCGCCACCGGCGTCAGCTGGACCCGGTCGGTCACGTCGCCCACCGCGTAGATCGACGGCACGGACGACCGATTGTCCGCATCGACGACGATCGCCCCCTTGTCGTTCAGTTCGACGCCGACCGCCTCCAGGCCGAGCCCGTCCGTCTTGGGGCTGCGGCCGATCGCGAACAGCAGCAGGTCGGCATCGCACCTGGGGTGGTCCTTGAAATGGATGCAGAGCGAACCGTCGTCGCGCTTCTCGATCTTCTCGAAGCTGGCGTTGAAGATGAACTCGATCCCCTTCTGGGTCGAGATCTGGAACAGCCGGTCCCGGATCTGCTCGTCATAGCCGCGCAATATCTGGTCCGAACGGTTGACGACGGTTACCTTGCTGCCGAGTGCGTGGAAGATGCCCGCGAATTCGTTGGCGATGTAACCCGCCCCCGCGATCACCACCCGCCTGGGCAGTTCGTCGATATAGAAAACCTCGTTCGAGGTGATGCCATGCTCCGCGCCGGGAACGTCGGGCACCACGGGCCAGGCCCCGGTCGCGATCAGGATGAACCTGGCGCTGACCGTCCGGCCGCTCGCCAGAGTCACCTCATTGGCGCCTGATACCGTCGCTCGCTCGCGGAAGACCTCGACCTTGTTGTTGTCGAGCGTGTTCGTATAGAGGCCCTCGAGCCTGTCGACGTCGGCGTTGACGTTGTCGCGCAGCGTCTTCCAGTCGAACCTGATGTCGCCGAGCTCCCAGCCATAACGGGCCGCGTCGTGAAGATCCTCTGCGAAGTGCGATCCATAGACGAGCATCTTCTTGGGAACGCAGCCGCGGATCACGCAGGTCCCGCCGACCCGATGCTCCTCCGCCACAGCCACGCGCGCACCATAGGCCGCGGCCACGCGCGACGCACGCACACCGCCCGAACCGGCACCGATCACGAAGAGATCATAGTCGTACTCGGCCATCGGCCTGCCTTCCTCCGCTAGATACGGGGGCCGATATGGCGGTTGCTACGCGCAGGTGCAAACCGATCCTGCCGATGACAGTGATCGATCCAGCCCCCGTCATCCCGGCGGAGGC
>NZ_LDES01000075.1:4326-93477 GCF_001015195.1 Sphingomonas sp. Y57 | reverse complement strand
CCGCCGGTCGGCGCGATCGGCGAGCCAGGACCCGACCTTGCCGATCGCGGCCGGCCCGCCGATCAGGGCGAGAAAGCCCGCCACGATCCCGATAACGCCCCCGGTCGAGACGCCCCCCGGCTCAGACATGCGCAGTCTCCAGATATGAAAAAGCCCGCGCGAGGCGGGCGAGAAAGTCGGCAGTTGGGAACCTGCTAGGCCGCGTCGAAATCCTTCACGTCCTGGTCGGTCGCATCGACGATCGCCTGCGCTGCCGCCCGCTCGGCGTCGTCGGCGACGATCTCGGGGTTCGGCACCGTCTCGGTGCCGGCCGGCTCGCCCGTCTCGGGATCATAGGCCGGCCGCTCGATCGTCGCCGGCAGCGGATCGATGGCCGGCGCCAGCTCGATCGGCTCGCCATCCTCGTCCACGCCCATGATCGCCGGCCGGCCATCGGCGAGGCGATAGCGGGCGAGCCGCTCGATCGCGGCGCGATAGCCGGCCAGCGCGATGTTGAAGAGGTTGTTGGCCTCGTTCACCGCGTTGTCGGCGATCCACTGTTCGGCCCAGGCGAGATAGGCCGGATCGTCGGTCACGATCCCCTGTTCCCGTTCCCACTGCGCCCGCTCGGCCTCGAAATGGCGCAGCCCGCGCTTGACGGCCTGGCGATAGTCCAAGGCGACATCGCCCTTCTGGATGAAGATCGTCATGGTCAGATATCCCGCTGCGATACGATGGCGACATCGACGGTGCTCGGGGCCACCGCCATGACCACGCTGTAGAGGAAGCCGTCGAAGCTGATCGTGTAGTCCTCGCCCGCGCCCGGCCGGAACAGCGCGCCGTTGACGAACACCCGTTTGGGCCGCCAGCCCTGTGGCAGCGGAAAGGCGGTCTGCGTACCGTTGCCGGCGAAGAGGAAGTCCTGCGTCTCGCTGGCGCGAACCTGCGCCCGCAGCGCGGCCAGTTCTTCGCGGAGGTTCTGGGCTGGCTTTTCGATATAGACGGTCATGATCAATCATCCGCTACGAGGTTGTTGGCCGCCGAGATCGTCGCGCCGACCGCGTTGGTGGTGTTCGCCACGCGGCGCAGCCCCTGGAAGACGCTGCGACCGGCCGAGGTGCCGATATGGAGCAGGCCGTTGTCCTGATCGTGCGTCACGGCGGCCACCACGTCCGAGCCGCCATAGAGCGTGCAGGCCGCGCCGGGCTGGAACAGCTCCCTTTCATCCTCATAGATTTTGCGGATTTGCGCGGGCGATGGCGGGGTCGCGCCGATCCGCAAGAGGGCGAGCGAGCCAGGCCACGAGTTCGCATGATCATGACGCCCACCCACAACAAGCGTGGCGTCAGCAGCCGGCGGCGCGATGTTTCCTGACGCGGTTGCGTCGGTGGCGTCGATCACGCCGTTCACATAAAGATAGGCAACGCTGCCGAATCGCACAAATGCGTAATGCGTCCAGATATTGGGATCGATGGCGGTTGCGCCGGTGATGGCGACGATATTGACGCCTGCATTGTCGAACGCCGACGCCGATAGCTTGTTGTCGGCTCCCGACAGGAGCGACAAACGGCCCTTATCGTCACTATCGTCCGCTTTCCGCCGGTCGAGAATATGGCGCGCCGCGGACACCCCCTTCTTGAACCAGCCCATCACGCAGAAGTCGCCGGTCCCGAAGTCCAGCGCCGGGTTGTACGCCTGCTCCAGATAGTTGCTCGCCGAGAAGCCCGAATAGCCGACCAGCTCCGCGCCGGCTGCGACGGCCGCGCGGGTGACCGTGCCGTTGACCCGCATCCCGCGCGCCTTCCCCGAGCGATCGGCGGTCGCGAGATCGACGGTGATGTTGTCGATCTTGACCCGAAGCGTGGCGTTGGCGGCCAATATCTCAAGGGTCTGGGTCGTGGCCGTGGCGACGAAGGTGAACTCGTCGAAGCCGGCCGTTGCCGATTGGGCCGACTGATAGACCACCCCAGCCCTCATGAAACAATTCTGCGTTCCGGCAATCCGCTCGAACCGAACCATATAGGCAGCACCGATGGTCAGACCGGTGAGCGTCCGGGTCGCGATCGTGTAAGAGGCGGCGGTCACATCCAATATGTCGACGCCGGCATTATCTGTCGCAGCCGGATCGATCGTCCATCCGTCGAAATTGCTCGTTCCGGTGAACGTGCTGGTGATCACGTTCGTGGCAACCAGAGCCGTCGCGTCCTTCGACGCCAGCCATGCGCCTTTCACCGCACCGACCATCCATCCCGAATTATAAGCGTAGGAGATGTACGCGACCATGCTTCCCGCGAAATTGGCTTCGTTGGGGAGAAGCAGGTTGACGCCACTGAAGGCCAACCCCATGGCCAGCGTGTTCCGATATTTCGATTGCGCGACCACCCTGCCGGTGGTGCCGTCCAGCCCGAGCCGGGCGGGCGTCGAATCGGCAGCAAACCGAAAGTCGAAGCTGGTGCTGTCAGCGGTCGGTATGCTCGTCCGCATCCAGACCCGGTAGGCGATGCCGCCGCCGCCCGCCACAGCGAGGAAGCCGGGTCGTATCACGATGCGTTCGCATATCGCCGAGCTTGCCGGCACCCAGTCGGCAACGGACCCGTCGGGGTGGATGATGCTCGCGCCCGCGTTCGTGGCGACCGCGATTGTCGGGATCGGAAGCCGAGAGGCCGGGTCGATCGGCGCGTCGGGCATGACCGTCATGTCGATGTCGTTGACAAAGGCATTCACGAACGCCTGACCGATCGTGGCGTTGGCCGTGCTAAGCTGCGGCCTCGGCGTTACGGTCGACCAGCCCGACTGGACGTAGATGCCGCTAGGATCGCCGCCCTGTCCCAGACCGTACCAAGTGTTCCGGTCGGCAGCGAGATCGATCACCGCGAGCCCGCCGTAACCCGCATTGCTGGCAATGCAGATGCGCCCATTTAGCGCCCGAACCTTGGTCATGACCGTCGCGCCGTAGGACGGAAAGGCCCAACGAAGATTGCCCCACATCGGCGCAGCAGGATCATCCAGATCATAGACGAGGACGTTGCTCGCATCGATCAAGACGATCAGCGCGACGGCCGGGAATTCGCGCCGCGCGCCTCGGAACGTCGTGTTCAGCGGTTCATTGTAATAGGCCGTGTGCTGGCAGCGCTTGCGCCAGGCGCCGCCGTCGCTGTCCTTTGACGTGTCATAGACGAACAGGCCGACCGCCGAGACGGCCTTGGAGAGCGCGACCAGCGACAGGTTCTGATAGGCGACGGCCGCCGCCGCGCTCTGCTGATAGCCATAGGCCAGCGCCGCATTGCTCGCGACCTCGGCGCGCTTCGCCTCGACCAGATCGCGCGCCGTCTCGGCCTGCGTTTTCGACGCGGCGGCAGCGGTCGCGCTGTTGCCGGCCGCCGTGGCCGAGGCGGCGGCCTCGCCCGCCTTGGTGTTGGCCGTCGTCGCGCTGCCGGCGGCGGCCGTCGCGGCAGCCTGCGCATCCGCCACCGACGTGCCGATCGACGCGACGCTGGCCGCCGCCGCCGTGGCCGCTGCCTCGGCCGCCGCCGCGAACTCGGCGACGGTCCCGCCCGCAATCGTCGCCCACCTGGCCCAGCAGGGGAAATAGACAGTGCCGCCGCTGCCGTTGATGACCGGATAATAGCCGAGCGGCCCGTGCGTCGGATCGGTCGACGGCTTGCCGTCCGCGTCGAAGCTGTCCGGGTCCGTGGTGCTGCCCGCGACCAGGTTGAAATTATACTGGCGCAGGGCGTCGCTGGCGTCGGCGAGATCGCCGACCCGCGTTGCCAGGGCCACCAGGGTTGGATTGTCGATTTCAGGCATGCGCCATCCTTCAGGGCAGGGGTGGATATCCGGCGGTGATGTCGATCGCGGCGAGCGCCGCTTCGTCCTCCGCCGCGTCGATCAGGGTGAAGATGGCGTTGGCGGCCGCTCGGCAGGCTTGCTCATGCGCCGATGCGGCGTCGCCGATCGCCATCATCTGGGCCGCGTCGAGCGTGGCCTCACTGTCGTCGGCCAGGGTCCAGTCGATCGACCAGGCCGGATCATCGTCCAGATGACGTGACGCCAGCGAGGCATAGCGCTCGATCGCGGCCAGGCTGTCGCGGCCGGGGCCGCTGTCGGTCTGGATCGCCCCGATCCCCGCGACCGTGATGCCCTGGCCGATCCGCTTGCGGCGGACGCGCTTCGCCTCCTCCCTCCGCGCCGCCTTCAGTTCGTCGAGGCCGGGAACATGAAGGATGAAGGCGGTCCCATCCTCCGACAGGCGTCCTTCCGCCCATCCGTCGATCTCGACCGCGACTTCGCCGGGACGGACCTTGGCCGCCAGATCGTCGGCCACCGGGAATTCGCAGATCCTCGCCTCGCCGCCGGGAATGCCGATCGCGTACATCACCATCGCCGCGCTCCTACTTGTACCGGATGAACACGATGACGCCCGAGCCCGAGCGCATCTCGACATCGCCGCTATCGGCCAGGAATTGCGGCCCGATATGATAGGTGCCGGCGGACAAAGACCATGTGGCGGGGAAGGACGGGTTCGACATATAGGCGCCGTCGCCCGACGACGGCCCCTCGACCGAACCGATCACGGCCTCGGCCGCGTTGTAGAGGATCATGCGGACGATCAGCGACGACGACCCGATATAGTTCGCCCGGCCCATGAACAGCACCAGCACGTCTGCCGCGTAGTCGAGAGTGAAGGTGTGCCACGCCCCCGACAGGACGTTGTACCAGCTACCGTTCGACGTGCGGGTGCTGCCCGAAAGCGTCGACTCGACCTTCGTGACGCTGTTGCTGATCAGGTTCGGGGTGCTGACCGATCCCGTCGTCTTGAGGTTGCCGTAGATTTCGACATTGCCGCCCGCGACGCGGAGCACCATCGTCCAGCCCGAGCCGGCGGACGGGTTGGAGATATGGACCTCCTTCGCCCCGAACGCGACATTGCTGGTGACGACGCCGGGCGAGGTCTCCGCGCGCGCCGAAATGAAGGCCGTCGCCCCGCTGCTGGTGTTCGTCGTGACCGACCAATAAGCGCCGGTGCGGCCTTGCAGGCTGGCAATCGCGCCGCTGTGCGTCGTGACGGTCGAGCCGATCCCGCTGATCGACGCGCTCAACGACGAATAATGATCCGCCTCCGTCGTGGTCAGCGTGGCGAGCGCCGTCGTCAGGTCCCCGATGCTCGCCGAGTTCGCGGTCAACGAGGCGCCATGGCTGGTCAAGGTCGCGTTGACGCTGGTCAGCGCCGAGGCGCGCGCGGAGCTTTCGTCGCTGATCGCCGTTTCCAGCGTCGACACCTGCGCGGCAAGATCGGCCTCGACCCCATCGACCTGCGATTGCAGATCGGCAATCGCCGTCGCCCGCGCGCCGGCTTCGTCGTTGATCGCCTCTTGGACCGTGACGATCGCCGCCTCGCGGTTGCTCGTCTCCGTCGCGAGCGCCGCGTTCATCGTCGTGATCGCGCTGACCCGCGCCGCCTCCTCATCGGCGATGGCGGTCTGGAGCGCGGCATAGTTCGCCGTGATCGTCCCGCCGAGCGTGGTCAACGACGCCGATATCTCGGCGTCCCGCTCGGCATAGGTCTGCGTCGGGCTGACCTTGACCGTATTGATGTCGAGTATCCACGCCGACCCGTCGAGCGACTTGGCGCCCATCAGCGCCAGATCGGTGACGATCGCGGTATCGCCGTCGATCCGCGCCTGCGTCTCGCGCCGCTGGACGGTATGGAGGTGCTCACCATCGAGCCACGCGAGCGCCTGCGATCGCTGCTCGCGCGTCTCGGCGAGCAGCATCGTCTTGAGGTAGTTGGTCAGCAGCTTGGAAAGCTGCGCGCGTTCCCCCTCCACGATCGCGATGGTCGCCAGCGCATCGGCAACCACCTCCTCGGCAAGCTTGTCGGCAACATAGGTCCCGGCCGGCGCACCGGCTGTCGCACCCGGCTCGGCGGGCTTGAGGTCCTGCAATGTCGGGCCGGCGCCACCGTCATAACGGATGTCGGCCGGGTCGATCGACGCCGACAGGTTGAACCAGACCGCACCGTCGCTGCCGGGTGCGACGCCGCTGGTCGGCGCGGTGCCGACATGCAGCCAGCGCGATCCATCCGGCATGTCGACGACATCGCCTTCGCGATAGCTTTCGGCCGCGATGTAGCGGCCGCGATCGAGCAGCACCGCACTGAACGCGATGTCGGACAGGGCATGGACCTGCCATGTGCGCTCGGCCTGCACCGCCATCCGCCAATAGGGCGGGCTCACCTCGATCTGTTGGACATCGCCGACCATGGGCAGGGCGGTGCCGTCGCTGCGCAGCGTCGCAACCGGTTCGCCGATCCCGATCGGCACGACGAACAACTGGCCGAGCCAGGACACGCCCGCCACCGCGTTCACGCTCGCGGCGATACGTTGGATGATCGCGCGCGCCGTCACCTGCTCGCCCAGATAGAGCGACAGGTTCCACGGCCGCGCCGCGTCGAGCGCATCGAGCGAGGCGCCCGAGACGCGATCCACCTTGCCCAGCTTGTGCGCGATCCGCCGGATGATCTCGCCCGGCTTGCGCGCCCACCCGTCCGGGCCGGCCGCGTCGCCCGACACGAGATAGCTGGGCATCCCTTCCAGCGGCGCGCCGTGGCGCACCAGACCCAACGCCTTGCACGTCCCGATGTAGCCGCGCGGGATCGCCGCCGCCTTCAGCGCCGCGAGATTGGCATAGTCGCCGATCGAGAAGGGGAACCGCACCAGGCGCTCCAGCGCGGCGTTGAGCGACTGGATCGCGCCATAGGCCGACAGGTGGACGATCATGTCCACGCTGTCGATCATCACGCCGGGCACATAGCGCGGCTCGCCGAGGCACCAGGGCTTGGGAGTACCTTTCTGGCCGGCCTCGCCCTCGATCCCCGTCGTTCCCGCGTACAGGTCGAGCAGCGGCGTATCGAGCCAGCGGTCATCGACCGCGAAATCGATCGTCGCGGTCAGCGCCTCGACCTTGGGCTGGGCCGTCACGATGCCGTCGAAGCGCAGGACGTAATCGCCCCAGGCCGCGCCCACCTCGCCGCGCCACAGCCGCAGCCGCGCGTCGGCCAGCGCGTAGCGCGGGAGATCGGGGAAGGCCTCCGTCATCAGCGTGACGGTCGACGACGGCGTATCGATCTGCCCGTCGAAGCTGCCCGAGAACAGGTCGTACCGCAGCTTGGGGAGCTGCGCGATGGCTGGCCACCACACCGCCCCGTCGAGGTGACAGACAGCCGGATCGTCATGGCTGGCGGCGCGCAGCGTCACCGCCTCCCCGGCCACAGGGTCCCAACCGTCGATCTGGATCAGCGTCGCCGGCATCAGATCACGCTCACCAGATTGAGCCCGGCGGTGAACCCGTCGGCGCGCTGCCAGATCGCCGACAGGTCGCCGAAGCACGGCCCGAAATAGAAGCGGCGCTGCCGCATGGCGTCGGCCGCCGGATCGGTCAGGATCGCCAGCATCTCCGTATTGCCGATCGCCTCGATCATCGGCAGCCAGGCGGCTTCCACCTCATCCTTGTGGATCGCCTTGTAGGTCAGGCCGAGGGTGCGGAGCTTCCGGCCTCGCTTGCGCGTCATCACGCCGAGGCGGTTCCAGTCGACCGAACCGAGGTCCTTGACGCCCAGCCCGGCGCCGAAGCCGAAATTGCGCTCCAGCGCGAGATCGCGGCCGAGTACGATGCGCGCGACCGACGCCTGCCCGCCGGCAAGCCCGCCGATGGTGAAGCGCCAATAGCGCGATGCCGCCGGCCCCGCCCCTTTGGGCGCCTGCCACAGCGCGACGCCGCGTCCGTTCACCGGCATCTCGGACCCGGCCAGGAACGGCAGCGCCGCCCCCGACCAGCCCGCAGGCGCGAAGCCCGGCCCCTGCGCGGCGGTGCTCGCCTCGACCTTCAACGTCATCGCCCCGGTCGCGCCGTCGCAGCCGAACAGGAATGCCGTGTCGCAGGCCATGTCGGAGCCCAGGTCGACGGTCAGCGACGCCGAGGCCCCGGCCGGGCTCTTCCAGACCACGCCCATATAATCGTTGCCGACATAGGCGGGATCGTGACCGGACGCGGAGCCGCTGGCCGTGACCGCTGTGAACGCGGCCGGCGGGACGATCAGTGCATTGGACATGGCTTACCCGAACAGTTCGAGGGTCGTTTCTTCATTTTCCAGATCGAGTTCGATCCGGGCCGGGAGACACGGCGCGTCGACCCGTTGATCGCTGTCGATCAGCCGATAGGTCGGCAGGCCCGTCGTCGGGTCGATCCAGAGTTCGGCCTGTATCGGGACCGCGAAGCGCCGCCGCTCGACGCCGAGCAGGGCGCCGCGCTGATCGGCGCAGGCTTGGGCATCCTCGGGCTCGTCGAAGAAGCCCTCCGCCGGGGGCGAACCCTGATCGCGGGCGCCGGGAAAGCGGGCCTTGATCGGCGCGCTTTCCCAGCTTTCGGTCAGGGCCTCGCGCGAGGCCGCGGCGATATCGGCCGGCAGTGCTGGCATTAGAAGGCCCTCCCGCCACCGATGAAGCCGAAGCCCCCGCCATTGGCCTTGAACGCCTCCAGCAGCGCGGCGAGCTGGGCGCTCTGCCCCTGCAACTGGCCGCTGATCTGGTCGAGCAGTTGCGCGCTGGTCTGGGTCGCGGTCGCCGTCTTCTCCGCGAACGGATCGGCGGCCGGGTCGCTGATCGGCACGGCATTGTCGATCGTGGCGATCGCCTTGGCGGTCGCCGCCTGTATCTGGTCGAACGCCGTGAAGAAGGCGTTGGTCGACCCGTACAACTGCCGCTCGATATCGAGGAAGGTCTGCGCGGCCGACTGATAGGCGTCCTGATCGATCGAGCTGCCGGCGGCGATCCGGTCGAGGAACGGCTGCAACTCGGCCTTGGCGGCGGCCTCCTGATCGCGCAGCGACAGCGGCGACGACGATCCCACCTTGAGCCCCTTGAGGAACTCGTTGAGGCTGGCCGAGGCCGCCTTGGTGTTGATCTTCACGTCCTCCAGCTCAAGATTGTAGAGCCGTTGCGCCTCCGCCATCTGCTCGGCGCCCGCGCCGCCCTCGCGAAGCGCCTCGACCGTCTTTTCCCATTTGTCGTTGAGCGCGTCGATCGCGGCGCCGACCGGATCGAGCCGGGCCTTCAGCGCCTTGGGGATCGCCTCGATATAGCCGGCCTTCGCAACGGCTTCCTCCAGATCGTTCTTCGGGTCCTTCAGGACATTCTTTGCCGCTTGGGAAATGCCGTCAATGACCGCCCCGGTCAGCATCTGGCGGATCGCATACTCCACCGCCCCCTGCTGATCCTGGTCGAACTCCATCGCCCCTTTCTTGATCTTCAGCGACGTACCGCCGGTATTGACGCGATAGTCGCCATGGCGCTGGCCGATCGTGATATTAGGCGCCGACAGCACCGTGCCGCCGAGCTGCTCGACGATGCTTTCGAGGCTGTTGACGACGCTGTTCGCGCTGGCGCTGGCGTTCTGCCTGGCGCCGCCGCTATTGCCCGTCGCCTTGCCGGCCGAGAATTCGCCATCCGAAAAGGAGATGGTCGACGCGCCCCACTTCACGCCGCCGAGCAGCCCGCCGAGCGCGCTTCCGACCAGGCCGCCCGCGATCGAGCCGAGCGGCCCGGCGAAGCCGGCGAGCTTCTCCATGCTCTTGCCCAGCGACTTGCCCACCATCTCGCCGGCCTTCTCGCCCAGCGCGCCGCCCGCCATCGCCCCGAACTGCGACGCCTGCGACGATCCGACCAGGCCGCCCGCCGCCGCGCCCAGCCCGGCGCCCGCGAGCATCCGGCCGAGCGATTGGGTGAACTCGCCCGACAGGCCGAGCAGACCTTCCATTTTCTTGCCGAGCTTGTCGACCGATCCGGCCACCTCGCCGTCGCCGCCGGGCTTGCCGACGATCGGCGGCGTCCCCGTCCATTTCGTCAGCAGGTTGAGCGCCGAATTATTGGCCCGGCCGCCGCCGGCAACGGAGAGCAGGTCGCCGATCAGCCGCCCGGCCTTGCCGCCGATCAGGTCGGTCATGATGTCGGCGACATCCTCGACCGCATCCGTCATGACCCGCTTGTAATGGGCCGCGATATCGGCCTGCGCCTTCTCGATCTTCTCCTTCGCCACCTCGCCGACAAGGCCGGCCTGGGCATCGCCATTGTCGATCAGGCCGCGCAGATCGGTGGCGCCGCCCCACTGCACCTTGCCGCCGCCGATCGCGCGGACGGCGGCCTCCATCCGTTCGGTGAAGGCGCCCAGCTTCAGACGGGCGGCCTCCTCCGATCCGATCTTGCCGGCCGAGATCAGCCGGTCGATGTCGGCCAGCGCATCGACATATTCGCGCGCCTCGGCCGCCACGCCGCTATATTTGTCGCGCAGCGTTTCGAGGCGGGAGGCGAGATCGGCGGCGGTGCGCTCCGCCTCGGCCTGCGCTTTCTTGGTCGCGTCCTCGCCCGCTTTCCGCGCCTCTTCTGCCTTCCGCTGGGCTTCGGCGGAGGCATAGGCGGCCTGGGCGGACTTGTCGGCTATCATGTCGCCGATCGACGTGAACGACGGGCGTTTGTTCAACTCCCGCATAGTGTCCCCCAGCTCTGGCGCGTCAGGCTGTGGAAGGCCATAGCCCATCCAAAGGGACCCGAGGGTTCGCCCAAACCCCACCCGCCCTATGCTTGCCGAAAGCGCATCGACCTTTTTCGTGAGTGCATCGACCCACGAAATCGCGCCGTCATAAGCTCCGCTACTACGGACTATGTTTTCAACCGCGCCATTGACCGACTCGCCAAGTCGGAAGAACGAACCGCTTAGCCCCTCCCCTTCGACCTTCTTCGCGCCACCGATTTTCTTCTCTAAAGCATCAAGAAGAACGCGCTGCGCCTCGGCGGTTTTGCCAACCTCGGCCAATTGGGCGACTGATTTTAGTGTTTCCGTTCCAAGGAACTTGAACCCGCGCTCCAGCCCCTTGACCTCGCCCTGAGCGAGGTTCTGCAACACGGTGCCGACCTTCTCGACATTGGAATTGAGATCGCCGCCGAACACCGCCGACATGTCGGCCGCACCCGTGATCGCCCGTTCGAACGTGGTGCCGGCGACACCGCCGAAGGCCGCGAGCACCTGCTCGGCCTTCATGATCTCTTCGGCCGGCGTCGCCCACACGCCTTCCATGTCGTTCGCGAAGGCGATCAACTCGTCGCGGGCGATACCGGTGGTATTCCCGGTGGCTTTGAGAACGGCGTCGAGCTGACGAACCCCCCCTTCATATTCTTCGATCCCGGCCAGACCGTGTGCAGCCGCCAAAGTGACTGCACCCAGCCCGGCCGCTGTTATGAGCGCCACACCCGATAAGCCTGCCAGCGCATTGCCCAGAACCGGGACGCGCGCAGCCGCCGTCTGCAATCCTCCGCCGATCCCGTCGCCCAGGTTGCGGCCGATGACGCTGCCGGTGCTGCCGAATTTCCGCTCGGCATCGCCAAGCGTCTTGCCCAGTTCGGCCGTGAAATTCTGGCCGCTGAGCTTGAGCCGTGCGACGATATCCATGCCATGCGCTCCACGACGAAAGGGGCACAGGCTTGCGCCTGCACCCTAAGAAATCCTGCAATGTGCGTCAGATCAGGTACGCAACCGGATGCCGGTTCGCCAGCTCACCTCCGAATGCGCCCGCCCTATGCCGCAACTGGTCAGGTAGCGGCTGAACGCAATCTGGCTCAGCGGCTCGACACCTTGCCGCCGGCACCAGTCGACATAATCGCCATACAGCTCCATCGACCGGACCCGCGACGCGCTGCACATCGTCACCCGATCCCGCATCCAGTCGCCGACCGGCCGGTACTGCTCGGCATGGATCATGGCCGGCAAGGTCGGTGGTTCGGGCGCGCTCAGGTCGGGCAGGCCGCGCAGCGCCCATATCCGACGCGCCGCCGCCGCACCGAACACGATCCGCGCCTCCCGCACCATTTGCAGGTTGAGCCGTTCCCGGTCGAACTCGTCCGGCGCCTCGGGCTGGCGGGCCAGTTCGTCATTCGCCACCGGCTCCAGTTCGTACCGCCCCTCGCGCCGCAAGGCGGGCAGGACCTCGCCCGTCACCCACTTCCGAAAGCGATATGCCACCGTCCCCGGCTTCACGGCGTCCCGCGACCGCAGCACGATCGTGTACATGCCGCCCTCGGAGATGATCGTGGTACGCTGATCACGACCGATGGCGTCGGCTAAACCGACATCATCCCGCTCGTCATTGTCCAGCTTCGCGACGACATCACGGGGATTAGCCAGTTCCAACGCCGCGCAAACGTCGTTCGCAACGAACCAATATTCGTCTGCTCGTTCGACAACACGGACAAGCTGCTCACCGAAGCCGAAGCTTTTCACCAGCGCGCCCATCAGTGCGTCCTCACTTCGGACAGCATCTCGCGATAGCCCACCGTCAAATCCCGTATGCCCTGTTCCAACAACCGTTCCGCGCCGTTGAGCGCGGCGGCCAGCAGTTTGGGATTGAGCAAGCCGCCCTCATACTCGGCGAGCAGCAGATTGCAGGCCGCAAGAACGCCGTGCGCTTCGTTGAGCAGATTACCGGCATTGTCGAGATCGTGCGCCGGCGATGACACGCCGTTGATCTTTAATCTGTGGGCTTCAAGCGCCGTCTGTGCTGAATAGTCGTCAGCCGGTTGCATGGGTCACCTCCGTGCGATGGGTCAGAGGCGGAAGGGTGGTGCAAACACTCTTCCGCTTCGCATTAAATGCCGTTATAAAATCAGCATGTCAATTTCTAATGTTAAAAAATCAAAAGGCCGACCATCGGTCGATAGCGAGGCAATCACCCTTCGTTTGCAGCGCGACATGCTAACTCGGCTTGATGACTGGCGCCGCGACCAACAGGATTTGCCAAACCGGCCCGAGGCTATCCGCCGCTTGGTCGATATTGCCCTTGCCAATAAGACCCCATCATAAGCCTCTGATCGGCGGGCTGATGATGATCGCGGCGCTCAGCCTCGCGATCATCATCATCTGCGCCAATCTGGACTGAGCGAGACTCGACTTCCCGTTCCCATCGACATAGCGTCCCGTGCCAACGGGAGGCGGCATGATGTTCATCTTGTTCTGGATTGTTTGCGCAATCGCTGCTGGCATCATTGCCGAGTATAAACATCGAAGCGCCTTCGGATGGTTCTTTGCGGCGCTTTTCCTAAGCCCGATAGCAATGTTGATCATCGCCGTGATCCCGGCTGACAATGAAAATGCAAAGGCCGACGCCTTGCATCTGGGCAAGCTGGTCAAATGTCCGTCCTGCGCAGAAGCCATCCAACCAGATGCTGTGAAGTGCCGGTTTTGCGGATCAACGGTTCCGAAGGAAAATACTCAGTTTCGGAATATTACCGTTCGCTAGATTACGTCACCCCTCAGGCTTTGCCGGGCCTCCTGCTCAAAGTTCTTCAGCAGCCTAGCTTCAAAGGGCTTCACTGTACCTTCGATCGATAGACCGCCGCGTGCATTAACTGCGGGGAGTAAAGCGAACACCAAGACTGTCGCATGCATTTCGGTTTCAATTTGCCGAGCTGTTGCCCTGCGAACGCGGCCTTGCGAATTAATATTTGCTTTTGCAACCAGGAAACCCCGCCCATCCCGCGTCCAGATCGGCTCCAATTTATAGCCAGGGTTTCGCGCCAACCATTCCTTCGGGCTCATATCGGTCCAGTTACCGCGCCCCCCTGACCAACCTCGCCGCCCCACTACCGGCAGCGCTACCGCCATCAATCCACCATCCTTTCCGCGAATGCGGCCGCCTTCGACCAGACTGCGGATCGCCCCCTCAGTCCGCCCACCTTTAGCACCCTTCGGATAGATGAAGCCGGTCGGGTTATTCGATGCTCGACCGCTCTCCGGATAAATCTTGCTATTCCAAGCTCTCCACAGGTTTCCGCCGACCAAATGTCTGGTCGCCGCCTCAAGCGCCCGCTCAGCATCCTTTGTCGTCGAGGCGACGGCACCGCGAGCGGCGCGATAGGTTCCCGTTTCGACACGCTCTCGCGCATCGCGCAGCGCGTTCGCGTCGAGCACCAGATCGGCGAAGCCGTCATTCCGAGCCATCTTTCAGCATCCCGTCGAGCAAGGCGAAGGCGTCGAGCAGCGCCGCCGGCTGTTCGCCCGGGCCGCCCGCGCAAGGGAGGATGCGGCCGCCGAACGGGCCGGCGTTGATCCGGCAGAGCTGCCACAGGTCGATCACGCCCCATATCCAGGGCGGCACGGTCAGCCGGGGGTTTTCAGCCCATCGGTCCCCGCCGATGTCCCATCCGCCTTCGATGGCGCGTCCGAAAGCGAAGTCGGCGGGCCGTCGTCGGACTTCGAGGCCGCCTCGGAGTTTTTTGCATGCTGCCCGGCGTTGAGCATAGCATAGGCTTCGAACCCCGCCATCTTCATCAGCGGGCGCGGGATCGAGCCCGTCGCCGCCAGCGTCACCAGCCTGTCCGGGCCGGCCGCGAACGGCAGCGCCGCCTCGATATTCTCCCACCCCTTGCAGAAGCGGCGGAAGGCGACCAGCGGTAGAAGCTGGTGGCGCCGGTTCATCTCGACGATCAGCGCGCGATATTCGGGCCAGTGATCGGCCATCGCGTCGCGCGCGGCCGCAAGCAACTGCCGTTCCTCGGCGGGCAGCGCCTCGCCATCCTCCAGCGCGCCTTCCGCCGCGACCAGCGCCAGCAGCGTGTCGCGGCCCGGATCGGCGGCCATCAGCACCGCGACCCCCTCCGAGAAGGTCCGGTTGAGATCGGCCTGGAAGACGCGGCCGGCGCGATAGTCGCCGGCCAGCTCCGCTTCGAACAGCTCGCGCTCGATCGGATCGCCGGGCCGCAGGAAGAAGGCCGGCGCGGCCGGATCGGCCTTGTCGAAGATCGGCGGCACGAAGCGCACCACATCGGTGGAGAGGGGGATCATTTTTCACTCCAAACTGTAAGCTGATAGTTGACAGTCCGTCGAGTGTAAGCTATCTGCTTACACATGATCAGGAACTACAGGAACAAAGCGCTTCAACTCTTCGCCACCAGCGGCGACGGTTCGAAGCTGCCCGTCCAGAACGAGGACAAAATCCGCATCCTGCTCGCCCGGCTCGACGCATCGGTGAAGCCCGACGACATGTTGCTGCCGGGCTTCGGCTTCCATGGGCTGCAAGGTAAGCCGAAGCGCTATGCCGTGAAGGTGAACAAGAACTTCCGCATCACCTTCGGGTGGAGCGAAGAGGACGCGATCGACGTTGATATCGAGGATTATCATTAAGCGGGGCCTCGGACCCACGCCAACTATCGACCAAAGGACTTGAACATGGCGAACCCTATGACCGCCGGCCTGAAGCCGACCCATCCGGGCGAGATGCTGCGGACGATCATCCTTCCCGAGATCGACCGGCCGAAGGCGGAGATTGCCCGGCTGCTCGGCATTTCGCGCCAGCATTTCTACGACATATTGAACGGGGAGAAGCCGGTCACTCCGAACATGGCCTTGCGCCTGGGCAAGATGTTCGGCGGCTCCCCCGAGGCGTGGATCAGGATGCAGAACGCGTTCGACCTTCGGCGCGAGGCCGAGGCGATGGCCGAGGTCCTGGAGACGATCCCGGACCTCGCCGCCGCCTGATCAGTAGAAGCACAGTATCTTTTCGGTCGTCCGCCCCTGCGCGTCGCGGCCGTTGGTCATCAGGCGATAATCGTTCTGCTCGGCGCGTTTCTTGCCGCGCAAGGCCGGATCGCTTTTCGCCGTCTGCATCAGCGGCAGCGTGATCGCTATCCGGTTGCCGGCGGCCCCGAGGAAGCGCACCGCGCCGCAGAACTGCGCCTTGTTCTGCATGTCGGAGAGGGTGCTGCGCACCGCGACATGCGTCTTGGCCGGATCGCAGCTCAACATGGGGACGCGCCCGCCGATCAGGCCCGACCCGAAGCCGAAGTTCGTATTAGGGTCCTCCATGCTCGACAGCTCGGCCGCGTCGGCCAGGCTGAAATTGCTGATCATCAGCGGCTTGCGGTTGACGGAGAATGCCGGGCTGACACCGGTCAGGCCCTGCACCAGCGTCGGCGCGCTGTGCGCTGGCAGTGCGATGCCGGACGGGATCGCCGCGCTGGTCTCGCCCGCGAAGATGCCCATCAGCTTGAAGGTCGCGAAACCGGGCTTCGCCGTGTCGGCCGACAGGCTGTCGAGCGAGGCTCGGCAGGCGACGAACTTCAACAAGTTGCCGTCCTCGTAAATGTAGAGCGTTCCCGTGGGTTCGTCGGTCAAGCGCGCGGCGGCGTCCTGTGGCGAGGTGCCGGCATAGGTCCAGTTCGCGGCAATCTCGGCGCTGCTGCCGATGGTCAGCGGCGTCGCGAATTCGTCGGTGAGCGTCGCCAGTCGCCCGGCGGTATATTCGATGACCAGTGGATGCGCGCCGGCCGCGAGGCCGCTCATGATCAGCGGCATGCCGAGATAGGCCCGCGCCGTCGAGCTGAACGACGCGCCCAGCGTGGCGCTGTTCGTGGTGCCGGCGGTCAGCGCTGCGGCCGCGACGGCGGCGGTGAACAGGCCGCGCCATCCGGCGATGGTCAGCAGCGCATGGTGCGGCGGCTTCACCGTTGAGGTGTAGGTCGCGTTCGCCCCCTTGAGCCGAACCCGGATGCTGATTTCGGCGGGCTGGCCGACGATCAGCGGAGCGCCCGCGACCTTGGTCCCGGTCGCCTCGTTGGACGCTTCGCTGGCGAATGGGCTGTTGTAGCTGTAGCCGTCCGTCTCGAACGGGAAGGCGTCGGCGGCGGTCGGCGCGGCATCGACGCCTTCGGTCGTTTCGACCTTAAGCAGCATCGCCACATTGGTGATGTCGATCACATTTTCGGACATGTCCCGTTCCTTCTACTGGCTCGCGGGATCGCCGCGACGGGTGGTGAAGATGATGGTGAACCGCTGCCGGAAGCCCTTGCGGGGCTTGGACGCCAGGGGCGCGGTGAAGCGTTTGAGCTGGCCTTCCTCGACCCGCTCGACCAGGCCCCCGAACGGCGGCGCGCCCGGCGTCATGATCGCGGGGACGATCTCGGCATGCAGCTCGTTCAGCTCCCGCGACACGGCCATGCCGCTGCTGCCTTCCGAATAGACCTCGATCGCGACCGACATCGCGTAGCGCGTCACCCCGCTTTCTTCGTCGCTCGGGTCCTGCCCTTCGTCGTCCAGGCTGATCGCCGGCCAACCGGTCGGATCGCCCGAGGGGTCGCGCTCATATTCGCCGCCATGGGCGTCGGCGATGGCTTGCAGCCGCGCGTCGAGCAGCGTCGCGATCTGTTCGCGGATCGCGGTCATGCGGCTTGCTCCACGATCGCGAACCATTTCCCGACCGCCGCACGGTCGGCCACGTCGATCACGCGCCAGCTCGTGGCGCCGCCGACGACATGACCGATCAGGTCGCCGCGCCGGGGACGGCGGGGCAACGCCGCCATGTCGATTTCATAGCCGACCGTCTGCGCCGAGGCGCCCGGCCCGTCGAAGGTCGGCGCCGGCATATCCTCGCGGATCGCGGCGATCGGGCCGGGGAGGTCGATCCCCGGCCCCGCATAGGTGACGCCGCCGGGCACGGCGAAAGCCGCGTCGATCGCCGCCGACGCCGTATCCCAGACGGACATTATTCCGATGCCTGAAGCTGGTCGACGCTGATCGGTTCGCCGACAAGGCCGAGATCGGCGCTCGCGTCCTGAAGCATCTCGCCTTCGCCCAGCTCGCGCGGCTCCAGTTCGACGGTCGGCACCGGCTTTTCATCCTTCGACGACCGGCCCTTGCTACCGCCCTTGCGGCCGTTGCCGTCATGGTCGAGCGGATCGACGACGATCGCGCCGCCCCGGTCGACCAGCTCCTGCGCGCGCTCCGCCGAGATTTCCTCGCCGACGATCAGATCCTCGCCGGCCTCGGCGCGGACGGTGCCCGCCGGCGTGATCCGCCGATCGGCAGTATGGAGATGGATTTTCTTCATGGTCGCTCCTTTCCAGGCCGTCGCCACGCGGCGGCCTGAAAAAGAGGGCGGCCCCGGAACCCCGGAGCCGCCCGTCTCTGTCGATCGGTGGGCGCGCGATCAGGCGACGACGATGCCGGCCGCCTCAAGCGCGGCGATGATCGCGTTAACCTTGGTCACGGTGGTCGGCAGATCGGCTCCGCCCGCCAGGTCGGGGATCGCCGCGCCGGGAGCGACTAGGCGCGGGATTAGTACTACCTTGGCGGTCGCGACGGTGGAAACCTTGTCCTCGACCAGCACGCCGATGATGGTGTTGCCCGTCGCGGTCCGCGTGACCTTCTTGCCCGTATTATCCCAATAGACGGGATCGCCGGCATCGCCGGCCTGGTTGGTAGCATGCGTCGCCGCGTCCAGATCGAACACGCCGGACCGGCGGCCGACGAAGATTTCGCCCTCGGCGGCCGTGATGCTCGCGACGACGAACAGGGCGCCGATCAGAACGCCGCGCCCCGAAACCACGCCGCCGGCCGGCGCGACCAGATTGAGGGCTTTGCCCTCCTGCACATAGTTGTTCATGGACTTTCTCCAGAATCGACGAAGGGCGGCCGATGGCCGCCCCGCGTCGAGCTTTCAGTTGGTGGACGAACTAGGCCGATCAGCCGCCTTGACCGGGGTTCCGAGCCGCCGAACGATAGTTAACGGCCCCGGCGCCATGATCGTGGCGGATACGCCACTCCACGCCGTCATAGTCCCAGCCATCCTTGTTATCGAGCAGCGGCTCCTGCTCGCCGTCGAGGAACACGACTTCGAGCGCGGGCGCGATCTCGGGATCGGCGAACGCATACCAGGGCGCACCGGTCAGGCGCGGCGTGCCGACGATATCCTTGAACAGGCCCCGGACCTTGTTCGGCCTCTGCAACTTGCTGGCCGTATCGGGATCATATTCGGCACCGTTGATCACGATGACGTCGCCCTGCATGGCGCGCGGCCCGAGCCAGAGCGCCGGGCTGATGTCGAGGAACTCGTTGCCGCTCAAGTCCTTCTGCTCGCCCATCAGCACGGCGATCTTGTCGAAGCTGTCGACCGAAGGCGCGGCACCCGTCGCGATATTGCCGTGGTCGGCGTGGAACAGCGTCTTGCCGTCCTTCATCAGCGGGCCGAGGCCGCCATTCATGGCGAGCAGGCGATACACGGCCTTTTCGATGGTCAGCTTGGCAGCCCGGCCGAGATCGATAGCAGTGAAAGAGAAGGCGTCCATATCGTCGTTGACGATCGCCTGACGCGACAAGCCGACGGTGTTGCCCTTGGTCCCGGCCGCGATCGTCTCCTTCGCGCCATCGGGGATCGCCTTGCGCGTGAACTCGCCATCTTCGGTGAGATCGTCGAGTTCGCCGAACGTGCCCCGGATATAGCGGTTGTGCGCCCGGAAGTCGCTGACGGACCCGATCCCGCAGAACCGCGTCCACGTATCGGGCGCGATCAGATAGGCCGCCTGGAGCGTCTTGTGCATGACGTTCTCCAGCAGCACGGCGAAGTCGCTGCCGGTCTGGCCGGGGCCACTGCCCATGGCGCTATGGGTCAGCGCCATACCGACGATCTTGTCACGGTCATAGGTGCGGATACGGACGCCCGCCATCTCCAGCGACATCCGCGCCAGCTCGGTATTGCGGATGCCGCGAAACTCACCCGGATCGAGATCGATCTTTTCGCCGCGCTTCTGTGCAGCGGCCTTGATCGTGCCGCCGATCCCGGCGCGCATGATGATCGAGTTCGCTGCGCCGGTCAGCCACTTGTCACGCGCGTCCTGCGTGACGACGACGGCCGGACCGCTATGGCCGATACCGGCGCTGTCGCCGCGCTCGGCCAGCGCGTCGAGCGCGCAGGCGCGCGCCTCCTCCAGCGTCTTGCCTTCTCCGATCAGCTTGTCGGCCCAGGCCACGCCGAGCTTGTGCTTGTCGGCAAGCGCGCGGATGCCGGTCGCGCGGGTGCGTTCCGCGACGATGGCATTATTAGTGAGCGCCTGCGCCTCCGTCGTGGTGATGGTGTCCGGGGCTTCGGTGCCGGCCACCGTATCGTTACCCTGTTCGGGCATGTCAGTTCCTTTCGGTTTGCGAGTGGCCGGTGCCGGCCGGGAACCGCCCATCGCCATGGCGGCGATGCGCGGACTATCGGGCACATGCTTGAACCCGAATTTGGTCACGTCGAGCGCTGCCGCCTCGATCTCGGCGGGGGCGATCGACGTAATGAAGTTCAACGCGAGCGCTTCGGTGGCGGTCATCCACGTCTCGGCGTCGAGCATGGGGATCAGCGCGTCGGCCTCCAGGCCGGTGGCCTTGCTGTAGATGCCGACCATCTGATCGCGGAGCTGGTCGAGCCGGTCGGCGGCGCGGCGCAGCTCGATCGCATCGCCGCAGGCGCAGTCCCACGGATTATGGATCATCAGTAGCGCATTATCGGCCATGACGATTTCTTCGCCGGCCATCGCCAGGATCGACCCCATAGACGCCGCTAGGCCGTCGATATGCGTCGTGACCTTGCGTCCCTTGGCCCGCTCGCGAATGATCGCGTTGTAGATCGCCAGCCCCTCCATGACGTAGCCGCCAGGACTGTTGATCCGAACGTCGAGATCGTCGTCGCCTGCCGAGATCATCGGCACGATCGTATTGGCGTCGAGACCGTCCCAGCTATCGCCGACGATCCCGTAGATCAGGATTTCCGTCATGTTCGCTTGTCCTTATTCGGCGCGCTTTACCGGCGCGGTCGGGTTGCCAACGGCGGTCACCCGCCGAGGATCGCTATCGAAGATCAGGCGGAGCCGATCGAAGCGGGCGGCGTCCTCGGCCCATTCCTCGAAAAAGGTGTCGGGA
Organism: Sphingomonas sp. Y57; assembly: GCF_001015195.1. Lineage (GTDB taxonomy): Bacteria > Pseudomonadota > Alphaproteobacteria > Sphingomonadales > Sphingomonadaceae > Rhizorhabdus. The sequence continues at coordinate 72,726 of NZ_LDES01000075.1, read as the reverse complement.
TCGAGCCCGCGCTCGCGGATAGCCTCGCTCGGCGTCATCTGGCCCGAGCGTACCGCATCGCGGATCGCCGGGATTTCAGTCGCAGGGTCGAGCAGCGCGACGCGGGGCGGGGTCCAGCGCATCGTCACGCCGGTGAGGTCCTCGCCCATCAGTTCGAGCGCGTCGAACGTCCAGCGTTGCACGGCGCCGCAGAATTGCGGGATGAACATCAGCCATTGCCATGTCGCGACGGCACGGTTCCAGCTCAGCCGGCCGAGGCGCCCCGAAATAAAGCTGACGCCCTTCAGGTCCCCGGTCATGATCTCATAGGGGATGCCGCCCAGACCGGCGGACACGGCATGCAGCGACACGCTGGAATAGTCGCCATATCCGTCCACCGAAGGCGGTGAGGCGAACTCGACTTTGCCGCCTTCCGGGATGTCGTAGATCATGCCGGGTTCGATGCTTTCGAGCGCATCTTCCTCGCTGTCGCCCGCGATAGCGTCGACGCCTTCCGGGTCTCCGAACTTGAACACCGCAAAACAGGCGGCGATTTTCTGCCGCATGACCTGCGCGTCCTCATAGTCCGCGAAATCCTTCATGCGAACGATGACCGGCGCAAACCAGGTCGCGCCATGCTCCTGTTCCGGCCGATCGGCGCGAAAGATATGCGCGACATCCTCGGCGGGCACGAACTTCGACGCCAGCGCGCCAGGCCGCACCGATCCCGGATGACTCGAATAGAGCCAGTATCCCCGCCGCCGGCCGAGCTGGTCGAACTCGATCCCGTTGATCAGATAGTCGGGCCGGCCTTTCCCCGCCGCGCCGACCTTGCCCATGTCGATATAGTCCGGCTCGAGTAACTGGAGCTGGAAGGGCAGTGGCAGTCCATCCGACACTCGGCGCCAGCGACGACGCATCACCGCCGCGCCGCGCGTCACGATGGTGCGCGCGGCCTGCAACTGGAGCCCGTACAGGTCATGCCGACCGGCGGCATCGCAGGCGGTGCCGTCGAGATGGGCGCGGACGCGGGCGGTCAGCTCTACGTCATGCTGACCGTTGCGGTAGAGCTGGAAGGTGATCCCATCGCCGACCATATGCTCGGCGATGGCGGACACGCCGCGCGCGGCATGGGGATTGTTGCGCACCATATCGTCGGCGATGCCGCGCAGGGCTGCCATGACGCGGGGGCTCAGCTCGCCATTCGCATCCTTGACCTTGCGCCGCCAGCCCGAGGCGCGACGGCCCTTCGTCGCGCCGTCATATTCGGCCCGAACACCGCGCAGACGATCGAGCGTGAACCGGGCCTTTTCCCGCTTCAGCGCCCAATGCGGCGCGGCCGCCGAGATCATCCTGTCGAGCAGGTTCGCGCGCGGGGTCACAGGCCACTCCTGTAGCAGGGGAAGTGCGCGCGCCGGCCACGCCGGGCGGCCGCGAGCTGGGCCTTAATCAGGCGCTCGACGCCCATCAGCTCCTGGACGCTGGCATAGGTCACCTCGCGCCCATCGGCGAACCGGACCTTGGTCACGCCCTCGGCGATCTTCCTCTGGACCATCGTCAGGTCGCTATCGGTATAGCCCGCCACCGTCAGTTCCTTTTCAACCATGATCCGGCCGCCCGGCCGGTGATCGGATTGACGCCGCCTGCGCGCCGCTTCCGTTTCGGAGCTGCCGGCGCGGCCGTAGCAACCGCCGCGCCGGGCTCCTGACCATCGGCCCGATCTCGCGCTGTTTCGTCGATCGAACCCGATGCGGATGGTTTGATGTCGGCCGCCCCCAGCGCCGCCGGGTCCGTGCCGTCGTCGTTCTTCGAAGCCATGAGGTTCGGAAGCTCCTGTTCGGGAACGCGATACTCGCGGGGGACCCAGCTCATCGTCGTACGGGTGCCGGCGAAGGGACTGCGCAACAGGGCGGCATAGGACATGACCATGAGGTCGAGCGTTTCGTTACGCGGCCTGATCTTCTTCCACTTGCCGTCCTGTTTCTCTTCCGCCGTCAGCTCGTCGAAATGCAGCTCGCGGAAGTCCTCGGGGAAATGGATATATCCCGGCCCCGGCTTCTCCCGCCGCAGCCGCGCGTCGAGGATATTCTTCAGGGCGTGAACATTGACCGTCCACTTCGCCGGACTGTTCCGCTTGACGCCGCCGCCCGCTTTTTCGTCCGATCGCCGCGCGCGGCTGATCAGCTCGGCGCGCGGGTTGTTGCCGCCCTGCAACAAGGTCACGCGGTTCCGATGGATGCCGGCCGCCACGCACAGATGCCAGAACCCGGTCACCAGATCGCTTTCGCCGCCGCGCGCGTCGATCGCGACGGTCAGCGCCTGGGCCGTCTGCCCCGACCCATCGGCCAGCGGCCAATCCCGGCTGAACAAGGGCAGCAACGCCGCCCAATGCTCGCGATACCGGAGAGGCTGGACGCTGGTCAGTCCGTCCGCCAGCGTCTCGATCGCCCAACGATCTATGACCCAGCATTCGAGCCCGTCGCCATACCCGACCGCCGCGCACTCGAACCGATTGGCCTGCACGTCCACGGTGATGACGATGACCTTGACCCCGGCCGGAACGGTGCCGAGCTTCCAACCCTTCCGCCGCCGCGCGGCCAGCGTCTTGACCTCCAGGGGCGGTTCGCCACTCAGGATCGACCGGTAATTATATCCGGCCTTGCCGTTGAAGAAGCCGACCAGGCCGGCTTCGCTCTGGAGCGTCGCCCACTCGATCTGCGCTTCCCGCCATTGGCGGGCCAGTCGGCCCCAGCTCCGGAAACACATCAATCCATCAACACTGAAGGTCCGGCGGCGCCGGCCGACTTCTAAGTTCGTGACGACAAAACCGCGACCCGGAAACACCGCCATGGCGTCAATCATCGTCCGCTTGTGGTGCGGCTCGATGATGCAGCCGTTTTTCGGACAGATGACATGCGCCGTCTGTTCGGCGAGGTCCGCGCTCCCGTTGTCTTCGAACCGCAGATCGCGACGAAGGTCGATCTCGATCCGTTCTTCGCAATGCGGACATGGCGGCATAAGCCGTTCATGTGTGCCGCCCTTGACGAAGGCTTCCGTTTTCCTACCCTTTTCGTCGGCAGGAGACGACGAGATGAACTTGGTATCGCGCCCTTCGAATGTCGTGGCACGATCGTCGAGCAACGAGACCGCCGAGCCCTTGCCTTCGATATTCGCGTCGATCGCGTCGTAATCGTCGACCCACCCGCGCGGCACCGGCCGGGCGCGGAAGTTTTCGGCGGTCGGCCAGATCGAAGTCAGCAGCATCGCCCTGAATTGCTTCAGGAACAGGTTGTCCGCGCCGACATCCGAAAGCAGTTGCCCGCGCAACGCCTCCGTATTCTTGATCATCGGCGCCACGCGGCGAACGACGAAATCCTGTGCAAGCACCTTCGAAGGCTGGCAGATCATGAAGCCGGCCGGGTCATGCTCGATCGACCAACCCAACCAAGCGAGACCGATTTCCGACTTACCCGCCTGGGCTGGCCCCATCAGCCCGACCTCGGCAACCTCTGGATCGCCCAGGGCGTCCATGATCTCCATCTGCCAGGGCAGGGTTTCGGGATCATAGCCGAGGTGCTCAATCGCCCACTGGCTGACCGTCAGGGATTTCTTGGGCCGGATGATCGACGCCACCCGCCGCAGCAAATCCGTCGCCGTCTCGAACGGCGGGATCGTGCTGATCGGTTGATGAAACATCCATCCTGTCCAACTGAAGGGCGATCCAGGCTCGATCCCCGTCGATCAATTTCTGAAGCTGCACCTGTGTTTCACGCGGCAGCTCGATCCGCTTGGCTGCGCGCGCAACCAGCGACGACAGACGGTCGACGAACGCCACTGCCAGTTGCGACACCGCCTGTTCGGCTTCATCCTTCCGGATCAGTTCGCCGCGCTTCTCAGCCAGCTTGATCGCAACCAGCTCCTCTTCCATCAGCGCGCGACGATCGGCCGAGGACAGCTCGACCCGATCCTTCCGGATCGAGGCGGCATCAGCGCCGAGGAGATCAAGGCCGAGCTGATTGACCTCGGCGGCTCGCGCCCGCGCCCGCTCTTCCGCCCGGCGCTGCAACTCGCGGATGAACGTCGCCGCTGCAACGAGATCGATTTCCCACGCAACACCCCGATCACCGCGCGTGATGATCGGGAAGCCGGGGCTGTCCTTCGTCTCGGGGTTCTCGTCGATCAGTTTCTTGATCGTCGGCTCGGACGGCATGCCCGGCATCATCGCCAGCTCGGACAGATTGCCGATCATGCTCGCCGGCACCTGATCCGCTGGAGCATCCGTCATCGATCCGAACCCAAAAGAGAAAAACAACGCCCCGCGAAAAACCGGAGAATTGCACGTCACACGCCTTTGCGCCCCGCATAGCGGCGATGCGCCGGAAGGACCCAAAGGGGGGAGGGGTGCCCGGCCTCGCGGCCTTCCCCGCGCCCCTCCCCCGCGCCTGCGGCCCTTGGCAGCGCCGGGCGCCGGTCGCGCCGCGCCGTTGCCGGCTCGCGTGGAACTGATCGCGGCGATGTGGGCGGGTGGCCGGATCGCCACCCGCCCCGTGCCATCGCTCGCGGGGTTTATCTCGCGCTCCCCAAAACGCCCGCGCCCCGCTGGCACGGGGCGAGCGGGGCGCGGCAGTCTTAGGAGAGGATGCCGGGGCAATGGCTGTGCCCCAACGTAGCGTTCTATAAGCCCTCTACCCCCTAGAAACGGACACGGAAAATTTGCAGCGACGAACATTCTAGGGCTTGACGATCTCTAGGCCGCAGAACTCCTAGCGTTTTTCCATGTGCATATCGCGGTGACGGCGCGGTTGTAGCGCTTGCGAATGCCCTCGGCCGTCATGGCCGCGCCCTCGACCCCGAGGCGCGCGCGAACCGCCGGCCACTCGATCCGCGCCCGATCGCCCTGCGCGAGCTGCATCAGCGCGACGCCGAGGATGCGGCGGCCGATCCCCTCGGGCACGGCGGCGAGCACCCAGCCCATGGCTTCGTCCGCCCGCTCCACCTCGGCGCGCGTCAGCGCGCACGTCACCAGCCTGCGGTCGGCGGCATCGGGATCGACATGCTCGGGCCGATACTGCCGGAACATCGCCAGCGTCCCCGGATGCAGCCATGACCACTCCCGATCCCCCGACCGGCGCAGCACGGACATGGCCTCCACCAGGCGATCTTCCACCGCGTTGAAGTCCATGAAGGCGGCTTCCAGCCCCGGAACCGTGTCGGAAGGGAGACGGAAGCGTTGGTTGTCGGGTCGGGCCATATTATTTCCTCTTAATATCAATAGCTTCGCTATAATTCTGGAAGGATTGGAAGGATTGGAAGGGTTTATAACTATCTTGTTCACGCGCCTGCGCGCGCGCACGCACACACATAATCGCGGCCAAGTATCGAAAACCGTTCCAACCCTTCCAGACGCGCAGAAATCCGCCATTTCTTCCTTCCGATAACCCTTCCGCCATCCTTCCAGCCCGGAAGGATCAGAGGGGCGGGAGATCGTCGTCATCGCCCCACCGAACCCCGTCGTCGGGCTCGATCGGCGGCGGCTCGTCCTCATCGTCGTCGGGTGTGAAGGGCTTGGGATTGCCCTGCTCGTCGACGAAATCCTCGCGCTGGCGGATCAGCTCGATATCGAGCCACTGCATCCCGTTGCTGGGCTTCTTCTTGTATCCCTTGTCGAGCAGCGCCTGTGCGAACGTCTTGTTCTTCCAGGCCGGCTCGCTCGCCGCCGCGCACCAGGCTTCATAGACCGCGTGGAGCCGCGACGACTGCACCCGCTTCCCCGGCGCGGGCTGGACGCACAGCGCCAGGAACCGGCCGAGCGGATCGCTCGCCTCGCGATAGGCCGCCGTCGCCTGCGTCACGGATCGCGGCTCGATCAGGCCGTTGCGCATCCAGTCGAGCAGGCCCTTGATCATATGGTTGAGGATGCCGCTCGCCTCGGCCTTGAGCTGCTCGGGCAGCGTCTCGTCCTTGTCGGCCTCGTCGATCGACGCATCCCACGGGATCAGCTTCACGCGCCGCCATATGCCCTTGTCGGTGCCCCGGATGCCCAGCCAATGGTTGCCCATGATGGTCAGCTTGAAATGGGGCAGGAACTCGAAGAACCCCTTGTGGAGGTGCCGCACCGAAAGCGGGTCTTGACCCGTCACCAGCTTGATCAGCGCCTCGGCGAGCTGCGCCCGCTCCTCGGGCTCCGACACGCGGAGCAGCCGGACGCCGGGCAGCTTGGCGAGGTCGGGCGTCGCCTTGTCCCCCGATTTCTTCGGCCCCTGATCAAGGAACGTCTCGATCGACACCGACGCGAAATAGTCGCCCGCGACATGGCACCAGGCGTTGAGCACCGTGCCCTTGCCGTTGCCGCCGCCGCCATGCCAGAAATGCAGCTTCTGCTCGCCCGTCTCGCCGGTCAGCGACAGGCCGCCCCATTGATGGAGATAGCGCCGCATCGCCGGATCGGGCTGCGCCCATTCGAGCAGCCCGTCATAGACCGGGCACTCCGCCTTCGGATCGAAGGTGACGGGGCTGATCTTGGTCAATAGGTCGCGCCGGTCATGGTCCATCAGCTTCATCATGACGCGCCACGATCCATCCGGCCGCCGCTCGCGCCGGAAGCGCAGCGTCCCGTTCTGGACGTTGAAGGCGTACAGGTCGCGGTCGAAGGCGTCGGGCTCGATCGTGATGAACGGCATCGCCAGCTTGGCGACGCAGGTCAGCCGCGCATTGCCCTCGCTGGTGTCGGCCCAGGCGAACAGCGCGGCCGACAGTCGCTTGGGCTTGCCCTTCTCGTCGAACACGGTGCGGTCGAGGCCGCCGGGGTTCTTCTCCGCGTCGGGTACGCCCGAGGCCCGCACCACCCAGGCTTCGCGCCGGATCGCGCGCACCATCTTGAACACGGACGCCAGCACCTCGCCCGGCACCTTGTTGGCCTCGGCGGACAGCAGCTTCCAGCGCTTGTCGTCCCATGCGAACCAGCCCAGCGCGGGCGAATAGCGGAAGTCGCCACCGAACCGGTCGCGCCACCGCTCGGCATTGCCGAGATCGGTGCGGTTGTACCTGGCAAGCTTGCCGTGCAGCTCCCGCGCCGCGCGCGCCCGCTGCGATGCGGTCGACCGCCCCTCCGTCTCCACCCCGGCGGCGGCGCCGTCATTCGCCTCACTTCCAGATTGGAAGCTTTGCTCGATCTCCGCTGCGCGCAGACCGGAAGCGGTGGAAGGGTTGTCGCGCCTTCGCCCCGCGAAGCGGCGGAAGCGGTCACGGGCGTCGGCGCGGACGTGCGACAGGTCGCGCGGATCGGCGGCGCCATCGTCGACCGCGCGGGTGATGGTGTCGGTCGACTTGTCGATGTCGCGCCACGCCCGCGCCACGTCGACCAGGGCGGAGATCGCCAGCTCGCGCGACAAGGCCCCGGCTCCGACCAGATGGCCCAGCGCGAGCCCGCAGGCGTTCAGCGTGTTGTTGCGCGTCCCGTCCGCCGCAGTCCGGGCCTTCTCCACCTCGCGATCGAGCGCGGCCAGGCCATAGCGGCGCAACGCCTGCTCCTCGGCCTCGACTTCGCTCGTCGGCCGGTCCGCCGGGGGCGACGGACGCGATGATGCCGGCGCTCGCGCGCCGACGTTATCTGATGGGGCGGAACCCTTCGGCTTCCGCAGGATGTCGACCAGGGCGGCGGGCGCCTCGACCGGCTCGACATCGGCGTCGCCGTGCAGCCAGCGATATTCGCGCCCGTTGTCCATGACGGACGGCGGGGCGATGACATAGCCGCCGGTGCCGCGCACGTCGATCCGGTGCGGAAGGTTGTTCCGGTTGCGGATGTCGGCGCCCTCGTCGGGCTGGCGGAAATAGACGTGGACGCCGCCCTTGCCGGCGGTGCGGACCGCCAGCGACGCCGGCAAGGGCCCGCCGATCTGGAAGCACAGGACGGCCTTCAGGCCCTCCAGCGTATATTCGATCGGTTCGCCCGTCACCGGGTCCATGATCGGTTCGCCGGTTTTCGGGTCGGTCTCTATGCCCGGATCGAAATCGACGACGAACAGGCCGTTCACGCCGGTCAACAGGCCGATCATCGCCTTCGGCCATTTCCGCCACCATCCCCTGATCGTCTCGGGATCGGTCGACGCCTTTTTCAGGCCCCCGGTGCCGGCGATCGCATTGCCCTGCGCATCGCGATCCTTGCCGAGCAGCGGCCGCTTGTTCTTCGGGTTGCACGGAAACACTGGCCACCCGCGCGCGGCATAGCCCAGCGCGGCGTCGAGGAAGATATTGCCCGATCCCTTGGGCGGCTCCCCGCCGCCCTTGGGCTTGCGCGGTTTCTTCGCCTCGCCGATCGGCACGACATTATCGGTCATGGCCGACCCCCGGCAGAGGCACGGCCGCGCGCCGCGAACCGCAGCGTCGGAAAAGGATCGATGGTCATAGGAAAGGCGCCCCGGCCGGAAGGATGATGGTGCGGCAGGCGATTGGGGGCCTGCCAGCCCCGCCGTCAGATGGGTATGTCGCCCGTGTCGATCTCGCGGCGAACGTCCGTCCGCCCCTGCAACCGCGCGCGAGTAACAAGGTCGACGATTTGGGCGGCGGTGCAGGCGAACCGCTCGCCGTCATCGTCAATCGGCTCAAATCCACACTGTTCTGCGGCTTCGATCATGAAGAACTGCTCTTCGGTCATGGTCATATCGCCTCTCCTCAAAACGGCACGTCGTCGTCGAGATCAGGGGCGAAGTTGCGCTCGGGGCCGAAGTCGGCCGGACGTTCGCCATATCCGTCGCCCTGCCGCTTACCGCCGTCGCCGCGATCATCGCGACGATCGCCCTGAGCGCCATCGAGGAGCACCAACTGCGCCTGATAGCCTTGCAACACGATCTCGGTGGTGTAGCGCTCGACGCCCTGCTGGTCGGTCCATTTGCGGGTGCGGAGCTGGCCTTCGAGATAGACCTTGCTCCCCTTGCGCAAATAGCTCTCGGCGATGGTCGCCAACCCCTCATTATGGATCGCGACCTGATGCCATTCGGTGCGGTCGCGCCGCTCGCCGGTCGACCGGTCCTTCCACTGTTCGGAGGTGGCGACGCGCAGGCCGACGACCTTGCCGCCATTCTGGAAGGATCGGCTTTCCGGATCGCGGCCGAGGTGACCGACGATAATGACCTTGTTGACGCTGCCAGCCATTATTTGCCCTCCCGTCCCACATGCGGGCAGCCACCCGACAAGCAGGACCCATGACGCGAGGCATCTTTCTGGACTTCAGGGTGACAGGCGCAGCCCGAGCCAAGCACGTGCCGCAGCATCTGCTCTGCCTCCGCGAGGGAGAGCAGATTGGTGCCGGACCGCCCGTATTGATAATTCGGATCGGTGGCGCAGAGATCAGCACAGACGGTGCGCGGCAGCGGCCACGTCACGAAGCGACGGGCGAGCGCAATGAAGTCGACTCCACCCGCTCCGACTTGAGCGAACATCGCAAGGATGCGCTCAGCCTCTTCGCTCGCCGGCAGGCTTACGTGCCGGCAATAGGCAATCTCGACCATCAGCCGCTCCTTCAGCGCCAGTTCGTCGGTGATGGTTTCGGGGGATTGATCGTTCCTCATGACAGATGCGCCTCCACCATCTGCGCGACATGCGCAGGGACATTGAAGAAGCCGAGCGCGCCCTTGCACGGGATCAGCTCGATCGGACGGGGATTGCGGAGGACGAAGCCGTACCGGCCGACGACCTTGCCGCCATTCTGGAAGGATCGGCTTTCCGGATCGCGGCCGAGGTGACCGACGATAATGACCTTGTTGACGCTGCCAGCCATTATTTGCCCTCCCGTCCCACATGCGGGCAGCCACCCGACAAGCAGGACCCATGACGCGAGGCATCTTTCTGGACTTCAGGGTGACAGGCGCAGCCCGAGCCAAGCACGTGCCGCAGCATCTGCTCTGCCTCCGCGAGGGAGAGCAGATTGGTGCCGGACCGCCCGTATTGATAATTCGGATCGGTGGCGCAGAGATCAGCACAGACGGTGCGCGGCAGCGGCCACGTCACGAAGCGACGGGCGAGCGCAATGAAGTCGACTCCACCCGCTCCGACTTGAGCGAACATCGCAAGGATGCGCTCAGCCTCTTCGCTCGCCGGCAGGCTTACGTGCCGGCAATAGGCAATCTCGACCATCAGCCGCTCCTTCAGCGCCAGTTCGTCGGTGATGGTTTCGGGGGATTGATCGTTCCTCATGACAGATGCGCCTCCACCATCTGCGCGACATGCGCAGGGACATTGAAGAAGCCGAGCGCGCCCTTGCACGGGATCAGCTCGATCGGACGGGGATTGCGGAGGACGAAGCCGTACCGGCCGAAGAACCAGCGGCTATCCATCGCGGTCACGCAATCGACGATCTCGACGATGCCGACGATCCCGCCGAGCGGCAGATCATGCGTTCGAATGAAGTCGCGATCCTCCTCCACCGACAGGCTGGCATGCATCAACACGTCGCCCCGGAAGCGCGTCGGCCAGTCGCGGTTCTCCACGTCTTTCCCGCTGTGCAGGATATGGTGACACCAAGGCTGGCGGATACTCAGGGCCTTCATGCCGAACCCTCGCAATCCGCCTTTACCGTCCGCATGGCCGCGCGCTTGCCGACATCGATCCCGGCCCGGAAATTCGCCGCCATGGCCTCGACGGCCCGCCGCTTGTCCCGATCGCTCGCGACGCCGGCCACGATCAGCTTGCCGAGGATGCCGCCCGCGAAGTGCGCGGCGGCGGTCATCAGCATGGACATGGCCTGCGCGGGATCGGACGCATCTTTCAGAAGCGGCTTGGTCGCGGCATCCAGGAAGATGACGATATCCCACAGCTCCCGATGACGCGGATCGCTGGTCCTGATGGTGGCCAGCGGCATGTCGAACTGATCAGCCATGGCCAACCCCGAACAGATCAGCGGCCGCGCACTGCGGCGGATGATTCGCCGCGATCCAGTCGCGCGCCTCGCGGGCGGCCGCGACATATTCGGCCGAGGGCGTTTTCGTGATCTCCTGTCCCGGCCGGAACGTCCGCCAGATGCGGTCACGGATGGCGGGTGGCAGCATGTACCAATGCTTGCGACACCCCCACATGGCGGGTGGAACCTTCGCCGCGCAACCGGTCCAATGACAATGATGGTTGCCGGCGCCGAGCGGCGCTTGGCCGCGCACATAATCGGCCTTGTGCCCGCTCATGAGACTTCCTTCAGGATTGCCACCGCCTCGCGGCCGTTATCGGTGATCGCCCATTCGCGATATTTGGAAGGACTGCCCGAGGGCCGGACCAGCGGCCGACACGTTGCGAAGCCGGCGCGCTGCAACAGGTGCAGAGTTCGATTGCCCGCCCGCGCCTCGACCGGCCGGCGCTGGAGCTGGATCAACTGGCCGACCGCCGTTGTGGTCAGCCCGAAGGGAACCTGATCAGCCATGGGTCACCTCGGTTGCCGCGTCCGGCCGATGCATCCCCGCCCGCAGCCCGGCCGCGCAGGCGCGCAGGCGCTGGGCCGCGAAGCTGGCCTCGGCCTCGGTCACGGCCAGCCCGGCGCCGCTGCGCACGGCATCGGCCTGCGCTTCCAGCCAGACGGCGGCCGCCTCGATCTCGTTCATTGCATTCCCCCGGCTTCGCCAAACTGGCGTGACTTCCACTCCCCGGCCCAGCGCCAGCCAAGGCCGATGGGCACCCCCAGGCTGGCCGCGATATCGACGGTCAGCCCAGCGCCAAGATGATCCAGCCGCGCTTCGAACGCCGCGCGCCGATCGGCGAACGGCTCAACCGCCGCCGCGAAGCACTCGCCGCAGCGATGGATATGCTCGCCGTCCAGCACGTCGAACTTCCAGCCCTTGGGCAGGAAGGCCGCCGTCAAGGAGCCGGTGCGCGGGTTCCGCGTCTCGACCGCCTCGCCGACCGCGCCGCAGCCGTCGCACTGCACCATGCAGCCCTGTCCATCCGCGAGGATCACGCTGCCAGTCTCCCAGGTTGCAGGATGAAGTCGCCCCACTGCTCGGCCATCGCGGCCGCGATGCCGGGGAAGAAGCGCGAGCGCTCGCGGCGCCGATCGCGGCTGCCAGGCATGCGGTGGATGCGCGACCAGGCCCGCCAATCGTCAGTGCCTCTCACCGGCGGCTCCAGAACGGCGGTGGCGAAGAGCGGTGGCAGGCGGCGCAGCCAGAGGCCGACGCCCTTGAAGGTCGGCTCGCCGAACCACCAGGGCTGCACGACTTGCGCCGGATGCCGATAATCGCGGATACGCGCCTGGGCATGGCGGTGCATGCGCGGGTTCTCGATCGCGACATAGGGTGCCGGGGCATGCCAGAGCGTCGAGAACAGCGCCGCCGCCTCTTCCAGCTCCGCCCACATTTCGGGCAGTGTCCGCCCCGGTGGCGCGGTGTGCAGCCAGCGCAGGCCGCTCTTGCACAGCCGCGTACAGGGCGGATGCGCGACGATGATCAAATCCCAGCCGTCATCCAGGATGTCGCGGACATCGCCCCGGATATGACGGTTGCTGCCACGTTCGTCGGGCAGGATGTCGCAGCTCCAGGCATCGAACCCGCGCGCCAGAAAGGCGTCGCGGACCGTGCCCGAGAACTCACAGGCGACAAGGACGCGGGGAACGGCCGTCACGCCATCCTCTCCGTAGCTTCGCGCACCCGAAGGCCCCGCGCGGTCAGCCGCAGCCATCTCGCCGTCGATCCACTGACCCGCGCCCGTTCGATCAGCCCATCGCGTTGCAGGGCCGCGAGCGAACCGGCGAACTCGGGCAGTTCGTCCGGGTCGAAGCAAAGGTTGACCGGCAGCGCGCGCAGCAGACGCCGTTGCGCCTCGCTCAACGTCGCCCCCAGGATCGCGTATCGCGTCGGATGCGCTCTCACCGCTTCACCCCCACTTTCACGAATGTCTTTTCCCCGGTCGCGGCGATCTCGATCTCGCGCCCCGGCGCCCATGGCGTCTCGCGGTTCGCGATCTCGCCGTCCTTCACCAGCAGCCGGATCAGGTAGCTGGCCCGATCCGGCCCGCTCAGCCCGGCCTTGATCGCCAGCACCCGATTGGTGGAACAGGGCTGGCCGGCCCGCGCCTCGGCGCGCAGCACCTTGAGCAGCCGGGCCTTGTCGTCGGCGCTGCCGGCGACGGCGCGCGCGATGCGGAACGGCTTCGGCGGCGGGCTGTACGGCGCCCGCAGGCGGCGGAGCACATAATGCCCGCTCCTGCCGTCGAAGAAGGCGAACACGATCTTGCGGGCGTCGAGGTCGCGCGCCGCCTCGGCCGGCTTCGACCAGCCGGGCAGGCTCCCCTCGGCATAGGCCAGTTCCCGCCCCGCCTCGGCCGCCTTCACCCAGGCGACGATATCGGCGACGGCCATCGCCGCGCCGGTGCCGCCGATGCGGACCGGCTGCATCGCGCCGATCTCGCGCGGCCGCGTCACAGGGGAAGGGGCCGGGGCCGGGCTCACCGGGGATCGTCTCCCTCGGGAAACAACACCTCGGCGCCGAGCGCGCGGGCCAGCGCGATCATCGCCGCCGTCGCCGCGCCGCGATCCATCGCCCAGGACACGCCCAGGCCGGTCAGGATATAGCGATCCTCGCCGTCGCCCCGGATCACGCGGAACAACCGGCCGGGCGCCGTCTCGCCGAGGCGGCCATGCACCATCGGCGCGGAGGTGAACGGCTCGCCGAACACGGTTTTCATTCGGTCGATGACGAGGCCCGCCTTCGCGACCGCGAACACTGTTTCAGCGGGCGACGACGGGGCGGGGGGCACCTCCCCGTCGTCGCCTTCCGCCGCCGGTCCGCCGTGGGGGACGGAAACGGCCGCGGAATAGGGGCGCGTCCAGTCGTGCAGACCGATCTCGCCCCCGGTGATCTCATGCAGCAATCGGCCCGTCTCGGGGCTCAGCGCGATACGATCGCCCAGCACGTCGGCGATGGCGATCCCAGCCGCCTCGGCCGCCCCGACCCGCGCCGGCTCGGCCAGCAACCAGGCCGCCAGCTTGACCACGGCTGCGGTCGGGTCCGCGTCGGGATCGCGCGGACCCCATATGTTGCGCACCCAATGGACGAGTTGCAGGCCGCTCGCATGTTGCTCGATCAGGTAGATCGGAATGTGGAAACCCCCCGCCATAGATCAGCCCTCCGCCTCGATCCGTTCCAGCAGCGCGCGCAGCTCCGCCGCCTTCGTCACCAGCTCGTCCGCCTCGGCGACCAGCGCCCGCCGCCGCACGTCGCGGGCGCTCAGCCCGCCCGCCGCCAGCGCGGCCAGCATGCCGCCCGACACGTCCGAAAATTCCTTGGTCAGCTCGGCCAGCCGCAAATGGGCCTCGGCCGCATCGGGCACCGCCGCCGGCATCGCGACGAACGCGCCCCCGGCCCGTGCGCACAGCGCTCGGGTGACGTGCGGCCAGCCGGGCTTGCCGACCGTCACCGCCTCCAGGTCCATCGCCGTGTCGATCGACATGAAGGCGTCGACATTGGGCAGCGCATAGTCGCTGAACGACTGCTGGCGCTTGATCCGCCGGCTATACTCGGCGGCCCGCTCCTGCCCGCCGACCGCCTCGATCAGCTCGCCGGTCGCGACCTTGAGCGACTGCCGGCGCGGTTCGTGCTGGACGACGCGATCAGCCATGCCGGGCGCCCTCCGCCGGCCGAGGGGCGGTAAACCCGGCTGACTTACCGCTGGCGGCCGCGATCGCTTCGGGCTCAACCGTGGCGGCATGGACCAGCGACGCCCCATCGTCCCCGGCATCGGCGGGGCCATAGCCCGCCCATTCGCCGCGCACGTCGAAGAAGCGGCCGATCGCCTCGGCCAGGCTGTCGCCCAGCAGCAGCGCTGCGTAGAACAGCAGCCCGCCGGCAACGACCGCGAGGCCGCCGGCCGTGAGATACCCGGCCGAGATCATGCCGACACCGCCATATCCTCGAAAGGCAGCTCGGGATCGCGGTCGAGCGCCGCAACCGCATCCAGCGCCTTGGCAAGCTCGTCCGCCTTGCCCCTCGCCTCGGCGGCTAAGCGGACATGATCAAAGCGGGCCTCGGACATGCCGACGCGCCGCCAGTTATGGACGGTGGTAATCGGCGTGAATGTGAGGCGGGCGACCGCCACGGTTCCGTCGAGGGCGTCGAGAAAGACGGACGCTCGAACGCCGTCGAGCGACATGGACGGGGAGGAGGCAGTGCGTTCCATGCCCATGTTATTTCCATAATCGAAACTTCAGTTCAATCAAAAAGTTTCCATAGTCGAAATTGCGATTATGGAACTACTGGGCAAAATGGCTGGATGAACGTCGACCAGATCAAAGCCGCCATGAAGGCGAAGGGCATCAAGGCCGTGCGCCTCGCCAATGAACTTGGGCTAACACCGTCCCAGGTCAGCAAGTCCCTCCACGGCGGCCGACGCTTCACCGTGACGGAAATGGATACCATTCGGCGCATGTTGGCTGATGCCACGCCGCCGCAGATCGCGGGCCTTATTCCCACCCGCCGCATCCCGATTATCGGCAGCGTGGCAGCCGGCAACTGGCGCGAGGCTATTCAGGAACCATTGGGCACCATGCCCATGCCTGAGGCCGATATGCCAGACGACGCGGTTGCCCTGCGCGTCGTCGGCGACAGCATGGACAAGCTCGTTCCTGATGGCGGGATCGTGATCTTCTCGCCCAGCGATCGCGAGCTTTTCGCGGATAATTACTACGTCGTGATCAACGGCGAGAACGAGACGACCTTCAAGCAATACAAGTCCGACCCCGCCCGCTTGGTGCCCTGTTCGAACAATCCGGCCTACAAGGAACTCAGCATCGGGGACGGCGGATTTCAGATCGTTGGGCGGGTCGAATGGTACGCCGCCCGACCGCCCCGGCGGATGCCCGGTTAAGCCGCCTCCTGATCCTCAATCGCGAACGCGGACTGGATGCCGCCGGGGACGATATCGTACCATTGGCCCCACTCGTCAAAGGCACCCAACCCCAGCTCGACAGCATCTTTGCGCGCAAGCTCCTTGCTGTCGCGCCACAGACCGGCCGGACGGCCGAAGCATGTCACCCGATACCAGCGAACAGCAGTGAGCATCTAACAACCTCCCCGATTCGACAACGGGAGATTGGAACAAGAAGGGAACAAAAATCAACGGCTGCACGTCATATTTCCATAATGGCAACATTTCTCTTGACGATGACGTTTCCATAATCGAAATATCTGTCCCGTCACCACGACGGAGGCACCGATGTACGTTTCCCCTACCGACCCGCTAAACAGCGTCCACGATTGGTTTCAGGCGCGGACCTACCACGCGCCCCGGCAGCAGGATTGGACCCCCGAGGCCGACCTGTTCCTCGACTATCATCGCCACGCCGAGGCCGCCGGCATCCGGCCGAGCAAGCGCCTCGGCGCGAAAGCCTTCGCGGCCGAGCTGCACGGCCTGACCCGCCGCCAGCCGCAGGCGCGCCTTGCCCAGCCGATCAACGGCGGCCCGGAACGCCACCTGCCGTTCTGGCCCCGCACCCTCCGCGCCGCCCGCCAGCTCGCCGCCTGACCGCACCCCACGCGGTCGGGCCGGTCCCGGCCGCGACAGATGCAGCCAGCATCGCGAAGCCCGAGGAACCCGAAATGACCGAGATCAAGTTCACTACGACCCGCGCCGAAATGGATCAGATCGCCAAGATCGCCGACCGCGCCGAAGCGCTCGGCCTGCTCACCGGAAGCTACGACCGGATGACGCTGATCATGGACCTGTCGGCGACCCACGCGAACGGCTGCCCGATGGATTTCGCGCGCCTCGCCGAGGCCGACGACTTCAACCTCACGCACGATATCACCGGCATCGCCAACACGATCGACCGCGAGACTGGCAAGCTGGCCGGCTTCTTCCTGCCGCGTTTCAGCGCACCGAAAGGCCCCGAAGCCCTCGCCGCCATCGGCGCCGCCAATCGGGCACTCGTGGATGCTCATTATCCCGCCTGACACCCTGCCACCGCCGCCCGACTGGCTTATTGCGCCGCACTGGCGGCGGCCGGCTCCCCCGAAAGGATCGCGCCCATGCGCTGCTATCTCACAACCGATGGACTGTTTGTCCGCACCCAGGCCGAAGCCGGAAAGGACTGGCAGCGCGTCGAGCTGCCCGATGACCAGGCCAGCCGGATCGCCCTCTACAACGCCCTGACCGGAAAGGCCGAGCAGGGCCTGTGGTGGTGGCTGGTCGAGGCCATCCGCCAGCCCGCCGGGGTGCCGACCGTCGAGGCCGGCGCCGCTGCCGAGGCCTCTATCCAGATCACGGGCGGCAGCCTGCCGCAGATCACGTCGGACGATCCGAATATCTGGCGCCGGGTCACGACCATCCCCTGGCCCCCGGAAGGCAAAACCGTGGCGATCGCCCCCAACACTACGCCGATCGTTCAGCCGTCGCTGACCGACGTGGAAGCCTTCATCCAGTCGGCCGACGCCTACCAGCTCCGCAGCCTGTTCGAAAACGTCGTGCTGCGCGGCCGCGAACTGATCGGGGAGGCCCGGCCATGAAGGCGACCACCACGTCCAGCGCGATCCGCGCGACCATGACGGCGACCGAGGCCCGCGAGATCGCCACCGCCATCCGCGACGCCCGCTGCCTGGGCGCGCCGATTGCTGAGCGCCTGATCGAAATCGCGGCGTTGCTTGAAATGAAGGCGGAGGACGTGCGCTGGACCCAGGCGCGGAAACGCGCCGATCGGGAGGCCGTCGCCGAAGCCGAGCGCCGCCGTCGCGAGCGGGAACGCCATTTCGTGATCGACGATCTCAGCGTCTCGGCTATCCGCGCCGACTATGCCGATGCGTCGACCGATCCCGACTTTCGGCTGTGGGTCGATCTCATCCTGTCGGAGGCGCTCAACAAGCCGCTCCCCGATCAGTGCGAAATCCGCCGCGATGTATGGTGCGTCCGCGTCGTGCGTCCGGCCGCCGATTTCGAGCCTAGCCAGATCATCGGCAGCGATTGCACGGAAACCGCCGACCCGGCCGAGATCGCCGCCGTCGCCGATCGCCTGATCCGCAAGCATGCGGAGGCGCTGATATGATCGAGCAGGCGAGCAACATCGAAGTCGTCTATCTCGGCCCCGTCAAGCTTGCAGGCAACAGGGCCGGCGCGCTGCTGATCACGCCCGAGTTGCTGTCATCCAGAACGGATTGGACGTGGAACGCGCTGCTGGCGGCTGCCTCGGCCTTCAAAGCCTTGCCCAAGGGCAAGGCGATCGGCGGCATCTATTCGACGGCCGGCACGATCGAGGATGGCCGCGTTAAGGGGATCACGCCGAAGGACATGACGTTCCTTCGGAGCGCCTCGAACCCTATCCTTGCCGAGTGCGAGGTCCGCGCGACCGCCGACGAAAATGAGAAGCGGATCGCTGCCGCTGAACGCAAGGTCAAGGACAGCCCACGGCTCATGGCCGAGGTCATCGAGCTTAGCCGCCTGCTCGCGAGGACACCCTATACCCAACAGGTGGCCGTCGAGGCCGCGATCATGCAGATGATCCGCAACGCATCGCGCGGGATCAAGCTGTGACCGATCCCGTCCTGACCCTCGACGGCTTCCACCCCGAGTTCGCCGACCTTGCCGAGCGCATGGCCGGCGACCGGATGCGCGGCTATCCCAAGCTGGTCGCCACCGGCCAGATGACCCCGGCCGCCGCAAAGCACCGCATCTTCGTGATGAACGCCATCGCCGAAATATGGCGCTGCGCCACGGACATTCTGCCGCCCAACAAGGCACTGATGGCCGTCCATCGCGATTACTGCCTGGAGGAGCTGGCCGAGGCTATCGAAGGCGCCAAGCAGCGCCTCCGCCGCCGGCCCGACGATGCCGCCTTGCTCGCCCTGATCGAGCAGCTCCGCGCCATGCGCTGGTGGCACGGAGAATATCCGGTGCTCGCCTACGCCCTCAACATGACCTGCATGCTCCGCCACGACGCGATCCAGCGCGCCGCCCAGGCCGAGCGCGAAAGGAACGCCGCATGAGCGCGCCGATCGACGAATATACCCGCTGGACCTGTGAGCGGTGCGGCAAGCCCGGTTTCGACAGTTGGAACAAGGCGATGCATGACGGCATCTACTTTGCGGGGGACTACCCGAACCCCGCGATCTTCGGCGTCGATTGCCAAGACTGCGGCCATCCTGCCGTGCTGGCCTATACCACGCCCCACATGGCACCGCGCGCCGTCTTTGGCCCGCATCAATACGATTACGCCTATGAACCGGCGGCCATGTCGGCATTCCAGACCGATCCGCATTTCGGCGTCGAACTCCGGCCGTCGAGCGCTCGGGACCGCGATTGGCGCGGCGGATGCCTTTCGGCGGTGCTCGGCATCACCCCCGATCCGGCGGCGTAAAGGCCATGGCCCACGCCCCCGCCAGAACGCCCCGTGGAGTCGAGGGCACCCCCTCGGGCACCACTCGCCTATGCGCGGAGTGCTTGGCCCCTGTGATGGGCATCCAGCCGGGACAGCTCTTTTGCTGCTCCGCGCACCGGAAGGCATTCCAGCAGCGCCAGCGCATTCGCGGCCGCCAGCTTACCGCCTTCGCCATGGTCGACCGGATGACCCGGAGCGGCACCGCCGGCAGCGCCGAGGCGCGCGAGATCGGCAAGAAGGCCCGCGCCGTCACCCAGCGCCTGATCGCCGCCTGGGCCGCCGAGGACAAGGCCTCCGGCCGCATGTCCATGGTCGACTATCTCCACCGCTACACCAAGCATTTCGACCTGCCGCTATGACCTCCCAGGGCACCACCAGACCCGCGCGCGCCTATCCCGGCAAGGTCGCCATCCGCCACGTCGTCCAGGCGGCCCGCGACCTCGGCCTTGACGTGGCCGGGATCGAAGTCACCCTAGACGGCACGATTCGCGTGATAGAAGCCCGCGCCCAGGCGCCCGCCCCGCAATCGCTGTTCGATCAGTTGGAGGCCGCCGGCAAGATATGAGCGACGTGAAAGGCCTTCACTTTGTACGGAAGGTCAAGCCGGGCAAGCCGATCCGCTGGTATGTCTTCGCCTGGCGCGGCAAGGGCGCTCCCTGCATCATGAAATCGGAGGGGCCGAAGCGTCCGCAGCTCGACGCAGCCGCGCTCAAGGCGCTCGCCGCCATCGCCGAGGAGGCGCAGGCGGCCAAGGCCGCGACGCTTGGCGGCCTTGGCCGGCAGTGGCGCGGCAATCCCGCCGATCTCGCGACGGCCAGCCCCGAATGGCGCGGCCTCGCCGCCTCGACCCGCCAGCTCTGGGGCGACGCGCTCGACCTGATCGATGCGAAATGGGGGGCGCTCCCGATAGCGCTGTGGAACGATCCGCGCATGGTGGCAAAGGTGGTCGAGTGGCGCGATAGCCGATCCGCGACCCCCCGCGCCGCCGATATCGGCGTCACGGTCCTGTCGGAGCTGCTCAAGTTCGGCAAGCTCCGCGCCCGCGTCGCGCTCAACGTCGCGGCCGATGTGCCGGCGATCTACAAGCCCGCCGACCGCGCCGAAATCATCTGGACGCCGGATGACCTGGCGCGCGCCAAGGCCGCCGCCAAGAAGATCGAGCGGCCGCGCGCGTTCGACATCATCCAGCTCGCTTGCCTCACCGGCATGCGCCGCGCCGATCTCGCCGCGCTCACATGGGATGAGGTCAGCGACCATGCGATTATCCGTACCGCGCTCAAGAAGAGCCGGGGGCGCCGCCGCCGCGCCGTCATCCCCGTCATCCCCGCCCTGTCCGATCTCCTCGCCGAGCTGCGCGCCCTGCCGCGCGCCGAGGGCGTCAATCATGTGCTGGTCGGCGCGCGCGGACGGCCATGGAAGCCCGAGAGCCTCACCGAGGCCGTCATAGCCGTCGCGAAGGCCGGAGGCATTGAGCAGCCCGCGCAGCCCGAATTGGACGTGCCCGCGAAGCGCAAGCATCTGCACGATTGCCGGGGCACCTTCGTGACCCACCTTTGCCGCGCCGGCCTTTCGGATGAGGAGATCGCGAACATCGCCGCCTGGTCGGTGGAAAGCGTCTCGCGCATCCGCCGAACCTATGTCGACGACGCGGCCATTGTGGTGGCCTTGAGCGAGCGCATCAGGCGGGCGATGTAAACCGCCCTGTAAACCGAGGCGGTGGCGGTGGCATTAATGCACTGAAATTACTGGCTAATTGCGCTCCGGCCCGACTAGCCTTCCAAGCTGGCTAGGAGGGTTCGATTCCCTTCGCCCGCTCCACGATACGGTTCCGATCCCCACCAACGAACTGAATGGGATGACCTGCACAGGCTCCGCCGCGTGGATTGACATCGGCCTATCATGTACTATTTGAAGTTACATGAAACGCGATAGCCGACTTTCGGGCGTGCTCCACGTCCTGCTGCACATGGCGGAACAGGACGGCCCCGTGACCTCGGAAGTGCTGGCGAAGGCGATGGACACCAATCCGGTCGTCGTCCGCCGGGTCATGGCGGGGTTGCGCGAGCAGGGGCTTGTCCGGTCGGAAAAGGGGCATGGCGGCGGCTGGACGATTGCCCGGCCGCTCGACCGCATCACGCTCCGGGACATTTACGACGCGCTCGGCAGCCCGTCGCTGCTGGCGATAGGGCATCGAACCGAAGTGCCGGGCTGCCTGGTCGAGCAGGCGGTGAACACGGCGCTCGGCCACGCCTTCCGGGATGCCGAAGCGCTGCTGCTCGCGCGTTTCGGGCAGGTCACGCTGGCGATGCTCAGCGCCGATTTCCATGCGCGTATGACCGCCCGTCCGCAGGGCGACAGGGAGCTCGATCATGGCTGAAGATGGTGCCCTCGATTTCATGAAGGGCTATAGGGACGCCGAAAAGGTGGCGCATTATTCGGACGGAACGCGCCGCTTCGTGCCGGGGCTGGAGACTGTCCACCGGATGACCGGACTGCTGCTTGCCGAGCGGGTGCCCGAGGACGGCCGCATCCTCGTGCTCGGCGCGGGCGGCGGGATGGAACTGAAGGCCCTGGCGGAAGCGTATCCGGGCTGGCGTTTCGTCGGGGTCGATCCGGCGCCGGAGATGCTGGCCCTCGCCGAACGAACGCTGGGGCCTTTGATGGAGCGGGTCGAACTGGTCGAAGGCTATATCGACGACGCGCCCGCCGGGCCGTTCGATGGAGCGACGTGCCTGCTGACGCTCCATTTCCTCGACGCCGAGGAGCGCTGCCGCACCGCCGCAGCGATCCGCGAGCGGCTGCACCGGGGCGCGCCCTTCGTCGCGGTGCATGGAAGTTTCCCGCAAGGCGAGGGCGAGCGCGCGCTCTGGCTGTCGCGCTACGCCGCCTTTGCGGTCTCGTCCGGGGTCGATCCGGCGCTGGCGGAGAATGCCCGCGATTCAGTCGACCGCGCCGTCAACATGTTCACGCCCGAGCAGGACGAGACGATCCTGCGCGCAGCCGGCTTCGCGGAGCTGGGACTTTTCTACGCGGCCTTCACGTGGCGAGGCTGGGTCGGCACGGCCTGAGAGCCGAAGCCGGACTCAGTCCTCCGCCTTCGCCACCCGGGCGAGCATCGTGCCTTCGCTCACCTGGCCGCCGACACTGGCGTTGAGCTCGGCGACGACGCCGTCGAACGGGGCGAGCATCGCCTGCTCCATCTTCATCGCTTCGAGCACCAGCAGCTTCTGGCCCTTGGTGACGGTGTCGCCCTCGGAAACGTCCACCGCAATCACCTTGCCGGGCATCGGGGCCAGCAGCGCGCCGTCGGACACCGCCCCGCCCCCGCCGGCATGATCGGCGCGCGGCGCTTCGACCGGCCATGCCTCACCGTCGAGGAACAGCAGGGTTTCGCTACCCACGGCGCGCAGCTTGCCTCCAGCCGCTCCGTCATCGATCGCGACGAGCCGGCTGTGTCCCGCCACCTCGACCTCCACCCGCCGCTCCGCCGCGGCATTGGCGCGAAAGCCGATAAGCCGCGTCCAGGCATCGCTGCCCTCCGGCAGCAGCGCGCGGGCCGCCGCCTGCTCGATCGCCGCTGACGGCTCGGTCGTTGGGACCAGCCGGTCCGCATGGCGTTCGATGAAGCCGGTGTCGACTCGGCCTGCGACGAAGTCGGGGTCGGCTGCCGCGCGCGCCAGGAAGGCGGCGTTGGTGCGCACCGGCCAGACCTCGACCCGCGCCGCCGCCTGGGCGAGCTTCGCCGCCGCCGCCGGGCGGCTCGGCGCGGTCACGATCAGCTTGGCGATCATCGGGTCGTAATAGGGCGACACCTCGCCGCCCTCCTCGACGCCGCTGTCGACGCGGATGCCGCGCGGCAGGCGCAGGCGGGTGAGCGGGCCGGTCGAGGGCAGGAAGCCGTTCGACGGGTTCTCGGCGTAGAGCCGCGCCTCCATCGCCCAGCCGTTGATCGAAAGCTGATCCTGCGTCCTGGGCAGCGGCTCGCCCGAGGCGACACGGAGCTGCCATTCGACGAGATCCTGGCCGGTGATCGCCTCTGTCACCGGATGCTCGACCTGCAGCCGCGTGTTCATCTCCATGAACCAGATGCGATCGGCGCGCAGCCCTTCGGAAGCGTCGGCGATGAACTCGATCGTGCCCGCGCCGACATAGTCGACCGCCCTGGCTGCCTTGACCGCCGCCTCGCAGACGGCCGCGCGGGTGGCATCATCCATCCCGGGCGCGGGGGCCTCCTCGATCACCTTCTGGTGGCGGCGCTGGAGCGAGCAGTCGCGCTCGAACAGGTGGACGACATGGCCGTGCCGGTCGCCGAACACCTGCACCTCGATGTGTCGCGGTCCGAGGATGTATTTCTCGATCAGCACGCGGTCGTCGCCGAACGAGGAGGCCGCCTCGCGCTGGCAGGACAGCAGCGCGTCGGCGAAATCTTCGGACCGGTCGACCTTGCGCATGCCCTTGCCGCCGCCGCCGGCGACCGCCTTGATCAGCACCGGATAGCCGATCCGGTCGGCCTCGGCCTTGAGGTGGGCGGGGTCCTGATCCTCGCCCATATAGCCGGGGGTGACAGGCACGCCCGCCTCGACCATCAGCTTCTTGGCGGCGTCCTTCAGGCCCATCGCGCGGATCGAATGGGCGGGCGCCCCGACCCAGACGAGGCCGGCGGCTTCGACCGCCTCTGCGAACTCGGCGTTCTCTGAAAGGAAGCCATAGCCCGGATGGATCGCCTCGGCGCCGGTCGCCTTCGCGGCCTCCAGGATCTTCGCCTGGACCAGATAGGATTCGCGTGCCGGCGCGGGGCCGATGCAGACCGCCTCGTCCGCCTCGCGCACGAAGGGCATGGCGGCGTCGACGTCCGAATGCACGGCGACCGTGCGGATGCCCATCTTGCGCGCGGTCCGGATGATGCGACGGGCGATCTCGCCGCGATTGGCGATGAGGAGCGAGCGGATCATTTCAACACGTCTCCGTTCGTCCCGAGCGCAGTCGAGGGACGTTGGCTCTCGGAACGTGTCTCGACTGCGCTCGACACGAACGGGAAAGGAAACCGGCTCATCGCCGTCACATCCGGAACACGCCGAACTGCGCGCGATCGGGGATCGGGGCGTTCAGCGTGGCGGCGAGGGCGAGGCCGAGGACGTCGCGGGTCTGGGCGGGGTCGATGATCCCGTCGTCCCACATCCGCGCGGTGGCATAATAGGGATTGCCTTCGTCCTCATACTTCTGGCGGATCGGCGCCTTGAAGGCTTCGGCCTGCTCGGGCGTCCATGTGTCGGCGTCGCGGTGGACGGTCGCCAGCACCGATGCGGCCTGCTCGCCGCCCATCACGCTGATCCGCGCATTGGGCCAGGTGAACAGGAAGCGCGGCTGATAGGCGCGGCCGCACATGCCGTAATTGCCGGCGCCGAAGCTGCCGCCAATCAGCACGGTGATCTTGGGCACGCCGGCGGTGGCGACGGCGGTCACCAGCTTGGCACCGTTCTTGGCAATGCCCTCCGCCTCATATTTCCCGCCGACCATGAAGCCCGAGATGTTCTGCAGAAACAGCAGCGGTACACGGCGCTGGCAGGCGAGCTCGATGAAATGCGCGCCCTTCAGTGCGCTTTCGGAGAAGAGCACGCCGTTATTGGCGAGGATCGCCACCGGCTGGCCCCAGATATGGGCGAAGCCGCAGACCAGCGTCGTGCCGTAGAGCGGCTTGAACTCGTGCAGCTCCGATCCGTCGACGATCCGGGCGATCACCTCGTGCACGTCGTAGGGCGCGCGGACGTCCTGCGGCACGATGCCGTAGAGTTCGCCCGGGTCGAACAGCGGCGCCCTGGGGTCGGCGCGGTTCACAGGCGCCGGGGAGGGCGGCTGCAGCGTCGCGACGATATCGCGGACGATCAGCAGCGCATGCTCGTCATTCTCGGCGAGATGGTCGACCACGCCCGACTTGCGTGCGTGGAGGTCGCCGCCGCCCAGATCCTCGGCCGAGATCACCTCGCCGGTTGCGGCCTTCACCAGCGGCGGGCCGGCCAGGAAGATCGTGCCCTGGTTGCGGACGATCACGGTCTCGTCCGACATGGCGGGGACATAGGCGCCGCCCGCGGTGCAGCTCCCCATCACGCAGGCGATCTGGGGGATGCCCTCCGCGGACATCTGTGCCTGGTTGAAGAAGATGCGGCCGAAATGGTCGCGATCGGGGAAGACCTCCGCCTGGTGCGGCAGGTTGGCACCACCCGAATCGACCAGGTAGATGCAGGGAAGCCGGTTCTCGCGTGCGATCTCCTGCGCGCGAAGATGCTTCTTCACCGTCATCGGGAAATAGGCGCCGCCCTTCACCGTCGGGTCATTGGCGACGATCATGCAATGGCGGCCCCGGACGCTGCCGATGCCGGCGATCATGCCTGCGCCGGCGGGGCCACCATCCTTGTCGTACATGCCGTTGGCGGCGAGCTGGCCGATCTCGAGGAAGGGCGAGCCCGGATCGAGCAGGCGATGGACGCGGTCGCGCGGCAGCAGCTTGCCGCGCGCCACATGGCGCTCGCGATGCGCCTCCGATCCGCCGAGCGCGGCGGCGGCCACCTTGGCGCGGAGCTCCTCCGCCAGCGCGCGGTTGTGCGCGGCGTTGGCGGCGAAGCCCTCCGAATCGGGGTCGGCGAGGGTGGTGAGTCGGGTCATGCCCCGATGACTTCCCGGCCGATCAGCATGCGGCGGATCTCGTTGGTGCCCGCGCCGATATCGAGCAGCTTGGCGTCGCGCATGTAGCGCTCGACCGGCCAGTCCTTGGTATAGCCCGCGCCGCCCAGCGCCTGGACCGCCTCGTTGGCGACCTTCACGGCATTCTCGCTGGCAAGCAGGATCGCGCCGGCCGCGTCGAAGCGGGTCGTCCGACCGGCGTCGCAATTCTTCGCCACCGCATAGACATAGGCGCGCGCCGAATTGAGCGCGACATACATGTCGGCGACCTTCGCCTGCATCAGCTGGAAGGCGCCGATCGGCTGGCCGAACTGCTTGCGATCGCGGACATAGGGCAGGACCGTGTCGAGGCAGGCCTGCATGATGCCGAGCTGGATGCCGGCGAGCACGGTCCGCTCATAGTCGAGGCCCGACATCAGCACGCCGACGCCGCCGCCGACCGGACCCATGACGTTCTCCTCGGGCACCTCGCAATCGTCGAACACCAGCTCGGCGGTGGGGGACCCGCGCATGCCGACCTTGTCGATCTTCTGCCCGATCGAGAAACCCTTGAAATCCTTCTCGATAATGAAGGTGGTGATGGCGCGCGAGGCTTTGTCGTCATTGGCGCCGGTCTTGGCATAGACCACCAGCGTGTCAGCATAGGTCGCGTTGGTGATCCAGAATTTGGTCCCGTTGAGGACGTAGCGGTCGCCCTTCTTCTCGGCGCGCAGCTTCATCGAGACGACGTCGGAGCCGGCCCCCGCCTCCGACATGGCGAGGCTGCCGACATGCTCGCCCGAGATCAGCTTGGGGAGGTAGCGGGCCTTCTGCTCGGCGGTCGCCCAGCGGCGGATCTGGTTGACGCACAGGTTCGAATGGGCGCCGTAGCTGAGACCGATCGAAGCCGATGCGCGGGCCACCTCCTCCTGGGCCACGACATGTTCGAGATAGCCGAGGCCCAAGCCGCCATCGGCCTCGTCCACCGTGATGCCGTGCAGGCCGAGTGCGCCCATTTCCGGCCAGATCTCGCGCGGGAACCAGTCCTCTGCGTCGATCCTCGCCGCGAGCGGGGCGATCCGGTCGGCGGCGAAGCGTGCCGTCGTGTCGCGGATCGCGTCCGCCATATCGCCCAGCGCGAAATCGAAATCTGCCATGGCACCCTCTCCGATATTCAGGGCCGTCCTGATAATTCAGCCGTGTTCATAAGAAAAATTGAAAGGGATAAGGGAACATCATAGACCCTATCTATGATCGACCGTTATCTTCTCCGGTATTTCCTGGCAGTGATCGACCAGGGCAATTTCTCCAAGGCGGCGGCATCCTGCAACGTATCGCAGCCTACCTTGTCCGCCGGAATCGCCAAGCTCGAAACCTTGCTCGGCCGTCCTTTGTTCATTCGCACCAACCGGCGGGTGGAGCTGACCGCGGCGGCGGTCGACCTTGCCGGCCACGCGCGCCGGATCGAGGCCGAGTTCGCGGCCGCCGAGCGCGCGGTGCAGTCGACCGCTGCGCCGGCGACGGTGCGGCTGGGCGTGCTGGGATCGATCCCCGCGGCATGGATCGAGGACTATATCGCGCGGCTGCGCGACAGCGGCGGCGGCGAGCGGGTCGAGCTGGTCGAGGGGCGGGAACGCGAGTTGGCCGAACGGCTGGCTCGGGGCAGTCTCGACGTCGCGCTGACCATCCTGCGCGGCGACAGTCGGTTGCCGGCCGAACGGCTGTTCACAGAGGGTTATGCGCTGGCGATGGCCGCGAACCACCGGCTTGCCGATCGCGAGATGATCAACGGGGCCGAACTCGCGGGCGAGCCGATGATCGTGCGGCGCCATTGCGAGCTGCTGTCGGACACGAGCCGCTACTTTACGGCGCGCGGCGTGCGTCCCTTCTTTCCGGCACGCGTCACCAGCGACGATCGCGCGCTACGCCTCGTTCGCGCCGGGCTGGGCGTGACGGTGATGCCGGAGAGCTTTCAGGCGCCGGGCGTGGTGCGCCCCCGCCTGAGCGATTTCGCCTTTACGCGCGACATCGGCCTGCTGTTCGGGGAGCATGCAGGCAGGGCGGTGCGCGACCGGCCGGCGATCCGTATCCTCGTCGACCTGATCGAAAGCCGGCCGGCCGACGGATTCACACGGCGCGGCGTGTAGGATCGGAGCCGACGGCTCCGTCCTTGTCATGCGGATGCGCTATGATGCGGTTCGCGAAAAGGAGAGGAGACGGACATGCCTTATGTGGACGGATTCATCGTCGCGGTGGCGAAGGACAGGCTCGACGATTACACGGCACTGGCGGAGCGCGCGCGCGACGTGTGGATGAGCCATGGCGCGCTGTCCTATGTCGAGGCGCTGGCCGACGACGTGTCGGTAGGGGAATTGACCAGCTTCCCCCGCGCGGTCCATCTGAAGGACGACGAGACGGTGGTCTTTTCCTGGATCACCTATGAATCGCGCGAAGCCCGTGACGCCATCAACAAGAAGGTGATGGAGGACCCGCGGATGAAGCACGACATGGAGAATGCGCCGTTCGATGGGAAGCGCTTGATCTATGGCGGGTTCAAGGCCTTCGTCGAGAATTGAGGGAGAGACGATCATGGCGTTCGAAGGAAGCTGCCACTGCGGCAAGGTGGCCTATACGGTCGACGCGGACGTGCCGGCCCAGGCGATGGCGTGCAACTGCTCGCATTGCCGTCGCAAGGGCTTCCTTCTCGCCTTCTTCCCGGCGGCACAATTCCGGCTGGAACGGGGCGAGGACGATCTGAAGAGCTATTTCTTCCACAAGCACGCGATCGAACATCGCTTCTGCACGACCTGCGGCACTCAATCCTTCGCGATCGGCAAGGGCCCCGACGGCAGCGAGATGGCGGCGATCAATCTGCGCTGCGTCGACGCGATCGATCCGGACGCGCTGGAGATCCAGAAGGTCGACGGGGCGAGCTTCTGATGGCGGGTGCCATCCATGTCGGCGTCGGCGGCTGGACCTATGAGCCGTGGCGCGACAATTTCTATCCCAAGGGCCTGCCCCATGCCCGCGAGCTCGAATATGCCGCTCAGCGCCTGACCGGGATCGAGATCAACGGCACCTATTACGGCACGCAGAAGCGCGAGAGCTGGCAGAAATGGGCCGCGACCGTACCCGACGGCTTCGTCTTCACGGTCAAGGCCTCGCGCTTCTGCACCAACCGCAAGGTCCTGGCCGACGGGGCGGAGTCGATCGCCAAGTTCGTCGGGCAGGGGATTGCGGAGCTGGGGCCGAAGCTCGGCCCGATCCTGTGGCAGTTCATGGGCACCAAGAAATTCGAGCCCGACGACTTCGCCCGCTTCCTCGACCTGCTGCCGGCGGAGCAGGAGGGGGTGGCGCTGCGCCATGCGCTGGAGGTGCGGCACGACAGCTTCGTCTGCCCCGCCTTCGTCGATCTGGCGCGCGAGCGCGGCTGCGCGGTCGTGTTCGCCGATCATGAGACCTATCCGATGATCGCCGACCTGACCGCGCCCTTCGTCTATGCGCGGCTCCAGCGGACCAGCGCCGAGGTGCCGACCGGCTATGCCGCGACGGCGCTCGACCGCTGGGCCGGGATCGCCCGATCCTGGGCTTCGGGCGAGGCGCCCGAAGGGCTGCCCTATGCCGGCCCGCCGGCGAACGGCGAGGCCGGCGGCCGCGACGTCTTCCTGTTCCTCATCGCCGGGGCGAAGGAGCGCAATCCGGCGGGGGCGCAGGCGCTGATCGAGCGGTTGGGGTAGGCTGGCCTATCCCCGCGGGATTCCGTTCGTCCCGAGCGAAGTCGAGGGACGCGGGCTCCCGGAACGTGTCTCGACTGCGCTCGACACGAACGGGGAGGGGGCAGCTTACCTCACGCCGCCGCCGGCGTCCGCGTCATCCCGAAGGCCTCGGCGACCATCTCGTAAGAGCGGCGCCGTTTGGCGTGGTCGGGCATGATGTTGACCAGCATCATCTCCTGCGCGCCGTAGAGCTCGGCGACCTGCTCGACCCCGGCGCGGACCTCGCGGCCGTCGCCGAGCAGCAGGCGGCGGTCGCGGCGCGGCGCCCCGGGGTTGGCGGCGTTCCAGGCGCGCGCGGTCTCGACCGAGGGCACCCGGATCGTGTCGCCGCGCAGCAGGTGCGCGAACATCATCGCGAAGGGCAGCGCCAGTTCCTCGGCCTCGGCGCGATCGTCGGCCGCGATCGCCCAACTGGCGACCATCAGG
Organism: Sphingomonas sp. Y57; assembly: GCF_001015195.1. Classification (GTDB taxonomy): domain Bacteria; phylum Pseudomonadota; class Alphaproteobacteria; order Sphingomonadales; family Sphingomonadaceae; genus Rhizorhabdus. The sequence continues at coordinate 42,552 of NZ_LDES01000075.1, read as the reverse complement.
TGCGGCTCGCTCGCCCAGCGCGACGGGCGGAAGGCGCGGCGGTAGATGTCGGCGAGCGGCACTGCCTGCGCGTTGATGAAGTCGGCGATGCAATAGGGCAGGCCGAGTTCGCCCGCCCAGCGCGCGCTGTCGGGCGAGGAGCCGAGCATCCAGGGATCGGGTGAGCCCTGCGTTCCGTCGGGCAGCGAGCGGGCGAGCGGCGCGAAGGGATGGTCGGCGGGCAGGCTGTCGGAGAGATAGCCGAGCAGCTCGTTCACGTTCTGAGGGAAATCGTCGGGCGGGATGCGGCGCGATCGATCCCGCTGGAGCGCATAGGCGGTGCGCTGGTCCGATCCTGGCGCGCGGCCGAGGCCGAGGTCGATCCGCCCCGGCGCGATCGCCCCGAGCAGCCGGAAGGTCTCGGCGATCTTGAAGGGCGAGAAATGGGGCAGCATGATCCCGCCCGATCCGACCCTGATCCGCTTGGTCGCCAGCGCCACCGGCCCGATCAATACCTCTGGCGCGACGCCGATGATGCTCATCGAGGCATGATGCTCGGCCAGCCAGTAGCGGTCATAGCCGAGCGCATCGCAGGTCCGCGCGAGATCGAGCGTGTTGCGGACGGTTTCGGCCGCGTCGCTGCCGTCGGCGACGGGGGACTGGTCGAGGACGGAGAGGCGGAAGGGCGCGGGTTCGGTCATGTGGAGAAGGTAGGCAGGCGCGGCGTCCCTGCCAACCGCGCCGCGCCCGCCCGCCGCGACAGAAAAACTATCGGGCACTCATGAAATCGAGCAGCGGCGCGCCATAGGTCTCGGCGACCTCGGCGATCGGCCGTCCGCTCCGGTCGACGACGATCGCGCGGTGGCGGATCAGCTCGGCCGGGACCGAGGGCAGGCTGCGGTCGGCGGCTTCGATGTCGCGGTACATCTCCCACCCTTCGGCGAGCGGCCACCATAATTGCTCGGCGGACATGGGGCGCCGGGCTATTCCGAGCGGTGCGACGACGGTGCCGAACGGCGTATCGCCGCCATCCAGCAACGCGTTCATCTCCGGTGTCAGCCGCGATGGCACGTACCAGTTGTCGGCTTCCGACAGGACGCGGTCGCCGCAGCGCAGCCGGACGTGGCGGTAGCGGACCGGCTCGTCGGCGCCGATGCCGAGCCGGCCGCGCTGCTCGGCGCTGATCGGCTTGTCGGCCCCGGCGATCCGCTCGGCGACGATCGCCGGCCGGTCGGCGAGGCGATGCAGACGACACCAGCCCTCGAGCGTCTGCGTCGCGCTCCGTGTCGCGAGCAGACGGGCGTTGAGGTCGCTGACCAGCGCGGCATATTCGAGCCTGCGGACATATCCGTCCAGCGGAGCCGCCAGCGCACCCGCCGGAGCAAGCGCCAGCAGCAGCGCGGCGGCCGGACGCGCCGCCATCCTCGGAACCATCTTCAGCGCTTGGCCTTCAGCGCCTTGACCGCGTTCATCGTGCCGCTGACATGGCCGGCGACGCCCAGCTCCGAATGGACGAAGACGATCCGCCCGTCCGGGGCGATCACATAGGAGGTGCGGTTGGTGCGCCCGGTGACGTTGGGGATGAGCCCCGCCTCCAGCGCGACGTCATAGCCCTTGATCATCGCCGGGATGGCGACGCCGACCGCAAATTTGTTGCGGCATTCCTGGACCGAGAACTGGTTGAGCTTCTCGATCGGGTCGGCTGCCATGCCAACCACGGTCGCGCCGAGCTTCGCGAAGTCATCGGTCGCCTCGGCGAACTCATGCGCCTCGACCGTGCAGCCCTTGGTGAAGGCGGCCGGGAAGAAATAGAGCACCACCGGCCCCTTCTTCAGCGCCCTCGCGAGCGAGAAGTCGAAGTCCTTCCCGGCGAGCGACGCGCGCGTCTCGAAGACCGGCGCCTTGGCGCCGACCTTGAGCGCCGCGGGCGCGGCGGCGGGCAGGGCGAAGGCGGCGATCAGGCTCAGGACGGGCAGCAGCGGGCGCATGGGACTCTCCATCGGAAAGACGCAGACTAGCCTTGCCGGCGGTCGCATCCAACCGTCAGTTTCAGCCGCGGTGCGGAACCATCCCGGCAAGCTGCGGCGGCGCCACCTGCCAGGCGTCGCCCGGCATCAGGAAGCGGACGTTGCGGTTGGCGAAGTCGATCGACACGCGATCGAACAGGCGCAGTGCGTCCATGCCGAGCAGCACCGACGGGCGGTTGTCGAGCCCCAGCCGGTGGAAGATCTGTGCGTCGGCGAAGGCGATCGGCATGTCCTTCAACGTGACGCCGCCGATTCGAATCTCGTGGACCGAGCTGTAGTCGGCCGGGGTCTGCCCGCCGGTCACGCTGGTGATGCTGATCGGGACGACCGGGCCCAGTCGCTTGCGCCGTTCGAGTCGCTCGCGCAGCGCCGGATTGCCGATCGACACCGCCGATCCCGTGTCGATGATGACATTGACCTTTTGTCCCTCGGCCTCGGCATCGACCAGGATGAGCTGGCCGAGCCGCCGCCGCGCGGTGACGACGATCTCGTCGGTCGCGACCCGGTTCGAGCGGGGCGCCTCGCTGATCGACATGCGCATCGCCCGGAAGTCGAGCACGACGCGTTTGGTCTGCAGGCTGTCGATGCCGAGCATGCCGACCGCGCCGAGATGATATTCGGAGAGCAGCGGCGCCTCGAACGCCTCCATCCGGCTGCCGCTCGAGGTGAGGCGCAGGCCCGGCACGATCGCGGTGGCAACCTGGTCCTGCCCGGCGATGCTGAGCAGGGTGACGGGTGCGGCCGGGGCGAGGGTCAGCCGCTCTGCCAGTTCGCGGGACAGCACCGTGCGCTCGGCGCCGGTGTCGACGACGAACTGATAGGTGCCGCCGCCGTCGATCGTCACCGGCACGGTCAGGCGCTTGTTGATGTCGCGATTGCCCTGGATCGTCTCCGGAGCCGAAGGCACGGGATCGCCGGTGGCGGCGCTGCCCGTCGCGGCGATCAGGCTGGCGGCGCAGAAGGCGGCCAGGCCTTTGATAACAGGAAGCTTCCTCTCCATCGGCATCTCCGACCAGGCCCGCAGGATAGGCCTTTTCGGCGGTTTCCACAATCGTTCGCCGGCCGCCGCCGCGGAACCGAAACGACATGCTCCCCGTTGGAGCGCGAGGCGTATCCAGTACGGAGTAGTGTACGATGAGGAAGATGGTTGTGATCGGTCTCGCCGTAGCGGGACTGACGTCCGCGGTTGCGCCCGGCGTGGCGCTGGCCGGGGATGAGGACGATGCCCGCGTCGCCATCGCGGCGGCCAAGGCGAAGCTCGATTCGGCGGAGAAGGCCGGCGTCGGCGGCAACGCCGGCGATGTGCTGAACCGCAGCCGGACGACCTTGGAACAAGCCAATGCCAAGTTCCGCGATGACGAGGATCGCTTCGCTCTCGCGCTTGCCCGCCAGGCCGAGGCGCTGGCCGATCTCGCTACCGCCACCGCCGAGGCGCGGGCGCTCGAAGCCGAGCGTTCCAAGATCGCGTCGAACTGAGGCCCCGGACAGGAGAGAAGCAATGAACAAGCTCATGCTCACCCTCGCCGGCGCCACTGCGCTGGCCGGTCTCGCCACTCCGGCGATGGCCGACAAGACCGACAAGCTGATCACCGACCAATATCGCGAGAAGATCGCTGTCGCCCGCGCCGAGCCCGGCGTCGCCGAATATGGTGCGGTCTATCTGGACCGCGCGGCGGACCGGATCGCGAAGCTCGACAAGAAGCTCGACAACGACAAGGCCGGCCAGGCTGAGGCCGTCGCGGGTGAGATCGACGCACTGATCGAGACCGCCCGCACCCGCGCCAAGGTGGCGACGCTCAAGAAGGACGTGGAGCAGGCGAAGGCCGACGCCGCGTCGCGTAGCAACGCCCAGCTCGCCGATGCCCAGGCAGCGGCGGCCAGCGCCCAGGCCGATGCCGCCGCGGCGCAGGCCGAAGCCGCCCGGCTGAAAGCCGAGATGCGCGACTATCAGCTGCGGCAGACCCAGCTTGGCGCGACGCTGGTCCTCCAAGACGTGGTGTTCGAGACCGGCAAGGCCGATCTCAAGCCCGGTGCGGCGCAGCGTCTGCGGCCGCTCGCCCAATATCTGCAGGCCAACAAGGATGTGAAGGTCCGCATCGACGGCCATACCGATTCGCAGGGGTCCGATGGCTACAACCAGCAGCTTTCCGAGGCACGCGCCCAGTCGGTGCGCAACGCGCTCGCCGGCCTCGGCGTCGGGCCGGAGCGGATTACCGCGGTCGGCCATGGCGAGACGCAACCTGTCGCCGACAACGCGAATGCGGCCGGCCGGCAGCAGAACCGTCGCGTCGAGGTGACGCTGGTGGGGCAACAGGCCTCCACCTTCGCCGGGCTCGATTGATCCCATCCGGTCGTCGCCCGGCACGCGCCGGAAGGCTTCCGACCCCCTTCCCGCCTCGGCGGGAAGGGGTTTTGCATAAGGGCCATCGCCGCCAACCGCGCGGTGGACGGTGTCGAAAGGGGACCCTGTCGCGTTCGTCCTTGTTGCGATCAGCCGATGACGCGGATTATGTGCGACGCGACATACGCGTTTCAGCGATGAAATCCCCGGACATGAAAGGGCGCTAACAGAGCCGGCATGAGGATGGACGAACGCCTTGCGAACGCCGTGCGTCCCGCCTTCGGGCTGGGCCTGCTGCTGCTGTCCGCCTGCAATGCAGGGCCGGACTACCGGCCGCCGTCGGTATCCGACCTGAAGATCCCCGATCAGTTCCAGGCGTCGTCAACGATCGCGGCGGAACAGGACATGGTCGATCTCGCCCGTTGGTGGGACAGCTTCGAGGACCCGGTCCTGACCCAGCTGATCGACCGGGCCTTTGCGGGCAACCTCGATGTCAGCGCCGCCGCGGCGCGGTTGCGCCAGGCGCGCGCGACGCTGCGCGGTACCCAGGGGCAGGCGCTGCCGACCGCGGGGGTGAGCGGCTCGGTCGCGCGCAGCGTCGGCGCCGACAGCCGTACGATCATCGACCCCTCGACCGGCCAGACGATCGGCACCGGCGGCGACACTACTGTCTATCGCGGCGGATTCGACGTTGCGTGGGAAGCAGACCTGTTCGGCGGCATTCGCCGGTCGGTCGAGGCCGCGCGCGCCACCGCGGAAGCGCGGGCGGCCGACCTGCGTTTCACCCAGGCGAGCATCGCCTCCGAAGTGGGGCTCAACTATGTCCAGGCGCGGCTCGCGCAAATCCGCCTGAGGATCGCGCGTGAGAATCTGGCCGCACAGGACGAGATTTTCGAACTGGTGGGCTGGCGGCGCCAGGCAGGCCTGGTCTCGAGCCTGGACTATGAACAGGCGCGCCAGCTCCGCGCCCAGACCGCGGCCTCGATCCCTACGATCGAGAACGACTATGCGACTGCCACCAACCGCATAGCGGTGCTGCTGGGCGAGGCGCCGGGCGCCATCACGGCGTTGATCGATCCCCCCGCCTCCATCCCGCTCGCTCCCGGCGTCGATGCGTCGATCCCGGCGCAGGTGATCGAACGCCGCCCCGACGTCGCCAGCGCCGAGCGCGCCCTCGCTGCCGAAAGCGCGCGGATCGGTGTGCAGACGGCGCAGCTCTATCCGGCGCTGCGGCTCTCGGGGGCTTTCTCGGGCTCGTCGACCTCGATCGGCAACGTCATCAGCGACGGCATCGGCAACCTCGTCGCGGGGATCACCGCGCCGATCTTCCAAGGCGGCCAGATTCGCGCGGCGATCCTCGGCCAGCGTGCGGCAACCGACGCGGCCTACGACTCCTATCGTCAGGCGGTGCTGACCGCGCTCGAAGAAGTCGAGAATGCGCTGAAGGGACGCGAGGTGGCGGAACGGCGCGAGGCCGACCTCGCCGTCAGCTACGAGGCGGCCAATAATTCCGCGCGCTATGCGCAGCTCCAGTATCGGTCGGGCCTCGTCGACTTCCAGTCGCTGCTCGACAGCCAGCGCACCCGCCTGGCCAGCCAGGATTCGGCCGCCACTGCGCGCGCCGCTCGGGCGAGCGCGACCATCCAGCTCTACAAGGCGCTGGGCGGCGGCTGGCAGACCGCGCCGATCCCGGCCCCCGGACCCTATGAAGGCGGCCAGCGGCCCGCCCCTGCCGAAACGAGACCCTGATGACCGATCCCGACAAGCAGCCCCAGCAGGATCTGGACGAGTTCCTCGGCGTCGAGCCGACCTCCGCGCGCGCGGTACTGTTCCGGCGGATCGGCATCGGCCTCGCCATCCTCGTCGTGCTGGTCATCCTGTGGCGCCTGATCTTCGGCGGCGACGACAAGGCCGCCTATGCGACCCGCCCGGTCGAGCGCGGCGACCTGACCGTCGTCGTCTCGGCGACCGGCAACCTCGCGCCGACCAACCAGGTCGAGGTGGGTTCCGAGCAGTCCGGCATCATCGTCGAGGTCTATGTCGACAACAATGACCGCGTGAAGAAGGGGCAGCTTCTCGCCAAGCTCGATACCTCGCGGCTCCAGGACGAGGTCAACCAGGCCGAAGCCGGGCTCGCATCGGCCCGGGCCGGGGTCGAGCAGGCGGAAGCGACGGCGCAGCAGGCGCGGGCGACGCTGCGGCGACAGGAACAGGTCTGGCGACTGTCCGGCGGCAAGGTGCCGTCGGCGACCGAACTCGACGTCGCGCGGGGCGATGCGGCCCGCGCGGCAGCCGGCGTCTCGACGGCGAAGGCCGCGGTCGATCAGGCGCAGGCGACCCTCTCCTCCGCTCAGACGGCGCTGTCCAAGGCGTTCATTCGTTCGCCCGTCAACGGTCAGGTGCTGTCGCGCTCGATCGAGCCCGGGCAGACCGTCGCCGCCTCGTTCAATGCGCCGGTCCTGTTCACCATCGCCGAGGACCTCCGCCAGATGCGGCTCGAAGTGAAGGTGGACGAGGCCGATGTCGGGCAGGTGCAGAAGGGCCAGAAGGCGACCTTCACCGTCGATGCCTTTCCGGGCCGGACCTTTCCGGCGACGATCGAGCGGGTCGATGTCGGCGCCAACGCGACCGGCACCGGTACGTCGAGCGCGTCGTCGGGCAGCACCGCCAGCGCCACCACCAGCGGGGTCGTCGCCTACACCGCGCGGCTGACCGTGGCCAATGGCGATGGTTTGCTCCGCCCCGGCATGACCGCGACGGCCGACATCATCACCACCCAGAAGAAGAACGTCCTGCTGGTCCCGGCAGCGGCGCTGCGCTTCACGCCCGATCGGCAGGCGGCGGCCAGCGGCGGGGGCGGCATCACCAGCGTGCTCGCTCCCCGCGTCCGCCGTCGCGGCGGTTCGGGCGAGCGCGAGGCGGCGATCGGCCGCGGCAGCAAGCAGACCGTCTACGTCGTCGCCGATTCGGGCAGCCAGCCGCAGCCGGTCGAGATCACCGTAGGAGAGAGCAATGGCAGCCAGGCCGAGGTGATCGGCGGCAAGCTGACCGAGGGCATGCAGGTCGTGATCGGCCAATATGCGGCCGGCAGCGGCGGTTCCGGCCGCGGCCAGGGTGGAAGCGGCCAGGGCGGAAGCGGGCAGCGGCGCAATGGCCAATGAGGTCGCCTCCGGCGAGCTGCTGATCCAGCTCCGCGGCGTCACCAAGGTGTTCGGCGAAGGGCCGACCGCCTTCGCCGCGCTCAAGGGCGTCGACCTTGATATCGCGCGGGGCGATTTCGTCGCGGTGATGGGGCCATCCGGATCGGGCAAGTCGACCACGATGAACATCCTCGGCTGCCTCGATGTGCCGACCGCGGGGGAATTCCTGTTCCGCGGCTATCACGTCGAGAAGCTCGAACGCGATCAGCGCGCGCTGCTCCGCCGCCGCTATCTCGGTTTCGTCTTCCAGGGCTTCAACCTGCTCGCGCGCACCTCCGCTCTCGAGAATGTCGAGCTGCCGCTCGTCTATCGCGGGGAGGAGAAGGCGGCGCGCCGTGCGGCCGCCATGGCGGCGCTCGACAAGGTCGGCCTGGCCGACTGGTGGGACCATACCCCCGCCGAGCTGTCGGGCGGCCAGCAGCAGCGCGTCGCAATCGCGCGGGCGATCGTCACCCATCCCGACGTGCTGCTCGCCGACGAGCCGACGGGCAACCTCGATACCGAACGCTCGATCGAGATCATGGAGCTTCTGACCGACCTCAACCGAAACAGCGGGATAACCGTGCTGATGGTGACGCACGAGCCCGAGATGGCCGCCTATGCGCACACCATCGTCCATTTCCGCGACGGGCTGGTGGAGCGGTTCGAAGTGACCGAAGGGGCGGGGGCCAAGGCCTGATGTGGGGCACCACCTTCCTCCTCGCGGTGCGCGAGATCCGGCGGCACCTGCTGCGGTCATTCCTCACCATCCTCGGCATCGTCATCGGCGTCTGGGCGGTGGTGACGATGGTTACGCTCGGCCAGGGCGCGACCGCGGCCGTCAAGCAGCAGATCTCCAGCCTGGGCGCCAACGTCCTCCAGGTCCGGCCAGGCCAGGGCTTCGGGCGCGGCGGTGGCGGGCCGCAGCCGCCGGACTTCAAGATCGAGGACCTGGACGCGATCCGCACCCAGATCGTCGGCGTGCAGGCGGTCGCGCCGCTCGTCCAGTCGACCGGCACCGCCGTCTATAACGCGGCCAACTGGTCGACGACCGTGAACGGCACCAATCGCGAATATTTCACCGCCCAGCCCTGGACCTTCACCAGCGGGCGGATATTCTCGCCGGCGGAGGAACAGGCGGGCAAGGCGGTGTGCATCGTCGGCAACACCGTCCGCAACCGGCTGTTCCGTGGCACCGACCCGGTCGGCAAGCGGTTCCGCATCAAGAACATCTCGTGCGAGATCATCGGCGCGCTGGCGCCCAAGGGCCAGGGCGGCTTCGGCAACGATCAGGACGACATCGTGCTGATGCCCTACAAGGCGGTGCAGCGGCGGATGACCGGCAATCGCGACGTCCGCATGATGATGGTATCCGTCGATGCCGACTATGACAGCCAGCGGGTGCAGGCGTCGCTGCGCGACCTGCTGCGCGAACGCCGCCACCTGACCGACGGGGCCGAGGACGATTTCAACATCTTCGACACCAAGCAGATATCCGACACGCTGTCGGGCACCACCCAGATCCTCACCTCGCTGCTGGGCGCGGTGGCGGCGGTCAGCCTGCTTGTCGGGGGTATCGGCATCATGAACATCATGCTCGTCTCGGTGACCGAACGGACCCGCGAGATCGGCATCCGCCTGGCGATCGGCGCGGTCGCGCGCGAGGTGCTGCTGCAATTCCTGGTCGAGGCGGTCACGCTCGCCTGCCTGGGCGGGCTGCTCGGCCTGTTCCTGGCGCTGGTCTCCACCCTGATCCTCGCGCCGGTGTTGAAGGTGCCGTTCATCTTCGATCCGCAGATCAACCTGATCGCTTTCATCTTCTCGGCGCTGATCGGCGTGGTGTTCGGCTATTTCCCGGCGCGGCGCGCGGCCTCGCTCAACCCGATCGAGGCTCTGCGGCACGAATGAGACAGGCCTTCCTCCTCGCCTTGCTGCTCGCATCGCCCGCCGTTGCCCGGCGCGACGGCCCGCCGCCGGTCTGCCCCGAGCCGGTGCGGCCGGTGCTGTTCATATCACCGATGGGGGAGCCGTTCCGGCCGAAGGGTGAAGGCGACGATCCGGTCCGGCGCTGGTTCGACCAGGCCGACCGCAACGGCGACGGGCTGCTGACGGTGGGCGAACTGATGGTCGACGGGGACCGCTTCTTCGCCACGCTCGACAAGGACAAGAGCGGCGAGCTGCTGCCTGACGAGGTCAGCGCCTATGAGCAGGACGTCGCCCCCGAGATCCGCCTCTACCAGCGGCGGCCGGAGCGCCCGGCCGATGGCGGCGCGAAGGACGACGAGCGCGATCGTCCGCGTCCGGCGAAACGGCGTGGCAGGCCGGTGGCCGCAGGTTATGACGGCGCCATCGGGGCGGGGCGCTACGCCTTCCTCAACATCCCCAATCCGGTGGCCGCCGCCGACAGCGACCTCAACCGCGCGATTACCGCGCAGGAATTCCGCGCCGCCGCCGCCGGCCGCTTTGCCGATCTCGACCCGCAGCAGACCAAGGCGCTGGGCTTTGCCCAGCTGCCCAGGACGCCGGCACAGGTCGCCGCGAACGCGGCCTGCCTCGAACGGATCAAGGAGAAGGCGAAGGAGAAGCGGCGGTGAACGGCAGCAACCCGCTGATCCTCGTGGTTGACGACGATGGCGACCTGCGCACGCTGATCACGGATTTCCTGCGCGCCAACGGCCTGCGCGTCGAGAGCGCCGCCGACGGTGCCGAGATGGACGCTCGCATCGCCGTCGAGCGGCCCGACCTGATCGTCCTCGACCTGATGATGCCGGGCGAGGACGGGCTGTCGATCCTGCGCCGGGTGCGCAAGCCCGGCGGCCCCGCCGTGATCATGCTGTCGGCGATGGGCGAGGATACCGACCGGATCATCGGGTTGGAGGTCGGCGCCGACGATTATCTGCCCAAGCCGTGCAACCCGCGCGAATTGCTGGCCCGCATCCGCGCGGTGCTGCGCCGCCGGGGAGAGGAAGCCGCCGCCGCCGGCACGGGCGGGGCGGTCCGCCGTTTCGGCTCCTGGACGCTCGACATCGTCCAGCGCGAGGTGCGGCGGCTCGATGCGCCGGCTGCGCCGCTGACCGACGCCGAGTTCCGCGTGCTTGCCGCCTTTCTGGACAGGCCGCAGCGCGTGCTGAGCCGCGACCAGCTGATCGAGGCGGGCAAGGGCATCGACAGCGACGTGTTCGATCGCGCGATCGACGTGACGATCAGCCGGCTGCGCAAGAAGCTCGGCCCCGACGATCCGATCCGGACGATCCGCAACGAAGGCTATATGTTCACGCTGAAGGTCGAAGGCGAATGACGCAGCTGCGCGGCGGCGGCCTGTCGATCTTCTGGCAGACGCTGCTGCTGCTGCTCGCCAGTGTCGCCGTCGTGTTCGTCGTCACCGTCGCACTGTTCGTCTGGTCCCCGCCGCCACGTCCCGACTTCAACAGCCTGTCCGACATCGCCGAGGCGCTGGCCGGCCGCAAGATCCCGCGCGAGCGCCGCTGGCGGGTGATGGTCGTCCCCCGCGACCGGGCCGGTCCCGTCGACCTTTCCCCCGCCGCGTCCGACCGCACGGACGCTGACGATCGCGAGCGGCGGCTTGGCGCGGTGCAGCGGTCGACGCCGCCGCTGCCCGATCCGGACATGGTCAGCTCCGATATATTCACGGCCCGGCTTGCCCACCGGATCGGGGTCCCGATCGAGGATGTCCGGCTGTTCTTCGAGCCCGACCAGCGCAGCAACATGCCGTTCGGCCGCCGTGGCGACCGCCGGGTGATCGTCCGCCGCGGCGAGCCGCTGTTCTTCGACACCGTGGTCGCGGGGCTGCGTACCGATGACGGCTGGCGAGTGGTACGGACGCCGCCGCGCGCCTGGCTGGCCTCGTGGCAGCAGCGGATATTGATGCTGTTCGGACTCAGCCTGCTTGCCGTCATCCCCTTCGCATGGTTCTTCGCGCGCGCGCTCGCCAAGCCGATCCGCCGCATCGCGGATGCCGCCGATCGGATGGGCGCCAATCCGCAGGCACCGCTGATCGTCGAGGAGGGGCCGACCGAACTGCGCGTTACGGCCCATGCGCTCAACCGCATGCAGCAGCGGCTGTCCGCCTATCTGACCGAGCGGACCAACATGATCGGTGCGATCGCGCACGACCTGCGCACCCCGCTGGCGCGGATCGCCTTCCGCATCGAGGGCGCACCCGACGAAATGCGGGAGAAGGTTCAGGCCGATATCGAACAGATGCGGGCGATGATCGCCGCGACCATCTCCTTCGTTCGTGACACCGGCAACATCCACATCGTCGAGCCGGTCGCGATCGACCGTCTGCTCGCCGACCTTACAACGGACGAGCGCGAGATCGGCCGCCCGGTGACGCCGGGCCGGATCGAGCCGGCCGTGGTCGAGGGCGACCCGATGGCGCTGAAGCGCCTGTTCCAGAACCTGATCGACAACGGTGTCGCCTATGGCGGCGGCGTCGAGATCGGCGTCGTCCGGATCGGCGGCGAGGCGGAGGTCCGGATCGCCGATCGCGGGCCGGGTCTTCCCGACAAGGCGCTGGAAGCAATGTTCCAGCCGTTCGAGCGCGGCGAGCCGTCACGCAACCGTGCGACCGGGGGCATCGGCCTGGGCCTCAGCATCGCGCGCGCCATCGCGCAGGAACATGGCGGCAGCCTGATCCTCGCGAATCGGCCCGGTGGCGGGTTGGAGGCGATCTGCCGCCTGCCGATCCGCGGCTGACGAGGCCGGTCCACCCGAGAGCGATTTCTAAAGTCAATTTCAGTAAGCTTGGACCGTTCGTCCCGAGCGGACAGTCTCGATCAATCTGAAACTGGCTCCAGGCGGATGAAATATCTGCCGACTCGTGAACCGCTCCAGGTCATCCCAGCGAAAGCCGGGATCTCCCTTTTCTTCGTCTCCTTCGTTCCGTGACGATGGGAATGGCGGTAAAAGGATCGCTTTCCGGCGAGTCTGCGAGCCGTTGTAATTTTATGAATGGCTGTTGTAATATTATTCCAAGGGGCTATAGGTGGAATAAGGGTCAGCAGTGCTGACCGAATAGGTACGAGGATGAGCTGCGCATGACGGGCCGTAACCTGCCGCCGCTGTCGCTTCATGTGCCCGAGCCGCCGTTCCGGCCGGGCGACACGGTCGACTTCGCCGACTTCGACATGCCCGCCGCGGGGGCCGTGCGCCGGCCGCCGATCGACACCAGCCCCGCCGACATCCGCGACATGGCCTATGCGATGGTCCGCGTGCTCGACGACGAAGGGCGGGCGCAAGGGCCGTGGGATCCGCGCCTGGCGCCCGAGACGCTGCTCAAGATGTTGCGCAGCATGGCGCTGACCCGCGCCTTCGACGAGCGGCTCTATCGCGCACAGCGCCAGGGAAAGACCAGCTTCTACATGAAGTGCACGGGCGAGGAGGCTACCTCGGTCGGCGCGGCCCATGCGCTGGACTATGACGACATGTGCTTCCCGAGCTATCGGCAGCAGGGCCTGCTGATCGCGCGCGACTGGCCGATCGTCGACATGATCAACCAGATTTATTCGAATCGCGCCGACCGGCTGAAGGGCCGTCAGATGCCGATCATGTATTCGGTGCGCGAGGCCAATTTCTTCTCGATCTCGGGCAATCTTACCACGCAGTATCCGCAGGCGGTGGGCTGGGCGATGGCGAGCGCGGCGCGCGGCGACACGCGGATCGCCGCGGCGTGGTGCGGGGAGGGATCGACCGCCGAGGGCGACTTCCACTCCGCGTTGACCTTCGCGGCCGTCTATCGTGCGCCGGTCATCCTCAACGTCATCAACAACCAGTGGGCGATCTCGTCCTTCTCGGGTTTCGCGGGGGCCGAGGCGACGACCTTCGCGGCGCGTGCGATCGGCTACGGCATCGCGGGCCTGCGCGTCGACGGCAACGACGCGCTCGCCGTCTATGCGGCGACGCAATGGGCGGCAGACCGGGCGCGCAACAATCATGGGCCGACCCTGATCGAGCACTTCACCTATCGCGCCGAGGGGCATTCGACCTCGGACGACCCGAGCAAGTACCGATCGGCCGAAGAGGGCGGCAAATGGCCGCTCGGCGATCCGATCGTACGACTCAAGAGGCACGTCATCGGCCTCGGCATCTGGGACGAGGAGCGCCATGCGGCGATGGACCTCGAGGTCGCCGAACTGGTCAAGGCCGCGCAGAAGGAGGCCGAGAAGGACGGCATCCTGCAGGACGGCCTCAAGCAGTCCTTCGATTCGATGTTCGAGGACGTGTTCGAGGAAATGCCGTGGCACCTGAAGGAGCAGTCGGCCCAGATGCACGAAGAGCGCAGGGCGGCGGGAATATGAGCGACGGAACCGCGGCCGCGGGCGGAACCCGCACGATGAACATGATCCAGGCGATCAACTCGGCGATCGACGTCGCGATGGGCCGCGACGGGGCGATCGTCGTGCTGGGCGAGGACGTCGGCTATTTCGGCGGCGTCTTCAAGGCGACCGAGGGGCTGCAGAAGAAATACGGAAAGACCCGCGTCTTCGACACGCCGATCAGCGAATGCGGCATCATCGGCGTCGCCGTCGGCATGGCGACCTACGGGCTGCGCCCGGTGCCCGAGATACAGTTTGCCGACTATATCTATCCGGCGCTCGATCAGCTTGTGTCCGAAGCGGCACGGCTGCGCTATCGGTCCGGCGGCGAGTTCAACGCGCCGATCACGGTGCGGACGCCGTTCGGCGGCGGCATCTTCGGGGGACAGACGCATAGCCAGAGCCCCGAGGGCATCTTCACCCATGTCGCGGGGCTCAAGACGGTGATCCCGTCCAATCCCTATGATGCCAAGGGGCTGCTGATCGCCGCGATCGAGGACAATGATCCGGTGATCTTCTTCGAGCCGAAGCGAATCTATAATGGCCCGTTCGACGGCCATTATGACCGCCCGGTGCAGCCGTGGAGCCGGTTCGCCGAGAGCGCCGTGCCGGAGGACTATTACACGGTGCCGCTCGGCAAGGCGCGGGTCGTGCGCGAAGGCAACGACGTCACCGTCCTCGCCTATGGCACGATGGTCCACGTCGCGCACAGCGTGATCCAGGAGACCGGCGTCGACGCCGAGCTGATCGACCTGCGCACGCTGGTGCCGCTCGACATCGAGACGGTCGTCGCATCGGTGAGGAAGACCGGGCGCTGCATGGTCGTCCACGAAGCGACCAAGACCAGTGGCTTCGGCGCCGAGCTGTCGGCGCTGGTGCAGGAGCATTGCTTCCACTGGCTCGAGGCACCGGTGCAGCGCGTGACCGGATGGGACACGCCATATCCCCACAGCTTCGAATGGGCCTATTTCCCCGGCCCGGTGCGGTTGACCGAAGCGTTCAAGCGCGTGATGCAGGATTGATTCGAGATGGGCACCTATAGTTTCAAGCTTCCCGACATCGGCGAGGGCATTGCCGAGGCCGAGATCGTCGCCTGGCACGTCGCACCCGGCGACATGGTCCAGGAGGACGCGCCCCTCGCCGACCTGATGACCGACAAGGCCACGGTCGAGATGACCGCACCCGTCGCCGGCAAGGTGGTGAAGCTCGCGGGCGAGGTCGGCGAGCAGGTCGCGATCGGGTCGATCCTTGCCGTGTTCGAGGTCGAGGGCGACGGCGCGGTCGAGGCTGAAGCGGAGCCGACACCGGCGGTTGAGATCGCGCCGAACGAGGCGGCCCAGGTCGTGAAGCCCGATCCGGTACCCGAACCCGTCGAGGAAGACCGTTCGTCCCGAGCGAAGTCGAGGGACGTCGTCGAGGAGCAGCGTGTCTCGACTTCACTCGACACGAACGGCGTTCATGAGAAGCGTCGCGTCCTCGCCTCGCCGGCCGTCCGCCAGCGCGCCAGGGACCTCGGCATCGACCTCGCCGACGTCAAGGCCGCCGAAGACGGCCGCGTCCGTCACGCCGATCTCGACGCCTTCCTCGCCTATAATGCCGGCGGCGGCTATCGCCCCGCGGGCGGCGCGCGCGCCGACGAGCAGATCAAGGTAATCGGCCTGCGCCGCCGCATCGCCGAGAACATGCAGGCGGCCAAGCGGCACATCCCGCACTTCACCTATGTCGAGGAGATCGACGTCACCAAGCTGGAGGAACTGCGCGCCGATCTCAACGCGACGCGCGGGGCGAAGCCCAAGCTCACCATGCTGCCGTTGCTGATCACGGCGATCTGCAAGACGTTGCCCGATTTCCCGATGATCAACGCGCGTTACGACGACGAGGCGGGGATCGTCACCCGTTCCGGCGCGGTCCACCTCGGCATGGCGACGCAGACCGACGCCGGGCTGATGGTGCCCGTGATCCGCAACGCCGAGGGCCGCAACGTCTGGCAGCTGGCGAGCGAGATCGTCCGCCTCGCGGACGCGGCGCGCAGCGGCAAGGCGAAGTCGGACGAGCTGTCGGGATCGACGCTCACCATCACCTCGCTCGGCCCGCTCGGCGGCATCGCGACGACGCCGGTGATCAACCGGCCAGAGGTCGCGATCATCGGCCCCAACAAGGTGGTCGAGCGCCCGGTGTTCCGCGACGGCCAGGTCGTCGCCGCCAAGCTGATGAACCTGTCGATCTCCTGCGACCACCGCGTCGTCGACGGCTGGGACGCCGCCAGCTTCGTCCAGGCGCTCAAGCGGCTGCTCGAGACGCCCGCGCTGCTATTCGTGGATTGAGCCTGATCCGTCATCCCGGCGGAGGCCGGGATGACGCCTTTGAGAGGGACTCGACTTCACCCCGCGCCGGGCGCTAGAGAGCGCGCCACTCAACGATAGCTCGGGACGGGACGGCAATGGCCGGTCATAGCAAATTCAAGAACATCATGCACCGCAAGGGTGCGCAGGACAAGAAGCGCTCGGCGCTCTTCTCCAAGCTCAGCCGCGAGATCACCGTCGCGGCGCGCATGGGTCTGCCCGATCCGGCGATGAACGCGCGCCTGCGGCAGGCGGTGATCACCGCGCGCAAGGAAGGCCTGCCAAAGGACAATATCGAGCGCTCGATCAACAAGGCTGCGGGCGGCGACGGCGCGAATTATGAAGAGATCCGCTATGAGGGCTTCGGCCCCGGTGGCGTTGCGCTGATCATCGAGGCGCTCACCGACAACCGCAACCGCACCGCCACCAACGTCCGCACGATCGTCTCCAAGAACGGTGGCAATCTCGGCGCGGGCGGATCGGTCAGCCACGGCTTCGACCGGCTTGGCCTGATCAGCTACGGCGTCGCGGCGGGTGATGCGGAGAAGGTGTTCGAGGCCGCGCTGGAGGCCGGCGCCGACGACGTCAGCTCGTCCGAGGACGGCCATGAGATCTGGACCGCGCAGGACGCGCTGCACGAGGTCGCCAAGGCGCTCGAGCCGGTGCTGGGCGAGCCCGATGGCGCCAAGCTGGCCTGGCGCCCGCAGACCCAGGTGACGGTCGGCGAGGACGACGCTGCCAAGCTCCTCAAGCTGATCGACGCGCTCGACGACGACGACGACGTCCAGACTGTCTGGGGCAATTACGACGTTCCCGAAGAGGTGATGGCGAAGCTGGGGTAGTTCCCCAGGGGCGGGGCTCCCGGTTGATGCCTGGCGAGGGGCGCCAGCATCGCCGCTTTTCACTTCACAAAGGCCCACGTCTGGGCGAAAGGGAACATGTGATGAACATGGTGTCCCTTCTCCCATGATCCTGATCGGCTTCGATCCGGGGCTTGGTACGACCGGCTGGGGTGTGATCGCCGCGGATGGCAACCGGCTGAGCCATGTCGCCAACGGCCAGATCAGGACCGAGCCCTCGATGGAATTGTCGCGCCGGCTCTACCTGCTCCACAGCGCGCTGGCGGAGATCATCCGGACCTACCGGCCCGAGGGGGCGGCGGTCGAGGAGGTGCTCGGCAACTCCAACGCGCAGTCGACCCTCAAGCTTGGTCAGGCGCGCGGCGTCGTGCTGCTCGCTGCCGCGCTCGCCGAGGTGAGCGTCGGCGAATATCATCCCTCGATCGTCAAGAAGGCCGTGGTCGGTACGGGCGGCGCGGAGAAGAGGCAGGTGCAGGCGATGGTCAAGGTTCTCCTTCCCGGCGCGAAGCTGTCGGGCCCCGACGCGGCGGACGCGCTGGCGGTGGCAGTCACCCATGCCCACCACCTCGCCAGCGCACGCGCGATGCGCCGGGTGGTCGCATGATTGCGCGGCTGCGGGGCGTCCTGGCGGAGACCGGCGCCGACCATGCGGTTCTCGACGTCGGCGGGGTCGGCTATCTCGTCTGGTGCTCGGGTCGAACCCTGTCGACGATCGGCGAAGTGGGCGGCGACGTGCTGCTGTTCACCGAGATGCAGGTGCGCGAGGATGCGATCACCCTCTACGGCTTCGGATCGGCCGGGGAGCGCGATTCTTTCCGTCTCCTGACCAGCGTGCAGGGGGTGGGCGGCCGGGTCGCGCTCGCGATCCTCTCGGTGCTTGACGCGGGCGAGCTGTCGCGCGCGGTGGCGGGCGGCGACAAGGCGATGATCGCCCGCGCCAATGGCGTCGGCCCCAAGCTCGCCATGCGCATCGTCAACGAGTTGAAGGACAAGATGGGCGGCGTCGCGCTCGGTCCCGGCCTCGGCGCCGCGCCCGCCGCGAAGGGCGGCGTCTCGACCGACGCGCTGTCGGCGCTCGCCAATCTCGGCTTCAAGCCCGCCGAGGCGAGCGCTGCGGTTGGTGCCGCGATCGAGGAACTGGGCGACGGCGCCACGCTCGATGCGGTCGTTCGTCTCGCGCTGCGCAAGGCCGCGAAATAGCCGGATCGGTGACCGGATCGTCGACCACGGCGCCGCCGCCCGCGGATGAGATGAATGCGTTGCGCGCGATCGAGCGGCGCGGCGAGATGCGTGCGCTGCTCGACCGCGGGCTGCCGCTGCTGGAACGCTTCCCGCAGGCGGTACCGCTGCTCCAGATGCTGGGTATCGCCCATGCCCGGCTCGGGGAGCCGGCCGCGGCCGCGGCGCTGTTCGCGCGGATCACCATGATCGAGCCCGACGATGCCGCCGGCCATGTCAACCTCGGCAACAGCCTGCGTGATCTCGGGCGGCGCGATGCGGCTATCCGCAGCTTCGAGCGCGCCATCGAGATCGATCCCCACCTTGCCCAGGCGCATTTCAACCTCGGCAACGTCCTCTACGATATCGGCCGCCACGGCGACGCGCTGGGCCGTTTCGATGCCGCCATCGCGTTGCGGCCTGACTATGCGGCGGCACACGCCCGCCGCGGTGATGCGCTGGTGGCGCTCGACCGGGCGGAGGATGCCCTGGCCTGTTATCGCCGCGCGATAGACCTCGCCCCCGATATGGCGAGGACGCACAACAACATGGGAATGGCGTTGCGGCTGCTCGGCCGGTTTCCCGAGGCGATCGCGGCGTTCGGCGAGGCGCTTGCCCGCCAGCCCGGCCATGAAGCCGCCCGCGTCCGGCGCGCCTATCTGCGCGCTCGTATCTGCGACTGGGATGCAATGTCGGAGGACGTCCGGCAACTGCCCGAGCTAGGCACGAAGGCGGCGGCGGTTCCGCCGTTCATGATGCTGGCGCTTGACGATTCCCCGGCACGACATCGTCTCCGCGCCGGCCGCAACGCCGCCGCGACCTTTCCCCGCGCTGCCGGGGAGGGCGCGATGCCTGCGCGGGCGCTGGCTCCAGGCGAGCGACTGCGGATCGGCTATTTCTCGGCCGATTTCCACGACCATGCGACGATGCATCTGATGGCGCGGCTGTTCGAGGTGCACGATCGCGCAGGCTTCGAGGTCCATGCCTTCTCCTACGGGCCGGCATCGGACGACCCGATGCGGCGGCGGCTGGTTGCTGCTGTGGACCATTTCCACGATGTCAGGGCCTTCGACGACCGCGCGATCGCCCTGCTGGCCCGGCGGCTCGGCATCGACGTGGCGGTCGACCTCAAGGGCTATACCGCGGACACCCGTTCGGGCCTGTTCGCCTGGCGTGCCGCGCCCGTGCAGATCGCCTATCTCGGCTATCCGGGGACGATGGGCGCGCCCTTCATCGACTATATCGTCGCCGACCGCACCGTCATCCCGCCGGATCATCTCGCCCATTACAGCGAGGCGCCGATCTGGCTCCCCCACAGCTACCAGGCGAACGACGACCGTCGCCCGATTGCTGACCGGCCGCTATGCAGGGCCGATGTCGGCCTGCCCGAAAAGGGCTTCGTCTTCGCCAGCTTCAACGCCAGCTACAAGATCACGCCCGATCTTTTTGCGATCTGGATGCAGTTGCTTGGCCGGGTCGAGGATAGCGTGTTGTGGCTGCTCGGCGACGATGCCGACGCGGCCCGGAACCTGCGCGGCCATGCGCGCCGCCACGGTATCGACCCCGCCCGGCTGCTGTTCGCCGCCAAGCTGCCGGTCGCCGAGCACCTGGCGCGGCAGCGGCTGGCCGACCTGTTCCTCGACAGTTTCGTCTGCAATGCGCACACCACGGCCAGCGACGCGCTCTGGGCCGGTCTGCCGATCGTGACCCGGATCGGCGAGGGGTTCGCCGCGCGGGTTTGTGCCAGCCTCCTGCGTGCGGTGGGCCTGCCTGACCTCGTGACCGGGAGCGCGGCGGACTATGAGCGGCTCGCCCTGATGCTCGCCACCGACCGCGCCGCGCTGGACGCGGTTCGCACAAGGCTTGCCGCGCAACGTTCGACCGCGCCGCTGTTCGACAGCAGCGCCTTCGCCCGCCATATCGAGGCCGGCTATCGCGCGGCCCATGCCCGGCGGCAGGCGGGGCTGCCGCCGGCGCCGATCGAAATCGAACCCTGAGGCGGGAATGACCGGCGAGGGTGCTCGACAGTGGACCCCGGGAACGGTTAGGGAACGGCAACGACCATGACCGATACCGATCGCCTCCTGTCCGCCGGCCGCCGCGCCGAGGACGTCGACGCCGCGCTGCGGCCCCGGTCGCTCGACGAATTCGTCGGGCAGCAGGCGGCGCGCGATAATCTGCGCGTGTTCATCGAGGCGGCACGCCAGCGCGGCGACGCGCTCGACCATGTGCTGTTCTTCGGGCCGCCGGGGCTCGGCAAGACGACCCTCGCGCAGATCATCGCCAAGGAGATGGGGGCGGGGTTCCGGGCCACCTCGGGGCCCGTCATCGCCAAGTCCGGCGACCTCGCGGCGCTGCTGACCAACCTGGAGGATGGCGACGTCCTCTTCATTGACGAGATCCACCGTCTCCAGCCGCAGGTGGAAGAGGTTCTCTATCCGGCGATGGAGGATCGCGCGCTGGACCTGATGATCGGCGAAGGGCCGTCGGCGCGCAGCGTGCGTATCGACCTGCCGCGCTTCACCCTGGTAGGCGCGACGACGCGCCAGGGCCTGATCACCACGCCGTTGCGCGATCGCTTCGGTATCCCGATCCGTTTGCAGTTCTACACGGTCGAGGAACTGGAGCGCGTCGTTAGCCGCGCCGCCCGTCTCCTCGACCTGCCGATCGCCTCCGACGGAGCGATGGAGATCGCCCGGCGTGCGCGGGGCACGCCCCGGATCGCCGGACGGCTGCTGCGCCGCGTGCGCGACTTCGCTCATGTGCTGGCTGCCGACATCGTCGACGCCAAGGTCGCCGACCAGGCGCTCAACCGGCTCGAGGTCGACAATCTCGGCCTCGACGCGATGGACCGCCGCTACCTCCACATGATCGCGGACATCTATCGCGGCGGCCCGGTCGGCGTGGAGACGCTCGCAGCCGGGCTTTCCGAGCCGCGCGACACGATCGAGGACGTGATCGAGCCCTATCTGATCCAGCTCGGCCTGATCGCGCGCACCGCGCGGGGCCGCTGCCTCAACGGACGCGGCTGGAAGCATCTCGGTCTCAACCCGCCGCCCGAGGCGGGACAGGACGGCCTGTTCGACGGGGTGTGACCGGCGGGACGCCGGGACGACCCTCCCGCGCGTCGAAATGAAGAAAATCCCGCCAAAGGGGATTCATTTCGGCTCTCGATCGCCTAAACAACGTTCTGCATGCATGAAACACCCTATTCCGGCCGCTTCGAGGACGGCGCGCACCTGTTCGCGCTGCGCGTCTATTTCGAGGATACGGATGCCGGCGGGGTCGTTTATCACGCGAGCTACCTGCGATTCATGGAGCGGGCGCGCAGTGACATGATGCGCGTTGCCGGCATCGATCAGCGCGGGACGATGGAACGGGGCGAGGGTAATTATGTCGTGACAGGCATGACGATCCGTTACCGTGTGCCGGCGCGGCTCGACGATGAGCTGATTATTGTCAGCCGGGTCGGGAATATGCGGGGGGCCCTGTGCGTCGTTCATCAGAGAGTCATGCGGGGGACCGAAACAGTGACCGAGGCCGAAGTCTCGGTCGCGCTTGTCGGTCCTGATGGCCGGCCCAAGCGGCAGCCCCGCCACTGGATCGAGACGTTCGAGCGATTGAAGGGGCGAACGATGGAAAGGGATGGATTGAATTGATGATGCAGGATCTGGCGGTCTCCGCATCGACATCGGCGCTGTCGCCGATCGGGCTTTTCCTGCAGGCGGACATCGTCGTGAAGGCGGTGATGATCGGCTTGCTCCTGGCGAGTATCTGGACCTGGACGATCATCGTCTCGGGCAGCATGGCACTGGGCCGCGCCTTCCGGGCGAGCACGGGGTTCGAGACCGATTTCTGGAAGTCGGAAGACATCGACAAATTCTACGAGGGCCCCGGACGGCAGGACATTCCCGCTGCTAAGGTCTTCTCGGCCGGGGTCGCCGAATGGCGCCGCTCGGTGCGCAGCGGCCAGCCGGTCGATCGTGACGGAACCCGCGCACGCCTGGCGAATGCGATGGCGGCGGCGGCGGGAGCTGAGGTCGACCGCCTCTCTGACCGGCTCAACATCCTCGCGACGGTCGGCTCGGTCGCGCCCTTCGTCGGCCTGTTCGGCACCGTCTGGGGCATCATGCGCAGCTTCACCGACATCGCCGCCTCCCAGAACACTTCGCTCGGCGTCGTCGCGCCTGGTATCGCGGAGGCCCTGTTCGCCACCGCGCTCGGCCTGTTCGCGGCGATCCCGGCGGTGATCGCCTATAACCGGCTGCTCCACCGTGTCTCGAAGATCGAGGGGCAGCTCCACCGCTTCGGCGATGCTATCCACATGACGCTGAGCCGCGAGCTGGAGCGCGCCTGATGGGCATGGGCTCGGGCCCCGTCTCCGGCCGCGGCGCTCGCCGCGCGCCGATGGCGGACATCAACGTGACGCCGCTGGTCGACGTGATGCTGGTGTTGCTGATCATCTTCATGGTCACGGCGCCGCTGCTGCTGGCCGGCGTTCCCGTCGACCTGCCCGAAAGCTCGGCCGGCGCGCTGGACCAGGACAAGAAGCCGATCCAGCTGTCGATCGATCGCGACGGCCGGGTGTTCATCGACGATCGCGAAATCCAGATCTCGGCGATGGCAGACCAGTTCGCGCAGATCGCCAGCACCTCCGGCAAGGGCAAGGACAGCCCGCAGATCTTCCTGCGGGCCGATCGGGCGCTCGATTATGGCCGGGTGATGGCGGTGATGGGGGCGCTCAACCATGCCGGGCTCAACCGCGTCGCGCTCGTGACCCTCGGCGAGGACGGCGCCGCGCCGGCCGCGGCCGGCGGCCGGATCGACGGGGACGAGGTTCCCGAGCCGGCGGTGCCGTGATGAACCGGGCGGAAGGCGCTGGACTGGGGATATCGATCGCGGGGCACGTCGCCCTGCTCGTGATCCTGTCGCTCAACCTGATGAGCGTGCGCAAGCTGCCCAAGCTGAGCGAGCCGATGGACGTGATGCTGGTCGACAAGGCCGGCCTGACCTCGGCCGCGCCCGAGGTGTCTAAGGAGCCGCCGCAGGCCGCCCAGGCGCCGGAGATCGGCCCGACCGAGGAGACCCCGCCCGAACCGACGCCCGCGCCGCCCAGGCCGGAGCCCGCGCCGCCTACGCCGCCTAGGCCCGCGCCCACGCCGAAGCCGGCGCCCAAGCCCGTCCCGCAGAAGCCCGCGCCCGCACCCGCGCCCGAGAAGGCGGTCGAGAAGCCGACGCCCGCTCCGGCCAAGCCGAAGCCCAAGGCGACCTCTCTGGGCACCGACTTCCTGAAGGGCATCCCGGTCGAGAAATCGACCGGCAAGGCCGCCGCGCCACGCGCCGCCGCGATCAGTCCGATCGCGATGAACGGTCTGGTCGCGCTGATCGCCAGCCAGGTGAAGCCTTGCTACACCATTCCGGCCGGCGGCGCCGACACCGCCAGCATCGTCAGCCGTATCCGGCTTCGCCTGAAGAAGGATGGTTCGATCGCCGCGGCACCGGAGGTGATCGGCAACCTTGGCGTCACGCCTGCCAACCAGCCCTATGTGCGGCAGATGAACGAGGCGGCGACCCGCGCGCTGCAGCGCTGCGCGCCCTACAAGCTGCCGGCCGATCTGTTCGAAGCCTGGCAGGACCTGATATTCACGTTCCGTCCGGCGCAGATGAGTTGAACCCGTGAATTTGACTTGCACCCCCGATTTCGGGTCTACATCCCGGAACGGGGCATAGGAGACGAGAATGCGTTTTCGCCTTGCCCTGTCGCTGTTGAGCCTGGCTCTGTTCGCCGCGCCCGCCGCGGCGCAGCTTGAAGTCGACATCACCGGCGGCATCGCGCAGCCGATGCCGATCGCCATCCCCGGCATGCCGACCCCGGCCGTCGCCAACACGCCCGCCGGCGATACCGCCGCGCTCGGCCAGCGCGTCGCCGACGTCGTCACCAACGACCTCAAGAACAGCGGCCTGTTCAGCCCGCTGCCCAAGAGCGCGCTGCAGACCGTCACCCATCCGCAGGTGACCGCGCCTGATTATATGTTCTGGACGCAGAGCGGCGCGCAGGCGCTTATCCAGGGCTTCGTCCAGGCGAACGGCGACGGCTCGCTGACGGTCGGCTGCTATCTCTACGACGTGCTCGCACGGACCGAGCTGACCCGGCAGGGCTTCGTCGTCCAGCCGGCGCAATGGCGCCGTGCCGCGCACAAATGCGCCGATCTGGTCTATACCCGCCTGACCGGCGAGGGCCCCTATTTCGACAGCCGGGTGGTCTATGTCTCCGAGACCGGCCCCAAGACCAATCGCATCAAGCGGCTGGCGATCATGGACCAGGACGGCGCCAATCATCGCTTCCTGACCAACGGACAGACGATCGTGCTGACGCCGCGCTTCGCGCCGAACCAGCAGACGATCACCTATATGTCCTACAGCAACAACCGTGCGCGGGTGTATGTGTACGACATCGGTTCGGGCTCTCAGCGGCTCGTCGTCGACCAGCCGAACATGACCTTCTCGCCGCGCTTCTCGCCGGACGGCCGTTACATCGTCTTCTCAATGGCGATCGGCGGCAACACCGATATCTATCGCGTGCCCGCGGGCGGCGGGACGCCGCAGCGGCTGACCACGTCGCCGGGCATCGACACAGGCGCCAGCTATTCGCCCGACGGATCGAAGATCGTGTTCGAAAGCGACCGCTCCGGCACGCAGCAACTCTATGTGATGAATGCCGATGGATCGAACCAGAACCGCATCAGCTTCGGATCGGGCCGCTACGGCAGCGCCGCCTGGAGCCCGCGCGGCGACCTCATCGCGTTCACCAAGATCGGCGGCGGCTTCAACGTCGGTATCATGAACATCGACGGCTCGGGCGAGAAAATCCTCACCAACGGCTGGCAGGACGAGGGACCGAGCTGGTCCCCCAACGGCCGGGTGATCATGTTCTTCCGGACGGCGCAGGGCTCGGGCAAGGCCGATCTCTGGTCGGTCGACCTGACCGGGGTCAACGAACGGCCGGTGCCGACTCCGCTCGACGGGTCGGATCCGGCCTGGGGTCCGCTGCTGCCCTGAAGGTTTTCCGGGAGCCTTTGGGAATAAAACACGTTATTGGTCCGTAATCAGTTAGAAGGGAGATTTGATGATGGCGCGTACGACGATGAAGATCGCGCTGGTCTCGGCGCTGGCGCTGAGCATCAGCGCTTGTGCCAAGAAGAAGCCGGAGGAGCTGCCGCCGCCGCCGGCCACCACCGCCCCGGCGCCCGCGCCGGAAGCGCCGCTGCCGCCGCCATCGACCGGGCCGGTCCCGGGCTCGCGCGCGGATTTCCTTTCGCAGGCCGGCACCGACACCATCCATTTCGGGACCGACGCCTATGACGTCGACGCGGAAGACCAGGAAATCCTCACCAGGCAGGCGGCCTGGCTGGCCAAATATCCGAACGTCTCGGTGACGGTCGAGGGCCATTGCGACGAGCGCGGCACCCGCGAGTACAACCTCGCCCTCGGCGAGCGGCGTGCCAATGCCGCAAAGAACTTCCTGGTCAGCGCTGGCGTGTCGGCCTCGCGCATCTCCGTGATCAGCTATGGCAAGGAACGTCCGGTCGCGACCGGTTCGGACGAAGGCGCCTGGGCGCAGAACCGCCGCGCCGTGACGGTCGTCCCCAACTAAGACGCCACGCGGAACAGCCAAAGGAAAAGGGCCGTCGGCACGAAGCCGGCGGCCCTTTTTCGTCGGGGCGATTGCCCGCCCGCCACCGATGATATAAGTATGATATCATATTTATGGAGGCGGGTGGAATGAGCGAATCCTCTTTCGTCGAACTGAAGGCGAGCCGCGAGCGGCCTGCCGCCACGGCCAGCGGCTGGTTCATGCTGCTCGTCGCGCTGGTCCTGCTCGGCATCGCGATCGTCACCATCGTCGGGCTGGTCGCGAACGAAGGGCCGCTGTCGATGCTGCCGGTCGCGGTCCTCGCCGTGCTCGGCTTCGTCCTCTCGATCAGCGGCTTCTACATCCTGCAACCCAATCAGGCGGCGGCGATCCTGCTGTTCGGCGCCTATCGCGGCACCGACCGCGCGACCGGGCTGCGCTGGGTGTGGCCCTGGATGTCGCGGCGGCTGATCTCGGTCCGCGCCAACAATGTCGTGTCGGAGGCGCTGAAGGTGAACGACCGGCGCGGCAACCCGATCGAGATCGCGGCGCAGGTCGTCTGGCGTGTGTCAGACACCGCCCAGGCGCTGTTCGACATCGACGACTATCGCGAGTTCGTGATCGTCCAGATCGAGGCGGCGGTGCGCACCATCGGCTCGGCCTACGCCTATGACGACATGGGGCCCGATGAGATCACCCTGCGCGGCCATCATGAGGAGGTGAACGACGCGCTCAAGACCGAGCTCAAGGCGCGGCTCGCGGTAGCCGGGCTGACCGTCGATGAATGCGGTCTGACCCATCTCGCCTATGCACCCGAGATCGCCGGGGCGATGCTCCGTCGCCAGCAGGCCGAGGCGGTGGTCGCGGCGCGGCAAACGCTGGTCAGCGGCGCCGTGTCGATGGTCGAGCTGGCGCTGGAGCAGCTGTCGACGCGCGGCGTCGTCGAGCTGGATGACGAGCGGCGGGCGGCGATGGTGTCAAACCTGATGGTAGTGCTGTGCGGTGAGCGCGATACCCAGCCGATCGTCAACGCCGGCACGCTCTACCAGTAAGCGGGACCATGCCGGCGAAGAAGGCCTATCCGTTGCGCATCGACCAGCCGTTGTTCGACGCGATCGAGCGCGCGGCGGCAACCGACCTGCGCAGCGTCAACGCGGAGATCGAATGCCTGCTGCGCGAGGCGCTGGCACGGCGCGGTATCAAGCTCGCCCCTGCCGAGAAGCGCCCGCGCGGACGGCCGGCGGTGGAGAAGGGGCAGGGGCCAGCCTGAAAGACCCGTTCGTGTCGAGCTGCGCTCGGGACGAACCGAAGGTTTCAGATTATTCGGGACGCCCCCTAGTCCTCCAGCGACAGCAAATGGTCCCGCAACGCGCGGGCGTCGTGGAGCGCGTTGTGCGGCACCTGGCTGTTGCGCGCTGTCGAGAAGCCGGGCGTGCGGTGGAACTCGAAACGCATGTGGCGGACGTCGACGATCTCGGTCTCGCCGACGAGCAGCAGGCGGCAGAACAGGGCGATGTCCTCGGGCCAGTCGGCAACGATCGTCACGTCGGGATCGTTGCCCAGATAGGCCGCGACATCATGCGCCGCCGCCACGCGGTCGAGCCGGTTGAGCAGGTTGCGGGGGACGGTTTCCAGATAGGGGACGACATGCTTCTCGACCCAGGGGTGATAGGTGCCCTGGTGCGGGATCACGACATAATAGTCTTGGTCGCCATGCTCGGGCACCAGCGCGAGGCTGAGCAGGTCGCCGCCGAACCCGTTGAACTCGGTATCGAGGAAATAGCGCATATGGGTCCTATATCGCCATCCTGGCGAATGTCAGGTCCTGCCGGGCCTCCATCTCGGCCAAAGCCGATATGTCAGGCAAGGCCGATCGCCCGCCGGGTCGCAATCTCGACAGGGCTATAGCCGCCGTCCATGCGATCGAGCGAAAGGGGTTCCCACGGCAGCAGCGGGGGCTGCGCCAGGAAGCGTGGTTCGATCCCGCGGTGCGGCTGGGCCGAATGGACCAGGAAGGGGTGACAGAGATAGACCGTCCCTGCGGGGCCGGTCGCTACCGTCTCGGCCCGGCCGGCGCCACCTCCGAAATCCCGTTCGACGAGCTGGCGCAGGGTCATCCCATCCTCGCCTGCGGGCGCAAGCAGCCGGGCGACGTCGATGTGTGATCCGATGCGGAGGCGGGTAGGCGCGTCTTCCTCGCCGGTATCGGAAAAGAGGAACAGCATCAGCAGCGCCCGGCCCCGGCTGGTCACATTCGCTCGCCATTCCAGGAAGTCGGGATGCTCGGTGCCGAAACTGACGTCGACATGCCAGCCGGTGTCACCGGGATCGTCGGGAGAGGGAAAGCGGATCGGGAAGCTTCCCAGCGTCTGGGGTTGCAGCCAGCGGCCGGCGCCGACAAGCTGATCGAACGCATCGCGCAACTTCGGTGCATGGGCCGCCTCGCGAAAGGGCGTCTCGCCATAATGTCCGAGCCGGACCACCGGTTGCCGCCAGGTCGAACGGTCCGCCGGATCGCAGCCGGTGTCACGCCACAGGATCGCCCGCGCCTCTTCCGCCGTCCGGGCGGAAAAGGCCGCCTCGATACGGACGAAACCGTCGGTGATGAAGCCCTCGATCTGATCGGCTGTGAGACTGTCCGTCATATCGCTTCTCGACCCCTTTCCTGACGGCGGATCATGGCCGGTCCAATGCCTCGTCCAGCAACCGCGCCAGGCGAAGACCACCGCGGGCGATCTGGTGGCGCATCACCGGTACGAGCGCCGCGATTGTCGCGTTGGTCAGCACCGGGCGGGTGACGGGTATCGGCGCGCAGGCGTCGCCGAGCAGCGCGGCATAGGCGTCGTGCGCGACCTGCCAGTTCTCGCGGCTCCAATCCTCGACCGAACCCGCAGCCTCGGCCGCGCGACCGGCCGGCGGCACCTCGGCGAGGATGCCGCGCGGTCCCGCCGGCGGGGTCGATATCGCGCGGTCGGCGAGCAGGCCGTCCCAGATGGCGTGGAGATTGCTGTTGGGGCGGAAGCCGTAATCGGCCTTCATGTCGTTGCCGCCGCGATCGTGGCGGTCGCCGGCGTGGAGCGGCTGGTGCAGATCGCCCATGAAATGGACGAGGAACACAAGCGCTTCGACCCGCACGCGCTGTGGCTGTTTCCCATCCCTCAGCAGGCGGAACTGGCGTTCGATCTGGCGCGACACGCAATTGCCGTCGGGACAGCTGGCCTTGAGGTCGAACGGGCGGCAGACGTCCACATTCTGATAGTGCCAGCTATAGGCGTAGCTGTACCGATCCTTGAGGGTCTTTACGCAATCGGCCCAGACGGACGCCTCCTCGATCGTCCGCGCCGGGCAGGTCGGCGTCTCGAGCAGGTCGCTGCGCGCCAGCAGGCGGCGGATCGCCTGCCTCGTGTTCGGGCGGACCGATTGCATCGCGATCGTCGCCACCGTCTCGTGGCCATATTCCCACCAGCCATGGGCGGGGCTGGCGAGCCCGACCAGGGCCGCCAGCAGGACCAGCCATCGCCGCATCAGTCGTCCCCGTACATCGCCACGACGTGGGGCTGATCGGCGCGGGCGAGGCCGCGATACATGGCCTGGCTGTTGAAGCACCAGCCGCCGCGCCCCTGGGCATCGACGCTGATCAGCCCGCCGATGCCGCCCAGCGCGCCGATCTCCCCGATCACGCCCGCAGCCGCTTCACCGACGGATTGCCCGGCCAGGCGTACCCGTGCCGACAGTTCGTGGGCGGCGCCGACCCGGATGAAATGCTCGCCGGATCCGGTGCAGGAGGTGGCGGCGCCGCTGTCCTCGGCCCAGGTGCCGGCGCCGATCACCGGCGAATCGCCAATCCGGTTCCAGCGCTTGCCCGTCAGGCCGCCGGTCGAGGTGGCGGCGGCGAGCCGGCCCTTGCTGTCGCGCGCGACAGCGCCGACCGTGCCATATTTCAGGTCGGCATCGAAGGTCCCGCCGGCGCGCAGCTCCTCATATTGACGCCAGCGTTCATCGGTGTGGAACCAGGCGGGGGCGGCCTGCTCGATATCGTGTTCGGCGCCGAAGCGATCGGCACCCGACGCTGTGAGCATGACATGCGGGCTCTGTTCCATCACCGCCCGGGCAAGCGTCACCGGGTTGCGCGCCTTGGTCACGGCGCTGACCGCACCGGCCTCCCGCGTCGCGCCGTCCATGATCGCGGCGTCGAGCTCATTGATGCCGTCGGCGCTGAACACGGCGCCGCGGCCGGCGTTGAAATAGGGATCGTCCTCCAGCACGCGCACCGCGGCCTCGACCGCGTCGACGGCGGTGCCGTTGCCTGCGAGGATCGTCGCGCCGGCGTCGAGGGCGGCGGTCAGAACCGCCTTGGCGTGCGCCTCGGCGTCGTTGCCGAGCAGCAGGCGGCGGAGCTGGCCCGCGCCGCCGTGGATGACGAGCGTCCAGCCTTCGGCCGGGCCGCTCCAATAGGATGTGAGGGAGCGTAGTTCGGTCACGTCTGATCACCTGAGCAGGAGGGGCGCCCCGCTGGACGCCCGCAATGTCGAATGGATCCGGCCGTCCCGGCTGCGGAGCGAACCCCCGCGAGGATGCCGGCGGTGGCCGGCGTGACGGCTGTTCCAATGGATGGAATCAGCCTATACGGGCGCAAAGGCTTTTCAAAGAACGGAATCCCATGTCCATCCGCCCGTGGCGCGACATCCAGCGCCGTCAGTCGCGCCAGATCATGGTCGGCAACGTTGCCGTCGGCGGCGGCGCGCCGGTCACCGTCCAGACAATGACCAACACCCCGACCGAGGATGCCAGGGCGACGATCGACCAGATCCGTCGCTGTGAGGATGCGGGCGCCGACATCATCCGCGTCTCCTGCCCCGACGAAGCGTCGACGGCCGCGCTGAAGCAGATCGTCCGCGCCGCCCGCGTGCCGATCGTCGCCGACATCCATTTCCATTATAAACGCGCGCTCGAGGCGGCCGATGCTGGCGCCGCCTGCTTGCGCATCAACCCAGGCAATATCGGATCGGCCGAGCGGGTGGCCGAGGTCGTTCGCGCCGCCAAGGCGAACGGCTGCTCGATGCGGATCGGCGTCAATGCCGGCAGCCTCGAGAAGGACCTGCTCGAGAAATATGGCGAGCCTTGTCCCGAGGCGCTGGTCGAAAGCGCGCTCGACCATATCAAGCTGCTCCAGGATCATGACTTCCACGAATATAAGGTCGCGGTGAAGGCGTCGGACGTGTTCCTCGCCGTGTCGGCCTATATGGGCCTCGCCGAGGCGGTCGACTGCCCGCTCCATCTGGGCATCACCGAGGCGGGCGGGCTGATCGGCGGCACCGTCAAGTCGGCGATCGGCATCGGCAACCTGCTCTGGGCCGGGATCGGCGACACGATCCGGGTTTCTCTGTCGGCGGAGCCGGAGGAAGAGGTCCGCGTCGGCTTCGAGATATTGAAGGCGCTCGGCATCCGCAACCGCGGCGTCCGTGTCGTTTCCTGCCCGTCCTGCGCGCGGCAGGGTTTCGACGTGATCCGCACCGTCCAGACGCTGGAGGAACGGTTGCAGCATATCCGCGTGCCGCTGTCGCTGTCGGTGCTCGGCTGTGTCGTCAACGGCCCGGGCGAGGCGCGCGAGACCGACATCGGCCTGACGGGCGGCGGTGCCGGCAAGCATATGGTCTATCTGTCGGGGGTCACCGACCATACGGTGCAGGACGCCGACATGGTCGATCATATCGTTCGGCTGGTCGAGGCGAAGGCAGCCGAGATCGAGGCTGCCGAAGCGGCACAGGCGCAAGCGGCCGAATGACGCCAGTCCGTCGCCCCGGCCGAGGCCGGGGTCGTTCCGCCCAATGAGCAGGCAGGCTTCGCCGGTGATCGCCTTCGCGGTCGCCTGCCTCGGCATTGCGGTCTTCTCCTCGATGGATGCGGTGGTGAAGGCGCTCTCGCTCGCGATCGGCACCTATGACGCGCTGCTGTGGCGCGGTTTCGCCGGGATCGGCTTTGGCGCGATCCCGTGGCTGTGGTCGCGCCCGGTCCGCCCCTCGCGCGCGGCGATGCGGCTCCATGTGGAGCGCGGCGCGGTGTCGGCGGTGATGGCGATGCTGTTCTTCTGGGGACTGGCGCGCACGCCGATGGCGCAGGCGATCGCGCTGACCTTCATCGCTCCCCTCATCGCGCAGGGACTGGCGGTCCTGTTGCTCAAGGAACGGATGAGACGCGGCGCGCTGCTCGGCTCGGCAATGGGGTTCGGCGGGGTGCTCGTCATCCTGTGGGGCCAGGCCCATGCCGCGATGGGGCCGGACGCCTTTCTCGGCGCGCTGGCGGTCCTGCTGTCGGCGGTCTGCTACGCCTATAACATCATCCTGATGCGGCGGCAGGCACAGGTCGCCGATCCCTATGAAGTGGCCTTCTTCCAGAGCGTGTTCATGGCGCTGGGCCTTGCCCTCGCCATGCCCTGGTTCGCCCATCTTCCGCCGGCCGGCGAGATCCCGCTGATTCTGTTCGCCGCGCTGCTGGCGACGGTCTCGCTGGTGCTGCTCAGCTGGGCCTATGCGCGCGCCGAGGCGAGCTACCTCGCTCCGGTCGAATTTACCGCCTTCATCTGGGCGAGCCTGTGGGGTTTCCTCTTCTTCCAGGAGAAGGTGGGGCTGCCCACCCTGGCCGGTGCGACACTGATCGTCGCCGGCTGTCTGATCGCCGCCCGGGCGCCCGACATGGAAAGAGACGTGATCCCATGACCGACACCATCATCCGCCGTGCCCGCCCGGGCGATGAGCATGACATCCTGCGGCTGATCCGCGCGCTCGCCGCCTATGAGCGCGCGCCCGATGCGGTCGAGGCGACACCCGAGGGGCTGGCAGCGTTGCTGTTCGGAGACGGGGCGAAGGTCTTCGCTCATGTCGCCGAGCAAGGCGGCCGGGTGGTCGGCATCGCGGTGTGGTTCTTCAACTTCTCGACCTGGACGGGCCGCCACGGTCTCTATCTGGAGGATCTGTTCGTCGATCCCGACGCGCGGGGCGGGGGCGTTGCCCGCGCCCTGTTTCAGGCCCTGGGCCGCGAGGCTGAGGCGCACGATTGCGCGCGGATCGACTGGGGCGTGCTCGACTGGAACGAGTTGGCCAAGGGATTCTACCGCAGGCTCGGCGGCCGCCACATGGAAGGCTGGGAGCCCTGGCGGATCGACGGCGACGCGCTCGCCGCGCTCAAGGCGTAGGGCATCCTTTCCCTTACCCGCGTGCCGAACTCGTTTCAGCGTGACGGGTCAGGCCTTGAGGTTCAGCTTCCGCCGAGCACGTTGATCGTGAACGCCAGCACGCCGATGTTGAAGACGAAGGCGGCGAAGCAATGGAGGATCGCCACGCGCCGGATCGCCCGCCCGCCAATCTCCACGTCGGAGGTCTGGAACGTCATCCCCAGGGTAAAGGCGAAGTAGATGAAGTCCCAGTAATCGGGCTCGTCCTCGCCCGGGAAATCGAGCCCGCCGGCATCATTGCCGCGATCGCCGCGGCTGTAGAACAGATGGGCATAGTGCAGTGCATAGACCATGTTGCTGAACAGCCAGGCGATCAGCAGGGTGCCGATGATCAGCCCGACGTTGGCCGGGCTGGCCGCGCCGCGCCCCGATAATTCTTCCGCGATGGCCACCAGGATAACGCTGCATACCGTACCGGTGATGGCGAGCAGGGTGACGCGGTTGGCATCGTTGCGCCCGGCGGCTTCGCGCATTGCATCGGGTTCCCGTCCGAGCAGGGGGATGCACGACAACAGGAAGACGAGCGCGCCGATATCGAAGCCGATCATCGCCGCGCGCGTCCACTCCGCCGAACGCAGGGCGACCAGGAAGCCGATGGCGGCGAGCGCCATGAAGGCGAGGAAGCGCGGCGGCGCGAGGCGATGGCCGAGAGCGAGCAGGGCTGCCATGGCGTCTGTCTAGCCTAAGCCGGATCGCACCGCTATGGCCGCCATATGGCTTGGATATGGTTGATCGTCGGTGGCTGCTTCGAAGTGGGCTTCACCACCTGCCTGCGCTTCGTCGACGGGTTCCGCAATATTCCCTGGACATTGGGCTTTCTCGCGTCGGTGACGCTGTCGATGGGCCTGCTGGAGCTCGCCAGCCGGTCGATTCCGATGGGGACCGCCTATGCGGTCTGGGGCGGGATCGGTGCGATCGGGACGGTGATCGTCGGCATGGCCTGGTTTGGGGAGCCATCGACGCCATTGCGCATCGTCCTGATCTTCGCGATCGTCGCCTGCATCGCGGGTCTCAAGCTGACCGCACACTGAGGCATCGGTCCGCGACCCCCGGTGACCGACCGGCCGGACCAGGATGCGAACCATAGGGACGTCGGAAGCAGCGTCGCAGATGCACACGGCGGAGGAGGGCGGCCTGTGTCCCGAATCACGCGCCAGCGGCCCAGCGGCATGCTATGCTCGCCGCAAGACGAAAATGACCGGGCTGTGATCGAGACGACAGCTACCGCCCCTTTGGGTTGGTAAAGGCCGGCCCGGGACAATTTCGTCTTGCCTGGGGGCAACCGGGCGCTCTCCCGTCCCGTATAGGAGATGGGACGGGGGGGGCATGACAGGGGTGTGATATGGTTCGAGCGTCGATGCGTCTTGCCGTGATGGCCGTACTGGCGGCGGGGATGGCCCTGCCGGCCGCGGCGCAGGCGGCCGACGCCCCCGCGATCAAGGCCTATAAGCGCGACCCGCTGCCGATCTACGACGACGCCGGGACCAAGCTGCGCGACGTGCCGGTCGCTTCGATGCCGGCCGCCGGATCGGCGGGAGCACAGGTGGTCGGCGCAAAGGCCGGCTTCGTCGGCGTTCGGCTCGACGGCAAGCTCGCCTGGCTGCGCCTGTCGACGGTCGACTATGTCGGCGACCTAGCGGCGATCAAGTGCGACGCGAATGCGATGAGCTTCGCCAAGATGGAAGAGGAAGGTTTGCAGCAGTCGCTGGGGCTCGGCTGCGGCGGGGGCAAGTAGCGAAGGAGATCGGGGGGACAACAGGAGGGATTTTTCAGATGCGACACAGCATGATCCTGGCGGCCGTGGCGATCGCGCTCGGTACCGCCCCGGCGACCGACGCCGCCCCCAAGAAGAAGCGCGCCGCGGCGCCCGCTAAGGTCGCCGCCGCCCCGGTCGAGCCGATTGCCGTCTCGATGCCCGACGCGCCCTATGTCCCGCTCAACGGCTGCCCGATTCCGCCGGCCGGATCGCTGGTTTCGGCGAAGAAGATCGACAAGAAGGCCCGCGGCAAATTCTCGATCGACAAGGCGCCCTTCATCTCGACCCTCGACGCGGGCGACCTGTGCGTGTCCGGCAACAAGATGCGCAGCGGGGTCGGTGCCACCGCCGGGTCGATGGGCCTGTCGGCGCAGGTGATGAACACCCGCTCGGCACGCATGGACCTGGTCGACATCCCCGCTTTCGAGCGTGAGCTGCGGCCGGTGCTGGAGGCCTTCGGCAGGGCATGGCCCTATGCGCCGCTCGAACGCACGCCCAAGCTGCTGTTCCGGGCCGACGAGGCCTATCAGGCGCAGGCGCTGCCCGACAACACGATCGTCGTATCGATGGGGCTGCTGGAGGCGGCGCAATCGGATTCGGAAGTGCTGTTCGTGCTGGCGCATGAATATGCCCATCTCCTGCTGGGCCATTTCGCCAAGGAAGAGACGATCGCCGGCGCGCGGGGTGCGACGCAGGCGGTATCGGTCGCATGGAGCGCGGGCAGCGCCTTTACGGCGATGAAGCGAAGCGGCGGCAACGTCTCGCTGGCGACGATGCAGAGCGGGATGGACGCGGGCGCCAGGCGGGCGGCGCCGGTGGCGGAGGCGCTGCGCTTCGCGGTCGACGATATCTTCGCGACCTCCTGGAATCGCGACCAGGAGAATGAGGCCGATGCGCTGGCGGTCGACCTGCTGATCCGCAGCAACATGACGATCGACAGCTATGCCAATGTGTTCGAGCGCCTGCAGAAGGCGTTCGAGGCGCAGAAGGCCTCCTACGACAAGCGCAAGGCGGCGGCCGACGCGGCACAGGCCAGCATGGGCGAGGCGATGAAGGGCTTCGCCACCAGCAACATGTCGAGCTTCGCCGCGACCGGCGGGGCGGGTATGCAGGGCTTCGGATCGGGCCTGCTCAAGACCGCGGGCGGGGCGCTGGTCTCCAACCTCGGCAACATCACCCGCTCGATGGGCGGCGACACCCATCTCCCGCCGGAGGAGCGGCGCAAGGGGCTGGCCGCCTATTTCCAGGCCGGCTATCCCACCGCCGACCCGCCGATCGACACCGGCGCACTGATCGGCCGGATCAAGAGCAAGCCCGACTTCGCTCGCACGGTGGCTATGCGCAATGCCTATCTGAAGGCGCGCGCCAGCTATTTCGCGCAGGATTATGCGGGCGCTTCGGCGCAGCTTCGAGCGCTCGGCGCCGGCACCCGCACGGCTCCCACCTTCGTCAACTATGTCGCCGGGCTCACCGCGCGCGACCAGGGCAATGTCACGCAGGCGGGCAGCTTCTTCCAGGCGGCGCGCACCGGCACCGGCGTCCAGAACCTCCAGCTCTACGAAAGCTATACCGAGATGGAGATCGGCGCCGGCGACATGAACGGCAGCAACGCGCTGATCGCCGAGGGCAAGGCGCGTTTCAAGGACCCCGACCATTTCAAGAGCATCGAGATCCGCCGCGACATCGCGGCCGGCGACATGGCGGGCGCGCAGCTCGTCTACAATGCCTGCATGACGGTGAAGGGCCGCGACTATATCACCGAGCGCTGCAAGGCGGCGATGCCGCAGGCCGCGCAGCAGCAGCCGTCCAACCCGCTCGGCTTCAAGCTGCCTTTCGGCGGATGAAGGTGATCCTCCCGGGCCGGGCGGGCGGCCTGCTCACCGCGCTGGCGATCGTGCTCGCGGCGCCGCTGTCCGCCGCCGCCCCGGGGACCGACACGCGGCTCGCCCGAATCGAGGCCGGGATCGGCGCCGCGACCGCCGCTCGGCGCTGGGACGAGGCGATCGCGCTCGGCCGCGAGGCGCTGGCGATCGAGGAGGCGAGCAAGGGCGCCGATCATCCGGAGGTGGGCGGTACGCTGTCGCTGATCGCGGGCTGGCTGGTGCGGCAGGGCAAGCCGGCCGAGGCGACCCCGCTCTACCGCCGCGCGCTGGCGATCTTTACCGCCAGGCTGGGTCCGGATGACCGGCTGAGCGAGCAGGCCACCTCCAACCTCGCCGCCAATCTCCAGGCGCTCGGCAGCTATGTCGAGGCCGAGCGGCTTTATCGCGCGGCCCTCGATCGCGCGCGGGCCAAGGCTGGGGAGGAGGGGCGCGCCACCGCGCTCGCCTACAACAACCTCGCTTATGCGCTCGGCCGGCAGGGGCGCTTCACCGAGGCGCGCGATCTCTACGCCAAGGCGCTCGGCATCGCGCAGCGCTGGGAGCCCGAGGATCTCGATCTCGCGCTGATCGAGGGCAATGTCGCTTCCAATCTCGATGCGCTTGGCCGGCCGATCGAGGCCGAGCCGCTCTACCGTCAGTCGCTCGCGGTGCGCATCGCCGAGCTGGGGCCCGACGATCCGGCGGTCGCGACCAGCTACAATAATCTCGGCTTCAACCTTGACGGGCAGGGCCGCCATGCCGACGCCGCTCCGGCCTACCGGCGTGCGCTCGACATCCGCACCGCAATCGATCCTGACGGGCTCGCTGCGGCGACCAGCTACAACAACGCCGCGCACAATCTGAATCGGCAGGGCGACTATGTCGCTGCCGCGCCGCTCTATGCCCGCGGGCTCGCCATCTGGCAGCGGACCTATGGAACCGATCATCCGGTGACGGCGATCGGCCTCTCCAACGTCGCGGTCAATCTGGAGCGGCAGGGCAAGGCGGCCGAGGCGCAGCCGCTGTTCGAGCAGGCGCTGGCGATCCGACTCAGGACGCTGCGCGCCGGCCACCCCGACATCGCCACGGCGCGGTTGCGGCTCGGTCATGTGCTGGCGGCGCAGGGCCGCTTCGAAGCCGCCTTGCCCTATTATGAGCAGGGCGTGGCGGCGCGCCGCGCGGCGTTCGGCGCCGATCATCCCGCGCTGGCTGAGGCACTGACCGACCTTGCCGATCTCTATCTGTCGCTCGGCCGCCCGGCCGACGCGGTGAAGGCGGCAGGCGAGGCGGCGGGGATCGTGCGCCGCCGACGCGCGGGCCGGATCGGCGACGCGTGCGACAGCGACGGCGCGCAGCAGGCGGTGGCACGTGCCGAGGCAGCCGACGCCAGCCGCTTCGATCCGCTGGCCGGCGCCTTCGCGACACTGATCCGCGCGAGCTGGGCCGAGGCCGTCCGCTCG
>NZ_LDES01000075.1:0-4305 GCF_001015195.1 Sphingomonas sp. Y57 | reverse complement strand
AGGCCGTCCGCTCGCCCGGCCGGGCGGCGGCGCTCAGGGCCGAGGCTTTCCTTGCCGCGCAGGACCTGTCGGTGTCGGCCGCCGCGCGCAGCATGGCGCGGACCGCCGCCCGCACCGCCGCCGGGGAGGGGCCGCTCGGCGCGCTGGTCCGCAGCCAGCAGGGGCTGTCCGACCGCGCCGCCGAGCTCGACGCCCGGCTGCTCCGCCAGCTCATCGCCGGCGACAGCGCGCGGATCGGCGAGACCCGCGACCTGATTGCGGCCAACGCGCGCGAGCTGGCCGAGGCCGATCGCCGGCTGGCACAGGACTTCCCCAGCTATGCCCGGCTGATCGGTACGCAGAGCGTCACGCTCGACGAGGCGCGCGGGCGGCTCGGTACGGCGGATGGCCTGCTGCTGATCGTCGCCGCAGGCGATGATCTGTACAGTTTCGCGTTCGGTCCGGGGCCCGGACCCGATGATGTCCGCTGGTCGCGCCATGCCGGTGCGGCGGCGATCGGCGAGACGGTCCGCCGGCTGCGCTGCCAGGTCGATCCCAAGGGCTGCGGCGACGCGGCGCCCGGCTGGCCGCCGTTCGATCGCGCGGCGGCGTTCGGTCTCTACCGCGCCCTGGTCGCTCCGGTCGAACCCGCGCTCGCGGGCAGGCGCAACCTGTTCGTGGTGACCGGCGGAGCGCTCGCGGAGCTGCCGCTCGCCCTGCTGCCGACCTCGGTGCCAACGGGCGCGAACGCCGATGCGGCGGCGCTGCGCAACACGCCCTGGCTGGCCGACCGCTATGCGCTGACCGTGCTGCCGGCGGTGTCGGTGCTGCGCGCCGCGCCTGCAGCTCCGGCGGCGGCCGGCGGGCAGGTCCGGTTCGTCGGCTATGGCGCGCCCGATTTCGTTGGCCCGGCGGGCGGCGGGCGCAACATCGACGACTTCCTGCGCATCCCCCAGCCGGTCGACCGTGCGGGACAGGGGCTCGCCGACCCATCGGCGCTGCGCGAGTTGAGCCCGCTGCCGGGGACCGCCATCGAGCTCAAGGCGATGGCCGCGACGCTGAGCGCGACGCCCGAGCTGCTCCACCTCGGCACCGCCGCGACCGAGGGATCGGTGCGCCGCGACCAGGCGGTCGGCAGCGCCCGGATCATCGCCTTCGCCACCCATGGCATATTGCCGGGCGAGATCGGCGGCCTGCGCGAACCGGGGCTCGCGTTCACTCCGCCCGAAACCGGGTCCCCCGAGGACGATGGCCTGCTCGCCGCGTCGGAAGTAGCGGGGATGCGCCTGTCGGCCGACTGGGTGATCCTGTCGGCCTGCAACACCGCGACCGCCGATGGCACCCCCGGAGCTGATAGCCTGTCGAGTCTCGGCCGCGCCTTCCTCTATGCCGGGGCGGGGTCGCTGCTCGCCAGCCGCTGGCGGGTCGCCGACGATGCGACGGCGGCGCTGACGGTCGAGACGCTGGTTGCGCGCAAAGCTGGGCTCAGCCGCGCGACCGCGCTTCAGCAGGCGATGCGCGCGGTGCGTACCGGCCGCCGTGCGGACGGCTCGGCGCTGCCCGGCTGGTCGCGGTCCTGGGCGCATCCGGCGGCCTGGGCACCGTTCACCGTCATCGGTTCGGACGACGGCTGAGCGGGCTCATTCGTGGGGGCGGAGCCCCGTGTTCAGCTTTTCGACGACCTCGGCAAGCGGCTCCGTCACGGTGATGCTGCGCCCCTCGCCGAAACGGATGCGAGTGCCTTCGCTGACCTGCGAGATGAAGGTAACCTGATGGGCGTTGACCGCGGTTTCGACCCGGTCGGTGCCGACGAACATGACGAGCATGCCTTCCTCTCCTTCATTCCTTGGACATGGAGGATAGCGCGGCGCGCGGGCGCGACAAGCAGACTTTCAAAGCAGCTTGGTCCGGCACTTGCGTGTCTGGTGGACGCCGCGCAGGAAGCCGCGCCGGGCATAGCCTGCGTCGATCGCACGTTCCAGCCGGCGCTGCGCGGGGGCCGCGCCCGTGACCTCGCGGACGAGACCCCGGAAGGGGATGATCGAATTGACGATCGTCTTGCCGCCCGCCTCGGCCAGTTTCCCGGCCTTGTTCTCCTTCTTGACGTCGCCGGCCTGGAAATCGGGGCCGATCACGTCGGTCAATTCGTGGAAGGCGCGCGAGATGTCGCGGCAGGTGCGGATGCCCTTCAGGCTGTAGGGCGCGTCCCAGGCCTTCTGCAGCGGGACAGGGATGCCGGTCTTGGCGACGCCGACGTCGCGGGCCGGCTGGCTGGCGATGCGTCCGGCGCTTTTGCCCATCGACTGCAGCCGTCCGTCCTCGCCGACGGCCTGCGTGTTGCCGGTCGCCGCATTGTCCGGAGGCGGGGCGGCGTCCCGGCCCGCGGCGGCGAGCGGGACCGTGAACATGGCCAGCAGGGCGAAGCGGAGAGCGGGCTTGATCATGGCACTTTCTTATCGGCGGCAATTGCGGGAAGAAAAGAGCGATATTTCGCTTAGGGGGAGCCTTGGGAATGGCCTTGCGTCATCTTTGTTCCGTGATCGGCCTCGCGTTGCTCGTCGCTGGCGCGGCGCAGGCAGAGACCAGCTATGTCCGGGCGGGGCGGCTGATCGATAGCGAGAAGGGCGTCGTCCTGACCGACCGGCTGATCCGGATAGACGAGGGCCGGGTCACCGCCGTCACCCCCTATGCCCCGCCGCCGCCCGGCGCGGCGCTGCTCGACTGGTCGGGTTATACCGTGTTGCCGGGCCTGATCGACATGCACACCCATCTCGCCGACTGGGGGCAGACGAACAATGTCGCCGAACCGCTGCTGCACAGCCAGCAGGAGATCGCCTATGTCGGCGCGCGCCACGCCCGCGAGACGCTTCGCGCCGGCTTCACCAGTGTCCATGACGTCGGCACCTTCCGTGCCTATAGTGACGTCGCCCTCCGCGATGCGATCAACCGTGGCGATGTGGAAGGGCCGCGGATGAGCGTGGTCGGCGCCTATATCACCGTGCCGGGCGGGGGCGGCGAGGTGACAGGCTTCGCCCCTGACGTGCAGCTGCCCGCCGACATGCGGGTCGGCGTCGTTACCGGCCCCGAGGACGTGCGGCTCAAGGTCAACCAGCTCTTCCAGCGAGGGGTCGACTCGATCAAGCTGATCGCGACCGGCGCGGTCCTCGCCGAGGGGACCGAACCCGGCGTACAGGAGCTGAGCGAGGAGGAAATGCGCGCCGCGGTTGAGACCGCGAAAGCCAATGGCGGCTGGGTGACGGCGCACGCGCATGGCGCGGCGGGGATCAAGGCAGCGATCCGCGCCGGGGTCCGCGCGATCGAGCATGCCTCGCTGATCGACGACGAGGGGATCGCGCTGGCAAAGGCCAGGGGCGTGTTCCTCGACATGGATATTTATAACGGCGACTATATTGAGGAGGTCGGCACCCGCGAGGGCTGGCCGGCCGACCATCTCCGCAAGAATCGCGAGACCACCGACGCCCAGCGCGAGGGGTTCCGCAAGGCGGTGAAGGCGGGCGTGAAGATCAGCTTCGGTACCGATGCCGGCGTCTATCCGCACGGACTCAACGCCCGTCAGTTCAAATATATGGTCCGCTATGGGATGACGCCGATGCAGGCGATCCAGGCGGCAACGCGGACGGCGGCGGAGCTGCTCGGCTGGTCGGCCGACGTCGGTGCAGTGGCACCCGGCCGTTATGCCGACATGATCGCGGTGAAGGCCGACCCGATCGCCGACATCGCCGCGCTCGAAAAGGTCGATCACGTCATGAAGGGCGGGGTGCTGGTCCGATAACGCGGTTGCCCGCCGCTTAACCAGCCCGGGCAAGCCTTCCTTAGTCGGCCGGGGGCGACGCTGCCGCCCCATGGACCTGCTGAACGTCACACGGAGCGACCTGCGCGTCGGGGAAGCGATGGCGGCCGCCGCCGCCGCGACGATCGCCGACCGGCGCGGCGTCGCCACCATTCCCGCCGTGCCCCGGCCGGACATTGTCGCGCCGGCGGGCGATCACCCTCGCCGGCCCGCCCGCATGGCGGCGAAGCGGCCGCGGGATGAAGACGAGGGCGAAGGCGAGGTGACGACCGAACCGATGCCGGCACCCAACCTCTACACTGCCGATGCGGCGCTGAAGCACGCCGACCGGGGGACCGGCAGTCGGCTCGACCTGTTCGCCTGAGCGGCCGTCAGGCCGCGGCGCCGCGTTCGCGGACGAGGTCGAGCGCGACGTCGACGATCATGTCCTCCTGTCCGCCGACCATCTTGCGCCGACCGAGCTCGACCAGGATGGTGCGGGTGTCGAGGCCATAGTCCGCCGCCGCCTTCTCGGC
>NZ_LDES01000074.1 GCF_001015195.1 Sphingomonas sp. Y57 | reverse complement strand
CAATTCGGACGAGGGCAATCCGTGGTTCGAGGCACTTTCGAAGCCGGCACTGATGCCGCCCGCCTGGGTGTTCGGCGCCGTCTGGTCGATTCTCTACGTTCTGATGGCCCTCGCACTGGCGATGATCCTCAATGCGCGTGGGGCCAAGGGGCGTGGGGTTGCGATTACGCTGTTCCTGATTCAGCTCGGCCTGAACCTCGCGTGGGCGCCGATGTTCTTCGCGATGCACAGGATCATGCTGGCCTTCGGGCTGATCGCCGCCATCCTGTTGTGGGCGGGGGCGACGACGCTGGCTTTCTGGAGAATACGGCCGGCAGCGGGGATACTGATGCTGCCCTATCTCGCGTGGCTGCTGTTCGCAGGAGTGCTGAATTGGCAGATCCATGAGCGCAACCCAAATGGGGTTACCCTTGTGCCGATCCGAGGAGATACCCAGATAATCATTCAATGATCGCCCCACGGGCGACGAAGGAAGGAATTGACCATGCAGTCCGAAAATCGCCTGTTCGACGATTTCGTGAAGTTCATGAATGGTGCTGCCGGAACGTTGGCCGGTATGGGGCGCGAAGCCGAAGCCGCATTCAAGGAGCGCAGCAAGGAGTGGATCGGCGGCCTTGATTTCGTTAGCCGCGAGGAGTTCGACGCGGTGAAGGCGATGGCCGCTGCGGCGCGCGACGAAGTCGAGGAGCTCAAGGCGCGATTGGACGCGTTGGCGCCTGCCGCGGCCAAGAAGAAGGACGGCTGAGCCGCAGCTATCCACAGAATTGTAACCCGCGCGGGTTGAACCGAAGCGCTTTCCGCGCCACGGAATGAATGCTCTGGGCAGCGGAGAACAGCCCGAATGGACGTGGACGACTTTGAATCCGCGCGCGATGCCAGCGCGCCCATCGACATGCTCGAGCATTATTTTACGGCTCGCGGCTGGGACTATCAGCGTGCCGGAGACGAGGAGATCGTTGCGCAGTTCCAAGGCAGCTGGGCGCAGTATGAGCTGAGGGCGGTGTGGC
Organism: Sphingomonas sp. Y57; assembly: GCF_001015195.1. Classification (GTDB taxonomy): domain Bacteria; phylum Pseudomonadota; class Alphaproteobacteria; order Sphingomonadales; family Sphingomonadaceae; genus Rhizorhabdus. The sequence continues at coordinate 116,951 of NZ_LDES01000074.1, read as the reverse complement.
GTGAGGAGGATCGTGTCCTGCAGTTCCTCGCGCTTCCCGACATCCGGGTCACAGCCGACAAGCGCGCCGCGATGTACGAGACGATCGGCCTGATCAACGAGCAGCTCTGGCTTGGGCATTTTGAGATGTGGACCAGTTCCTCGATGGTGCTGTTCCGCCACGCTGCGCTACTGGAGAATCAGGCAGGCGACGCGATCCTGACGCTCGAGCAGGCGGAAACGCTGATCGAGACCGGCATCGATGAATGCGAGCGCTTCTATCCGGTTTTCCAGTTCGTGCTGTGGAGCGACAAGTCGCCGCAGGAAGCGATCGCTGCGGCGATGATCGATACCCAGGGCGAGGCCTGATCGGATGGCGACGGGGCCGCTCTGGCTGATCGGCGCCGGTAACATGGGCGGCGCGATGCTGCGCGGCTGGCTGGACTCGCCCGGCTGGACGCGGCCGATCACGGTTATCGACCCCTATGTGGCCGAGGTGCCTGACGGGGCGACGCTGCTGCGCGAGCTTCCTTCGGGCGATGAACAGCCCGACATCCTGGTTCTCGCGATCAAGCCCCAGCAGCTAGGCGATATTGCCCCGCTCTTCGCCGCGAAGGCCGGGGCGCCGCGCCTGCTGCTGTCGATCCTGGCCGGCGTCGAAACCACGACATTGAAGAATGTGTTCGGCGCGGGCGTGATAGTCAGGGCGATGCCCAATTTGCCGGTGTCGATCGGTGAGGGCGTGACCGCTCTTTATTCGTCGGATGCCGACGACGGAGCGCGACGCGAGGCGGCCGGGCTGGTCGGCCCGCTCGGTCTGGTCGAATGGGTCGGGGACGAAAAATTATTCGACGCCGTCACGGCGTTGTCCGGCTGTGGCCCGGGCTTCCTGTTCCGCTTCATCGAGGCGATGGCGCAGGCCGGTGAGGCGCTCGGACTTCCGGCCGACCAAGCGTTGCGGCTCGCGACGGTGACGGTGAAGGGATCGGCCTTGCTTGCGGCCGGCTCCAACGAGGGGCCGGCGGTTCTGGCGGATCGGGTCGCCAGCCCGGGAGGTTCGACGCGTGAGGGATTGAACATCCTCGATCGCGACGAAGCGTTGAAAGCGTTGATGCGGGCGACGCTGTCGGCTGCGGCGCAGCGTAACGCCGAGTTGGCGGCGGCGGCGCGCGCGGGTTAGGATTCGGCCGACAGCGTTATGGTCGGGGCGGGCTGGTACATCACTCCCCCAATGCCATAATTATGGCGGATGAAGTCGAACCATAACCGAGGAGGGTTCGGCCGCGGTCGGCGCCTGAGGCGTGCGAGGAGTGTCCCAACCGGCCAACCACATATCCAGACCAGATTGGCGAGATGGGTCATGGCCCGTCCGTGCCGACGTATCATGAAGCGTGCCCGTGATGCGAACCAGTAGCGGGGACGACGCTTCAGTGGCCGCTCAGTCAATCCGGTCGCCTTGCCGCCGAGATGGATGATCCGGCTAGCGGGAACATGCCAGGCCTCGAAACCGGCATCGGCAGCCCGCGCGCAGAAATCCGTCTCCTCGAAGTAGAGGAAATAGCCGGGATCGAACAGGCCGATACGATCGAATACCGCGCCGCGGATCATCAGATGTGAACCGGATAGCCATTCCGAGCGACAAGGATGATCACCGACCCGCATGATCACGTCGTGGCGGCTTAGCAGTTTGCGAAGCGGGCCTATGTCGAGCGCGGTAATGAGGTCGTTCCACGGCGTGTGAAACCGGAAGGCGCTGTCCCGGACCGAACCGTCTGGTCGCAGGCATCGTCCTCCAGCCAGCCCAGCCCGGGGATGTTCGGTCAGGAAGTCGACAAGCGCGCCAAGCGCCCTGGGCTCCGCAATCGTGTCGGGATTAAGCAACCAGACATAGTCGGGCCAAACCGCACCGCCCTGGACAGCAGCAGCCTGCCGATAATGGTTCAGGCCAGCATTGTTCCCAGCCGAAAACCCATGATTATCGTCAAGCACCAGCAAGGAGCAGCAATCGCCAGCATGGAGCCGGGCGATGGCTTCCGTCAGTACGGTCGGCGAACCGTCGGCTGATCCATTATCGACGACCAGGATATGAGCGTCGCGGCGCGACCTTACTTCCGTCAGCACGGACTCGATCGCCTGAATGGTCAGCGCCGCTGTGCGGTAGTTGACGATCAGCACCAGGATCGGCGCGAGAATCATGCGTCGCGTATCGCTCCGTGCCCATCCGATCCGCCATGGAGGACGGCTCGATGAACCATGCCTCTCATGACGCCCGCTGACAATCGATACGGTTGCGGTTCAGCCGAAGACTCGCGCGAAGATCGTGTCGACATGCTTGAGATGGTAATCGAGGTCGAACTTCTCCTCGAGCTCCTTCTCGCTGATCGCGGCGGTCACCTGCGGATCGGCCTTGAGCAGGTCGAGCAGCGACAGGGCACCGTCCGATTCCCACACCTTCATCGCGTTGCGCTGGACGATTCTATAGGCGTCCTCGCGGCTGATCCCGGCCTGGGTCAGCGCCAGCAGCACCCGCTGCGAATGGACGAGGCCGCCCATCCGATCGAGATTCTTCTGCATCCGCGCCGGATAGACGAGCAGCTTGTCGATCACGCCGGTGAGGCGCGCGAGCGCGAAGTCGAGCGTGACGGTGGCATCGGGGCCGATCATGCGCTCGACCGACGAATGGCTGATGTCACGCTCGTGCCACAGGGCGACGTTTTCGAGCGCAGGGGTCACATAGCCGCGCACGAGACGGGCGAGGCCTGTCAGATTCTCGGTCAGCACCGGGTTGCGCTTGTGCGGCATCGCCGACGAGCCCTTCTGGCCGGGCGAGAAATATTCCTCGGCTTCCAGCACTTCGGTCCGCTGCAGATGGCGAACCTCGGTCGCGAGCCGCTCGACCGACGAGGCGATCACGCCGAGCGTCGCGAAGAACATCGCGTGGCGGTCGCGCGGGATGACCTGGGTCGACACCGGCTCGACGGTCAGGCCCATCTTCTCCGCGACATGGGCTTCGACCCGTGGGTCGATATTGGCGAAGGTGCCGACCGCGCCGGAAATCGCGCAGGTGGCGACGTCCTTGCGCGCGGCGATCAGCCGTTCGCGGTTGCGGGCGAACTCGGCATAGGCCTGGGCGAGCTTCAGGCCGAAGGTCACCGGTTCGGCATGGATGCCGTGGCTGCGGCCGATCGTCGGCGTCATCTTATGCTCGAAGGCGCGGCGTTTGATCACCTCGAGCAGCTTGTCGAGATCGGCGATCAGGATGTCCGAGGCGCGGGCGAGCTGGACCGCCAGACAAGTGTCGAGCACGTCGGACGAGGTCATTCCCTGGTGCATGAAGCGCGCGGGTTCGCCGACATGCTCGGCGACGTTGGTGAGGAAGGCGATGACGTCGTGCTTCACCTCGGCCTCGATTGCGTCGATGCGATCGACTTCGAAAGCGCCTTTTTCCCAGATCGCCTTGGCGGCTTCCTTGGGCACCACCCCCAATTCCGCCAGCGCATCGGTCGCATGCGCCTCGATCTCGAACCAGATGCGGAAGCGCGTTTCCGGTTCCCAGATCGTAACCATCTCCGGCCGGGAATAGCGGGGGATCATAGCTCGTCCTCATGCTTGGCGTGTCGATATGCGACGCGCGCCTAGCAGAGGGGGGGGGCGGGAGCAATTGCAGGCGGTCGTGGCACGACGCGGGAACGTTGTCGCGTTTGGCCGGCGAAAGCGCCCTCCTCACCCTGGATTGGGACACGGCGCACCGTTACAGCGCCGAATCGGGAAACCTGGGATCGGGTCGCGGGTTGATCAAATATCGGGAACACTCGCTCCCGAGCGATTTTCGATCCGATGCCAGGAGAGACAATATGAACAAGCTGATGCTGATGGGCGGAGCCGCGATGCTCGCCCTGTCGGGCGCCGCCTTCGCGCAGACCCCCGGTGCAGAGCCGGCACCCGACACAACAGCCGCTACCGCCCTACCTTCGGCCGACACCATGGCTCCGGCCGATGCGACGTCGGCCGCTCCGGCGGCCCCGGATGCGGCGAGTCCGGCGCCGCCCGTCGCCCAGTCGACCGTACCCGCAGCGGACGCCGCGAGCACGCCGACCACGCCGCCTGCCCCGGCAACCGCCGATGCAGCGTCTCCGACGCCTTCTCAAACGCCTCCCGCTCAGCAGACGGCGACGGCCGATGCCGCTGCCAAAGTTAATGCCGAATGGGCCAAATATGACGAGGGCAACAAGGGCAAGCTGACTCCGCTTGAATTCGGCACCTGGATCATGGCGGCGAAGGGCCATGACATGACCGCCCAGGTCGAGAAGACCAAGGCGAGCAAGAAGGCGGACCTACCAGCGATCAAGGTGCTCAATGAGACCGCGAGCGACTTCGCCAAGGCCGATACCGACAAGGATCGAATGATATCGCCCAACGAGCTGGCGGTCTTCTTGTCAGCCTGAAGCTCCCAATTGGAGAAAGAAGGGGCCGCCGATGAGCCGCCCCTTCTTAAATCAGGCCTAGGGCACGCAGGCTGGCCTGGCCTCGGGTCCCAACCACGACATGATCATGGATGGCGATGCCCAGCGGCTTGGCCGCGGCGATGAGTTCTCGGGTCAGGTCGACGTCCTGCCGGCTCGGCTGGGGATCGCCCGACGGATGATTATGGACGATGATGAGTGCCGCCGACCCGAGTTCCAGCGCGCGCCGGATGATCTCGCGGACGTAGACGGCGGCCTGATCGACCGAGCCTTCCGAGACGAGCTCGTCGCGAACCAGGACGTTCTTGCTGTTCAGGTGCAGGACCCGGACCCGCTCGATGGCGCGGTGCGCCATGTCGGCGCGCAGATAATCGGCCAGCGCCTGCCAGTCGGAGAGGATCGGCCGGTCTTGCACCTTGCTGCGAAGCAGGCGCAGCGCCGACGCTTCGGCGATCTTGAGGGCCGCGACCACGCCTTCGCTCAGCCCCGCCCGTGCAAGCGACTCCGGATCGGCGGACAAGAGCGGGCCGAGGCCCCCGAACTCCGCGAGCAGCGCGCGCGCCATCGGCTTGGTGTCGCGCCGCGGAATGGCGAGGGCGAGCAGATATTCGATCAGTTCATGATCGAGCAGCGCATCGGGGCCGCCCTCGGCCAATCGCCGGCGCAACCGGGCACGATGGCCGCTGGCGTCGGTGGCGGGATCGGCGGAACTGGTCGTCATCGGAACACAGGTAACCGATTTTCTCGGTCATGCCATCGCTCTCGACGGCCGATCCTCAGTTCATGCCGATCCGGTTGAAATCGTGGATGTGGACCAGGCCGATCGGCGTATCGGGCCGATCATGATCCATCACGAACAGGGCGGTGATCTTGTTCGCGGCCAGGATCGCCTTGGCGTCCTCGGCATAAGTTCCGTCGGGCACCGTCTTCGGATGGCGCGTCATGACGTCGCCAGCCACGCTGCTCAGCAGCCGGTCGATGTTGCGGCGCAGGTCGCCATCAGTGACCGTGCCAACCAGCCTATCGTTGTTATCCAGCACCCCCGCAATCCCCAGGCTCTTCTCGGTCATGATGACCAGAACCTCGCGCATCGGCGTGGTCGTGCTCACGAGCGGCAATCGCTCGCCGACGTGCATGATGTCGTTGACCGGCAACAGGCGCATGCCGATCTGGCCGCCCGGATGGAGCCGTTCGAGCTGCGCCCGCGTGATCCCCCGCATCGACATCGTCGCCACCGCCAGCGCGTCGCCGAGCGCAAGCATCAGCGTCGTCGACGTGGTCGGCGAGATGTTGACCGGGCAGGTTTCGCGCACCTTGGGCAGGATGATCGCGGCGCTCGCCTGCCGCGCCATCGGCGAATGGCGTTGCCCGCTGATCGCGACGATCGGACAGCCGAGGCTGCGCGCATAGCCCACGATCGGGCCGAGTTCGGGTGTCGCCCCCGAATTCGAGAGCACGACGAGCACGTCGCCGGCCAGCAACATTCCCAGATCGCCATGCGCGGCCTCACCCGGATGGACGAAGGTCGCGGGCGTACCGGTCGATGCAAAGGTCGCCGCCATCTTGCGGGCGATATGGCCCGACTTCCCCATACCGCTGACGATCACGCGGCCTTGGGTGGCCAGGATCAATTCGACTGCGCGCGCGAAATCCTCGTCAAGCGCGTCGCGCAGCAGGGTCAGCGCCTGTGCCTCCACCTCCAGCACCTTACGCCCGTGGCCGAGGATGTGCTGGCGGCTGGCGGTGGGCGCCTTGGCGCGGATATCCCCGTCCTGATACATGATAATCCCTCCCAGCCCCGCAGCCACTCTAGGCCGCCCGCAACCGCTCATTCTCGCGTTCGAGGTCGCGTGCCCAGGAAGCGAGGCCGAAGCGGCGGACATCGACCTGGCGCCAGAACAGGCCCGGATCGCGCTGCCAGAGCGGGAAATGGGCCAGCGCGTTGGCGCATTGCGATCCCATGTCGATCACCTCGGCCAGCTCCTGCAGATAGAAGGGGAGGGGCTGTCCGTCTGGCCCCATCTGCCGATCGTGCGGAAAGGCCGCGGCCTTAAGGGCGGTATCGGCGCCATGGCGAAAGCAGGCGAGCGCGGTCTGCGGGTCGCCATCGGCAAGGTGGATGCGCGCCTCGAAGAAGGCGGCGGCGATACTCTTGGTCGCCAGCAGTGGAGAGAAACCCGACCAGTCGGCTTCGGCAGCCTCGCGATACCAGCGCTTCGCCGCCGCGCGGTCGTCCGCCAGTTCGTTGAGCCGGCCGGCGAGGAAGGCAAGCGAGATCCGCCAGCGCCGGACATGGACTGGCATATCGCTGGTGAGCGGGATGCCGACATAGGCCTCGATGAGCGGCAGTATCGACTGCGTCAGGTCGGCACGTCGCATCTCCAGTACCCGATAGCCGAGCACCGCGATCGCCGCGCCGCGGTCCGCTGAATCCTCGCGCGAATCCTCGATCACGCATTCGGCCAGGCGCGCGAGTTTGACATCGGGCCCCAGCCGTTCGCCCATCTGCACCATCGACCGGTAGAGCCAGGGATTGTCATAGGCGTTCCCGAAGTCGACCAGCGCGGGGAGCGGCCCTTGGGCTCGCGGAAAGGCGGGATGGTCGTAGTCCTGTGCATGACCGGTCCCCAGCAGCGGATTGACCGATGCGACGAGCATCAGCCAGTCGGTGGGGGCGACCTGGTCGGCCTCGATCGGGAAGATCGCACGGGCGCCCCGCGGGTCCGGGCCGAGCGCGGTCTCGACATAGCGCTTCTCGGGCAGGAAACGGTCCGACACGGCCTCGCTGAAATCCTCCCAACTCGCGGGACGCTTGGCGTCGTCATCGCCCTGTCGCCAGCCGATCACGATGCGGCCGTCATATTTCAGCAGCCGCGCATAGTCGTCGAGCCGGGCCAGCCAGTCGGCCGGTACGGCGGGCTCGATCGCGACGACCAGGTCGATCGATTCGTCGGCCAGCCGATCGAGCTGTTCATTGACGGTTCCGCCTCCGGCGCCCGTCGGTCCGTCCTCGACGCGGACGACCGATCCGGCACGCGACGAGGCCATCAGGATCGACGCGCCGTCGGCCGCGCCGATGCCGTCGACCAGCACCCGGTCGCCAGGGCGGACATGGGTGGCGGCGGTCGCATAGCGTGCGATCAGGGCATCGGCCTCGGCGCTCTTGCGCAGCCAGTCGCCGGCTGATCCGCGCACCCGTTGCCAGATGCTGACGCCCGGCAGGCGGTTCGCCGTCCAACCGGAATATTCGGCAGGCATCATGCCCCCCGGATGGCGCTGCCAGCCAGCGGCAAAAAGATCGCTCTCCAGCGCCCGGCGATCCTGCCCGTCGCTCTGCAGGATCAGCACATCCATCATGTCAAAACGGCGAAGGGCGATGGCGAATTCCTCGGGCGCGCAGGATTGCGTCCATGACAGGAAGCCGGCGGTCAGGCCGTGCGGCCGGGGTGGAAAGCCGGTGGCTATGTCGGCCGTTTCGCAGCCCATCAGCGCCAGTTCGCGGCTCAGTTCGGGAAAGGCGGCCTGGTCGAGAGCGATCCTGCAAGGCCCGATCCGCTGGACGATCGCATTGGCATTCTGGATGGTCACTCGAATCTCCACGGCCGCCGGTCAGGAACCGGCCGCCTCCGCCGTATGTTTCGGTAGCGTCGAGGGAGTAGGCGCAAAGCGTTGAGGGTTGGTTAACCATGTTTTCCGGGTCGGGATCGATGTTTAAGGCGGATCGGCGTGATGGCTTGCTTCGGGGTGACGCGCGCCCGCCGAGCCGTTAAGCGTTCGCCCATGGAAGATACTTCCCGCCGCCTGTCCCGTCCGCTGATCCTGGCCGGTACAGGGGCTGTGTTGCTCGCGGCTGGGGCCGGGTGGCTCTGGAGCGAGCGGGTACCGATCGCGGCTTCCTACATCGACGACGCGTTGCGGGCACGAAAGGTGCCGGCCCGCTACCGGCTGGCGCACATCGGTATCCGAACTCATCGCATCGAGGCGATCCGCATTGGCGACCCGCGCGCGCCCGACCTGACCGCCGATTGGGCGGAGATCGAACTGGCGATCGGCCTGTCGGGCGTCAGCGTCCATGCTGTCGACGCCGGTGGGGTGCGGCTGCGCGGCCGGTTGATCGATGGTAAATTGTCGCTTGGCGCGATCGATCGGTTGTTGCCGGCGACAAAGAGCGACCAGCCCTTTTCGCTGCCCGACATGATCCTGACGGCACGGGCGATCCGGGCCGACATCCGGACACCGCAGGGCGTGGTAAACGCCACGCTTAATGGCGGGGGCAATCTCAAGGACGGTTTCCGCGGGACGCTGGCACTCGGATCGGACCAGCTGGCGAGCGGCGGTTGCGCGGCCAACGGGATGGTGGCGCGGCTGGGGGTACAGGTCGACAGCGGGCGCCCATCTGTTCGCGGGATTTCCACGGCGGCTGGCCTTCGTTGCCCCGGTGCGGTCGTCCGCACGCCGCGCCTGGCGATCGACGCCAAGGGGAAGAGCGACCTGACCCGCTGGACTGGCCGGCTGACGTTCGTCGAGGGCGGGATAGAGGCGGGAACGACCCGTATCGGTCGATTGGTCGGGCCGGTTGACTTCGATGCCTCCGCCGATCGCATCACCGGCAAGGCGCGATTGGCCGCCGAACAGGTCCTGTCGGGCGGATCCGGCCTCGATCGGCTGGCGCTCGACGGCGATTACCGGATCGATCCGCGCGCCGGCGGCGCCTCGGTCGCCGGCAATCTGCGCCTCGCCGGCGGCCGGATCGATCCGGCCCTGATCGATAGCCTCGCCCGCCCCCTGGCGTCGGCGGAGGCGACGCCGGTTGGTCCGATCCTGAGCGCCTGGGGCAAGGCGCTCCGCCAGGCCGGCAGCCGCGTCGATGGAACAGCCGCCTTCACCTTCAACCGGGCCGGGCCGGGCAACAGCCTGCGCGTCGAGCGCCTGGCGCTCGCCTCGCCGGGCGGTGCCCGGCTGCTGGTTCGCTCTGAACGGGCTGAAGGGCTCGGCTGGCGATGGCCAGAGGGGGGGCTGATCGCCAATGCCAGCGTCGAGCTGTCGGGCGGAGGGCTCCCCAGAGCGCGGGGCAGCGTGCGTCAGGCAATGCCCGGCGCTCCGCTGACCGGATTGGCAACGGTCGAACCCTATGGGACCGACGGTGCGCGGCTTGTCCTGGCGCCGATCCGGTTCGGGCCCGGTACAGGCGGCCGGACGCTGGTGTCGACCCGGGTGACGATGGATGGGCCGCTTGCCGACGGCCGCGTCGAAGGGCTCGACGTGCCGATCCAATTCGCCGTTAGCAGGGAGGGCGGCTTCGTCCTCAATCCCTCGTGCGTGCCGCTCGGCTTCCGCCGGCTGGCCATCGCCGGGACGGTGATCGCCCGTTCGAGCCTGCCGCTTTGTCCGGTCGGCGGGGCGCTGGTCGGGCGGACCCCGTCTGGCGGAATGTTTGGTGGCGCCCGGATCGCGACGCCGCGCCTGCGGGGCAGGGTGGGTGATCAGCCGCTGACGATGACGGCCCGCTCGATCGACGTGGCGTTGGCTCGACCGGGTTTTCGCCTCGACGGCCTCTCCATCCGCCTCGGCGATCCGGCAGATCCGACGCGGCTGGACGTGAGGGCATTGGACGGCCGCGTCAGCCGGCAGGGTCTGGGCGGCCGTTTCGAGGAAGCGGCCGGAAAGCTCGCCGCGGTGCCGCTGCTGCTGTCCGAAGGCGGAGGGCAGTGGGCGCTTGCCGGGAGCCGTCTGTCACTCGATGGCACCGTCCGGGTCGCGGATGCCGAGACCGCGTCGCCTCGTTTCCATCCTCTCGTCGCGAACGATGTTCGGCTCGCGCTCGAAGGCGGCCGGATTGCCGCGACGGCGACCCTGCGCGAGCCCCGCTCGAACCAGTCCGTTTCCCGCGTCGCCGTCCGGCACGATCTGTCGCGCGGCACCGGCGATGCGGTGCTCGACGTCGACCAGCTCCGCTTCGGCAAGGCGCTTCAGCCCGAAGCTGTCACGCCTCTGACCCTGGGCATGATAGCCAATGTCGTCGGCGCGATCGACGGACAGGGGCGTATCCGCTGGGCCGGTGGCAATGTGACGAGCGACGGTGAATTCCGCACCGACGGGCTCAACCTCGCGGCCGCCTTCGGCCCGGTTACGGGCCTCAAGGGCACGATCCGCTTCACCGACCTGCTCGGTCTGGTTACCGCGCCCGACCAGACGGTGACGATCGCCGAGGCCAATCCCGGCGTCGCCGTCACCAACGGCGTCATCCATTACCGCATCCTGCCCGAACGCAAGCTGGCGGTCAGTGACGGTATGTGGCCGTTCGCCGGCGGCACCCTCGCGCTTGAGCCGACCGTGCTCGACATGGCCCAGCCGGTGGCGCGGCACCTCACCTTCCGCATCACCGGTCTCGATGCCGCGACATTCGTCCAGCAACTGGAGTTCAAGAATATCGCCGTCACCGGCACGTTCGACGGCCTGTTGCCGATCATCTTCGATGCCAAGGGTGGGCGGATCGAGAATGGCGTGCTGAAAGTCCGGCCCGGCGGCGGAACCCTTTCCTATGTGGGTGACGTGACCAATGCCGATCTGGGCCGGATGGCGCGGATCGCCTTCGATGCGCTCAAGTCGATGCGCTACGAACGGCTGACGATCGATCTCAACGGCAGCCTCGACGGCGAGATCGTGAGTCAAGTACGGTTCGACGGCACCAACGACAAGCCACAGGAAACCGCGCGCAACGGCGGGATCGTCGGCCGACTGCTCGCACCGATCACGCGCCTGCCATTCCGGTTCAAGATCACGATCTCGGCACCTTTCCGGGGGCTGGTCAACTCGGCGCAGACGTTCGTCGATCCCTCGATCGTATTGCGCAATACGGCGGCCGGAGCGATTCCGATCGCGCCATCGATCGGAACCCAGCCGCTCCCAACACCCATTCAGCCAAGGTAAAGCGAGACCCTGCGATGAACATCCCGAGATTGACGATGAAGCGTTGCGGTGCGAGCCTCAGGCCATGACAAGGATGAAGTTCGCCCCTATCGGCGCCCTGGCGCCCGCGATGATTATGGGTCCCGCCCTCCTTCTGGCGGGCTGCATCCAGGTCGCGGCGCCGGACAGGCCGATCGAAATCAACCTCAACGTCAATGTGAAGCAGGAGGTGGTCGTTCGGCTCCAGAAGGATGCCGAAGATTTCATCGCCAACAATCCGGAGCTGTTTCCGCAATGATGAGTATGTCCAGGACCGTCATGATCGCCGCGGCGCTGGTCGTCGCCGGAGCGCCCGCGCTTGCGGCCGACCCGATCGTCGAGCAGGCCCTCTCGGCCGGCAAGGTCGGCGAGCAGTGGGACGGCTATCTCGGCTTCGTTTCGGCCCCGTCGGGTGATCTCAAGGCGGCGGTCGATGCGATCAACATCAAGCGGCGGGCCGGCTACACCCAGATCGCCGCGGCGCGCAACGTCACCGTCGACCAGTTTGCCCAGACCACGGCCTGCCAGACGCTCCGCGCGGTCAAGCCGGGCCAGGCTTACAGGCTGAAGGATGGCGGCTGGCAGACCCGCAAGGGATCGGAATCGATCACTCCCGATTATTGCGGGTAGGGCAAGCCTGTAACGGTGACCTGTCGGGCTTGACCTTCACCGTTGTTGACTCGGGGAACCCCCCTTCCTAAAGGGGCCTCGCCTTGGCGGGGTCGCTCGTCGGCATGACGCAGACTTTCCGCGACGAGGAAGGGATTCGGCATGGCGGCAAATGATCCCGGGCAGGACCCGGAAAGCGTGGGGGATCAGCGTCTTACGTCGCTCGATGAGCGGTTGCAGGCGGCCCAGCATGCCGAAAAGGTCAGAACGGCCAGTGTGCACAAGAGGCCCGAAAAGGGATATTCCCAGGGCAACCGCGTGCTGACCGAACTGATTGCGGGTATTGCTGGCGGAAGTCTGCTGGGCTGGTGCTTCGATCGCTGGCTCGGGACCAAGCCCTGGCTCCTTTTGGTGATGCTGTTCCTCGGAATTGCGGTTGCCTTCAGGAACATCATACGGATTTCTCAGGAGCGCCCGGAATAGCTTCCGGACGCTTTTGGCATAAGCAGGGGTAAGGCAAGCGTGGCAGCCGAATCGGGCAAGATCGATCCGATGCACCAGTTCATGATCGAACCGCTGTTCGGTCAGGGTTGGTCGATTGCAGGCCATAACATCGCCTTCACGAATTCGGCGATGTGGATGGTGGTGACCCTCGCGGCGCTGCTGATCTTCATGGTCGGCGGCATGAAGCGCGATCTGGTCCCCGGCCGCTGGCAGGCCGCGGTGGAGAGCTTCACCGGCTTCGTCTCCGGTATGATGGCGACGAACATCGGGCCGGAAGGCAAGAAGTTCACGCCCTATGTCTTCTCGCTGTTCATGTTCATCCTGATCGCGAACATCATGGGTATGATGCCGACCGGGGTGGTGGGTGTTCATCCTTTCACCGTGACGAGCCACCTGACGGTCACCGGCGTGCTTGCCGTGATCAGCTTCGCGATCGTGCTGGTCGTCGGCTTCTGGCGCCACGGTTTCCACTTTTTCTCGCTGTTCGTGCCGCACGGCACGCCCGGCTACATGATCCCGATGATCTTCGTCATCGAGCTCTTCTCCTTCCTCATCCGCCCCTTCTCGCTGGGTCTGCGACTGTTCGTCGCGATGACGGCGGGGCATATTCTGATGAAGGTGCTGGCCGGTTTCGTGATCAACGGCATCAACGCCGGCGCCCTGACGGTCGCAATCGTCTCGATCCCCAGCTTCATCCTGATGATCGGCATCACCCTGCTCGAACTGCTGGTGTGCGCCATCCAGGCTTATGTGTTCGCGCTGTTGACGTCGCTGTACCTCAACGACGCGATCAACCTGCACTGAGTTTCATTGCAATATTATCAACCTGTTCAACGCTAAGGAGTTTATCATGGACGCAGAAGCCGCAAAGCTGATCGGTGCCGGTCTGGCCGCCATCGGCGTGGGCATGGCCGCGCTGGGCGTGGGCAACGTGTTCGGCTCGTTCCTCGAGTCCGCGCTGCGCAACCCGGCCGCCGCCGATGGCCAGCAGGGTCGCCTCTTCATCGGCTTCGCCGCCGCCGAGCTTCTCGGCCTGCTGGCGTTCGTCGTCGCGATGATCCTGCTGTTCGTCGCCTAACAGTTGGTTGCGGGGCCGGTTAGCGCCGGCCCCCGGGACTGCAACGACAACAGGAAGTATCGATGCCTCAGATCGCCCAGATCGCCGCGACCTACGCTTCGCAGATCTTCTGGCTGCTGATCGTCTTCGGCCTGATCTATATCGTGATCGGGAAGGGGATGTTGCCGAAGATCGAAGCCACCGTCGACGCGCGCGACCAGAAGATCGCCTCCGATCTCGCCGCCGCCGAGGCCGCTCGCGGCGCGGCCGACGAGACCGAAGCGGCCTATCGGGCCCGGATCGAGGAAGCTCGCGCCGCGGCGCTGAAGGCGACGCAGGAAGCCAAGTCGGCGGCGACCGCCGAGGCGGAAAAGCGTGTCAAGGCGGCCGACGATGAGCTCGCGGCCAAGGCCGCCCAGGCCGATGCGGCGCTGAAGGCGGCGCAGGCGAAGGCGCTGGCCGAGATCGAGAACGTGGCCGCCGAGGCCGCGCAGGAGATCGTCGCCAAGGTTTCGGGCATCGAGGTGGACAAGGCTGCCGCCGAAGGCGCGGTCAAGACCGCGCTGGCCGCCTGAACGGAGACGTCGAATGTCTGTAAACGCCTCCACCCTGGTCGCCGACAACCTCGCCGACGCCGCCTCTCTCGAAGGCCTGCCCGAGAATGTCAGCGCCGGTCACGCCGTCGCGGGCACCGAGGAGCATCACGTCGATCCCACCGCGCTAGGCATGACGGCTACGGCCTGGGTGTCGCTGGCGATGGTCATCGTCATCCTTCTTCTGCTCTGGAAGAAGGTGCCTTCGGTGATCGGTGCGTCGCTCGACAAGAAGATCGCCTCGATCCGCGCCAATCTCGACGAGGCCGCGGCGCTCCGCGCCGATGCCGAGAAGCTCAAGGCCGAATATGAGGCCAAGGCGAAGGCCGCCGCCAAGGAAGCCGAGGACATGCTGGCGCATGCCCGTGCCGAGGCCGAGGCGATCGTCGGCCAGGCGCGCGTCGATGCGACCGCGCTGATCGAGCGTCGCGGCAAGATGGCCGAGGACAAGATCGCCGCCGCCGAGCGTGGCGCGGTCGCCGAGGTCCGCGCCAAGGCGGCGAATGCCGCCGCCGCCGCCGCCGCCGCCCTGATCGCCGAGCGCAACAATGCCAAGGCGGACAAGGCGCTTGTTGATGGCGCGATCGACGCCCTGGGGAACGCCCGCCTCTAAGTGGTCCGACCGGAACGATGAAAAGGCCCGCCGAACGATCGGCGGGCCTTTTTGTTTGGGATCGGGGGGGGGTGGACCGGTTCGTCCCGGACAAGCTCTCAATGGGCGCAGCAGGCCGCCTTTGGCGCGTCCCCATATTCGTCGTGGCGCCGCACGAAGCTCATCGTGCCCTGCTCGTTGCGGCCCTTCGGCGCGCGGTCGAGGATCATCAACGTTCCGATCAGCTCCTCGAAGCCGCGGGCATAGCTCGAATAGCTATGATAGACGGTACCGTCCTCGTCCTTGAAGAAGGCGCTGAGTCCCGGCGATTCCTCATGGTCGCCGTCGCGTTCGCCGACTCTCATCGGTTCGAAATTATACTCGACTTCCCCGCTCGCGAGCTGTTCGTCCGAGAAGGACACCCGATAATCGAAATTGAACTCGCTGCCCGCCGACGACACCCACGGGAAATGCCACCCCATCCGCTTCCGATAGGCCTCGATCGATTCGAGCGACCCGCGCGACACCGCGACCAGTGTTACGTCATGGTGGTTGAGGTGGGGCAGGGTGCCGTCGAAATGATCGGCCAGGAACGAACAGCCGGGACAGCCCGCGGTCCAGCCGGGGCCCAGCATGAAATGATAGACGATGAGTTGCGACCGGCCCTCGAACAGGTCGGCCAGGCTCCGCTTTCCCTCGGCTGTGTCGAACATGTAGTTCTTGTCCACCCGGACCCAGGGCAGAGCGAGCCGGGCGGCGTTCACCGCGTCGCGCAGATGGGTTGCTTCCCGCTCCTTTGCCAGCAGCGCGCGGCGCGCGCGCAGCCATTCCTCGCGAGAGACGACGGCATGATGGACCATGGCACTGCTCCTGGGTCTCGCGGATTGTCTTGATTTATAATGTTGATATCAACATAGTGTGCCGATGTCAAAGCCCGTCCCGTTCGACACCACCCTGCACGTCCGCGATCATTGCCTGTGCCTTCATGCGCAGCGTGCGGCCCGGCTATTGGCGCGGCGTTTCGACGAGTCGCTGCGGCCGGTTGGCCTGACCAACCAGCAGTTTTCGCTGCTGATGTCCCTGAACCGGCCGCAGGCGCCGACGATCGGTGTCGTTGCCGAACTGCTCGGCATGGACCGGACCACCCTGACCGCGGCGCTCAAGCCGCTCGAGCGGCGAGGGCTGGCGGCGATCGTCGTCGACCCGGCCGATCGTCGTGGTCGCAACATCCTGCTAACTCCCGAAGGGGAGGCATTACTGGCCGAGGCAGTACCGATCTGGCGCGATACCCATGCGGCGGTCGAGCGGTCGATGGTCGGCGTCGACGTTGATCGGCTGCGGCACGATCTTGGCACCATCGTCTGATCCCCATCCCGGCGCCATTTACGATTTCGATACCCGCGTCGGCTAAAGCGCCGATCATGGGTGCGATCGGCTGGATCTGGGCATGGCTGATGCTGCTGGGCGGGGTGCGGGCGCACCTGACCGACGCCCTGCCTGACATGCTCGTCTGGACCATGTTGCTGTCGGGCCTGCTCGCGCTGCCGCTGCTGTGGAGCCGTCCCGACGGGCTGTTCGCGGCGATTGCGCCCTCGGGCATGGTCCGGGGCGCGATGGCGGTGCTGCTCCTGCTCGCCGCGGGGGTCAGCCGGCCGGATGCGGTGATGGGCCTGCTGCCCGCCTGATCGGCATCGTTGATGGGGATAAGCGTTCGCGCGGCGTTGCGACGGCCCTTCTCCCATCCTAGATCATCGGAGTGAGCGATAGGATCCAGAACGACCGGTTCAACGAGGAGAAGAGCGTCTACACGGTGCGCGGCACCGACGCGCCCGATCTGGAGGCCGGCATCGCCGCGATTCGCAACGTCCTCAAGACACTGCCGGTGCGGCCCGGCGTCTACCGGATGCAGGACGCGCGCGGCGATGTGCTGTATGTCGGCAAGGCGCGAGCGCTCAAGAACCGGGTCTCCAACTATACCCAGGTGTCGCGTCTGCCCAAGCGGCTGAGCCGCATGGTGGCGCAGACCCGGTCGATGACGATCGTCACCACCAACAGCGAGGCCGAGGCGCTGCTGCTCGAGGCGCAGCTCATCAAGCGCTATCGGCCGCCCTACAATGTCCTGCTGCGCGACGACAAAAGCTTTCCCTTCATCCTGCTGCGCGAGGACCACGCCTTTCCGCGCATACAGAAACATCGCGGCGCGCGGCGCGCCAAGGGGCAGTATTTCGGCCCCTTCGCCAGCGCCGGATCGGTGACGCGGACGCTCAACGCGCTGCAGAAGCTGTTTCTGCTGCGCTCCTGCACCGACAGCTTCTTCGCCAATCGCGACCGGCCTTGCCTGCTCTATCAGATCAAGCGCTGCTCGGCTCCCTGCGTCGACCGGATTGACCCGGAGGCCTATGGTGAACTGGTTGACGACGCCAAGGCCTTCCTGTCGGGCAAGTCCACCCAGGTGCAGAAGAAGCTGGGCGAGGCGATGAGCGCCGCCGCCGAGGCGATGGATTACGAACTCGCCGCCGTCTATCGCGATCGGCTGCGCGCGCTGACCTTCATCCAGGGCAGCCAGGCGATCAACGCGGAAGGCGTCGCCGACGCCGACGTCTTCGCGCTCGATTGCAAGGCGGGCACCGTCTGCATCCAGGCCTTCTTCATCCGCGGCGGGCAGAATTGGGGGCACCGCGCCTTCTTCCCGGCGCACACCGCCGACGTGCCCGAGCCGGAGGTGCTCGCCAGCTTCCTGATGCAATTCTACGAGGAGGTGCCGCCGCCGCGCCTCGTGCTCGTCGGCGGGGAACCGGCCGAGGCCGAACTGCTGGCCCAGGCGCTTTCCGAGCGCGCCGGCCGCAAGGTGCAGATCAAGGTTCCCCAGCGCGGCGAGCAGCGTAAGCTGATGGAGCAGGCGCGCCGCAACGCCCGCGAGGCGCTCGACCGCCGGCTCGCCGAATCCACCACCCAGGGCCGCATCTTCCAGGAGATGGCGGACCTGTTCGAGCTGGAGGGACCGCCCGACCGGATCGAGGTCTATGACAACAGCCACATCATGGGCACCAACATGGTCGGTGCAATGATCGTCGCGGGCCCCGAGGGCTTCCGCAAGGGCAGCTATCGCAAGTTCAACATCAAGCGGCCTGAGACCGCTCCCGGCGACGATTTCGCGATGATGCGGGAGGTGCTCGAACGCCGCTTCGCCAGGCTGGAGAAGGAGGACCCCGAACGGCGCAGCGGCGAATGGCCCGACCTGCTGCTGATCGACGGCGGCAAGGGGCAGATCGGCGCGGTGTGCGAGGTGCTGGAGGAGATGGGCGTGCAGGACGTTCCCGTCGTCGGCATCTCGAAGGGGCCCGACCGCAATGCGGGGCGCGAGCACTTCCACCTGCCCGGCGGCCGCGAGGCGATGCTGCCGCCCAATTCGCCGCTGCTGTTTCACCTCCAGCGGCTGCGCGACGAGGCACACCGCTTCGCGATCGGCGCGCACCGCACGAAGCGGGCGGCCAATTTCACCAAGAGCCCGCTCGACGACGTTCCCGGCATCGGCCCGGCGCGCAAGAAGGCGCTGCTGATGCATTTCGGCACGGCGCGCGCTGTCCGCGCGGCCTCGCTCGAGGATCTCGAACGCGCGCCCGGCGTTTCAAGCGCGATGGCGCGGGCGATCCACGATCATTTCCACGCCGGCGGCTGATGGCCCCGAACCCGATCTCCCCCGCATCGGCGGAGCCCGAGACGCGCGTTCTGCTGACCGTCGACACCGCGCTGGCCTGGCCGCCGGGGCCGGAGGGCGCGCGCTGGGAGGACGCTTATCGACCGTCCTATGAGGCGGCCGGCGTCGGTGTTCGCTACCAGCTTCGCATTCTCGCCCAATATGCGCTGAAGGCCTGCTTCTTCGTCGATCCGATGCCGGCCTGCGCCTTCGGGCTCGAGCCGATCCGCCGAATGGTGGAACCGATCCTCGAAGCGGGGCAGGAGGTGCAGCTCCATCTCCAGCCGCTCTGGGCAGGCGGATGCGGCGGGCGCGACCACGCGGGGGCGTATCTCGCCGGTCACAATATCGAAGCTCAGCATGACCTCATTCGCCGCGCTCGCGACCTTTTGATGGCGGCGGGCGCGCCCGACCCGGTCGCCTTCCGCGCCGGCGATCACGCTGCCGATGATAACAGCCTTCGCGTGCTGGCCGATCTCGGCTTTCGCTTCGATAGTAGCCATGACGGCCAGCATCATCCCTGGCCCGGCGCGCTCTCCCTGCCGCGCGAACAGATCGCACCGGTCCTGCATCAGGGTGTGATCGAGCTGCCGGTGACCGTGATCAGCGGCAGCAGCGGCCCGCTCGCGTTGCGGGTCTGCGCGCTGTCCCTCAGCGAGATCAAGGCCGCGATCGTCCATGCCGCGGAACAACAGCAGCCGGTCGTCACCATCGTCACCGGCAGCGGCGAGCTCGCCAACCGGGCCGGCACCGCACCGAACAAGATCCATGTGAAACGCTTCGAGGAGCTCTGCGCCTTCCTGTCGAAGGAGCGGAAGCGCTTCCCCACCGCCTTCTTCTCGGAGCTGGACGACCTGCCGCTCGGCCGGCCCTCGGTGCCGCTCCCTCCCGCCGGGCTGCGCCGCATGGGCCGGCTGATCGAACAGCTCTGGTCCGACAAGGTCGAAGAGCGCGGCACCTGACGGCCTGGCAACGCTTGCGCCCGGCGCCGATCCGCGCTTGAACCCCGCCATGCAGGTCCGCACCCCCGCCATCATCTGCGCTATGCGTGCGCATGGGGAGCATGGTGCCATCGTCCGGGCGCTGACTCCCGACCATGGCCTGCTCGCCGGCTATGTGCGCGGTGGCCGGTCGCGGCGGCTGCGGCCGGTGCTGGTACCCGGCAATCTGGTCGAGGCCGAATTCCGCGCGCGGACCGCCGAGCAGCTTCCGGGCCTTACGGTCGAGTTGTCGCACAGCCGGGCCGGCCTGCTCGCCGAGCCGCTGGCGGCGGCGGCGATCGACTGGCTGACGAGCCTCACCGCCGCCGCGCTGGCCGAGGGGCAGCCGCATGGCCGGCTCTACGAGGCGCTCGAAGCGGTGCTGGCCGCGATCGAATATGCGCCCTCGGCGCGCGGCTGGGCGGCGGCGGCGGTCCGCTACGAGCTGATGCTGATGGCTGACCTCGGTTATGCGCTCGACCTGTCCGCCTGCGCCGCGACCGGCGCACGCGACGACCTCGCTTTCGTCAGCCCCAAGAGCGGCGGGGCGGTGTCGCGGGCGGCGGGGGAGCCTTATGCCGAGCGATTGCTGCCGCTGCCGGCCTTTCTGGTCGATCCGTCGGCGGACAGCGACTGGTCCGAAATCGTCGACGGGATGCGGCTGACCGGCCATTTCCTGGCGCGCGACATCCTCGTCGATCGGCGGGCCGATGCGCTTGACGCGCGCCGGCGGCTGGTCGACCGGATCGAAAGGCTGGCTTGACGATAAACGCATTGCGCGGGCGCGCGGGGCAGGGCACTGGCGGGCGACGATTGCATGAGAAAGGTTCGCCATGTTGATTGCCTTGCTGCCGGGGGACGGCATCGGTCCTGAAGTCATCGCCGAGACGGTCCGCGTGCTCGACCGCGTCACCGACAAGCTCGTCTTCGAGACCGCGCCGGTCGGCGGGGCGGCCTACAAGGCCGAGGGCCATCCGCTGCCGCCCGCCACGCTCGACCTGGCGAAGCGCGCCCGGGCGATCCTGTTCGGCGCGGTCGGCGATCCCGATTGCGACCGGCTCGAACGTCATCTGCGCCCCGAGCAGGCGATCCTCGGGCTCCGCAAGGAGCTGGGCCTGTTCGCAAATCTTCGGCCGGCGACGCTGTTCAAGGAACTGGCGGACGCTTCCGCGCTGCGCCCCGAGGTCGCCGGCGCGATCGACATGGTGATCATCCGCGAGCTCAACGGCGACGTCTATTTCGGCGAGAAGGGCATGCGCAAGACGGCCTCGGGCCGCCGCGAAGGCTATGACATCATGTCCTATAACGAGGACGAGGTCGCCCGCATCGCCCGCGTCGGTTTCGAGACGGCGCGCGCGCGGCGCGGCAAGCTCTGCTCGGTCGACAAGGCCAATGTGCTGGAAACCTCGCAGCTCTGGCGCGACGTGGTGATCGAGGTGTCGGCCGAATTCCCCGACATCGAGCTCAGCCACATGTATGTCGATAACGCCGCGATGCAGCTGGTGCGCAATCCCGGTCAGTTCGACGTCATCGTCACCGGCAACCTGTTCGGCGACATCCTGTCGGACCAGGCGTCGATGTGCGCCGGATCGATCGGCATGCTGCCTTCGGCCTCGCTCGACGCCAACCAGAAGGGGTTGTACGAGCCGATCCACGGCTCGGCTCCGGACATCGCCGGACAGGGCAAGGCAAATCCGCTCGCGACAATCCTGTCGGCGGCGATGATGTTGCGCTACTCGCTCGGTCTCGCGGCCGAGGCCGACCGGATCGAGGCGGCCGTCGGCGCGGCGCTCGAAAAGGGAGCGCGGACGCCGGACCTTGGCGGCACGCTTACCACGGTCCAGATGGGCGACGCGGTCCTCGCCGCGTTGTAGCCATAAGCCTGCTCAGCGCCCCATGAGGGCGCGGGCGGCGGGCAGATAGGTCCGGCCGATGCGGATGCGTTCCTCATCGGTCAGGACCGCGTGCCAGACGCCCATGCCGTCATGGCTCAGCCGGGCGATGCGGTCGCGCCGGACGATCGTCGAGCGGTGCAGCCGGATGAAGCAGGCCGGATCGAGCCGGCGCTCGAGTTCGGTGATCGTCTGGTGCAGCAGGAAACTGCGCTGGCCCAGATGCAGGCGCATATAGTCGCGCTCGGCCTCGATCCGGTCGATGTCCTGCGCTGCCACCCGGATCATCTCCGACCGATGGGGTACCCAGAATTCCTGGGCATATTCGGATGCGGGCCGCTCGTCTGCCGGTTCACGTCGGCGCTCGACGACGCGGGAAACGGCGCGCGCCAGCCGGTCCTGCGCGACCGGCTTCAGCAGATAGTCCGTCGCCGACAGATCGAAGGCCGTCACGGCATATTGATCGAAGGCGGTGCAGAAGATGATCGCCGGGCGCTGATCGGCCTTCTCGATCGCCTTGGCGACCCCGATGCCGTCCAGTCCGGGCATGGCGATGTCCAGCAGGAGCATTTCGGGCCGGAGCGCCTCGATCAGCCGCAGCGCGGCTTCTCCATCGGAGGCGGTGCCGACCAGGTCGATCATCGGCTCGCGCGCGCAGAGGATCTGGAGACGCTCGATAGCGAGCGGCTCATCATCGACGACAAGGGTTCTTATCGGTGAATCAGGCGTCATTCCTGATCAATGGCATGAAAAGCGTCACGCCAAAACCACCATTGGGGAGCGGCCCGTAACGGCATGCCGCATCGCTGCCGAAGCGCGCCTTCAACCGGTCGGCAACGTTTTTCAGGCCGACGCCGGTGCCACGGAGTTGCTCATCCTCTCCCAGCGGATCGCCATCGTCCTCGACGCTCAGCACCAGCCCCTCCGAATCCTCGCGGGCGCTGATCCGCAGCGTGACCGGCCGTTTCGCCCGCGAGACGCCATATTTGATCGCGTTCTCGACCAGCGGCTGGAGGATCAGGCAAGGCACGCGCGCGTCCGTCAGCTCCTGCGGAACCCGGATGTCGACGATCAGGCGATCAGGAAAGCGGATCGCCTCGATGTCCAGATAGAGGCGCTGCAGCCTTATCTCCTCCGCCAACACGACATCCTCGGTCGGGTCGGCGGTCAGGCTGGTCCGGAAGAAGGTCGACAGGTTGAGGATCATCTTCTCCGCCTCGTCGCGATGGTCCTTCAGGATCAGCGTGGATAGCGAGTTGAGCGTATTGAACAGGAAGTGCGGGTTGACCTGGTAGCGTAGCGCTCGCAGTTCGGCGTCGCGCGCGGCGGCGCGATAGCCGGCGGCTTCCCTCTCGGCCGAGCGCACCGCGGCGGCATAGCTGAGGGCAAGGAACAGCGCCCCCCATGCCGCGAAGAAGAAATAGCCGTTGAGCGCCTGGTCGGCGATCTGGCTGACGACGCCAACCTCCTTCTTCCGATCATAAGGCTCGGTCGGGGGGCCGACCTGAATCATGACCGTGCCGGGGGTAGGCTCGCTGATCACTGGGGACGGAATGTTGATCGGCTTCGGGAGCTCGATCCGGACCGGCGCACGGGGGGCTGGTGACGGTGCGGCCTTTGCCTTCTCGGGCGGCGATGGCGGGGGGGGCGCTGCGGGGGCGGGCGGCGCGGGAGGCGTCGGCGGGGGCGGAACGCTCGCCAGGATGCTGTCGATGTCGATGTTCACGCCATGACGGCGGGCTTCCTCTGCCGCCTGCCTGGCTTCGCGCAGTCCTTCCTGATAGTCCGCCATCGCCTCGGCATAGGCCTCGCGTTGGCTGCGATAGGCATCGCGCCGTGCACGGTCAGCCTCACGCTGGGCGTCGCGGCGGGCTTGCTCTGCTTCGCGAGCAGCGTCGCGTGCGTCGCGGTTGGCCTCGCTTCGCGCCTTTTCGAGCTCGCGCTGGACCTCTGCCTCGCGCTGGGCGGCTTCGCGTTGAGCCTGCGCCTTGGCCTCCGCGGCGGCCCTGGCCTGTTCGGTCGCCTCGCGGATCGCGTCGCGGGCGGCGGCGATAGCGGCCTGCGCCTGGTCACGCGCCGCGGCAACGCTGCGGTCGTCGATGATGATCTTCCGCGACGCGGCCTCGCGCGCCTTCTCGGCCTCGACCTTCTTGTCGAACTGACGGAAGGCCATCCAGTTCATCGAGCTGTAGGCAACAGCGGCGGGGGCCGCGAGCAGCGCCACTGCCGTCACGTTGACCGCCAGCGACTTGCCCGCCAGCGGCCGCATTGCCAGGTAGACGATATAGGTCGCTGCCATCGACCCGATCGTGACGAAAGCTCGCGCGGCCAGCATTTCGGTCTGGTGGCCGAAATCGATCATGTAGGATCGGATCGTCGCAATGGCGAAATAGACCAGCCAGAACGCGACGATCGACAGCAGGGCCACGCGGGGGCTTACCCCGGTTCCGCGATGGCCATCATGGTTCAAAGTCATCTCGCCTATATATGATCAAGGTTGTAAATATGCTCTCTGCGGTCGTGACGTTGGTCGAGCGCCCATGCCGTTCATCGAAAGTTCAGCTTCCTCCCCGCTCGCGGCAGCCCGGAACAGCCATATCCATCGGACGTTGAATCAGCCCGACACTGGCAGAGGATCAAGGCTATGACCACGGGTGTTTTTGATGACGAAAAACGTGGCACGCCGCATATTCGGACGGCGCATGATGCCACCGACGACCGTAAGCTCGCGCGCAACCCGAGCGACGAGGACGCGAAGCTTGACGTTGCGCTCGACGAAAGTTTCCCGACGTCTGACGCGCCCTCCAACACGCAGCCTGGCAAGGGCAAGGACCCGCCGCCGTCCTCTGGTTACGACGAGGAAGCCGAGAAGGCCCGCCGTCGCGGCAGGGATTAAGCGCCACACGGCACCTTCTAGTATGCCGCGACAGCGTCGGCGCGTGTCTTTTATTGCGGTTTCGACAAGCGTGCCGCGGATTTTATCCACAGAATATTGCGATTTGCGGACGGTCTGCTGCGATTGCACGTTGCGCCGCAGCAGGGAACATGATTCGATCCTGAACAGAAGCCTTACAAGGGCTTAAGCGTCCATAAACCATGATGGACGCATATCCCTTTCAGGCTTCCAGTTAGGGGGTTTGATATGGGCACGCATATGAGACCTGCGGACGGCGCGATGACCCTGGCGGAGATGAAGGAGTTCGCCAGCTTCCCCGCTTCGACACAGCGTTATATCCGTCGATCGCTCGACATCGGCCTGGGGCGGGAGGATGCGCTTGCGCGCTGGTCGCGCGATGTGGTCGAGTCCGCGAGCATCATGGCCCAGGCGCGCGTCTACAGCCGTCTTGATCATATTCGGGAACTCGTCCCCGACGACAGCGGCCTCGACGCGATCGAGCCTTTCCTGGCTCCGCTCATCACCATTACCGCTTTTGACCTGGGGCAGGACCGGCTGACAAGTTTCGGAGCCTACCGCTTCCTCTATGAGCGGCTGATCGGCGCCCATGTGCGGCCGTGGCTTCCCGGAGCCTTCTGTGCGGCGGCGGCGCTGCCGCACCTCCACCCGGAGAAGCGGCGCACCCTCCTCCAGTCGATCAGCGAGGCGGCGGCCACCGCCCCCGGCTGGTCGAACCGGGAGCCGGCCTTTTACCCGGAATGGGTCGACAAGGTAGAGGCGCGGCTGCCGAATTGATCGTTCGCTGCTGTCGGCGGGCGGCCTGAGGGCTGTCCCGCCGGAATTTTACATCCACGCGGAACCCTTCTCCCGTTTATCGGATATAGAGCTTGATTCTCATCGTCGGCGCAGCGCCCGCGCTTCGGTCCGGCGATGGGTTCTGGACTTGGCTTGTCCCATGTATCGGGAGGTGTGATTTGCCGGCTACCATCCTGCCCAACCATCGGGTCGAAAAGCCTTGGGGGCGGCATGATCTGGCGCCGCTTTTCCCGGAGCAGCCGGCTGACCGGCCGCCGGTCGGGGAAATTTGGTATGAAGACCCGTCGGGCCGTTCCCGCGAACTGCTCGTCAAATATCTCTTCACCAGCGAACGCCTGTCGGTTCAGGTCCATCCGGACGATGCCGCGGCGCAGGCGCGCGGGTTCGCACGTGGCAAGGACGAGGCTTGGATCATCCTGTCGGCCGAGCCCGATTCGACAATTGCCCTGGGCCTGCGCGAGCCGATGGACGCAGCTTCGGTTCGCGCCGCGGCGCTCGACGGCTCGATCGAGGCCATGCTCGACTGGAAGCCGGTCCGCGCAGGCGACGTGATCTACTCGCCGGCCGGCACCATCCACGCTATCGGCAAGGGACTCCGCGTCGTCGAGGTTCAGCAGAATCTCGACCTCACCTACCGCTTCTATGATTATGGTTCGGCCCGCGAACTGCATCTCGACGAAGCGATGGCAGTGTCGGACTTCGGCCCGTTTGCCGATCCCGTGCCCCCGCGCGAACTCAGTCCTGGTCGGACTGTCCTCGCCGACCGGCGGAAGTTCGTGCTGGAGCGTTGGGCGATGGCGGGGCGGTTCGTCGTCGCGCCGGGCAGCGCGACGATATGGGTGATGCCCGTCGAGGGTAGCGCCTCGATCGATGGCAAGGCAGTCGGGCTGGGCGATACCGTGATCATTGAGGGGGCCGCCGCCATCGAGATCGCGCCCGGCAGTACCCTCTATGTCGCTTATCCGGGACTGAGAGTGATCGAGGGTTTGTTGGGGTCGGAATCCCGGTCGACCTCGGCTAACGGGGCGGCGGTCACCGGATAGCCGAGCGTGTCGGGGATGCAGAGGAAATGCTGTCCGTCGCGGGTTTCGATCCACGGCGTCACCATCTCGATCGGATAGCGGCCCGCCAGCGCGACGGCGCTTTCGAAATCCCCCGCCTGCGCGATCCGTTCGAGATTGCGGATCGTCGGGAAGATCAGCGCCCTGTTGGCCAGGTGCTGCTCGGCCGTGGCCCATATCAGGTGACTGCTCTCGCTGCCGTCGGCGCGGGCCTCGCCGAGGTCGGGCGCGCGCGCGATGTAGAAGCGCGTGTCGAACCGGCGCGACAGTTCATGGTCGGGCCGCCAGCGGGCGAAGGGGTGGATGCCGTACGGATCGATCCGCAGCCCGTGCCGTTCCACGATAGCGCTCAGCGGGTCGCCGCCGTGCAGCGCGGCGCGAATCGCGGCCAGGCGGTCGGCGTCATCAAGACCGATCAGGCCGGGCGCCAGCCCGATTTCTTCGATCGTCTCGCGTATCGCGGTGATGCGGTGGGCCAGGTCGTCGGGCTCGATTGCCGGACCGTCGACCAGCAGTCCCGGACGGCGGGCAAAGCTATAGTCGTCGGGATCGACCCTGCCACCCGGAAAGACCATTCGGCTGGCGGCGAAGCTGAGATGCGCCCCGCGACCAACCATAGGGATCTCGGGAGATGCGCCAGGTCGGTCGCGTAACAGGATGACAGTGGCGGCCGGAATGGCCGGCGGAAGCTCTCGGGTCATGAACGTCGTCCAGCAAGGATGGTCAGGGGCCAGCGGATCGTCCGGGGCGTCGCCGGATCGCCCCAGGCCCTGCTTAGGTCTGCCGCGACGGCATCGAACGGCTCGCGGCCGATGCTGCGTTCGAGTGCGCGTACCGCCGACCAGGTGTCGAGATAGCCGATCAGCGCGGCCAGCGGCCAGCGCACCTCGATTGAAATGGCCGGCGCTTCGATCGCAGGGAAGGGGAGGTGGATGTCGCGATACGCGTTTTCAACCAGTGCGCGCTCGGGCGGCCAGTGTTCCGCCAGGGTCTCGATCCGGAAGCGCTCGACGATTGCCTCTATCTCTCCCTGGGACTCCATGCCGGCATAGCTGATCAGCGCGACAACACCGCCGGTGCGCAGCAGTCGCGCGGTTTCGGCGAAAAAGGCGGGCAGGTCGAACCAGTGTGCCGCCTGGGCGGCGGTGACGAGGTCGACCGACCCGTCCGGCAGGCCGCTCGCCTCGGCGGGCGCGACGCGATAGTCGATCCTGGGATGCGGGGTGGCGCTTGCGATCTGTTGCGGGCTCGGGTCGGTCGCGATCACCTCGTCGAAATGCCTGGCCAGCTGCAGCGAGAGCTGTCCCGATCCGCAGCCGACATCGAGGGCGATTTTTGTAGCGGGCGCTATACTTCCGAGCCACGCCGCCAGTTCCGGCGGATAGGCCGGGCGATAGGCGGCATAGGTCGCGGCATGCGACGAGAAATGATCCTTGAACGCACTCACCGGATCGCGGTCAGGAAATAATCGAGTGAGAGATTGTCGCTGAGGTGGAAGCCGGCAGCGGGCGAGAAGCCGAGGCCCCTGCGGTCGACGACGCGGAGCCCCGCCGCTTCGACATGCGCGGTCAGCTCCTCGGGTGTCACGAATTTGCGCCAGTCGTGCGTACCCTTCGGCACCATGCCGAAGCCCTCGGCCACGGTGATCATCGCCAGTTTCGACAAGGGCGTCCGATTGGGCGTCGAGAGGATCATGATCCCGCCGGGCGCGAGCAGCGCGGCGAGCTGGGCGACGAAGGCGGCCGGGTCGGCGACGTGCTCGATCACCTCCATCGAGGTGACCAGGTCGAAGCTGTCTCCCGCAAGCGCCTCGACGCCACCGGAACGATAGTCGATCGCCAGCCCCTGTTTCTCCGCATGGTGACGGGCGACGGCGACATTCTCCGGCGCGGCGTCGATTCCGGTCACGGTCGCGCCCATCCGCGCCAGCGGTTCTGCGAGCAGACCGGCGCCGCAGCCGACATCGGCGGCGCGGCGGCCTGTCAGCGGGCGCAGTAGCTCCGGTTCGATTCCCCACTGCGCCTCGATCGTCGCGCGGATATGGCGCAGGCGCGGTGGATTGAGCTTGTGCAACATCGCCGACGACCCTCTGGGGTCCCACCATTCGGCGGCGAGCTTTCCGAAATGGGCGGCTTCCTCGGCGATCACCGAGCCATGCTGTTGTGCGCTTGCGTTCATTGCGCCCCCTCTCTATCAGGGCCGCGCCCTTGAGCCCAAGGGCTTTTCCGGCTTTTCGGCCTCTTTGGGACAGACGACAGGCAATGGCGCGCATCGTTATGAAATTCGGCGGAACCTCGATGGCGGGGATCGAGCGAATTCGCAACGTGGCCAGCCGCGTCAAACATGAAGTCGACCTGGGCAATGAGGTCGCTGTCGTCGTCTCCGCGATGTCCGGGGAGACGGATCGGCTCGTCAACTTCTGCCGTGAGGCGTCCCCCCTCTACGATCCGCGCGAATATGACGTGGTCGTGGCTTCGGGCGAACAGGTGACCAGCGGCCTGCTGGCCATCGTCCTCCAGTCGATGGGCGTGAAGGCGCGCAGCTGGATGGGTTGGCAGCTGCCGATCCGCACCAGCGACGCCCATACCGCCGCCCGCATCGAGACGATCAATTCGGAGGCGATCGGCAAGGCGATGGCCGCCGGTGAGGTTGCGGTCATCCCCGGGTTCCAGGGCATGACCGCACAGGATCGCGTGACGACGCTCGGTCGTGGCGGTTCGGACACCTCCGCTGTTGCGGTGGCCGCGGCGATGAAGGCCGACCGCTGCGACATCTACACCGACGTGGACGGCGTCTACACCACCGATCCGCGCATCGTGCCCAAGGCCCGCAAGCTGGCCAAGGTCACCTATGAGGAGATGCTGGAGCTCGCCTCGGTAGGCGCCAAGGTGCTGCAGACCCGCTCGGTGGGCCTTGCGATGAAGGAGAGGGTGCGCGTCCAGGTGCTCTCCTCGTTCGACCAGCCGACCGACAATCCCACGCCCGGCACCATGATCGTCGGCGAGGATGAAATCGAAGGAACCACCATGGAACGCCAGCTCATCACCGGCATCGCCTATGACAAGAACGAGACCAAGGTCACGCTGACCGCCGTTCCCGACCGGCCGGGCGCCGTCGCCTCGATCTTCGCTCCGCTCGCGGACGCGAACATCAACGTCGACATGATCGTCCAGAACGTCGCGCACGACACCGGCTCGACCGACGTGACCTTCACCGTGCCGACCGCGGAGCTGGCCCGATCGCTCGACGTGCTCGAGCGCGAGCGCGGCGCGATAGGCTATGAGCGGCTGATCCACGACACCAACGTCGCCAAGATCTCGGTCGTCGGCGTCGGCATGCGCAGCCATGCGGGTGTTGCGTCGAAGATGTTCGACGCGCTCGCGGCGCGCGGCATCAACGTGCTTGCGATCACCACGTCGGAGATCAAGGTCTCGGTCCTGATCAACGAGGACTATACCGAGCTCGCCGTCCGTGTCCTCCACACCGCTTATGGCCTCGACGCGGAGGACGCCGCTTGACGAGCGGCAGCGCCCGGCTCGCCGCCCTGATGGAGCGCGGCGCTGCCCTGTTGGGCAGTGAATATGCAATCCTCGGCGGGGCGATGAGCTGGGTCTCCGAAAGGAACCTCGTCGCCGCCATGTCGAACGCCGGCTGCTTCGGCGTGATCGCCTGCGGCGCGATGACCCCCGAACTGCTCGATGCCGAGATCGCGGGTACCAAGACGCTGACCGGGAAGCCGTTCGGCGTCAACCTGATCACCATGCACCCGCAGCTGACCGAGCTGATCGACGTCTGCGCGAAGCATGGCGTCGGCCATGTCGTGCTGGCGGGCGGCCTGCCGCCGGGCGGCGCGATCGAGCGGATCAAGGCTTCGGGCGCGAAGGTCATCTGCTTCGCTCCGGCGCTGGCGCTGGCGAAGAAGTTGATCCGGTCGGGCATCGATGCGCTGGTAATCGAAGGGATGGAGGCCGGCGGACATATCGGCCCGGTTTCGACCTCGGTGCTGGCGCAGGAGATACTGCCTGTCGTGGCGAGCGAGCTTCCGGTGTTCGTGGCCGGCGGAATCGGCCGGGGTGAGGCGATCGCGGGCTATCTCGAAATGGGCGCGGCGGGCGTGCAGCTCGGCACCCGCTTCGTCTGCGCCACCGAGTCGATCGCGCATCCCAATTTCAAGAAGGCGTTCATCCGCGCCTCGGCACGCGACGCGGTCGCCAGTGTCCAGATCGACCCCCGCCTGCCGGTCATCCCCGTCCGCGCATTGCGCAACGCGTCGTCCGAGCTGTTCACCGCCAAGCAGCGCGAGGTCGCCCAGCTCCTCGACGAAGGAAAGGTCGAGATGGCCGAGGCCCAGCTCCAGATCGAGCATTATTGGGCTGGCGCGCTCCGCCGCGCGGTGATCGACGGGGATGTGGAGCACGGCTCGGTGATGGCGGGCCAGTCGGTTGGCATGGTCTCCAGGGAAGAGCCGCTCGCCGACATCGTCGCCACCCTGATCAGCGAGGCGTCGGCGGCGCTGGAGCAGCGCGCAGCCTGATCTCCCGGCCCGGTAGATGACCGGATTGGAGCAGCTTCTTCGCCGTTAAGGATTCCATCGTTGGAATCCCGCCCATCTTTCTGATAGCGGGCGAAGCAATGGCACCGCTGACAGCAACATCCGCCGCGCGTGAGATATTGACGCGCCTGCATGACGTCATGGCGTCACGGTCCGCGGCGCAAACGAAACTCAACCAGGTCGTCCAGATCATCGGTGAAGCGCTCGATACCGAGGTCTGCTCCGTCTACCTGCTGCGCGACGGCGCGCTCGAACTGTTCGCCACCCGGGGCCTGAGGCAGGGCGCCGTCCACGTCACCAAGCTCGCCCTGGGCGAGGGGCTGGTCGGGACGATCGCCCAGAATGTCGAGACCCTCAACCTCGACGAGGCGACCAGCCATCCCGATTTCGCCTACAAGCCAGAGACGGGCGAGGAACTGTTCCACAGCTTCGCCGGGGTGCCGATCGTTCGGCGCGAGCGTGCGGTCGGCGTGCTCGCGGTCCAGCATCGCGACCAGCGCCGTTTCGACGATGTCGAAATCGAGGCTCTGCAGACTGTTGCGATGGTGCTGGCCGAGCTGATCGCCGGTGCCGGACTGATCGACGAGGGAGCCCCCGGCTCGAAGGGGACGCGGGACAATGGCGCGGTGCGTCTCGCCGGCCTCAAGCTGGTCGAGGGGATGGCGCGGGGCAGGGCGGTTTATCACCAGCCGCGGATCGAGATCGAACACACCGTCGCCGAGGATATCGAGGTCGAGCGCCATCGCGTCATCTCCGCCTTCGCGAAGATGCGCGACCAGATCGAGCGAATGACGCGTGAGGCGGATTTCGGCGCGGGCGGCGAGCATCAGGACGTCCTCGCGATGTACAAGATGTTCGCCTATGACGAGGGCTGGATTAGACGGATCAATGAGGCGATCGACAGCGGCCTGACTGCCGAGGCCGCGATCGAGCGGGTCCAGCAGCGGACCCGTATGCGCATGCGCGAGATCGGCGATCCGCTGCTCGCAGATCGGATGCACGATCTGGAGGACCTCTCCAACCGCCTGCTCCGTATCGTCTCCGGCCAGCTCGGCACGGCCGCGCAACTGGGCCTGCGCCACGACTCGATCCTGATCGCGCGCAATCTGGGGCCCGCCGAACTGCTCGAATATGACCGTCGCCGGCTCAAGGGCGTGGTGCTCGAGGAAGGATCGCTCACCGCCCATGTGACAATCGTCGCACGGGCGATGGGCGTGCCTGTGCTGGGCCGGGTCAAGGACGTGCGCCGTATGATCGGCGAAGGCGACACGCTGCTGCTCGACGGCACCGCCGGATCGGTCATCGTCCGCCCCAGCACGAGCATGGAGGAGGCCTTCGAGGCCAAGATGATGGTCGGGCAGAAGCGCCGCGCCGAGTTCGCGGCGATGCGCGACCTGCCGGCCCGAACCCGCGACGATCTCCGTATCGAGCTGATGGTCAATGCCGGTCTGCGCGACGACATGGCCGCGCTCGACGTCACCGGCGCCGATGGCATCGGCCTGTTCCGCACCGAGTTCCAGTTCCTCGTCTCTGCCACCTTGCCGCAGCGAGAGCGGCAGCTTCGCCTCTATCGCGATGTGCTCGATGCGGCGGGAGACCGGCCGGTGACCTTCCGCACGGTCGACATTGGCGGCGACAAGGCTCTGCCCTATCTCAAGACCGGCGAGGATGCGGACGAGGAAAACCCGGCGCTCGGCTGGCGGGCCATCCGTCTGGGGCTCGAACGGGACGCGCTGATGAAGGTCCAGGCGCGGGCGCTGATCGAGGCGGCGGCGGGCCGGACCCTCCACGTGATGTTCCCGATGGTATCGGAACCGTGGGAATTCGAGGAGGCGGTGACGCTGTTCGAAGCGCAGCGCAAATGGATCCACGATCATGGCCGCGGCGTCCCCAACGCGATCCGCTATGGTACGATGCTCGAGGTGCCGGCGCTGGCCGAAAGCCTCGACATGCTCTTGCCCCGGCTCGACTTCCTGTCGATCGGCACCAACGACCTGACCCAGTTCCTGTTCGCCGCCGATCGCGCGAATCCGAAGCTGGCCGAGCGTTACGACTGGCTGAGCCCGGCGATTCTGCGCTTCATCGGCCGGGTAACGCGCCAGGCCCGCGCGGCGGGCGTGCCGGTCGGGGTGTGCGGCGAGATGGGCGGCCGCCCGCTCGAGGCGATGGCGTTGATCGGGCTCGGAATCGATCGGCTGTCGATCACGCCGGCAGCGGTCGGCCCGGTCAAGGCGATGATCCGCTCGCTCGACGCCAACGCGCTGCGCGAGGCGATGGACGGCTTTCTCAGCCGTCCTCTCCGCACCCTGCGCGGCGATCTCGCCGCCTGGGCGGAAAGCAATGGGGTTGCGGTCGCCTGAAATGCGCGGCAGACCGTTCCCGGGACGGGGAACGTTACGTCTGAGGCGCGAATGCTGCTGGGTTCGACGATTGCTTGCTTGCCTGATCGCTCCGGAGCGTGGAGAAGGACGCGATGAGTGAAGGCGCGGATTCCCGCAATGTTGGCGAACAGCTCGCCGCCGAGCGGGCTCGGCAGAAGCTCGAACTGAGCGACGTCGCCGCGCGCACCCGCATTCCGTTGCGTCATCTCGACGCGATCGAGAAAGGGGAGCATCGAGGCCTGCCGGCGCTGCCCTATTCGACGGGTTTTGTGAAGAGCTACGCCAATATGCTCGGCCTCGACGGTCAGACCTTGTCGCGTGCCTTCCGCGATCAGATCGGCGGGGAGCAGCGGGCCCATTTCGAGCCGGAGGCCTATGAACCGGTCGATCCGACCCGTGTGCCGTCGCGCCTGCTGGCGATGATCGCGCTCGGCGTCGCGCTGCTGCTCGGCATGGGGTATCTGCTGCTCCGCTTCGAAGGCGACAGCAGCGACCTCGCCAAGCTGGCGGCGGACACGGTCCAGGACATCCGCCCGGTTCCCGCCCGCCGCCCGCCGCCTGCCGCTGTCGTTCCGGCCGAGCCTGCCGTGCCGACCGGACCGATCAGCGTCGCTGCAAGCGAGGATGTCTGGCTCAAGATTTCCGAGCGTGAGGGCGCCAGGACCTATTTCATGAACGTGCTGGCAGCCGGGCAGAGCTTCACCGTGCCCGATGATGCGGTCGATCCGATCCTGCGAACCGGCCGGCCGCAGTCCCTCAAGGTCCTGATCGGAGCGACGGAATTGCCTCCCGTGGGTGAGCCGGACCGGCTGGTCCGCGCCTACAGCCTCAAGCGTGATGCACTTGTCGCCATCGCGACCGCGAAGCCCGAGTCCGCCGTGCCAGCGGATGGTGCCGCCAATGCGAGCGATGCGAGCACCGTACCGGAAGCTTTCCGGGGCGCTCCGGCGATTTACGACCCGGCGACGGACCGCGCGGGCACGGCTGGACCGGCCAGTGACTCGGATCGCCGCCCACGGCCTTGATCCGGGCGCCCTTGGCGCTGCATTATCTAAGCGAAACGATCACGGGGAATTACCGATCATGAAGAAGGCGTTCTTCGCCATCCTGCTCATCTCCGCCGCCGTTCCGGCGATCGCCCAGCAGTCGATGCCGGTCGAGAAGCGGGTCGACAAGCTGGAGAAGGAAATGAAGGCCGTGCAGCGCAAGGTCTTCCCCGGCGGGGCCCAGCAATATTTCGAACCCGAGATCAAGCCGCAGGTCGTGCCGGCGACGCCTGCCGGCTCTCCGGCCGATTCAGCGGTGACCGATCTGACCCGTCGGGTCGACGCGCTGGAGAAGGCGCTCGCCCAGCTCACCGGCCAGGTCGAGCAGAACAGCTATAATCTGCGCAAGCTGGAGGATCAGTTCGCGAAGATGAAGGGCGACGCCGACTATCGGCTGAACGTGCTCGAGGGCAAGGCGCCGCCCGCCCCGGCGGGTGCCGCTAGCGGCGGCAGCCTGCCCTATGTCGTTCCGCCGGCTCCCAAGAGCCCTGCGGGCGGCACCGCCGCCGCCCCGGCCCCGGCGACACCGGCGCCTGCGACGACCGCTTCGACACCGCCGAGCGGCGATCCCGGCAAGGACGCCTATATGGCGGGCTATGATCTCTGGATGCAGAAGAAGTACCCGGAAGCGATCGCCGCGCTCAAGGCGATGTACGCCAAATATCCGAAGAACAAATATGCCAGCTACGCCCGCAACCTCGCCGGTCGCGCCTATCTCGACGCCGGCCAGTATAACGAAGCGATCCGCGAGTTCTTCGAGAACACCAAGATCGAGGACGGCGAGCGGGCGCCGCACAGCTATGTTTTCATGGCGCAGGCGCTGATGAAGCGGAAGCCGCCGCTGTTCGACAAGGCCTGTCAGGCCTATGACGTGCTTCAGGCCAAATATCCCGACAAGGTCACCGGCCCGCTTGCGGAGATGGTCGCCAAGGGAAGGACCGATGCCAAGTGCAAGTAACGGGAAAGTCGGCCTGATTTGCCTTCCACCGTCACCCCGGTGCAGGCTGGGGGGCCATGTCTCCCATCAGCCGGATGGCGTCCGAGGAGAAAGCGGACATGGATACCAGCCACCGCTGGCATGACGGTTGAAATGGCGGTTTCCCTTTCCGGTCACCTCGTCTCCCGCTTCCTCGCCGATCTCGCGTCCCTGCTGCCTGACGGCGAGGCCCGGCTGGGGCTTGCCGTCTCGGGTGGTCCCGACAGCATGGCGATGCTCCACCTTGCCGCTGCGGCCTGTCCGGGCCGTGTCGAGGCAGCGACCGTCGACCATGGCCTGCGTGCCGAAGCCGCCATGGAGGCCGCGCTCGTCGCGCGTGCCTGTGCCGGCCTCGGCGTGCCACATGCCACGCTTCCGGTGACGGTCGAGCGGACCGCCAGCATCCAGGCCGCCGCCCGGCGTGCGCGTTACACCGCGCTCGCGGCATGGGCGGCGGGGCAGGGGCTCGCCGCGGTCGCCACCGCCCATCATGCCGATGACCAGGCGGAGACCCTGCTGATGAGGCTCGATCGCGGCGCCGGCCTGTCGGGACTCGCCGGTATCCGGGCGCGGCGCGATCTCGACGGCGTATCGATCATCCGCCCGCTGCTCGGCTGGCGCCAGGCCGAGCTGTCGACCATCGTTTCGTCGATCGAGACCGTCGACGACCCCAGCAATGCCGATCCTCGCCACGATCGTACCCACGCCCGCGCGCTGCTGGCTGCGGCGGGCGAGCGGCTCGACCCCCTCCGGCTCGCCGCGTCGGCTGCACATCTTGCCGAGGCCGACACGGCGCTCGACTGGCTGGCGGAGGAGGCGATCCGGTCGCGTGTCGATCGCCGCGAAGGAGGGCGCGTCGAGGCCGATATCGAGGGGTTGCCGCGCGAGGTCCGCAGGCGGATACTCGCCCGGCTGATCGGCGAAGCCGATTCGGCTGTGGACGGTCCGGCGCTCGAAACCGCGATGGCGCGGCTCGACGCAGGGCAGGTTGCGAGCCTGGGTGCCCTCAAACTGTCGCCCGGACGCCGCATCTCGATCGAAAAAGCGCCGCCGCGACGCTGATCGCGGGGAGCCTTCCGATCTGTTCCATTGTTATTAATGCGGCGATGCCTATCTGGGTCTGGACCCTAATCCCGCGAAAGGCGGAATTGATCGATGAACGACGAAAAAGAGCCGAAACAACCGAACCCCTGGATGAAGAGTCTCGCCATCTGGATGGGTATCCTGCTGGCGCTCGTCGTCTTCGTGTCGATGTTCGAAAGCTCGTCGCGCACCGCGGCGGGCGATCAGATCGCCTATTCGGAATTCCTCGCCCGCGTGGATGATGGCCAGGTCCGCGAGGCGGACATCGGCGATGGCACGATCAGCGGCAAGTTCAACAATGGCGCTGCTTTCAGCACCAATGCACCCAATGATCCGATGCTGATCCAGCGGCTCGCCGAGAAGAATGTCACCTTCCGCGCGAAGCCGGCCGAGCAGACCAGCTTCTGGATGATCATGCTCTACCAGTCGCTGCCTTTCCTGCTGATCCTCGGCATCGCCTTCTTCGTGATGCGCCAGATGCAGAAGAATGCGGGCTCGGGCGCAATGGGCTTCGGCAAGTCGCGTGCGCGAATGCTGACCGAGAAGCATGGCCGCGTCACCTTCGACGATGTCGCCGGCATCGACGAGGCGCGCGAGGAACTGCAGGAGATCGTCGACTTCCTGAAGGATCCGACGAAATTCGCCCGCCTCGGTGGCAAGATCCCGAAGGGTGCTCTGCTGGTCGGTTCGCCGGGCACCGGCAAGACGCTGCTCGCCCGTGCGATCGCCGGCGAGGCGAACGTCCCCTTCTTCACCATCTCGGGCTCCGACTTCGTCGAGATGTTCGTCGGCGTCGGCGCCAGCCGCGTCCGCGATATGTTCGAGCAGGCGAAGAAGAACGCGCCCTGTATCGTCTTCATCGACGAGATCGACGCGGTCGGCCGCCATCGTGGCGCCGGCCTGGGCAACGGCAATGACGAGCGCGAGCAGACGCTGAACCAGCTTCTGGTCGAGATGGACGGCTTCGAGGCGAACGAAGGCATCATCATCGTGGCGGCTACCAACCGTCCTGACGTGCTCGACCCCGCGCTGCTGCGGCCGGGCCGCTTCGACCGCCAGGTCGTCGTGCCGCGCCCCGACATCGAGGGCCGCGAGAAGATCCTCGCCGTTCACATGAAGAAGGTCCCGCTCGCGCCTGACGTCAACGCGCGCACCATCGCGCGCGGCACGCCTGGCTTCTCCGGCGCCGATCTCGCCAACCTCGTCAACGAGGCTGCGCTGCTCGCCGCACGCAAGGGCAAGCGCCTCGTCGCGATGAAGGAGTTCGAGGAAGCCAAGGACAAGGTGATGATGGGCGCCGAGCGCAAGTCCATGGTCATGACCGAGGACGAGAAGAAGGCGACCGCCTATCATGAGGCCGGCCACGCGCTCGTCTCGCTCCACGTGCCGGGCTGCGATCCGCTCCACAAGGTCACGATCATACCGCGCGGCCGCGCGCTGGGCGTGACCTGGAACCTGCCCGAGCGGGACCGCTACTCCATGACGATGAAGCAGATGAAGGCGCGCCTTGCGCTCTGCTTCGGCGGTCGCATCGCCGAGCAGCTCATCTACGGTGCGGACGAGCTCAACACCGGCGCTTCCAACGACATCCAGCAGGCTACCGACATGGCCCGCTCGATGGTGATGGAATATGGCATGTCGGAGAAGCTTGGCTGGCTGCGTTATCGCGACAATCAGGACGAGGTGTTCCTCGGCCATTCCGTCGCGCGCAATCAGAGCGTGTCGGAAGCAACTGCCCAGCTTATCGACCAGGAGGTCCGCCGCCTGATCGAGGAAGCGGAAGGAACCGCGCGCAAGGTGCTCACCGACCATCTCGACGAGCTCCATCGTCTCGCCACGGCGCTGCTCGAATATGAGACGCTTTCGGGCGAGGAGGCCAAGCGCGCCATCAGCGGCGACGATATCGGTCGGGACCAGGGCAATGCCCGCGCGCCGGCCGCCCTGAGCACGGGCGGTTCGTCGATCCCGAAGAGCCGCCGTCCGGGCAGCGGCTCAAGCGGCGGCGGTTGGGGCGAGCCCAAGCCGGCCTGACGTTCCATCCATGGCATAGATAAGGCCGTGCCCCGCAAGGGCGCGGCCTTTTCCGTTTCAGCGTCCGTCGAAGGTTCGCCGCGCGGCTTCGACCCGGCCGAGATTCTCCTCCGCCCAGATCCAGACGCCGCAGAAGGCCGCGCTGAGCGTCCCGCCCAGATCGGTCAGCCGATAGTCGACCCGTGGCGGCACCACCGCGTGGACGGTCCGCGTCACCATGCCGTCGCGCTCCATCTGGCGCAGCGTCTGGGTCAGCATTTTCTGGCTGATCCCTGGAGCGAGCCGGCGAAGCTGGGTGAAGCGCAGCTCGCCATGCTCGGTCAGCAGCTCCAGCAGGATCATCGTCCATTTGTCGGCGACCCGTCCGATCAGCCCGGTGACCAACGCCTCGACCTTGGGATCGACCGTGTCGGGCGGCGTGGCGCGGGCCATCCGCTCGGCACGCTCGATCGTGTCCTGGTTGAAGGGAAGGCGGTTCGTCACGATAGTCTCCTCTGGGTAAGTATAATTCTTTTGGGTGCCTTCTTTCCAGAAGAGACTCTTGGGCTAAATGGACCAGCCGTAGCTTTGAAAAGGAGCAGCTTCATGAAGCTCGACGGCAACACCATCCTCATCACCGGCGGCGGATCGGGCATCGGCGCTGCGCTCGCGCATCGCTTTCACGATCTGGGCAACACGGTCGTCGTCGCGGGTCGCCGCCTCGACGTGCTTGAGGCGACCATCAAGGGGCGTGCGAACATGGCGGCGATGCAGCTCGACGTCGAGGACCCGGCCTCGATCGCGGCCTTCACCCGGCGGCTCGTCGCCGAACATCCCGGACTCAACGTCCTGATCAACAACGCCGGGATCATGCGGTTCGAAACACCCGACCGCGCGCGTGACCTTGCCGATGCCGAGGCGACGATCACCGCCAATCTGCTGGGGCCGATCCGCATGATCGACGGACTGATCGATCATCTGGCGACGCGGGATGGGGCCGCCATCGTCAATGTCACGTCGGGCCTCGCCTTCGTGCCGCTGGTTACCACCCCGACCTACAATGCGACCAAGGCGGCGCTCCATTCCTATACGGTCGCGCTGCGTGAGGCGCTGAGGGACAAGGTGGAGGTGATTGAGCTGGTGCCGCCCGCGGTGCAGACCGAGCTGACCCCGGGCCAGTCCGACCGGCCCGGCTATATGCCGCTCGGCGCTTTCGTCGACGAGGTGATGGAGCTGTTTTCGCGACAGCCGACGCCACCCGAAATCCTGGTGGAGCGGGTCGGCTTCCTGCGCCGGGCCGAAGCCGAGGGTCGTTTTGCGGAGACGCTGGAGCAGCTCAATGCCTTCGCGCATGCAGCGCGTAAGGCCGGGAATTGATGGAATGGTCCCGGCGAAAGCCGGGGCTGCCCGACGGGAAGGAAGACCGGAGGCCGATCAGCCCAGGGCGAGATAGGCCAGCGCGGTCACGCCGATGGCGGCGGCGCTGCATAGCGCCAGCAGACGACAGCTGCATTCGCAGAAACCAGGATTGACCCGTTCCATACGACTCTCCCGATGCCTGCCGTCGCGCTGTTTTCACGCGATCGGCCGAACCGGAAGCTTATCACATTATCCACAATCCACAACATCGTCCGGCTCGGAGAGCGAGGCGACGAGGCGGCCAAGAATGTCGTGGAGGTGGAGCCGGTCGCTCTCCGACAGGACCGCGCAGATTTCCGCCATCAATTCCCGGCGAAGCGGCTCGGTTGCGGCAATGGCGCTCTCCCCAAGGGGGGTGATGGCCAACCGCTTGACCCGTCGGTCCTGCGGATCGGACGCGCGCACGATCAGTTGGTCGCGTTCGAGCGAGTCGAGGGATTCGGTCACGGTGCGGGGCGCCAGATCGAACATATCCGCGATGTCGGCGGCGCGTGCCGACCCACCCGCCTTGCGCACATAGGCGAGCATCTTGGTGCGTGCGAGCGACGCGCCCTGCTTGGTCATTGCCCGGTTCACGCGCCGATGCATCAGCATATAGGCCTTGGCGAGCCCCGTGATCAGTTCTTCGTCGTCCACTTTCATGAGGAACCTCATAACATGGTATTGCATTATGCTGCAAGCGCGAGCATATGGCGCGCCACCCTATTGAGATACGGACATCCCGATGAGCAACGACAGCGTCCAGCTCGCCTCTTCCGAGAATGAGGAAGGCAAGGCGTCGCCTCTCCAGAATCCGCGCGTCCGCCGGATATTGCTGATCGCCGTTGCGGTGCTGGCCATCGGCGCGGTGCTGGGCTTCCTTCGCTACCATCTCTATGGCCGCTTCCAGCAATCGACCAACGATGCCTATGTGCAGGCCGATGTCGTCACTGTCGCGCCGAAGGTCTCCGGCTATGTCGATCAGGTCTTCGTAATCGAGAACCAGACGGTGAAGGCCGGTCAGCCGCTCGTCCGCATCGATCCCCGGGATTATCGGGCGCAGGCCGCGCAGTCCCGGGCGCAGATCGACGTCGCGAGCGCCAACGCCGCCGGCGTCGACGCGGAGATGGGCGAGCAGCAGGCGGCGATCGCGCGGGCTCAGGCCGACGTAGCCGCCGCTGCGGCCGATGCCGCCTTCGCGCAGGCCGAGTATGACCGCTACAAGCCGCTTGCCGAAAGCGGGGCGGAGACGCGCGAGAAGCTTTCCCAGCTCCGCAACCAGGCAGCGCTTGCCAATGCCAAGCTCAGCGCGGCCAGGGCTTCGCTCACCAGCGCGCAGCGCCGCGTCGCCACCCTGCGCGCCCAGGTGCGCCAGGCGCAGGCGCAGGGCGAGGCCGCTCGTGCCCAGCTCGCCGCCGCCAGCACCAATGTGGAGGCGACGATCGTCCGTGCTTCGGTCGACGGCAAGATCGGCGACAAGGCGGTGCGGCAGGGGCAGTTCGTCCAGGCCGGCACCCGGATGATGAGCGTCGTGCCGACACGCGACGCCTATATCGAGGCGAACTTCAAGGAGACCCAGCTGGGCCTGATGCGCGTCGGTCAGCCGGTCAAGGTCGAGGTGGACGCGCTGCCCGGCGTCGACATCCCCGGCCGGATCGCCAGCATCTCGCCCGGCACCGGCGCGCAATTCTCGATTCTCCCGCCGCAGAACGCGACCGGGAACTTTACCAAGATCGTCCAGCGTGTGCCCGTTCGTATAGCGATCAACCCCGGCCCGGAAACCCGCGCTTTGCTCGTCCCCGGCATGTCGGTCGAAGTTACGGTCGACACGCGCTCTGCCAAGGGCGCCGCCGATCGGGTCCGCGAAGAACAGGAACGTCATAATGACCGGGTCGCTCGATGAGCGCGGCCGCCGCTGACGGCCGCACGGCTCCGGCGGCGGGTGCGCCTGCGCAGCGCGCGGACGCCAGCGCCTGGCTGGCGGTGATCGCCGGCAGTCTCGGTGCGATGATGGCGACGCTCGATATCTCGATCGTCAACTCCTCGCTGCCCACCATCCAGGGGGAAATCGGTGCGAGCGGCACCGAAGGCACGTGGATCGCGACATCCTATCTGGTTGCCGAGATCGTCATCATTCCCTTGTCCGCCTGGCTCGAACGCGTCCTGGGCCTCCGCACCCTGCTGATCGTGGCAGCCACGCTGTTCACCGGCTTCTCGATGATGTGCGGCTTTTCCACCAATCTGACGGCGATGATCATCGGCCGGGTGGGGCAGGGCTTCACCGGCGGCGCCCTGATCCCCACGGCGATGACGATCATTGCCACCCGCCTGCCGCGCGAGCAGCAGCCCGTTGGCAACGCGCTGTTCGGCGTGACCGCGATCCTCGGCCCGGTGCTGGGGCCGCTGATCGGCGGCTGGCTCACTGAAAATATCAGCTGGCACTATGCCTTCTTCCTCAATTTGCCGATCGGTATCCTGCTGATCGCGCTGCTGCTGCTGACGATGCCGCACCAGAAGGCGCGGTTGAGCGAGCTGCTCCATGCCGACTGGCTCGGCATCGCGGGGTTGGCGCTCGGCCTCGGTGGTCTGACCGTGGTGCTTGAGGAAGGGCAGCGCGAGCAATGGTTCGAGAGCGAGGTGATCGTGCAGGTTTCGATCATCGCGGCCTTCGGCTTCATCTCGCTGCTGGCGGGGCAGTTCATCGCAAGGCGACCGGTGATCAAGCTGCGGCTCCTGCTTGATCGTCAGTTCGGCGCCGTCGCGGTCATGGCGATCGTGATCGGCATGATGCTGTACGGGACTTCCTACGTGATCCCCCAGTTCCTTTCCGCGATCGCCGGCTATAACGCGCTTCAGGCGGGTAAGATCGTGCTGATCTCCGGCATTCCCAGCCTGCTGCTTATGCCTTTCACGCCCTTGCTGATCCGCTATGTCGACATCCGCATCGCGGTGGGCATCGGTCTCGCGATCATGGCGACCAGCTGCGGCATCGACACCGCGCTCAGCGCGCAGTCGGACGGTTCCGCCTTCGTCGACAGCCAGCTTCTGCGCGGCGTCGGCACGATCATGGCCTTCCTGTTCCTCAACCAGGCGGCGATCGCCTCGGTCAGTGCGGAGGATGCTGGCGATGCGGCGGGCCTGTTCAACGCGATGCGCAACCTCGGTGGATCCTTCGCGCTCGCCGGTATCGCGATCGTCCAGGACCAGCGGCAATGGCTCCACAACCGTCGCATAGAGGAAACGCTCAACGCCAATTCCGGGGGTGTCCAGGATTATCTGGCCGGGCTGACCCATGCGCTTGGCGACGCGGAGGCGGCAATGCGCACCCTGGCCGGCACGATCCAGCGCGATGCCTTGGTGATGACCTTCAACGATATCTTCTGGCTGATGACGGTTGGCATCCTCTGCGTGATGCCGCTTGTCCTGCTCCTCCGACCGCTGCCCAAGGGGCAGTCCATCGCGATGCATTGAGGTTGATGATGCGTTTTCCCCTCTGGCTGGTGCCGATGACCTTGCTGGCCGGCTGCACGGTCGGGCCCGATTATGACGGCCCCGTCTCGGCAGGGGCCGCGACGCCTCCCGCCGCGTTCGCGCGCGGCGACGGCGATGCCACCCCGCAGGCGCCCGCCGCGGCGGAATGGTGGACCGCCCTGGGCGATCCGGTGCTCGACGAACTTGAACGGCGCGCGCTGGCGGGTAGTCCCAGCGTCGCGATCGCGCAGGCACGTCTCAACCAGGCGCGCGCGGCGCTTGGCCTGGAGCGCGCCAATTCCCTGCCCAAGGCGAACGCGTCGGCCGTCTATGTCCACGCCCGCGTGCCCGGTGTGGACCTCGGTTCCTCTAACGGGAACGGCGGCGGCGGCACGGGCGGGGACGAGGAATCGCTCAACTTCTACAACGTCGGCTTCGATGCGAGCTGGGAGATCGACCTGTTCGGCGGCCAGCGGCGCAATCTGGAGGCGGCGCGCGCTTCGCTGGGCGCGGCAGAGGCCAATCTCGCCGACGCCCGGGTGAGCCTCGCCGCTGAAGTGGCCCAGGCCTATGTCGCGCTGCGCGATCGCCAGCACCGGCTGGCACTTGCCCGCGAATCGGCTGAGAAGCAGCGTGCCATCTTCGAGCTCACTGCACAGCGGCGCGATCGGGGCGCGGCCTCTACCCTGGACGTCGAACGGCAGCGGAGCCAGGTCGAGCAGTCCAACGCGGCGGTGCTGCCGCTCAGCGCCGAAT
The DNA here is from genome assembly GCF_001015195.1 of Sphingomonas sp. Y57. Classification (GTDB taxonomy): domain Bacteria; phylum Pseudomonadota; class Alphaproteobacteria; order Sphingomonadales; family Sphingomonadaceae; genus Rhizorhabdus. Next base: position 73,192 of record NZ_LDES01000074.1, on the reverse strand, counting down.
ATGACGCCTATCGCAATGCGCTCGCGACCTTGATTGGAGAGGTACCGGGAGCGCTCGATGGCCTGTTGGCCGATCCGGGCGCGGTCCCGCTGCCTCCTGCCGAAGTGGCCGTCGGCGATCCCGCCGCGTTGCTCCAGCGACGCCCCGACGTGCGGGCGGCCGAGCGTAAGCTCGCCGCCTCGACCGCGAAGATCGGCGTCGCCAAGGCGGCCGCCTTCCCGCGCCTCAGCTTCCTCGGATTGATCGGCCTCGGCGGCACCAGCGTCGGCGACGTGATCGATCCCGACAAGCTGGCGGCGGTGGCGGTGCCGCAGCTCAGCTGGAACTTCCTGGACTTCGGCCGCAACGCCGCGCGGGTCGGTCAGGCGGAGGGCGCACGCGACGAGGCCGCAGCCCAATATCGGTCGGCGGTCCTCGCCGCGCTCCGTGATGCGGAGGATGCCTTGTCCCGTTACGGCGCGCGGCGCCAGGCAGTGGTCACCGCCGCGCGCAGCAAGGCTTCGGCCGACACCAGCGCGACACTGGTACGCCAGCGCTTCGACGCCGGCACCGCGACGCGGATCGAGTTGCTTGATGCCGAACGGCAGCGCATCGCGGCCGATCAGGCGCTGATCCAGGCCAAGGCGCAGATGACGACCGACTTCATCGCCCTCGAAAAGGCGCTCGGCCTCGGCTGGGAGTGATCGCGCCGGCACATTGCGAAAATCAAATCTTGGCGCCATCCGGTCTATAAGCCTGCCCGCTATCCGCCTCCTGGTTAAACGAGGAGATCGGGTTTGGCAGGTCAGCTCATGGTCGCGCGGTCCGGGATCGGTCCCGTGTCGGCCAATCAGGCGGGCGACGACAGGGCGCGATTGGGTCGGTCGGCAGACGTGGCGTTGCCGCGCGTCGCCTTCCTGTTCAACGCCCAGGCGCACCAGATCCTGCATGGCATCACCACCGCCGAGGCGCTCGCGCTGGATTGGCAGGTCGAGGTCGACATATTGTCGGCATCGGCGACGCATCTCGACCTCGCCCGCGCGCTGACATGTGGCGACAGCCACCGTCTGCTCCGTTTCGATCGGATCGGGTCGCGGCTGCTCCATCGCATGGCGGACCTTATGCACAGCGCCGTGCCGCCCAAGCTCCTGACCCTGGCGGCCGTGCGCCGACGGCTTAACCGCTATGACGCGATCGCGCTGCCCGAACGGACCTCTACGATCATGCGCCGCTTCGGCGTCGTGCGGCCCCGCCTGATCCATGTCGATCATGGCGCCGGAGATCGTGCCGCGGGCTTCGACCGGCGTATCGCCCGGTTCGATTTCGCGCTGATCGCGGGCGAGAAGCAGCGCCGTCGCATGCTGGCCGAAGGACTGATCCGGCCGGATGCGCACGCCGTGGTCGGCTATCCCAAGTTCGAAGCGATCGACCGGCTGCGCGATCCGCACTGGACGCCGTTCGCCGACGACCGCCCGATCGTCCTCTATAACCCGCATTTCTCGATGAAGCTGGGTTCCTGGCCGCGCCATGGCGTCGAAATCGTCGACAGGATCGTGCGTGACGGTCGTTTCAACCTGATCGTCGCGCCGCATATCCGTCTTTGCGACAGCCGGCGCAGCCGGGCAGCGGTAGCGGCAGCGCTCGCCCCCTATGCCGGATGCCTTGGCGTCCATGTCGATCTCGGCAGCCATCGCTCGATCGACATGAGTTACACCACGCTCGCCGACATTTATGTCGGCGACGTCAGCAGCCAGGTTTACGAGTTCCTGCGCACCCCGCGGCCGGCGCTGTTCGTCAACAGCAACGGCCATGGCTGGCAGGACGATCCCGACTATGCGCACTGGCATTTCGGTCCGGTGATCGATGGACCGGAAATGCTGATCGCAGGCCTCGACCAGGCGATCGCGCGCCATGGCGATTATGCGGCCGAACAGCGCCGCGCCTTCGCTGATACCTTCGATCTTCGGGACGGCGAGAGCCACTCGCGGCGGGCGGCCGCCGCGATCGCAGGTTTGATCGGTGCGCGACCGCGCTGATCCCATGGTTCAAGGAGAATGACGATGTTTCGATGGCTGTGCGGTCTGGCGGCGGCGGGGGCGCTTGCAGGGGTAGCGGTTCCGGCCGCCGCGCAGGAGCTTATCGGCCTGAGCCGCGCGATCGGCGTCGCGGAACGCAGCCTGTCCGCGCGGGCGATCGAGGGCGAGCTGGAGACTAGCGGCGGCCGGCTGGTTTATGAGATCGACCTCGTGCGCGGCCATGTGCTGCACCGCGCGCGCGTGGATGCGCGGACGGGCAAGCTCGTCTCGGCGGTGAAACCCCGGGCGGAGAACTGGCTGCGCAGCTGGTTCGACAAGGACAGGCTGCAGAGCGGCGGGAAGGCCGCCCCGCTGAGCGACCACCTCGTCGCGCTCGAGCGCCACAGTCGGGGCGAGGTCAAGGAGGTAGAGTTCGAGATTCGCAAGGGACGCGGCATCTACGAGATCGAGCTGGCGACCGCCGCGGGTGTCGGCAGAGTCCTGATCGATGCCGCGACCGGGCAGCGGATCGAACGGGCCTATGATGATTGAGATGCGCGGAAGAGACGATATAGCGGGGTCATGCACGTCCTCCTGATCGAAGACGATCCCCGCGTCGCCGACCATGTCGGCAAGGGGTTGCGCGAGGCGAGCCATATCGTCGAGATGGCGGCCGACGGGCGGGAAGGGCTGCTCCGCGCGGCCGCCGAAAGCTTCGACGTGATCATTCTCGATCGCATGCTCCCGCAGGTCGACGGCTTGAAGATTCTTCATACGATCCGTGCCACCGGCGATGCGACGCCGGTGCTGATCCTCAGCGCTTTGGGTGACGTCGACGAGCGGATTCGCGGTTTGCGGGCAGGAGGCGACGATTATCTGCCCAAGCCCTTCGCGCTGTCGGAGCTGGTTGCCCGGGTCGAGGCTCTCGGCCGGCGTGGGCCCGCGATCGCCGAGGTGACCGAACTGCGTAGCGGGGACCTGTCGATCGACCTGCTCGGTCGCACCGTGACCCGCGCCGGGCGCCGGATCGACCTGACGCAGCGCGAGTTCCGTATCCTCGAATATCTGGTGCGTAGTGCCGGGCGGGTCGTCACCCGCTCGATGCTGCTCGAACATGTCTGGGACTATAATTTCGATCCGCAGACCAACATCATCGATCAGCATGTCAGCCGTCTCCGGCAGAAACTCGACCGCGGCTTCGATACGCCGCTGATCGAGACGGTACGCGGCACCGGCTATGTCGTGCGCCCGGCCGCGTGAAGCAGGTCTTCGCCAGCCTGTCCTTCCGCCTCGCGCTCACCTACGCGGTGCTGTTCGTCGGATCGCTGCTATTGCTGGTCGGCGCCTATTATGCCGTCGTCGTCCGCGTCCCGCTGCGGGAGGCCGAGCAGGTCGTCCGGCGCGAAGCGGAAGCGCTCGCCAATGTCTATATCGTCGACGGGGAGGCGGCTCTGGTCCGGCAGTTGCGCGCGCGGGATGCCGCCCCGGATCGCTACAAGGCTTTCCACGCCTTCATCGACCGCGATGGGCGGATCGTCACTGCCAATCTGCCGAGCTGGCCGCGCGCGGTCTTTAACGGCTGGGGCAGGATCGAGGCCGATATTCCCGTGGATGGGGACGAGCACGACTTCGAGGCGCTCGCATTGGATCGTCGCTTCGACGACGGCGCCCGGCTGATTGTCGGTCGAGACATAGACAATATTACGGAACGGGAACGGGCGCTCGCATCGGGTGCATCCTTCGTCGCGGCGGCGGCGGTGCTGCTGGCGCTGCTCGGTGGACTGCTGATGAGCCGCGCGATCGGCCGCCGGGTCGATCGGGTCGCGACCACCGCGCGCAGCGTGATGGCCGGCGATATGTCGAAGCGCGTTTCCGTGGACGGTAGCGGCGACGAGTTCGACCGGCTGGCGGAGACGCTCAATGCCATGCTTCACCGGATCGAGCATTCGATGGAATCCGTACGCCGCGTCTCGGACAGCGTCGCGCACGAGATGCGCACGCCGCTCGCCCGTCTGCGCGCCAGCCTTGAGGATGCGCTTGCGTCGGACGAAGGGGATACACCGAGAGTTGCCGAGGCGCTGGCCGAGGCCGAGCGGCTGGGATCGATCTTCGACACGGTGCTGCGCATCGCGCGGCTCGAGACCGGGAGTCGCGAGATAGAGATGGCGCCCGTCGATCTCACTGCCCTGCTCGAGGACGTGGCCGACTTCTATCGTCCGGAAACCGAGGAGCGCAGCATCATGCTGTCGACCTTCGTCCAGGCTGGACTGGTGCTACGCTGCGACCGCGACCTGGTCTTCCAGGCCGTCGCCAACCTGCTCGACAACGCGATCAAATATACGCCGGGAGGCGGGGAGATCGTGCTCGCCGGGCAGGCCGAGAAGGCCGCGCTGCTGATCTCGGTGCATGACAGCGGACCCGGTATCGCCGAGAATGACCTGCCGCACGTGACCGAACGTTTCTACCGCGCGAAGGACGGGACGGGAGCGGGGATCGGCCTCGGCCTCAGCCTCGTCGACACGATCGCACGGCTGCATCGGTCGACCCTCGCTTTCGTCAATGTCGACGGAGGTTTCCGTGTCGATTGGCGCTTTCCCGCCTGATCGCGGCCCTCAGTCCGGATAGCGGCTGTACCAATCGTCCGGATAGGGCGCATGCCACCTCGGCGCTGCAACCCAGGCGGTGCCACGCGGCGCGAAGCTTTCCTCGATCGTACCGGCGCGGTTCAGCGCGTCCTTCACCGCGGCATCCTGGCAGGATGGTGCGATCGGCGTGCTGGTGCCGCTTTCGCCCAGCTTCTCACACAGATAGCGGGCGGTGAGCTTGAGCCGGTGGCGGAACTCGGCCCGGCCATCCCTGGTGCTCAGGTCCAGATCGGCATAGCTCACCGTCTGGGAGAGGCTCCGGACACTATCCGGCACCGTGCCGTAGCGGCCGGTGACGACCAGTTCCTCGCCGTCCTGTGCGAAGGCTGGGGTGGCTGCGCCGAGAAGCATGGCGCCGGCGATGGCCGCCACGCCGGTGATGGAGATCGATCGTGTCATTGTCTCATCCTTCCTAAAAGGACCGGCCGACAGGTTCTCCTTATGGAAGGCCGGCGCGGTGAAACGATCGTCCCGGGGCGCCTGTTCCGGGTGCGCCGGGTGCCGGCCTTTCGATCAACGCCCTGCACCGTCGATGATCGACATGGACCCCGCTTGAGCGGGCGCGCCCGCGGGTTCAGTTTCCGCCGGTACAAGGGAGAGAATGCCATGTATCGTCGATCGATCTTTCCGTTTTTCGCGGGCACCGCGCTGATCGCCGCGGCGGCTCCGGGCCCCGTCCTTGCCGTCGCCCCGGCGAAGGAACCTGCCTATCTCCAGAGGGCGATAGCGGCGCCTGGCCGGCCCGCCGACGCAGTAGCGCTTGACGCCGGCCGCAAGCCTGCGGAAGTGCTCGCCTTCCTCGGCCTTAAACCCGGCATGGCCGCTGCCGATATCATGACCGGATCGGGTTACTGGGCGGAGATCATGGCCAATGCGGTTGGCCCGCGCGGCAAGGTGACCGCGTTCGAGCCGGCTCAGTTCTACAATGATCCGGAAGAGCAGAAGGTGTGGAAGGCTCTGACCGCACGGCGCTCCGACATCGATTTCGTCCGCTATCCGTTCGAGGGCTTCACGGCCGGTGACCGCCGCTTCGATGCAGTGATGATCAACCTCAACTACCATGACCTCTACTGGGAATCGGCCAAATATGGCATCCCGCGCACCGATCCGCAGGCTTTCCTCAAGCAACTCTACGCGGCGGTGAAGCCCGGCGGCGTGGTGGGCGTGATCGACCATGCCGGGCCGGCCGGCGACACCCGCGCAATCGTCGAGAAGCTCCACCGCATCGACCCCGCCGTGGTGAAGGCCGACTTCGCGGCTGCCGGCTTCACCCTGGAGGCCGAGAGCCCGCTGCTCGCCAATCCGGCCGACGACCATGAGAAGCTGGTGTTCGATCCCGCGGTACGCGGCAGGACGGATCGCTTCCTCTATCGGTTCCGAAAGCCGCGATAGAAGTGGACGCAACTTCGGTCGCGCGGGCTCCGTATCTGTGGCATCAACGGCGCCTGCGCGTTCGGGGAGGTTCATATGGGGCTCTGGATTTCGATCGGCGTCGCGGCGCTGCTGCTCGTGTGGCTCGTCGCTATCTACAACCGGCTGGTCCGGCTGCGCGCGCTGGTGCGCGAGGGGTGGAGCGGCATCACCGTGCAACTCCGCCGTCGCGCCGACCTGATCCCCAATCTCGTCTCCACCGTCGAGGGCTATGCCGCGCATGAACGCGGCCTGCTCGAAGCCGTGACCGCCCAGCGCGGCGAGGCCGCTTCGGCCAAGGGCGTCGATGCCACGGCCCGCGCCGATGCACGGATGAGCGGCATGATCGGGCAGCTCTTCGCGGTCGCGGAGGCTTATCCCGACCTGAAGGCCGATGCCAACTTCCGCCAGTTGCAGGACGAACTGTCGCAGATCGAGGAGGAACTCGCCGGCGCCCGCCGCTATTACAACGCGACGGTGCGGGACCTGAACAGCTCGATCCAGTCCTTCCCCAACGTCCTCGTCGCCGGCCCGTTCGGCTTCCGCGAGGAGGAAAGCTATGCCGACGATGTTGCGGCTCTCCAGACCGCTCCGCGGGTGACCTTCGGCGCCGGCGGGCGCTGAGAATGCGCGCCCTGCTCGCCGCCTGGCTGGCGATCGCCGGCTGGATGCTGCCGGTCGCGGCGCAGGCGATCGAGGATCCCGCCGCCTTGGTCGCCGCCTATGAGAAGGCACAGGGACAGGAACGCATCCTCGCCTTCACCAGCGACGTGACGGTGGCGCCGAGCGGCGACTATGACGTGACCGAGACGATCCGCGTCGTCTCGCTCGCCGACCGGATCAAGCACGGCCTCGAACGGGATTTCCCGACCAGCTACCGCAACCGGCTGGGCCAGAAGACCCGCGTCTCGTTCGACGTCGTAGCGGTCAGCCGCGATGGCCGGCCCGAACATTATGAGCTGATCGGCCTCGACAACGGCGTGCGGGTGCGAATCGGCGAGGCGGAGGCGCTGCTGCCGCCCGGCGAGCATGTCTACGTCATCCGGTACCGGACGAGCCGGCAGATCGGCTATCATGACGGTTATGACGAGATCTACTGGAACGTCACCGGCAATGGCTGGGTGTTCCCGATCGACATGGCGGAGGCGCGGATCACGCTGCCGTCGCCGGCGCGCTTCGGCGATCGCGCGGTCTATACCGGCCCCGACGGATCGACCGCGCACGATGCGGCGGTGGTCGAGGAACGGCCGGGCTTCATTCATTTCCGCACCACCGCGCCGCTCGATTCCTATAGCGGCCTGACCGTCGCCGCCGCCTTTCCCAAGGGCGTGCTGGAGGCGCCGAGCCGGGCGCGCCGCTTCGGCTGGTGGCTGTCCGACTGGGGCCCGCTGGTGGCTGGGCTGGTGGCGCTCGGGGCCCTGTTCGCCTATTATTTTTACGCCTGGCTGCGCGCGGGGCGCGGCCCGCGCCGGGGCACCATCGTCCCGATCTTCGCGCCGCCCGACGACCTCAGCGCGGCCGCCTGCCGCTATATCCGCCGCATGGGCGACGACAATCGCGGCTTCACCGCCGCGATCATCGACCTGGCGGTGCGGGGCCATGTCGGCATCACGAGGGAGGATGGCGGCTGGCTGTCGCGCGGCCGTACCACGCTCGAACGGCGGCCGGCCGGCCGGCCGGCCCCCGCGCCCGAGATCGCGATGCGCGACACGCTGCTGCCCTCGATCGGCAGTCGGATCGAGCTGAAGCAGGACAATCACGGCACTCTGCAGGCCGCCCGCGCGAAGCTCGCCAAGGGATTGGAGGATGCCTATTCGGGGCGGCTGTTCGTCAAGAACAGCGTTTGGGCCGTGGTCGGCCTGCTCGCCATCCCGGCGGCGATCCTGCTGGTCACGACCTTCGCGCTGCTCGTCCATCAGGGCGGCGTCGCAACCGGCGTCCTCACCATGCCGTTGCTGGGCGGGCTCGCATTGCTCGCCATCTGGGGCTGCCACAAGCTGACCCAGGGCAAGGGCTGCGTGGCGATCCTCGCCTGGCTCGGGCTCATCATTGCGGTGATGATCGCCTTCACCTGCATCTTCGGCGCGGTCGGCCTTGCGCTCAGCGACGGCGCCTGGCCGGTGCTGCTGCCGCTCGCCGCGCTGCCGCTGGCGATCACCGCGTTCCGCTGGATGTACGCGCCGACCGTCGAGGGAAGGGTGGTGACGGACCGGATCGAGGGCTTCCGCCACTATCTCGGCATCACCGAGGAGGAACGGCTCGACACGCTGCACCCGCCGGAAAAGACCCCGGAGCTGTTCGAACGCTATCTGCCCTATGCGATCGCGCTCGACGTCGAAAATCGCTGGGCCGACAAATTCGCGACGGTGCTGGCGGCGGCGGCCGCAGCCGGGACGGCGGCACACAGCATGAGCTGGTATGCGGGCGGCGGCAATGTCTGGGACGATCCCGGCGGCTTCGCCAGCAGCGTGGGTTCCTCGCTTGCCAGCACCATCTCCTCCGCCTCGACCTCGCCGAGCAGTAGCAGCGGTTCCTCCGGCGGCGGATCGTCAGGCGGCGGCGGGGGCGGCGGCGGAGGAGGCGGCTGGTAAGGTTTACCATCTGTTAACCCCGATCTCCTAGGCTCGCACGCTAGGGAGATAGTCGATGGTCCGCAAAGCCTTCACTGCCGAACCGGGCGTCTTCATGGCCCGTCATGACCAGCGCTGGCATCCCGGCGCTTGCGTGGCGACCGCGATCGCGCTGGCGGCGATCTCCTGGACCCCGATCCTCGCAGCCTGGGCGTTGCTCCACGGCTGATCAGCGCAGGCCGAGGAACAGTCGGCGCGTAACCTTCCCCTTCGCCAGCAGCGTCTCCAGCAGCATCGGCCCGGCGATCGCCGCGGCGAGCCCGGCGAGCAGGTGGATCGCGAAATCCTCGATCCCGATCGCCCGCAGCAGCATCCGCATCGCGACGATGAAGAAGATGTGAAACAGGAAGATCGCGAAGGACGCATGGCCGATCCGCGCCAGCAGTGCGATGCGCGGCACATGCGCGACCAGCAGCAGCGGCGTGATCCCGCCGATCAGCAGCGACAGCCAGGTGCCCCGTCGCGCGCCCATATGCGGCGGCAGCGTCGCGACATTGTGGATGTGCGCTGCGAAGGCGACGATCAGGATCGCCAGCAGCGCGAGCGTCGCGCCTTGGCTCAATGGCCCGATGAAGCGGCGCGCGGCGATGCCGATGAAGAAGAAGGGGGCCAGGAAGGCCGCGCCGTTGATCGACAGGAAATCAACGGGTTCGGCCGGTACGGTCAGCAGGAAGCCCGCCAGCACCGCCGTCGCGCAGCCGATCGGCGAATGGAGCAGGAACCGTTCGAGCAGCGGCAGCAGCAGAAAGATCAGCAGCATCGCCTGCAGGAACCAGTAGATTTCGTAGGAGAAGACATAGGCGTGCAGCAGCCCCAGCGCCGCGTCGGCCGGGGGCTGCGGCGCACGGGCCAGCGCCGCGAGGTAGAAGATCGTCGTGGCGGTCAGCAGCGGCAGCGCGAGCCGCCGCAGCTTGCCCTTCAGGAAGGGCCCGGGCCGCGCCGGATCGAGCGGTTTTAATGTATATACATAACTGGAGATGAAGGCGAACAGCGGCATCCGGACATAGAGCAGCACGTCGAGGATCTGTCGGCCGATGCTCGCATCGGCGATGCGCAGTCCGTCGTCGGCTTTGCCCCCGACGACATGGAACAGCACCAGCAGCAGACAGGCGAGGCCGCGCGTCACCTGTACCCGGTCGATGGCCTTAGGAACTCGCGCGGCGGACGGGAGAGGGACGCCGGGGGCAGGGGCCTGGCTGCTCATTGGAGGGTCAGCGCCGGCAGGTGTCGATCGCCCGGGCGTGGCTGGAGGAACTGGCGAAGATAGCCGGTGCCCCATCCGAGATGCATGATCATCGCGGCCACCCCGCTCGCCGCCGCGCAGGCCGAGCGCGCTCGCAGGCCCAGCAGAAGGCCGTAGAGCAGGCAGGTCGCGGCCCAGGCCGCTGCCGGCAGAGCGAACAGCGGATGGAGCAGGGCGAAGGGCAGCAACGCGACCGCGGGCGGGACAAGCAACGGCGCGGCCTGCCGCGGTTTCAGGTGGGTGCCATGGAGCCGCATCGTGCGGGCGCGGCCCTCGCCATATTTGAAATATTGGCGCAGGAGCGCCCCCGCCGTCTTGCGCGGATGATAGACGATCGCCTGGCGCGGCTCGAGCCAGATACGCCCGCCCGCCGCGCGCAGCCGGATGTCCAGCTCCGCATCCTCATTGTGGCTCTGTGCCTCGCGATAGCCGCCCACCCGCAGGAACAGGTCGATGCGCATCAGCGCATGATGGCCATGGTCCACATAGCGCCCCTCGCCGACATGCCGGTGCGGCGACCCGCCGGTGCCGATCAGCGAGTTCTGGGCGTCGGCGCAGGCGCGCTGGAAGCAGGCCTGTCCGCGCGTGATCATCGGCACCACCACCGAAGCCGCATCGTGGCGCGCGGCGCTCTCGAGCAGCCCGGCCATATAGCCCGGCGGATAGTCGCAATGTGCGTCGATCCGGAGCAGCCAGCGCTTGTTCCGCCCCATCGTCGTCACCGCCAGGTTGATACCTGCGCTCTGGATGCGGCGCGGATTGGCGAGCAGGTGGACGTTGGGGAAGTGGCTGCGATAGCGGGCGACGATCTCCAGGCTGCCGTCGGTGCTGCCGCCATCGGCGATGACGATGTCGGCTCCGCCGCTGTCCGCGATCAGCTGGTCGAGGAGGCGCGGCAGGGTCGCCTTTTCGTTGAGGCAGGGGACGACGACAAGGACATCGTTGGCGATAAGGTCGAGCAGGGTCATGCCGATTGCCCCGCCAGTGCCGCCGCGAGCTGCGCGCAATCCTCGGATTGCGTCACAAGGTCGGACAGCGGGATGGCGTCGACGCGGGCTCGTTCGGCGGCATAATGCGCTTCGTCGAGCCTGCCGAGCAGCGCGACCAGATCGGGCACGGGATCGCTCACCAGGATGCCCGCGTCGCGGCGCCGCAGCCAGGCGCCGGTCTCGACATGATCGAGCGCGATCGGCACCGATCCGTGGAAGCTGCCCTCATAGAGCCGGTTGGGCAGCAGCCAGGACGAGTTCAGCCCCTCCTCGAAATAGTCGATCGCCCAGGTGAAATGGGTGCGGCGGTAAAGGACCGGCAGATCGTCCGGCTGATAAGGGCCGGCATAGTCGAGATGGTCTGTCTCGCGCACCACCCGCTCGAAATCGGGCATTTCCGATAGCGCCGGCCTGCCCGCCATCAACACCTTGACCGCGCCGCCGCTCTGCGCGGCGAGCGTGGACAGCATGGCAAGTGACCTTCGGCACCGCAGCATACCGAACCAGCCTATCGTCCAGGGCGGGCCCGGGTCGCGGCGCAGCTCGGGCCGTGCGGCGGGACCGGCAATACCCAGCACCTTGTTCTCGACCAGCAGCACCGGATCGCCGGGCGCGAGCCGTTGTGTGAAATAGTTGGACAAGAAGGCCGGCGAGCTGGTGACGAGCAGGTCGATCCGGTCCAGATGCGACCGCTCGATCCGCTGGATCAGCCGATCGACCCTCCGGCGGCCGAGCAGGGTACGGTGGATGTCCAGGCATTCGTAGACGAGGCGCACGCCCTGCTGCCGGCTGGCCACGCGCGCCGCTAGAATCAGCGATTCGAGGTTGCGAGCCATGTAGATGGCGCAACCTTCGACCGCTGCGGCTATCCGGCGCGCGCACAGCCAGTTGCTCAGCACTGCCGCCGCTCGCTGGCCGAGCCGGGCATCAGCCGTGCGGCCGAGGTCAACAGCCGGGGCGCCGCCGATATCGGCTGGGGGAAGGGGGGATCGGCGGAAACCGAGAACGACGGGATCGAGTCCGCCCGCCCGCATCATCGCGATACGCCGCGCCACCGCGGCATCGTTCAGGTCATGGACGAAATACGCAACCTTCAACCTGGTCCCTTTCGTGGCCCCCGCCGCGAATCCCCCGTGCCGAACGTCGCGCTTATTGCGCTGCACCCAGAGCATTTCGGCAATAGCCGATTTTGGCGGCGATCGGCTTTTCTTCGATGGCCCGTGCAGTTTCGCGGGTCGGGCGAACCCTCCGGCCCCTGTCAGCGACGGGGAGATGTATATTCTTCGGCGGATGGCTGATTTCCGACCGTCCCTGCCCGGCGTCTGCGTCGTCATCGCCGCCTATAATGGCGAGCGGACGATCGGTCGTGCCGTCGCCTCCGCGTTGCGCGAGGCGGAGGTATGCGAGGTTGTCGTCGTCGATGACGCCTCGACCGATGCGACTGCTGCCCGCGCGCAGCGCGCCGACGACGGCAGCGGTCGTCTCGCCATTCTGCGGCATGACCGCAACCGGGGCCCGTCGGCGGCGCGTAATGCCGCGCTCCGTTCCAGCTCAGCCGAGCTGGTCGCGGTACTCGACGCCGACGACTTCATCGTGCCGGGCCGCTTCGCCCGGCTGCTGGCACTGCCCGACTGGGACATGATCGCCGACAACATAGCCTTCCTGCCCGAACGCCGCGCGGCGGAATTCGCCTTTGCCGAACTGCGTGATTTTCCCGCCAATGCCCGGCTGATGGGCCTCGATGCCTTCGTCGCCGGCAATATCCCGCAGTCGAGCGTCCGGCGCGCCGAACTTGGTTTCCTGAAGCCGGTGATGCGCCGCGCTTTCCTTGAACGGAACCAGCTTGCCTATGACGAGGCGCTACGCCTGGGCGAGGATTTCATCCTCTACTGCCAGGCCCTGGCGGCCGGCGCGCGTTTCCGGCTGATCGATCAGTGCGGCTATGTCGCGGTCGAGCGTGCCCATTCGCTGAGCGGGCGGCATCGTACCGCCGATCTGGCGGCGCTGGCGCAGGCGCACGAGCAGTTGCTCCGCCTGCCGGGGTTCCCTGCCGGCGATCGGGCGCTGGTCGAGCGCCACCTCGACCATGTCCGCCGCAAGCTCCACCATCGCGACTTCCTCGACCGCAAGCATAGCGGGGGGCTCTCCAGCGCGGTCGGGCGGTATGCCGGGCGTCCCGCGACGCTCTGGCGGATCGCGCAGGACGTGGCGCGCGACAAGCTGCGTGGGCGAAATGTCGGGACAGCCAGGGAACCGGAGCCGACATTGCGCTATTTGTTCGGCTGACCATGGCGGTCGCCAGCGGGACTCGCATGAGGGGAACCGATTGATCATCGATCTTGATCAGGTGACTGGCGACCGGCTGTCGATGAAGACCGCGGTATGCGTCGTGGGCGGCGGCGCGGCCGGCGTGACCATAGCTAAGACCTTGCTCGATCGAGGCCTGGACGTCTGCCTGCTCGAAGCCGGCGGCCGAAAGATCGAACAGGGGCAGCAGGCGCTGCTCGACGGGGAGTCGGTCGGCGCGCCGATCAGGCTCGACGAAGGACGTTTCCGGCGGCTGGGCGGGGCCACCGGAAGCTGGACCGGCCGCTGCGCGGAGCTCGATCCGATCGACTTCGAACGGCGCGACTGGGTTCCGGGCAGCGGCTGGCCGATCGGCCTCGACGATCTCAAGCCCTATTATCGTGCTGCGGAGGCGATGTGCGGCTTCGGCGAGCCCTGGCGGCAGCATGTCCCCGAGCTCGATCGGCTCGCTGCGCTCGACATGGCCGACGATGCGATCGAGCCCTATCTGTGGCGTTTCGCCCCGCACGGCCGCAACCGTTATCAGGACTGGGGCAGCCGCTATCTTGCCGAACTTCGCCGGTCGCGGAAGACGACACTGATCCTCCACGCCAACCTGACCAGGATCGAGGACAGCGCCGACGACGATCGCATTCGTGCAATCGTCGCCGATGCGCCCCGAGGCGCCTCGGTGCGCGTCGAGGCGCAGCACTTCGTCCTGTGCTGCGGCGGGATCGAAAATGCGCGGCTGCTGCTCAACGCGGCGATCGGCGGCAAGGGGCCGCTGCGTACGGTCGGGCAGGCGACGGGCCATTATTTCATGCAGCATCCGCGCGTGAAGGTGGCCGATATCGCCCTCGAGCCGGCCGGCGTGGGCCTGCAGAACCTGCTCAATCGGTTCATCGTCCGCAGCGGCACCGAATATGAGACCGGCTTCGTCCTGCGCGACGGTCGCCAGCGATCGGAAGGCCTGCTCAACGCCAGCGCGGTAATCCGCTATGCGCCGCGGCCCGGTTCACTGCGCGACGCCCTGCATCAGCTGCGCGAGGGAGCCCCGCTCAGGAAGATCCGGCTGTCGCCTCCGCCGCAGGGCGTCCGCCCGCGCGAGTTCTGCCGCGACCTGTGGCGCCATGCGCGCGGCGTGCATCCGATCCTGGCGGATCCCGTCGCGACCGTCATCGTCGACGTCGAACAGGCGCCAGATCGCGCCAGCCGTATCGCCCTGGCCGAGAGCAAGGACCGGTTCGGGCTCAACAAGGTACGGGTCGACTGGCGCATCGCCGATCTTGAGCGTCGTACCGTTGCCCATTTCACCGGCCGCATCCGCGAGATGTTCGTCCGGCAGGGCTGGGGATCGCTGGCGCCGATCGCGGGGCTCGACGAGAGTGGCGGCCTGACTTCCGAACATATGATGGAGAGCTACCATCATATCGGCGCGACGCGGATGTCGGCGACTCCGGCGACCGGTACCGTCGACGCCGACTGCCGGGTCCATCAACTCACCAATCTCCACGTCTGCGGTGCCTCCGTCATGCCGACCGGCGGTCATGCCAACCCGACCTTCACCATCGTCGCGCTGGCACTGCGGCTGGCCGACCGGATCGGCCGGCTCGCGGCGCCGCTCACGCCTACGTGAACGGCTGACCTGCTCCTCTCGCGCTTGGCGGGAGGATTGCCGCTTTCAGGCCGCGAGCAGCGGCTCCACCCCGTACATGCCGCGGTCGGTGCGGCGGGCGTCGAAATAGGATCGGATCGACGAACCCTTCAGCAGGTGCCGGGCCATGATGCGGAGCTGGCCGATTTCGAAGCGGCGATCGGTGACCCCGGACAGCCGGCGCAGGCGGTAGGTAACGGGCAGCAGCAGATTTCCCTCGATCCGCCCGCGCAGCGCCTTCGGGAAAAGCGCGATCGCGCCGAAGAAGCGTTGCGCCTCGCTGCCGTCCTGGAAGATAGAGCGTGCGCCGCGCTGGAAGATGCGGCGCAGAGCCGCCTTCTCCTGCTCGCACAGTTCGGTGACGCCCTGTACCGACGCCTCGCGCGCGGCCGTTTCGAAATCCGCGGCGGCGAGATCCCACAGTCCCTTGCGCGCCATGATGCTGCCGCGCTGGATTCGGGCGGTCAGTGTCTGACGTGGCGACAGGTCACTTCCGGCGGCGGGCCTGCCGATGAAGAATTCCGGAAGCGCGTGGCTGCCGTGCAGTTCGCGGAAGATGAGGTGGTTGTATTTGCGCCAGGCCTGCTCGACCTCATGCGCCTTGACGCTGGCGCCCTTGGGGCCGCGTACGCCGGCATGGTGGCGCTGGTGGAAGGCGACGATCGGCAGGCCGACGCCCTTGAACCTGCGGCCGAGCCTCAGTGCCATTTCGTAATCCTGCGAGCGGGCGAGGCGGGTATCGAACGGGCCTACCGCATCGTAGCAGCTTCGCCGCGCCAGCATCGCCCCCTGCCAGATGAAGAAGTCCTCCATCAACCGGACATAGAGTGCCCCGCGCTCGCCGGAGGAATAGGCGGTGTTCCGCTCGCGCGCCTCGTTGGGCCATTCGCCGAAGAATTTGTCGCACAAACCATAAGCGTATCCGGCGTCGGGATGGTCGACCAGCGCCTGATGGAGCGCGGCGAGGGTTCCCGGCGCGGCGATGTCGTCGTCGTCGAAGATCCAGACGAAGGGCTGGGTGGTCCGCTCGAGGCCATTGTTGAGCGCCGCGGCCTTGCCCGCATTGTCTTGCCGGACATAGGCTACCCCGCGCGCGGCATAAGCGGCGGCGACCTCGCCGGTCGCGTCGTCGGAGCCGTCGTCGATGACGATCACCTCGGCTGGCGGCGGTTCCTGCCCCAGGACGCTGTCCAGCGCCTCGGCCAGGTAATGGGCGCGGTTGAAGGTGGGCATCAGCACCGTGACGGGCAGCGGCGCCCGGGCGGTAGCGGTCTTGGGGGCGGTCATAAGGGCCGTGTCTCCATTGATCACGCCTCCCCCCGAAGGCGATTCGGCTGAACCAACTGGTCGGCGACGTCAGCCGCGACCCGCCTTGCGCGCCCCGTCGGGGCCCTCCCGGCACGCAAAGCCTTGTGAGTCCGTGACGAAATCTATTCCGATGGTGCGATTAAAAAAAGATGGTTTTATGCTGCAGTGCGAATATAACAATCTCATTGGGGGGCAGTAAACACTAACCGCAGGGTCGTGAACTGCCATGCAAGCCGCGACGGAAGCGGTGTCTTCCGCAGATAATAGTGATCTCCGACATCGTGCTGTTCATGGAACGGTGGCGATTGGCCTCGCGCAAGTTGTAAAATTCGCAACACAATTACTATCTGTCGTGATTTTGGCACGGCTCCTCGCACCTGCGGACTTTGGACTGTTCGCAATGGTCATGCCTCTGGCGGCCTTCGTCATGATGATTCAGGACATCGGGTTGTCGCAGGCGGTTATCGCTTCGCCTCATCTCAGCCGGGCGCAGACCAGCGCGATGTTCTGGATAAATGCCGCCCTTTCCTTGGTGCTGGCGGTGCTGTTCGCCGTGTCGGCACCGCTGATCGCCGCCTTTTTCGGCGAGCCCCGCCTCGTCGCGCCGGCCCTCGCACTCGCCGGATCGGTGCTGGTGTCCGGTCTCGCCACCCAGCATTTCGCCCATCTTACCAAGACGCTGCGATTCGGGACGATCGCGGTCATCGACATCGCCTCGACCCTGCTCGGTTTCGCAGCGGCATTGGGAATCGCCTGGTTTGCGCCCAGCATCTGGGCGCTTGTCGCGTCGGTTCTGGTCGGAATGGGGGTAGGGCTGATCGGTGCCTGGGCGACGGCCCGCTGGGTGCCGGGCCGGCCGGCAGGTTTCGCCGAGGTTCGCGAACTGCTGCGCCTCGGCGCAGGATTGTCGACCTTCACCCTGTCCAATTTTCTCGCCCGCAACCTCGACAATGTGGTGATCGGGCGATGGGTGGGAGCCGCGCAGCTCGGCTTTTACGACCGTGCCTACAAGCTGCTGCTGTTTCCGCTGCAGCAGATCAATAATCCGATCGGCAGGGTGATGGTGCCGGTGCTGTCACGGCTTGTCGACGAGCCGCATCGCTATCGGCACGCCTATCGGCGGACGATAAGGCTGATGTTGCTGATCACGCTGCCCGGCGTCGCCTTCATGCTGATCTTCGCCGAACCACTGATCGTCACGTTGATGGGGCCGCGCTGGCAGCCGGCCGCGGCGATCTTCACCTGGCTCGCGATCGCCGCGCTCCACCAGCCGATGAGTTCCACCTTCGGCTGGCTGTTCATCAGCCAGCGTCGTGGCGGTGAATTCGGGCGCTGGGGATTGTTCAACATGGTCACCAGCGTGCTCGCCTTCGCAGTCGGCCTGCCGTGGGGGGCGATCGGCGTGGCCGCCGCCTATGCGCTCAGCGACGTCCTGATTCGCATGCCGGTGCTGTGGTGGTGGGTCGGCCGTTCCGGCCCGGTACGCCATCGCGACCTGATGTCGATCGTCTGGCCTTTCGCGATAGCGCTGGGCGGAACCCTCGCCGGGCTGGCCGGACTGCGCCTGTGGGATGGCACCGTCGGCTTCGCGGGCCTGGCGATCGCCGCCTGCTTCGCCTTTGGCGCCTTCGCCATCCTGCTCGCCCTCACGGCACCGGGCAGGGAGACATTGGCGGAAGCCGGAGGACTGGTCGGCGGCCAGCTTGGCCGCGTCACGGGGGGGCGGCGCGACCGGGGAGGGGGACGACCCGCAATCGAATCACGTTGAAGGCTGAAAGGGGGCTTTTGGCAGGTCAAATCGGAGGTTGATAATCGATCATGGACCATGTGCAGGAATTCCCCACTGCCGACGGCCGGTCCGACAGCGGGCGGCTGAAAGGGCTGCTGCCCGATCCCGGCCATCTGTGGATGATCTTCAGGCGCCATCTCTGGCTGTTCCTGGGCGTCGCTTTCCTGATCCTCGCCGCGGTGGCGCTGCGGACCGTTACGATGGTCCCGATCTACACCAGTACCGCCAGCGTGGTGATAGAACCGCGAACCAACGACGTCATCGAGGTCCAGTCGGTTGTCCCGAACCTGCCCAAGGATAGCGACGTTGTCGACACCGAGGTGCGCATGATCACCTCCCCGACCCTGGCGATGCGGGTGGCGACCGACCTCAGCCGCCAGGGCTATGACATCGGACCGATCCGTACCGAGGCCGAACTGGCCCGCACGGCGGCACTGCTGCTTCGCAAGGTGGCGGTCGCCCGGTCGGGGCTCACCTATGTCATCGATATCACCGCCAGCTCGGACCGTTCCGACCTGGCCGCCGCGATCGCTAACACCTTCGCTCGCCAATATGTCGCGGCGCAGACCGACGCCAAGGTCGGTGCAACCCGCTCCGCCAATGTCTGGCTCAATCGCCGGATGACCGAACTCCGCGCCGCCGCCGGGGCGGCCGATGCCGCGCTCCAGAACTACAAGATCCGCAATGGGCTCATGAGCGCGCAGGGCGCGACCATGGCGGAGCAGGAAGTTTCCTCGCTCAACCAGCAGATATCGCTCGCCCGCGCCGATCTCGCCGAGAAGCAGGGCCGTCTCAACGCGGCCCGTGCGCAGCTCCAGCGCGGCGGCAAGGGGGCCGACGTAGGTGCGGCGCTGGGATCGGGCACCGTCGCCAGCCTGCGCGCGCGCGAGGCGGAGGCCAGCCAGCAGCTCGCCCAGCTGGAGACCCGCTACGGGGAGCTCTATCCGGAGGTGAAAACCGCCAAGAGCCAGCTTGCCGACATTCGCGCCCAGATACAGCAGGAGATCGATCGCATCCTCTCCAGCCTCGAGGCCGACGTCCGCGTCGCCTCGTCGCGGCTGGGTTCCCTTCAGGGCAGCCAGTCGCAGGCCAAGGGGTCGCTGGCCTCGAACAGCGCGGCACAGGTGGGCTATCTTGAACTCGAACGCCGCGCAGAGGCGAGCAAGCAGATTTACGAAGCCTTCCTCAACCGATCGAAGGAGACGGCTGCACAAGAAGGGCTGCAGCAGCCCGATGCGCGCATCTCGGCGCTCGGCGTGGTGCCGACGCTCCCGGATTCGCCGAACGTCAGACTGGCCGCACTGTTCGGCATCGTCGGCGCGCTGTTGGGAGGGCTGATCGCGGTCGGGCTCGCCGAATATCTCCAGCGCGGCGTCCAGACCAAGGCCGATGTCGAGCGCCGCCTGCGCGTTCGCTACGCCGGAGCGGTGCCTAGCCTGGGCTCGACCCTCGGGGGCCTGCGCGAGACCGAGACTCCCCAGGATTACATAATCTCCCATCCTTTCTCCTCCTTCGCCGAGTCCCTGCGCAGCCTGCGTGCCTTCGTGGCGCTGCGCAGCCGCGCCCGGACCCTGGCGATCACCTCGCCGCTGCCGCAGGAGGGAAAGACCACGACCTCGGTCTGCCTCGCCCGTACCGCGGCGCTGGCAGGGACGAGCACGGTGTTGATCGATTGCGACCTCCGCCGCCGCGGGTCGAGTGAGATGCTGGGTATCCGACCCACTGTCGGCCTGATCGAGGTGCTCTCGGGTACGGCGCGGCTCGACGAGGCACTGGTCGTCGACGAGGCGACCGGGCTCCATGTCCTCGGCACGCCCGAGGCTCAGCCGAGCGCCTATGATCCGCTCACCCCCGCCAATCTCGACAAGCTGCTCCGCCAGCTTCGCGAGCGGTTCGAGTTCGTCGTCATCGACACCGCTCCCATCCTGGGCGTCGCCGATGCCCGCGCGGTGGCGTCGGCGGTCGACAGCGTCCTTGTCATCACACGCTGGCGCAAGACGTCGATCAACGCGGCGGAGGCGGCGATCGAGCTGCTGGTCGACGCCAATGCCAATATCGCCGGGCTGGCGCTGACCCAGGTCGACATCCGTCGCTACGCGAGTACCGGGCAGAGCGACGTCTACGGCTACCACAAGAAATTCAAGGGATATTACCAGAACTGACAGGCTCTTGGGGGCGGACAACCAGAGGAGGAAACATGCGAATCCCCCAATTGCTGACCGTGCTTACGGGCACGGCGCTCTGTTCGGCCGCACAGGCTCAGGAGATCCCGCCCAATGTCGGTGTCGCCGATCGGGAACGGCCCGCCTTCGATGCGCTGGGCCTGCGTGCCGGATCGCTGCTGATCTATCCCCGCGTCGCCGCCCGGACGGAATATGACGACAATGTCCTCGCCACGGCTGCGGGCAAGCGCGGCGACACGATCTTCACGATCGAGCCGGAAATCCGGGTGCGCTCCGACCTCGCCCGCCATGCGTTCGACGTGAAGGCCTATTATCATCGCAGCTTCCACGCGAAGCTCGATACGGAGGATGCGAGCGAATATGGCGCCAACGGTCGCGGGGTCATCGACGTCACGCGGCGCACGCGGATTCGCCTGGCCGGCAGTGCCGAGCGCAATGCGGAGAACCGCTCGAGCCTCGCCAGCTTCTCTGGGTCACGCACCCGGGTGAAATATGACCGCTTCATGGGATCGGCCGGTCTCGAACAGGAGGTGGGTGATTTCGTCCTGCTCGGCAAGGGCGAGTATCGCCGGATCCGGTATATGGATACGACCGATCCGCTGGGAAGCCCGATCGACCTCAGCTTCCGCAACCTCAAGATCCGCACCGCGACCGGTCAGATCGCCTATCGGCTGCGGTCGGGGACCAGCGCTTTCGTCCGGGTCCAGGGTGAAAAACGGACCTACGACCTGCGGCCCGGCGATCCGGGGTTCGATCCGATCACTCAGACCGACCGCAGCGCCAAGGGGCTGAAGGCGGAGGCCGGCCTTGGGGTGGAACTCACCAGCCTCATCTACGGCAACATCCGGCTCGGATATCTGAAGCAGAATTATGCCGATCCCAAGCTGCGCGACGTCAGCGGATTGTCCTATGGCGCTGATCTGCTGTGGAACGTCACGCCGCTGACCAGCCTCAAATTCACCGCGGAGCGTGCGGTCGACGAAACCAGTTCACAAACCACCGCCGGCAATCTGCGCAGTGAATTCACGGCTGACGTCGACCATGAGCTGTTGCGCAACCTGATCCTCTCGGCGGGCGTGCGCTACGCGCGGATCAACCCCGCCGGGCTGTCGCCGAAGAGCCGCGAATATGAGGCGCGGCTCGGCGCCCGCTATCTGTTGCCCAACCGCTTCATGGAACTGCGCGCCGGCTATGCGTTCGAAAAGCGCAGTTCGGCGAACCCGAATATCCGCTTCAGTTCGAACAACATCTTCCTGACGCTGACGATCAAGCGCTGAAGGCGGCCCGGAGGGGCGGCGCGTGCCGCCCCCGAGCCATAACGGGATTAAGCCGTACGGGGATTGCGGAGCGGCACCTCGCGTTCGCCCCGGAAGCGCCGGGGGCGCTCGGGGAGGCGATCCGGCCGATAGCCCCGTGCCAGCCATCCGACACTGACGACCAGTCCGGATGCCAGGAGCGAGGTCGTATAATGGAAGGGACCGGTGCCGATCGATTCGAACGGCATGCGCACCACCTCGTAGGTCAGCAGCGTACACCATCCGATCATGATCGCGTCGGGCCGGATCATCGTCCGGACCAGCAGCAGGATCGCCAGCACGAGAAAGACCAGGACGAAGAGCGCCAGCCCGCCATAGCCGAGATGGACGAGCAGTTCGGTGGGCGTGCTGTGGAAGTTGAAGCCGGATCGCGAGGTGATGCCCGCGTATCGCCATAGCCCTTCGGCATCGAGATTGCCCTTGCGCCAGAAGGCATTGTAGCCGACCCCGAGCAACGGCTTCTCATCGATCAGCGCGGCCGCCCGGTCCCACAGATAGGTCCGCCCGGTGAGCGTGCTGTCCTTGCCCATCGCGCGCGACATCTGCGCGACCAGCGGCGGCAGCCAGATATGCTGGGCCAGCACGGCGGTCGCGATGCCGAGGATCGCCGAGACGCCGGTGACGACCCGGGCGGGCTTGGAGAAAAGGCGCGAGACGTTCCACAACAGGAATAGCGGCACGGCGATGCCGACGGCCAGGATCGCGCCCGAGGATCGCGACGCGATCAACATCTCCGCCAGCACCCCCAGCGCCACCAGCGCGAGCAGTGCCAGCCAGGGTTTGCGCTCCTCGATCGCGTCGAACAGCACGGCGAGCGAAAGGATGATGCCCACCGCGCCGCAATCGCCTGCCGTGTTCTTGGCCTGGGCGAGCCCCGCAAAGGCGGAATTGCCCATCGCACCGCCGCCCCAGGCGACGCTGCGGCCGAAGAGAAGGGAGGAGAAGCCGTAGACGGCGAAGGCGAGGAACACGCCGCGCATCGCCGCCTTGCGGTCGAGCCCGGCGCCGACGATGCAGCCGATCAGCGCGGTGATCAGGAACTGGATGCCGTAATAGCGGCTGGCATAGGGATCGACCGACCAGAGCCAGGAGGCCGCCGCGAACAGCGGCAGCAACAAATAGAGGCTCGACGCGCGCATCAGGCGGGGAAGGTCCTCGCGCCGCCAGACGCAGTGGACGACGAGCAGGACGAGCAGCAGCAGTGGAGTCAGCGACTTGAGCTGCGGCACGAACAGCATCAGGCTGATCGACGCGAAGCCGAAGAACAGGTCATAGCCCTTTGCAGCGCGGCGATCCGCTGGTCGCTCGACCGCCGCGAGCCGCGCGATCACCAGGTCGGTCGGAGCGCTGTTCACGCGGAACCTAGAAGAAGCGTTCGCCGACCCGGATGGTGTCCCCGGGCATCAGCAGCACCGCCTTGCCCTTGATCTGGACAGGCCGCTCGGCGGTGTCGAGCGCCCGCTTGATGAACACGCGCTTCGTGTTCGCACGGTAGCTGAATCCTCCCGCCATCGCGACGGCCTGCTGAACGGTAATGCCGTTCACGAACGGATACTCGCCCGGCTTGTTGATCTCACCCAATATGTAGAAGGGGCGATAGTTAAGCACTTCAGCGCTCACCCGCGGGTCCTTCAGATAGCCCGCGGCGAGCTTGGAGCGGATGCTCTCCTGGAGCGCCTCGACCGTCTGGCCGCTGGCGGGGATGTTTCCGATAAGCGGGAAGGACACGATCCCGGTGCTGCTGACGACATATTCCCCGTCGAGCTTTGGTTCGCCGAACACGCTGATGCGCAGCTTGTCGCCGGTGCCCAGCACATAACCGGGCGCCAGGGTCGTACCCAGCGGCACCGGCGCGCCGGCGGCCTGTGCGACCGGCGGCGGTGGAGCCTGGCTCTCCTGTGCGGCCGCGGGAAGCGCCAGCCCCAGGGCCAGCAACAGCGCGAAGGCCATGGCCGTCGCACGGCGAAAGCAGGATGTCACGAATGCCGCCATATCGAAATTCCTCTTTCCGCCGGTGCGAACCCGCGGCGGGTCAATAGGCCTCCCTGTGGAAGAACAGGGTGATCGCGGTGCGGACGATGATCACCAGGTCGAGCGAGATCGACCAACGCTCGATATATTCGAGGTCGCTGTCGAAGCGCCGGATGATATCCTCCTCGCGCAGCGTGTTGCCGCGAAAGCCGCGAACCTGTGCGAGGCCGGTCAGGCCGGGGAGGACGCGGTGACGGGCCGGATAGCGCGCGACCACCTCCTCGTAGAGCCGGTCCGCCGCCTTGGCGCCATAGGCATGGGGGCGAGGGCCGACCAGCGACATGTCGCCCCGAAGGATGTTGATGAGCTGCGGCAGCTCGTCGAGGCTGGTCTTGCGGATGAAGGCGCCGACCCTCGTGACCCGCGAGTCTCCCCGGGTGACGAGCTTGTCGGCATTCTGGTCGGTCGCGGCGAGGTGCATGCTGCGGAACTTGAGCATCGTAAACGGCTCGTTGTTCATGCCCCGGCGCTTCTGCCTGAACAACACGGGGCCGGGCGATTCGATCCAGATCGCTGCAGCGACGAACAGCATCAGCGGCCCGAAGAAGAGCAGGGCGAGCGCGGCGACGCTGCGGTCGAGCGCGATCTTCATCAACGCGCCGATACCCTGCATCGGACGCTGATAGAGCGCGATGGTCGCGAACGGGCCGCAGCGCTGGATGCTCATCGTCCGGCGCGCGAGCTGGAGCTCCGACGGCACGATCATGACGTCGACATTGACCTCCTCAAGCCGACGCATCACGTGTTCGACCACGCCCTGTTCGTGCCAGGGCAGGTTGAGCAGGATCGCGTCGATATGGCCGGCGCGGGCACGCGCTATCAGGTCGTCGAGGCCCCAGCGCAGCTTGATCCGGTCGGGTGCGGCGACGGTGGCGTCGGGCGATTCCCCGTAGATGCTGTCGATCTGGAAGCGACGATCGTTATTCTGAAGGATGTTCAGTAGATGCTCGACCCTTCCGTCCGTGCCGTAGATGGCGAGCCGGTCGCCCAGCGTGCCGCTCTTGTGAAGCGATTCCGAAAGCTGGTCGGACACCACCATCACTCCGTAGATCACCACGCAGCCCAGCATTACGCCCGTCGCGATCCAGAGCCGCGAGAGTTCGAGATGGTCCTTCGACAGGAAGGCGAGCACGATGATCGCGCCTGTCGCTTTCAGCCAATAACCGATCTTCTGCGCGAGCCGGTCGGTGCGGCAGTCGAACGCCGAATCCGGACCGACCGCACACAGGCCGGCATAGGTGGTCAGCCAGATCAGCGTGCCCCAGAACACGCTGACGGGTTCGTGGATGATCCACTTTGGGAACAGCGACGCGCTGAGCATCAGGGCGGCGGCGAGCGCGACGAACTCGCAGGCTCGTCGCGTGTCGCGGGCAATATGGAACGACAATCCCTTTCGCCGGACCGGCGGTACCGTTATCGATGGCCTGTTGGGGTCGTCGATGATCTCGTCCGGACGAAGCGGCGCGCTGTCCACGTCATTCCCAGGCCTAAGCCTGAGGTGCATCGTTGAACGAAGCATATAAAGCTCCCTAAACCCACAACAGCGAGTTTCGATGAGCCCCCCAGTGAGTTTACTTTGCATTGCACCATCATGAGGGTCAATGTCGGAACGTGACTGAAAAACACTCCGGCGAATATTCGGCGTGCATTAGGCACCTTTCACCGCAGGGTGATTTTGTTCCCTGATTTGCGAAGTTTTTTTAGATAATTCCCATGATCTATATCGGAATATCGCTCAGTTCTATCGGTTCGTCGAATTACTGGAAATCCACCTTCGGCTAATGGGTTCTGTTCAGCTTCGCGTAAGGCGAGCGGGCGGCCGTAATATGACGCTCTGTTTTTGTTGCATTGCAAAAAATTGGAGATGGCGATGCGTGTCCACATCATCGGTGGCCTTGTGCTACTCGCCGGTTCGGTTGCAGCGCTCGCAATCGCCCGCCCACAGGACGTGCCTCGTTCCGGTCCGCCGCGCGGACTACCCATGCAGATGAGCTTCAGCGAGGAATTCGACGGCCGCGCGCTGCGTGACGATATCTGGCGCACCGCCTACAAGACCTGCGGCAAGGCGGGCTCGATCGCGAACCGCAGCCTCTATGGCAATCGCGAGCGGCAGATCTATTTCGACCGCGATTTCCTCGGAGCCGGGGTCCAGCCTTTTGAGGTGCGTGACGGAAAGCTCGTGATCATTGCCCGGCCCCTCTCGCCCTCCGTGAAGGCGAAGCTCGACGGAGCCATTGCGAAGCAGCCGCCCGACATACGCGGAAGCGCCCTGGCGCAGGTGCGCTACAGTTCGGGGCTGATCACCACCAAGTGCAGCTTCGAGCAGGCCTATGGCTATTTCGAGATCCGCGCCCGCTGGACCGGTGGCAAGGGGATCTGGCCGGCCTTCTGGTTATTGCCCGCCAAGGGTGGCTGGCCGCCCGAGATCGATATTCTCGAGGCGCATGGCGACAAACCGGACACCGTCTTCCATAGCCTGCATTCGAAACGGCAGAAGTCGATCACCCGCAAGGTGACGATGCCGGGCACCGCCGACCAGTTCCACCTCTATGCCGTGCTCTGGACGCCCGAGACGCTGGACTATTATGTCGACGGCATTCGCACCGCATCGATCCCGACGACAGCGGACGCAAACCAGCCGATGTATCTGATAGCCAATCTCGCGATCGGCGGAAGCTGGCCGGGCGATCCCGATGCGCGGACGGCAATGCCGGCACGCATGGAGATCGACCATATCCGCGTCTGGCGGTTCGTCGGGCCCCCGGCCGCCGTCAGGCGGCCGTGACAGCGGCGGGGCGCGCGATATCTTCCTTCGGTCCGGCCGGGCTGCGACCGATCGAGATATAGTGGAAGCCGGCGCGCGCCATGTCCTCGGGCTCGTAGACGTTGCGCAGGTCGATGAAGAGCGGATTGCGTAGCAGTCCGCGGACACGCTCGAGGTTGAGGGCCCGGAACTCGTTCCACTCGGTCAACAGCACCACCGCGGCCGCGTCCTCGACCGCCTGATAGGCATTGCTCACGAACTCGACACCCGCCAGCATCTTTTCGGCGGCCGCGCGGCCCTCGGGATCATAGGCCCGGACCCTGGCGCCGGCCTTCTGCAATTCGGGGATGACGACCAGGCTGGGCGCGTCGCGCATGTCGTCCGTGTTGGGCTTGAAGGTAAGGCCGAGGATGCCGATCGTCTTGCCTTCTACGCTGCCGCCGCAGGCGGCGATGACGCGGCGCGCCATTTCCTTCTTCCGATCGTCGTTGGCGTCGACGGTCGCCTGGACGATACGAAGCTTGGCATTGGCCTGTTCGGCCGTCCGCAGCAGCGCCAGCGTGTCCTTCGGGAAACAGGAGCCGCCATAGCCCGGCCCCGGGTTCAGGAACTTGTTGCCGATGCGGCGATCCATGCCGATCCCCTTGGCGACACCCTTCACGTCGGCGCCAACCGTTTCGCACAGATCGGCGATCTCGTTGATGAAGGCGATCTTTACCGACAGGAAGGCGTTGGCGGCATATTTGATCACCTCTGCGGTGCGGCAGTCGGTGAAAAGGATCGGCGTCTCGCGCAGGAACAACGGGCGGTAGATCTCGGCCATCACCTTGCGCGCAGCGTCGCTCGACACGCCGACCACGACGCGATCCGGGCGCAGGAAGTCCTCGATCGCCGATCCTTCGCGCAGGAATTCGGGATTGGAAACGACATGCACCGTCTTGCCCGGCACCACCTCGGCAAGGATCGCCTCGACCTCGCTCGCGGTGCCGACCGGCACGGTCGACTTGTTGACGATGACGCAGCCTTCGGGGACCAACTTGGCAAGGTCGCGGACGGCGGCGAAGACATAGCTGAGATCGGCATGGCCGTCGCCGCGGCGCGACGGGGTTCCCACGGCGATGAATACCGCCTCTGCATCCTTGACCCCTTCGGCGAGGTCGGTCGTGAACGACAGGCGGTCGCCCTTGACGTTGCGGTTGATCAGGTCGCCCAGTCCCGGCTCGAAGATCGGGACATGGCCGGCATTATACTCGGCGATCCGGTTCGCATCGATGTCGACGCAGGTGACGACATGGCCGAATTCGGAGAAACAAGCCGCCGAGACGATTCCAACATAGCCCGTACCGATGATCGTCAGGCGCATAATCTTGCCTCCTCGTTGCTGACTTGGGAGAGGTGGGTGGGGGTAATCTTCGCAAGCCAGTTCCGGTACGCCCGATAGCATGCGTCACCGGAAAAATGGACTCGCGCGGTGTCCAGAGCCTTAGCCGCGAGCGTCGCGCGCGCGGTCTTGGCCTGCAGCAGGCCGATGACCGCATCGGCGAACGGGATCGGATCGTCGGCCTTCGCGACCGCTTGGCTGGCAATCTCCTCGACGCCTTGCAGCGTGACACCGGTCGCGACCGTCGCCTTTCCCTGGGCCAGCGCCTCGATCAGCTTGATCTTGAGGCCCGACCCCTGGATCAGGGGCGAGATCACGACACCGGCGCCCGCATAGAGGGGCGCGAGGTCGTCGACAAGGCCGAGGAAGCGGACGCCCGCTGGACCACCTTGGGGGAAGGCAGCGGCTACCGATCCCGCGACGTCGAGCGTCGCTGCCGGTCGCGCGGCTCGGATCGCCGGCCATACCCGATCGAAGAACCAGCGTAGGCCGTGGACATTGGGTGCCGTATTGCTCCCGACGAACAGCAACCGGTCGTCCTCGCCCGGCTGGGCCGCAGCGACCGGTTCGGCAGCCATCGGCGCCAGGATCACCTCCCTGTCGGGCAGTTCCCGCCGGACGAAAGCGGCTTCGGCCTGCTGGATCGCGATCACCGCGTCGCCGCGGTCGAGCAGCGCCAGTTCCGCGTCGCGGCCGATCGCGGCGACGCTGTCGCCGCCTCCGGTCGCCGCGAACCCGTCGGAGCGGGCGTGGAACAGGTCGTGCATCACGATCGCGGTCGGCGTGTCCGGCCGCGCCACGAAGGGAAAGGCGCGCGACTGGAACATATAGTCCGCGACGACGATGTCGGCGCGGGGGCGGGCATGGCCGGTAACGAAGAGCTGATCGGCCTTGGTCCAGCGGGCGGCGACAGCATAGGGTGCCGGCCGGTCGCGGGTCCACGCCGCCGCGATCCCCATCCGTCGTGCGATGCGTCGGGCGATGCCGATGGCCGCGTTCAGATGAACGCGCGGATTGCGGGCGACGACCCAGTCGCCGACCCGCCAGGCGCCGCGGACGTGATGGCTTGCGAACACCGACATCTCCGGTCGCAAGCGGAAGAAGGGCAGGCGTCCGAAGATGGCCGGTGATGGCTGTACCAGATGCGGTTCCCGGCCCGCCGCGCGCGTCGCCCTGGCCAGATCGATCAGATAGGCGGAACTGCCGTTGGTGGCGCCGATCAGGCGTTGGTTGCTGATGAAGCAAACCCTTGGCGCGATAGCGGGCGGAGAGGCCGCCGCGGGAGCGCGCCCGCCCGCCTTGAGCCGGCCGAGCCGTGCCGCGACCGGCATGCGGAACAGGGGGATGGAGCGCGGATGACCGCACATCAAACCCGCCGCGGCCACGGGCCGACGCGCCTTGAGCGCTTCGATTGCCATGGTGAAGTCGCGGGCGGCGCGGATCGAGCGATTGCGTCGGGCGAGCGCGCGCCTGATAGGGGCCGGGGCATCGTGCAGATCTGCCGCCAGCCGCTCGCTCGCCATCATCATCGCCTCGGCATCGGCCAGCGACAGACGGTGCGAGATCGAGCTGCCGTGCTTGCGGTAGAAATAGCCGGCCTCCGGGATCGTCCTGTAGCGGGCCCCGGCGCGTAGAAGCTGGACGATTAGATCATCATCCTCCGCGATACGCAGCCCTTCGTCGTAGCGGATGCCGTTGGCGGTGATCAGGTCGCGCCGGATCAGGGGCTTCAGGAAACCGAGATTGGGTGACCGGCCATAGAGTCTGGTCTCGCGGAAATAGTCCGTCAGTGTGACCCATCCGCCCCGGCGCGCCCTGGAGCCGCGGAAGAAGCTTTCGGGCGGCGACCGATCGGCATCGTCGAAGACGATCAGGTCGTCGGCGACGATGTCGGCCTCGATCGCCTCGGCGACGGCGACGAGGCGCTTCAGCCGGTCGGGATGCATCAGGTCGTCGCTGTCGAGGATCGCGACGAAGCGACCGCGGGCGTGCCTGAGCGCATGGTTGCGTGCCGCGGCCGGGCCGCCGTTACGCGCCATGTGGTGGAACTGCACCCGGTGATCGGATGCCGCCAACTCGTGGCCTATCGCGACCGATCCGTCGCTCGATCCGTCGTCGACGATGATGAGTTCGATCTCGCGCAGCGACTGGCCGAGCGCCGAGCCGACAGAGGCGCGCAGATAGGGCGCGGCATTGAAGCAGGCCATGATGATGCTGACGGTCGGCGGTTGGGTGGTATTGCTTGTCATGGGACACCGGATGATCCTGCGGACCGCACCGCGCGGCCGGATATCGTCCCCCATCGAAATGATGCAGTGCAAAATGACTGTTTTCCAAGATGTTTCGGCTCGGTCCGTCGCGAAGAATGAAGCGATCGTCTCAATGACTCGATGCCGCGCCGGAGTCGTTTCGCCCGTCGCCTAGGTAATACTCCAAGGGTAAACGCACCTTGCCCGCGACCGGAGATGCATTTACACCCCGTGGCGTGGAACGCGCGCCGGACAAGACCGAGACGGGGGGCGGAGAGGGCGACCAGCGGCGGCCCCTCGGCGCCACTTTCCTTTCGGTGGGTTCCACCAGTTCCCCGGCCCGTAGCTTGCGCGCCTATTTGCGTCGGCGAATGGAGCAGCCCGTTACCACCAGCGAAACCGAGCCCCGCTTTTCCGGCGCGGTGCGCGTGCTTCTCGGCATAGCGCTTGCCGTGGGCAGCTGGGGGATCGTGCTGGGCGGCGCATGGCTCGCCATCCGCTATCTGACGCATTGAGCTAGGCAGCGGCGGCAGGCAGCGCGTCCCTGCCGGTCTGGATCAGCCGCAGCCAGTCGTCTTCGATCCTGAGCGCGGTCAAAATCCCGCTGCGATAGGCCCCCGTGTCGATCCCGATCCGGTTGCCGGGCCACTGGACCTCCTCGGTGATACTGTGGCCATGGATGACGATCTTCTCGAAGCGCTCGGTCGAGGCGGTGAACTCGGCCCCGATCCATAGAACGTCGCCCTCATCCTGTTCGGTGAGGGAGCGGCCGGGGCGAATGCCAGCGTGGACGAAGGCGTAATCGCCCAGCGTCATCATCGGGAACGCCTGCTGCAGACAGAGCAGGTGAGCGGCCGGCATTCGCTGGAGCAGGGCGTCGCGCGCGGCGATCAGCGCCGCGGCGGGTGCGCCCGGCCCGGGCGGTTCGACGCCGTAGCAGCGCAATGTCGCATCGCCGCCGAACAGCAGCCATTCGCTCGCCTCGGCGGGACGGTCGAGGAATTCGATCATCGCCCGTTCGTGGTTGCCCATCAGCAACCGCACCTCGAACCGATGCTGACGCTGCAGCCAGGTCACCGCTTCGACGACCTGAGCCGAATGGGGGCCGCGATCGATGAGGTCGCCGAGGATGATGATGATCGGCCGGCGGCCCCGTGCGCTGGTTGCGGCGTCCGCAGCGATCCGCGCGAGCAGGTCGCGCAGCAGCAGGTAGCTGCCATGGATGTCGCCGATCGCATAAACGAGCTGCCCGTCGATCCTCGCGGTTGCTGCGTTGCGCGGGGCGGGTGGGCGATAGGAAGCCGTCGTCATCGGATACGGTCCACGGCGCGGCCATTGATCGACAGGCGTTCCAGATCGCCGGCCAGTTCGTCATAGCCTTGCAGGACGCCTCTGGGATCGCGCGTGGCGCGGTTGCGCAGACGCGTCCAGCGGCGCTGATGCTCGACGAGGAAGCGGCGCTCGACTCCTTGGTGGATGGCTTCGGCATAGGCGCGGCGTAGCCGGCGGTCCGCCGCCAATATGTCCGGGCGCATGCACCAGGCCTGTTCGAGCCGATCGCCTTCGCATCCGGCGGGTCTCTTGGCCGTTTTGACGGTTTTCTCGCTCTTTGACTTGGCGGCGGGGCGGGCCGGCGTGGAACCCGCCTTGGGTTCCGCGCGGGCCGGTTCCTTGTTGTCCGCGCGGGTGGAGGGGGAAGGGGCTCCGGCCGTCTCGGTCGCTTTCGGCGCCGGGACCGGGGACGGCGATCCTTCGAACGGATTCTGGGCGACGCCGGTGGCGGGTGCCAGGGCGGCAGGGGATGCCGAGCGGTCGCGAAGATCGACGAGACCAAGACCGCCAGCGCCGGCGATTCCGATCAGCAGGCCTGCAGCCGCGGCGGCGAGCAGAGGGCCTGCTATCACCCTCCGGTTGCCGACGGGAGTGGCAGAGCCCCTGACCGCGATCGGGATTGTGCGCGGGAGCGGGGCTTCCCCTGCTTCGGGCTCACCGAAGATCGCGGCCATGTCCTGACGGACGTCGGCCAGCAACAGGCGGGTCGCCGGCTGGCGCACTGGATCCGGTGGTGGGGCGCTGCCGACGATCATGGTACGCATACTCCTTAGCGATCGCCCAGAACGCGCGGCGGCGCCAATTGCCGCGCGTCGGATCGCAAGGCCGGCAAGCTGATCGCGTCCTGCGGGAAAAGCGAGATGCGATGCGACCAGCGGCCCTGCCGTCATGGCAGGCGGACGATCTTTCGCGACGGATATAATCTTTCGGCGATCAAATGGTCGAAATGAGGGGCGAACGGAAAGTAGGTGGTAAGGTCATACTTTCCGAATCCCCTCTGTTGAATAACGATCGTCAGGCTGCATCAGACGAGATGTGAGTGTGCACTCCGATACAGGGCATCATCCGAAACGATAAGACGGCATATTCTATCGTTGAGTTGATGGTTTCGACTGTGAAATCTATAAAATTGAAATGGAAAGACTCAAACTTATTTGCTGTAACTGCAGCGGGGTGGCGGAAAGGTTGCAGAGGCGAATCGGCCTCCTGTGATCGCAGTGAGAAGGGGTTCTGTTGCGTAGTAAGATTCTGACGCGGATATGGCGACGATACCCGGAAAATCCCGGCAGAGTGTTGATCTCGGATGGATGACGTTCGTCGTTCCGTCACGCTGGTGATTTTGGCCCCCGGCATCTGGCCTAGCCAGTTTTAAATAATGTTAGATTGAACCATGGGCGGTTCTGTCGAAAATTCGATGGATAGCCTTATGTGCGGCAAATTCCGAAGTTGAAAATGCAGAACTACTGATATGGGTTTTCTGAATATTAAAAATATTTCAGGATTTTAGCTGAATAATTTGGGTGCACTGCACAATTTTGGTTGACGTGTTGATCGGTTCATGATCCTATTTGGACATTACGAAACCGATCCAAGGTTTGTCCTGACCTGAAGTTACTCAGGGATGTGCCGGCGGCGTTTTCGGATGGAATCCGAAGACGGCACCGGTCGATCGACTGTGCCGGGGGGCGCCGGAGCTCGCGCTTCCGGCAGTGGCTTATCTGGAAAGGAAGTGTTTATGCGTATCCTCGTCACCGGCAACATGGGCTATGTCGGCCCGGCCGTGGTCCGGCATTTCCGGGAGGTCTTTCCGGCAGCGACGATCGACGGCTTCGACAATGGCTATTTCGCCCATTGCCTGACCGGGGCGACCGAATTGCCCGAACGCAAGCTGGACCGCCAGTTCTTCGGTGACGTCCGCGATCTCGATGAAGGCGCGCTCAAAGGCTATGACGCGGTCGTCCACCTCGCCGCCGTGTCGAACGATCCGATGGGCAGTCGCTTCGCGGCGGTTACCCGGGCAATCAACCAGGATGCGTCGGCCCGGATCGGCCGCCTCGCCGCAGCAGCCGGTGTCCGGAATTTCGTTTTCGCGTCGAGCTGCAGCGTCTACGGCGTAGCCGAGGGCGGCCCGCGTCGAGAGGGCGATCCGCTCAATCCCGTCACCGACTATGCGGCGTCGAAGGTCGGCACCGAGCAGGAGCTTGAGGCGATCAGCAGCGAGATGGTCGTCACCTGCCTGCGGTTCGCCACGGCCTGCGGCATGTCCGACCGGCTGCGGCTCGACCTCGTCCTCAACGATTTCGTCGCCTGCGCGCTGAGCAGCGGGCAGATCGCGGTCCTGAGCGACGGCACGCCCTGGCGTCCGCTGATCGACACCGCGGACATGGCGCGCGCGATCGAATGGGCGGCGACCCGCCCGGCCGATAATGGTGGCGGCTTCCTGGTGGTCAACGCCGGTATCGGCAGCGCAAATTACCAGGTCCGCGACCTGGCCGGCGCGGTCGCCGCCGCGTTGCCGGGCACCAGCGTCAGCATCAACACCGAAGCGCCTGCCGACAGCCGGTCTTATCAGGTCGACTTCGGTGCTTTCGCGCGGCTCGCACCGCGACACCTGCCGACGGTGACGTTGTCGAGGTCGATCGACGAACTGATCGCCGGCATGCGCCGCATGGGGTTCGCCGATCCCGATTTCCGCGGCTCGCCGCTGATCCGGCTGCGGGTACTGCAGGACCACATAGCGAGCGGCCGCCTGTCCGAGGGATTGAGCTGGCTTGCACCGTCCCATTCCGCCGCCATCGCGGCCTGATCGGGAGGGTGGCGGAATGAGGAAGATCGCCCTGCTGGCGGGTGGCTTCGGTACGCGCCTTAGCGAGGAGACCGCGATCCGGCCCAAGCCGATGGTCGAGATCGGCGGCCGCCCGATCATGTGGCACATCATGAAGATCTATGCTCATTACGGCTATAGGGACTTCGTGGTGATCGGCGGCTACAAGGTCGAATATATCCGCGACTATTTCCTCAACTATCGCAGCCGTGCGAGCGACTTCACGATCGATCTGAAATCGGGTGACGTCGACTGGCTCGATGCGATCGGGGAGGACTGGCGCGTCACCATCGTCGACACCGGCCATGACACGCTGACCGGCGGGCGCCTGTTACGGGCGCGCCATCTGCTCGAAGGGGGGCGTTTCGGCCTCACCTATGGGGACGGAGTCAGCAACGTCAACATTCCGGCGGTGGTCGCCGCGCATGAAGCGGCAGGCGCCTGGTGCACGCTGACCGCGGTGACGCAACCGGGCCGCTATGGCGCGCTCCGGATCGACGAAGACGGCGGCAGGGTACAGGGATTCCGCGAAAAGGGAGCGGCTGACGGCGGCCTCATCAATGGTGGCTTCTTCGTCTGTGAGCCTGAATTGCTCGACCTGATCGACGGTGACCACACCACGTTCGAGGCCGAGCCGATGGACCGGCTGATCGAGCGCGGCAAGCTCGCCAGCTACCATCATGACGGCTTCTGGCAGAGTATGGACTCCTTGCGCGACAAGCATCTGCTCGAAGAATTATGGGCCAGTGGCGCCCCCTGGAAGCTCTGGTAGGCGGCTATGGGAGACTATGGATGATCCTGGTCGACACCGCGCTGCGACGCCGCGAGGAAGACGGGCGGCCGATCCGCGTCGGCATCGTCGGCGCCGGGTTCCAGGGGGCCGCCATCGTGCGCCAGATCATGACGGTGACGCCGGGCATGACGGTGGTGGCGCTCGCCAGCCGCGCGATCGCGCCCGCTGTCGCTGCCTTCGAGACCCGGGGGATCGAGCCGCGCCGTTGCGACTCCCGTCTCGCCATCGAGGCTGCGATCGCTTTGGGCCAGCCGGCCGTCACCGAGGATGCGATCGCGCTGGCCGAAGCCGATGGAATCGACGTCGTCGTCGAGGTGACGGGATCGATCGAGCATGCCGCGGCAGTGATTGTCGCCGCGATCGGAGCGGGCAAGCATGTCGTCCAGATGAATGCCGAGGTCGATGGCACGGTCGGCCCGATCCTCAAGCGCAAGGCCGATGCGGCGGGGCTGGTCTACAGCTTCTCCGACGGCGACCAGCCGGGCGTGCAGATGAACCTGTTCCGCTTCGTCGCCGGGCTCGGCGTCAAGCCGGTGCTGTGCGGCAATATCAAGGGACTGCACGATCCGAAGCGCAATCCGACCACGCAGCGCGCCTTCGCCGAGAGGTGGGGGCAGAAACCGGCAATGGTCGCATCCTTCGCGGACGGCACCAAGATTTCATACGAACAAGCGATCGTCGCCAACGGCACGGGTTTCTCCGTCGCCCGTCGGGGAATGATCGGGCCAGACTTCTCCGGCGGGAATCCGAGAGCCCCCCTGGTCCCGCTGGAGGAGACCGTTTCGGCCTTCGCGGATGCGCTCGAACGCGCGTCCGCAGGCCTGGTCGATTATGTGGTCGGCGCCCGGCCGGGGCCGGGCGTGTTCGTGCTGGGAACCCATGATGATCCCCGGCAGCAGCATTTCCTGAACCTCTACAAGCTGGGGACCGGGCCCTATTACTGCTTCACCACGCCTTATCATCTCTGCCATTTCGAAGTGCCGACCTCGATCGCGCGGGCGGTCCTGTTCGACGATGCAGTGCTGGCGCCGCTGGGTGCGCCGCAGGTCGGCGTGATAGCCATGGCCAAGAAGCCGCTCCAGCCGGGCGACGTGATCGGGGAGCTCGGCGGCTATGAGGCCTATGGCGTCGCCGAGAATGCCGACGTCATCGAGCGCGAAGGCCTGCTGCCGCTCGGTCTCGCGCTCGGCTGCACGCTGGTGCGGCCGGTGGCTGAGGATCAGCCGATCGGCCGGGATGACGTCGCAGTGCCGGCGGGGCGTCTGATCGACCGGCTCTATGCCGAGCAGCAGGAACATTTCGCTGGCAAGCTGCAGGCCGCCTGAGGGAGCTTCCATGATCTTCCATGAGACGACGCTGAAAGACGCCCGGCTGATCGAGGTCGAACCTCGCGGCGACGATCGCGGGATGTTCGCGCGGACCTTCTGCCGCAGCGAATTCCGGGAACACGGACTGCTCACCGATTTCGTCCAGCAGAACATGTCGGTGTCGGCGCAGGCGGGTACGATCCGCGGAATGCATTACCAGCGGCCCCCCTTTACGGAGGCGAAGCTGGTGCGCTGCGTGCGCGGCCGGATCCTCGACGTGATCGTCGACATGCGCAGCGGATCGCCGACCTATCTGAAGCATGAGGGATTTGAGCTGTCGGCCGACAATCGGCGTCAGCTTTACGTGCCACCTGGTTTCGCGCACAGCTTCCAGACGCTGGTTGACGATATCGAGGTCAGCTATCTGGTGACCGCGCCCTATACGCCCGAAGCGGAGGGTGGGGTATGCTATAGCGATGCGCTACTCGCCATAAACTGGCCGCTGCCGGTCACGACCATATCCGACAAGGACGCCAACTGGCCGCCGATCGATCCGTCGGCGGATCCGATATTCTGATGGCGGCACGCCGAGGGCGGGCGCCCGCCGGAGCGGCCGTCGCGGCCGGTTCAGGCCGCCGTCTGCTGCAGCAGCTTGTCGGCGACGATCATGAAGGATTGCCAGCCCGACATATCGACAGGCGCATCGGCGGCCTCGATCGCCGGGTGGAACAACATGCCCGACAGCGTTCCCGCCGCCACGATCCGCGCCTTCTCGAAACGGCCCGAAAGCAGGAGCTGAAGCGCCAGCTTGCCCTGTCGAGCTACATGGCGGATCAAGGCGCCCTTCGACTGATAGCGACGGATATTATAGGCCTGGTTGCGCAGGAAATAATAATGATAGCCGATCCGCGTCGGGTTCACCTCGGTGCGGATGTCGAGCTTGCCGTCGAGCTGACGGACATGGACGGCCTTGCTGTCGCCGACCAGGTAGCCCGGCCGCTCGCGGGTGATCCGCGTCGTATATTCGGTGTCCTCGCCCCAGATGAACATCGACGCGATCGGCAGGCCGAACTGGTCGAGCGTCGCGCGCGGCATCAGGATCGACACGAAGGTCGCGCGCCGCACCGGCACCAGGCAATGTTCGAGCAGCTCCGGCCAGTTCTGGTAGGAGAGGCTGTTGCGGCTCAGGTCGATGTCGGGAACGTTGGTGACGACGCCGCCCGGCGTCCGGGCCGTCGATACCACGAAGGGAGGGTCGATCTGTCGGGCGCGGAGCAGTCGGTCGGCGTCCAGCAGCTTCTCGAGCGCGTCGGGATCGGGGATGACGTCATCGTCCATCACCCAGATTCCGTCGGCCTGGGCGCGATAGGCCATCCGGATACCGGTGTTGAAGCCACCCGCCGCGCCGATATTCTTCGGCAGGATGTGAAGTTCGATCAGGTCGGCCCAGTCGCGGGTCAGCATCTCGGCCGTACCGTCGCTGCTGCCGTTGTCGATGACGATGATCCGCTCGACGGGGACTGTCTGCGCCTGGATCGCCCTCAGGCACTCCTCGACCAGATCGCGCCGGTTGTAGGTCAAAACCACAGCGGAAACGGTGCGCATAGCACCTCCTATGTTACGCATACAATCCCTGTAAAATCCCTTATCATGGGATGGCCGGGAAGGCAAAATATCTTGACGAAATGTTTCAGTAATGTGGCAATATATTAAAAGATTGTGATGGAAGTCACATATGAAAATTATTGATACGCTTGTCGTTGGTGCTGGCGTAATAGGGCTTTCTGTTGCCCGGAAGATTTCTAATTCCGGCTGTGAAACAGTTATTATTGACGGTGAGCAGGCGTTTGGTACATGGACCAGTGCACGGAACAGCGAAGTCATCCATGCCGGAATCTACTATCCGCCTGGATCGTTAAAGGCGGCATTGTGCACGCGCGGGCGTGAACTGCTCTACCGTTACTGCTCGGATAGGGAAATTCCACACCGGCAAACCGGCAAGGTCATCTTCGCCGCGGACGCCGCCCAGTCGGTTCGACTGGATGAGATCATGGCAATGGCTGCGGCGGCGGGGGTCGATGACCTGCGCCGGATCGGCGCGCACGAGACCCTGATGCTCGAACCCGAACTCCGCTGCCGCGAGGCGCTGCTGTCGCCCTCCACCGGCATAGTCGACTCTCACGCCTTGATGACCGCGTTGCTCGGTGAGGCATCGGCCCATGGCGCGATCTTCGCGGCGCGGTCGAAGGCTACCCGCCTGACACGGCGCGCTAACGGCTGGGGCGTCCATATCGACGGAGAGGCCGAGCCCACGCTGGTTGCGCGGAACGTGATCAATGCGGGCGGGCTTGCCGCGCACCGGCTGGCCGGGGCGACGGAGGGGCTGGCTGCCGAGCATGTCCCGGACATTCGGTATGCGCGGGGTGTCTATTTCACCTATGCCGGCAAGGTGCCGTTCCGCCATCTCGTCTATCCGGTCCCGGTGCCCGGTGGGTTGGGCACGCATCTGACGCTCGACATGGCGGGATCGGCGCGCTTTGGCGCCGACGTCGAATGGATCGATACGATCGACTATAGCGTCGATCCCGCGCGCGGTGCGCGTTTCCTGGCGGCGGCCCGGTTGATATGGCCGGGGATCGATCCCGACCGGCTCCAGCCGGGCTATGCCGGCATCCGCCCCAAGATCGGCGGGCCGGACGCTCCCGTCGCCGATTTCCGGATCGACGGACCGGAACGGCATGGCTTGCCAGGGCTGGTCAACCTGTTCGGTATCGAGTCTCCCGGTCTCACCGCGTCGCTCGCTATCGCCGAACTCGTCGCGACACGGTTGGGGGTGGACGGGCCCTGACGTCCATAGCGCAGGGCGGGACGCGCCATTTTCCCTCGCTGCATGAGCAGCCTTCATCCTGCGCCCCGCAACGCTTTGCCCTGTGGCGATACCGCTTTGCAGCATGGCCGATTACATATTGGCGATAATCCAATAGCTTCAGCCTATTGTGGTGCGGCGTAGGGGTGCGCTGCGGGTCATGGACAGGGGATATGGAGTGTCCCGGCGATGGAATATCGCTCTTTTGCCGACCTTGCCGCCACCATTGCGCGGAATAGCTACAGACTCCCTGCCGATATCGACCTGATCGTCGGGATTCCCCGCAGCGGCATGCTCGCGGCCAATATGCTGGCCACCCATTTCAACCTGCCCTTCCTCGATCTCGAGAGCTTCGTCGCGGGGCTCGATCCCTATGTCGGGCGCACGGTGCGGCCGACGATGCGGGTCGACGGATCGGCCGCGCCGTCTCGAGTGCTCGTCGTCGACGACAGTATCCTGTCCGGGGAGTCGATGGTCGAGGTACGGACCCGGCTGGCGACGGCACGGCCCGAGGCCGACATCGTCTATTGCGCAGTCTATGCTGCGCGTGAGAACC
Source organism: Sphingomonas sp. Y57 (assembly GCF_001015195.1). Taxonomy (GTDB): domain Bacteria; phylum Pseudomonadota; class Alphaproteobacteria; order Sphingomonadales; family Sphingomonadaceae; genus Rhizorhabdus. The sequence continues at coordinate 33,642 of NZ_LDES01000074.1, read as the reverse complement.
ATCCCGAGATCGACGTCTGGCTGGAAATTGTCGGCCATCCGCGCATCTTCCAGTGGAATCTCATGCGCCATCGAAGGCTTGGCGACGCCTGTTTCGACATAGACGGGGTCCTCTGTCACGATCCCGCCGCCGACGAAAATGACGATGGCGAACGCTATGGACAGTTCCTCGTCAATGCGAGGCCGCTCCACCTGCCCGGCGTCCCGATCAAGCATCTGGTGACGAGCCGGCTTGAGAAATACCGTGCACAGACCGAGCAGTGGCTGCAGGCGCACGGTGTCGATTATGAGCGGCTGTGGATGCTCGACCTGCCCTCGGCCGAAGAGCGGCGCCGGCTGAAGATGCATGCGGTGCACAAGGCTCGGGTCTATCGCAAGACCAATGCCTGCCTGTTCGTGGAGAGTGAGGACCGGCAGGCGATCGAAATCGCGGATCTCAGCGGCCGCCCCGTGCTGAGCATCGAGGCTCAGCGGATCGTCTGGCCACAGCATCGGAGCGAGGCTGCCCGCCGCCGTTTCCAGCAGGAAAAATCCCTTCCCGACACGATGGGGCAGGGGATGCGGCAGGCGCTGTTGCGGACGCTTCGACGGACTCCGATCGGCACCGCTGTCATCCGCAAGCTGCGCTCGTTGAGGGTTTGAGCCGGCCCTGCCGCCGTTGATTCGTCCGGATCCGATCCCTTTCGAAGCTTCGGCGCGGCATTCATGACCGCGCAAAGGCCGGGGCCGCTGCCTCCATCGCCGGCGGCCGATGCCGCACAGCCCCGCTACCCCACCATCCGTCGTACCGGCTACGCAATGGGTGCTTGCACTTTCCAGCGCGCGGCGGCCACCGTCGCTCAGTAAATGCCACTAGGGGATTTTACGGAGGAAAGACCGATATCCGCGCAATGATGATCAAATGATCTGCCCACCCGGCAGGAAAAGTCGATGTTCTAAATAGATTGGGTTAACCAAAGTTAAAATCCGAGCATTTTTCTGATAAATTCCGGAGAATTGGCAATTTATGGCAGGAAAAGTAGAGTTTTTCTTTAGTATAGAAATGAATGTCTTTTTGATTTAACGGTAAAGTTATCCCAGAGGCATAGGAAGAATTTTTCAATAAAACTGTCATGAATAGCTGATTAACCGCGAAAGTGCTTAAGGTAACTTTACGCTATCATTGACAGATTTGGGCACTCGGAACAGTCTTTTGGTTGACCGGCCATGGGGGCGGCTGGCCTGCATGGCCGGTCTTTTGCGTTCATGGGAGGTTGTAATGCCCAAAACTGAATATGAGACACCCGAACTGATCGACGCGGGCCTGTTCGAGGAGATCACCGAAGGCGGAGCAAGCGGCTCGGTCCTCGATGCCACCTTCTCTGCAGGAACCCCGGTCTCCGACCTGACCTTTTCCTGATCGGAGATGAGATGAACTGGCCAACTGCGGGTCACCGCGGTTGGCCCTTCGTCCGGCTCCCTCCTTGAAATCCTGTCGGGGAACAGATGTCGATTCATCCGTCTTCGTTTGTCACGCCTGGTGACGACGTCGTCCATTGCGATCTCGATGGGGGCGCCGTTCTGCTCGATTTGCGGACGCGGCGTTACTTCAAGCTCAACCGCGTGAGCGCTCATGTCTGGAGCCGCCTCGGCGATCGTGCAGAGGTCGGGGCGTTGCGGCGGTCGATCCTCGAGACCTTCGATGTCGATCCTGAGCGCTGTACCCGCGACCTCGATGCCCTATTGGAGGCGATGAGCGCAGCGGGCCTCATCGAGATCGGGGCCGAGAGCGGGCATGTTCCGGTTGCGTAGGCGAGCCGCGCTTGCGTGGCGGCACGGGGGCCTTCTCCTGCGGTGCCTCGCGGTCGTGATCGCTGTCCGTGTCGGCCTTGCCCTGTTCGGCTATCGGGTCGTGCTCGACCAGGTCGCGAAGGCGGCGTCGGCGCGCCATTCCGACACGCATCCGCATCTCCATATCTGGGGCGTGAAGCATTGTTCGCGGATCGTGCCCGGGGCGACCTGCCTCACCCAGGCGCTCGCCCTCCATCATCTCCGCGCTCGCGCCGGCCATGCCACCCGCATTCGCATCGGCGTCCGCCACCGCGACGACGGCCGCATCGCCGCACATGCCTGGCTGGTCGACGGCGACACCGTCCTGATCGGCGGGCAGGACGAGGAACTGACTCGATTCACGCCGCTTGTCGATCTGCAGGCCGGCATGCGATGAGCTGCTTCGCGGCCCTGTTCCGCCGTGATGGCGCGCCTGTGGCCGATGCTGTTCCCGACCGTGCCGAGGCCGCTTTGCGCACCAGAGGGGCGTGCCACTGGCGACGGGGCCGATCCTGGGCAATGGCCGCCTGCGCACCGATAGCGGGGTCGACCGACGCCGCCACGCTTGTTGCCGCAGACGCTCGGCTCGACAATAGGCGTGACCTGATCGCGGGGTTGCGGCTGCACCCCGGTTCGTCCGATAGCGAGGTCATCCTTGCCGCCTATAGGCGCTGGGGTGCGGACTGCGTCCGCCGATTGGCCGGTGATTTCGCCTTCGTGATCCATGACGACCGGTCCGGGACGATCTTCTGCGCGCGCGATCATTTCGGTATCCGGCCGTTCTATTACGCACTCGGCGACCGGTTCTTCGCTGCCGCCGGCATTACCCGCTTCCTGACAGCGCTTCCGGCGATCGGCGACGTGGTCGACGAGCAGGGCCTCGCCGATCTGTTGGCTGGTGGCTATCCCGACGGGACGGTTACCCTGCATCGCGGTATCCGGCGCCTGCCGCCGGGGCACAGCCTCACGCTGACTGCGCGGGGCGTGCGGATCGTGCGCTACTGGCATCCCGAGGAGGTGCCGGTCGAGGATCGTGCTGACGCCGCCGAGGGGTTCCGGGCGTTGTTCAGCGAGGCTGTCGCCCGCCGTCGAGCGAGCGGCGACGGCGTCGGTGTGATGCTGAGCGGTGGGCTCGATTCCTCATCCGTGGCTGTCCAGGCGGCACAGGGGTCGCGGCCTTTGCCGACCTTGTCGCTGATGCTGGACGGGACGCCCGGCTGGAACGAGCGTCCGTTCATCGAGTCGGTGATCGACCGGGGTGACTTCGACCCGCGCTTCATCGATGTCATCGATCACGATCCGGTTGCCGAGTTGCCCGACCTTATCGACGAACAGGAGGGACCTTTCGTTGCCTATAATGCCAGCCTGTCGCGCCGCCTCTATCGCCGGGCGCGGGTGGCGGGCCTCTCCCGTCTGCTCGATGGCCATGGCGGCGATGAGGTGGTGTCGCACGGGCTAGGCCGCCTCAACGAGCTGGCTTCCCGGGGCGAATGGCGGCTGCTCTGGCGGGAAAGCGCTGGAATCGCCGGCATCTACGGTGTCGGGCGCTGGTCCATCCTGTCGCCTTATCTGAGCCACAATCGCTATGTCCGCCTCGCGCGCCGGTATTGGAGCGGGCTCTACGCGCGGCTGCGCTCCTCCGCGCCGGAGGATGCCGCGGGGTTGTCTCTGGTTGAGCCCGGTCTGGCCGCGCGTGTCGGCCTGGCGGAACGCCACGCCGACCATTCGGTCAAACGGTCGGCGCGGCATGATGAGCGCGACCTCCATGTCGAACTGCTGACCGCGCCGCAGCAGGGCTATTCCTTCGAATTGCTCGATCGGATGGCGGCTGCGGCGGGGGTTACGGGCCTCTACCCCTTCTATGACCTGCGACTGGTCGAATATTGCCTGTCGCTGACGTCGCACCACAAGCTGAATGATGGCCTGCCCCGACATGTCCTGCGGCAGGCGATGACCGGGCTGCTGCCTGATCGGGTGCGGTTGCGGCCGGACAAATATGATTTCGCACCGGCCCTCGCCGATGCGCTGCTGCGTCGGAGAGAGGCGCTGGCCGATCTTGTCGACCGCGACAGGGGAGGAGTCGGCCGCTTCGTCGACATGGACGTCGCACGCGCCGCGCTCGACCGCTTGCTGGCACAGGGCCGCGCGATCGATGGCCCGTCGCTGTTCGCCGTCTGGCGGGTACTGATGCTCGCGGTCTGGCTCGACCGCCGCGAGCGGGCCTCGGGGGGCTGGACCGACTTCGTCGAAAGGGAGGCCGCCGCATGAGGAAGCTCAGCCCGGAGGAATTTGGCGATGCAGCGACCCTTCAGGGGCCGCCCGCGACCGAGTATTTCGCATTCGGGCTGTCGATCCGGTCAGACATCCCGCTCCCCGAACTGTCCCCCTCCGAACTGACCGGCCGCGAGGCCGATCTTTCGATCCGGCTCGAGCCCTGCGGCCGCCCGCTGCCGCTCGAAGGAAGCGGAGTGGTGATCGACCTTGATCCGGCTGGCGACCACTATCTCGCCTGGCCGGGCGTCGCAGCCTTCCGCTTCCACGGCGCGGGGCGGATCGACGTCGAGCCCTATCCAGGCATCTCGACGGCGCTGCTCGCCTTTCCGTTGCTGGGCCCGGTATTCGGCCTGATGCTCCATATGCGCGGAGCACTGGTGCTTCATGCCAGCGCGGTCGCGGTCGGCGGCATGAGCGCGATATTCGTCGGCGACAAGATGGCAGGCAAGTCGACGACGGCGGGGGCCTTCATCGAAGCCGGCCACCGGCTGTTGACCGACGATCTGCTGGCGATCGACCTGGTCGATCCGCTCGTTCCGCGCATCCTGCCCGCGTTCGCGCAGCTCAAGCTGTCCGAGGAAAGCTCGGCCGCGATCGACCTCGGCGATGCGCAGGCATTGCCGCTGCCCCATGCCAGCCTGCCCAAGCGCCAGTTCCGGCTCGCCGGCGGCTTCTCACACCGGCAGGTGCGGCCCGACCACATCTTCGTCCTGCGGCGCGGCGGCGAAACGCCCATGGCCGAACCTCTCGAAGGTTTCGACGCGCTCGGCGCGATCATGCGCTTCTCCTACATCGCGCGCTTCGGCGGCGCTGTACTGGAAGGGGAGGCGGAAGCCGGGCACCTGCAGCGCTGCGCCCGACTCGCTCGCACGGCGCGAGTGTCCCGGCTCCATGTGCCGATCGGCCTGGACCGGCTTTGCGAAACCGTGGCCTTCGTCCGCGCCCTCCTTGGGGAGCGTTGAGATGCGGGGCGATCCCGATGGGAGGCGGTCGACGACGATCGGCCCGATCGTCGATTTCGCCGGTTTCGTCCTGCGCCGCAGCGGCGGTCGGGGGATGACTGCGCTCGTCCTGCTGCTGCTCGGCAGTCTCTCCGAAGGCGTCTCCATCTTGCTGTTGATCCCGCTGCTCCAGTTTGCGGGCGGAACGGGCGGCGGTGTGTCGATGGCGGGCTTGCCTCTGATCGGGCATCTGTTCGATCCGGGCACGCGGCTCACGCTCTTGCCGCTGCTCGGCTGCTTCCTGGCTTTCGTGATCGCGCAGGCGGTCCTCACCCGGTTCAAGGCAATTCATGTCGCTCGGATGATGCAGCTCTGTGTCGATGCCATCCGGTTACGGCTGTTCCGCGCGATCGGAGCGGCGCGCTGGACCCGGGTCGCCGCGAGCCGGGCCGCCGATCTCCAGCAGGCACTGACCGGCGATGTCGAGCGGGTTCGCGCCGCCGTCTACAACCTGCTGTTGCTGTTGCAGGCGCTGGTCATGGTGGCGATCTATGCGGTGCTCGCCGCGGCGATCTCACCGGTGATGACGTTGTTCGCGGTCGGCGTCGGCGGCGCGGTGCTGCTCGCGCTCTATCCGGTCCGCCGCAGGGCGACACGCTTCGGCGAGACGCTCGGCGCCTCGCTCGCCGACCAGCAGCATATGATTTCCGAATTCCTTACCGGCATGAAGGTCGCCAAGGCCTTCAATGCCGAGGCGGGCTATGCCGCCCGGCTGGAGGCGATGCTCCGCGACGTGCGCGAGGAGATGCTTCGCTTCGCTCGCGCGACCGCCAACGGCACGCTGCTGTTCCAGCTCGTCGGTACGGTCGCGGCGGTCGGCTTCATCCATGTCTCGGTGGCCGTGCTGCATTTGCCTTTGGCGCGGATCGCCGTGCTGTTGTTCCTGTTCGTGCGGATTGGTCCCCGCTTCAACATGATCCAGGATTCGCTCCAGCAGCTCCTGTCGCACCTTCCGGCCTGGCAGGATTCACGCCGGCTGATCGCGCGCTTCGAAGCCGATCGCGAGAAGACGGAGGGAGCTGACCTCGTCGCCGTTCCCCCGCTGCGGCACGAGATCCGGTTCGACCGGGTCGGCATGGACTATGGCGCGGGCGGCTTGCCGGTTCTTCAGGACGTCAGCTTTGCGATCCCGGCGGGCCGGATCACCGCGATCGCCGGTCCATCCGGCAGCGGCAAGACGACCCTGGCGGACATGGTGATGGGGCTGGTCGAACCGAGTACGGGCAGGGTGTTGCTCGATGGCCGGCCGCTCGACCGCTGCGGCCTGCGCGCCTGGCGCGAGCGGGTGGCCTATGTCCCCCAGGATGGTTTCCTGCTCAACGACAGTATCGCCGCCAACCTCGCCGTCGCCGCGCCTAGCGCCGATGCGACGCAGATGTGGGCAGCGCTGGAGGCGAGCGGTGCGGCCGGCTTCGTCGCGCGCATGCCCGCCGGGCTCGACACCGTCGTCGCCGATCGCGGCATCCGCCTTTCGGGCGGCGAACGCCAGCGCATCGCGCTCGCCCGCGCGCTGTTGCGCCGTCCGAACCTGTTGATCCTCGACGAGGCTACCAGCGCGCTGGATGAGGATAACGAAGCTCTCATCATCCGCTCGCTCGAACAGTTGCGCGGGACGATGGCGATACTGGTCATCGCCCATCGCGCCCGCATCAATGCGATTGCCGACCAGGTCATACAGCTCGACAATGGTCGCGCCCGTGTCTGCGGCCCGGACGAGATCGCAAGCGTCGTTCCCTTTCCACCGCCGCGGGTTGGCCGTGCATCAGCCGCGGGCGCCACAAGACCCGTATCGCATGGCGAGTGAACCGATCCCCGTCGGCGGCCTTGCGCCCGCGCTCGATAATTCGTTCGATCGGGCCGCGGCGACAGAGGCCGCCACGACCGGGATCGATCGCAGAGCCGAGCATGCCCTGTTGCTCTCATTGCTCGGAAGCGCCCTCGACGGGGTCGCCCGGCCGATGCCCCCGCGGGATGACCGGTTCGACTGGGATGAACTGATCGGCATGGCGGCGCGCGGCCGGTTGCTCGCCCAGGTCCAGCGCGGCCTCCTTGTCAGCGGTATAGCCGCCCCGCCGAGGGTCGGTGTGGCGATCAAGGCGTTTCGCCAGCGATCGTTGATGATCAACAGCGTGAACCTGTCGACGGTGCAACGGGTGAGCGGGGCGCTCGACGCCGCCTCGATCGGTTTTGTCGTGCTGAAGGGACCGCTGCTGCTCCGCGCCCTTTATGATGATTATTTCACCCGCCCCTCGTCGGATCTCGATCTCTTGGTCGATCGCCACGACTATGATCGTGCGGCGGGGGTGTTGCGCTCGCTCGGCTACGCGCCGGCCGATCGCTGCGAGAGCCGCTGGTGGCTGCATTATCTGGGCGAGCAGCATTTTCTGCCGCCCGGCCGCTCGCTCGCCACCGTCGATCTCCACCATCGCGTCCAGCAGCCGGGCTGCCCGGCTCCGCGCGAATTGGCCTCCTATATCGGCAATGGCCGCCGGATGGTGCTCGGCAGCACGGCGGTCCCGGTGCTGTCCCCGATCCACGCTTGCCTTCTCGCCGCGATCGGCTTCGTCAAGGCGGCGTTCCATCGCGAGCATTCGCTGCGCTACCTTACCGACCTCGCGGCCCAGCTTCTCGCCATGTCCGAACAGGAACGCCATGTGCTCGACGTGGTCGCGCGGGCGCAGGGCATCCGCCACCTCCTCGCCTTTGCCTGGGATTGTGCGGGGACGCTGCTGCCGGTCCCGCTGCCGGCGGCGCCCGTCCGGCGGCCCATGCGGTCGCTGGCCACGGAGACGCTTGCCGCGATGAGCCTGTCGCCGGAGGACCCCGCAATCGCCTGGCCGAAGCGCCGTCATCTCCTCTGGCACCTCTGCGATCCGGGAACTCCCTTCGGCCGGATCGGCACATTTGCGGGTGAGGCGGGCTTCGCCGCCGCCGCCGAAGTCAGTCGCCTGGTCTCGCGCTAGAAAAAGAGTGGTCGTCCCAATTCCGTAATATTCCTTAGGTCGTTCAAAGTTATTTCACTCCCGATCTACTTTTAGAATTCGTAAACTGTCCTACTTCATGGCATTGCGCATGCGAGCAGGCGGGCATTCATGAATTATATCGGCGAGATCGTCGGGGATTCGTCCTCGAATACATATTCTATTGGTACGGTTCCGAAATATATTTTCGAGCAGGTGGGCGGTGGCACCGACAAGGTTATCGCGCAGACCAATTATGTGCTGCCCGACAATGTCGAGAACCTGGAAATCTGGGGCGGCTATGCGGGGGTAGGCAACGGGCTCGCCAACCGGATCGTCGGGAACGGCGAATCCAACCAGCTCGAGGGACGCGGCGGCAGCGACACGCTGACCGGCGGCGGCGGATCGGACATCTTCATCTTCGGCGCGGGATCGGGCAACGACGTCATCAACGACTTCAAGGCGGGCAATGCGGACGACGCCGACGTCATCCGTCTCGCCGGCCTCACCAGTTTCAAGAGCTTCCAGACCGTTCTCGGCGCGATGACGCAGCAGGGCGGCGACGTCCTGCTGCGCCTGTCCGGCCAGGACGTGGTGACGATCAAGAACAGCTCGATCGGCGACTTCACCGCCGACAATTTCCAGCTTCCGCTCGACCGGTCGGGGCTGACGCTCAGCTTCGCCGATGAGTTCAACAGCTTCGACCTGTGGAGCAAGGACGGCGGGGGCACGTGGAAGACCTGGTATGGCGGTGGCAACTATAAGAACGGCCTCGACAACCGGACGCTGCGCGGCAACGGCGAGGAGGAGATCTACGTCGATCCTCAGCTCAAGGGGACCGGCACCACGGAACTCGGCCTCAATCCGTTCCGGATCGCCGACGGCGTGCTCACGATCACCGCCAGCGACATGCCCGCCGATGCGAAGGGCGCGCTGTGGAACTATGACTATATGTCGGGCGCGATCACGACGCGCGACGTCTGGTCGCAGACCTACGGCTATTTCGAGGCGCGGCTCGACCTGCCCGCCGAGAAAGGGGCGTGGCCGGCTTTCTGGCTGATGCCGGCGGACGGCTCCTGGCCTCCCGAGATCGATATCATGGAGGCCTATGGCAACGAGCAGACGCTCCAGACGCTCCACACCAAGGAGACCGGCGCGCATACCCAGTCCTACACCAAGAACTTCGTCGATGGCGCGACCTCCGGCATGCACAGCTATGGCCTGCTGTGGACCGAGGATTCGCTGACCTGGTATATCGACGGGACCGCCGTGAAGACGGCGCCTACCCCGGACGACATGCATAAGCCCTTCTACATGATCCTCAACCTCGCCGTGACATCGGGGACGACGGGATCGCTGCTGACCGACTACAAGATCGACTATGTCCGGGCCTATACGCTGTCGGAGCTACCCTCCGCGCCGGGGCAGGCGCCGGCCGGCGATGATGTTCTGACCGGCACCGCCGGGCACGACAATATCCAGGGTGGGGCCGGGGCCGACACGATCTTCGGTGGCACGGGTAACGACCATCTCTACGGCCAGTCGCCGAACGGCGGGCCCGACGGGGCGGACCGCATCGATGGCGGTGACGGCAGCGATTATCTTCAGGGCAATGCCGGCGCCGATACGCTGGATGGCGGCAATGGATCGGACCGGATCAACGGCGGCGCCGACGACGACTCGATCCGGGGCGGCGAAGGCAATGACAGCATCAACGGCAATCTCGGCAACGATCGTGTCGGTGGCGGGATCGGGAACGATTATCTGCGCGGCGGGCAGGGCAACGACACGCTGGACGGCGGGGACGGCAACGACATCCTGTCGGGCGATCTCGGCGTCGACCTGCTGACCGGCGGGGCGGGGGTCGATCACTTCGTCTTCGCGGGCTGCGCCTCGACCCTGGCCGCGCCCGACCGGATCACCGATTTCCAGGACGGGGTCGATCTGCTGTCGATTGGCTTCCGGCCCACCGCGGTCATGACCGGCGCGGCGCAGGCCAGCCTGTCGGCCGCCGCCGCCGAGGCGCAGCATCTGTTCGACGCCCATCCCGGCCTGGGCGAGGTGGCGGCCGTGCAGGTCGGCGCCGACACCTACATCTTCTATTCGGGAAGTGGCGGCGCCACGGTGGACTCGGCGGTCGATCTCGGCACGGTCGATCCGGTGTCGATCGGCACCGCCGACTTCGTGGTCTGATCGGCTGGATTCTTTCCGTGTTCCCCTCTCTTTCCGTCATTCCCGCGAAGGCGGGAGTGACGACAGGGCGCCCGGGCGAATCTACTCGACGGTCACCGACTTGGCGAGGTTGCGGGGCTGATCGACGTCGGTCCCCTTCGCCACGGCCACGTGATAGGCGAGCAACTGGACCGGGATCGCATAGACGATCGGGGCGATCAACGGGTGGACCTTCGGCATGGTGATCGTCGCCATGCAATTCTCGCCGGCCGCCTGGATACCGTCATAGTCGGAGATCAGCACCACCTTGCCGCCGCGCGCCTGCACCTCCTGCATGTTCGACACGGTCTTGTCGAACAGCGGGCCGCTGGGCGCGATGACGATGACGGGGACATTCTCGTCGATCAGGGCGATCGGGCCGTGCTTCATCTCGCCGGCGGCATAGCCCTCGGCGTGGATATAGCTGATCTCCTTGAGCTTCAGCGCGCCTTCGAGCGCGAGCGGATAATCGGGCCCCCGACCCAGATAGAGCACGTCGCGGGCGCCGGCGATGACGCTGGCCATCGCCTCGATCGATTCGTCATAGGCGAGCGCGCCGTTGATCGCGGCGGGCGCCTCCGACAAATGGCGGACGATCTCCTTCTCCGCCTTGACGTCGAGCCGGCCCTTGGCGCGCGCCAGGTTGGCGGCGAGCGCGGCGAGCACCGCGAGCTGGCAGGTGAAGGCCTTGGTCGATGCGACGCCGATCTCGGGCCCGGCATGGGTCGGCAGCAAGAGGTCCGCCTCGCGCGCCATCGTCGAGGTGGGGACGTTGACCACCACCGCGATCTTCTGGCCTTCCGACCTAGCGTGGCGCAGCGCCGCCAGCGTGTCGGCCGTCTCGCCCGACTGGCTGATGAACAGGGCGAGGCCGCCTTCCTCCATCACCGGTGCGCGGTAGCGGAACTCGGAGGCGACATCGAGGTCGACCGGCACGCGCGCGAACTGCTCGAACCAATATTTGGCGACCATGCCGGCATAGAAGCTCGTCCCGCAGGCGACGATCGACACCCGGCGGATCGTGCCCAGGTCGAAGTCGGGGATCGGCAGCGACACCTGCTCCTCCAGACGGCGGACGTAGGACTTCAGCGTCTGCGCCACGACGATCGGCTGCTCGTAGATCTCCTTGAGCATGAAATGGCGGTGGTTGCCCTTGTCGATCGACAGGTTCGACACGCCCGAATGGACGACGGCGCGCTCGACCGGCTGGTCGTCGCGGTCGTAGATCTGGGTCTTTTCGCGGGTGATGACGACCCAGTCGCCTTCCTCGAGATAGGCGATCTTCTGGGTGAGGGGAGCGAGTGCCAGCGCGTCCGAGCCCAGATAGGTCTCGCCATTTTCGCCATAGCCGACGACCAGCGGCGAACCGAGCCGTGCGCCGATCAGCATGTCGGGGTTCTGACGGAAGAGTATCGCCAGCGCGAAAGCGCCATGCAGCCGCTTGAGGTTGGTCCGTACCGCCTCGACCGGATCGATCCCCGCCTCGACATCGGCGGAGATCAGGTGGGCGACCACCTCGGTGTCGGTCTGGCTCTCGAAAACACGGCCCTTGGCGATCAGCTCGTCGCGGAGCGGCTTGAAATTCTCGATGATGCCATTGTGGACCAGCGCCACCTCTCCGGTGGCGTGGGGATGGGCGTTGTCCTGGGTCGGCGCGCCATGGGTGGCCCAGCGGGTATGGGCGATGCCGATGACTCCGGGCAGCGGCTCGGCCGCCAGTTTCTTCGCGAGATTGTCGAGCTTGCCTTCGGCACGCCGGCGGTCGAGCACGCCGTCGTGGATCGTGCAGATGCCCGCTGAATCATAGCCGCGATATTCAAGCCGCCGAAGCCCCTCGAGCAGCCGGCCCGCAACGTCTTCCTTGCCCAATATGCCGATAATGCCACACATCGACCACGCCCCGCATTCGTCGCGACCATCCGCCGCCTCGTGCTCAAAGCACTATTAATCGCGGCTGACAATCATCCCTATTTGCGTGCGGCTTTCTTGATCTTCATCGCCTCGCGGAAGCGCGCCGCCCAGCCGGGGCGGCTTTCCTGCTTGCCGCGCGCGACGGTCAGCGCATCGGCGTCGACATCACGGGTGACGGTCGATCCCGCGCCGACGATGGCTCCGTCGCCGATCGTCACCGGTGCAACCAGCGCGCTGTTCGATCCGATGAACGCTCCCTCGCCGATGACGGTGCGATATTTGAGGAAGCCGTCATAGTTGCAGGTGATCGTGCCCGCCCCGACGTTCGCCTTCGCGCCGACCTCGGCATCGCCGATATAGGAGAGGTGGTTGGCCTTGGCGCCCCTGCCGAAACGGCTGTTCTTGACCTCGACGAAGTTGCCGATCTTCGCCCCTTCGCCAATGTCCGCGCCCGGCCGCAGCCGCGCATAGGGGCCAATGTCCGCGCCGCCATGCACGGTGGCGCCCTCGATATGGCTGAAGCCGTGGATGGTGACGCCGTCGGCGATCGTCACCTTCGGCCCGAAGAAGACATGCGGTTCAATCACCACGTCGCGGCCGATCACGGTGTCGTGGCTGAACCACACCGTCTCAGGCGCGATCAGCGTGGTGCCGTCGGCCATCGCGGCGAGGCGTCGGCGGCGCTGCCATTCGGCCTCGACTGCAGCCAGCTCGGCGCGGCTGTTGACCCCGGCGACCTCCCAGGCCTCGGCCTCGACCACGACTGAGCGGCCGCCCTCGGCCCGCGCGATGCGGACGATGTCGGGCAGATAATATTCGCCGGCGGCATTGTCGTTGCCGACCTGGGCGAGCAGCCGCCACAGCTCGCGGCCGCGCACCGCCATCAGCCCCGAATTGCACAGGTCGATCGCGCGCTGCTCGGTGGTTGCGTCCTTATATTCGACCATGTCGTCGATCGTGCCGTCGCCGCGTGCGAGGATGCGGCCATAGGCGAGGGCGTCGTCGGGCCGGAAGCCGAGCACGACCGCGACCGGGGCATCCTCGGCCTGCAGCCGGTCGAGCATCCGGCGGATCGTCCCGGCCGGGACCAGCGGCACGTCGCCGTAGAGGATCAGGACGTCGCCGTCGAAATCCTTGAGCGCCGCCTCGCCCTGCTGGACGGCGTGGGCGGTGCCGAGCTGCGGCTCCTGCATCACCACCTCGACACCGAGCGGTGCGACGAACGCCTCGACCTGCTCGCGACCAGCGCCGGTCACCACNGGGGGGGGGGGGGGGGGAGCCGGTCGACCGCGGCGATCAGATGGCCCAGCATCGGCTTGCCCGCGATCGGGTGCAGCACCTTGTGGAGATCGGACTTCATGCGGGTGCCCTTGCCGGCGGCAAGGATCAGGGCGGCGAAGGGGCGGTCGGTCATGATGCGCTGCTCTGCCACGAAGCGCTTGCCTTTTCCATATCGGCCGGGCGATGGAGCACGCCATGCCAGCCGATTTTCCCTTCGACGTCGTCGCCTTCGATCTCGACGGCACGCTTGCCGACACCGCGCCGGATCTCACCGCTGCGCTCAACCATGCGCTGGGCGTGCTGGGACGGCCGCCGGTCCCGGCCGAGGACGTTCGCCACATGGTCGGCCATGGCGCCCGGGCGCTGCTCCAGAAGGGGCTCGCAGCCACGGGCGAGATGACGGAGGAACTCGTCGAACGGGGCTTCCCTGTCTTCATCGACTATTATCTGGCCCATATCGCCGACGGGACGCAGATATTCCCCGGCCTGAACGCAGCACTCGACCGGCTCGCGGCACGCGGGGTCAAGCTCGCGGTCTGCACCAACAAGGCTGAGCACCTAGCGCGGCGCTGCATCGACCAGCTTGGTTGGGCCGATCGTTTCGACGCCCTGGTCGGCGGCGACACGCTGCCTGTCCGCAAGCCGGATCCGGCGCCGCTGTTCGAGGCGATCGCGCGCTGCGGCGGGGGCAGGGCGGCCTATGTCGGCGACTCGATCACTGATACCGACACGGGCATCGCCGCCAATATCCCGACCATTGCGGTGACCTTCGGCTTCTCCGATCGCCCGGTCGATCAACTGGGCGCCGCCGCGCTGATCGACCATTTCGACGACCTTATTCCGACGCTCGAACGACTCGCCCGCGCGGCGGCCTGACTGTCTACCGCGCCCGCGTGTCGAACCAGAGCTGGACCGCGTTCCTGGGGCGCAGCGTCAGCCGGCTGACCGGCTCCGGCCGGGCGATGTCGGGATAGCGCAGGCGGAAGGCGCGGACGATGCTGGCGAGGATCAGCATGCCCTCCTGCTGGGCGAAGCCCGCGCCGATGCAGATGCGCGGCCCCTTGCCGAACGGCATATAGGCTCGGCGGCAGGCTTCGGCCTCCTCGGGATCGTCGAACCGCTCGGGCGCGAAGGCGTGCGGACATTTCCAGTTGTTGAGATTGCGCTGGATCAGCCAGGGCGAGATCACGATCATCGCCCCCTTGTGAAGCAGCTTGTCGCGCATTGTCGTCGGCGCGGTTACCTCGCGCACCAGGAAGCTGACTGGCGGATAGAGGCGCAGTGTCTCCCGGAACAGGTTGCGGACGCCGGCCAGCGCGCGGAGATGCTCGAAGGCGATCGGCGCGCCATTTGTCTCGCGCTCGATCTCGGCGAGCAGGGCATCCTGCCAGTGCGGGCACTCGGCGAGCAGGTAGAGCGCCCAGGTCATCGCCGATGCGGCGGTTTCGTGACCGGCCAGGAAGATGGTCGACACCTGCTCCATGATCGCCTGGTAGCTGAACGGTTCGCCGTTCGTCGGATGGCGCGCTTCGAGCAGCGACTGGAGGATGTCGTTCCCGGCCTCGGTCCCACCGCCATGCCAGGCGTCGTAGCGTGCCTTGACGATCGGACCGAACACGTCGTGTATCTCGGCCGCCGCCCGCGTCGCCCGCCGCCGGTAACCGAACAGCGGTAGCCCATAGAGCTTGAGCATCGCGCCCGGCTGGATGTTCTTCTGATAGCGGTGGAAGGCGTGGTAGATGCGGTCGGCGCTGGCCTGGTCGAGCTTCACCGAGAAGATCGTGCGGTAAATGATGTCGGCGGCGACATGGGTCATCAGCGGATCGACCGCGATCGGTTTCGACTGGTCCATCGCCGCGATCGTCGCCAGCAGGTCGTCGACCGCGCCCTGCATCGCCGGGAAGACGCGCTTCAGGTTGGTGTGCGCGAAGGCCGGGTTGACCATCTCGCGCTGCTCTTCCCAGTCCTTACCGTTGGCGGAGAAGACGCTGTTGCCGATCAGAGGATCGAGCAGTTCGTTGAGGAAGCGATGCTTGGGGAACACCTTCTCCCGATCGTCCATCACCCGCTCGACCACCGACAGGTCGTTGGCGATGAAGAAGTCGAGCCGGGGCAGGCGGATCTCGCCCATCTGCATCGTGTAGCTGCGGTCGAACAGCGTGTGGATCCAGCTATTCCAGCCGGTCAGGAAGCGCTTGAACAGCGATGCCTTGCTCCGGTGCGGGACGGGGTAGGGGGGCGTGAACAACCGTTCGCCGTCGGGCGCGTCAGACATGGTTCTCGGCCTTGAAGGCTTCGATCGACGCGGCCAGCGGGCGTGGGCCCGAGCTGATCGCGAGATAGTCAAGCGGCGAGATGCGGTCGAAGGTCCTGAGATAGTCGAAATGGGTCTCGTACTTGTTGCGGCGACGGGCCTGATAGGTCGCCGGGTCGCAATATTTGAACCAGCGCGGGCTGGTCTGGAACAAGCGGGCGCGGCGGGGGCGGGCGCAGCTCACGCAAGGGTCGATCCCGGCGATGCAGGCGCCGTCGGTGATCGATCCGATGTCGAGCCAGCGGAAATCGCCCTGGCCGACCTGTTCCAGCAGCGCGTGGAAGCGGCGGCTGTCCTTGCGGTTGCCGATCAGGGCGATGCACGAACCCAGCGTCACCAGGCTGAAACGGTCGGGCATGGCACCGCCGCAGGAGTCGAGCAGTCGGGCCATGATCGGCACCGCCAGGATCGATCCATTGCTGTGGGTGACGAACAATATCTCGTCCCAGTCTTCGTCGAGGCTGGCGCGGATCTGGCCGGCGAATTCGGCCATGCGTTCGTCCACGTCGGCCGGTAGTCGCTCGCTCGCCAGCGTGTCGTTGAAGATGATGAAGCGCAGCAGCCAGAAGCCCTGGATCTTCTTCACCACGAACAGGGCGACTGCCAGTCCGACCAGCGCCGCCGCGGCGACGCCCCAGGTCGATCCCAGCAACAGGATCAGCGGCAGTGCGAGCAGAAGGCCGAACAGGACGGGCAGCAGGATCGTCGAAACGCCGGGATAGTAGAAGGCGAAGCGAACCCCGAAGGGGAAGGTTCGGACAATCGGCCAGTCGAGCAGCCGGGTAAAGTTCCAATAGGCGACGACCGAGCGGCGGAGCAGCGCGAGCGGATTCTTCACCCAGTGGCTGCGCACTACGTCGTCCCAGCCAAGGAAGACATGGTCGGTGACGGTGTCCCCGCTCTTGTCCTCGATCGTCCAGGCGACGGAATGCGGAGGCTCGCGCCGGCGCTTTCCGACGGCGATCTCGCGGCCGGCATTGGCGCCGAACAGCGCTGCCTGCTCGGCATAGAGCTGGTGGTAGAAGCGAGCGCCCCGAGGATCGAAACCGCTGAGATAGAAGATTTTGCGCTTGAACGCCGGCATCGCCGCTGCTTACTCGCCCCATGGCTGACAAGGAACGTCAGTATTGTCTCTTCATGGACGGCTCCAAGCATAATCGCAATGCTGGCTGCCGCGCCCATGACAATGCCTACGGGATATATGGCGGCGGCAGCGAGCGCGACCGCCGCGCCGCCGACCTCGCCCTGTTCCGCCACATGCGCGCCAACCGCGACCCGCTCGCCTTCCTCGTGCTCTATTTCACGACGGTCTATGGCTGGTTCTTCTTCAACTATCACGGCCGTCCCTGGCGGGGTCAGCTCGTGCGGAAGCTGTTCCGGCGCTATTGAGTTTCTCAGCCATCGTCATGTCAGCGGAGGCTGGCATCCATGTCTGTATCCTTCTCAGATGTCCTCTGGCTGATGGGAGGCATGGACCCCAGCCTTCGCTGGGTGACGGGTAGCGCGGAAGAGCAACCCCCGCCTGCGTGACGCGTTCTTCTCGCGGATCATCGAGAGGAGAGCAGAAAATGCGGATTTCCCACGACGCGCTCATTCTGGTCGCCGACGGCCGCAAGTCGCTGTTCCTGCGCAACGAGGGGGATGCTGACTATCCCAACCTCGTCGTCGAGGATCAGCGGGCGCAGGCGGGCCTCAAGGATCGCGACATGAAGTCGGACGGGCCGGGGCAGGCGATGTCGCAGGGCGGCAGCGGCCGGCACAGCACCATGGAGGAGACCGACTATCATCAGCAGGAGGAGGACCGCTTCGCGGCCGACACCGCGGCGCTGCTGGCCGAACGGGCCCAGGCCAACGGGTTCGAGCAGCTCATCATCGTGGCGCCGCCCCGCACGCTGGGCGAGCTGCGCCAGCATTATGACAAGGCGGTCGAGGCACGGATCGTGGCGGAGATCGACAAGGACCTCGTCAACCATCCGGTCGACAAGCTGGAGGGCGTGCTGAAGGGTCTGTGAGGCGGCCCGGCCAGAGCGGTGCACGATCCGATCAGGTCAGATCGGCCCGCTCCAGCGCCGGGATGCCGTCATTCTCACTCGTCGCCTGACGCCTCACCGCCGTCGGCGAGGTCCTCGCCCACCACCGCGTCGTCGATGGGAGCCATCTCGCCGGTGCCGTCGCCCAGATCGGCCTCGGCTTCGTCGTCGCTCTCCTCGATCCGCGCCGCGCCGACGACATGCTCGTTGTCCGAAACGTTGAACAGGCGGACGCCGGCCGAGTTGCGGCCGATGACGCGGGTGTCGCCGACCGACAGGCGGATCAGCTTGGCCTGGTCGGTGACGAGCATCAGCTGCTCGCCATTATGCGCCGGGAAGCTGGCGACGACCGGGCCGTTGCGCTCGAGATTGTCGATATTGCCGATGCCCTGCCCGCCACGGCCGGTCCGGCGATATTCATAGGCCGAGCTGCGCTTGCCGTAGCCGTTGGCGCAGACCGTCAGAATGAACTCCTCGGCGGCCTCGAACTCGGCCATGCGCTCGGGCGGCAGCGTCGGGGCGGTCTCATTGTCCTTCCACGGCGCGGCACGCAGATAGGCGTCCCGCTCCTCGGTGGTCGCATCGAAGCCCTTGAGGATCGACAGCGAGATCACCTCGTCGTCGCCCTTGAGAAGGATGCCGCGCACGCCGGTCGACGTACGGCTCTGGAACTCGCGCACGTCGGTCGACGCGAAGCGGATCGCCTTGCCGCCGCGGGTCGCTAGCAGGACGTCGTCCTCCTCGGTCAGCAGCGCGACGCCGATCAGCCGATCGGTCGCGTCCTCGTCGAAGCGCATTGCGAACTTGCCGTTGGTCGGCACGTTGGCGAAGGCGTCCATCGAGTTGCGGCGGACATTGCCGTGCGCGGTCGCGAAGACCACGTGGAGCGCGCTCCAGCTCTCCTCGTCCTCGGGCAGCGGCAGGACGGTGGTGATCTTCTCGCCGTCGGCGAGCGGCAGCAGGTTGATCATCGGCCGCCCGCGCGCCTGCGGCGCGCCTTCGGGGAGGCGCCACACCTTCTTGCGATAGACCTTGCCGTGGTTCGAGAAGAACAGCACCGGCGTGTGGGTGCTCGTCACGAACAGCTCGGTGACGGCATCCTCTTCCTTGGTCGCCATGCCCGAGCGGCCCTTGCCGCCGCGCCGCTGCGCACGGAACGCCTCGAGCGGGGTGCGCTTGATGTAGCCGCCGTGCGTCACCGTGACGACCATGTCCTCGCGCTCGATCAGGTCCTCGTCGTCGATATCGTCACCGGCGGGGGCGATCTCGGTCCGGCGAGGCGTCGCGAACTCGACCAGGATCGCGTCGAATTCCTCGACCATCACCTGATAGAGACGGACCCGGTTACCGAGGATTTCGAGCAGCTCGGCGATCGATTCGGCGAGTTTGGCGAGCTCGTCGCCGATCTCGTCGCGGCCGAGCGCGGTCAGGCGGTGCAGGCGCAGGTCGAGGATCGCGCGGACCTGGATCTCGCTCAGCTGGTAGGTCGGCGCATCGCCGATCGTGTCGACCGCCTCGACCAGCTTGATGTAGGACTCGATTTCCCCCCGCGGCCATTCGCGCGAAATCAGTGCGGCCCGCGCCTCAGCCGGGCTCGCCGACCCGCGGATGATCCGGACAACCTCGTCGAGGTTGGTCACGGCGATGACAAGGCCGAGCAAGATATGGGCCCGCTCGCGCGCCTTGTTCAGCTCGAATTTCGAGCGGCGGGTGATCACCTCTTCGCGGAACTTGACGAAGGATTCGACGATGTCGCGCAGGTTCAGCGTTTCGGGCCGGCCACCGCGGATCGCGAGCATGTTCGCGGGGAAGCTGGTCTGCGCCGGGGTGTGGCGCCACAGTTGGTTGAGGACCACGTCCGGCGTCGCGTCCCGCTTCAGATCGAGGACGATGCGGACGCCCTGACGGTTCGATTCGTCGCGGATGTCGGAGATTCCCTCGATCCGCTTGTCCTTCGCCGCCTCGGCGATCTTCTCGACAAGGCCGGACTTGCCGACCTGGTAGGGGATTTCGGTCAGGACGATCGAGCGGCGGTCGCCGCGGCCTTCCTCGACCTCATGGCGCGAGCGCATGATGATCGAGCCACGCCCGGTGTGATAGGCCTGCCGCACGCCCGACTGGCCGAGGATCATCGCGCCGGTGGGGAAATCCGGGCCGGGGACGATCGCCATCAGTTCGTCGATCGTGATCGCAGGATTCTCCACATAGGCCTTGCAGGCCGCGATCACCTCACCGAGGTTGTGGGGCGGGATGTTGGTCGCCATGCCGACCGCGATGCCGCCGGCGCCGTTGACCAGGATGTTCGGGAAGCGCGCCGGCAGCACCTGCGGCTCGTCGCGCGAGCCGTCATAGTTCGGCGTGAAGTTGACGGTGTCCTTGTCGAGATCGTCGAGCAGCGTCATCGCCACCTTGGCGAGCCGCGCCTCGGTATAGCGCATCGACGCCGGCGGATCGGGGTCCATCGAGCCGAAATTGCCCTGTCCGTCGATCAGCGGCACCCGCATCGCCCAGTCCTGGGCGAGGCGCGCGAGCGCGTCGTAGATCGAGCTGTCGCCGTGCGGATGGTAATTGCCCATCACGTCGCCGACGATCTTCGCCGACTTGCGATAGGGACGGCCGGGGACGAAGCCGCCTTCCTGGCACGCATAGAGGATGCGGCGGTGCACCGGCTTCAACCCGTCCCGCACGTCCGGAAGGGCGCGCGACACGATCACCGACATGGCATAGTCGAGATAGCTCGACTTCATCTCGTCGATGATCGAGATCGGAGAAATGTCGCTGTTTTCGATGGGCGGCGGTACGCTGGCCAAAGTCTTTGGGTCCGTGTTCGTTGAACTTCTGACCCCGGAACGGGGTAGTCAGATGCTCCTAACGAAGGACGGTCACAAAGGCCAGAGCCGATGCTGCCCTCGCAGGATGCGAGGGCGCTCAGGGGGCTAGTGAGGCGCTCAGCCCCAGCTGTAGGCGGCCACCACGATCAGGAAGGCGATAATCACCAGGGCGAGGCCCCAGCCGAGGATGTAGCGCGTCATGTGCGGGGTCGCGCCGGCACGGGCCTCCTCGGTGGTGAGTTCCACGCCATTGCCTTTGTCCCGATCGGTCGGGTGGGTTTGGCTATTCATATCCTGTCTCCCGTCGGTCCTGCACTATCAACGGGCCGGATCGCCGGATGTTCCTGCGGAGGATCAGCGCGTCTTGATGAAGCGCCAGGTCGAATCGTCCGATCCCTCGGCCGAATAGGCATAGCCGTCACTGTCGAAGCCCTTGAGGCCGTCGGGGGCGGTGATCCGATGCTCGCACATCCAGCGCGCCATCATGCCGCGAGCGCGTTTCGCCCCGAAGCTGTTGAAGACCAGTCCCTGCGGCGCCAGCTCCCGGAAATCCATGGTGATGATACGGACGCCCTTGGGCGGTGCCTGCTCGACCGCGTGCCAATATTCCTTGCTGGCGCAATTGACGATCACGTCGGATCCGTCGGCGAGCAGATCGGCCGCCAGCGCGTCGGAGATCTTGCTGCCCCAGAGCTGGTAGAGGTTCTTCTTGCGGCCGGGCGCCCAGCGCGTTCCCATCTCCAGTCGATAGGGACGAATCAGGTCGAGCGGGCGGAGCAGGCCATAGAGGCCTGAAAGAATGCGGACATGGTCCTGTGCGAAGCCGATTGCCGGCTCGTCCAGCGTCTTGGCCTCGAAGCCCACATAGACATCGCCCGAGAAGGCGTAGAGCGCGGGCCGTTCCTCCTGGCCGGCGAAATCGGCGTAGCGCCCGGCGTTCAGCTTCGCCAGCTTGTCCGAGATACCCATCAGCCCGGCAAGCTTCCTGGCGCTCAGCTTCGAGGCCGCCTGAGCGGTCGTCAGCGCCTCTTCCGCGAAGCGCGGCGTGGTCGCTTCGAGCGGAGGCAGCGGGCTTGCATAGTCGAGCGATTTGGCGGGTGAGAGGAGCAGCAGCATAGCCCCGCCCTAGCTGCGCGGCTGGATGCGATCAACCGCCGGCGGTTCAATCCCCATTCAGCGAGCGGTGCCTAGAGCACGACGAGTGAAGCCGGATCATTTCGCCCACGCTTGTGCGGAACCGTGGGAGCGATTAGTCAACCGGCGTGTTTTACCGGTGGCCGTTCCCCTTGCGGTCGCCGCCTAGGAGGCCTGAAGCATGAAATTCACGTCCCGTTTTGCGCTCGTCGCGGCGCTTGGCGTTGCCGTCGCCGCGGTGGCGCCGGGTAACCCGGCCTTTGCGGCCAAAAAGAAGGATGAGGCCGCCGCGCCCGCGCTCAAGATCGGCGAAGCGATCCGCAAGCCGCTCGCCGAGGCCGACGCTGCGATCAAGAAGAAGGATATCGCGGCCGCCGACGCCGCGCTGGCGCAGGCCAAGCAACTCGCCAAGACCCCTGACGAGCAGTATGTCGTCGCCCAGTACGGCCTCAACGCGGCCCAGGCGAGCGGCGACCAGGCCCGGCTCTCGACCGCGCTCGACGAGCTGATCGCGACCGGCGAGGCCGCCAACCAGCTCAACGACGATGCCCGCTCCAAATATTACTGGTTCCAGGGCCAGTTCGCCTATCAGGCGAAGAACTACGCCAAGGCTGAGGCTTCGCTATCGCGCGCCATCGCCGCCGGCAGCACCGAGGCGGACGCCTACGCGATCCTCGCCGACGCCCAGTCGCGCAACGGCAAGACCGCCGAGGCGCTGGCGACCCTCCAGAAGGTGATCGACGCCAAGGCCGCCGCTGGCCAGGCCGCGCCGAGCGAATGGTATGGCCGTGGCGCCGACATGGCCTCGCGCGGCAAGCTGCCGAACGAGTTCGTCAAGATCACCACCGCGTGGCTCGCTGCCTATCCGGTGAAGCAGAACTGGCACGACTCGCTGTTCATCTACCGCCAGATGGCTGGCCTGACGGGTGACGTCGACCTCGACCTGCTGCGCCTGTCGCGGGCGGCCGGCGTGCTGCCGCTGTCGGCCCAGTCCAACTATATCGATTATGCGCTGGCGGTGTATCTGCGCTTCCCGAACGAGGCGGTCGACGTCCTCAACGAGGGTATCGCGGCCGGCAAGCTGAATCCCTCGACCAGCCAGAACACCCGTGAGATCATCGCCCTGTCGCAGCCGAAGCTGGCGCCGGACAAGGCTTCGATCCCGGCTGCGGTCACCGCTGCCAATGGTCCCAAGTCCAGCTTCAAGTCGGTGATGACGACTGCCGACCTCGTCTATGGCTACAAGGATTATGCGAAGGCGGCCGAACTCTACAAGGTCGCGCTGACCAAGCCGGGGGCTGATGCTGGGCAGGCCAATTACCGCCTCGGTCTCGCGCTCGCCCAGGCCGGCGACAAGGCCGGCGCCAAGGCGGCTTTCGATCAGGTGACGACCGGCAATTACGCCGTGCTCGCCAACTACGGGAAGGTCTGGGCGCAGACCCCGCCGACCTCCTGATCGTCCGAGAAAATGAAGAAGGGCCCGGCGTCTTTGGCGCCGGGCCCTTTTCCTTTGGTGCGCGGCGGGAAGATCGCCGTCAGATTCCGTCGACCGGGATGCCTGCGATGTCTTTCGATGTCCGGATCGTCAGCGAAGTCTTGACGCTCGCCACGTTGGGGGCGGTGGTGAGCTGGGAGGTCAGGAATTGCTGGAAGGCCTGCAGATCGTGGGCCACGATCTTCAGGATGAAGTCGATCTCGCCATTGAGCATGTGGCATTCGCGCACCTCGGGCAGTGCCGCGACATGGCTCTCGAACTGCCGCAGGTCCTCCTCGGCCTGGCTGCGCAGGGAGACCAGCGCGAACACCGTGATGCCGTAGCCGAGCGCAGCGGCGTTGAGGCGGGCATGGTAGCTCTCGATCACGCCTGCTTCCTCCAGTGCGCGCACACGGCGCAGGCAGGGCGGGGCCGTCAGGCCGGCTTTTCGCGCCAGGTCGACATTGGTCATCCGCCCATCCTCCTGCAGCTCATGCAGAATGGTGCGATCGATTTGATCGAGCGAGGGCGCGGACATGGAGCAACCTTTCAAAAACTGCTGCCATCCGTAGAATAAAGTTTCCGCTGAGTGCAATTAAAATAGCACCGGCACTTGCGACTCAAACGCTCTTTCCGCTCGCCGCGTTGCCATCTAATATCGCGCGCAGGGGGAACGGTGGCTCAAACCCGTTCAACACCGAGTGGAGGCGGGCCTTTGCGTTTCGATGACATGCTGGCCACGTTGCTCGCGCAGCCGGCGCCGACACCTGAAGCCAGGGCGATCCTGTGGCGGCAGGTGGTCGACGTGCTGGCGCAGGGGCGTGGGCATCACGTCGACGATCCGCTGGTCGATGCGCCGCGCGCCGTCGATGCCTATAATTTCCTGCGCTCGGTGCGTCCGGAGATTCCGGTCGAATTGCGGCTGGCTGCCGGGCGCGGCCTTGCCGGGCGGCGCGTGCCTCCGGAACTTGTCCTGCTGTTTGCCGAGGACCTTCCCCATATCGCCGCGCCGATGCTCGGCCATGTCATCCTCAGTGCTCGACAATGGCTCGACCTGTTGCCCCGGCTCACCCCGAGCGCGCGCAACCTGCTGCGCAACCGGCGCGACCTGGGCGGTGAGGTCGGGAAGGCGCTCGAAGGCTTCGGCACCAGCGATTTCCTGATTCCCGGCCCGATCGAAACCCCGGAAGCGAGCCTCGCGCCGCTCGCCGCGCCGATCGAGGCGCTCGTCGCCGAGGCGCAGGAGCCGGACGAGCCGACGATTGTGCCGGTCGTCGAGGAGCCCGCTCTCGCGGACGAGCCTGCGGGGTTGCACGACATGCTGCCGGAGCCGGTGGCGGAACCCTTGGCGCCTACGGCATGGCTCGACGATGCGCCGGAGCCGTTGCCGCCGTCGGGCGAAAGCCAGATTCGCGACCTCCTGTCCCGGATCGAGACATTTAGGAACCGCTATCCGCAAGCCGGGATGGACGGCAATATGGCCGGCGAGGCTGCTGCTGCCGACGGTGGTGCGCCGGGCCGGATCGAGAATTTCCGTTTCGAAACCGGCATCGACGGTGTGATCTGCTGGGTGCAGGGCGTGCCGCGCGGACCGATCATCGGCGAGACGATCGCCGTCGCCGCGCATCAGACCGACCATGGCGTGGACGGTCATGCCGCCGGGGCCTATCGCAGCCGCACCCCATTCCGCGACGCGCGGCTGACGATTGCGGGGCAGGGCCCGGCCTCAGGCGACTGGCGGATTTCGGCGGTGCCGTTCTTCGATCCCAAGGATGGCCGGTTCAGCGGCTATCGCGGCACCGCGCGCCGACCGCGCGCCGACGAGAGCGCGGCGGTCATGGCGGGCGGATCGCGCCCGCCGGCCGAGCCGGCACTGAACGATTCGCTGCGCCACCTCGTCCATGAGTTGCGCACCCCGCTCAACGCGATCATCGGTTTTTCGGAGATGATCGAGGGGCAGATGCGCGGGCCTGCGGCAACGGCCTATCGCGGCCGGGCGCAGGAGATATTGGAACAGAGCAAAAAGCTGCTGAGCGCGGTCGAGGATCTCGACATGGTGGCGGCCGCGCGGGCGGCGGAACCGCCTGCGGGCAGCCCCGCAGCCGTCGACGCCGGCGCGATCCTGACCCGGCTCCACGCCAATTTCGAGGCGGTGGCCAAGGAGCGAGCCAGCGGCCTGGCCTTCCGGATCGATTCCACCTTGCCGCCGGTGGCGGTCGACGCGCCGACCGTCGAACGGATGCTGTCGCGCCTGCTCGCGGCAACGATCGCGATGGCTGAGGAGGGCGAGCGGATCAGCGTCGACCTGCAACGCGATCCGCGTCGTTCGACCCATATGCTGCTGACGATCCTGCGTCCGCGGTCTCTCGACGGCCGTGACGAGAAGATGTTGCTCGATCCCGGCTATAATCCGGGCGGCAACTGGCCCGACGCGCCAGTGCTCGGCCTGGGCTTCGCGCTGCGCCTCGTCCGCAACCTCGCCATCGCCAGCGGCGGGATGCTGGAGATCGATGCGACCCGCTTCTATCTGAGCCTCCCGCTCGGCGACCTGCATGCGGAACAGGATGCCGTGTGAACTTGCCGCGCGGCGGAGGCTCGGCTATCGCCTGCGCGGCGCTGGGCGGGGCCTGTAGCTCAATGGTTAGAGCTGGCCGCTCATAACGGCTAGGTTGCGGGTTCGAGTCCTGCCGGGCCCACCAGCGTCCAGGATGCCGATTCCGGCGGGCTCGCCCCGCGATGACCACCTACAGCTGATGACGCAGCCATCGCCATGCAGGTGGGCCTCTCGCCATGATTCCCGCTCCAGCGGCGGACGGCCGCCGCAGCGTTAAATCGGTGGGAACCATTACGGATCAGGAACCTTTTACGCTTCGAGGCGACTAAGGCCGCGCCGGACGCGCGTCGTGTCGGCTCCGGAGGCTGAGTTGACCGATCCAATTCCCGATGGCCCCGCGACGCGGCCGGGCGATATCGTCGCACTGCACGAGCATGGGCCGCCGCCCGCGGACTTCGCGGCGCTGTTCCTCGCGGGGATGGAGCGGCGGCCCAAGAGCCTGGTCGGGGCGATGCTGCTGGACCGTCGCTCCCCGGCCTTTCAGCGTCTGTGCGCGCTCCCTGAATATTATGTCCAGCGTGCCGAACTGGAGATCCTGCGTGATCAGGCGGTGCCGATCGCCCGGCAGGTCGGGCCGGCGGCGCAATTGATCGATTTCGGCCGCGGGTCGCGCGCGCAGACCTCGCTGCTGCTCTCCGTCCTCGACCGGCCATGGGGCTATGTCGCGGTCGACCGCGATCGGGACAGGCTCCTCGACGACGCCCGGCTCATGCAGCAGCGCTATCCGCGACTGTGGGTCGAGGCGGTTCGCGCCGACCCGCGTATCGGCTTCGATCTGCCGCCCAATGCGGGCGGGGGCCGGCGAATCGGCTATCTGCCGGGCAATGCGATCGGCACTTTCGATCCGCCCGAAGCGCTCGCGCTGCTGTCGCTCTGGGCGCGTGAGCTAGGGCCTCGCGGACTGCTGCTGATCGGCGTCGATCTACGCAAGAGCGTGCTGATCCTGGAGGCCGCCTATGACGATCCGCACGGGCTGAATCGCTCGCTTATCCTCGACGTGCTGCGGCGTGCGAACCGCGAGCTGGGTGCTGGGTTCGACGAAAGGATGTTCGAATATCGCGTCCGCTTCGACAAGGACAGCGGACGGGTGAGCAACGATCTTGTGAGCCTCGGCCAGCACGAAGTGGCTATCGGAGACCGGCGGATCGCGTTCGGCCAGGGTGAGGCGATCCATGTCGAGGAAAGCTGGAAATACTCCGTCGAGGATTTTCGGGCGCTCGCGCGCGGGGCGGGATTCCGGCCGTTGCAGGTCTGGTTCGATGCAAAGCGGCTGTTCAGCCTGCACCTGCTCGAAGCGGCGAGCGGCCCCTAGTCAGCTGTGCCGTGACCCGATAGATCGGCGCCATGGCCGGTCCCAGCTTCGATCTCGAAATCGCGCATCCGCTGCCGCTCGCCGGAGTGGACGAGGCAGGGCGTGGGCCGCTGGCCGGCCCGGTCGTCGCGGCGGCCGTGATTCTCGATCGCGGGCGCGTGCCGCCGGGGATCGACGATTCGAAGAAGCTCGGGGCGGAGGCGCGCGCGGACCTGTGCGGCAAGATCCGCGAGGTGGCGCATGTCGGCGTCGGCATAGCCACGGTGGAAGAGATTGATGAGATCAACATCCTGTGGGCATCCATGCTGGCGATGGAGCGTGCGGTCGCGGCGTTGGGCGTCGAGCCCGCGATGGTGCTGGTCGACGGCAATCGTTGCCCGCGCTGGACCAGACCGTCGCAATGGGTGATCGGCGGGGATGCGCTGTGCTTGTCCATCGCTGCCGCTTCGATCGTCGCCAAGGAGGAGCGCGACCGGATGATGGCCGATTATGACGCGCATCACCCGGGCTATGGCTGGGCGAAGAACAAGGGCTATGGAACACCCGCGCATCTCGACGCGCTCGCGCGGCTCGGTCCGTCGCCGCTCCATCGGCGGAGTTTCGCGCCGATTGCCCAATATTCGCTGTTCTCTGCGGCCTGAACGTCAGATTCCACCGACATAATCAAGGCAGCCGCGCCGGAAGGCCCAACTGTCGTTCGGGCATTGCGTAGCTTCGCGAACCGCGGCGAGGATCGCCCAGCGATAGCCCAGGTCACGTTCGCTGCACTGGTCGCAGCGTGCAGCAGACAGTAACTCGTCCGGCGCGCCGGCAGCGTCCGATGGCGTGCCGGCCTCGGCCGGAGTGAACAGCGAGGGCGGTTCGACGGGGCCGTAGCGGTTGAGGCGCAGGCCATGGACAGCGGCCGCGCCGGCGGTGATGCCGCCCGTAATCGCAGCTAGCGCACAGAGCAGCAACGGCGACATCCGACGGGGCGAAGGCGGCCTCATGGCGGCAAGAACGGCGGGGTGGTCGAGCCGTTCCAACTTTTTTTCGTGAAAGGAACGGGGGTGAGTCCTCCGCGCCACACCACAAGGGATTGAGTCTCGGCGGACTGTTGAGACTCAATATGAAGTGGCGGACTCCTTTCGTTCGCTGGCCTGTGTCGAAATCTCAGATTCGAGAGCCAAAACATTGAACTTGACCGAGGAGTCCCGATGACTCACCCTTGGGGCAATTCGAAGGGGGATGGTTTTTCCATGGGTGTTCTCGAAAAGATTCCGGCGGCCCGCCGGGCGCGGCGCGCGAATGTCGAGGCCGTGCCGCCGGTGCGCCTGCCGCTCAACGAGATCCTCCGTGGCGATTGCATCGAGACGATGCGCGCGCTGCCCGATCGCTGCGTCGACATGATCTTCGCTGATCCGCCCTATAATCTTCAACTCGGTGGCGACCTGCATCGGCCCGACGGCAGTCAGGTGGACGCGGTCGACGACGACTGGGACAAGTTCGACACCTTCGCCGCCTATGATCGCTTCACCCGCGATTGGCTGCGTGAGGCTCACCGCATCCTGAAGGACGACGGCACGATCTGGGTGATCGGCAGCTACCACAACATCTTCCGCGTCGGTACCGCGCTGCAGGACCAGGGCTTCTGGATCCTCAACGACATCGTCTGGCGCAAGGCGAACCCGATGCCCAATTTCAAGGGCACCCGCTTCACCAACGCGCATGAGACGCTGATCTGGTGCTCGAAGGCGGAGAAGGCGAAATACACCTTCAACTACCGCACGATGAAGGCGCTCAATGACGATGTGCAGATGCGGTCTGACTGGACCCTGCCGATCTGCTCGGGCGGCGAACGGCTAAAGGACGACGACGGCCACAAGGCGCACCCGACCCAGAAGCCGGAAAGCCTGCTCTACCGCGTCATGCTTGCCTGCACCGAGCCGGGTGACCTCGTCCTCGATCCCTTCTTCGGCACCGGCACCACCGGCGCCGTCGCCCGCCGCCTCGGCCGCCGCTGGATCGGCATCGAGCGCGAGGATAAATATATCAAGGTCGCGACCCAGCGCATCGCCGCGACCCTGCCGCTCGACGAGAGCGCGATGATGTCCATCCCCGAGAAGAAGGCCATGCCGCGTATCGCCTTCGGTCTGCTCGTCGAAGGCGGGCTGATCCCGCCAGGCTCGGTCGTCACCGACACCAAGCGGCGCTGGTCGGCTACGGTCCGCGCGGACGGCATGCTGGCGAGCGACTGCGGCGCGATCGGTTCGATCCACCGGCTCGGCGCGCAGCTCCAGAAGGCGCCGTCGTGCAATGGCTGGAGCTTCTGGCACATCGAGACGGCCCAGGGCCTCGAGCCGATCGATGCCGTGCGCCAGCGGCATCTCGCCGAACTCGGAAGCTGACGGGCTTTTCTCAGGCCCTCCGACCGAATAGGCGGGCGGAATGAAGATATCCCGTTACGCCCGACTCTATTTCCGGCCGTCGGCTTTCATCGCCTCTCCCTTCGGTCATGCAGATGGCACGGTGGCGCGGCTGGCGGGGGGGCTGGTCTGGTTCTCCGCCTATGAGGTAATCGTCGTCGACGCGGGGCGGCGGGTCGCCACCCGGCATGTTCCCGTCGCCGCGATCGACGATCTCCTCGCCGGGCTGTCCGACGACCAGGCCGAGGACGCGCGGCGGACGATCGCGCGGATCGTGGCGCCGCGTCCCCCCGTCGAAATGGGTGGCCGTATCCTGCGCTTCGATCAGCCCCAGGTCATGCTGATCCTCAACATCACGCCCGACAGCTTCTCGGACGGCGGCAATCATCTCGACGATCCGGCTGCCGCAACCGACGGTGCCTTCGCGGCGGTCGAGGCGGGCGCGGCTATCGTCGACGTCGGCGGGGAATCGACCCGGCCCGGTGCCAGGCCGGTCTGGGAGGGCGACGAGATCGCGCGGATCGAGCCGGTGGTGCGGCGGCTGGCGGCAGGCGGAGCGGTCGTCTCGATCGACACGCGCAAGGCCGCGGTGATGGCTGCGGCACTGGCCGCCGGGGCGGCGATCGTCAACGATGTCTCCGCGCTCTGCCACGATCCCGCGGCAGCGGCGCTGCTGGCGCGCCACGACTGCCCCGTCGTGCTGATGCACCATCAGGGCGATCCGGAGACGATGCAGCGTGAGCCGCGATACGACGACGCATTGATCGAGGTCTATGACTGGCTGGCGGAGCGGATCGCCTTCGCCGAGACGGCGGGGATCGAGCGCAGCCGGATCATCGTCGATCCGGGCATCGGCTTCGGCAAGAACCTCCGCCATAATCTCCAGATATTGAACGGGCTGGCGTTGTTCCACGGTCTCGGCTGCCCGCTTCTGCTGGGTGCCAGCCGGAAGCGGATCATCGGCGCGCTGTCGAACGAGGCGCCGGTAGACCAGAGACTCGGCGGCTCGGTCGCGCTCGCGTTGCACGGCGCGCAGATGGGCGCGCAGATATTGCGCGTCCACGACGTGCCCGAGACGTTGCAGGCGATCCGCGTGTGGCGGGGGATGCGCGACGAAGCGTTGACGCCGATTTCGTGATGCCTCAAGCGCCGGCGCGGGCATCCGCCCGCTTGGCTATCCTCGCATAAGCTCGGGCGCGCGTTCGCGCTTGCGGAGCCCTGCCGGGCTCCGACGATCAGCTCTGCGTCGGGACGCGCCGCAACCACCTACACATCGATCACCTCGTCATCGACGCTGGCCGCGTTCGCCTGGATGAAGGCGAAGCGGTGCTCGGGGTTCTTGCCCATCAGACGATCGACGAGGTCGCGGACGCTGGCGCGCTCCTCATATTCCTGGGGCAGGGTGACGCGCAGCAGGGTGCGGGTCGCCGGGTCCATCGTCGTCTCGCGGAGCTGCTGGGGATTCATCTCACCCAGGCCCTTGAACCGGGCGACCTCGACCTTCTTGCCCTTGAACTCGCTGGCCTCGATCTCGGCGCGATGCGCGTCGTCGCGCGCATAGATGCTCTTGGTACCCGCGGTCAGGCGATAGAGTGGCGGCTGGGCCAGGTAGAGATGCCCTTCACGGACGAGGTCAGGCATCTCCTGGAAGAAGAAGGTCATCAGCAGGGTCGCGATGTGGGCACCGTCGACGTCGGCGTCGGTCATGATCACGACCCGTTCGTAGCGCAGCAGGTCGACGTTGCACTTGTCGCGCGTGCCGCAGCCAAGCGCCTGGATCATGTCGGCGATTTCCTGGTTAGCGCCGATCTTCGCGCTGTTCGCGGAGGCGACGTTCAGGATCTTGCCCCGGATCGGGAGGATCGCCTGGGTCTTGCGGTCGCGCGCCTGCTTGGCCGATCCGCCTGCCGAGTCGCCCTCGACGATGAACATCTCGGTCCCCTCGGGCGAGTCGTTCGCACAGTCGGTGAGCTTGCCCGGCAGGCGCAGCTTGCGCGAGGAGGTTGCCGTCTTCCGCTTGATGTCGCGCTCCGCCTTACGGCGCAGTCGATCGTCCATCCGGTCCAGCACGAAGCCGAGCAGAGCCTTGCCGCGCTCCATATTGTCGGCGAGGAAATGGTCGAAATGGTCGCGCACCGCATTCTCGACGAGACGTGCGGCATCGGGTGAGGTCAGCCGGTCCTTGGTCTGGCTCTGAAATTGCGGGTCGCGGATGAACACCGACAGCATCTGTTCCGAGCCAGTGACGATATCGTCGGCGGTGACGTCCTTGGCGCGCTTGTTGCCGACCAGTTCGGCAAAGGCGCGGATGCCCTTGACCAGGGCTGCGCGCAGCCCCGTCTCATGGGTGCCGCCATCGGGGGTCGGAATAGTGTTGCAATAATAGCTGTACGAACCTTCGGACCAGAGCGGCCACGCCACCGCCCATTCGACGGAGCCCTGGCCGTCGGGGAACTCCTGCTTGCCCGAGAAGAACTGGCTGGTCGCGCATTCGCGCGTGCCGACCTGCTCCCGCAGGTGATCGGAAAGGCCGCCCGGGAACTGGAAGACCGCCTCGGCGGGCGTGTCGTCGCCGATCAGCGAAGGGTCGCATTTCCAGCGGATTTCGACCCCGGCGAAGAGATAGGCCTTCGATCTTGCCAGCCGCATCAGACGGCCGGGCCGGAAATGCGCGCTAGGGCCGAAGATCTCCGGATCGGGAGTGAAGGAGACGCTGGTGCCACGCCGGTTAGGCGCCGCGCCGAGCTTCTCGAGCGGGCCCAGCGTGGTCCCACGCGAGAAGCGCTGGCGGAACAGTTCCTTGTTGCGGGCAACCTCGATCACCGTATCGGTCGACAACGCGTTGACCACCGATACGCCCACGCCGTGCAGGCCGCCCGAGGTCGCATAGGCCTTGTCGCTGAACTTGCCGCCCGAATGGAGAGTGCTCAGGATCACTTCGAGCGCCGATTTCCCCGGGAATTTCGGATGGGGATCGACGGGGATACCGCGCCCGTTGTCGATAATGGTCAGGCGGTTGCCGGCCTGCAGCGAGACCTCGATCCGGTTGGCATGGCCCGCGACCGCCTCGTCCATCGCATTGTCGAGAACCTCGGCCGCGAGATGGTGGTAGGCGCGTTCGTCGGTCCCGCCGATATACATGCCCGGCCGGCGCCGGACGGGCTCGAGCCCTTCCAGCACCTCGATGGCCGAGGCATCATAATTTCCGGAACTTGTGGATGGCGCGGAGGCGAAGAGATCGTCGGACATTGCCGGCGACTATAAGGCTCCTCGGCGCCAAAAGGAAAGTGGCGCCGACATTCCGGACGCGCGACGCCCGATCAGCCGCAATAGACCTTCACGACATTTCCCGCCGCGTCGGTTTCGACGTTCAGCCGGTCGGTCCGATAATCCATGGTAACAGCCTGGCCCGGCGCGATCACGCGCACCGTCTTCCCGCCGGCCGCGGTGCGGGCCTGCTCGGCCACGGCCTGGCCGTTCTGGCCGACGAAGGCCTCGGCGCGGGACGCCGCGCAGGCGACCGGCGGCACGGCGTTCGCTTCAGGGACCGCCTGGCCCTGTTCCGATACCGTTGCCGTGCATCCGGCCAGCGTCAGCGCCGACAGCCCGATCACCCATGTCCGCATCGATCTTCCCCCTCGCGATGTTGTAGCGGGATTATCTGACGCGTGGACCGCCAAAGGGCAAGGGCGGCGGCGGCCGGCGGTCGCGGCGGGGAAGCTGTGCCTGATAGGCGACCGAGCAATGCTCCAGGCAATAGGGGAAGCCGGGATTGATCGGCTCGCCGCAGAAATGGAAGTCGGGCTCGCCCGGATGACCGAGCGGCCATTTGCAGACCTTGTCGTTGAGGTCGAGCAGGCTGGTCTTGTCCGCCATCTCCGCCGACGGCTTGGCAGGAACCAGCCGGCGTGGCGGCGCGGGCGGAATGGGGCTGCTTTGCTCGCCAGGGGTCTGGCGCTGGAACCCGCCCGGACCGATCGAACGGACGATAGGCTGCGGCGTCGTCGGTGCCGGGGCAGGCGCGGCGGCGGCCGGAGGCGGCGAAACCGGGGCAGGCGCGGGCGCCGGAGCGGGGCGGGGCG
>NZ_LDES01000073.1 GCF_001015195.1 Sphingomonas sp. Y57 | reverse complement strand
CTCAAATCCAAGGAGTCGGCAAAACGCAAAGCCGACCGCGCTCTGGCCGTGACTATCGACGTACTGANTACTGGCGCTGGATTTCCATGTCGGTGCAATGGCGTAGCACGCCTTCGATCATGGAGGCGACCTCCGAGGAAGAGCACCGCTTGAGCTGGGAATAAACGCAGGTCGCGCGCTTCTCCACATGCCAGTAGATCATGACGCCACGGCCGCCATAGCGGGCGTGCCATTCCGTCATCAGGTTGCGGTCCCACGCGCCGAACTTCGTTGAATCGGACGCGCAAGCCGTGCCCGCGTCTCCCCATACTGTGGCATTGCGGATTGCCAGTGTTGCGTTTGCCACCCGCGCGCACGCTTCTCTCAGCGCTGGCGCGTGAATGAAACGGCGATGGACATGCAACAATTCCTCGTAACTCACGTCGGGTGTGGCGCCAGCGATCCGCTTGAGCCCGGCGTTCGT